>CAWDOW010000016.1:0-51736 GCA_963804015.1 uncultured Pseudomonadota bacterium
AGGCGCGCAATGTCATGGGCAGGCGTTCAGCCACGCTGTCGACTCCGCTCTTGCCGTCGGCGATCGCGTAAGCGCGTTCGGTGGCGCTCGTTCAGCGCGGTCTCGAGCGCGAGCCGGCCGCCTCGAGCTCGGCATCGCTCGCATCCGGCGCAGACCCGGATCGGATCGCCGACCACGCCGGCGATCCGGCTGAAGGGCAGATTGATGGTGGTGCGATCCCAGTTGTCGAGCACCTTGCGGCGGCTCGAGGCGAGCGCGACCGGATAGATGGCGCGGCCGGAATCGCGCGCCAGCCGGATGATCCCGGCCCCGGCCACCCGAGATACTTTCGGCACGTCGGCAGTCAGCGCCACGTTGTAGCCCTCGGACAAGCGCGTCCAGCATCTGGAAATAGGCGCTGACTCCGCCCTTGCGATGGAAGCCGTCGCCATGATCGCCCGAGCCGCGGATTGTCTCAACTCCCAGCCATTCCGCCGCCACCGCGTTCATTTCGCCGTCGCGATGGCGCGAAATCAGGGTCTTGCCCTTGTAGCCCTCCCTCTTGATGAAGGGCGCCATGAAATGCTGACCATGCCACATCGCGAGGATGACCGGCAGGTCCGGTCCGGCGCGTTCGTAGATGTCGCCGGGCACCGTGACGGTACGGCTGGTCAGATTGCACGAAGCGCAGATATTCGGCGGCGAGGATCCCGATGGCCTTCTGGACCCAGCGCGCGCGCGCCAATCGCCGTGACGACAGCATGCCGGGTCCGCGAAAGCTCAGCGTGCCGAGGGGTTCGGCAGCTCGGGATCGAGCAGGCGATGCAGATGCACGATGAAATAGCGCATCTGCGCATTGTCCACGGTCTGCTGTGCCTTCGCACGCCAGGCCGCATAGGCGGTCGCGTAATTCGGATAGACGCCGACGACGTCAACCTTGGACAGATCCTTGAACTCGACGTCGTCGATACGCGACAGCTCGCCGCCGAGCACGAGATGAAGAAGCTGCTTGTTGGGGGCCTGATCGGACATGATGGAGTTCCTGATGGTCAGGCGAATTCCTTGCGGCGGTTGCGCACCAGATCGAGCATCGCTGCGTGTCGGTCGCGTCCGGCCGCGAGAACCGCGCCGTGCACCGGGTCATGCAAGTTGTAGACCAGCAATTCTCCGGCGAGATTCGTCATCACGCCGCCGGCTTCGTGCACCAAAAGATCGGCCGCCGCAAGGTCCCAGTCATAGGCATGGATGGAGGCGAAAGCGGCGTCGATACGGCCCTCGGCGACGCGGGTCATGCGCAGCGCGAGCGAGTGGATTTTCGGTTCGTGAATGGTGGCGGGGTCGATGGCGCTGAGCCGTTCGAGAAATTTCTTCGGGCCGGCGACGCGCGCTTGCGCCAGCGCCTCGCCCGCCGAAGCTGCGATCCTTGCGCCGTTGCGGGTCGCGCCCTGATCCGGCGGCGGCGAGATAGAGCGCGTCGTCGACCGGCACATAGACCGCCGGCCGCGACCGGGCGGCCCTTCTCCACGACCGCGGCGACGATCGACCAGTCCGCCAGTCCCGCGAGATAGGAACGCGTGCCGTCGATCGGATCGACGATGAACAGCCGCTCGGCATTGAGCCGCTCGCGGTCGTCCTGGCTTTCTTCCGACAGCCACCCGAAGCCGTCGCGGCTGAGCCGCTCGCGCAGAAATTTATCGACCGCGATGTCGGCTTCCGATACCGGCGAATTGCCGTTCTTGGTCCAGCTTTTGACGTCCGCGCGGAAGGTGCGAAGCGCGATCGGTCCGGCTTCGCGCAAGGCCGCGCCGAGTTCGTCGGCGAGCATGCGATGGTCGAGTTGCGCTTCACTGACCCGCAACGGTCAATCCCTCCACGCGCAAGGTCGGTGCATTGGTGCCGTATTTGAACTTGAGATCATTGGCGGCAGTCAGCGTACGGAACATGTCGGACAGATGACCGGCAATCGTCACTTCGGAAACCGCGTAGGTCAATTCCCCGTTCTCGATCCAGAAACCGGCGGCGCCGCGGCTGTAATCGCCGGTGACGAGGTTCGTGCCCATGCCGATCAGATCGGTGACATAGAAGCCGGTACCGGTTTCCCTGATCAGTTGCTCGGGCGAAAGCGTGCCCGGCTCGAGATGCAGGTTGGTCGGAGCAGGAGAGGGCGGCGAGGAGACGCCGCGCGCGGCATGCCCGGTGGTGGTCATGCCGAGTTCGCGCGCGGTCGTGCTGTCGAGGAACCACGAGGTCAGAACGCCGTCCTCGACCAGATTCATCCTGCGCACGGCGACGCCTTCGCCGTCGAACGGATGCGAGCGCAGCCCGCGCGGCCGCAGCGGATCGTCGACCACGCGGATGCCGGATGCGAAAATCTGCTGGCCGAGCTTGTCCTTCAGGAAGCTCGTCTTGCGGGCGATCGAGGCGCCGTTGGCTGCGCCCGCAAGATGGCCGATCAGCGAGCCTGCGACGCGCGGCTCGAATATCACCGGCACGCTCTGGGTCTTCACCTTGCGCGGATTGAGCCTGCGGATCGCGCGCTCGCCGGCGCTGCTGCCGATCGCATCGGGCGCTTCGAGATCGCTCTCGTGCAGCGCCGAGGAATGGATCGTAGTCGCGCTCCATGCCGGTGCCTTCACCGGCAATCGCGGTCATCCACAGGCTGCGCCGGGACGCGAGATAGGCGCCGTGAAAGCCGCCGCTCGTGACCAGCACCATGCCGCCGATGCCCGCCGACGCCGACGCGCCGCCGGACTTGGACACACCCTTGACCGCGAGGCCGGCGCGTTCGGTTGCGCGCGCGCGCTCCTCGAGTTCCGCGACGCCCGGAATTTCCGGATCGATCAGATCGAGATCGGGATAGTCGTGCGAAAGACGCTCCGCGATCGGCGAGCCCGGCATAGGGATCGTCGGGCGCCACCTTCGCCATCGCGACGGCGCGCTCGGCGAGCGCCTTCGGATCGGCGCGGCCGATATCGTTGGTGGACACGACCGCCTGCTTGCGTCCGACAAAGACCCGCAAGCCCACGTCGTCGCCTTCGGATCGCTCGGATTCCTCCAGCGCCCCGTCGCGGATCTCGACGCCGAGCGAGACCGAGCGCACGGCGACCGCGTCGGCGGCGTCCGCGCCCGCCTGGCGCGCGGCCTGCACCAGTCGTTCGGCCAGATCGGTGAGGGCGGATTGATCGAGGAGGTTTTTCATTTCGTTTGCAGGGCCGATTTAGGGGCCACTTTGCGCTCTGACAAGCACCTAGCTGCCGGTGGCCGGTACCACGTGCAAGGACTCGTCAATCATGCGAATCGAGGAAATGCCCGAAACGCCTGATTAACCAGCCTTTTTAAGCGGATTCCGACATCGCTGTGGCAATCTCCTGCGCATAACGGACGAAAAAGTCCGGGGGAGCTGAATTGAGGCGTCAAATGGAAGCCGGCGGGGCCATGCCTGCCGGGTCGGGCCGCACCGCGCGGCTCGACCCCTTCGCTTTGCCCGTCCGCTTTCCGGCCAACGATGCCGGGGCGGACGGGCAGATGCGGCAGGTCGAACTGGATCGCGACCGCGTCGTGTTGCGGCGAGCGGTGCGCGGGATGCGGATGAAAATCCGACTGCCGGTCGAGGCATTTGTCGGCATCACGCTGGTCTCGTCCGACGCCTCCGGAAACACCGCTTCCGTCATTCTCGATCATTGCGATCCGTCCTTGTCGATCCCGCTTCTCGATGACACCGCGCTCGACGACGCAGCCGCCACCTGGCGCGCCTGGGGCCGGGTGCTCGGCCTGTCGCTGTGGCGGCGCGATCCGGATGGCGACGTCTCGATGGTGCAGACCGGCCGCCGCGCGCTGGTCGCGGCGCCCGCATGCCGGCCGCCGTCGCCGCCGCTCCACGATCAAGAAACAGGCGGCCGTCGATCCTGATGCGCAGAAAGCCCGGCCGTCATATCGCTCTGTCGGCCGTCCATCGCGGCGAACGCGAGATCATCGCGCGCAACTAAATCGAATGGCACCGGTCCGGTCAAGATGCTGCCAAAACTTCGCAGGCCGCGTCCGCAATCATTCCTGCGAACAGGATCAGTCCGGCATCGCGGTTGGACTTGAACAATCGCAGGCACAAGGCCGGATCGGAAATATCGAGCCGCTGCACCTGCCAGGCGAGATGCGCGGCGAAGGCGGCGAGCCCGAGCGCGAAGATCAGGCCCGCGCCCGCAAGCCAGCCCGCAACCCCGATCAGCAGCACCGCCAGCGAATAGAACACGGCGAGCATCGGCCTGGTCCGCTCGCCGAACAGGATCGCGGTCGATCCGATGCCGATCAGCGCATCGTCCTCGCGGTCCTGATGCGCGTAGATCGTGTCATAGGCGATCACCCAGGCGATCGAGCCGGCATAGAGGACGAACGCAGCGGGATCGAGCCGTCCGAACACCGCCGGCCAGCCCATCAGCGCGCCCCAGGAAAAGGCGAGGCCCAACCCGAATCTGCGGCCAATGGGTGATGCGTTTCAGAAACGGATAGATCGCGACCGTCGCCAGCGACAGGATGCCGATCAGGATCGTGAACGGGTTGAATTGCACAAGCACGGCGAGCCCGATCAGCGCCTGCAGGACCAGGAAAGCCATCGCCTGTCCGACCGTGACCTGTCCCGACGGGATCGGGCGCGAGCGCGTGCGCTCGACCTTGGCGTCGAGGTCGCGGTCGGTGATGTCGTTCCAGGTGCAGCCGGCGCCGCGCATCGCGAAAGCGCCGATGAAGAACAGCAGGCAATGCCAGGGATCGGGATAGGGTCTGCCGGCCGCGATCGCGGCTATTCCCGCCGACCACCAGCATGGCAGCAGCAGCAGCCAGGAGCCGATCGGGCGGTCGAGGCGCGCGAGGCGCAGATAGGGCCGAAGCCAGGACGGTGCAGCCGTATCGACCCAATTGCCGGTCGAATCGGCGACGCGCCCGGCGCTCTCGCTCATCGGTTCAGCGAGTTTCCGGTCAGCGTGTCGAAGGTGCTGCCGCTCCTCTTCCCCACCGCATTATCGACCGGCGCGGTCGGAACCCGCGAGGTGCCGAGCGCATCGCTGAGACTGGGGGCGCGGGGCGCCGGTGCCGCGGCGGTGTCGCAGACCTTGGTGCGAACCTCGAGCGTCTTGGCGTGGTTGGCCTTCATCACCTTGAGCGCATCGGGCGGGACGCGACATTCGGTGCCGTGTTCCTCGACATACTTCACGACCTTGGCTTCGGCGGCGGCGAAATTCCTGAAGGCCGCGCAAACCACCGGCTGCTTCTTGGTCGCGGCCGCGGTCTTGATGGCTGCCGCCTTCTTTTCGGCATCCGCGCGCAGCGGCATGAATTCGCCGCCGCAATCGCGCTGCCCACCTCCGCCACCTCCACCACCGCTCCAGCCGCCCGGACCGGGTGCGGCGGGGCCCGGAGCGGCCAGTCCGGGACCTGCGCCCGGATTGGGCGCCGCCGGGGGGGCCCAGCCGGACATGGGTGGCGGGGCCGCGGGAGCAGCCTGCGGAGCCGCACCAGGGGCGTTCCAGCCGGAGGTCGGCGGTCCGGCGGGGGCCTGAGCCAGCCGGATCGGAGCGCTATCGGCCAGGGCAAGCCCAGGGGCCGCAATGGCAGCCCCAATCAGGGCCAACATCAGCGCAGCGGAACGGCTTGGAATAAGCCTCATTGCGGTCTCCCCCGGCCGGCGATCCGGTTCTCCGCGACGTTCAAGCCGGCAAATCCGGCGAGACGGCGGCAAAACGCGATTCAGGCCATAATAGAGGTCCTGAGCCTTCCAACCAAGGGATGGGGCCCGCGGCACAGGCTCTCATCCGTCCCCAGATCAAGGCCCAATGTCCCGCTACGATTTTCGCACTCCGCGCCTGTTTGTCGAGACCGAGCTTCGGCAGGGGCATAGCGTCCCGCTCGACAAGGGGCAGGCCAATTATCTCGTGAATGTGCTGCGGCTTGTGCCCGGCGATCCGGTGCTGTCTGTTCAACGCCCACGACGGCGAATGGCGAGCGGACATTGCAGCGCGACGGCAAGAAATCGGTGTCGCTTGTCTGTCGGGGAGCAGACCCGGCCGCAGGATCGCGCCTGCCGACCTGCATTATCTGTTCGCTCCGCTCAAGCACGCGCGGCTCGATTACATGGTGCAGAAGGCGGTCGAACTCGGGTGCTCGCGTCTGCAGCCGGTGACCACGCGTCACACCCAGGCCGCGCGCGTCAATCTCGAACGCATGCGCGCGAATGCGATCGAGGCGGCCGAGCAATGCGGCATTCTTACGATTGCCGAGATTGCCGAAGCGCTGCCGCTCGCGAAAGCGCTCGAGGCATTGTCACCCGGTCGCGTGCTGATTTTCTGCGATGAGGATGCGGAGACCCGCGATCCGGTTGGCGCGCTGTCGGGACTCGCGCGCGGCACGCCGCTCGCGGTTCTGGTCGGCCCCGAAGGCGGCTTTGCGGAAGAGGAGCGCACACTGCTGCTGCGGCAGAGCCATGTCGTGCGGCTCGCGCTGGGCCCGCGCATTCTGCGAGCCGATACCGCCGCGGTCGCGGCACTGACGCTCGCTCAGACCGTGCTCGGCGATTGGGGCTGAAACGCCGGCCGCAGCATCAAAGCCAGCGGCAGCGTCAGAGCCACGAGGCTTGCCACCAGGATCACGCCGCCGGTCAGGCCGATCGGCATCGCTGACGAGGCCGTAGAGGATCGGTGCAATCGCGCCGGCGCCGATGGTGCCGGTATAGAAAATGCCGAAGGCGCGCGTGCGTCTTTCGACCGGAACGAGATCGGGCACCGAGCCATACAATACCGAGGAGGTCCCGTTCAGCGCGATGCCGAGCAGCGGAAGCAACACCATCGATGCTTCGAGCGGCAGCGGCAGGATCGCGAAGATCAGCGCCAGCGTCATGATCTCGGTCAGGAACACGGTGCCGATCACCCCGATGCGCGCGCCGATATAGGCGCAGACCAGTTTGCCGACCGCGCCACCCGCAAATACGAGCGTGAGCGCAAGCCCGATGGTCGGCAGGCTCGCACCCTTGGCGGTCAGGATGAAGGGCAGAAAGGTCAGAAAGCCCATGCGCGTCGCGCTGTCGATCACGCCGATCGACAGCAGCGTCGGAAAGGCATAGCGGCCGCCGCGCGGAGCCGTCGGCGCAGCGCTCGTGTCTTTCGTCGCGACGACCGGTTCGGCGCCGAAACGCGGCATCAGCAGCACGATCAGGAACGCGGCGGCAAAGCCGGCCATGCCGAGCAGGATCAGCGTCGGCCGCCAGGGCATCACCGCGATCATCAGCGCCGCCAGCGCCGGCACCGTCATCTTGCCGATGTCGCCCGCGAAATTATAGCCGCCCAGCGCCTTCATCGAGCGCGGGCCCGAGAACGCGCGCGCCACCAGCGAAGAGGCGATCGGATGCTGGGTCGAGGCGCCAAGGCCGCCGACGAACAGCGCGAACAGCAGCATCGCGAAGCTGCCGGAGAGCCCGGCGAGGCAATAACCGAAGCCGGCAAGCGCGGTGCCGCCGGCGAGGATCATGGGCGCGCCATAGCGCTCGGCCAGATGGCTTGCCGGAATCTGCAGGCCCGCCATCGTGCCGGCGAACAATCCGCGCAGCAGCCCGACCGCCGCATAGGTGAGGCCGAACTCCGCCTGCCAGATCGGCAGCATGACGTAGATCAGATCGGTATAGCCGTCGTGCAGCGCATGCGCGCCGGACGCGACCGACATGGCGCGGCGTTCGTCGCGCTTGGTCGTGTCGCTACCGGCGATCGCGGTCATGCCGGCGTCTTGTCCCGTCTCTCGATGAAAGCCGTGCTGACGAAGGTCATGATCTGCGACGCCATGCTGGTTGATGCCGGCATTGAGCAGACGCACCAGTCCCCATTCCGGCCGCGATCTGCGACACCCGCATTTCGATCGCTTCGGTGGTGAAGGTGATGGTATCGCCGGCGAAGACCGGCTTGTACCAGCGCATCTCCCGGAATCCCGGCGACGGCCCGATCATCGGAACCGGCTCGCCGCGCGTCCGCATCGCATCGGCTTCGCGCTTGCGGTAGTCGACCATCTTGCGCATCCACAGCGAAGCGGTGTGCCAGCCGGAGGCGACGAGGCCGCCGAAATGCGAGTGCTCGGCTAGCGCCTCGTCGACGTGAAAGGCTTGCGGGTCGTATTGCCGCGCGAAAGTCTTGATCTCCTCGGCGGTGAACAGATGCGATCCGATCGTCACCTTGTCGCCGACCCGGATATCGTCGAAGAAGCGCATCATGACGGCGCGCCCGGATTGCGGCGATACAGCATCTGCGGCGTCAGCATCGTCATCACGTGCTCGCCATGCGAGTTGTAGAGCTCGTAGCGGACGTGAAGGATGCCCATTTCCGGCCGCGAGCGCGAGGTGCGGCTCTCCAGCACCGTGCCGCGCAAGGTGAGCTTGTCGCCCGGCCGGATCGGCCGCAGCCATTGCACCTCGTCGACGCCGCCGGCGCCCATCGAGGCGGTGTCATGCAGGAACGCGTCGTAGATCATGCGCATCATGATCCCGCAGCTATGCCAGCCGGACGCGCCGAGCCCGCCGAGCAGCGAATTGCGCCCGGCGTCTTCGTCGAGATGCATCGGCTGCGGATCGAATTGCGCGGCGAAGGCCACGATCTCCTCGCGCGTGATCAGGCGAGGGCCGTGCTCGATGGTCTGTCCGGGTGTGAAATCTTCAAAATAATATTTCGGCAAGGCGGTTCCCCGGCGGGATCAGCGTTTCGAGCGAAGTGGTACGGTTCGCGTGAGACGCGCCAAACGAAGACTCTAGGCTGGTGCGTAGCCGGGTGCTGAAGCGTCAACGCATCAGGTCGCAAAGCGGAAATGCATCACGTCGCCGTCGGCGACGACGTATTCCTTGCCTTCGAGGCGCAGCTTGCCGGCGTCGCGGGCGCCGGCTTCGCCCGACAGCGCGACATAATCGTCATAGGCGATGGTTTCGGCGCGGATGAAGCCGCGCTCGAAATCGGTATGGATCACGCCCGCCGCCTGCGGCGCCTTGGTGCCGACGGTGATGGTCCAGGCGCGCGCTTCCTTCGGACCGACGGTGAAATAGGTGACGAGATGCAGGAGCTCGTAGCCTTTGCGGATCAGCCGGTCGAGGCCGGGTTCCTTCAGCCCGACGGCTTCGAGATATTCGGCGCGCTCTTCCTTCGAGAGCACGGCAATCTCGGATTCGATCTTGGCCGAGATCACGACCGCGACCGCGCCTTCCTCCTTGGCGCGCGCCTCGACCTTGGCGGAATAGGCATTGCCGGTCGCGGCCGCGGCCTCCTCGACGTTGCAGACATAGAGCACGGGCTTGGCCGTCAGCAGACCGAGCATCTGGAAGGTCTTCTCCTCCTCGGGCTTGCGCTCGACCAGGCGCGCCGGCTTGCCTTCGCGCAGCAGCACGAGCGAGCGCTGCACCAGGTCGAGCGTCTCCTTCGCCTCGCGGTCGTTGCCGCGCACCTTCTTTTCCAGCGCATCGACGCGCCGTTCGAGCGAGTCGAGATCGGCCAGCATCAATTCGGTCTCGATGGTCTCGATGTCGGCGACCGGATCGATCTTGCCCTCGACATGGGTGACGTCGGAATCCTCGAAGCAGCGCACCACATGGGCGATGGCGTCGACCTCGCGGATATTGGCGAGAAACTGGTTGCCGAGCCCTTCGCCCTTGCTGACGCGCCGCGCACCAGGCCCGCGATATCGACGAAGGTGAGCCGCGTCGGTATGATCTTCTCCGACTTGCCGATGACGGCGAGCTTGTCGAGCCGCGGATCGGGCACCGCCACGTCGCCGACATTCGGCTCGATCGTGCAGAACGGATAATTCGCCGCCTGCGCCGCGGCGGTTTCGGTCAGCGCATTGAAAAGCGTCGACTTGCCGACATTCGGCAATCCGACGATGCCGCATTTGAAGCCCATGATTGAAAATTCCGGATTGCCTTACGGGGTTTCGTTCGGCGCCTTGGGGTCGACGAATCCCTTCGCCGCCAGCGCCAGGTGAATCTTGTTCTGAAAGCTCGCATCTTCGCCGCGCGCCAGCAGTTCGGCATTGTCGGCCGAAGCATCGATCAGCGTTTCGACCCAGCCGGTGCGCTCCGCCTTGGCGAAATCCGACAGCACGTAGGAATGCACGATATTCTTGTCGCCGGGATGTCCGATGCCGATGCGCACGCGCTTGTAGTCGTTGCCGAGATGCGCCGAGATCGACCGCAAGCCGTTATGGCCGGCAACCCCGCCGCCGATCTTGATCCGCACCTTGCCGGGCGTGAGATCGAGTTCGTCGTGAAAGACGACGATGTCTTCGAGCGCGATCTTGTAGAAGCTGGCGGCTTCCGCGACGGCGCGGCCGGATTCGTTCATGAAGGTGCCCGGCAGCAGCAGCAGGGTCTTCTTGCCGCCGAGCGTGCCTTCGGTCGCGACGCCCTGAAAGCGCCGGCGCCACGGCGCAAAGCCGTGACGCCTGGCAATCGCGTCGACCACCATGAAGCCGATATTGTGCCGGTTGCCCGCATGGCGGGCGCCCGGATTGCCGAGCCCGACAAAGAGCAGCATGGGGGTTGCGGCGGGGCTCGGTCGCCCCGCCGTCTCCGTTACTTCTTCGCGCCCTTGTCGCCACCTGCGGCCGGCGCGGCTGCAGCGCCCGCCGCCGGAGCGGCAGCGCCGCGCAGCCGGAGCAGCAGCGCCGGCAGCCGGAGTGGCCGCAGCAGTCGCGGCGGCAGCTGCGGCATCGGCAGCGGCCTTGAGTTCTTCCGCGTAGCCGGACGGCGGCACGATGGTGACGAGCGTCATGTCCTCGCGCGCGATCGGCTTCACGCCTTCGGGCAGGATCACGTCGCTCAGATGCTTGGAATTGTTGATCTCAAGCCCGGCGACATCGACCTCGATCGATTGCGGGATGCGGTCGGGCGGGCAGCGCACCGGAATGGCATGGGTCACGATATTGACCGCGCCGCCGCGCTTCACGCCGGGCGACTGGTCGGTATTGATGACGTGGATCGGCACGTTGACGCGGATCAGCGCGCCTTCCGACAGGCGCATGAAGTCGACATGGATCGGGAAATCCCTCACCGGATCGAGCTGATAGTCGCGCGGGATCACGCGGTGCTTCTTGCCGTCGACGTCGATGTCGTAGAGCGTGGTCAGGAAGTGACCCGCATAGATTTTGGTGCGGATATCGCGGTGGTCGACGGCGATCGCGAGCGGGGGTTCCTTGGCTCCGTAGATTACGGCCGGGGTGCGGCCATCGCGACGAACTGCCCGGGCGGCCCCCTTGCCGGCCTTCGGACGCAACGTCGCCTTGATTTCCTTGACGGCGGTCATGGCGTAAGTCCTTGTCAGTAGTTTGAAGATTTCGACCGCGGTATGCCTCCAGGGGTGCGGGGGCCGCGGTCGCGCGGGCTTATACCGGCGAAGCGCCGGATTGGCAAGAAAGGCCTGAAAAATAAGGTTCGGCGAGCGAATTCAGCCGTCCAGCCGCATATCGCTGATGTCCGGCTGGCCGCCCGAGGCCTTGGGCGGGGTGATCCCGGCCTTGGCCTCCAGCACGGCGAGGCGGGCCTTCAGCGCCTCGTTCTCCTCGCGGGCCAGCCGCGCCATGTCCTTCACCGCCTCGAATTCCTCGCGCTTGACGAGGTCCAGATCGCGCAGCCAGCGCTCGGCCTGGGTCTTGAACAGCGTGTCGAATTCGCGCCGGACGCCCTGCGCCACGCCGGCCGCGTCGTTCATCAGGCGGGCGATTTCGTCGAAGAAGCGGCTCGATGTCTGGGTCATGGCGCTCTCCTTGCGCACACGCATTTTTCTGATATGGAGCACCCGCCGCCCGCTCGCAAGTTTGGGCGGTGGTTGCCCGCCTGTTCCGGCTGCCCCATAAACAGGCGCGCTGGCCTTCTCTCGACCTGGAACGTATCGCTAGATGCCTGTGTCGGCCCTGCCCTTTCCGGATTTCGATCCGGTCCTGATCAGTATCGGGCCGCTGGCGATCCGCTGGTACGCGCTGGCCTATATCTTCGGGATCCTGCTCGGCTGGCTCTATGCCCGCATGCTGATCCGCAATGCCGCCCTGTGGGGCGGCAAGGCGCCGATGAAGGTCGAGGATTTCGACGATTACATCGTCTGGGTGACGCTCGGCATCATCCTCGGCGGGCGCATCGGCTATGTGCTGTTCTACAATCCCGGCGCATTTCGCCGCCCATCCCGCGGAGATTGTGCAGCTCTGGTCGGGCGGCATGTCGTTCCACGGCGGCTTTGCCGGCTGCGTCGCCGCGGTCGTGCTGTTTGCGAAGCGGCGCGGCATTTCGATCCTGTCGCTCGGCGATCTCACCTGCGCCGCCGGCCCGATCGGGATCTTTCTCGGGCGGCTCGCGAATTTCATCAACGGCGAATTGTGGGGCCGGCCGGGCGACGTGCCCTGGGCCTTCGTGTTTCCCAGTGCCGGCCCGCTGCCGCGCCATCCGAGCCAGCTCTACGAGGCGGCGCTGGAAGGCCTGCTGCTGTTCGTCGTCCTGGCGATCGCGGTGCGCGCCGGCGCGCTCAAGCGGCCGGGACTGGTCGTCGGTCTGTTCGCGATCGTCTATGCGCTGGCGCGCTCGTTCTGCGAATTCTTCCGCGAGCCCGATCCGCAACTCGGCTTCCTGTGGGGCGGGTTGACCATGGGCATGCTGCTGTCGATCCCGCTGTTCCTGGCCGGCGTTGCGTTCGTCGTGAATGCCATGCGCCGTCCGACACTCACGAGCCGCACCGCATGAGCAATCCGTCGCCGCTCGAAAACGAGATCAGGCGGTTGATCGCGGTCGCGGGCCCGATGCCGATCGCGCGCTACATGTCGCTTTGCCTGTCGCATCCGAAATACGGCTATTACATCACGCGCGATCCGTTCGGCGCGCAGCGGCGATTTCACCACCGCGCCCGAGGTCAGCCAGATTTTCGGCGAGTTGCTCGGGCTGTGGGCGCTGTCGGTGTGGCGGATGATGGACCAGCCCGAGACTTTGCGGCTGATCGAGCTTGGACCCGGGCGCGGCACCATGATGCGCGATGCATTGCGTGCCGCCAAGGTGTTGCCGGCCTTCCGCCAGGCGTTGTCGGTTCACATGGTGGAGATCAGCCCGACGCTCGAGCAATTGCAGCGCAGCGCGCTGAGCGATGTCGACGTCCCGCTGTCCTGGCATCGCAGCCTGCTCGACGTTCCGGAAGGCGGCGGGACCATCATCCTCGCCAACGAATATATCGATGCGCTGCCGGTGCATCAGATGGTGCGGCAAGCCGACGGCTGGCATGAGCGAGTGATCGGGCTCGACGCCAACGGCAATTTCAAGCTCGGCATCGCGCCCGATCCGGTGCCGCAATTCGACCGCTTCATGCCTGCAGAAAATCAAGCAGGCGCCGGTCGGCGCGATCTTCGAGTGGCGCAACGACCTGCATGCGTTCGACATCGCGCGCCGGGTGCGCGAGCGCGGCGCCGCGCTGATCATCGATTATGGCCATGCCGCAGAGCGATGTCGGCGAGACGCTGCAATCGGTCAACGAGCACGCTTTCGCCGACCCGCTGTCGGCGCCGGGCCTTGCCGACATCACGGCGCATGTCGATTTCGAGATTTTCGGACAGGCGGCCGAAAGCATGGGCGCCATGGTGCAGGGGCCGGTGACGCAAGGGCAGTTTCCTGAGCGAGCTTGGGATCGAGGCGCGCGCGGAAGCGTTGCGCAAGGGCGCGAGCGGCGAGCAGGCCGCCAATATCACCGCTGCGGTGGCGCGGCTCACCGAATCCGGCCGCACCGGCATGGGCGACTTGTTCAAGGTGATGGCGATCTGCGATCCGAAGCTCGGACCGCTTCCGGGGTTGCAGCCGAAATGATGTTGCAGGCGAAGTCGCTCAGCCGGTTCGACGGCATCCGGCACGGCTTTTTCACCCGCGACGGCGGGGTGTCGGACGGCATCTATGCGAGCCTCAACGGCGGCGTCGGCTCGAAGGACGATATGGCGCTGGTTGCCGAAAATCGCGCCCGCATGGCGCGCGCGCTCGACGTCGCGCCCGCGAATTTCGTCACCTGCTTTCAGATTCATTCGCCCGATGTCGTGGTCGCCGAACGGCCATGGACGCCGGAAGCGCGTCCGAAGGCCGATGCCATCGTGACCAGGGTGCCGGGTCTCGCCATCGGCGTCTCGACCGCCGATTGCGGACCGCTGTTGTTCGCGGACCAACAGGCCGGCGTGATCGGTGCCGCCCATGCCGGCTGGCGCGGCGCGTTCACCGGCGTGATCGAAAAGACGATCGCCGCGATGGAGACGCTCGGCGCCGACCGCGGCCGCATCGCAGCGGCCTTGGGTCCGCTGATCCGCAAGCAGAATTATGAAGTCAGCCAGAGCTTCGTCGAGGAATTTCTGCGCGCCGATGAGGCCCATGCGCGATTTTTTTCGCCCGCTGCGCGCGAAGGCCACGCGATGTTCGATCTGCCCGGCTTTGTGGCGGCGCGTATCGAGCAATCCGGTATCGGCTTTTTCGAAGATCTGCAGCTTTGCACCTATGCCGATGCCGAGCGCTTCTACAGCTATCGGCGTTCGGTGCATCGGGCGGAGCCGGATTACGGGCGGCATGTGAACGCCATTGTTCTCGCCGGCTGATCCGCCCGGCTGGACCGGGCACCGGATTCCCGCTACGGAATCCGGCGCCGGGCCAGGGACCGTCAGAGTCCTGATCCGTGCCCGCACGGGGGTTTCATGCAGAGTAGGGCGGCGCATCTTGCCGGCGTCCTTGCATTGGCGTTGTCGGTCTCGGCCTGCAACACGACGGGGCAGGGCGGTTTGCAGACCGGCCAGCGCACGACCGTTGCGTTCGAGTCGATCGACGGGCCGCCGCCGGCGGTGTTCGAACGGCTGGTCCGCAAGCTCAATCAGGAAGCGGAAGTCCGGCAGGTGCCGGTCGTGACCCGCGAGGGCTTTGCGCCCTATCGCATCCGCGGCTATGTCGCGGTCGGCGTGCGGCGCGGACAGGCCGTGGTGTCCTGGGTCTGGGATGTCTACGATTCGCAGGCCGGCCGCACCTTGCGGCTGAGCGGCGAGGAAAAGGCCGGCCGCGCCGGCCGCGATGCCTGGGCCGCCGTCAATGACGAGGTGCTGGCGCGGGTCGCCCGCAGCGGCATGGAGCAGCTTTCGGTCTATTTCCGCAAGGTCCCGAGGCAGGGTCTGCCAGTGGCGGTGGCCGATCCGCCTCCGTCTGCCCCCGTGATGGCGCGCAGCGACGATTTTCGCCCCGAGACCTACGGGATCACGCGCCGGCCGCAGGAAGCGGCGGCCTCCGCTGCCGCCGCCGGCCAGAACGCGCCTCCGCAAGGCGCCCGGCGCGCGGTCGCGCAGGCCGAATAGGGCCGTTACAAAACTGCCAAAATTCCTGCGGGACAACGAAATCCGGAAACTTGCACAGGTCCGTTCCCGCCTGTATCTGTCGCGCGCCGCCTGAGACTGAGCGAGGAGACGGATGGCGAAAAACGGAGCGATCAAGCTCGTCGCCGGCAATTCCAACCCTGCGCTTGCGGCCGAGATCTGCAATTACCTCAAATTGTCCATGACCAAGGCGGTGGTGCGCCGTTTTGCCGACATGGAAATCTTCGTAGAAATCCAGGAGAACGTGCGCGGAGCGGACGTGTTCGTGGTCCAGATCGCACGTCGTTCCCGGCCAACGACCACCTGATGGAGTTGCTGATCATCATCGACGCGCTGCGGCGATCCTCGGCGCGGCGGATCACGGCGGTGGTGCCCTATTTCGGCTATGCCCGGCAGGACCGCAAACCCGGCCCGCGCACCCCGATCTCGGCCAAGCTGGTCGCCAACCTGATCACCCATGCCGGCGCCGACCGCGTCATGACGCTCGACCTGCATGCCGGCCAGATCCAGGGCTTTTTCGATATCCCGACCGACAACCTGTTCGCCTCGCCGGTGATGGTGCGCGACATCAAGGAGCGCTTCGACCTCGCCAATCTGATGGTGGTGTCGCCGGACGTCGGCGGCGTGGTGCGCGCCCGCGGCCTTGCCAAGCGCATCAACGCCCCGCTCGCCATCATCGACAAGCGGCGCGAACGCGCCGGCGAATCCGAAGTCATGAACGTGATCGGCGAGGTCGCCGGCCATACCTGCATCCTGGTCGACGACATCGTGGATTCCGGCGGCACGCTGGTGAATGCCGCCGATGCGCTGCTCGGGCAGGGCGCGACCGCGGTCTATGCCTATATCACCCATGGCGTGCTGTCGGGCGGCGCGGTGGCGCGGGTCACCGGCTCGCGGCTGAAGGAACTGGTCATCACCGACTCGATCCAGCCGACCAGGGAGGTGAAGGGCGCCGCCAATATCCGCGTGCTGCCGATCGCCAATCTGATCGGCGAAGCGATCGGCCGCACCGCCCACGAAGAGTCGGTTTCGAGCCTGTTCGATTGAGGTTCGGCGCGGCGAGATGCCCCCCTGAGTCAAACGGTCGCGCCTCCACATTGTGGACAGACCCGCGCCTCCCGTTGCCCCGAATTCAGACAATCCACGACCAAATTCCTGACGGCCTAATCTTGGCTTGGTCGCCCGGAATCTCGGGCGGATATATTCGACGGGCCAAGTGATTCGGCGATGCCGAGTCAATCCTCGGGTTCCGGCTTGGCCTGCGTCAAAAGGTCCCCGGTTGGGAGCTTTCAGTTGCGTAAGGTGCGCGTGCGTCAGTGTTACGCGAAGCGGCCTCGCACATTGCGGGTGAAGACGGACATGGCACTGACGGACATCGTGACGCAGCGCGCGGACCAATCCGCTCGACGCAGTCGAACGCATGGCTTCGGTCAATGACTGGACCTTCGAGCGGGCCTGCGAGGACGAGATCAACATCCTGATCCGGGGCAAGTGCACGGATTATCAGGTCTCGTTCACCTGGATGGGCAATCTCGAAGCGCTGCATCTGGCCTGCGCTTTCGACATCAAGGTCGCCGAGCGGCGCCGCAACGAGGTGCAGCAGCTGATCGCCCACATGAACGAGCAGATGTGGATCGGGCATTTCGATCTCTGGCCGGACGACGGCATGGTGATGTTCCGCCATGCGCTGGTGCTGACCGGCGGGCTCGATGCCACCGACGAGCAATGCAAGGCCGTGCTCGGCACCGCGCTCGATACCTGCGAGCGCTATTTCCCCGCCTTCCAGTTCGTGCTGTGGGCCGGCAAGTCCGCGCGCGAGGCGCTGGACGCCGCCATGTTCGAGACCTCGGGCGAGGCGTAAGCCTTGCGTTCTCCGCTCATTCCCGCGCTGAATGCGGGAATCCAGCATAAGATGCACTGGGTCCCCGTCCCGCCTTCGCGAGGACAGCCTTCGCGGGGACGAGCGGATGGTTGACGTCATGACGCAGACTCCGAAAAATCACCGTCTCGACGATATCGGCATTCTGGCGCTGGTCGGCGCCGGCAAGATGGGCGGCGCCATGCTGGAAGGCTGGCTCGCGCTCGGTCTCGATCCGAAAAATGTGGTGGTGGTCGAGCCGCAGCCATCGTCCGAGCATTGGTCGCACTGGAACAGAAGGGCGTGGTGCTCAATCCGCCTGCCGGCGCGGTGTCGAATATCGGCACCATCGTCCTCGCGGTGAAGCCGCAGGTCGCCGCCGATGTGCTGCCGGCGGTCGCGGCGATGACCGGACCCGGCACGCTCGTGCTCTCGATCATGGCCGGCAAGACGCTGGCTTTCCTGCAATCCGGATTGCCGAAAGCCGCGATCGTGCGCGCCATGCCGAACACCCCGGCCGCGATCGGCCGAGGCATCACGGTTGCCGTGCCCAATGCCGCCGTCACCGCCGAGCAGAAGATCAGGGCGCAGCATCTGCTGGCGGCTTCCGGCGCGGTCGAATGGATTTCGGACGAGAGCCTGATGGATGCCGTGACCGCCGTTTCCGGCTCGGGCCCGGCCTATGTTTTCCTGCTGGCGGAGACGCTGACGCAGGCCGGCATCGCGGCGGGGCTTGCCGCAGGCGCTGGCGGCGAAGCTCGCGCGCGAGACGGTCGCGGGTGCCGGCGAATTGCTGCATCGCTCGCCGCTCGATCCCGCCACCTTGCGCAAGAACGTGACCTCGCCGGGCGGGACCACGGCAGCGGCGCTCGGACGTGCTGATGGCGGCGGACGGGCTCGATCCGCTGATGCGGGCGGCGGTGGCTGGCTGCGGCGAAGCGCTCGCGGGAATTGGCCGGTTAAGCCTGCCTTGGAGGTCATGGTAACGCCGCCTTCGGCGTCCTACATTGCAGGTACAGTCCGAGTAGGAGATCGTCATGGCCGATGCCGCCAATCGCAAGAAAATCATCGAGGCGCTGCTGACCCTGCTGGCCGAGCAGCCGATCGAGCGCATCGGGCTTGGCGACATCGCGAACACCGCCGGTGTCTCGCTGGCCGATCTGCGCGACGAGTTTTCGTCCGTGATGTCGATCCTGGCCGCTCACATGAAGGAGATCGACCGGCAGGTGCTGGCTTCCGACATCTCCGACATGAGCGACGAGCCGGTGCGCGAGAGGCTGTTCGACATTCTGATGCGGCGGCTGGAAGCGCATGCGCCGCACAAGGCCGCGATCCGCTCGCTTATGAAATCGAGCCTGCGCAATCCGCCGCTGGCGCTGGCACTCAACAGTTTTGCCGCCCGGTCGATGAGCTGGATGATGACGGCGGCCGGCATCTCGACCGCAGGACCTCGCGGCATCGTGCGGGCGCAGGCGCTGACGCTGCTTTACGCGCGGGTGGTTGCGACCTGGGCGGAGGATGAGGATCCCGGCCTGGCGAAGCACCATGTCGGTGCTGGATCGCGAGCTTGCGCGCGGGCAGCAATGGTCGGGCTTGCTCGATACGCTCCTGGCGATCCCGGAGCGTCTGCAATCCGGCCGCTGGCGCGCGCGGCGCAGGCGCGACGAAAAGCCGGATGACGAGATCATCGCGGCTTAGGCTCGCGGTAGCCCCCGCTTTCGCGGAGACGACGGCGAGTTTGAAGTCTAACGCTTCCGCCGCATCTCGTAACATGGCGCGACCACCGAGCCGGTCGGGCTCGTGCCGTTATGCACGTAGCATTTCTCCATGCGGTCGCGGCCGAGCAGGGGGATGCGGAAATAGCCATCCATGTCGGCGCCTGTGATCGACTTGTTGTCGCTCGACAGCGCCCAGACGACTGGCTCCTTGGTATCGGCCGCGGCCGACGACGAATGCCCCCAGGCGACGCGGCGATCCTGGCCCTCCACCATATGCGTCGCCTCGATTTCGCGCACGCGAGCCGGATCGCTGGCTCGCTGCGAGCCCGGGTGATGCGCGTTGGTGCCGAATACCACGGCCTTGCCCTTGCCGACCCAGTTGCCTTTCAGATCGGGAATTGTTTGCGCGCTGGCGCAGGACAATGTTGCGATCAACAGAGCGAACGAGACGGCGAAGCCTTTCACGGTTCTCTCCCTGACGATGATGCAAACTACGCTATCACACCTTCTCGCCGGCCTCCGCCTCCGCGAGCTTCGCGCGCCAGTCGCGGCGCGCGGCGATCATGCCCCAGGCGGCGAGGCCGAGCAGCAGCGCGCTGATCGCGATCAGGCCGAGCGAGATCGGCCGCTGCAGGAAGATCGTCCAGCGAGCCGCCCGACATGATCAGCGACTGCCGCAGGCTCAGTTCGAAGATCGGCGCGATCACCAGACCCAGCACCAGCGGCGCCGGATCGAAGCTGAATTTCTTCAGCACGATAGCCGATCACGCCGAAGATCAGCATGATCCAGACGTCGACGACCGAGTTGTTCACCTCGTAGACGCCGATGACGCAGAACATGATGATCATCGGATAGAGATAGGCATAGGGAATGCGCAGGATGCTGACGAACACGCCGACCAGCGGCAGGTTGAGCGCCAGCAGCATCAGGTTGCCGACATACATCGAGGCGACGAAGCCCCAGAACAGCTTGGGCTGTTCGTTGACCAGCGCCGGTCCCGGCGGCGATGCCGTGAATGAGCAGCGCCGCCATCAGCACGGCGATCACCGGGCCGGTCGGGATGCCGAGCGCCAGCATCGGCACGAAGGCGCCGGTCGAGGCCGCATTGTTGGCCGATTCCGGCCCGGCGACGCCCGCGACCGCGCCCTTGCCGAATTCCTCCGGATGCTTCGAGATGCGCCGCTCCAGCGCATAGGACATGAAGCTCGAAATGATATGCGCGGAGCCCGGAATGATGCCGATGAAGAAGCCGAGCACCGAGCCGCGCGCGATCGGCATGGCCGATTGCTGCCATTCCTCGCGGGTCGGCAACAGTTCGCGCAGTTTCGGCGCCGTCACGTCGCCGTTCACGTCGCTCGACTCGGCGTCGACAGGATTTCGCCGAGCCCGAACAGGCCGACCGCGACCGGCACGATGCCGATGCCGTCGCCGAGCTCGGGAATGTCGAACGAGAAGCGGAAATGGCCGGACATCACGTCGATGCCGATGGTGCCGAGCAGCAGGCCGAAGCGCCGCCATCAGCAGCGTGCGCGGCAGCGAGGTGGTCGACATATAGGCGAGGAAGATCAGGCCGAGCATCAGCAGCGCGGTATATTCCGGCGGGCCGAAGCGCAGCGCGAAGGTGGCGAGCGGCGGCGCAATCAGCGTCAGCACGATGACGCCGAAGGTGCCGGCGATGAACGAGCCGACCGCGGCGATGCAGAGCGCGGCGCCGGCGCGGCCCTTCTTGGCCATCGCGTTGCCGTCGATGCAGGTCATCACCGAGGCGGCTTCGCCCGGAATGCGCAGCAGGATCGAGGTGGTCGAGCCGCCATATTGCGAGCCGTAATAGATGCCGGCCAGCATGATGATCGCTTTGGTGGGATCGAGCCCGAAGGTCAGCGGCAGCAGGATCGAGATGCCGGCGAGCGGCCCGATGCCGGGCAGCATGCCGACCAGCGTGCCGACCAGGCAGCCGATCAGCGCGTAGAGCAGGACGTCCGGCTGCAGCGCGACCGAAAATCCGAGCGCGAGATTGTCGAGAACCGGTCCCATATCGGTCTACGGCATCAGAACCAGAGCACGCCATGTTCGAGCGGCGCCTTCAGGGCGATGCCGAACAGCCAATAGGCGAACAGGGTGAGGCCGATGCGGCATAGACCGCCGCCGGCAGCAGCAGGCTTGCGCTCGACGAGGTCAGCAGCGCGAACACCAGCAGCGACATGGTGATCAGGAAGCCGAGCCTGGCATAGAGCCGAGACCGCGACGCGCGCTGATGCCGAGGATGAGAGCGGCATGCCGCCAGTCGCTCCAGGCGATGTCGGAGAATTTCTGCCTGGCTCTTGCCGTTGATGAAGATGCCGGCCGCGAGCAGGATCATGAAGCCGGCCATCAGCTTCGGCAGCATGCCGGCGCCGGGCGCCGAAATGCGCCCGAACGGCAGATCGCCAGCCGATGATGAAGACGAGCGACGCCAAGCGCGATGAAGGCGCCGCCGGCGACATGATCGGCGCGAAGCTTCGCGTGCGGCGCTTCGGCTGCTGCGGCAGGCTCACCCCTCGACCTTGCCGATCGAGCGCACCGCATCCTCGACGCGCTTGGCGTCGGCATCCCAGAATTTCGCGAATTCGGGCTGGTCGAGATAGGCAACGTCCTGCCGAGATTGGCCGATCGCGGTCTTGAACTGCTCGGTGGTCGCCGCCTTCTTCGCGGCATCGCGCCAGAAGCTTGACGACATTGGCGGGCGTGCCCTTGGGCGCGAACAGTCCGACCCAGAGATAGAACTCGATGTCGTAGCCCAGCTCCTTCAGCGTCGGTACGTCGGGCAGCGACGCGGCGCACGCTTGTCGCCGAAGCAGGCGAGCGCGCGCAGCTTGCCGGCCTTGATCTGCGCATTCGACGGCGGCGATCGACGAGCACCAGCACCTGCGAATTGTTGCCGAGGATCGCGGTCAGCGCCGGGCCGCCGCCGTTGGTCGGCAGATGACGCATCTTGATGCCGGCGGCCTTGCTTGAACAGCGCGGTCGGCAGATGCAGTGCGCCGTAGAGGCCCGACGAACGTGAAGATGAGCTTGTCCGGATTTTTCTTGGCGTCGTCGACCAGTTCCTTCAGCGTCTTGTAGGGCTGCTGATCGTTGACGACGAGAACCATCGGGTCGGCGATGAAGCGGGCGATCGGGATGAAATCGTCGCGCGTGAACTTGGGCTGGCGGCCGAACAGCTTGTCGACCTCGGCGAAGCCGGAAATCGACACGATGTGCATCAGCATGCGTGTAGCCGTCGGGCTTGGCGTTGGCGGCGACCTGCGCGCCGACCGCGCCGGCGGCGCCGGCCTTGGTTTCGATGACGACGGGCTGCTTGATGATGGGTTCCAGCACTGCTGCCAACGGTCGCGCGACCACGTCGACCGCGCCGCCGGGCGGGAACGGATTGACACAGCGTGACCGGCCGCGACGGATAGGCGTCCTGCGCGAAAAGCGGATGGATGCCGAGCGCGGCTGCGGCAGCGGCGGAACCAGCGACGAATTGCCGTCGATCCATGTGTCATTCTCTCCCTAGCGGCGAGCCGGCCTTCTGTGTGCCGGGCGATTTTTATGAGCGAAGCCTAACCGCTCGGTCCGGCGAGGTCGAGCATCAATCCGAGGATCGCGACCGCGCGCGTCCAGCCGGCGGAACCGCCGCGCACTTTCACCGGGAAGCAGGCGATGGTGAAATCCGGTCGGCGGCAGCGCCTCGAGATTGTGCAGTTTCTCGATGTGGCAATAGCCGATCTCGCGCCCGGCCTTGTGGCCTTCCCAGATCAGAGCGGCATTGCCGGTCGCGATGTATTTGTCGCTTGGTATGCACGAACGGTGCGTCCCAGCTCCAGCCGTCGGTGCCGGTGACGCGCACGCCGCGCTCCAGCAGATAGAGCGTGGCCTCGCGCCCCATGCCGCAGCCCTTGGAGACATAATCGGGCTCGGCCATAGGCTTTGCCCGCCGACGGTGTTCACCACCACGATTTCAAATGGTGAAAGCGTGTGGCCGATGCGCCGCAAGCTCCGCTTCGACATCGGCGGCGGTCACCACATAGCCGTCGACGAAATGCCGGAAGTCGAGCTTCACGCCGGGATTGAAGCACCATTCGAGCGGCACCTCGTCGATGGTGATGGCGCGCTTGCCGCCGTCCATGGTGGAGGCGAAATGCCACGGCGCATCGAGATGCGTGGTGCAATGCGTCGACAGCCGGATCCACTCGATCGCCCAGCCTTCGCTGTCCGGCAGGTCGCTTTCCTTCAGGCCGGGAAAGAACTTGCAGATGTCGGAGGCGGTCTCGCGATGTCGACTTGGTATTCGATCTGCGGCCCGTAGCCCGGCGGATCGGCCGGCACGTCGTTTTCGAGCGGCACCGAAATGTCGATGATCTTGCGTGGCACTTTGCATCCTCCGTCGCGCCCGGTTACATCAGCTCTGCTGACGACGATAACGGAGTGAATCATGCCCGCCTATTGGGTCGCGCGTTCGAAGATCAACGATCCGGTCGAATACAAGAAATATACCGACCTCGTGCCCGGCATCATCGCCAAATACGGCGGCAAGGTGCTGGCGCGCGGCGGCAAGTTTCAGATCATGGAAGGGCCGGACAAGTTCCAGCGCTTCGTGGTGATCGAATTTCCGAGCTTCGAGCAGGGCGTCGCCTGTTTCACCTCGAAGGAATATGACGACGCGGCCGCGTTCCGCCGCAGCGGCGCGGGCGAGGTCGAGACCATCATGGTCGAGGGCGGGGAGGCGACGAAGTGACGTCCGCGCGTCACAGCCCCAGATAGAACTTCCGGATCAGGTCGTTGTTGTTGAGTTCGTCCGCCGACTTGCCGCTGAACGCGATCTTGCCGTGCACGATGACGTAGCCGCGAATCGGCGATGCGGATGCGCCTGGTTGAAATTCTGCTCGGCCATCAGCACCGTGAGCTGATACTTCGGTCCTTCAGCTCGCGGATGGTGTCGATGGTGCGGCTGACCAGCAGCGGCGACAGCCCCACCGACGGCTCGTCGACCAGCAGGATCTTCGGCGCCAGCATCAGCGCGCGCGCGAGCGCCAGCATCTGCTGCTCGCCGCCCGACATCGAGCCGGCGAGCTGGTTCTTGCGCTCGGCCAGGCGCGGGAAACGTGCTCGAAGCAGAAATCGAGATTGTGCCTTGAGCTGCGCGCGCGCCTTCTTGCGGAAGGCGCCGAGCAGCAGATTTTCCTCCACGGTCAGGCGCGGGAACAGCCGGCGGCCTTCCGGCACCAGCGCGATGCCGAGATCGACGATCTCCTCGGTGGTCTTGCCGACCAGGTCGTGCTTCACGCCGTCGATCTCGGCCACGATCGTGCCTTCGCTCGGGCGGCACAGAGCCCATGATGCACTTGATCAGCGTCGACTTGCCGTTGCCGTTGGTGCCGAGCAGCACCACGGTCTCGCCGGAATCGACGTCCATCGACACGTCCTCGATGACGCGGACGGCGCCGTAGCCGGCGTGAACATTCTCGATGGTGAGGCTATTGGCCAAGATAAGCCCTCTCCACTTCCGGATCGCGGATCACGTCCTGCGGATCGCCCTCGGCGATCTTCTTGCCGCTGACCAGCACGACCAGCCGCTGCGAGAAGCTCATCACCGCGCGCCATGATGTGCTCGATCAGGATGATGGTGATGCCGCGTTCGTTGAGCCGGATCAGCAGCGCGACGATGTCCTTGACCTCGGAATTCGGACAGGCCGGCCATCGCCTCGTCGGCGATCAGCAGCTTCGGGTCGGCCGCCATCGCGCGGGCCAGCTCGAGCTTGCGCATCTCGACCTGGGTCAGGTCCTTCGGCAGCTTGTTGGCCTTGTGCTCGAGCGAAACCAGCGACAGCACCTCGTGGCAGCGATGGTCCATCTCGTCCTTGGTGTGCGGGACGTCGCGGCGGATGCGCACGGTGTAGAGCAGCGGCACCCGCAGATTTTCGGCGACCGTCAGGCTGTGGAACGGCCGCGGCAGCTGGAACGAGCGCGCCAGGCCCATATGGGTGCGCTGATGCGCCAGCAGTCCGTTCATCGGCTTGCCGTCGAAGGTCACGGTGCCGGTCTCGTTGTGCAGCGTGCCGGACATGCAATTGACCAGCGTCGACTTGCCCGAGCCGTTCGGCCCGATCAGGCCGAGGCGCTCGCCCTGCGCGACTTCGAGATTGATGCCGTCGAGCGCGACGAAGCCGCCGAAGCGCTTGCCGACATTGGTGATCTGGAGAAGCGGTTCGGTCATGACGACTTCACCGGTGCGGGTTGTTCTTTGAGGTCAGTCGACTTGCGGCTGGAGAAATACTTGAACCAGCCGACGATGCCGTTCGGCGCGATGATGACGAAGAACGACCAGCAGCAGGCCGACGATCAGAAGGTTGACCGCCGACGAGATCGTGACGGTGGCGAGCTGCTGCAGCGTGCCGAGCAGGACGGCGCCGACCAGCGGTCCGACCCAGCTCGTGGTGCCGCCGATCATCGGCATGGCGATCGCATTGACCGCATAGGCGAGGCCGAAGGCGGAGGACGGCTCGAGGATAGCCGATGTAATAGGGGAACGGCGCGCCGGCCATGCCCATGAAGGCGCCGGACAGCGTGGTCGCGATCAGCTTCAGGCGCAGCGTCGGCACGCCGGAGGCCTCGGCCGCGAGTTCGTCGTCGCGGATGGTGGCGAAGCCGTAGCCGAGCCGCGAGCGCTCGATCGCGCGCGCGGCCGTGAGCGAGATCACGACCAGCACCAGCATCACCAGGAACAGATATTCGATATAGCTGATGCCGAGCCAGGCGACGGTGGCCGGCCGGATCACATAGGCGCCGCGCGAGCCGCCGACGAAATCCCAGTTCACGATCAGCGTCTGCAGCACGACCGCGAGCGCCAGCGTGGCGATCGCGAAGAACACGCCGCGCAGCCGCAGCGTCAGATAGCCGGTGCCGAGCCCGACCAGCCCGGCGACGACGCCGCCGAGCACGATCAGCACCGGGATCGGCGGCGGCGTGATCGACCCGACGAAGGAGGCGATCTTCGGGCGGCAGATTGCGGTTGGCGAAGGCCGGCAGCTTGGTCATCACCACGGTGGTATAGGCGCCGATCGCGAAGAAGGCGGCGGAGCCGAAATTCACGTAGCCGCAATAGCCGCCAAGGATGTTCCAGGCGGTCGCCAGCACGATGAATTGCAGCACCACATAGCCCGCGAAGAACAGATAGTCGTTCTGCAGCAGGCGCGCGGCAAAGAAGCCGACCAGCGCGACCGCCAAGCTAGACGAGAAAGAATTGCCAGGTGCGCACGGGCTATCGTCCCAGAATTCCGGAGGGCCGCACGGCGAGCGTCAGCAACAGGAAGCCGAAGGCGACCGCCGGCGCCCAGGACGGGCCGTAGAAGGTCGAGGTGAGGCTTTCCACGATGCCGAGCAGCAGCGCGGCGATGACGGTGCCGGGCAGGCTGCCCATGCCGCCGAGCACGCAGATGGCGAAGACGCGGCCGATATATTCGCGGCCGACCGAAGGCTCGACCGGCTGGATGACGATCAGGAGCGCGCCGGCAACGGACGCGGTCGCGATCGAGATCGCAAAGGCGATGCGCTTGATGCGGATCGGGATCGGCGGCCATCAGCGACAGCGCGAGCTGGTCCTGCGCCACCGCCATGATGGCGCGGCCGGTGAAGGTCTTGCTCAGGAACAGCTGCAGTCCGCCGAGCATCAGCATCGAGATCACGAACGGCACCACCATGCGCAGCGGCAGGTCGAAAAAGCCGAAGCGGAGCGTGGTGTCGATATAGCCCGCCTGCACGTAGCGATAGTCGACGCCGAAGACCAGGATCAGCGCGACTTCGGTGACGAACAGCAGGCCGAAGAAGAAGGCCAGCCCGCGCAACGCCTCCTGTCCGCGTTTCTCGAACGACAGGTAATAGACCTGATAGACCAGCGAGCCGAGATAGTAGAACGCCGGCAGCACCAGGATGCTGGTCAGGATCGGATCGAGGCCGAGCCGCTGGTTGGCGATATAGGCGATGTAGGAGCCGAGAATGATGAAGGCCGGATGCGCGATATTGACGATATCGAGGATGCCGAACGAGATCGAAATGCCGACCGTCACGGCGGCGTAGAAGCCGCCGAGCAGGATGCCGGCAATCAGCGCATTGATGAAAAGCTGAACGGGAAAATCCATTCCGGACCGCCCGCTACGATACCAGCTCGTGTACGCAGATCGCGTGACGTCATGATCCTCCCCCGCTCGCGCTTGTTGCTTGTGAGGCAGGGTCGCCGGAAGGCGCCCGCCCCTTGCGCTTGCGGGCGAGTATTGCCGCAAGCCGAAAGCCTTGGCTAGCCTAATTGATGGGCCCGGCTGGATTTTCGGCCCGCATGGTGGGCGCGATGCGCCCATCAAGGCGCGGTGCTGCGACAATTCGTGCCGCGGCCAGAGATTGCGAGATAGCGTCGTCGACCGACAACGCGATCGGCCCACCTTGCAAGCCGCAGGATGGGCCGAACCGGTTCCCGTCTTTCGCGCTATGCCCTAGCGCTTCGGCCAGACGCCCGCATCTTCGAGCTCTTTCATCGACTCGTCGGTAAATTCCGCGCGCGGGCCATCGCCGCCGATGACGAACATCAGGATCGATTCCTCGTTCGGATCGCCCTTGGTGACATTCTCGAAGCGGCGCGCGCAGCCGGGCGGAAAGGAAACCACGTCGAAGGGCCCGGCATCGACGTAATCGACCTCGCCCTTTTCGTTGATCCACGAGCAGCGCCAGGTGCCGGTCATGGGAATGAAGGTCTCGTTGGTGTCGTGATTGTGCATCATCGGGCCCTTGCCGGGCTTGGCGCGGCAATAGCCGAGATTGAAGCCTTCCGAAATCTTGATCGCGGCCATGCGCGCGGCATCTTCGCCGACCGGGGAGGAGACAGCGCCGCCTTCGCCCTTCGGCGGCTGGAAGCCGATGACGTTGTAGAGCGTGCGCACCGCGCTCGCGTGATCGACTGTCCGGCAATCCGCCGTCATAGCCTTTCAGATTCTTGAAATAGGCGACACGCTTGAGCATGTCCTCGCGGCGCAGACCCTTTCGGGGCAAGGTCTCCATGATCGGTCACTCCCTGATGCGCTCGTTTTTGATCGGCATCGTGAGCGCTTGGAAGCCATTATTGACCGGACCGACGACGAGCGGCAATCCGCGCTTCGCACACGAAAAAAGCCGCCGGCAGGCCGGCGGCTTTTCGCATTGCCAAAAGTGTCAGACGTTCAGGCGGCCTCGCGGCGCACATGCGCCGGCAGCGACATCGGCTGGTTGGCCGAGTTCAGGAACTCGATGGTCATGAACACCATCTCCTTGTCGCCCGAGATTTTCGAGGTCGTGCACCTTGAACTCGCCGGCGCCGTAGGTTTCGTGCCGGGTCTCGCCCGGGCTGATAGGTATATTCGACGGTGGAGCCGTCATGCACATGCTGGCGGCCGCGTCCGCCGGATACCGAGGTCCAGAAATAATCCAGCACATGGCGGTGGAAGCCGACCCGTTCGCCGGGCTGCAGCGGATTTCCCAGACCCGCACCCGTTCGTTCTCGGACAAGCAGCCGCGTACCGACGCAGGGGTTCGGGTTGTCGCGCTCGCGCTCGAATTCCCTGGCGATCGCCTCGGGCCAGGCCGAATGGTCGGTCTTGAGCGCCGCCTTTTCCATCATCGACAATGCCATGGTGGTTCCTCCTGCTTATCTTATGTGTCTAATATAGCAGGTTCCGGGTCATCGCCAATGCCAGCCAGTATTGCGAAAAATCAACGCCAGCGCCGCGCCATCGTCATCGGCGGCTCGATGAGCGGCCTGTTTGCCGGGCTGATGCTGCAAGCGGCCGGATGGCAGGTCGATATTTACGAAAAGGTCGAAGGCGAATTGTCCGGCCGCGGCGCCGGCATCGTGGCGCAGCCGGAAATTCTCGCCGTTCTGTCCGATCTCGGTCTGCGCGCGAGCGAACTTGGCGTGCCGGTGCAAAAACGGCGCATGTTCGATGCCAAGGGCCGCATGACGCTGGAGACCGAATGCCCGCAGGTGATGACGGCCTGGGAGCGGGTCTATCGCATCCTGCGCGATGCCTTTCCGCCTGCGCATTACCATCGCGGCCGATCGCTGACTGCGCTCGAGCAGGACAGCCAAGGCGTCACTGCGATTTTTGCCGATGGCGCGCGCGAGAGCGCCGATCTCCTGATCGGCGCCGACGGTATCCGCTCGACCGTGCGGGGCTTGAGCGCGCCCGGCAGCGATCCGCTCTATGCCGGCTATGTGGCGTGGCGCGCGCTGGTTGCCGAAAGCGCGATGTCGCGCGATGTGCATCGCGATATCTTCGGTTACATGGCCTTCTGTCTGCCGCCGGGCGAGCAGATGCTGGGTTACCCGGTGGCCGGCGCCGACAACGATCTGCGTCCCGGCCATCTGCGCTACAACATGGTCTGGTATCGCCCGGCCGACGAGCATACCGAACTCGTGTCGCTGCTGACCGATCGAGAACGGCGTCGCGCATTCGATGTCGATCCCGCCGCCCCTGATCCGCCGATGCGGCGATCGCCGCGATGCGGGAGGCCGCGGCGCGGCTGCTGGCGCCGCAATTCGTCGAAGTGGTGGCGCTTGCCGCGCAGCCGATCCTGCAGCCGATCTACGATCTGGAATCGCGTGCGCTCGCCTTCGGGCGGGTCGCGATCATCGGTGACGCGGCCTTTGTCGCGCGGCCGCATGTCGGCGCCGGCGTTGCCAAGGCCGCGGGCGATGCCAAGGCGCTGGTCGCAGCTCTGTCGGAGCATGCGGACGTGCCGGCGGCCTTGCGCCGATACGAGGCCGAGCGGCTGCCGGCGGGCAAGCGTGATGGTGCAGCGCGCGCGCCATCTCGGCGCTTATCTGCAGGCCGCGCGCAACTCCGAAGAGGCCGCGCATTCGGCGAAGCATTCGATTCCGGAAGCGGTGCTGGACGAGACCGCGACGCTGGATTTTCTGTACGCCTGTGAGCGGATCATCGTCTTTTTCTTCTTCCGTTTCACGCCCGCCATCTTCTCCAGCACGCCGCAGACCGCGCCGGTATCCTGCTCGGCATAGCCGACCGACAGCGCCGACGCGTAGATCGGCAGCGTCGCGCGTGAACATCGGCGTCGGCACGCCGAGCTTGTTGGCGAATTCGCCGATCACCGCCATGTCCTTCTGCCAGAGGTAATTCTTCATGGTGGGCACTGAATAATCGTCCTTCACCATCATCGGCCCGCGGATTTCGAACATGCGGGACTGACCGGCGCCGCCATTGGCGAATTTGAAAATCTGTTCCGGCTCGAGCCCGGCTTTCATGCCGAGCACCATCGCCTCGGCGGCGGCGACATTGTGGATCGCGACCAGGAGGTTCGCGACATATTTCATCTTGCTGCCATTGCCGAAGGCGCCGAGATCGTGGGTCTGCCGCGAGAAGCCGGCGAAGACCGGCAATATCTTCTTGATCGCCTTGGAGTCGCCGCTGGCATAGATCACGAGGTCCTTCACCGCCGCCTGCGCGCCGGTGCCGCTGACCGGGCAATCCAGCAGGGTGTGACCGGCCTTGCGGAGCACCTTTTCGGCGGCGAGCTTGTCGTCGAGCGCGAAGGTCGAGGCCTCGACCACGATGCGCGGCTTTGCCTTCGCCTCGGCGATTTCCTTCACCACCGCATGCAGCGCCTTGGGGCTCGGCAGGCTGGTGATGACCACCGGGACCTGCGCCACCAGTTCTTTCACATGGTCGCAGATCGTGACGCCGGCTTTCGCCATCGCCTTGCGCCGCGCCGGATCGGTATCGATGCCCGCGACCTTCCAGCCATCCGCGATCAGATTGCGGGCAAAGGCGCCGCCCATGATCCCGAGCCCGATAATTCCGACGATACCTTTGCTTCTGCGTGCCACGACTGCCTCTCCGCCGCGGCGCGATCTTGGCCGCGCGCGTCCGTTACTATATGCCTTCCGGCGCGGGCAAGCGTCCCGTGTGCAGTGCCGAGGTGTTCCATGCGTCCGCGCGTCTATGTCACCCAGCCGATCGCCGAGAGTGCGCTGATCCGGCTGCGGGAAATCGCCGAAGTCGAGCTCAATCACGATTCCAGCCGCATCCTGCCGAAATCCAAGCTGATCCAGGCGGCCAAGCGCAACGACATCATCCTGTGCCTGCTGCATGACGTTATCGACCGCGAAGTGCTGGCCGCCAACCCGGCGCTGAAGGCGATCGCCTCGATGACGATCACGCCCGACCGTATCGACGTGGACGAGGCGACCGCGCGCAAGATCATCGTCACCAACATTCCGGCCGTGGTCACCGACGCGACCGCCGATCTCGCCTTCGGGCTTCTGCTCGCCTGTGCACGCCGGATCGCGGAGGGCGACAGGGTGACCCGCTCGGGCGTGTTTCCCGGCTCGCAATCCAACCATCTCGCCGGCGCCGGCGTCAGCGGCAAGACGCTCGGCATCGTCGGCATCGGCCGTATCGGTCAGGCGATGGCGCGGCGCGCCCGCGGTTTCGACATGAAGATTCTCTACACCGATCCGCGCGCGCTTTCGGTGGAGGAGGAGCAGCGGCTCGGCGTCACGCTGGTCGGCATCGACGAATTGCTCGGGCAATCGGATTTCATCTCGCTGCATCCGTCGCTGAACGACGAGACCCATCATATGATCAGCACCCGGCAATTCGCGCTGATGAAGCGCACGGCGTTCCTGATCAACACCTCGCGCGGACCGATCATCGACGAGCCGGCGCTGGCGCGCGCGCTGTCGGAAGGCCGCCTCGCCGGGGCCGGCATCGACGTCTACGAGCACGAGCCGAAAATCGAGCGCGCGCTGCTGACCATGGACAACGTGGTGCTGACCCCGCATCTCGGCAGCGCGGTGATGGAATTGCGCGAGACGATGGCGCATGTGGTGGTCGACAACATCGCGGCGATCGCGGAAGGCAAGGAGCCGCCGAACTGCATCAATCCGGCGGTATTCGCGCCGGGGGCGTGATCACTCCGCCGTCCAGCCGCCATCGACGACCAGCGAGGTGCCGGTCATCAGCGCCGAGGCGTCGGAGGCCAGGAACACGATCGCGCCCATCAGGTCCTCGACCTGGCCGAGCCGGCCGAGCTTGATCTTGTCCAGCACCGAGCGCCGGAACGTCTCGTCCTGAAAGAACGGCCGTGTCATCGGCGTCTCGATGAAGGTCGGCGCCAGCGCATTGACGCGGATGCCGTGCGGCGCGAGTTCGATCGCCATCGCCTTGTTGAAGCCCTCCATCGCATGCTTGCTGGTGCAATAGACGCTGCGCCGCGCGCCGCCGACATGGCCCATCTGCGAGGACATGTGGATGATCGAGCCCGGCTTCTTCGGCTTCGACCAGCCGCCGCGCCACCGCCTGCGCGACGAAGAAGGCGGAGCGGACATTGAGATTGAGGATGGCGTCGAAGTCCTCGACCTTGACGTCGACGAACGGTGCCGGCCGGTTGGAGCCGGCATTGTTGACCAGAATGTCGAACGGCTCGGCCTTGGCGACGAAGGTGCGCACGGCTTCGATGTCGGTCACGTCGAGCGCCGCGGCGCTCGCCTTGCCGCCTTTGGCGCGAATGTCATTCGCCGCCGCCTCGATCTCGGCTTTCGTGCGCGACACCAGCGTCACATCGGCGCCGGCATCCGCCAGCGCCGCTGCCGCCGCAAGCCCGATGCCGCGGCCGGCGCCGGTGACCAGCGCGCGCTTGCCGTCGAGGCGGAAGGAGGGGGTGGTGGGGAGGCTCCATCACTCCGCCGCGCGTCGCATAGGCGATGTTGCGGCCGCCATAGCGGCGCACGCGAATATTGGCCTGCTCGGCGTGACCGAGGAAGCCTTCGAGCACGCACAGCCGCGAGCAATATTCGCCGATCATCGACGAGGCCTCGTCGGTCAGCACCTTCTGATAGGTGCAGGTCTTGAGGAATTTGCCGACCCACAGCCCGCCGGTATAGCGCGCCGCCTTCTTGGTCGGCAGCGTGTGGTTGGTGCCGATCACCTTGTCGCCATAGGCGACGTTGGTGCGCGCGCCCAGGAACAGCGAGCCGTAATTGGTCATGTTGTTCAGGAAATAATCCGGATCGCGGGTCATCACCTGCACATGCTCGGAGGCGACGCGGTCGGCTTCCGCCACCATCTCGTCGACGGAGTCGCAGACGATGACCTCGCCGTAATCCTTCCAGGCCTGGCCGGCGGCATCGGCGGTCGGCAGGATCGAGAGCAGGCGCTCGACCTCCGCCATCGTTTCCTTCGCGAGCTTTTCGGAATTGGTGATCAGCACCGCGGGCGAGGTCGGGCCATGCTCGGCCTGGCCGAGCAGATCGGTCGCGCAGATTTCCGCGTCGACCGAGTCGTCGGCGATGATCAGCGTCTCGGTCGGCCCGGCGAGCAGGTCGATGCCGATGCGGCCGAACAATTGGCGCTTGGCTTCGGCGACATAGGCATTGCCGGGGCCGACGATCATGTCGACCGGCGCGATCGTGTCGGTGCCGAGCGCCATCGCCGCCACCGCCTGCACGCCGCCCAGCACATAGATTTCGTCGGCGCCGCCGAAATGCATCGCGGCGACGATCGCCGGATGCGGTCCGCCGCGATGCGGCGGCGCGCAGGCGATGATGCGCTTCACGCCGGCGACCCGCGCGGTGACGATCGACATATGCGCCGAGGCCACCATCGGATAGCGCCCGCCCGGCACGTAGCAGCCGATCGCGTTCACCGGGATGTGGCGGTGGCCCGAGAATGACGCCGGGCAGGGTCTCGACTTCGAGGTCCTGCAGGGTCTCGCGCTGCTTCTGCGCGAAGTTGCGCACCTGCGCCTGCGCGAACCGGATGTCGTCGAGATCGCGCTTGCGCACCTGCGAGATCGCGCGCTCGATTTCCTGCGCGTTGAGGCGAAAGTTCGCGGGCTCCCAATTGTCGAATTTCTTCGACAGATCGCGGATCGCGGCATCGCCGCGCGATTTCACGTCGCGCGAGGATGCCTTCGACGGTGGCGCGCACCTTCGCGTCGGCGGCCTCGACCGCATCGGCGTCCATTCCGCGTTTGAGATAGCGGGGCATGGGAGTCTCCATCGTTGCAGTCGTCCCCGCGCATGCGGGGACCCATAGCCACGGCTCTGGAATATGGGCCCCCGCTTTCGCGGGGGCGACAAAAAATGGATCCCGGATCGGCGCCATACGCGTCGAAGACGCGGGTAAACGCGCTAATGGTGCGTCCGGGATGACCGCTACGCGGTCATTTCATCGCCTGCGGGTTGATCGGCGAGCCGGTGCCGCCGGTGATGATCAGCGGCGGGCCGGAGAAGAAGAACTCATAGACCTTGTCCTTGGCGCAGTCTTCGGCGAGTTCCTTGAGATAGAAAATCTCGCCCATGCACAGGCCCATGGCCGGGATCACCACCCAGTGCCAGGGCTGGTTGGCTTCGTCGGTCTCGTTCGGCCGCACCTCGCAGCCCCAGGTGTCCATGCAGAGCGCGGCGATCTGCTTCTCCTGGCACCAATAGCAATTCTCGAACATCACGCCGGGCGCGTCGCCGCCGGCATAGCCGCCCCATTCGCCTTCCGCCATGCAGCGCTCCATCTGCCCGGTGCGCACATGCACGAAATCGCCCTTGCGGATTTCGACATCCTGCGCCTTGGCGCATTTGTCGAGTTCGTCGTTGGAGATGCTTTCGCCGTCCTTCATCCACTGCACGCCGCGAAAGCGCGCGATGTCGAGCAGCACGCCGCGGCCGACCATCTTGCTCTTGGAATGCTCGATGCCGAGCACCGACAGGCCGCGCGCGTCGATCAGCTTGGCGTCGTGGCCGTTATAGGCCTTGTCCTCGTAGAAGATGTGGCCGAGCGCGTCCCAGTGGGTGGCGCCCTGCACGCACAGCATCAGCGTGTCGTCGGCATAGCGGATCTTGTTCCAGTCCTGCTGGCCGGCGATGGCGTCGGTGCCGGTCGCCAGCATCTGGTGGATCGGATTGAACCTGCCGCCGAACAGGCCGGTCTGCGGGCCGGTGCGGTCGAGCGGAATGCCGAGCGCGAACACCTTGCCGGTTTTCACCAGCTTCGCGGCGTTGACGATGTCCTGCGGCGTGACGTGGTTGAGCGTGCCGATCTGGTCGTCCTTGCCCCAGCGGCCCCAGTTCGAGAGTTTCTTCGAGGCTTCCTCGATCGCCTTGCGGCCGACCTTGATATTCATCGACACGTTATCCTCCACCTCATTCTCGTTACTGCTCTTCCCGGATGCGGGCGGCCGGCGGGGATTTTGGTCAAGCGCGGGCGTCCCGTCTATGGATAGATTGCGGCCACGGCGGCCTGACGAAGGTTTGACAATGTGGAATATCGGTGGCAGGCAACCGGGTTTGACTGAGACGGCGTACGAGTCGCGAGACGGCATTCATGCGTTCTGAATAGCGATGGACTGGTCGCGGCACTTGGCGATCAGTCATTGCGGTCTCGTGCCGGCGCCTGTGGGCGCGGCATCGGTCATCGACGAATGGGACAGCGTGAAAGCGCCGCCCGTGCCGGCGCTCAAGCCGGTGACGGTCGATCCGAAGACGACGGCGCTGCTGATGCTGGATTTCATGAACCAGAATTGCGGCAAGCGCGACCGCTGTCTGGCGCAGGTGCCGGCGGTCAAGAAGCTGCTCGAGACGGCGCGCGCCGCCAAGGTGCCGGTGGTCTACAGCTTCATCGCCAACACCACTGCTGCCGATGTAATCACCGACCTGAAGCCCGCCGCTGGCGAGCCGTCGGTGATTTCGGGGCCGAACAAGTTCATCCGGACCGATCTGGAGAAAATCCTCAAGGACAAGGGGCATCACGACCGGTGATCGTGGTCGGGCACGGCGGCCAACGGCGCGGTGCTGCAGACGGCATCCTACGCCGCCCTGCTTGGGATGAACGTGATCATCCCGGTCGACGGGATCAGCGGCGATTCCTATGCCGAGCAATATACGGCGTGGCATTTCACCAGCGCGCCGGGCATGGCGGCACGCACCACGCTGACCAAGAGCGACATGATCAAGTTCTAGATGCCACCAATCCGTCATCCGCGAAGCGGGATCCAGCCAGAGCAGGTCACCGCTTTCGACAGGGACTGAGCGGGGTCGCGGCTAAACCTTCCCCAGCGCCCGCAGCACCCGCCCCGGCGTGAACGGCATTTCGGTCAGCGGCTTGGCGCCGAGCGGGCGCAGCGCGTCGTTGATCGCGTTCATCACGCAGGCCGGCGCGCCGGCGGTGCCGGCTTCGCCCGCGCCCTTGGCGCCGAGTTCGCTGAATCGGCGGTCGGCGTCACCACATGGCCGACTTCCATGTCCGGCATTTCCATCGCCATCGGCACCAGATAGTCGGCCATGTTGCCGTTCAGCATCTGGCCGCGCTCGTCATAGAGGCAATGCTCGAACAGCGCGCCGCCGAGCCCCTGCACGATGCCGCCGCGCACCTGCTCGTCGACAAGCTGCGGATTGATGACGGTGCCGCAATCCTCCACGCACCAATGCTTCAGCAGCTTGATGAAGCCGGTATCGGTATCGACCTCGAGATAGGACGCCTGGATGCCGTTGGTGAAGGAGAACGCCCAGGCGCGCGGCACGTAATGGCGCGTCGCCGCCATCTCGGCCTGGAAGCCGGGCGGCAAGCGTGTCGGGCCGGAAATAGCAGATGCGCGCGACTTCGCTCGAGGCTGATGCGCTCGGTCCTGGTGCCCTTGTCGACCACGACGCCGTCGTTGATGTCGAGATCGTCCGCCTTGGCCTGCAGGATCGAGGCCGCGGCGGCGAGCACATTCTCGCGCAGCGCCTTGCCCGCCTGCCACGCCGCTTCGCCGCCGATGCCGGCCGCGCGCGAGGCCCAGGTGCCGCCGCCATAGGGCGTGTTGTCGGTGTCGCCCATGATGACGCGCACCTTGTCGATCGACACGCCGAAGGCCGAGGCGACGCATTGCGCGATCACGGCTTCCGCGCCCTGGCCCTGTTCGGACACGCCGGTATGGCAGAAGATCGCGCCCTGGCCGTCGAGCCGCACGGTCGCGCCGTCCTGCGCCGAGATTTTCGCGCCGCCGACACCGTAGAAGGCAGCGCTCGGATTGGTCACCTCGATGAAGGACGCAAAGCCGATGCCGCGATGGATGCCCTTGGCGCGCGCGGCCGCCTGATCGGCGCGCAGCGCCTTGTAGTCCATCATCTTCAGGATTTTGTCGGTGGAAGCGATGTGCGACAGCCGCTCGAACTTGATGCCGGAGGCGGCCGTGCGCCGGATAGGCATCGTCGGGATAGAGGTTTTTCTTTCGCACCTCGACCGGGTCCATGCCGATCTTCGCCGCGGCGAGATCGACCAGGCCTTCGGTCACCGCGGTCGCGATCGGATGGCCGACCGCGCGGTACTGGCACATGACATTCTTGTTCTGGAACACCACGCGCGCGCGGGCGCGATAGTTCGGGCAGGCATAGGGGCCGCCGGTCAGGTTCACCACCTGATTGGCTTCGATGCCCGAGGTGCGCGGATAGACCGAATAGGGGCCGATGCCGGTGAGATCGTCGATCTCGAAGAAGGTGATGGTGCCGTCCTTGTTGATGCCGATGCGGCCCTTGACGCGATGATCGCGCGCGTGAATGTCGGTGACGAAGCTTTCGAGCCGATCGGCGACGAACTTGACCGGGCGCTTCAGCAGCTTCGATAGCGCCACCACCGCCATCTCGTCGGCATAGGTGTGCACCTTGATGCCGAACGAGCCGCCGACATCCTTGGTGACGACGCGGACCTGATGCTCCTGCAAGGCCGAGATGCTTGGCGAACAGGTTCTGCATCATGTGCGGCGCCTGGGTCGCGTGATAGACGGTCAGCCGCTCGTCGCCCGGATTCCAGTCGGCGACGATGGCGCGCGCCCTCGTTGCAGACGCCGGTATGGCGGCCGAACACGAAGGTCTGCTCGATCACGGCGTCGGATTCCTTCGCCGCCTTGTCGACTTCGCCGACATCGAGACTGCGCTCGAAGGTGAGGTTGTCGCCGAGTTCGGGATGGATCACCGGCGTGTTCGGATCGAGCGCGGTTTCCGGATCGGTGACCGGCGTCAGTTCCTCGTAGTCGACCTCGATCAATTCGCAGGCGTCCTCGGCCAGCGCGCGCGTCTGCGCCACCACCGCGCAGACCGCCTCGCCCTGCCAGCAGGCGCGGTCGATCGGCGAGCGCATTCTGCGGCGCCGACTTGATGCCTTTCAGATGGGTCAGCACGCCGACCCAGGGCGTGATCACCTTGGCAAGCTCCGGCCCGGTGACGACGGCGATCACGCCCGGCGCCTTCTCGGCCGCGCTCTTGTCGATCTTCTTGATGCGGGCATGGGCGAAGGGCGAGCGCAGATAGGCGACATGGGCCATGCGCGGCAGCGTCATGTCGCTGACATATTGCGCGCGGCCCTGCGCCAGCCGCTTCAGGTTCGGGCGCGGCACCGAGCGGCCGATATAGGAATTCGGCCGGTCGAGCGCGGTGAGCGGCGAGGGCAGATCGTCGACGATTTTCATGCTCATTTCCCCGCGCGCGCCTGCGCCACCGATTCCACCGCATCGACGATGGCGTGATAGCCGGTGCAGCGGCAGTAATTGCCGGAGATATGCTCGCGGATTTCCTCGCGGCTCGGCGTGTTGCCGTTGGCGAGCAATTCCTGCGCGGTCAGCAGCATGCCGGGCGTGCAATAGCCGCATTGCAGCGCGTTGCGCTTCTCGAACGCGTCCTGCAGATCGGCGATCTCGCCGGTATCCGAGACGCCTTCGATGGTCTCGACCCTGGCGCCGTCGCATTGCACCGCGAGCATCAGGCAGCCGCGCACCACTTCGCCGTTGACGCGCACCGAGCAGGCGCCGCAGACGCCGTGCTCGCAGCCGATATGGCTGCCGGTCAGGATCAGGTCGTCGCGCAGGAAATCGACCAGCGACTTGCGCGCTTCGACGCGCGCGGTCACGCGCTCGCCGTTGACGGTGAGGGTGATGTCGTAGCTCGTCATGCCCGCGCTCCCGTCATCTGCGCCGCCACGCGGCGCAGCAGCACGCCGGCGAGATGCTTTTTCACCGCGCCGGTTTCCTGGATGTCGTCGGGCGGATCGAGATCGGAGGCGAGCGCCTTCACCGCTTCGTCGATATTGCCTTCGGCGAGCGCCGCTTCCGCGCCCTTGGCGCGCACCGGCGTCAAATCCACCCCGAAATAGGCGAGCCGCACATCTTTCAACGCAGCGCCGTCGGCGCGCGCGGAGGCGGCAAGTCCGGCCAGCGCATAATCGCCGTGCCGGCGCGACAATTCGGCAAAGCCATAGCGCATGTCGGGCCTGGCGGCCGGAATGCGGATCGCGGTCAGCATGTCGCTGCGCGCCAAGCGCGGTTTCATACAGCGCCTTGAAGAAGTCATCGGCCTTCACATTGCGCCTGCCTTTCGGTCCGGCAATCTCGGCTTCGCCGCCAAGCGCCAGAAAGCAGGCCGGCAATTCGGCGGCCGGATCGGCAAAGGCGATCGAGCCGCCGATGGTGCCGCGATTGCGGATCGCCGGGATGGGCGATATGCGGCATGCGCCATCGCGATCAGCGGCGCGTGTTTGGCGATCACATCCGATTTCGCCGCGGCGGCCTGGCGCACCATGGCGCCGATTTCGACGAAGCCGTCCTTCAAGGCGATGCCGTCGAGACCCGGACACGCCGTTCAGGTCGATCAGGATGCAGGGCTGCGACAGCCGCATATTGAGCGTCGCCATCAGGCTCTGCCCACCCGCGAGCAGCCTCGCGCCTTCGCCATGTTCGCCGAGCAGCTTGACCGCATCCTCGACCGAACGGGCCTTCGCATACGCAAACGGCGCCGGTTTCACGCTGACCTCCCCATTCCAATTTTTGTTTTTTCTTATTCTGGCGGGGAATGCGCGCGCGTCAATGCGCTTTCATCGATGGGCCGCTTTCGCGCCCTGAAATCAGGCGATCAGTCGGAATGCCGGTTGGTGAAGCGCGCGTTGCCGAGACCGGTGCCGATGGTCAGCGCGGCCCAATGGTCGACATCCTGCATGAACGGCGTCTCGCTCAGGCCCTGCACCACCGCGTCGTTATGCAGCACGATCGCGGTGTCGTCGCCGCCGATCTTCGGGATCGCCTCATGGAGCCGCGCCGGCAGGTTGAAGCGGCTCGATTCCCAATTGCCGGGCAGATTTTGTGCGCCGCGATCGATCGAGCCGTCCGGTTCGATCATGCCGGGGCAGCCGATGCCGATGAATGGCGCGAGCTTGATCTTCTCCTTTTGCGCCTTCGCGATCAGCCGCTTGAGCATGCGACACCAGGACCTCGATGGCGTCCTCGCGTTTGACGTCCGTCTTCGTCGGCGTGCCGCCACAATTCGTATTTCCAGACGCAGGCTTTCGACAGATCGGCCTTCTTCTTGATGTTGAGAACGACGATACCGGCCCGAATGTTGGAGCCGCCGATATCGACCGCCAGAATCGCGTCATGCGCCTTGAACATCCAGGCCGGCGCAAGATGCGCCGCGCCCAGCAATCCGGCTTCGTCCGGCTCGTTGCGGATCGGAACCAGATCGATCTTGATCTTGTCCGCTTTCAGAATGACGGCGGCGCGGCCGATCGACAATTCGCCGACACGGTGGCCCGAAAGCCGCCGCCGATCACGATGCGTTCGGTGCCGATCCAGGCCTTCAGTTTCAGGAAGCGCCGGATCACCAGCGCCAGTTCCTGCGCATAATCCTCGATCGCGCCGTGAAGGATTCCGGCGGCTTCCGGATCGCCCTTGGTCAGCAATTCGTCGAGCTGCTTCTTGCTCAGATCTTCGGTCGGCGTGTCGCCGAACGGATCGTCGCCGACCTTGCGCAAGGCCTTTCGCCAATTGTCGACGATGTCGGTGAATGCGCCCTTGCTGGCGCGATCGCCGAGAAAGCCCTCGTCGTCCTTCAATTCGACATTGTAGCTGTCGACCTCGACCGAAGGCAGCCGCTGGGCACCATGTGCCGCGACCGGAGTCAAGATCTTGCTATCGGTCATGGGAAGCCCTCCAACGCGGAATAACCGCGGGAGCGCCCGAAAAGTTTCCGCGCTACAGGCCTTTGACGATATCGATCGCGCGCCGCAGCAGCGTCTCCGACGCCTCCCGCGTGCGGAAGGCGGAATGCGCAGACAGCGTGACATTCTCCATGCGCGGTGAGCGGGTGATCGCCCTTCAGCGGTTCGTTGTGGAATACGTCGAGCCCGGCATGGCGGATATGTCCGGAGCGCAAGCGCCGCCAGCATCGCCTCCTCGTCCACCAGCGCGCCGCGCGCGGTATTGACCAGGATCGCGCCCTTCTTCAGGCGCGCGATGCGCTCGGCATTCAGGAAATTGCGGGTCTCGTCGTTGAGCACGAGATTGAGCGAGACCACGTCGGATCGCGCGAGCAGATCGTCGAGTTCGACCAGCGGCACGGCGGCGTCATCGCGCTGCGTGCGGTTCCACGCGATCACGTTCATGCCGATGCCCTGGGCGATCCGCGCGGTTTCAGTGCCAATGCCGCCGAGGCCGATGATGCCGAGCGTCTTGTCGAGAAGCTGCATGCCTTCGAGCGGCTTCCAGGTGCCGGCGCGAAGCGTGCGATCCATTCTCGCGATCTCGCGCGCGCAATCGAACATCAGCGCGATGGTGTGTTCGGCGACCGCGGTGTCGCCATAGCCCTTGATGGTGTGGACGGTGACGCCGAGCGCCTTCAGTTCGGCGATGTTCATGTAGCTCGCGGCGCCGGTGCCCAGGAACACGATGTGCTTCAGGCTCTTGCATTGCGCGATGATCGGCGTCGGCATGTAGGAATGGTCGTCGAGCACGACGTCGTAGCCGTCGAGCAGACGCGGCAGGTCTTCGCTCTTGAACGGAGCGGTGTTGACAGTGACCGGCGGATCGCCCGCGCCATGCACGCTGTTCCAGACCGGCTCGAGCTGATGATTGCAGTCGATGAAGATGGATTTCATGCTTCAGCTTTTCGCGCGTTTCATCGCCGCCCGCAACAGCAGGGCGACGATGAGCCCCGAGGCGGTCACGCACAGAAACAGCAGCGGCGCGCGGCTCCAGCCGAAATTCTGCACCACCGACGCGATCGCCGCCGGCCCGAACAGGTTGCCGAGATTGCTCGCCTGATTGAGCGATGCCGAGCACGATGGCGAGCGATGCCGAGCTGTGCGCGAAGCGCGGCGCCGCGGCGAAGATCGAGGCCGGGATCAGGCCGGTCACGGCGAGACTGGCCGAGGCGAGGGTCGCGATCAGCGCCACCGGCAGGTTTTCCGAGAAGATGCCGAAGCCCGCCACGCCGACGAAGCAATAGCCGAAAGCCGCGATCGCCCAGAGCGACGCACCGAAGCGAAGCAGCGCGCCGGCAAAGACGTTGCCCACCGCGTTGGCCGCGACCGTCACCGCGCTGATGGCGCCGGCCGCGGCGACCGACAATCCCATGCGGTCGACCAGCAGCGTCGGCAGCAGGCCGGCCAATGCGGCATACTGAAAAGTGTAGATGCCGAAAGCCAGCGCGAGCAGGATCGGGCCGGGTGCGCCGAGCGCCGTGTTTGACGTTCGAGCAGCAGCGCCTGTCCCGGATTTTGCGGCCGGCGTCTCTTCCCGCACCGGCAGCATCGCAACGATCAGCGCATAGAGCAGAACGACAGCGCCGTTGACGATCCACAGCGTCTGCCAGCCGAAGCTCATCAGTTGCGGTCCGGCCATCATCATGATCACCGAACCGATCGGCATATAGGCGCCCCAGAACGCCAGCACGGTGTCGCGATCCTTCGGCGCGGTGACGGCGCGGAGCAGACGCGGCAGCGCCAGAACCGCGGCCAGGAATCCGCAGCCTTCGATGATGCGCGTCGCGATCAGCACCCCGCCATTGGTCGCCATCGCGCCGGCGAGGCTGCCGAGCCCGGCCGCGATCAGGCCCGCGATCAGGGTGCGCCTTGCGCTGAACAGCGAGGCGACGATGCCGGAGGGCAGGCCGCCGACGGCGCCCAGCACCCCATAGGCGCCGATCACCCAGGAAGCGACCACCAGCGTTAGCTGCAATTCCTTCTGCAGCACCGGCACCGCGATCGAGGCTTTTCCGATCTGCAGCGCGACCACGACGCCGGCAAGGATCAGGGCGGCGACGGCGCCCCAGCGTGTACGCTCTTCCATTCACAATTCCGGCAGTTGTCACGAGGCGGGCGTCGGCCTGTGTTATAGCGAATCGATGACCACGCTCAAATCCATCCTCGTCGTCGCGCTTGGCCGGCTATCTCGGCCTGGTCGCCATCATGTATTTCGCGCAGCGCGCGCTGATGTATTTCCCCGATACGGCGCGCACGGCGCCCGCCGATGCCGGCTTTCCGCAGGCCGAGGAAGTCATGCTGCGCTCGGCGGACGGCACCGAAGTCCTTGCCTGGCATGTGCCGCCGAAGGAGGGAAAGCCGGTGGTGCTCTATTTCCACGGCAATGGCGGATCGCTGCGCCATCGCGTGCCGCGCTTTCTGCCGCTGGTCGCGGACGGCACCGGACTCGTGGCTTTGTCCTATCGCGGCTTTGGCGGCTCGCACGGCTCTCCGAGCGAGACCGGGCTGATCGACGACGCGCGCGCGGCCTATGATTTTGCGCGCGCCAGGCATCCCGGATGCGAAGATCGTGCTGTGGGGCGAATCGCTCGGCACCGGCGTTGCGGTCGCGATCGCCGCGGAGAAAGACGTCGCCGCCGTCATTCTGGAAGCGCCCTATACCTCGACCGCCGATATCGCCTTCTCGGCCTATCCCTTCATTCCGGTGCGGCTGCTGATGAAGGACCAGTTCCGTTCCGACGAGCGCATCGGCAAGCTCAAGGCGCCGCTGCTCGTGCTGCATGGCGCGCGGGACCGCATCATTCCGGTGTCCTTTGGCGAGCGGCTGTTCGCGCTCGCCAATGAGCCGAAACATTTCATCCGCTTCGCGCGCGGTGAGCACGAGAATCTCGACCAGCACGGCGCCTTGCAGGCGGCGCGCGACTTTCTGGCGAAGCTCGAATCTTTAACGTTGTTGCGCCGGACGCGGCGGAGCCGCAGGAGCCGGAGCCGCTGCCGGCGCCGCCGGACGCGGGCTCGACGTACCCGGATTGAGCAGATCGCCGAGAATGGTCGCCGCGCCAAGCAGCGAATCGCCGCCGCCACCCCCGCCCGCGCCGACATTGGTCACCCGCTCCGGCACGAATTTATGCGCGTTTGCAAGCGCGACCGCGAGCACATTCGGATTCTTGTCGACGAAGCCGAACACGCGTTCGAGGATCAGTTCGTATTGCCGCAGCTTGACGGTGGCGTCTGCGCCCAGCACTTCGGTCTGCGCGCGCTGGCCCTCCGAGATGAAGGTCAGCCGGTCGCGTTCGCCCTGGCCCTGATTGCGCAACGCCTGCGCATTCTGCACCGACGTCTGCACCGCGATTTCCGCGCGCACCAGATCGCTCTGCTGATCGGCGGTGGCCTTGGCCTTGTCCAACTCGATGCGCTTTTCCTGCGCGCCCTTTTCCTGGATGAAGGCCTTGGCGAGCTGGGTTGCGAGCTGTTCGCGCCGCACCGCGACCAGAAGCTCGGGCGGGATCGCGGGTTCGCCGAGCCGCACTTCGCGGATCGTGACGCACGATTTCAGCCCCTCGGGCCGGATCCGGCGCTCGATCTCGCCCTCGATCAGCGGACGCTGGTTGATCAGGTCCAGCACCTTGGTCGGGCGATTGACGGTGACGAAGATCGGCTTGCCTTCGGCGTTCAGTACCGGCTTGCCGGTTTCGTCGACGCGCGCCTCGGTCACTTCGTAGCTGCCGCCGGCCACGTCGCGGGTGATGGCGCGGATCGAGGGCGTCAGCACGCGATCCTCGATTTCCTTCAAGCGTGCCGACGCTCGCCACCACGCAGGAGGCCTCGGTCGGCGACACCTGCGCCACCACGCGCAATTCGAGCGGCACGTCCCAGCCTTCCATCTTCACGACCACGGCGCGGTCGGCATTGTCCTTCGTCATCGGCACGTCGACTTCGGTGCGGGTCTGCACGATGTCGCCCTTGGCGTCGACGGTGAGCGAGATCGAGGCGCGCTGGTGGCCGCCGGAATAGCTCCAGACCTGCGCGCGGGTATCGACCTCGGTGATGCGAAACGCGTCCGGATTGAAATAATATTTGCCCGGCTGCAACGACTTGTCCCACACTCCGATGCAGCCGACCGGCACGATCGGCGCATCCAGCCGCTGCAGATTCTTGATCCTTGTTGATGATCAGGTCGCATTTCTCCGGCTTGCTCGCGCGCAGGGTGCCGAAATCGATATCGGCATGCACGTTCGACTTCACCACGCCGACAAAGCCCGCGCCGATTTCCTTGGCGTCGCGCTCGGAGACATCCCAGAGATAGCGGTTGAGCCGGTATTTGCCGGGCGTCAGCACCGTGAGCTGCGGGCCGCGCTGGCCGCCATTCTTCAGGAATACCTCCGCGTCCAGCATCCGGTAGCCCATCGCCACCGGGAACGGATCGGCGAAGGCCTGGCCCGGCCCGCAACGCCGTACCGTCGCGTGCCGCCAGCACGCCGACCTTGCCGGACGGGATCAGGATTTCCTGCGGATTGGTGTCGACCGAATAGAGCACGTTGACCAGCGGCCAGAAATGGAAGCCGGGGGTGAGGATCTGGGCCTGCGGTCCGTTCTCGCCGTTGGTCGCGACGATGCGGCCTTCGGTCAGCGAGGAGCCGCCATAGATCCGGAACATCTGTCCGAGATGGCCGTCCGGGACATGCACGAAGGAGGTGGACAGGATCGAAACCGCGATCAGGAGCGCACCGGCGACGCGCACCAGATTGACGGTGATGGCATTGCGGAAGCTTTCCGGCAGCAATGTCGATGCGCCAACCAGAAGGATCGCGCCGGCGATGACGCCGATGATCAACCCGAGCATGACAATCTTCCTCGTGACTTTGCGGCGCCGCAGCGCCTTTAGCGTGCGGTGCGAAAACATCCCCGCGCAAGTCTAGTCCTAAATCGAAGCCGCGGGGAGCGCGCTTTCGCAAATCCCGGACAAGTGTGGCGGCGTTGCGTTGCGGCATCACGACAGGGGGAAGCTTGGAATATGTGCGGCCTTTTACGGTTATCGACTTACGGTGTGCGCGCGGCCAGTATCCGGCCGGGGCGCAGACCGCCAAAGAGGGGAGACGCAAACCATGACCGATACCACGCGAAGCTCGCATGCCTGTCTGTCGATGACCGACAGCATCGCAATGTCGACCGGCGATTTCCTGCTGCTGTGCGGACGCATCCTGCTGGCCTGGATCTTCCTGCGCAGCGGATGGGGCAAGCTTGACAATATTGCCGGCTATGGTGCGGGATTTCCCGGCCGCGGCCTGATGCCGTGGATGGCCTGGATCGCGGTGCCGTTCGAATTCCTTGGCGCCGCTCTGCTGATCCTTGGTCTCGCGACCCGCTATGTCATCATCGGTTTCATCATCTTCATGCTGGTGGCGACCTTCTCCTCGCATGCCTATTGGAATTTCACCGATGTCGCGCAGCGCCGCATCCAGGATTCTGCGTTCTGGAAGAACATCGCGATCACCGGTGCCTTCCTGATCCTGTTCGTGACCGGTCCCGGCAAGTTCAGTGTCGACCATTGGCTGGCGAAGCGCTAGACCGGCACCTCTGACGACGGGAGCGGGATTGTGTCTGCCGATGTCTTGAAGGATCTCGCTCCCACCGGCACGCTGCGTGCCGCGATCAATTACGGCAACGGCGTGCTGGCGCAGCGCGGCGCCGGCGATCAGGACCCGCGCGGCGTCTCCGCCGATCTCGCCCGCGAGCTCGGCAAGCGTCTCGGCGTCGCCGTCACTTTCATTGCGTTCGACGCCGCCGGCAAGGTGTTCGACGCGCTGGAGGCGGGCCCCGGCAATCCGAAGGCCTGGGACATCGCATTCCTCGCGATCGAGCCGGTGCGCGCCGCGCAGATTGCCTTCACCGCGCCCTATGTCCTGATCGAGGGCACTTACCTCGTGCGCAAGGATTCGCCGCTGCAGACCACCTCCGATCTCGACCGCCCCGGCCATCGCATCGCGGTCGCGACCAAGGCGGCCTATGACCTCTACCTCACCCGCACCCTGAAACATGCCGAACTGGTGCGCGGAGAGGCGCCGGTCGAGCGCTTCCTCCGCGACAAGCTCGATGCCGCGGCCGGCGTGCGTCAGTTGCTCGAGAATTACACCAGGTCCAATCCGGACCTTCGCGTGATGAGCGACCGCTTCATGGAAATCCGCCAGGCCATGGGCACGCCGCAGGGACGCGATGCCGGCGCCGCCTATCTCAAGACTTTCATCGAGGAGATGAAGGCGTCCGGATTCGTCGCCGCCGCGCTTGCAAGGAGCGGGCAGAAGGCGAGTGTGCCGCCGGCGGAGACATAGCCGCCGATGTCTCGTCTCATCGCGCTTTGCGCGCTCGCGATCGTTGCGCTGTCCGCGCCGGCCTTGGCACAGCCTTCCGCCGAAGCCGAGATTCGCGCGGCCTTCGCGCAATGGACGCAAGACTTCAACGCCAGGCGCGCCGACCAGACCTGCGATTTGTTCGCGAACGACCTGGTCGCGAATTATCGCGGCGTGCCGGAGCGCGGCTATGACCGGCAATGCAAGATCCTGCACGAATCGCTGTCGGATTCCGCGCGCAGCTATCGCTATGCGCTGACCATCAAGGAAATTCTGGTGTTCGGCGACATCGCGATGGCGCGCATCGTCTGGACGCTGATCATCCGCGACACCGCGAGCGGCAAGGAGACGACGGTGATCGAGCCCGGCCTCGACCTGTTCCGGCGCGACAGCGACGGCAAGTGGCGGATTTTCCGATACGTCGCGTATGACGAGGGGTGAGTTTCACCCTCCCCGCCGAAGTCGCGTGTTCGCGACTTCGGCGGGGAGGGTAAAAGCGCGCGGCGATCGCCCGCACCCACCAGTCCTGTCGCGCAGCGCCCTGCGCGGCATCGGGGAAGGTTCCCAAAGAAAAGATCGGCTCGTTCACATTCTGTGTCGCCGTTCAATCTTTCCGCAATTGCGAACCTCCGGGATGGCGGGGCGTTTGCCCGACGTAACGGCGAGGACGAAACCAGAAGGAGATCGACATGAAGAAACTGCTTATCGGTTCCGCGGCCGCCGCCACGCTGCTGATCGCCGTGCCGGCGAGCGCGCAGGTTTATTTCGGCGCCGACCCGTATGGCGCCGGCGTGCAGGTCGGCCCGCTCGGCGCCGGCATCGGCACCTACGGCTATCGTTCGCCGGATTGCCGCATCATCCGCGAGCGCACGGTGACCCCGAGCGGCCGCGTGATCGTGCAGACGCAGCGCATCTGCGACTAAGCCACGTCCAGGGCCGATCGAACGATCGGCAGTGAAACGGCCTCCGCAGCGGGGCCGTTTTGCGTGACGCTTTTGCTCGGCGGGTCCGATTGGCGCGCTTGTATCGGCGCGGCTTTTCCAGGCGCGGGCGTGCCGCGCATCCGAAGATGCGCTGCAAGCCGGATTCAAATCTCAAACAGCCACGCTCCATCCTTCTCGCGACGCGTTGCAGCGTCCGAGGCATGAAATGAGGGGAGACGGCGCGCCGGGAAGCGCAGGGCCGTTCCTTTTTGCCGGGCCGCTTTCACGGCTCGGCCGCCTCTCGGCGCACCGTCACGCAGCGTTTATGCGATGCCAGGCCGCGCTTTGCTTCACGCGCTTCCCGACATAGCGAGAAGCGCCGGTCAGCCAGCTCCTGGCAGGGGTCCCTAGTGACCCCGGGCGGAGCCCCGGCACCGCCCGAGTGCGAGCATGCGTTGCTCGCCCGCAGGCGCCGCATCCCGCTCCGCCCTTACGACGCCTCGCGAGAGCGCCCCTCGGCGAGCGGGATGGATATAGGCATAGTATCCTATAGGAATATTGTCAAGGCTCCGTCTTGCGCATTTATTGGAATGGTCTGATTCTGAAAACGTCAGCGACAGATCGACAATTCAGAGCTTGTTCTTTATTTGTTCTTTTACACTTAATACGAGTGTAAATATGGAGCTTCACCTTTGCGATGCGCTCACGTTAGGGTTGCACGCGATGAATCAGAAATTTTTTGAAGAGCGAGAAGATCAGTCCGAGGTCAAAGCTCGGATTGTCAGCAAGTATTTCGCGGTTTGGGCCAAGATCGTGCTGCCGTGGTCGCAGGCAAAAAAGATTGGATACATCGACTTATTCGCAGGACCGGGCCGATATAGGGATGGGGCCGTTTCGACGCCTCTGATGGTCTTAGAGCAGGCAATCAAAGACGAAAATCTGCGAAGCTCGTTAGTAACTATGTTCAATGACGCCAAGCCGGAGCATACAAAAAATCTACAACACGAAATCGATAAGCTTCCGGGTGCCGACACGTTGAAATTTAAGCCGCAGGTTTCGACGGGGATCGTTGGCGAGGAAATTGCAGAAAATCTCAAGAGCATAAGCAAGGTCCCCACCTTTTCCTTTATAGATCCGTTTGGATATGTCGGCCTCTCGTTGGGCCTTATCGAGGGCGCAATCAAGGATTGGGGTTCGGAGTGTGTTTTCTTCTTCAACTACAACCGCATCAATGCGGGAATTTCAAACGACTTGGTAGAGCAGCACATTAAAGCGTTGTTCGGTGAAGAACGCGCCGAAAATCTTAGACAGGGAGTGAACGGTAGAAGGCCTTCAGATCGCGAAGCAATCGTCCTAGAGAATTTAACAGAAGCGATCAAAGAGAAGGGCGGAAAATTCGTGCTTCCCTTTCGATTCAAAAATGAGAAGGGTACGCGAAGCTCGCATCATTTGATCTTTGTCTCGAAACACGTGCGAGGCTATGAGATCATGAAAGAAATCATGGCGAAGGAAAGTTCGCCGCTCGATCAAGGGGTTGCTTCGTTCGAATATTCTCCGGCCGCAGCGAATGGCACGCCGCTTCTTTTCTCATTAAGCAGGCCGTTCGATTCGCTTGTTGAGGAGCTTCCTACGAGATTCGCAGGTCAGTCGCTGTCAATGTTAAAGATTTACGAGAGCCATCACGTTGACACGCCCTTTATAAAGAAAAACTACAAAGACGCATTATGTAAGCTTGAAAGCGATGGTCGCATTACAGCGGAGCCGAAGAAGCGCCCGGCGGGGACCTTCGGCGACAAAGTGATGGCGCTGTTTCCTACGCTCAAAGGAGCGAAATAATGGGTCTTGGTTCAGCAATTGAATGGACAGAAGCGACATGGAATCCAGTCGCTGGATGCACCATTCTGTCGCCGGGATGCACAAATTGTTACGCCATGCGCATGGCGCGTCGGCTCGAGGCAATGGGTCAGCTCAAATATGCGGGTACCACTCGCATGTCTGGTGGGCGTGCGAAGTGGATTGGTAAAATCGTTTTGGACGAAGCGGCGTTGAGAATTCCCCAAACTTGGAAAAAGGGTCGTTTCATATTCGTCAACAGCATGTCCGACTTGTTTCATGAAGATGTGCCGCTCGACTTCATTAGGCGTGTCTTTGCTGTAATGTCGTCCACACCACAGCACACGTATCAGATTCTCACTAAGCGCGCCGAACGTTTGGCGGAGCTGAACAAGCACCTTCGCTGGACGAGCAACGTGTGGATGGGTGTTAGCGTCGAAAGCCAAGATTATTGGTATCGAGTTGATCACCTTAGAAAGACAAGCGCACACACGAAATTTTTGAGTTTGGAGCCGCTATTGGGTCCGCTCGAAATGGATGATCTCTCCAATATTGATTGGGTTATAGCAGGAGGCGAGAGCGGTCCCGGCGCGCGAGATATGCAAGAGAGTTGGGTGCGTTCGATTAGGGATGCCTGCATCAGAAACGACGTCGCCTTTCACTTTAAACAGTGGGGCGGAGTGAACAAGAAGCGTACGGGAAGAATGCTTGATGATCGTACATGGGATGAACTGCCGGGCCGGAAGCCTCAGCGAAGCGAGCGCGCGTCACGTGCGTTACTTCAGGCGATCTAGCTAGTTCATTTCCCTGTTGGAGGCGCGATTCTTGATCTGACCAATTATTTTCCCAGACTTGTTGCTGGTCCGCTCGCCACACTGGCCAAACCTTCCCAGCGTCGAGCGCCGGCCCGCCTCATGTCGGCTTCTCGTCCGGCGCCGGATGCAGATACGCCACCTGAAACTTGAGAATGCCGCCGCATTGGCGGCAGGGGATGCCGGGGCCGGATGGCGGCAGCCAGTAATCGGGGCCGACCTGCGCGATCAGTTCATCGACATTGAAGCTGCAGAACCAGCCGCAATCCGGCGTCCGGCAGGCCGCTTCGAGCTCCAGATTCAGCTTGCGGATCTGGCCGAGCGTCCACTGGAATGGCGGTTCTTCCTGCGCCTCGCTCATCTGCGCCTGCTTCTTTCTGCGCGCCTACTTTTTCCTGAACTTCTTGCTGGTCCAACCGCCGCGCGAACCGGCCTTGCCGGCGCTGGAGCGCGGGCCGTCGCCTTGCCGTTTCGGCGCAGCCGCGCCTTTGCGATAGGGAATGGACTCGGTGCCAGGACCCATCGAGTCGAGATCGGGGAAATGCGGCGCTTCAAGTTTACCCCCCGCCCGGCGCTTCGCGCCGACCTCCCCCTCAAGGGGGGAGGTGGAAGAAGAGGCGCGGCGCTTGCCTTTTCCGCCCGGGCGGTCCGGCAGCACCTCGTGATAGGAGGCGACGCCCATTTCATCGAGGGTGGGTTTGTGCGGGCGGGAGAGCGGATCGGTGCGTGAAGCGCCCCCACCCGGCGCGCCTTTTGTCGGCGCAGGCTGCGTAAACTTGCCTGCGGCGCGCCGACCTCCCCCGCGAGCGGGGGAGGTGGAAGAAGAGCCAGGGGAGGGTAGGCG
>CAWDOW010000017.1:0-122500 GCA_963804015.1 uncultured Pseudomonadota bacterium
GGATCCTGCTCGCCTGGATGTTGCTGCGCAGCGGCTGCGGCAAGCTCGACAATATTGCCGGCTACGGCGCGGGGTTTCCCGGCCGCGGCCTGATGCCGTGGATGGCCTGGATCGCGGTACCGTTCGAATTCTTCGGCGGGATCCTCTGGTGCTCGGCATCGCCACCCGCTATGTCACAATCGGCTTCATCATCTTCATGCTGGTCGCCTCCTTCTCCTCGCATGCCTATTGGAATTTCACCGATGTCGCGCTGCGCCGCATCCATGATTCCTCGTTCTGGAAGAACATTTCGATGATGGGCGGTCGTGCTGCTGTTCGTAATCGGGCCCGGCAAGTGGAGCGTCGACCATTGGCTGGCGAAGCGCTAGTGGTCTCATTCTAACATTCGCATCCCTTTTCGGCAGGCTCTTTTGCGAATGTTAGAATCAAAGGACCACTAGCAAATATTGGATTCTAGTGGAGCTTTGGATTTGACATTCGCTTTGCGAGCCCGCGGCTGGGTGGGTAGCGAATGTCAAATCCGCTCCACTAGACCGGCATTTCTGACAACGGGAGCGGGATTGTGTCTGCCGATGTTTTGAAGGATCTCGCTCCCACCGGCACGCTGCGTGCCGCGATCAATTACGGCAACGGCGTGCTGGCGCAGCGCGGTGCCGGCGATCAGGACCCCAAAGGCGTTTCCGCCGATCTCGCCCGCGAGCTTGGCAAGCGTCTCGGCGTCGCCGTCACTTTCATTGCGTTCGACGCCGCCGGCAAGGTGTTCGACGCGCTGGAGGCGGGCCCCGGACAATCCGAAGGCCTGGGACGTCGCCTTCCTCGCCATCGAGCCGGTGCGTGCCGCGCAGATTGCCTTCACCGCGCCCTATGTGCTGATCGAGGGCACCTACCTCGTGCGCAAGGATTCGCCGCTGCAGAACACCTCCGATCTCGACCGGCCCGGCCATCGCATCGCGGTCGCGACCAAGGCGGCCTATGACCTCTACCTCACCCGCACCCTGAAGCATGCCGAATTGCTGCGCGGCGAGGCGCCGGTCGAACGCTTCCTCCGCGACAAGCTCGATGCCGCGGCCGGCGTGCGTCAGTTGCTCGAGAATTACACCACGTCCAATCCGGAGCTTCGCGTGATGAGCGACCGCTTCATGGAAATCCGCCAGGCCATGGGCACGCCGCAGGGACGCGATGCCGGTGCCGCCTATCTCAAGACTTTCATCGAGGAGATGAAGGCGTCCGGCTTCGTCGCCGAAGCGCTTGCAAAGAGCGGGCAGAAGGCGAGTGTGCCGCCGGCGGAGACATAGGCGCCGATGTCTCGTCTCATCGCGCTTTGCGCGCTCGCGATCGTTGCGCTGTCCGCGCCGGCCTTGGCGCAATCTTCCGCCGAAGCCGAGATCCGCGCGGCCTTCGCGCAATGGACGCAAGACTTCAACGCCAGGCGCGCCGACCAGACCTGCGATTTGTTCGCGAAAGACCTGGTCGCGAATTATCGCGGCGTGCCGGAGCGCGGCTATGACCGGCAATGCAAGATCCTGCACAACTCGCTGTCCGATTCCGCGCGCAGCTATCGCTATGCGCTGACCATCAAGGAAATTCTGGTGTTCGGCGACATCGCCATGGCGCGCATCGTCTGGACGCTGGTCATCCGCGACACCGCGAGCGGCAAGGAGACGACGGTGATCGAGCCCGGCCTCGACCTGTTCCGGCGCGAGGCCGACGGCAAGTGGCGGGATTTCCGGTACGTCGCGTATGACGAGGGGTGAGCTTCCTGTCACCCTCCCCTGGAGGGGAGGGTCGGCGAGCATCGCGCGAAGCAAGATGCGAGACGGGGTGGGGTGAGCTTTCTTTGCGAGGTATTTCACCCCACCCCGACCGCTTTCGCTCACGCTCAAGCGATCGGCACCTCCCCCCATCGCAAGTCGGATGTTTCCGACTTGCGCACCAAAACGGGGCCGGGATCGTGAAGACGCGCGCACTGCGACTGGGCAGGAGGGTGAAGAAAGTGGCGTGAAACGGCCTCGCGCAAGCGGGGCCGTTTTGCATGGCGCGGCCGTCCAGGCGCGGGCGGCGCGCCCGAGCCGCACGCCCGATTCAAATCTCAAACAGCCACGCTTCCTCGTTCTCGCGACGCATTCAGCGTCCGAGGGATAAGGTGAGGGGAGACGGCGCGCCGGGAAGCGCAGGGCCGTTCCTTGTGTGCCGGGCCGCTTTCACGGCTCGGCCGCCTCTCGGCGCACCGTCACGCAGCGTTTATGCGGTGCCGGGCCGCGCTTTGCTTCACGCGCTTCCCAAACCGCGAGAAGCGCCGGTCAGCCAGCTCCTGGCAGGGGTCCCTAGTGACCCCGGGCGGAGCCCCGGCACCGCCCGAGTGCGTGGCTGCGAACCACGCCCGCAGGCGCCGCATCCCGCTCCGCCCTGACGACGCCTCGCGAGAGCGCCCCTCGGCGAGCGAGGTGAATATAGGAATATTAGCTCATAGGAATTTTGTCAACATGATAAATTCTTTTTGAAGTTGGGATTTGGAACGGCTTTGCCGCATTTATCAAATGCGACTGCGGAGTTGGAATTAGTGGCTGACACGTCCATTGAATGGACCGACGCGACCTGGAACCCTGTCGCGGGATGCACAATAGCCACGGCAGGCTGCACAAATTGCTATGCCATGCGGATGGCGGCAGAACCTCGATGCAATGGGCTTAGCGAAGTACCGCGGGCTAACTCGAAAAAGCGGCGACCGCTACGTTTGGACAGGAAAAATTCATCTCGACGAAGAGGCGTTGAGCGCTCCACTAAAATGGAAGAAGCCGCGTAAGGTATTCGTCAATTCCATGTCTGATCTGTTTCACGAAAAGATTCCATCGGAATTTGTTGTGCGAGTTTGGTCAGTTATGGCGCAGGCGGCCCACCACACGTATCAGATACTGACTAAACGACCCGACCGAATGCGAAAGGTTATTGAGCAGGAAAAATTGGCTGCTTTGCCGAACGCCTGGCTTGGTACCAGCGTCGAAACTCGCGAGTGCTTCATCGAATTGATGAGCTCCGCACGATTCGATCTGCTGTTCGTTTTGTTTCTTTCGAGCTTCTTATCGGATCGGTCGCAAGCGCCGATCTAACCGATATTCATTGGGCAATTGTTGGCGGGGAGTAGGGGCCGCGCGCCAGACCGATGGAAGCTGGGTGGGTCGAAATTCATTCGCTGTGCGAAGAAACGCGTACCGCGTTCTTTTTTAAGCAATGGGGTGGCCGTAACAAAAAAGCTGCCGGTCGTAGTTACCGCGGCCGAACTTGGGACGCCTTACCTGAGTTCAGGATATGAGCCGCGATCTTAGTTGCCAGTCCTATCGCTTTAGGTTTGGGGTTTGAGATAACAAAGAACAAGGCAGATGGCGGAATCCGCGATCATCGTTTAGGCGTCGTGGAGGCAAGACTCGGAAAGACTGTATGAAGGCGATTTCCAAAGTATGTCTCCATATCGTCCAGTTCCGCGATCGCGAGCCATCTTCTCGTCGTGGCCGCCGAACAAATCCTCGCTATTTGTGCTCTGGTGCCAATCTTTCTCCCAAGCTGATGTGCCAATCATGCGCGTTAGCGCAGTCCGTTTGGTCGCGTCTAGGTTTTCAACGTCGCGGGTAGCTGTCGAAAAAAGCCTGCCTGAAACAAGATACCAGACATAGATTGCCTCAGTTTTTCTAATAGCTTCCAGTGTTCGCCAATCCACGCTCATTCCGTAGCGGATCGGTCATCTGGAACGGAAGTTCATGGCATTTTAGATTTTCGCTTCCACGTGAGTCGTGGGAGCGTGGTCTTGACGAATGCAGTGGGGCGCCGAGTCGCGGCGGTGGTTATGAGCGCGGATGAACGGGCGTATCTTAGCGACAAATCCGGCGCCGCCATGTGGCTCGATCATTTTCAGAGCGCTGGCGGGTTCTCACGCGAAAGAAGCTGCGACAGGCGTCCATACCTCAACGAAGCAATTAGAAACGGACATCCGCGCTCATCGAGCGTCACAACGAAAAGCCCAAGCCATATCGATGGACCAAATCCGACTGATGAAATACTCGCATCGGTTAAGTACGTTCTGTCAGAAAACCCAGCAGACATCACGGAGCGAACTTTAAATTCAGATGACTACGGTAGGACTGGTCGGGTGAGAGCCAGAAGATGACGGAGGCGGCGATGCAGATTGCTGACATGAAGGTGTGGGCGCATCGATCGTAACGGGTATGGATGCGCCGCCAGTCTTTGAGCCTGCCGAACATGTTTTCGATTTTGTGCCGCTGGCGATAGAGTGTGCGGTCATGTTCGATCGGTTCTCTTCGGTTTGATTTTGACGGGATGCAAGCTGTAATGCCGCGCTCGGCGAGGGCCTGTCGAAACCAGTCGGCATCGTATCCTTTGTCGCCGAGGAGTTCCTTGGCTCGCGGCAGAGAATTGAGCATCAGTGCCGCGCCTTTGTAGTCGCTCATCTGGCCTTCACTGAGCAGCATAATCAGCGGTCTGCCCTGGCCATCGCAAACGGCGTGCAATTTTGAGTTCAAGCCGCCCTTGGTGCGCCCGATACGTCTGGGTACAGCCCCTTTTTTAGAAGACTGGCAGCAGTGCGGTGCGCCTTCAAATGGGTCGCATCGATCATCAGCCGTGGAGGCTTGCCAGCCTTGCGCGCCAACTCCGCGAAAATCTTGTTGAACACGCCAAGACGGCTCCAGCGCACAAACCGATTGTAGATAGTCTTGTGCGGACCGTAGTCACGCGGAGCATCGCGCCAGCGCAGCCCATTTTTGATGACGAAGATGATCCCGCTGATTACCCGCCGGTCATCAACTCTGGGAACGCCATGCGACAGTGGGAAAAACGGTTCGATCCGGCGCATCTGCGCCTTGGAGAGCAGAAATAAATCAGCCATGGCGACGCCTCCCTGCGCCGCCACTGAATCAATCCATCGCCTGATCCGCAAGATATTTAATAGGTCCTGAGCCTAGGAACATTACCGCGCGCGTGTCCGACCATCTGTGATTATCGATTAGTTCGATTATTGCGGAATTCGCATCTCCCGGCACGACGTCGATGTGTCTCTGCGGGTGGTTTACTCGCAGGTCATTCAAGGCAGCGCAGTGCTTAGGGCGCTTCTCCATAAATATTAGGCGGTCAAAGGCCGGCTTAACATCGATTGCGATCGTTGCTGATCCCTGACGCCGCTCAACTTTGTCTTCAACCTCGCGCTGCCAAAGGTAAGCGGGCTGGCGCGGGATCACGACGGTTCGTTTGTCTGTTGATGCGAGAGCGTCGATGTGCCGACGCTGCGAAAATTTCGGCCTCAGAGCGTTCGTAAACGCCCCCAGGTAGCGGCCGATCATGAAAGATTGCGGTCTGTCGATCACCGCCAAATTTGTGATCTCTCAAGCTCATAATTCGACTTGGTCTCTTCGAAATCGCATGACGCAAAATCGGATTGTGGCTGATTATAATCAACTCAAGCGTGTGTCTCACTCCCCAAACCTCAGCGCCACCGCATCCACGACCGGCGCGGCCTTCCGCATGCCCTCGTCGTCCGACATGAAGCTCTGCTCGCCGACATAAACCGCGGCATTGTCGGCCCCGTCGCGCATGGTGAAGCGCAGCGTCAGCGTGCAGCCGCCGGCCTGGGTCGCAAGCGCGCCGCCGTTCCAGTCCAGCGTGGTGCCGCCGTAATCGAAGCCGAAGCCGTAGAGCTTGAACGGCCGGCCGTTCAGCGCCTCGATTTCGGCGAGCGACATGCCGCGGCGGATGCCGTGCGCCGTGCGCCATGTGACTCGACGCCGGTGCGGATCTCCGCCGGATTGCGCCGCGCTTTCTCGTCGATCCACAGCACCTCGATGCGGCGCGCCGCATCGCGCGGGAAGATCACGCTCGCTGTTCACGGTCTCGCCTTCGCCGGTGCCGACGTCGAGCAGCGCGACATTGCGGGTGCCGAAGGCTTTCACCAGGCTCGCATGGGTGACGCTCTTCGCGAACGGGCCGGTGCAGGCGATCACGCCCGGCGCGTTGCGTGGCGCGGCTTGCGCGGAACAGACGCACGACCAGGACGGCAAGGCAGGCGAGGGCGCCGCGCACGGAGACGGACGGCCTCATGTCTGCCTCTCGTCCGCCGCCGGATGCAGATACGCCACCTGAAACTTGAGAATGCCGCCGCATTGGCGGCAGGGGATGCCGGGGCCGGATGGCGGCAGCCAGTAATCGGGGCCGACCTGCTCGATCAGTTCGTCCACATTGAAGCTGCAGAACCAGCCGCAATCCGGCGTCTCGGCAGGCCGCTTCGAGCTCCAGATTCATCTTGCGGATCTGGCCGAGCGTGCCACTGGAATGGCGGTTCTTCCTGCGCCTCGCTCATCTGCGCCTGCTTCTTTCTGCGCGCCTACTTCTTCCTGAACTTCTTGCTGGTCCAGCCGCCGCGCGAACCGGCCTTGCCGGCGCTGGAGCGCGGGCCGTCGCCTTGCCGTTTCGGCTCCGCCGCGCCTTCGCGATAGGGAATGGACTCGGTGCCCGGGCCCATCGAGTCGAGATCGGGGAAATGCGGCGCGTCACCTCGCTCGGCGCTTCGCGCGCTGGGGTGGAGAAGAGGCGCGCTTGCCTTTCGCCCGGACGATCCGGCAGCACCTCGTGATAGGAGGCGACGCCCATTTCGTCGAGCGTAGGCTTGTGCGGGCGGGAGAGCGGATCGTCGTGACGCCCCCACCCCGCGCCTTCGCGACTGCGTCTTGCCTGCGGCGCGCCGACCCGCCGCGGCGCGTGCAGGGTCAGCGGTAGGCGCTTCGTCGTCGGATTGTCGCTGACCGCAAGCTCGGTGGCGCGCAGGCGCTTGAGCTCGTCGCGCAGCCGCGCGGCTTCCTCGAAATCGAGATCGCTCGCCGCCTCGCGCATGCGGTTTTCGAGATCGGCCAGCACCGCCTCGAAATTGTGGCCGATGGTTGCGGCGTCGGCGAAATCGCCCTTGCCGTCGCCGGTGTCGATCAGCACATGGTCGCGCTCATAGACGCTGCCCATGATGTCGGAAATCTGCCGCTTGATCGATTCCGGCGTGATGCCGTGTTCGGTGTTGTAGGCCTCCTGCTTCTCGCGGCGGCGGCCGGTCTCGGCCATCGCGCGCTCCATCGAGCCGGTGACCTTGTCGGCATAGAGGATGACGCGGCCGTCGACATTGCGCGCCGCGCGGCCGATGGTCTGGATCAGCGAGGTCTCGCTGCGCAGGAAGCCTTCCTTGTCGGCATCGAGGATCGCGACCAGCGCGCATTCGGGAATGTCGAGGCCCTCGCGCAGCAGGTTGATGCCGACCAGCGCATCGAAGGCGCCGAGCCGCAGATCGCGGATGATCTCGATGCGCTCGATGGTGTCGATGTCGCTGATGCATGTAGCGCACGCGGATGCCCTGCTCGTGCAGATATTCGGTCAGGTCCTCGGCCATGCGCTTGGTCAGCACCGTGACCAGCGAGCGATAGCCCTTCAGCGCGGTGGCGCGCACCTCGCCGACCAGATCGTCGACCTGGGTGCGCGCGGGGCGAATATCGACCGGCGGATCGATCAAGCCGGTGGGGCGGATCACCTGCTCGGCGAACACGCCGCCGGCCTGGTCGATCTCCCACGAACTCGGCGTCGCCGACACCGCGACGGTCTGCGGCCGCATCGCGTCCCATTCCTCGAAGCGCAGCGGCCGGTTGTCCATGCAGGACGGCAGGCGGAAGCCGTATTCCGCCAGCGTCGCCTTGCGCCGGAAGTCGCCGCGGAACATGCCGCCGATCTGCGGAATGGTGACATGGCTTTCGTCGACGAACACCAGCGCGTTGTCGGGCACATATTCGAACAGCGTCGGCGGCGGCTCGCCGGGCTTGCGGCCGGTGAGATAGCGCGAATAATTCTCGATGCCGGCGCAGGCGCCGGTGGCTTCCATCATTTCCAGATCGAAGGTGGTGCGCTGCTCGAGCCGCTGCGCTTCCAGCAGGCGGCCGGCTTTCGTCGAGCTGATCGAGCCGCCATTTCAGCTCGGCCTTGATCGAGTTCATCGCCTGGATCAGCGTCGGGCGCGGCGTGACGTAATGCGAGTTGGCGTAGATCTTGACGAATTTCAGTTCGTCGGTCTCGCGCCCGGTGAGCGGATCGAATTCGGCGATCTTCTCGATCTCGTCGCCGAACAGCGAGACCCGCCAGGCGCGGTCTTCATAATGCGCCGGGAAAATCTCGATGGTGTCGCCGCGCACCCGGAAGGTGCCGCGCGAGAAATCCGGCGTGCGCTTGTATTGCAGCGCGACCAGGTCGGCGATCAGCTGGCGCTGCTCGATCTTGCCGCCCTTCTTCAGCGAGAAGGTCATCGCCGAATAGGTCTCGACCGAGCCGATACCGTAGATGCAGGACACCGAGGCGACGATGATGACGTCGTCGCGCTCCAGCAGCGCGCGCGTCGCCGAGTGGCGCATGCGGTCGATCTGCTCGTTGATCGAGGAATCCTTCTCGATATAGGTGTCGGTGCGCGGGATATAGGCTTCCGGCTGGTAGTAATCGTAATAGGAGACGAAATACTCGACCGCGTTGTCGGGGAAGAAGCTCTTGAACTCGCCATAGAGCTGCGCCGCCAGCGTCTTGTTCGGCGCCAGCACCAGCGCGGGGCGCTGCGTCGCCTCGATCACCTTGGCCATGGTGTAGGTCTTGCCGGAGCCGGTGACGCCGAGCAGCACCTGCATGCGCTCGTGCCGGTTGGCGCCTTCGACCAGTTCCCTGATCGCGGTCGGCTGGTCGCCCTTCGGCTCCAGCTCGCTCTTGATTTCGAGCCGCAGCCCGCCTTCGGATTTTTCCGGCCGCGGCGGGCGATGCGGCATCCAGGTCTGTGCGTTGAATTCGGCGCGGCCGTCGCGCAGCAGATTTTCCAGCGCGGCATTGCGAGGCGGCGGCGCCGGTGACGCCGCGGCCGAGATCGATCTCGTCCGGATTCTTGACGCGGCGCTTGCCGACCTGCGCGCCCGGCATCTCGCCATTCTCGTCGGGCTCGAGGCCGAGTTCCCGCGCCAGCGCCGGATCGAGTCCCGATACCGGCGGGCCTTCGAACGGCGAGCGCGCGACATAGCCGCTTTGCGGCTTTTCGCTGGAAGCCTTCGGGCGTGGAGGCGCGCGCGGTGTGCTCGTCGCGCGCGGTCGGCGCGGCGGTCGAAGGAATTGTCCGGCGGTTGCTGAAGCCCGGTTCCCGAGCCCATCCCGGCGGTGCCCTTGGCGATGCCGGGATTCAGCAATTCATCGAGCGCGGGATCGTGCTTGGGCGCGTCCGGCCGATGCGCCTTGGCGCGGGTCGGGCGTGCATAATCCTTGGGCTTTTTCGGCGAATTCTTCGCGGATCTGGGCTTGTCGGGGGATTTCGGCATGCCCCCGCAATATGGGTGGAGTCGGGCGGCGAGAAAAGGGCGGCCTTATATCGTCATGCTCTAGCGCAGCAGCCGGTATTCGTGGTGTGGCAGGCATCGACCCCGCATTGCACGATCACCGAGACGAAATTGATCAGGCAGAGCGCGACCACATAGAGCGAGCCCAGCGTCGCAAGCTGTCCGAGCGCGCCGGTCGGCTTCCTGCCGGCATGCGCGCCGTCGCCGCCCAGCACAGTGAGCTTGAGGCCGAAGGCGATCAGCAAGGCGGTCGCGATCAGCACGCACCAGACCGGCATGTGAATGCCGAATACCGCGCTGCCGACATAGGCGTGTCCCTCCCGCGGATAGATGTTGATCAGGGTCTGCCGCACCGACACGATCAGCAGCAACAGCGAGAACAACAGGCTCCAGCCGGCATTGCGGTCGGAATAGCCGTTGCGGAAATTTGCGACGACGCCGAAGCAGACGCCGAACAGCGCGACCCGCTGCAGCAGGCAGAGCGGGCAGGGAATTTCCGCGTTCAGATATTGGTACGCCATCGCCGCGGTCAGGATCGCGGCGATGACATAGAGCATCGACAGATAGAACAAAGTCGTCAGCGTCCAGCCGAGATTGGAATCGGCGAGTCCGGTTGCGGCTTGCGGGGAGGCGCTCATGTCAGCTCCGCGCCGGTGCGTCGATGGCGTGAACCTGAATCCACGGCATGCGGAAGCCGTATTCGGAGCTGTAGATCACCCAGAGGAATTCGCCGATCGACAGCAGCAGGCAGGACAGGATCGCCACGGTCGCAAGCCGGCCGCGCCCGGCATAGGCCGCGACCATCGCGAGCGAGAGCGCGGCGAATATCAGAGCCATCATGGTGCTGCCCCCCAACTTCAGGGGCGCATGATGCCACAGGAGCGTCGTCACATCTCTCCGGATTTGCGTCCGGTTCCCGGGCCAATGCCGGCCGGCGCCGGGCTCGTATTCAGGTTTCCGGAATGATAGCCTGCTGCGGTTCGAGACCGGCGGCGACGATCATGTCCTATGACGGGTCAGCGGGTGAAGGTCCGGCGTCCGTGGGCGGGCGCGCCGCTGGCGCGGCGGTCGCTGAGCAGGAACGTCAGTTTCTTGAAATGCTGGAATATTGTCCGGCCGCGGTATTGATCGTCGACGAGGCCGGGCGCTTGCTTTTCCACAATTCGCGACTTCGAGAATTGCTCGGCTATCGCAAGGAGGAACTTGAACTCATCGAGACCAGCATCTTCTGGAACGATGTCGAGCAGCGCGCCCGGATCATCCAGTCGCTGCGAGACAAGGGCGGCCAACTGATCAACGAACGGGTCGTCTGGCGCACCAAGAGCGGTCGGCCGATCCAGTTGTTGCTGTCTTATGTGCAGGTCGCATATCAGGGCGGCCAGGTCGGATTTGCCGGCGCCAAGCGCGTCTTGTGGGTCTACGACATTACGGCTCTCGCCAATCACGAGACGCAAATCCTCGAGCAGGAGCGTCAGCTTCGGGAGATTCTGGATTATTGCCCGGCGGCGGTCTGCGTCGTCGACGAGGAGGGACGCATCCTTTTCCACAATCGGCGCATGCGCGACCTGCTGGGATACGAGCAGCACGAGCTGGATTTGTTCGACACCAAGCTCTTTTGGTACGACCTCGGCCATCGCCAGCGCATCATCGAAATATTGCGGACCCGAGGCGGCCAATTGCTCAACGAAGAGGTCGTCTGGAAGACCAAACGCGGCGATGTCCTCAATCTTCTGATCTCCTACGTTCAAGTGGCCTATGCCGGCGGCCATGTCGCGGTGGCGGGCGGCAAACGTCTGTTCTGGCTCTACGATATCACGCCGCTGCGACGAGCCGAGCAGGCCCGATTGCGCAGCGAGCAGCGGCTCGCCGAGGCTATCGAGAGCATTTCCGAGGGCTTCGCCTGCTACGATGGCGAGGACCGTCTGGTGATCTGCAATTCCTGCTACCGCAACCTGCTTTATCCCGGCCTCGACATCGATCTGACGGCCGGCTCAACATTCGAGAGCATCGCCCGCCGGGCTGCCGAGCGTGGCTACGTCAAGGATGCGGAGGGCCGCGTCGAGGAATGGATTGCGGAACGGATGAAGCGGCACCGCAATCCAGGTGAGCCGCAGGTGCAAAGGCGCGGCAACGGCCGCTGGGTCATGGTCAGCGAACGCCGCACCGAAGACGGCGGCACCGTCGCCGTCTATTCCGACATCACGGAGATCAAGCAGCGCGAGCAGGACCTCACGGAAAAGTCGGCGGCGCTGGCCGCCTTATCGTCGAAACTCGCAAAATATCTCGCGCCGCAGGTCTACGATTCGATCTTTACCGGCCAGCAGGACGTCAAGATCGTCAGCAAGCGCAAGAAGCTGACGGTCTGTTTCTCCGACCTCGTCGGCTTCACCGAGATCACCGAAAAGATGGAGTTGGAAGACCTCACGCAGCTTCTCAATCACTATCTCACCGAAATGTCGAAAATCGCGCTCCAATACGGGGCGACGATCGACAAATATGTCGGCGATGCCATTGTCATGTTCTTTGGTGACCCGACCACGCTCGGCGTGAAGCAGGATGCCTTGGCCTGCGTCCAGATGGCGATCGCAATGCAGCAGCGGGTCGGCGAATTGGCACAGGAATGGCGGGGCGGCGGCATCGAGACGCCCTTGCGCTGCCGGATCGGCGTCCACACCGGCTATTGCACGGTCGGCAATTTCGGCAGCGAAGACCGCATGGACTACACCATGGTCGGCGGCACGGTGAACCTCGCGTCGCGCCTGGAGCACGAAGCGCCGCCTGGCGGCGTGCTGATTTCTTTCGAGACTTACGCGCATGTGAAGGACGAGATGCTCTGTGAGCCGCGTGGCCATGTCCAGATCAAGGGCATCGCGCAGCCGGTCGCGACCTATGCGGTTCTCGGGCCAAGGCGGGACGCGGGTTGGGACGACGCGGCGAATCTGAGGCTGGAATTCGACCCCGAACGAATGACCGATGACGAACGCGAGGCGGCGGCGAGCAAGTTGCGCCACGCGCTCGGATTGCTGGAAAAGACCGCAAAGCCTGACGATTGAGCGGTGGCGCGCAGGGCGGCTGCGCGCGCCAGCGCCGATACGGATGTCAGTTCTGTGCCTCGTAATTGGTGGTGAAATCCTCGGGCGGCTGCGGGCCCCACAGATAGAACGAGTCCTCGTCGTTATGCCGGCCGGCTTCCCAGAGCTGGTTCGACGGGATGTAGTCGATATCGGAGGAATATTCCGCGAAGCTGCCCCATGGGTCCTGCACGTAGTGGAAATAATTCGAGCCGAGCACATGGCGGCCCAGTCCCCAGCCCTTGGTGTGGCCCTTGTCGGCCATGTGCATGGCGCCGAGCCCAATCTCGTCGATGCTTTTGACGTCCCAGGAGCAGTGATGCAGCCCGGGCGCCTCGGCCTGCGCGAAGGCGAGGATATGATGGTCGCTGCCATGGATCGAATGCATGAAGGCGGCAAGCCCGGTGCCGTCCGACAGCCGCAATCCGAACACGCGCGAATAGAACGACACCGCCTCGCCGATGTCCTTGGTGAAGGCGAGCAGTGCGACAGCCGGCGCGGCTGCACCGCAGGTGCCTTGGCGCGGATGCAGGCGCCCATGACGCCTTCCGGCGAGGACGACCAGACCCCGCTCATCTTGTGGTCGGGTGTGACTTTCGGCGCGACCTTGACCTCGACCAGAAGGCCCGAAGGATCGCGGCACCACAGTCCGTTGCTTTCCAGGCCGAGCGGCGGATCGAGAATCTCGACGCCGTTCTCCTCCATCCGCTCCTGGAAATAGGGCAGATCCTCGGCGAAGCAGCCGAGCGAGATGTGATGCAGCTTCTTGCGCGAGCCCTCGATCACCCGGCCCCAGCATTGATCGCCGCCGAAGGTGCGCAATTCGAGCCCGTTGCGCGCATTGCGCACGTCGAGGCCGAAATCGGAATAGAAGCGCTCGGCCTGCTTCAGATCGGGAACCGCCAGCACGAATTGATCGAGCGAATGTACGCCGACTTCGCCTTCATGCACCCAGCGCTGAATGTTTCCGCGTGCCGCCGTCATGGTTTTCGTCCCGTTCCTGTCGTTGTTGCGGCAAGGTTACGGGTGGGTTCGGCGCCGTATTTGATCTAGCGCAATCGGCGGCGACGACGGCGGCGGTCAGCGCCTGTTAAGGATGCAGGGCCAATCCGGAACCTGGACGCCGGCGGCAGGATTTTCCGGCCGGTTTGTTATCGAGGGAGCGACAATCCATACGCTTTGCTAATCGGGAATCACATATACTGCCAGGTGTGGATTTGATTCTTTCGACCGATTGCAAATCATGGAAAATCACAGCGACGGCAATATCCAATCGTTCCGGTGCCGCGAATGACGACGCGGAAATGTTCGATCTCGCGCCGGTGTCGCTATGGCTGGAGGATTACAGCGAACTCAAGGCCAGATTCGACGGCTGGCGGGCGCAGGGCATTACCGATCTGCGCGCGCATTTCGCGGCCGATCCCGCGCGCGTGCGGGAATGCTCGGCCTGCATCCGCCTGATCAAGGTCAACCGCAAGACCCTGACATTGTTCGAGGCCAAGGATACCGACGCATCTCGTCGCCAATCTCGACTCGGTGTTCCGCGACGACATGCTGGCCACCCATGTCGAGGAACTGGTGCAGCTCTGGGAGGGCAAGCCGTCCTTCGACAGCCACACCGTGAACTACACCCTGTCCGGCAAGCGGCTCGACATCCAGCTGCACGGCCGCGTGCTGCCCGGCTACGAGGAGAACTGGCAGCGCGTCCTGGTCGCGATCGAGGACGTGACCGAGCGCGAGAATGCGCGCCGCAAGATGACGGCGAGCGAGAATTACGCGCTCGGCCTGTTCGCGCATTCGCCGGTCTCGCTCTGGGTCGAGGACTTTTCCGGGGTGAAGAAGCTGCTCGACGAAATCCGCGAGCGCGGCATCACCGATTTCCGCGTCTTCACCGACGTGCATCCGGAATTCGTCACCCGCTGCATGAGCGAAATCCGCGTGATCGACGTCAATCGCCGCACGCTCGAATTGTTCACCGCGGGCGACAAGCCGGCCCTGCTGCGCTCGCTGCGCGACGTGTTCCGCGACGACATGGAGACGCATTTCCGCGAGCAGCTCATCGATCTGTGGGACGGCAAGCTGTTCCAGCTGCGCGAGGTGGTGAATTACGCGCTCGACGGCACGCAAGCTCAATCTGCTGCTGCAATTCTCGGTGCTGCCGGGCCATGAGCGCGACTGGTCGCTGGTGCAGGTGGCGCTCACCGACATCACCGCGCGCAAGAAGGCGGAAGCCTATCTCGAATATCTCGGCACCCATGACGTGCTGACCAAGCTCTATAACCGCTCCTTCTATGTCGACGAGCTGAACCGGCTGGAGCGCAAGGGCCCCTATCCGGTCACCATCATCATGGCCGACCTGAACGGCCTGAAGGCCGCCAATGACGAACTCGGTCATGCCGCCGGCGATCAGTTGCTGCGGCGGGCGGGCGAGGTGCTCAATTCGCTGATCGAGAAGCCTTCGCATGCCGCGCGGATCGGCGGCGACGAATTCGCGATCCTGTTGCCGGAGACCGACGAGGTGGCGGGCGAGGCCATGATCCAGGCGATCCAGGATCTGGTCGCGATCAACAACACCTTCTATCCCGACCTGACGCTGAGCCTGTCGATGGGCTCGGCCACCGCGCATGCACGGCGAGCGCATGGAGAATGTGGTCAAGCGTGCCGACCTCGCCATGCTGGACGCCAAGCGCCAGCATTACATGGAAATGCAGCACGACCGCCGCCGGCAGGTCGCAGGGCGCGCCGTCGATCGCGGTGGCGTCGTAATCCTGCGTCATCGCCGGCGGAACGAGCCCTCGCTTCGCATGCGTTGATCGGCGGGCGTTGAGGGGCCGGCAGCTCTGCGACCCGATTGATCCTGCTCAAGCGCGCTGGCGCGACCAAGCCTATATTTCCTTCCCTGCAAAGGGAGGCTCGCCATGCCGGACCCGGAAAATTTCACAGCCCAGCGCGAGGAGATGGTGGAGCGCGCGATCCGCGCCCGCGGCGTGCGCTCGAAGATCGTGCTCGACGCGATGCGCAGCGTTCCGCGCGAGGATTTTCTGCCGGCCGAGATGCGGGAATTCGCCTACGACGACACGCCGCTGCCGATCGAGGCGGAGCAGACCATCTCGCAGCCTTACATCGTCGCCTTCATGGTCGAGGCGCTGGGGCTCGAGGGCGGCGAGCGCGTGCTCGAGATCGGCGCCGGATCGGGCTATGCGGCGGCGGTGCTGTCGCGCATCGCCGGCGAGGTCTATACCGTCGAGCGCATCGGCCAGCTTGCGGAGAAGGCGGCCGCGCGGCTCGCCGATCTCGGCTATGGCAACGTGCATGTGCTGCATGGCGACGGCACCAAGGGCTGGCCCGAGCACATGCCCTATGACGCGATCGTGGTCGCCGCCGGCGGCCCGAAAGTGCCCGACGCGCTCAAGCTGCAATTGAAGATCGGCGGGCGCCTCGTCATCCCGGTCGGCAAGGACCGCACCGTGCAGGAACTGGTGCGGATCACCCGCGTCTCCGAACAGGATTTCAAGCGCGAGGATCTCGCCGATGTGCGGTTCGTGCCGCTGGTCGGGGAGGAAGGCTGGCAACTGGCGCAGCCGGTCAAGCCTGCGAAGCCGGCAGCGGCAAAGCCCGCGGCTGCGCGCGAGCGCACGCTGCCGCAGCGGATTGCGGAGGCCTGCGAGCCGTTCGACGACATCGAGACCGCCTCGCTCGACGGCCTGATGAAGCGCATCGGCAATTCGCGGATCGTGCTGCTGGGCGAGGCGAGCCACGGCACTTCCGAATTCTACCGCATGCGCGAGCGGATCACCCGCGAGCTGATCGAGAAGAAGGGATTTCGCTTCGTCGCCATCGAAGGCGACTGGCCGGATGCCGCGCGCGTCGATCATTATGTGCGGCACATGGAATATCCGCCCTCGGAATGGACCGCCTTTGCGCGATTCCCGGTCTGGATGTGGCGCAATGTCGAGGTGCGCGGCTTCGTCGACTGGCTGCGCGGCTTCAATGCCGGCAAGCCGATGGCGCAGCGCGCGGCGTTTCACGGCCTCGATCTCTACTCGCTCTACGATTCCATCCGCGTGGTGCTGAAATATCTCGACGAGCGCGATCCGCAGACCGCGGCGGTGGCGCGCCAGCGCTATGGCTGTCTGACGCCGTGGCAGTCGGATCCGGCGACCTATGGCCATGCGGCGCTGACCGGCACCTACGGCAATTGCGAGCCGGCGGTTACCGCGGTGCTCACCGACCTGATGAAGCGGCGCAACGCCTATGCCGAGCGCGACGGCGAGCGCTTTCTGGACGCGATGCAGAATGCGACGCTGGTCGCCAATGCGGAGCGCTATTACCGCATCATGTATTACGGCTCGCGCGCGTCCTGGAATTTGCGCGACACGCACATGTTCGAGACCCTGAAGACGTTGCTCGACTTCTACGGCGCCGGCAGCAAGGCGGTGGTGTGGGCGCACAACTCGCATATCGGCGACGCGGCGGCGACCGAGATGTCGTCGCGCGGCGAGCACAATCTGGGCCAGCTCTGCCGCAAGGAATTCGGACAGGAGGCCTATCTCATCGGCTTCGGCACCCATGAGGGAGAGGTGGCGGCGGCATCGGACTGGGACGGGCCGATGGAGATCAAGGAAGTGCAGCCGTCGCTGCCGGAGAGCTACGAGCATGCCTGCCATGAAGCCGGCATCAAGTCCTTCATGCTCGATCTGCGCGGCGCTGCGCCGGATTTGCGCGAGCGGTTGCGCAAGCCGCGGCTGGAGCGCGCGATCGGCGTGATCTACCGGCCGCAAAGCGAGCGCGCCAGCCACTATTTCCAGGCGGTTCTGCCCGAGCAGTTCGACGAATATGTCTGGTTCGACAGCACCCGCGCGGTGAAGCCGTTCGAGACCCACGAGATCGAAGACATGCCGGACACCTATCCGTTCGGGCTGTAGAGCGGGTCGCTCCCTCGCATCTGGCGGTGTCGTAGGTTTCGTTCCCGGCCGCTGCTATGGTAAATTTCCAAGCGGCCATCGCCATTTTGCGACAGGCGGGTGTGACCGGGGAGAATGCCGCCGATGCGCAAGCTGCTCGTCCTCGGCGCCGGCGGTCTGATCGGGCAGTTCGTCGCAAGCGATCTTCTTCGCCGCGGCTATGACGTGATCGCGGCGGCGCGCCGCTTCAGCGCGGCGCAGGCCGATCTGTTCGGCAAAAGCGCGCTGCAGACGCCGATTGCCGGTCTCGACCAGGCGGACCTGCAGAAGCTGATCGCCGACAGCGGCGCCGACATCGTGGTGAATTGCGTCGGCGTGTTGCAGGACCAGCCCGGCAAATCGACGCACGAGGCGCATGACGGCTTTGTCGAGCGGCTGATCGGCGCGCTGCGCGGCGTCGGCCGGCCGGTGCTTCTGGTGCATATCTCGATCCCCGGCGAAGTCGGCGGCGACCGCACGCCGTTCGCGCAATCCAAGCGCCGGGCCGATGCACTGATCATCGATTCCGGCTTGCCGCATGCGATCCTGCGGCCGGGCATGGTGTGGGCGCCGGCGCCCTATGGCGGCAGCGCGATGCTGCGTTCGCTGGCGGCGTTGCCGGTCGATCTGCCGGCCGGGCTTGCCGAACGGCCGTTCCGCTTCATCGCGGTCGAGGACATCGCCGATACGGTCGCCAAACTTGCCGACACCTGGAACGGCGAACCGCATCAGGCGGTGTGGGACCTGATGCATCCCGAGCCGCATAATATGGCGACGGTGCTCGCGCGGCTGCGGCGCTGGCTCGGCGATATCTGGCCGTGGCGGCTGGCGATGCCGGAATTCCTGCTCGATCTCGGTGCGATGGCCGGCGACGTCTGCGGCCTGGCTCGGCTGGTCGCCGCCGATGCGCTCGACTGCGATCGCCGAATTGCGGCGCGGCGTGATCGGCGATCCGCAAGGCTGGATGGCGGCGACCGGGATCGCGCCGCGCTCGCTCGACCTTGTGCTGCGCGAGCGGCCGGCGACCGTCGAGACCCGCTGGTTCGCGCGGCTCTATCTGCTGAAGGCGCTGATCGTCGCGGTGCTGGCGATGTTCTGGTGCGTGTCGGGGCTGATCGCGATCACGGTGGCCTACAAGGATGCGCTCGACATGATGACCCGCTTCGGCTTTCCGGGCGGGCAGTCGCATGCCTTCGTGATCGTCTCGAGCCTGACCGATATCTGCGTCGGCCTCCTGATCGCGTTCCGGCGGACGCATCGCTTCGGCCTCATCGCCGGCATCGTGGTGGCGGGCGGCTATATGCTCGGCAGCGCGGTGCTGACGCCGTCGCTGTGGATCGAGCCGCTCGGCGCGCTGGTCAAGACCGGCCCCGCGATCGTGCTGATGATGGTGGCGCTCGCGATCTCGGACGATCGATGATCCCGCCGGACGATCCGCAGCTTCGCAGGCATCGGCGAGCCGGGCGAGCGCGGGCTCATTCTCTATGACGGCGATTGCGTGTTGTGTTCGAACTGGTTCCGTTTCGTCGCGCAGCGCGACGTCGCAAGGAAAATTTCTGTTCACCGCGATCCAGTCGCCCTATGGCCGCGCGCTGGCGATCCGGCACGGCATCGATCCCGACAATCCGCAATCCAACGCGGTGCTGATCGACGGCAAGGTGAATCTGCGTTCGGATTCGGCGATCGCCGCGATCTCGCATCTGCCGGGCTATGGCTGGGTGCGGATGTTTCGCGCGGTGCCGAAGCCATTGCGCGATGCCGCCTATTCCATGATCGCGCGCAATCGCTATCGCTGGTTCGGCAGGAACGAGACCTGCTGGCTCGGCGGCGCGAAATATGCCGATCGGGTGATCGGCTAGCTTCGCTTCGCGCAGCCGTCGCGCATGACCTTGGTGTCGCGCACGACCTGCAGCACTTCGGCCGGCGCGAACATGCCGAAATCCGACGCGATCAGGCGGCCTTCGGAGACCTGATGGCGCAGGCCGTCCATGATGCGGCCCTTGGTGGATTGGGCATTTTGCAGCGCGTAGTCGCGGTTCTTGCCTTGCCGCATCGCTCTCACCGGGTCCTTGGCGTCGGGCTTGTCCGCCTTGGCCGCAACCGTGAGCTGGCGCACGAAAGTATTGGCCGCTTCCACCGCCAGTGCGCGATTGTCGGGATCGCACAGCACCCAGCCATTCTGGCGATAGACGCAATCGGCGACCTCGGCCCAGATCGCGGCGAATTCGACGTCGTCGATCGCCTTCTGCTTGATGCCGGCCGCCGCCGCCACGCGCGACATCGAACTCGCGGCCCACAGGATGCGATAGATGTCGCCCGACGCGATCGTCTGATCGCGGTCGATGCCGAGTCGTTGCAGCGGAATGCAGACCTTGATCAGCGGCGCGGTCTCGGCGCGGCCGGTGCGGCTGGAGCTTGCCGCGATCACGATTTCGGCCTTGCTGTCGGTCGGGCCCGCCGGCACCGCGATCGCCATGGTCTTCGGCATGGGGTTGAAGGCCGGCATTTTCACGATGCCGCTGACACCGAGCAGGCCGATGCCGAAGGCGATCACCGCGCCGAGGATGATCGGCAGTGGGCTTGACGATTTCGGCTGCTCGAAAGCGCGCCGCTCTCGCATCTCATGAATGATTTTCATGAGGCGCTCGCGCTGCGGGTGAGAGGAGGGCAGGTATCGGGGCCTTGCGAATGCTGCGCCAAGAGCGGCTGCAGCGGTTCGGGCGAGGAGAATCCGAAATCACCGCGGGTGAGGCGGCCGGAGCGGATATTGTCGGCGAGCGCCTTGTCGATGGCGCGATTGCGCGGGGAATTCCACAGCGCCTCGACATTGCGGATCTCCGCGTCGCCATAGGCTTTGGCGATGGCCAGCATCTCGTTCTTCTTTTTGTAATAGCGGCCGATGTAATCGACGATATAGGCGCGGTTGTCGGGCTGGCAGATCGCGCCGGCCTTGGTCACCAGATAGCAATTCAGCGCGACCGTGAGTTCGACCGCGCGCCGGTGATCGGCGGCCGACACGCGATGCTGACCAGCCGGCATTTTCGGCGCCATCGTGTCGCGCTCCGGATATTCCATCGCCGGGAAGCAGGCCTCGCGCACATCGGCCTTGCGCCATTCGCCGATGCGGTCGGAGCGGATCAGCGCGTCGCCGGTATTGCCGAACACGAAATGGTTGATCAGGAAGGAACCGACAGCAATGCCGCCAACCACAAACAGACCGCGGGCGATCAAATTCATGCCGGACCCACACATTCCCTGAATGCGGGAACCTATGCGGCATGCTGCGTTGCACTTGTCTTAATGCGATACCAACAAGGCTGTGACAGGATTGCGCAAGGTTACTATCGCAAAGATGCGGCAAACGATTTGCGTAAAATTGAATCGATCGGCGCGTCAGGCCGCCGCCAGCAATAATTCGGTGAGCCGCTCGGGCATGTCGATCATGGCGTCGTGGCCGCACGGCATGTCGTGAATTTTCCAGCTCGGATCGCCGCGCAGTCGCGTCACGACCGCGTCGAAGCCGGGCGCATTGAAGCCCTTCGCGCGGATATAGGTCTTCTTTGCAACGCGCTCGCGCGCGCCGGTGATGGTCAGCGGCTCGTTATAGGTGCCGACCGGCTGCGGCGTGCATTTGGAATCGACATAGGCGCGGTCCTTTTCGTTGACGTTGAAATAGGCCGCGCGCGCCGGCGCCATGCCGGTCTCGCCGCGCTTGATCGCCGCATTGACGGTCTCGCGCAGCTCTCCGACGACATCGAATAGATCGATTGGCCGTTCTGCGGCACATAGGCGTCGAGAAACACGATCGAGCGGATCTGCGGCAGCGCGCGTCTCGGCGACGCCGGAGATGACGAAGCCGGCATAGGAATGGCCGACCAGCACGATGTCGCTCAGATCCTCGAAGCGGATGATGTTGGTGATGTCGGTGATGTGGGTGGAGACGTTGATGCGGTTGGTGATCAGATGCGCGCGGTCGCCGAGCCCGGTCAGCGAGGGCGCATAGACCTTGTGGCCCAGGCGTTCGAGCCGGTCGGCGACGCGCCGCCAGCACCAGCCGCCATGCCAGGCGCCGTGCACCAGCACGAAATTGCGCGGCGTGGCTTGCGCGAGCGCCGGCGCCGCCGTGGCGATCCCGGCAATGCCCGCGGCGGTCACGACTGCGCGGCGGGACGGACGCAATCGACTTGTGCATGGGCAAGGCTCACTCCGCATGCTTTCAGGACGAGGAACCGCATCGGCATACATACCCGGTCGTCCCCGCGAAAGCGGGGACGACCCAGCAACACACACCCCTGAAGCCCGGCGTTGCCGGCGTCGCAGGTTAATCAGACCGCCGGATTCGGGAAAGGGTCAGCGCAGACGGCTGACCGTCCAATAGGTGAAGGCGCCGGCGGCGATCGCGACCAGGAGCGCGTAAAAGGTTCCGCTATCGGTATTCTGGAACAGCATGTCCTTGGTGTTCATGCCGAAGAAGCCGGTCACGAGTGTCGGCGGCAGGAATGCCGCGGTCAGGATCGACAGCGTCAGCAGGCGGCGGTTGGTGACGTCGGCCATGCGCGCGGCCATTTCCTCCTGCAGCAGCCGGGCGCGGTCATGGATCGCGGCGACCGAATTGTCGAAAGCATCGATCTTCTGCGCCAGCGCCTGGATCGGCGCCGCCAATTCCGGCAACGGCGCGGCGACGCGCTGTTCGAGCCGGTGAAACAGCGCGCGCAATTGCGACAATTGCCGATGCACGCGCACCGCCTGGTTGCGCGAACGGGCGATGCGCATGGATTCGTCGCCGCTTGCGCCATGCCACATCCGCTCCTCGGCCTGGTCGAGTTCGGCACCGACCCGTTCCGACAATCGCGTGATGACATTGCCGAAATGATCGATGATGGCGTCGAGCAATTCCACCGGCGCGCCATAGAGCGTGCCGGCGGCGATCGAGCGACGCACATTCTCGATCGAGCGCAGCGGCACGCGCCGCATCGTCACCAGCAGCCGATCGGTCATGGCGAATCGCAGCCGGCCCAGATCCTCGGTCGGATTGTCGAATTCGAGTTGCAGGTCCGGGAATGACGCCGACGATTTCGCGGCCATAGACTTCCAGCCGCTGATGATCTTCGTCATTGAGCAGGATTTCGCGCACGATTTCGGAAAGCGGCGCATGATGCTCGACCCAGTTCCGGCAACGGGTGTCGGCGCGCGAGAGATGAATCCAGAACCAGCCATCGCCCGCGGCGATGGCTTTGTCCACGGCGTCGGCGGCGAGGATTTCGGCTTTGCCGTCGGCGCCGAAGCGATAGGCCGACACGATGCCGGCGGCCGGATTGGTATCCGGCGGAATTGTCTCCGGCCGGTTCATCGGCCACCCCGCATGCGCACGTCCGGCGCTGCCAGCAGGGCTAGATTTGTCTCATGACAGTTTTACGACAGGCGTGGCGCCGCTGGAATGACGGAGCCTGTGATTAGCGCCGCTTCCATTCCTTTTCCGGAATCTTGGCGCCGGCGCGGTTGATCGTCTTGATGCGCAACGGGATCTGGCCGGACTTCTCGGCGATCTCGCGATCCTGCTGCTCGATGATGACGCGTGCCGGTTCGTCGCCCTCGAGGCCGCCCAGCGCCTCGCCCGGCACCCGCCGGTTGGAGCGCTGGCTGCCGTCCTCGTAAATCACGTCGAACAGAACGAATTCGGTGCGCTTGGTTGGCTTGCGTGCCATTTCTTGTTCTCCTTTTGCGATGCGCCGGCGGAAATCGCGAGCGGTGCGGAATCCGAACGCCCCGGTGTGGCCATTCCGGCGGCTTGAAAGCTTCGGATGTGCAGAATTCGGCCGCGGCCGGCGAGCTGCGACGTGCGGCTTATATGCGCAATGGCGAGCCGCATCGGCAACCCGGCCGGCAGGCCTTCATGCGAGACATTCGGATGGATCATGGGTGCCGGCCGGCGGTCCAGGTGCCGTCGGAATACACGCCATGAGGAGCGAATACGGCATCGGCTGCCGGCGCTCGTAACGTAATATCTACAGGATGTTTTGTCAATTGACTACAATCTATACGTGTATATCCTGAAGCGGCACCAACCGTCTCGGGGAGTAAGCCATGTCGCTCGATTCAAAGTCTGCTGCCGTCTGATCGTTGCCACTTATGCAAAGAGCGTCCCGGCGGACGAGCGAAAGGGGATTCCGGAGGATTTCTGCAAGCTCTGGCCGAAGGCCAAGCCCGTCCTCTCCGCCGCGCCAGATCTTGTGTTTCCGGGCCTCGGCCAGACCGCCGCGGCATCCTCAACGGCCTGATCGCGGTCGGCGACAAGATCGCGGCCGACATCTGCAAATAACCGAAATCATGGCCGGACGGTTTGCCCTCGTCCGGCATCGGCGGTCACTCCGGCACGCTCACTCCGCCGCCTGCAGGTCCGGCGCGTCGATGAAGCCGCCGGATTGCCGGCGCCACAGCGCCGCATAATGGCCGTCGGCCGCGAGCAGTTCGTCATGCGTGCCCTGCTCGACGATGCGGCCCTTGTCGAGCATGACCAGCCGATCCATGCGCGCGATGGTCGAGAGCCGGTGCGCGATCGCGATCACGGTCTTGTTCTTCATCAGTTCGTCGAGGCTCGACTGGATCGCCGCCTCGACCTCGGAATCGAGCGCCGAGGTCGCCTCGTCCAGCACCAGGATCGGCGCATTCTTCAGGATCACGCGCGCGATCGCGACGCGCTGGCGCTGTCCGCCGGAGAGCTTCACGCCGCGCTCGCCGACCTGCGCGTCGTAGCCGTGCCGGTGCCGCCAGTCTTCCAGCCCGAGGATGAAATCGTGCGCCTGCGCGAGCTTCGCCGCGGCGACCACCTCGGCGTCGGTCGCCGACGGACGGCCGTAGCGGATGTTGTCGCGGATCGAGCGATGCAGCAGCGAGGTGTCCTGCGTCACCACCGAAATCTGCGTGCGCAGGATTCCTGCGTCACCTGCGCGATGTCCTGGCCGTCGATCAGGATGCGGCCGTCTTCGAGTTCGAAGAAGCGCAGCAGCAGGTTGACCAGCGTCGACTTGCCGGCGCCGGAGCGGCCGACCAGCCCGATCTTCTCGCCCGGCTTCACGTGACAGCGACAAGTTGTTCGATCAGGCCCTTCTCGCTGCCATAGCCGAAGCGGATGTCCTCGAACGCGATCTCGCCGCGCGTGACCTTGAGCTCCTTCGCATCCGGCTTGTCGGGCAGCCCGATCGGGCGGGCGATCGCGCGCATGCCTTCCTGCACCACGCCGATATTCTCGAAAATGTCGGTGATCTGATAGGCGACCCAGCCGGCCATGTTGACGATCTGCCAGGCCAGCGGCAGCGCCATCGCCACGGTGCCGACCTGCACCGCGCCGTGCGTCCACAGATAGATCGACAGTCCCGCGACCGACGCGACCATCACCGCGTTCAGCGTCGACAGGCGCGAGCGTGAACAGCGTGTTGAGCCGCAGCGAGGCGTGGAACAGCCCGGTATGCTGCTCGATCGAGTTGCGCACATAGGCGTCTTCCTCGCGCGCGCGCGCGAACAGCTTCAGCGTCAGGATGTTGGTGTAGGTGTCGACGATGCGCCCGGTCAGGATCGAGCGCGCTTCCGACACCTCGACCGAGGTGTCGCGCATGCGCGGCACGAAGAGGCGCAGCAGCGATCGCGTAGCCGACGAACCAGACCAGGATCGGCAGCGCCAGCCACGGATCGGCGCGAGCCGAGCAGCAGCATCGCGCTGGTGCCGTAGACCAGGATGTACCAGACCGCCGTGATCATCGAGACCAGGCTCTGGCGGATCGCCGGCCCGGTCTGCATCACCTTGTTGGCGATGCGGCCGGCGAAGTCGTTCTGGAAGAACGCCCAGCTCTGGCGCACCACGTGCCAGTGGCTCTGCCAGCGGATCAGGTTGGTGACATTGGCGGCGATCGCCTGATTGGCGACGATGTTCTGCGCCGTGAGCGCAAGCGGCCGCGCGCACCAGCAGCACCAGCGCCATGCCGAGCAGGATGTGCCAGGATTGCGCGAACAGCGTGTCGGGCTGGCTCGGTGGTGACGAGCGTCACGACGCTTGCCGATGAAGACCGGGAATCGTGACGTCGAGCAACGCGACGATGAAGCCGGTGACGAACAGCGCGCCGAACAGCCCCTTGGCCTGGCGCGCGAAGTGCCAGTAGAAGGCCGCGAGCGTCGGCGGCGGCTCCGGATTTTCCGGCAGGACCGTCGGCGCCAGCTTCTTTTCAAACCATGAGAACATGAGCCGTCCGGACAAACGAGCACAGGCGGTGCAGCCCATCGAGAGGGCGCCGCCTGTCGGTCGCGATCATAAGGGATCGGGTTGTCTGGTGTGGTGGTTCGGAAGTCCGCTTCATTGTTCGCTGCAACTTCGTCAAGCGGACTTCCGAACCAAACCACACCAGAATCATAGGGTTGCTAGCGTCCTTGGAATCCGAAATTCGCAACGGAGGTGCGGCACCATAAAGCAAATTTCGGATTCGGAACGCTAGGTCCGCATCTTGTCGACAGGATGGCGGTCAAATTCGCCTGAACAGCACGCCCGCGAGCAGCAGCAGATAGGCGATTGCGAGCACGTCGAACACGCGGGCCGGGCTTACGATCGGCACACGCACGCCGGCATAGCGGATCAGGATGGCGATGATCGCGAGGATCAGCGAAACCGCGAAAATCCAGATCGACGGCGGTGTCAGCGCGAAACCGCCCCGGCGGAAGGCCATCGGCATCTCCCTTGACGGTGGCCCGCAGAACGAGACGGGCAGCGCATAGTCAAGGTTCCGGATGCCGTCCGGTTCCGGTTGAGGCGAACTATTTGCAGCCGTGCTGCCTCAGCCGGCGCAGGGTATGCCGGCGGGAGATCGTCGCGGGATCGGCGGGACCGGCGAGCAGCGAGGTCGCGCCGGTACTTTCCAGCACTTCATCGACGGAAGCGGCCGGGCGGCGGCTGCGCTGCAGATAATACAACGTCAGTCCGGCGACGAGCCTCTCTCGCGCATCGGCGCAGATATTGGCGATCAAGGGCTGTGGAATCTCGGCCACCTGTTCCGGCTCGCTCTCGTTCGGCGTTCGCCGCATGCCGATTGCCGGGAGGGCTCATGCGCCGCGGTTTGCACCGCGTGCTCCGCGGAGCCGCGCTTCAGCAGACCGCCGCCCGGCTGGGCGGGCACCTGCGCGGCGTGTCCGCGGAAAGCCGACGAGGTCATCAGCACCAAATTCGCAAGCAGGATTCCGCCGACGAAATATCCAACCAGACGAATCGGCGAGACTTCTTTTTTCTGCGCGATCGGCACGTTCCTGACCGGCGTGTCGCGGAAGCGACGCCGCGCCGGGTTCGTGCCGCCGCCGGACAAAAGGGATTTCACGCGTGAAAGGATCATTGGCGCCGCCATTGCATTCGGATACCGCCGGTCTAACGCGCGAGACGGCTTAATCGCGCTTAAGACGTCAGGCCGTTTCGCGGACCTGGTGAGGCGCGCGTGAATGAAGTGGTTCAAATTTGAAGGATGGGCTGATCGATCGCCGATCGCGCCGCGATCACCGCGTTGCCGCAAGCTTCTGCGATTCGGCCGCGGCCAAGGCTGCTGACTTGGCGGCCAGCGCCTTCTCGACCTGAAGCGCGAGGCGCTTCTCGATCTCTTCGGTGCTCGACCCGCGCAGGCAGCCGAGCGCGGCGGTGCGCGTATAGGCCAGAACGCCATGTCGGTCGGCGTCCATCGCCTGCACCAGGAATTGCTCGACGCGGCCGCCCGCCAGGCGCAGCCGATTGACGAAGTCGGTCTGCACGCGCTCGGGCACCTTCGCGGTCCGCGGGATCGGTGACCAGCATGATGCGGGTCGCGCGATTTTGCGCGATCGCGCCGACTGCCTCGGCGGCATTGAAATAGTCGCGCGCCGGATCGCTGGAACGCAGCGTCCTCGGATAGGACAACACGCCGGCGCCGATCACCGCGCAGCCGAGATCCGAGCGCAGCCCGAGCAGGCCGCCGATCAGGGTCGAGCCGCCGGACTGGCCGATCATGTGGAAGCCTTCGAGCCTGTGGCGCCGCTTGATCGCATCGAGCGCGGCGTTGACGACATGCAATTCGAGCGAGGTGTGACGAATGCGGTGACTGCCGGACGAGCCGTCGAGACCGGGCCGCGCCAGATAGATTCCCGGCATGCCGGCCTGCTGCGACAGTGCGGTTGCGACCTTGTTGTAGTCGGAGGTGTCGACATCCTTGTCGCGGGGACCGGGCGAGAATTCGCCGGTGACACCGTTGAGCCGGCCGAGCCGGTCACCCTGCAGGAACACGAACGCGCGCGAGCCCTGGCCGCCCGCCATCGACAGGTAATAGCGCATGCAGAAATCGCGGCCCGCAACATGGAGCCATACCGCGCGCGGCAATTCCTCGCATTGCCGCTGCGACACCACGGTGCCGCGCAACTGATCGGAAAGCGAGACGATGTCGGCACGCGCCGAAGCCGCCGTGACGTAAAGCAGCGCACCGGCGGCGAATGCCGGCAACATCCGGCGAAGCGTGCGATTGTGCCCGGCGATCGGCATCACGGCGTCCCACGGCCACATTACGGGCCTTGGATTGGTCGCGCGGCGGGCGTTTGCGGTTCAGGGCGATCGATCAAAAACAAACGGCCCGCGGGTTGCGCGGGCCGTTCGCAGAGGGAGCGGATGGCGAAGCGATCAGCGGTGCTGCACCACGATCTTGGTGCCGACCGGAACGCGCTGCGTAGAGATCCTCGATCTCGGTATTGACCAGCCGGAAGCATCCCGACGACACCGAATGACCGATGGTCTCCGGCGCGTTGGTGCCGTGCACGCGATAGACGGTCGAGCCGATATACATGGCGCGCGCGCCCATCGGGTTGCCCGGGCCGCCGGCCATGAAGCGCGGCAGATAGGGCTGGCGCTGGATCATTTCCGGCGGCGGCGTCCAGTCCGGCCATTCGGACTTGCGCGAGATGCGGTGCACGCCGCCCCACTGGAAGCCGTCGCGGCCGACGCCGACGCCGTAGCGGATGGCGCGGTTGTCGCCCTGCACCAGATACAGGAAGCGATCATGCGTGTTCACGATGATCGTGCCGGGCGCTTCGGTGGTGCGGTAGAACACCGCCTGCCGGCGATATTCATAGGGCAGCACGAACTGGCCGTTGCTGTCCTGACCCGGATCCCGGTCCGCGATCGTGGTGCGGGTAGCCGACCTGACCGGTTACGGTCATCGGTATCGAACACAGCAACGCCGTTCCGGCGGCTGCCAGCCAACGCAAGTAATTCATGTTGAAACCCCGGCTCCCTTCCAAGTCCTTGGAAACAATTCAAAACGGAATATGTGGCAGGATTCAATACGGTTGACGCTCAAGACGCCGCGATCTGCCGCCGCAGCGGTGTCATGTTACTTTACGGTCACAGGAGGGCTGTCTCGCACGCGATTACGGCGGGACCATGGGCCCCGCCGTCGCCGATAATCTTTATCGAAGGCCTGCGGCCTGACGTTATTGCGGGCCCGGGCCCGGCGCCGACGAAGCCGGTGATTTTCCAGCCGGAAGCGTCCTTCACGTAGCAGACCTGGTCGTTGCCGAGCGGCGACAGCGACATCGGCGGACACGAAGCCGATCTTGCCGGAGGGAAGCGCGATCCTGACCAGCGGCACCTGTCCGGCCGGGGTCTGCGGGGCCTTGGCGTCGACGATGACGCGGACGAGGTTCATGCCGAGCTTCTCCTGAACCGGAGCGTCGGCGCGCGGCGCCGAGCGGACCTCGACATCGGTGTCCAGCGGATAGGCCCAGTCGCCCGGATCGGTACCGGTCGACTTGGCGAGTTCTTCGAGCTGCTTTTCGTCGAATTGCGGATCGGCCGGGCCGCAGATCACGCCCTGCTTGCCGGGATAGGCCGAGGCGGTCGGATCCAGCGCCATGCCCTGGAGCATGTCCCAGCCGACCGGCTGCTTGCCGGCCAGACCGATGGCCTGCGCCAGATTGTCGATGCCGGATTTCTTCGTGTCGGCCTGATTGCCCTTCTCGCCGTCCCAGAAGAAGCCCTGCGCCACCACCAGCTTGGCGAGGCCGGCGCGATCCTTCTTGGAGGCGATTTCGCCGAGCTGTTTGCGGAACGCTTCGAAGCTCGCATCATTGAACAGGGCCGGAAGCTTGATGGCGATCGGCGTATAGGGCTTGACCGGAGCGGGCGGCGGCGGGCCCTTCTGGGGCGCCTGCTTCGGCTGGGCCTGCGCGGCGCCGAACGGCAAGGCGAGGGCGACGGCGAACATAATCGCGGTACGGAAGATCGCGTGGCGCATCTTGGTTCTCCGGAAGACAGGCAACCCTAAAGCCTTGGACATGGAAATGCGACGGGTGTACGGCGGATTCCGTGATCATTTTCATCGTCAGGCGACGGCAAAGCGAGTTCTGCATTCGCCGTGCTAGAACCAGTATTTCCTGCACGCCAATGCGATCGCCGCCATGACATTCACACGCCCTATCTGCTGCCGATCCTGCTGCTGCTCGGTTCCAACGTCTTCATGACGCTGGCCTGGTACGGCCATCTGCGTTTCAAGGAACAGCCGCTGATGATCGTGATCCTGGTCGCCTGGGCGATCGCCTTCGTCGAATATTGCATGGCGGTTCCTGCCAACCGATGGGGCAGCGAGGTCTATACGACCGCGCAGCTCAAGACGATTCAGGAGGTGATCACCCTGATCGTGTTCGCGGTGTTCTCGGTGCTCTATCTGAAGGAGCCGTTCACCTGGAATTACGCGATCGGCTTTGCGTTCATCGCGGTCGGAGCATTTTTCGTTTTCAAGGGACCGCTGTCGTGAAGCGCCGTGAGATCATTTCGCCGGCGTGACGCGCAGGATGCGCCCGGACTGAATTGTCGGTGAGCAGCCAGATCGCGCCATCCGGACCGACGCGCACGTCGCGGATGCGCTCGTTGAGCGCGCCGAGCAGCCGCTCCTCCTTGCGTCACCTTCTCGCCGTCGAGTTCGAGCCGCACCAGCGTGCGGGTCACAAGCCCGCCGATGAAGGCATTGCCCTTCCATTGCGGGAACAGGTCGCCCTGATAGATCGCAAAGCCGGACGGCGCGATCACCGGCGTCCATTGCCGGATCGGCTGCTCCATGCCGGCCTTGTGCGTGCCCTCGTGAATTTTGGCGCCGCTGTAATCGATGCCGATAGCCGATCACCGGCCAGCCGTAATTCTTGCCGGCTTCCGGAATGTTGATCTCGTCGCCGCCGCGCGGGCCGTGCTCGTGCATCCACAATTTGCCGGTGGCGGGATGGATGAGCGCGCCCTGACTGTTGCGATGGCCGTAGCTCCAGATTTCCGGCTTGGCGCCCGGCTTGCCGACAAACGGATTGTCCTTCGGCACCGAGCCATCGGGCGCGATGCGGATCACCTTGCCGAGATGGTTGTCGAGGGTCTGCGCCAGATCGCGATGGCGCGTAATGGTCGCCGGTGGTGAGAAACAGGTTGCCGTCGCGCGCCTGCGCGATGCGGCAGCCGAAATGCAGTCCGCTCGAGGGCGGGCCTTCCTGCTGGAAGATGCGCTTGACGTCGAGCAAGCCGCGGCGTCGCGCCGGCATCGAGCCGCGCGCGCGCCAGCGCGGTCTGCGCGCCGCCCGGCACCGGATCGGAATAGCAGAAATAGATCGTGCTGTTTTTCGCGAAGTCGCGGTCGAGCACGACGTCGAGCAGCCCGCCCTGATTGTTGGCGGCGACCTTCGGCACGCCCGCGAGCGGTTGCGACAGTGTGCCGTCGCGCGCGACGATGCGCATGCGGCCGGGCCGCTCGGTCACCAGCATGCGCCCGTCCGGCAGGAAGGCGAGGCCCCACGGATTGGCAAGGCCGGTCACGATCGGTTTCGACGCGAAGGTCGCCGCTTTCGGACTTGAACACTTGCTGCGCCTGCGCAGGTGCAGCGGAACCAGCGTCACGGCGAGTGCCGGCAGCGGCATAGCTTATTCATGTCCGATACGCTCTCCGGATCGGAGTGACCAACGGTAGAGATCGGTATGGCGTTCCGTAAGAGCGCCGCAATGCCGCAACACGTGCAGGTCCGGAGCTAGCGATCAGGACGTCGCTGTCGGCAGACGAGGCTATTGCCGGCGCATCGTCGCCGCGACGATGCCGCCCATGCCGGCCATCAGCAGTCCGATCAGGACAGCGAACGGGACGATGCCGTCGCGACCCGGACGCGAGCGCGTTCAAGGTGTCGGCGCGCGCCATCCCGAAGGTGACGGCGGTCAATGGCAATCACAATTCCGATCACGAGCGCCGCGGTCATCACAAGATGCGCGAGTGGCGATCTTGCGTTTCGTCAACGGCCGGGCGTTGCGAACGGGATGATGGAATCCGATCCCGGCGATCCGATCCCTGGTCATGGCTTTCGAGGCTCCAAACGGCGCGAATCAGCGTCTGGTGGCATTATCGTACGGGATGCGGGCTGCGCCCCGGCCGGAAAGCGGCGCAAGCCGTGATGTGTTGTGGCGATTTGACGACAAAAGCGTTAACGAAGTCCTAATCGTTAACGGCCGTTTACGATTGCGTCACTCCGGCGGCGACTTCCAGCGCCTCGCGCCGGTAATCCATCGCGACATGGCGCGGCTCGGCGGCGACGCGCGCAAACCAGTCGCGCAAGCGCGGGAAACGGCTTGCAGGTCGAACTCGCTCTGCTCGGCGAGATGCGTGTAGGAATAGAGCGCGACATCGGCGATGGTGTAGCGGTCACCGGCGAAGAAGCGATTGTTCGCGACATGCTTGTCGAGCACGTTGAGCGAGCGCGAACCTTCCTCCATCCAGTCGTCGAGCGCGTGCTGCTGCAATTCGCGACCGCCCTTGATCAGGCAGAGCCAGAAATAGGCGGCGCCGATATTGGGCACGATCGCGTGCTGCTCGAAGAACATCCATTGCAGCACGCGCGCGCGCTCCAGCGCGGTGCCGCCGACCAGATGGCTGTCTTCGGCGAGGAACCACAGGATCGCGTTCGATTCGGCGAGGAAGCGGCCGGGCTCGATCTCCAGCAGCGGAATCTGGCCGTTCGGATTCTTGGCGAGGAAATCCGGCGTGCGGGTCTCGCCCTTCAGGATGTCGATGTCGACGAGCTCATGCGGGACGTCGAGCTGCGCCAGCGCAAGCCGCACCTTGTAGCAATTGCCGGAGCGCTGCATCGAATAGAGCGTGTACATGCGCGTTGCTCCGCAAGAGGGATGATTACCGAGCCGCGCTCCTTGCCGTCTCAGTCTTGACGCGGCGGACCCAAGAAGAAAAGCCCGGCCTTTGCAAGGCAGCGGAACGGCACACAAGCAGAAAAAGACGTTCATTGCGTGACACGATGTGACAGCGAAATAATCGTTTCGTATTTTTTTGGACTTATTCCATGTCTGTGCTGCGTCGCGATATCGCACCGCAGCGTCGAACTTGCAACATTTCCAAATATTACTGGCCGATCCAGCTCTTGTTGATGCGCTCGAAAGTGCCGTCGGCGCGAATGGCCTGCAAGACCGGCATTGAGCCTCTGTAACGAAGTCGGCGCTCTGGCCTTTGCGACGGCGGCGGCGAACGGCAATTCCAGGAACATCGTCTTCGCGACCGTGACCTTGCCCGGATAGAGCTTGTGCGGCGATCATCGCGCCGGCCTGAACATTGAGGGCGGCGGCATCGGCGGTGCCGTTCACCAGCCGGTCCAGACTCGATTCGTAGTCTTCCGTGACCTCGAGTTTGATCTCGGGCGCGTTCTTGCGGATGAAGGCCGCGAGCGGGCCGGTGCGCGGCGTGACGACCACCTTGCCGGCGAGCGCGCGCAGATCCGAAGGCGCGGTTTCGCCGGCGCGCACATAGATCGAGCCGCCGGTCATCAGCAGCGTGTCGGTGAAATCCATGGTCTGGACGCGCTCCGGCGTGATCGCGGTCGGAAAGGTGGCGATCGCGCGGCCTTCCTTCAGCGCGGCTTCCAGTTGCTCGAGCGGGACCGGGATGAATTCCACCTCGTAGCCGGCGCGTTCGGCGGCGGCGCGGAAAATGTCGACCAGGAGGCCCACCGACTTGCCGTCCTTCACCTCGGCGAAGGGCGGCAGCAGCCGGTTATGGGCGACCTTGATTTTCTCGGCAGCGGCACCTGGAACGATCATCAGACCCAGCAGCACCATTGCGGCAATTCGTTCAATCATAATCGGCCAGCCATTCCTATTATCAGGGAGACTGATACGTCTATCACCGAATCTCGCTTGCCGCGGCGCAAAAGGCGCATTACCAAGCCCGCACCCTCACCGGAGACCGGACTCAATGGCCTTTCTCGCCGACGCGCTCAAGCGCATCAAGCCGTCAGCCACCATCGCGGTGACCGACAAGGCGCGCGCGCTGAAAGCCGCCGGGCCGCGACGTGATCGGGCTTGGCGCCGGCGAGCCGGATTTCGACACGCCGGCCAATATCAAGGCGGCCGGCATCAAGGCGATCGAGAGCGGCAAGGCGGCGAAATACACCGCCGTCGACGGCATCCCGGAGCTGAAGGCTGCGATCGTCGGCCAAGTTCAAGCGCGAGAACAAGCTCGACTACAAGCCCTCGCAGATCATCGTCGGCACCGGCGGCAAGCAGGTGCTGTTCAACGCGCTGATGGCGACCATCAATCCGGGCGACGAGGTGATCATCCCGGCGCCCTATTGGGTCAGCTATCCGGAAATCGTGGCGCTGCTCGGCGGCGAGCCGGTTCCGGTCGTCACCACCATGGCGAGCGGCTTCAAGCTGACGCCGGAGCAGCTCGAAAAGGCGATCACGCCCAAGACCAAGTGGCTGATCTTCAACTCGCCGTCGAACCCGACCGGCGCGGCCTATACGCGCGCCGAGGTCAAGGCGCTGACCGACGTGCTGATGAAGCATCCGCAGGTCTGGGTGCTGACCGACGACATGTACGAGCATCTGGTCTATGACGACTTCGTCTTCACCACGCCGGCCGAGGTCGAGCCGTCGCTCTACGAGCGCACGCTGACGCTGAACGGCGTGTCGAAGGCCTATTGCATGACCGGCTGGCGCATCGGCTATGCCGGCGCGCCGGACCATCTGATCAAGGCGATGGCGATGCTGCAATCGCAATCGACCTCGAACCCTTCGGCGGTCGCGCAATGGGCGGCGGTCGAGGCGCTGAACGGGCCGCAGGATTTCATCCCGAAGCACAACAAGATTTTCAAGGAACGCCGCGACCTGATCGTGTCGATGCTCAACCAGGCGAACGGCATCCAATGCCCGAAGCCGGAAGGCGCGTTCTACGTCTATCCGTCCTGCGCCGGCACCATCGGCAAGACCGCGCCGTGCGGGAAGAAGCTCGCGACCGACGAGGATTTCGTCACCGAGCTTCTGGAGACCGAGGGCGTTGCGGTGGTGCAGGGCTCGGCCTTCGGCGCCGGCCCCGCCTTCCGCATCTCCTACGCGACCAAGACCGAGGATCTGGAAGAGGCCGGGCGCCGCATCCAGCGCTTCTGCGGCAACCTGAAATGACGCGGCGCGACGGCGCGTCGCCGACGCATTTTACGACAATTTGATTGCAATGCCTTATCGCCTTTGAGGCATAGTCAGGCTAATTTCCGCCCGACTTGCGGCGCGAGATCGCCGCTGCTCTCACGATTCGCACCAATCACGAGGGGACATCCATGCTTCGTTCATCCGTCTTTGCCGCGCTCGCGCTTCTGACGGTGTCGGCCGCGCCGGCTTCCGCCCAGCAACAGGTGCAGGCCGGCGTGCTGGAATGCCGCAGCGGCGGGACGATCGGCTTCATCATCGGGTCGGTCACCGAACTGAGCTGCATCTTCCGGCCGGATTTCGGGCCGCGGCAGCTCTATCGTGCGACCATCAACCGCGCGGGCGTCGATATCGGCGCGGTTGCGATTACCAGCCTCGCCTGGGCCGTGTTCGCGCCGACCGTGCAGATCGGGCTCGGCGACCTGTCGGGCAATTACGGCGGCGTGACCGCCGGCGCCACGGTCGGCGTCGGGCTCGGCGCCAATGTGCTTTATGGCGGCTCGAACAACTCGATCGCCTTGCAGCCGCTCAGCGTCGAAGGTTCGGTCGGGCTGAACGTGTTTGCCGGCCTCGCCGGCATGGCGCTGCGCTTCGGCGATTAAGTCGCTGCGGCGCATGACGCCCGCGGCGTCTTCTAGGCATGATGCCGAAAAGTGCGAAGCGGTTTTCGGACGACATCATGCTCTAACGTATTAGAACCGATCACGTTTATGATTTCGGATCGATTCGATCCAAAATCATCGTGATCTAGGGAATTTGATAAACGGCCAGCTTGTCGCTGACACCGCGCAGCGGACGCGAGCTGCTCGGTCGGCACGAGCTGGTTCCGCTCGATGATCTGCGCGACCTGCGGATGCTGCACGACGGACTTGGTGACGAAGATCGCGCGCTCGTCGGCCAGGCCCTGCACCCTCGCGGCGATATTCACGGTCTGCCCGAAATAATCGAGCTGGTCGTTGAGCGTCACGGCGAGGCACGGCCCTTCGTGAATGCCGATCTTGATCAGCAGATCCTTCTTGAGATCGCGCACCGAGTCGCGCATTCGCAAAGCCGCGGCGAGCGCCCGGTCGGGCGTCGGGAAGGTTGCCATCACCGCGTCGCCGATCGTTTTCACGACCGCGCCCGCCTCGGCGGCGACGATCTCGTTCAGCACGCGGAAATGCTCGCGCACGAGATCGTAGGCGGCGAGATCGCCGACGCGGTCGTAAAGCGCGGTCGAGCCCTTGAGGTCGGTGAACAGAAACGTCAGGCTGGTGATCTTCAGGCCCTGATCGACATCCAGCGTGTCGGTGCGATGGATGTCGCGGAAGGTCTGATTGGTGAACAGGCGCTTGGCGGTCAGAAACGGGCGGCGCTTGCCGAGCAGATCGTGCAGCTTGTCGCCCGCGATCCAGACCGACGGCAATGTGCGCAGGTCGGTGCGATTGTCGAACGACAGCCGCAACGGGCCGGGCCGCATCTCGGTCGTTCCGGTCGGCGCCTGCGTCTTGCTGAAGACCATCCCGAGGCTCTGCCGCTCGCGAGTCGGCTCGCCTTTCACGTCGAGGAAGTGCGCCGCATGCGTCACCGGCTCGAACACGATGACGAATTCCGCAGGCAATTGCAGCGACATCAGCGCTTTCTCACCGGGCGCAAGTTCGATGGCATCGAGCGTGATCTCGTCGATCACCTCGTCCAGCACGGCGGTTTCGGGCAGATCGACCCCGGAGCCCCAGAAAATCTGCCGGAAATATTCCACGAACGGCAGCGATTGCGGATCGTGCGCCGCGATGCGGCGCACCGCCGGACTCACCGTGAAGGTGACCTCGACCATCTCGTCGAGGGTGGGCTCGTAGCCGCAGGCGCAAAGCGCGCAATCGTAGTCGTTCCTTGCGCACCGATTTCAGCGTCTGCGTGGCGTCAAGCACGCCGCCGCAGCCCGGGCACAGCACGTTCCAGCTCAGTTCGAACAGACCGAGCCGCGCGGCATGCAGAAAGCCGCTGATGGTCTTTTCCTCGTCGAGCCCGCTTTCGGCGGCGACCTGCAGCACATTGATGCGGCACAGCGACCGGTCCTCGCCGTCGCGGATCAGCGTCTCGATGGCATCGGCGACGTTCGGGTCAGCCGACTTGCGCAGCGCATCGAACAACATCTGGTTGGTCTGCGTGCCGTTCATGGTCCGAAAGCTAAGCCAAAAACCGAGCCCCGCAAGGGCAGAGACCGCGTCCGGATCACGATCTTGAACGTGATCCGCCCGTCGACGCCGGTGCGGACGGTCTTGATCTTCTCCAGATACTCGATCACTTCGTTGGTCATCAGCGGGCCGTCATGACGCCGGGATGATCTCGTGCACATTGTTGAAGGCCTCATAGCCGTCGCCGCCGCGCGCCATGAAGTCGTTGGTGGCGAGCTTGTAGATCTTTTGATCGTCGAGCGGCTTGCCGTCGGCCATCACGCGAAACGATGCGCTGGCCGACCGGCCGCGACAGATCGACCACGATCTTCAGCCCGGATACTTGCGGGAAGCGTCCGGCCGCGCCGCGGCAGCAGGCTGAAGCCGTTTTCCAGGCCCTGCCGGATCGCGCGGCCGGAAATTTCGAGCAGCGCGATGTGATTGCGGAACGGCAGTTCCGCCATGATGTCGCGCCGCGTGATGCGTGGAGCCCGGCGGATAGATGCGGCCGCCGCGGATGCCGCCGCCATTGGTGATGGCGATATCGGCGTCGGTGCCGGCGCGCATCGCATCGGCGATCAGGTTGCCGATCGCGGCTTCCTGCGTGCGCACGGTCGGATTGCGGCTGTCGAGTTCGACGGCGGTGGTGGCGATCACGACGTCGAGCTGCCTGCGACAGCCTTGTTCTCGTAATCGTTCACGACCGCAGCGATCTCCGGATCGGGCGTGACGTTGCGGGTGTCGATCGATGCGGAATTCCGGATGCCACAGCACCTCGCGGCGTCCTTCCTTGGTCCGGACCGTGAAGGTGACGTCGATGCAGGTGACGAAATGCGCGTCGTAGCTCGACTCGATCGCGGCGGTGCGGCCGTCGTAATTGAGCCAGAGATCGTGATCGTGCCCGCTCAGGATGATGTCGGCCGCATGCAGTGCGATACATCTCCTCGTCCTTGGCGCGCCCGGTATGAACGCACGGCGACCACGATATCGGCGCCTTCCTTGCGCAAGGCCGCCGCCTGCTTCTCGATCGTTGTCGACCGCGCGCGGAAATTTCAGGTCGCCCGGGCTCGACAGGATCACGGCTTCCTCGTCGGTCGCCGCCGCGATGCCGATGCGGATGCCGTCGAAGGTCGAGGATGGTGCGCTCGCGCAAGCCCGGCGACGAGCGTGCCGTCGGCGGTTGAGAATATTGGCGCAGAAGAGCGGGAATTTCGCCTCCGCCATCCGCTCGAAGAAAATCTCCTTGCCGAAATCGAATTCGTGATTGCCCGGCACGAAAATATCCGGCGCGATCATGTTGGTCAGCGTCATGATATGCTCGCCGCGATCGATGCCCGACATCAGCGAGGGCGACAGCGTGTCGCCGGCATGCACGAAAGATCACCGGCCCCTTGGCCCGTTCGGCCTTCACCACCGCGGCGAGCCGCGCAAAGCCGCCGCGCGGCTGGCCGTCCGGCGCCGGCTGTTCGCTCATCTGGTAGATGTCGTTGACCAGAACGAAGGTGACCCGGGATCGCTGGCCTTGCGCGAGGGCCGGGCGCGGAAGGCGAGCCGATCAGGGCGATGCAGGACGATCCGAGCAGCAGCAGGCGGCGGGTAAGGGTCATTTTCCGGATTGATTTCCGTGGCTTTTGCATGGATTAGCATGGAGCCATGAACGACGCATCGTCCGAAGCGGTCGCAGGGGCGTCGCCTCGCCCGCAGGGTCATCCGCCGGTCGCATCCGGCCGGATCGGCGTCCTGATCGCCAATCTCGGCACGCCGGACGCGACCGATTACCGCTCGATGCGGCGCTATCTGAAGGAATTCCTGTCCGACAAGCGGGTGATCGAGGACAACTCGCTCACCTGGAAGCTGGTTTTCAACGGGATCATCCTGACGCTGCGGCCGCGCGCGCAAGGGCCACGACTACGATACGATCTGGAACCGGGAGCGCGACGAATCGCCGCTGAAGACCATCACGCGCTCGCAAGGCGCAGAAGCTCGCGGCGTCGCTGGCGCCTGTCGACAGCCGTATCGTCGGTCGACTGGGGCATGCGCTACGGCAATCCGTCGGTCGGTTCTGCGATCGATGCGCTCGCAAAGCAGGGCTGCGACCGCATCCTGTTCGTGCCGCTCTATCCGCAATATGCGGCGGCGACCAGTGCGACCGCCTGCGACGCGGTGTTCAGGCATCTGATGACGATGCGCTGGCAGCCGACGTTGCGGGTGGCGCCGCCTTATCATGACGATCCGGTCTATATCGATGCGCTCGCCACTTCGATCCGCGACGAACTTGCGAAGCTTCCGTTCAAGCCGGACGTGATCCTCGCGTCCTTCCACGGCATCCCGCGCGATTATTTCGACAAGGGCGATCCCTATTATTGCCACTGCGCCAAGACCGCGCGGCTGCTTGCGTGCGGCGCTCGGTCTCGACGAGAATGCAGTTTCGCATGACCTTCCAGTCGCGCTTCGGACCGGCGGAATGGCTGCAGCCCTATACCGACAAGACGGTGGAGGCGCTGGCGCAAAGCGGGGTGAAGAATCTCGCGATCGTGACGCCGGGCTTTTCCGCCGATTGCCTGGAGACGCTGGAGGAGATCGCGGTCGAGAACGGCGACATCTTCAAGGCGCAATGGCGGGGTGAATTTCGCCGCCATCCCCTGCCTGAACGACAGCGAGCAGGGCATGCGGGTGATCCGCGAGGTCGTTTTGCGCGAACTGAAGGGCTGGGTCTGAGGCCCTAACCCCCTGTTAACCATATCCCTTTTAACTCCGTTAACCATTTCCGCCGGCCGCGAGGCCGGCCGCGGCCGTCTGCATGCCCTTCGCACGGGGCGGCGGAGGGCGGGTCAGGAGTTAACGGGTGGCGCGTCATCGCCGAGCAGGTCTTCTGGCTTCGACCGCGCTTGCCGTCGCAACGATCTGTGCGGCCGGAGCCGGCGTGTCGCGCAGCAGGCCGAGACCGCGCGATCCTTCGGTGCCGAGCCTGTTCGATCCGCATTTCGAAGCGCGCGACGGCCGTCCGCAGCAATTCCGCAAACCCGGCGCCGTTGCCACGGTGTCGTCGGGCGCGGGCACTACCGGCTTCGACGCCACCAATTCGCGCGCCCGACGCAAGGCGAAGGAGGATGCGCGAAAGCGCGCCCGCGCGGAGGCGGAGAATCTTCCGCCCGTGGTCCCGGCCGGTCCCGATCGCACGGTGGCGCCGGTATTCCAGCGGCAGGAGAGCGCGGCGGCGACAAGCCGGCGCGCGATCAATACCGCAGCCGCGCCGCTCGAGGCGACCGGAGCCATCGCGCCGCGTCCGATCCGCAAGCGCCTCGTCGAGGACGACCCGTTCGGACCGGTCGGCTTCTATCGCGGCTCGTTTCTGGTGAAGCCGGCGCTCGAAATGTCGGGCGGCTATAACAGCAATCCCGGCCAGCGCCAGAATGGCAAGGGCTCGACGTTCGAAAAGATCGCGTCCGAATCGAACATCAAGTCGAACTGGTCGCAGCACGAATTGTCCGCCGATCTGAAGGGCAGTTACATCTGGTACAATGCCGACAAGCTCGACAATCTACTCCAAGCCCGACATCAACCTGAAGGGCAATGGCCGCATCGACATCACCAAGCAGACCAAGGCCGATTTCGAGGGCCGCTTCAGCTATGCCGCCGACAATCCCGGCGATCCCAACCTGCCGAACGATGTGGCCAAGCCGCCGATCTACACCACCGCGGGCGGCACCGCCGGCATCCGCCACGCCTTCAACCGGCTGGAATTGTCGCTGAAGGGCACGATCGATTCCACGACCTATGGCGACGCCAAGCTCAATAACGGCGAATTGCTCGGATCTGCGCGATCGCAACTACGATCAATACGGCACCAGGATCCGCGCGAGCTACGAAACGCTGCCGGGCATCATCCCGTTCGTGGAATACGGCGCCGACGAGCGCAAGCACGACCGCACCTACGACGCAGGACGGGATCAATCGCGATTCCAGCGGGCAATCGATCCGGGTCGGCTCGACCTTTCAACTGACCGGATATCTGATCGGCGAATTCGCCATCGGCCGGCTGGAGCGCAGCTATGTCGATCCCGACTTCAACGAAGCTGCGCGGCAATCTGATCGATGCATCGCTGACCTATTATCCGACGCCGCTCACCACGCTGAAGCTCGACGTGAAAACCACGGTGGACGAAACGATCATCGGCGGCGTGTCCGGCGGCTTCACGCACGATTATTCGCTGCAGGTCGAGCACGCGTTCCGGCGCTGGCTGCTCGGCACGGTCAAGGTGGGCTATACCAATACGATCTATGAAGGCTCGTCGCGCATCGACGATCGCTATATCGCCTCGGCCGCCATGCTCTACAAACTGTCGCGCGATATTGTGGCTGAAGGGCGAATATCGCCGCGAATGGCTGGATTCGACCGACGAGTCCGCGAATTACGTCTCCAACATCTTCACGGTCGGATTGCGGCTGCAGCGGTGAGGGACGAGCGCCCTCAGCCCAGCAGCGCCTTCAGTTCCTCGCGCAATTCCGGCGCGATATCCTTGCGCTTCAGCGCATAGGCGATGTTGGCGGTGAGGAAGCCGAGCTTGGAGCCGCAATCGTAGGAGCGGCCCTCGAATTTCACCGCGTAGAAGGGCTGGGTCTTGGCGAGCGTGATCATCGCGTCGGTGAGCTGGATTTCGCCGCCGGCGCCGGTCTGCTGGTTTTCCAGAATGTCGAAGATTTCCGGCTGCAGGATGTAGCGGCCGGTGATCGAGAGATTGGACGGCGCGTCCTCGCGCTTGGGCTTCTCCACCATCTTCGTGATCGGCAGCGCCTTGCCGGTTTCCTTGCCGACGCCGACGATGCCGTACATGTGCACGCGCTCCATCGGCACTTCCTCGACCGCGATGATATTGGCCTTGCCCTTCTGCTTGTCATAGGCCTCGACCATCTGCGCGAGACAGCCGGGCTCGTTCTGCACCAGCACGTCCGGCAGCAGCACCGCGAACGGCTCGTTGCCGACCAGTTCGCGCGCGCACCAGACCGCGTGACCGAGACCGAGCGGCGATTGCTGGCGGGTGAAGCTGGTCGGTGCCGGCGCCCGGCGTGTCGTCGGCGAGCTGCTTCAGTTCGCTTTTCTTGTGGCGCTCTTTGAGCGTGACTTCGAGTTCGAACTGGCGGTCGAAATGATCCTCGATCACCGACTTGTTGCGGCCGGTGACGAAGATCAGATGCTCGATGCCGGCCTCGCGCGCCTCGTCGACCACATGCTGGATCAGCGGCCGGTCGACCACCGTCAGCATTTCCTTCGGCATCGCCTTGGTCGCGGGCAGGAACCGGGTGCCGAGTCCGGCCACCGGGAAAATCGCTTTACGGATCGGCTTCATGTGGGGAATCGGAAGACGGCTGTGGAAAGAGGTGGCGTTTGTTATCATGCGCAGCGCCGAAAAGCCGTCGAGGTCTCAAAACGTCCACGGATTTATGAATGTCGTTAATCGTCTGGCAACCGTATCCGTTCCCCATAGGGCGGTTTCGTGTCGCGGTTGCGTGAGGCTGATCATGTGGCCGTTGGTCGCGGAAGCTGTGCTCGCAGCCTGTTGGCCGGATTCGGCCAGCGATGCTCGGTGCAGTGCTTCGATCGGCTGCGCCGGCGTGCTGCCGGCGACGCGCAGCGTCGCCGGCACGGTCCTCGATCTGCGCATCCGCGTCGATTCCGCGACCGGCAGCCGCGACATCGGCGCAGGCCGCGCATTCGAGCGGTACGCGCGGCGCCTTCGCGCAGGCGACCGGTCCGGAATGGAGCGGCGAATCCGGCGCCTCCGGTCATCCGCAGATGCAGGCCGACGCGATCCGTCAGTCGGCGGCGAATTTCCAGCATTGTCTGCAGGGCTTGTATCCGGCGGCGGCCAAGCGCGGCGTCAGCAAGGCGACCTACGACGCCTATGACGCGCGATCTCACGCCCGATCTGAAGATCATGGATCTGGTCGATGCGCAGCCGGAATTCACCAAGAGCTTCTGGGACTATCTCGATATCCTGGTCGGCGAGGAGCGCATCGCGCGCGGCCGCGAGGTGCTCGCCGAGAATCGCGCGACCTTCGATGCGATGGAACGCCAATACGGCGTCGACCGCTATGTGATCGCGGCGATCTGGGGCATCGAGTCGAAATATTCGCACCATGATGGGCGAGCGTTCGGTGGTGCGTTCGACCGCGACACTGGCCTGTGTCGGGCGCCGGCAGGATTATTTCCGCAACGAATTCCTGGCCGCGATCGAGATTGCTGCAGCGCGGCGACGTGCAGCCCGATCGCATGAAGGGCTCCTGGGCCGGCGCCTTCGGTCCGACCCAGTTCATGCCGACGGTCTACAAGAGCTTACGCCGTCGATGCCGATGGCGACGGCCATCGCGATCTCACCGACCTCGGTGCCCGATCTGCTGTTCTCGACCGCGAATTATTTCAAGAAGCACGGCTGGGAGAGCGGCCAGACCTGGGGCTACGAGGTCGTGGTGCCGAAGAATTTCAATTTCCTGATGGCCGACCGCTCCAAGGTCATGACCATCCGCGAATGGGAGCAACTCGGCATCCGCCGAGCCGGCGACAAGCCGTTCCCGCGCACGACCGACCGCGCCTTCCTGATGATTCCGGCGGGCGCGCAGGGGCCGGGCTTCCTGATGCTCAATAATTTTCGCGTGATCATGCGCTACAACCCGGCCGAGGCCTATGCGCTGGCGATCGGGCATCTGTCGGACCGGCTGCGCGGCGGCGATCCCTTCGATCCAGCCCTGGCCGCGGCACGAGCGGGTGCTGACCCGCGACGAACGCGCCGAATTGCAGCAATTGCTGGCGCGGCGGGGCTTCGATATCGGCGAGCCGGACGGCAATCTGGGGCCCAAGACCCGTGCCGCGATCCGCGATTTCCAGGCCCGGTCGGGGCTGATTGCCGACGGGTTCCCGAGCGCCACCGTGCTCGCCAGATTGCGCGGGAATTAACGCGAAAAGCCGCCGCGACCTTCGCTCCGCCATCTTCTTTTGCTATGCAGAATGCGGACACCGGCCGCTGCCGCCGGTATTCCCGCATGGACACCGATATGGCGTCGAAGACGATCCGCAGAAAGCTTTTCCGGGCAAGGGCCGTCTGCGCCGCGGGTCTTGCGGCGGCCGCGCTCGCCGTCGCCTGGCCGGCGCCGGCGCAGTTCTTTCCGTTCGACGACCGCTTTTTCGGGCCGCCGCGCCAGCAACCGCAGGTTCGTCCGCGCGGTGCCGACGCGAGGCCGAGCAGATGAACGCGCCGGCGCCGAAGCATCCGGAGGCGCCGCCGACCATCCGCATTCTGGTGCTCGGCGATTCGATGGCGGACTGGCTCGCTTACGGTCTCGAAGAGGCGCTGGCCGAGACCCCGGAAATCGGCATCGTGCGCAAGCACAAGGCCTATTCGGGACTGATCCGCTACGAGCAGCGCAGCGAGACCGAATGGTCGAAGGTCGCGCGCGATCTGATCGCGGCCGAGAAGCCGCAGGCGATCGTGGTGCTGGTCGGCCTGCATGACCGGCAGGCGATGCGCGAACGCGGCGCCAGCCGCGATCCGCCAAGCCGGCCGCGGCAAAGCCCGGCACCGCCGAGGCGCCGCGCGCCGTCACGCCGCAGGCCAATGCGCAGCCGGCAGCCTGCCGAAGCCTGCCGCCAATCCGAACGACGACGAAACTCCCGTCGTTGCCGCGCCCGAGCGCGCGCGCCCGGTCGGTCCGGCCGAATTCCGCACCGAGAAATGGGAAGAGCTTTACGGCGCGCGGGTCGACGAAACCATCGCGGCGCTGAAGACCGGCAATGTGCCGATCCTGTGGGTCGGCGTGCCGGCGGTGCGCGGGCTCAAGTCGACCGCCGATCTGCAATATCTCAACGATCTGGTGCGCGCGCGCGTCGAGAAGGCCGGCCTGATCTTCGTCAATATCTGGGACGGCTTCGTCGACGAGCGCAACAATTTCATGCAGCGCGGTCCCGACGAGACCGGACAGATCCGCCCGCTGCGCACCTATGACGGCATCCATTTCACCAAGTTCGGCGCCCGCAAGCTCGCGCATTATGTCGAGCGCGATCTGCGCCGCGTGCTGCGCGAGCCGATCCCGGCGGCGCTGACGACGTCCGGCCGATCCGGCGCCGGCGCAAGCCGCCAAGCCCTCGGGCCCCGCGTCGCGTCCGCTGGCGGGACCGGTGATCCTGCTCGGCACCCCGCTGAACGAGCCCGACGATCTTCTCGGCGGCGCACCGCCGGCCGGCAAGGCGGTGCCACCGCCCGCGCTCGATCCGGTCGCCAACCGCATGCTGGTGAAGGGCGAGCCGACCCGCACCGAAGCCGGCCGCGCCGACGATTTCGCCTGGCCGCCGCGCCTGCCCAATCTCGTCACCAGCGAGCCATTGCCGCCGACCGGCGCGCCGCTGACGATCGTGCGCGCGCCGCCGCCATCGGCGGTGCAGCAGGCGGCGCTGGCTCCGGGTGCGAAGCCCGGCGCGCCCGGCGCCCGCGTCGCCGGACAGCGGCAGGCAGCGCCAGCAGCAGCAGGCGCCGACCTTCTGGCGCCGCCAGACCGACAGATTCCGGCCCGCGCTTCTTCTTCGGATTGTTCGGACGATAACGCGATTCGTGTCCCGGGCGCGGCGCAGCGTGAATCGGTGCGCTGCAGAACCGGGATCCATTGCTGCTCAGCAGAATTCGATTGGCCCCGGCTCTGCGGCGCATCATTCGCTTCGCTCATGCTGCGCCGCGTCCGGGGCACGAGACCGAAACTCACCGCGGCAGCGTGGTCGTTCCCATCAGGAACTTGTCGATCGCGTGCGCGCATTGGCGGCCTTCGCGGATCGCCCAGACCACCAGCGACTGGCCGCGGCGCATGTCGCCGGCGGCGAACACCTTGGCGATCGAGGTCTTGTAGTCCTCGGTATTGGCCTTGACATTGCCGCGCGGATCGAGCGCGACGCCGAGCGACGCCAGCATGCCTTCCTTGCACCGGATGCACGAAGCCCATCGCGAGCAGCACGAGATCGGCCTTGATCTCGAATTCGCTGCCCGGCACCGGCTTGATCTTGTCGTCGGCGCGCACGCAATGCAGCGTCTTCACCTTGCCGTTCTCGCCGGCGAATTTCTGCGTCAGCACCGAGAATTCGCGCTCCGCGCCTTCCTCGTGGCTCGACGAGGTGCGCAGCTTGTAGGGCCAGTCCGGCCAGGTCAGCGCCTTGTTCTCGCGCTCCGGCGGCATCGGCATGATTTCGAAATTGGTCACCGACAGCGCGCCCTGGCGGATCGAGGTGCCGATGCAGTCCGAGCCGGTATCGCCGCCGCCGATCACCACGACATGCTTGCCGCCGGCGAGGATCTCCTTCACGCCGTCCGAGCGGCTCGCCGGAGACGCGCCGGTTCTGCTGCGGCAGGAAATCCATCGCGAAATGGATGCCGTCGAGCTCGCGGCCGGGGATCGGCAGATCGCGCGGCTGCTCGGCGCCGCCGGTCAGCGCCACCGCGTCGTATTCGGCGAGCAGCTTGTCGGCCGGCAGGTTGACGCCGACATGGACGCCGTAATGGAAGGTGACGCCCTCGGCCTCCATCTGCTGCACGCGGATGTCGACGATGCCCTTCTCCATCTTGAAGTCGGGAATGCCGTAGCGCAGCAGGCCGCCGGCCTTGGCGAATTTCTCGAAGACATGCACGTCGTGGCCGGCGCGCGCGAGCTGCTGCGCGCAGGCCATGCCGGCCGGGCCCGAGCCGACGACGGCGACTTTCTTGCCGGTCTTGTGCGGGGCCGGCTCCGGCTTGATCCAGCCGCTCTCGATCGCCCTGTCGACGATCGCGCATTCGATGGTCTTGATGGTGACCGGGTTGTCGTCGATGTTGAGCGTGCAGGACGCCTCGCACGGCGCCGGGCAGACGCGGCCGGTGACTTCCGGGAAATTGTTGGTCGAGAGCAGATTGCGCGCGGCCTCTTCCCAGTCGCCGCGATAGACGAGATCGTTCCAGTCCGGGATCTGGTTGTTGACCGGGCAGCCGTTGTGACAATACGGAATGCCGCAATCCATGCAGCGCGCGGCCTGCTCGCGCGTTTCCTCTTCCGGCAGCGGCAGGACGAATTCGCGATAATTCCTGATCCGCTCCTCGACCGGCGCGTAATCGCGATCCTCGCGTTCGAATTCGAGAAAGCCGGTGACCTTACCCATGTCGATCAGGCACCGACTCGCGAGCTTCGGCTGCTCGCCTGCAGCGCCTGCCATTTCCTTCAGCGCGCGGCGATATTCGAGCGGCATCACCTTGCGGAACTTGCCGCACTAGGTCTTCCAGTCCGACGAGGATGGTCTGCGCGCGCGCCGAGCCGGTGAGCCGCGCATGCTGGCCGATATAATAGCGCAGCCGCTCGGCGTCGTAGCGCGTCATGTCGGTCAGGACTTCGACGCGGCCCGCGGTCTCGAGGTCATGCCGCGAGTGATAGAAGCGCTCGTTGATCTCTTCCTCGGCCGGCACCGGCTCGAGATCGACCATCGCCATGTTGCAGCGCTTCTCGAAGTCGCCGCTTCTCGTCGAGCACATAGGCGATGCCGCCCGACATGCCGGCGGCGAAGTTGCGCCCGGTCTGGCCGAGCACGACCACGATGCCGCCGGTCATGTATTCGCAGCCATGGTCGCCGGTGCCTTCGACCACCGCGACCGCGCCGGAATTGCGCACGGCGAAGCGCTCGCCGGCGACGCCGCGGAAATAGCATTCGCCGGCAATCGCGCCATACAGCACGGTGTTGCCGACGATGATCGATTCCTCCGGCACGATGCCGGCATCGGCGGCGGGCTGCACGATGATGCGGCCGCCCGACAGGCCCTTGCCGACATAGTCGTTGCCTTCGCCTTCGAGCTCGAAGGTGACGCCCCGGCGAGCCAGGCGCCGAAGCTCTGGCCCGGCGGTGCCTTTCAGCGACACATGGATGGTGTCGTCGGGCAGGCCTTCATGGCCGTAGCGCTTGGCGACTTCGCCCGACAGCATCGCGCCGGCGGTGCGGTCGATGTTGCGGATCGGTTCGGAGATCCGCACCGGCGCGCCGCGCTCGAGCGCGGGCTGCGCCTGCGCGATCAGCTTGCGGTCGAGCACGTTGTCGATCTTGTGATCCTGCCGCTCGCAGTTGAAGATCGCGACGCCTTCCGGCGCCATCGGCTTGGTGAACAGCTTGGAGAAATCGAGGCCCTTCGCCTTCCAGTGCTCGATCACCGCGCGCTTGTCGAGCATCTGCATCTGGCCGATCATCTCGTCGAAGGTGCGGATAGCCCATCTCGGCCATCAGCTCGCGCACTTCCTCGGCGACGAAGAAGAAATAGTTGATGACATGCTCGGGCTGGCCGGTGAAGCGCTTGCGCAGCACCGGGTCCTGCGTCGCGACGCCGACCGGGCAGGTGTTGAGATGGCACTTGCGCATCATGATGCAGCCGGCCGCGATCAGCGGCGCGGTCGCGAAGCCGATCTCGTCGGCGCCGAGCAGCGCGCCGATCACGACGTCGCGGCCGGTGCGGATGCCGCCATCGACCTGCACGGCGATGCGGCCGCGCAGGCGGTTCAGCACCAGCGTCTGATGGGTCTCGGCAAGGCCGATTTCCCACGGGCGAGCCGGCATGCTTGATCGAGGTCAGCGGCGAGGCGCCGGTGCCGCCCTCGAAGCCCGAGATCGTCACATGGTCGGCGCGCGCCTTGGAGACGCCGGCGGCGACGGTGCCGACGCCGACCTCGGAGACGAGCTTCACCGACACGTCGCCCGCCGGATTGACGTTCTTCAGGTCGAAGATGAGCTGCGCCAGATCCTCGATCGAATAGATGTCGTGATGCGGCGGCGGCGAGATCAGGCCGACGCCCGGCGTCGAGTGGCGCACCTTGGCGATGGTCTTGTCGACCTTGTGGCCGGGCAATTGTCCGCCTTCGCCGGGCTTGGCGCCCTGCGCCATCTTGATCTGCATCATGTCGGAGTTGACGAGATATTCGGTGGTGACGCCGAAGCGGCCCGAGGCCACCTGCTTGATCGCCGAGCGCATCGAATCGCCGTTCGGCAGCGGCTTGAAGCGATCGGCTTCCTCGCCGCCTTCGCCGGTGTTCGACTTGCCGCCGATCCGGTTCATCGCGATCGCGAGCGTGGTATGCGCCTCGCGCGAGATCGAGCCGAAGGACATCGCGCCGGTGGCGAAGCGCTTCACGATATCCTTCGCCGGCTCGACCTCGTCGAGCGGCACCGGCTTGCGGCCGTCTTCCTCCGCGCTCTTGATGCGGAACAGGCCGCGGATGGTGAGCAGCTTCTCGGACTGCTCGTTCAGCGTGCGCGCGAAGGCGCGGTATTGCTCATAGCGAATTGCCGCGCACCGCATGCTGCAGGTTGGCGACCGTCTGCGCGGTCCAGACATGGTCCTCGCCGCGCACGCGATAGGCATATTCGCCGCCGACATCGAGCGCGTCGCGATAGATCGGCGAATCGCCGAAGGCGTCGCGGTGGCGGCGCACGGTCTCTTCGGCGATCTCGGCGAGGCCGACGCCTTCGATGCGGGTGTGCGGTGCCGGTGAAATAGGTCGCGACGAAATCCGATCTTCAGGCCGACCGCGTCGAAGATCTGCGCGCCGCAATAGGACTGGTAGGTCGAGATGCCCATCTTGGACATCACCTTCAGCAGGCCCTTGTCGATCGACTTGATGTAGCGCTTGACGACTTCCTTGTCGTCGAGCTTCTGCGGCAGCGTATCCTTCATCGCGACCAGCGTCTCGAAGGCGAGATAGGGATTGATCGCCTCGGCGCCGTAGCCGGCGAGGCAGGCGAAGTGATGCACTTCGCGCGGCTCGCCGGACTCGACCACGAGGCCGACCGAGGTGCGCAGGCCCTCGCGGATCAGGTGATGATGCACGGCCGCGCAGGCGAGCAGCGCCGGGATCGGCATGCGCTCGGCGCCGACCATGCGGTCGGACAGGATGATGATGTTGATGCCCTCGCGCACCGCCTCCTCGGCGTCGGTCGCAGAGCTGCGTCGAGCGCCGGCTCGAGCCCGGCCGCGCCCTGCTCGGCCGGGAAGGTGATGTCGAGCGTGCAGCGACTTGAAATGGATTGTCCTCGACATCGCCGATCGAGCGGATCTTCTCGAGGTCCTCGTTGGTCAGGATCGGCTGGCGCACTTCGAGCCGCTTGGTCTTCGAGGTGCCTTCGAGGTCGAACAGGTTCGGCCGCGGCCCGATGATCGAGACGAGGCTCATCACGAGCTCTTCGCGGATCGGATCGATCGGCGGGTTCGTCACCTGCGCGAAATTCTGCTTGAAATAGGTGTAGAGCAGCTTCGACTTGTCCGACAACGCCGAGATCGGCGTGTCGTTGCCCATCGAGCCGACCGCTTCCTCGCCGGTCGAGCCCATCGGCGCCATCAGGATCTTGAGGTCTTCCTGCGTGTAGCCGAAGGCCTGCTGGCGATCGAGCAGCGACAGGTTCGACGAGCGCGGCCTTGCCGGACGGACTCGGGCAGCTCTTCGAGCACGATCTGGGTCGCGTCCAGCCATTCCTTGTAGGGATGCGAGCTCGGCGAGCTGCGCCTTCATCTCCTCGTCGGGGATGAGGCGGCCCTCTTCGAGATCGACCAGCAGCATCTTGCCCGGCTGCAGGCGCCACTTCTTGACGATGTCCTCTTCCGGAATCGGCAGCACGCCCATCTCGGACGCCATGATGATGCGGTCGTCGCGGGTCAGGAAATAGCGCGCCGGGCGCAGGCCGTTGCGGTCGAGCGTCGCGCCGATCTGCCGGCCGTCGGTGAAGGCGATCGCCGCCGGGCCGTCCCACGGCTCCATCAGCGCGGCGTTGTATTCGTAGAAGGCGCGCCGCTCCTCATCCATGAGCGGATTGCCGGCCCAGGCCTCCGGGATCATCATCATCATGGCGTGCGACAGCGAATAGCCGCCCAGCACCAGGAATTCGAGCGCGTTGTCGAAACAGGCGGTGTCCGACTGGCCTTCGTAGGAGATCGGCCAGAGCTTGTCGATGTCGTCGCCGAACAGCGGCGAGGACACCGACGCCTGCCGCGCCGCCATCCAGTTGACGTTGCCGCGCAGCGTGTTGATCTCGCCGTTGTGGGCGACGATGCGGTAGGGATGCGCCAGCGACCAGGTCGGGAAGGTGTTGGTCGAGAAGCGCTGATGCACGAGCGCGAGCGCGCTTGCGAAATCCGGATCGTGCAGATCGGGATAATAGGTGCCGAGCTGGTCGGCGAGGAACATGCCCTTGTAGATCACGGTGCGGCAGGACAGCGACACCGGGTAATAGCCCGACAGGCGGCGCTCGCGTCGCAGATAGATCGCGTTCGAGATCGCCTTGCGCATGATGATAGAGGCGGCGCTCGAATTCCTGCTCGGTCTTGATCTTCGCCGGCCGCGCGATGAACACCTGCATGTGCACCGGCTCGGTCGGCTTCACCGATTCGCCGAGCGTCGAATTGTCGGTCGGCACGTCGCGCCAGCCGAGAATCGTCATGCCTTCCTGCGCCGCGACCTCTTCGTAGGTCTTGCGGATGGTGTCGCGCCATTCCGGATCGCGCGGCAGGAACAGGAAGCCGACGGCGTAATGGCCGGGCTCGGGCAGGGTGAAGCCGAGCTTCCTGCGCTTCCTTGGCGAAGAAGGCGTGCGGAATCTGCACCAGAATGCCGGCGCCGTCGCCGGCGCGCGGATCGGCGCCGACCGCGCCGCGATGCTCGAGATTGACCAGGATGGTCAGCGCATCCTCGACGATCTCGTGCGACTTGCGGCCCTTGATGTCGGCGATGAAGCCGACGCCGCAGGAATCCTTGTCGAGCGCCGGGTCGTAGAGGCCGCTCGCCGCCGGCAGGCCGGGATCGGCGGAATCGGCAAAATCGGAGGCGCGCAGGGCGCTCCGCTTCTGCTCGTCATTCCGGTCCATGGCACTCATTCCGGTCTCACTCCGCGGCATCCGATTTCCAGCGTACCCGGCGCCTTCGCAAGCGCCCTACGGGCGATGCGTTGGACCGGCAATCTCTGCTCGGGCGGCAGCCGGTGCCGGCACGCCGAATCGGCGTGCCTTTGCAGGCTGCTTTTTCAAGTCGGGGGCTGCCGATGCCGAGCCGCACCGCACGCCCCTGGTTCCGCGGGGGGCTCGAAAGACCCCGCAGCCTCGACTTCAAACTGGGACAGTAATGCTGTCCTATCATCAACTTGCCAAATTTCAAAAGCGCCGACAAGAGGCGGCACGCGCCGATCTTTGGCATTCTTCCAAGTATTATTCTTTCCGCCGGGGGCCTTCCGAACAAGCGGATTCTTGCGTCTGCCGCGATCCATTTTTGCGCCGGCCGGTGCTATCGCTTGCGGCCGAACCCTTGGGGGCTTTCCGCGTGAATTTCGCCAGCGACAATACCGCAGCCATCGCACCCGGCATCCTGTCGGCGCTGAACCGCGCCAATGAGGGCTTTGCGCTCGGCTATGGCAACGACGCGCTGACCCGTTCGATCGAAGAGCGGATCGGGGAGGTGTTCGAGAAGGAGGTCGCGGTATTCCTGGTGCCCACCGGCACCGCCGCCAATGCGTTGTCGCTCTCCCATGTCACGCCGCCCTGGGGCGGGGTGCTGTGCCACGAACAGGCTCATATCGTGACGGACGAATGCGGCGCCCCGGAATTCTTCGGCGGCGGCATCAAGCTGATCGGGCTTGCGGGCGCAAAACACCAAGCTCACGCCTTCGACCGTCGCGGCCGCGATCGAGCGCTATTCCGGCCATGTTCCGCATCAGGTCAACGCCTCGGCCTTGTCGATCACCCAGGCCACCGAAGGCGGCACGATCTACCGGGTCGAGGAAATCGCGGCGCTGGCGGAACTGGCGCATGCGCACGGGCTGTCGGTGCATATGGACGGAGCGCGCTTCGGCAATGCGCTGGCGCGGATGAATGTCTCGCCGGCCGAAGCGACCTGGAAAGCCGGAATCGACGTGCTTTCCTTCGGCGCCACCAAGGGCGGGGCGATGGCCGCGGAGGCGGTGGTGTTCTTCGATCCGGCTCGCGCCGTCTTCATGGGCGAGCGGCGAAAGCGCGCCGGACATTTGCTATCCAAGCACCGGTTCCTGGCGGCGCAATTCGAGGGCTATCTCGAAGGCGGCTACTGGCTCGCGCTGGCGCGCCATGCCAACGACATGGCCGACCTGCTGGCGGACGGCCTGCGCGGAGCCGGTGCCCCGATCGTATGGCCGGTCGAAGCCAATATCGTATTCGCGCTGCTGCCGAATGCGCTGGACGCAAGGCTCAAAGCTGCCGGCGCGACCTATTATGTGCGAAGCAATGCGCTGGCAGGCGACGATGTCGTCGATCGCGCCAGACCGGATGCTGGTGCGGCTGGTGACATCGTTTGCGACGCAAAGGCCCGAAATCGAGCAATTCGTTGCACTGGTGAAGCGCGGCTGATGGTTCCAGGAACTCAGGGAAGACGACCATGAAGGTTGCAGTGATCGGCGCCTCCGGACGCGGCGGCTCGCGCATCGTCGAGGAACTCGCGCGGCGTGGCCACAACGTCACGGCGATCGCACGCAACACCGAGAAAATCCCGGCGGGCGCGAATGTCACGGCAAAGAAGGGCGACGTGAATGACGCCGGCCTCGCCGACCTCCTGAAAGGCCATGATGCCATCGTCAGCGCGGTGCGCTTTACACAAAGCGATCCGAAGCTGCTGATCGGCGCGGTGCAGGAATTCCGGCGTGAAACGCTACCTGGTCATGGGAGGTGCCGGCTCGCTCGAAATCGCACCCGGCAAGAAGCTGATCGACACGTCGCAATTTCCGGAAGCGGCGAAGCCCGAAGCCACCAAGGGCGGCGTGTTCCTCGATCTATTGCGGCAAGCGAATGACCTCGACTGGACCTTCCTGTCGCCGTCGGCGCTGATCGAGATCGGCGAGCGTACCGGAAAATTCCGTCTCGGCGGCGACCAGCTCCTCACCGACGCGAACGGCAAGAGCCGGATCACCTTCGAGGATTACGCGATTGCGATGGTGGATGAAGTCGAAAAGCCCAGCCACATCCGCAAGCGCTTTACCGTCGGATATTGATTTCGGGAAAGCGCTGAAATTCCGCCGTAGCTGCGCCCCAATCGCATTCCAGCATCCACCTCGCCCGCGATGCCGACTGGCATCGACGAGGAACGAGCCTCGGTGGAGGGGGTTGTGAAACGGTCATTCATTCTGGCATTGGCGCTGTCGATTTCGGCGAGCTTCGCCGGTGGCGCACAGGCGCAAGGCTTAAATCATCAAGGCGTCGCCGCCGATCTGATGCCGGCTTACGAAGTGTCGACCATCGTCGCGTCGCTCGGCATGCGTCCGCTCGGGCGTCCGGCCTGGCGCGCCGGCCGCTATATCGTGGCCGCCATCGATCGCTACGGGCGCGAGGTCAATGTCGTGCTCGATGCGCGCGATGGGCAGGTGATCGCGGTGCGGCCGATCGCGGGCGGGTTCGGTCCGCAGCGTTCCGGTTACGACACGGGCTATGCACCGCCGCCTCCCGGTTATCCGGGTCAGGGGCCCGCGCCTTACGATCCGCGCGCCGGCGCTGCATCCCCGCCGCCGCCGGGCGTGGTTCCGGGCGGCGAGCCGCGGCGCGTGACGTCGCTGTCGCCGAAGGATACCAGGGCCAAGGATGCGCCGCCGATGCCGCGTCCGCGCCCGGCTTTGGCCAAGGTGAACGATCCGAAGCCCGAAGCTGCGAAGCCCAAGCCTCAGGCCGGCGCGCAGGAACTCGCTGGCGATTCCACCAGGAAAGACGTTCGCGTCATCGATCTGAGCAAGCCGGAGGCGAAAGCCGATCCGAAACCGCTCGAAGGCATAAGATTTTAGAACTGTGCGCTGAACTGCGCCCCGCAAACGGGGCGCCATTTTTTGCAAAAAAAAGCGCCCCGGTTGCCCGGGGCGCTCCCTTTCTGCCGAGGGAACCGCGATCAGGCGGCGACCTTCACCTCGGACTCTATGGTCTTGCCGTTGATCGGGATCTGGCGCGGCTTCTTGGCCTCCGGAATCTCGCGCACGAGATCGACGTGGAGGAGACCATTCTCGAGCTTCGCGCCCTTCACCTGGACGAAATCGGCAAGCTGGAATACGCGCTCGAAGGCGCGCGCCGCGATGCCCTGATACAGAACGTCGCCGGCATTCTCCTGGGTCTTGGCCTGCTTGTCGCCCTTGATGGTGAGGGTGTTTTCCTTCAGCTCGATATTGAGCTCGTTCTCGCCGAAGCCCGCGACCGCGACGCTAACGCGGTAGGCATTTTCGTCGGTCCGCTCGATGTTGTAGGGCGGATAGCCGGGCGCGCTCTCGGTGCCGGCCTGGTCAAGCAGATTGAACAGGCGGTCGAAGCCGACGGTGGAACGGTAAAAGGGAGTGAGATCGAAGTGACGCATCGTTAGTCCTCCTTGAAGCGACTAAGAAAAGGTCCTCCCGGTTGGGCTGGACCCATGGGGTTTCGCGCCGCCTGATGGCCGGCACGCACTAGATTTAGGAAGCCCAGTTCCGCCTTCAAGGGGGCATAATTTAAGAAATATCAAAGGCTTACAAAATCGTCAGAATCGGCCATGCTGTATTTGTGGCCAATTGAGACTGCCCCCGCGCCTGCTATAAGGCCGCACCCGATCCGGCTGTCATCATCACCATCATGAAACTGGTTTCCATTCCCGCCAATCCGGTGCCCGACGATGTCGTCACCGGAACGCTCAAGACGCCGGACCGTGTCGAACTGCGTTTCGCGCGCTGGGCGCCGCCTGCGGGCCGCAAGGGCACGGTGTGCATTTTCCAGGGCCGCGCCGAGTTCATCGAGAAATACTACGAGACCGCGCGCGAATTGCGCGCCCGCGGCTTTGCGGTGGCGACGCTCGACTGGCGCGGGCAGGGATTGTCGCAGCGGGCCTTGCGCGATCCTCGCAAGGGTCACGTCGAAAGCTTCCGCGAATACGAAACCGATCTCGAAGCTTTCATCCGCGAAATCGTGTTGCCGGATTGTCCGCCGCCGATCTACGCCATCGGCCATTCGATGGGCGCCTCAATCCTGATCCGCATCGCCTCGCGCGGCTATCGCTGGTTCGATCGGATGGTGCTGTGTGCGCCGCTGCTCAGGCTCGCGCCGCAGAGCTTTACGCCATTCGCAAAGCCGGTGGTGCGGTTGCTGAACGGCATCGGCATGGGTACGCGCTACGTGCCGGGCGGCTCGCCCAAGGTGATCGCCTCGCAGACCTTCGTCGGCAATGTGCTGACGTCCGATCCGGTACGGCATGCGCGCGCGGCGGCCGTGCTTGAGGCCGATCCCGATTTGGGTCTCGGTTCGCCGACCAATGCCTGGGCTTCGGCGGCTTTCACCATGATGAGAGAGTTCGAGCAGGTCGGGTATCCGGGAAAAATCCGACAGCCGATCCTGATGATCGCATCCGGCCGCGACGAGACGGTTTCGACCTCGGCCATCGAGGATTTCGCCGGCCGTCTGCGCGCGGGCTCCCATCTCATCATCGCAGGCTCAAGGCACGAGATGATGATGGAGACCGATCGCTACCGCGCGCAATTCTGGGCCGCGTTCGACGCCTTCGTGCCTGGTACGCCGATGTATTAGATCGGAACCTTGCGTTCGCGCGTCATGGCACCACCGCGAAAAACAGGAACGCCGCGAAGATCACGAGATGCACGATGCCCTGCAGCACCGTGGTGCGGCCGGTGCCGAGCGTGATCACGCCGACGAACAGCGTCAGCGCCAGCAACACCTGATCCTTGGCGCCGAGGCCGAGCTCCAGCGGCTGGTGGATGGCGATCGACACGAAGGCGACCGCGGGAATGGTGAGCCCAATGGTCGCAAGCGCCGAACCGAGCGCGAGGTTGAGGCTGGTCTGCAACCGATTGGCACGCGCCGCGCGCAACGCCGCAAGCCCTTCCGGCAACAGCACCAGACCGGCGATCACGATGCCTACCACGGCTTTCGGCACCGCGATCCGCGCCAATCCCGCTTCCACCGCCGGGGTGAGAAACTTCGCAAGCAACACGATCGCCACGAGCGACGCAAGCAGCAGGCCGGCGCTGGCCATGGTGACCGTATTGGAGGGCGGCGGCGCGTGTTCCTCCTTGTCGTCGAGAAAATAATCGCGGTGGCGCACGGTCTGGATGAAGACGAAACCGCAATAGAGGACGAGCGACACGACCGCGGCGAAGATCAGTTGCGAGGTATTGAAAATCGGGCCGGGCGCGCTCGCCACCACGTTCGGCAGGATCAGGGTCAGCGTCGTCAGCGCCGCCAGCACGGCCAATGCCGCGCTCGCACCCGACACCTGGAAGCCCTGCTCGTGATGGCGCGCGCCACCCCAGAGCAGGCACAACCCGACGATGCCGTTGCACACGATCATGACCGCCGCGAACACCGTATCGCGCGCGAGGCCGGCTTTCTCCGCGGGAGCCGCCAGCATCACCGAAACGATCAGGGCCGCTTCAATCACCGTGACCGCGAGCGCAAGCACCAGCGTGCCGAACGGTTCGCCAGTGCGATGCGCGACCACTTCGGCGTGATAGACGGCGGCGAACACGGTCGCGATCAGGACGGCGCCCGCGGCCGCGGACAGAACGGCGCCGGAGCCGCCAAACAGCGTGATCAGCAGAACCGCCCAGGCCAGCAAGGGCCAGGCCCAGGCCCACCAGGGTATGCGCGCTGCGCTGGCCGGCATCGCTGGTCTATCCCTGCTGCAGCATCTTCAACGCCGCTTCATGCACGCGCGCGTCGCCCGAGACGACGACGCGCCCGCCCAGCGCCGCCGGGCCGCCGTCCCAGGAAGTCGCGATACCGCCGGCGCCGGTGACGATCGGGATCAGCGGGATGATGTCATAGGGCTTCAGCTCGGTCTCGATAACGAGATCGATATGGCCGGCCGCCAGCATGCAATAGGCATAGCAATCGCCGCCATAGCGCGACAGCCGCACTTGCTTTTCGACCCTGCGGAAAGTTTCACGGTCGGTCTCGTTCATCAGCATCGGGCTGGTGGTGAACAGGATTGCCTCCGACAAGTCGGCGCAGGATCGCACCCGCAGGTCGCGCCTGCCGTTCGGGCCCTTGTAGTGCGCCGCGCCGCCATCGCCGGAGAAGGTCTCTCGCGTGAACGGCTGATGCATGGTGCCGAAGACCGGCTCGCCGAGCCGCGTCAGCGCAATCAATGTGCCCCAGACCGGCATGCCGGCGATGAAGGATTTGGTGCCGTCGATCGGGTCCAGCACCCAGACATATTCGGCATCGGCGCGATCGTTGCCGAATTCCTCGCCGATGATGCCGTGCTCCGGAAAGTTCCGTCGGATCAGCGTCCGCATCGCCTGTTCGGCGGCACGATCGGCGGCGGTAACCGGATCGAAGCGGCCGGCCGGACCCTTGTCGTCGACGCCGATCGAGGTGCGGAAAAACGGCAGGACGGTCTCGCCCGCGACCGCGGCAAGCTGTTCGACAAATGCCGCAAAATCGATAGCCGTCATGCCCGCCGCCCCTCGTTCAACACCTATCGAAGACTTGCATGAGGGGCAACCTGCGCGGCTGCTTGCCGCCATGGTCCGGTCATGTCACGAGAACCCACCGTTCGCAGGCAGGCCGGGAACCATGTCGACGGAAGCAGCCCATCCGCGCGCGTCGGATTTCGTCTTGCGTGACGCCCTGATCCTGGTCGGGACACTGGGAGGCGCCTATGGCATCAGCCAGTTTATGCGCAATTCGATCGGCGTCATCGCGCCCAATCTTGCGATCGAACTCGATCTGTCGGCCTCCGAAATCGGGCTGCTCGCAAGCGTGTTCTTCTTTTCCTTTGCGGCGGCGCAGATTCCGCTTGGCGTAGCCCTCGACCGCTACGGTCCGCGCCGCTGCATGCTGGTCTGCGCGGTGATCGCGATCGTGGGCGCGCTGCTCTTCGCCTGGGCGCCGTCTCCTGGCTGGCTGATCACCGCGCGCGTGCTGATGGGTCTCGGCGCCTCCTGCTACTTCATGGCTCCACTGGCGCTTTATGCCAGGCGCTTCCCGCCGGACCGGTTTGCGACGGTGGCCGGCTTTCAGTACGGGCTCGGCACGCTCGGCACTCTGCTTGCGACCGCGCCTTTCGCCTGGGCGGTAGCGGCGATCGGCTGGCGCGCCTGTTTTATTGTGGTGTCGGCAGCTATGCTCGCCGCTGGCATTCTGATTGCGGTCGTGATCCGCGCCGATGCGCCGGCGCCGGGGGAAGACAAACCGAGTTTGCGCGAGAGCTTCGTCGGCATGGTGGCGGCGACCCGCGTGCGCTCGTTCTGGCCGCTCTTCGCCATGCACTTCATTACCTATTCGAGCTTCGTGATCGTGGTGGGTCTGTGGGGCGGGCCGTATCTGACGCACATCTACGGCTACAGCCTGACCGAGCGCGGCAATATGCTGCTGGTCGCGGTGGTGTTTCAGGTGATCGGCGCGCTGCTCTGGGGCCCGACCGACCGCTGGTTCAAGAGCTACAAAGTCCCGGTCATGACCGGGGCCTTGATGACGGCGGCGGTAATGGCGACCGGCGCCCTGGTCGGAGAGTTTTCGCCGGTCGGCCTGTTCGCCTGGTTCGTCGCCATCGGGCTCACGACCGGCTATCTGCCGGTCATGATCGCGCACGGCAAATCGCTGTTTCCGGCGGATCTGGTCGGACGCGGCATCACGCTCCTGAATATCGCCACCATGGGAGGCGTTTTTGTCTCCCAAAGTGTGACCGGTTTCGTCATCGACCTGTTTCCTGTAGCGGGCGAGAGGTATGCACTTGATGCATACCGTTCGGTTTTCGCCCTGCAGGCAGGGATTATCCTATTGGGATGTTTAGCTTATTTTAAAGCCTACGATCCCCGCTCAAAATCCGGAGCCTGGGGATAGGTCAATAACCCTGACGTTTCGACTTGCTTTTGGTGCGGCGCAATGCAATATTGCTGCAGCGCGGCAATGTGCTTCGCACATTCCCGCCGCCCTCCTTGGGCGTTTCCTCCCTAGACTTGGGCCGCTAGTTCGCTAGCGGCCCTTTTTTCTTTTGGGCGCTGCGCCTCGGTTAGCGAACAGCGGGGCCGGTTTCGCGGCGCCATCAAGCATTCGCAGCTGGCGTAAATCGGCCGTGCGACAGCGAAAAGAAGCCCGTGCACGCGCCGCTCGGCGCATATTATTCGGCCGCGGCGCGATACGGCCGCAATTCCTCAAGCGGCACGGCGGCAAGGCGATCGGCCAGCATTTCGATATCCGACGCCAGCCTGCGGAAAGAGGCGATCCGCTCGTAGCGGCGCTCGTCCATGTAAAGCGCACGGTTGAATTCGATCTGGATCGCGTGCAGCCCGGCCGACGGGTTGCCGTAGTGCTCGGTGATGAAGCCGCCGGCATAGGGTTTGTTGCGGCTGACGCTGTAGCCGAGCGAGCGCAGAAGCGATTTGGCGGTTTCCGCCACCACCGGCACGCAGCTCGTGCCGTAGCGATCGCCGATCACGATATCGGCGCGCGGGCGGTCGTCGCGCGCCCCACTCGCCGACGGCATCGAATGACAGTCGATCAGGAGAGCGGCGCCGAAATCCTGATGCACGCGTGTGAACAGCTTCCGCAAGGCCCGGTGATAGGGCTTGTAGAGGCTTTCGATCCGCCGCAGTGCATCGTCCACCGAAATGCGCTGGTCGTAGATTTCCTGGGCGTCCCCGACCACGCGCGCGACGGTCCCGAGCCCGCCCGCCACCCGCATCGAGCGGGTATTGGCGAAAGACGGCAGCCGTCCGTCGAACATGCGTGGATCGAGTTCATAGGGCTCGCGGTTCACGTCCACGTAGCAGCGCGGAAAATGCGCCCGCATCATCGGATAGCCGCGCGGCACCACGCCGGCGATCAATTCGTCGACAAAGGAATCCTCCGAACGCCGGAGCGTGCCGTGATCGAGCCTGGCCGAGGACAGAAATTGGCGCGGGTAAACCGCTCCGCTATGGGGGGAATTGAACACCACCGGCCCGCGCCAATGCTCCGGTTCGATCACGTCGAATGGCGGGTCGAATTCATCCGAAACGGTCATGCAGGCGGGAATCCGGACAATCGTTGTGTGTGGGCAACATAGGGCGGAAGCGGGTCGTTCGGTATCCTTTTTCGCGGGCGATTGGGTATTTTGCAGGGCTTTGCCGCATCCTGCGGCATCTTTTCACCCGATATTTACCCGCCACCCCGCTAATGGGACCGGGGGCAGGGGGAAATACATTCCGCCGGCGCGGCCGCCATTGTCTTGCCAACGTAGCCCCGGGCATGGATGCTTTCGGCCGCCCCGCGGGGTTCAAGAGATCAGTCGAGTGATGAGTAACGATCTGCCGAAAATCCTGCTTGCGGAAGACGACACCGACATGCGGCGCTTCCTGGTCAAGGCGTTGCAGAACGCCGGTTTCCAGGTCGTCTCCTACGACAATGGGCTGTCGGCCTATCAGCGGCTGCGCGAAGAGCCGTTCGAGATGCTGCTCACCGATATCGTGATGCCGGAAATGGACGGCATCGAGCTGGCGCGCAGAGCCTCCGAGCTCGATCCAGACATCAAGATCATGTTCATCACCGGCTTTGCGGCGGTGGCGCTGAATGCGGATTCGCAGGCGCCCAAGCATGCCAAGGTGCTTTCCAAGCCGGTGCATCTGCGCGACCTCGTCAACGAGGTGCAGAAGTTGCTGGCAGCCTGAGCGCGCTACCTGTCCTTGCGGACAGCTTGAGTCTTGTTTCCGCCCGTGATGTAGGTTCCCTTCGAGATCGATCGGAGGGGCTTTCAATGTCATTTCGGACTCGACGGCACTTCGTGGCCTGCGGCCTGGTTGCGGGCTTGAGCCTTTTGCCCCTGCAGGATGCGACGACGCAGACCATGCGGCGTGCGCCGGCCTTGCAGACCGAGCAAGCGCAGATCTACCTGATCCGCGGATTGTTCGGGGTGTTCTCGACCGGCATGGATCAGATGGCGGCGCAGCTGAAGGCGCAGGACTATTCCAACGTCACGCTCTGGAGCTGGACCGATGTCGACCAGATCGCAGCCGACATCGTCTCTGGCCATCAGAACGGCGACAACGCGCACGTGATCCTGATCGGACACTCGCTCGGATCGAATGCGGTGGTGCAGGTCGCCGACCGGATCGCGCCGCAAGGTATCCCGGTCGATCTCGCGGTGACATTCGACATCACCGAAGGCTTGCGGGTGCCGCTCAATGTCGAGCGCTTCGTCAATTTCTACCAGAATAACGGCTTCGGCCGTCCGGCGCTCGAGCCCGCGGGCTTCACCGGCGAATTCTCCAACATCAACCTGTCGAACCAGACCCAGCTCGATCACGGCAATATCGACAACGCGCCGCAATTGCAGCAATTCGTCTATCAGCAGATTTTCCAGATCACCCATACGCATGCGCAGACACGCGTCGCGAAACGCAAGACCACGCGGAAGGGGTAAATCCGATCCGCCCTAATCCTGAGGAGCATCGCGCAGCGATGCGTCTCGAAGGATGAGGCCGTAAGAGACTACCGCCTTCTTCTCAAATCCCCGGCAATGACCTTCGCCGCGTTATGCCCGGGTGCGCCGGTGACGCCGCCGCCCGGATGGGTGCCGGAGCCGCAAAGATAAAGTCCCGCGATCGGTGCGCGATAATCCGCATAGCCCAGCATCGGACGCGCCGAGAAAATCTGGTCGAGCGTCATGGCGCCGTGGAAAATGTCGCCGCCGATCAGTCCGAAATCGCGTTCGAGGTCGAGTGGAGTGAGTGCTTTGCGCGCGATCACGCTCTGTTTGAAGCCGGGTGCATATTTGTCGACGGTTGCGATCATCAGGTCGGCGACCTCGTCGCGGCACTGATCCCAGGAACGGCCGTCGGGCAATTCCGGCGCCACCTGCTGGCAGAACAGGCTCGCCACATGCTTACCCTTCGGCGCCAGCGTGTCGTCGAGCGTCGAGGGGATCAGCATCTCCACGATCGGCTCGCGGCTCCAGCCGAACTTGCGCGCGTCTTCGTAGGCGCGGTCCATGTAGCCGAGCGAGGGCGCGAGAATGATGCCGGCGGTGTGATGGTCGGCGGGCTCGCGCCCGGGCAAAGCCGTGAAACTCGGCAATTCGGACAAAGCGACATTCATGCGGAAGGTGCCGGAGCCGCATTTCCACCGCTTCATGCGGGACAGGAACGGTGTCGGGAGCGCGGTGTCGGGGATCAGCCGTTCATAGAGCAATTTCGGATTGACGTTCGAGACTACCGCGCGAGCGCGGATGGTGCGGCCGTCCTCCAGCACCACGCCCGCAGCGCGGCCTTTCTCGATAATTACCTCGCGCACGCCGGCTTTGGTTTCGATCTCGGCGCCATAGCCGCGCGCGGATTTCGCCATGGCCTGGGTGATCGCGCCCATGCCGCCGATGGCGTGGCCCCAGACACCCTTCTTGCCGTTGACCTCGCCGAAACAGTGATGCAGCAGCACATAGGCCGAGTTCGGCGTGTAGGGGCTCGCATAATTTCCGACCACGGCGTCGAAGCCGAACACCGCCTTGACCGGATCGGATTCGAACCAGCCGTCGAGATAATCGGCGGCCGATTTCGCGAACAGGTCGAGCAAGGCGCGTTGGCGCTCGATATCGAGCTTGCGCAGCCTTTTGCCGACGAAAGCCAGCCGCAAGGCTTCGCGCAAGCGACCTCGCATTCCAGCCTTGCACCAGATTGGGCGGCTGCTGCAGCACCAGATCGCGCAGCACATCGGTAATGTCGTTCAGTTCGTCGCTGAAGGCGTCGTAATTTGCGGCATCCCTCGCGCTGAATTTTGCGATCTCGTTCTTGGTGCGGCCCTCGCCGGTGAGGAGATAGCGCCCGTCCTCGCTCGGAAGGAAGTTCAGCGCGCGGCGCTCGACGATTTTGAGGCCGTGATCATGCAGGCGAAGGTCGCGGATCACCTTCGGATTGAGCAGGCTGACGGTGTAGGCGGCGACCGAATTGCGAAAGCCGGGATGGAATTCTTCCGTTACCGCCGCGCCGCCGACGTTGGCGCGACGCTCCACCAGCTTCACCTTCAGCCCGGCCATGCCGAGATAGGCCGCGCAGACGAGCCCGTTATGGCCCGCGCCGATGATCAGGACATCGTAGCTGTCAGGCACTCTGCCTTTTGCCTCGGGCGAAGAACATCAGAGGTAGTCCGAGAAGCAGCACGCCGATACCGATCCAGCCGGCGATATTGGCGTCCTTGCTCGCTGCATAGACCAGGCTCGAATACAGCATGTAGCCGCACATCAGACAGAACAGGATCGGCGTCAGCGGATAAAGCGGCACCCGGAACGGACGCTCGCGGCCCGGATCCTTCAACCGCAGCACGAACAGCGCGATGCCGACCAGCAGGATGAAGAACCAGAATACCGGCGAGGTATAGAGAACCATCCCAAAAAAGCCGTCCTTCGACAAGGCGCCGAAAAACACCAGCGCAAACGCGATCAGGCTTTGCGCCAGGATCGCGTTACGCGGGTTGTTGCCCTCCACATTCCAGATGCGCAGCCGCTCTAGCTGCAGGTCCTGACCGAGTGCGTGATAGACCCGCGCACCGGTAAAAATGCTGGCATTGATGGTGGACGCAGCGGCGCAGATCACGATCAGGCTGAGGACGATGGCGCCGATCGGTCCGAACGCCCTGCCCATCACTGCGGCCGCGACCGCATCGCTCTTGCGCAGGCCATCGAGCCCGAGCACGTTCAGGTAGGCGATGTTGATCAGGACATAAAGAACGGTGACGACGGCGGTTCCGACCAGCAGAATGCGGATCATGTCGCGTTTCACATTCTTCAGGTCGGCCGAGAGATAGGCGGCCTCGTTCCACCCGCCATAGGTGATCAAGATCAGAACCATTGCCAGCCCGAAGGCGCCGAAGCTGGTCGCCGCCGCTGGTGCGGCCGGTGCCACGCCCCCGCCATAGATGAAGCCGACCAGCGCGATCGCCGCGAGCGCGCTCGATTCCAGCACGGTCAGGACATTTTGCGCGGTCTTGCTTTCGTAGGTGCCGGCGAGATTGACCAGCGTTAGAACGAACAATCCGACCGCGCCATAGATCGCCGAGCCGTAGGTTCCGATCGACCATATCTGCTGCGCGTAGTCGCCGAGCACAAAGCATACCGCCGCGATTGCGCCGGTCTGGATCACGGTGGTTCGCGCCCAGGCGAACAGAAAGCCGATCGGCTGCCCATAGGCGCGGGTGAGAAAGTGATATTCGCCACCGGTCGACGGATAGGCGGCGGCCAGTTCGGCATAGACCAGCGCGCCGATCAGCGTCGCGACGCCGCCCAACACCCAGGCACCGACGAACCAGGCTTCGCTCGACACATTGAGCGCCACGATCTGCGGCGTCTTGAAAATGCCGATGCCGATGATGATGCCGACCATCATCAAGGCGCCGTCGACCACGGAAAGGCTCGCGCGCGGCGCGCCGGATTTTTCTGATGTCATGGAGAAAGTCCTGAATACGGCGCGCTATTTGTTGTCATTCCGGGGCGCCGCGCAAGCGGCGAGCCTGGAATCCGGCGGCGAGATTCAGTGCGCGTAACCGGATTCCGGGTTCGCGGCCACGCAGCCAAGTTTACGCCGGCTGCGTAAACTTGCCAGCGATGGCCGCGCCCCGGAATGACGGAGAGATTTACGCCCTGGTCGCCTTCCATTTCGCGCCGGTGATGGTGTCGCCATTCACCTTGCCGGTATAGGACTGGCCGTCCATCCTGAACGAGATATCGGTGCCCTTGATGCGGCCATCGGTGATGTCGAAGGTCTTGCCGCCCATCTCCGCCTTGCCGGTGAAGAACTGGTATTTCTGATCGAGCGAGACCTTCATCTTGTTCTCGCCCTCGACATTCCAGGTGCCGCCGATCTTGGCCGGCACGATCCAGAAATAGACGTTGCGGCCGTTGACGGTCTCATGCACCTCCGGCTTCCAGTCGCCCATGTCGAAGGCATGCGAGACGACGCGCGTGCCAGGCTTCATTGTATCGAGGATTTTCGGACGCAGGCGCAGGTTGATGTCGGTGAGCAGATACATCGCCATCACGTCGGCCTTCGAGAGGTCCTCCTCGAACAGGTTGGCGATCTTGAATTGCACCTTGTCGGTGACGCCCGCAGCCGCGGCATTGGCGTTGGCTTCCTTGATCCGCTGCGGATTGATGTCGACACCATAGCCGCGCGCGCCGCGCTTGGCCGCGGTCACCACCATGCGGCCGTCGCCGCAGCCGAAATCGATCATGGTGTCGCCGGCCTTGACGTCGGCGAGCGTCAGCATCCGGTCGACCACCTCTTGCGGGGTCGGCACATAGATCACGTCGAGGCGGGGTTCTTCCTGGGCATAGACGGCGGCGGCGGCGGCGGTGAGGCCGGCGGCGAGCGTCAGGGCGAAGACGGTGGGACGAAGCGATGCGAAACGCGACATCATGGACGAACTCTCCCTTATCGGCCATTCGGCCGTCATTTTCCGGTCAGGGCCGGGGCTGCAACGGATAAACCTTGGCGGCGTTCCTTATTCCTTTTGAGGCGGATTTGGAACCGGCCGGCGGCATTGGGGCGCCGGCAAGTCCCGCCAATGCTTGCCTGATCCCGGGGGACCGACTATAGGGGCGCCCGTGCACCCATCACGGTGCGGGCGCGTAGCTCAGCGGAAGAGCACTTCCTTGACATGGAAGGGGTCACAGGTTCGATCCCTGTCGCGCCCACCATCCAGTCTGCCCAACGGCCTGGTTCTCAAAACCCGTTACAAGAGCCGGCATTTCGTGGGCTTCTGCCTCAGGCCGGGCGAAATTCGGTCTCCCCGGAGGCGGTGGGGCATTTTCGCGCCCGTGTCGGGGCCGCGGCTTGCGGCGCTTCAAAAAGATACACGGCATCTTGCCGACGTCATCACAACGATCGTCAACGAGAATCCCAACAGCCAGATCAACGCGCTGCTGCCTTGGGCCCATTGCCCGGCTCCAGGACGTGGGTAGGTTTGAACCTTCGGAAACCGCCTTGGCTGGATGGCGGAATGGTTTCATCAGCGACAGCAACTGAACCTGGCTTGCCAGCAATTCTTCGGAGCAGAACCTGTAGCGCACGAGCACCCGAGATTGAGTTGTTCGCTCCGCACTCCCAACCCACCCAGCGCCATCTGGAGGCTCGCTCTTATTTGCCCATCACAACCTAAGCTCGAACTCTTTGATGTACGTTTCCGAGTTTCGGCTTCTGTATCACTTGCGGCAGCAGCGAGGCGCAGGCGAATTCTTCGAACCCATCGCACGGTTGCGTCAGCTCCCTCGACCAAGTCAAAAAAATCTCTTGTCAGCACTCGCTGATGGCGCTTCGCGGCAATGCTGCGCAAGCTAATCCAGATTTCAGGTACGGATATTTCCGGTCTCGCGACTCCTGATGCCAAAGATGTTGAATTCCTGCGCCCTTGACAAGCAACTGTCCACTGTCGACAGTGTTGCGAAGGAAACCGCCAGGGAGAACAAGGGATGGCCATGCTCACCAGACGGACGCTTCTCGCATCTGCAGCGTTATCCCCGCTCGCTTCCACTCTTGCCAAGGCACAGGGCGGCAAGGAGGTGGCCATCGGCGTGATCTATCCGTTCACCGGATCGGGTGCGCAGGTCGGCGTCGATGCGCGCTATGCCCTCGAAACCGCGGTCGACCTTATCAACGAGGTCCATCAACTCGACCTGCCGCTGGCGCGCGAGGCTGGCCTGCCAAACCTGGGCGGCGCGAAGATAAAGCTCGTCTATGCCGACCATCAGGCCGATCCGCAGAAGGGCCGCGCCGAGGCGGAACGGCTAATCACGCAGGATAAGGTCGCGGCTCTCATCGGCACCTATTACAGCTCTGTCGCCGCTGTCGTGTCGCAGGTGGCTGAACGCTACCAGGTGCCGTTCGTCGCCGCCGAATCCTCCTCTCCCTCGCTTCACCAGAAGGGATTGAAATTCTTCTTCCGCCCCGGACCGCACGACGAGATGTATTCCGTCGCCATGTTTGATTTCCTCAAATATGTGAGGAGCAAACAGCCGGGCACCGCAAACACGATCGCGCTGCTTTACGAGGACACGCTGTTCGGCAACGACACGAGCAAGATCCAGAGGCAGCTTGCCGAACAGCAGAAAGTCGAGATTGTCGCCGATGTGAAATACCGGGCGAATTCTCCCTCTCTGAGCAGCGAGGTCCAGCTTCTCAAGTCGAAGAATCCCGACGTCATCCTGGCGACATCCTACACGACCGACGCGATTCTGCTCGTGCGCACGATGAACGAGCTCGGCTTCAAGCCGAAGGGAATCATCAGCCAGAACGGCGGGTTCATCGAGCCGGCCTTCCTCAGCGCGGTGGGCCCGCAGGCGGACGGCATCATCAGCCGCGCAAGCTTCGTTCCCGACCTTGCCGCGTCGCGTCCCTCGCTGAAGGCGGCCAACGAGCTTTTCAAGAAGCGGTCCGGCAAGGACCTGAATGACAACACCGCGCGCGAATTGATAGCGCTCATCATTCTTGCCGACGCCATCAACCGCGCCAAGGATACCAAGGGCACGGCAATCGAGGCGGCGCTGCGCGCCACCGACATCCCCGGCCCGCAGACCATCATGCCTTGGACGCGGGTGACCTTCGGCCCGGACGGGCAAAACACGTCGATCAGCCCCGTGATGATGCAGTACGGCGCCGGCGAATACCGGACCGTGTGGCCGGAGAATCTCGCGACGCGGCCGCTGAAGTGGCCGCTCTGACCGCCGCATGGACCTGAAAACGGTCGTGGCGGGGAGACGATGACCACCGAAACGGTGCTTCAGGTCCTGCTCAGCGGGCTCCTGATGGGTCTGATCTACGCGCTGATGGCGGCGGGCCTGTCGCTGATCTTCGGCCTGATGGACGTCGTGAATTTTGCGCATGGCGAGTTTCTCATGATCGCCATGTATCTGATGTTCGGGCTTGTCCTGTTCACCGGGCTGGACCCGTTGCTGCTTGCGCCCGTGGTCACGGCCGGCCTGTTCCTGTTCGGGGCGGCGGTCTATCTCGGCGTGGTCCGCTTCGCGATGCGGGCGAAGACCAACCGCGGCATGGTCGAGGTTTTCGCCACCTTCGGGCTCGGCCTCGTGCTCATGGGGCTTGCGCAGTTCTTCTTCACGCCCGACTACCGCAGCATCGGCAATAGCTGGATCGGCGGGAAATCCGTCTCGTTATTCGGGATTTTCCTGCCCTTGCCGCAACTCACCGGCGCGCTGGTGTCGGTCTGCGCGTTCATCGTCATGTGGCTCGTCATCAACCGGACCGATTTCGGCAAGGCGCTCGAGGCGACGCGCGAGGACGCGGGCGCGGTGGCACTCGTCGGCATCGACAAGAACCGGGTTTTCACGCTCGGCTGGGGCCTCGGCGCGGCGCTGGTCGGACTGGCCGGCTCGATCATCGCGACATTCTTCTACGTGTATCCGAGCGTCGGCACCTCCTTTGTGCTGATTGCCTTTGTCACGGTGGCGCTCGGCGGCTTCGGCAGCATCTTCGGCGCGCTCACCGCCGGCGTCGTGGTTGGCCTCGTCGAGGCGTCCACGACCCTGCTGCTCACGCCGGCGCTGAAATCGCTCGGCGTCTACGTCGTCTATCTGGCGGTGGTCATCTTCCGCCCGCGCGGCTTGTTCGGGTCCCTCTAGATGCAGGACGGTTCCTCCAACGCGGTCGCGGGCCCGTCACTCGCCGTCCGCAGTCTGGCCGATGCGGCGCGCCGGCGGCGCAGCGAACTCCTGGCCGCGCTCGCGGCGACCGTGCTGATGGGCTGCATGCCGCTCCTGGTCGAGGACGTCTATACGCAGAACGTGCTGGTGCTCACACTTCTGTATGTCTCGCTCTCGCAGAGCTGGAACATCCTCGGCGGTTTTTGCGGGCAGATATCGCTCGGCCACGCCGTCTATTTCGGCATCGGCGCCTATACGACGGTGACCCTCTACATGATGGGCGGAGTCATCCCGTGGGCCGGGATGATGCTCGGCGCGGTGCTGGCCGCGGTGGTGGCGCTCGGGCTCGGCTATTTCTGCTTCCGGCTGGCCGGACACTATTACACGATCGCCACCATCGTGATCGCCGAGGCGGCGCTGCTGCTGGTGCTGAACTGGGAATGGGCCGGGGCGGCGCTCGGTCTGCAGCTTCCGTTCGGTCCCGACAGCTGGGCCACGTTCCAGTTCGGCCGGGACAAGCTGCCGTATTTCTATTTCGTGCTGCTGCTCGCGCTCGTCACCTGGCTTGCGACATGGATCATCGAGGGCTCGCGCTGGGGCTTTTGGTGGCGCGCCGTCAAGGACGACGCCGAGGCGGCCGGAAGCCTCGGCGTCAGCATCTTTAATTCCAAGATGGCCGCGTCCGCGATCTCCGCCTTCTTCACCGCCATCGCCGGCGGTTTCTATGCGTTGTTCGTCTCCTATATCGACCCGCAGAGCGTGTTCGGCTTCCAGATATCGCTGCTCATCGCGCTGCCGGCCGTTCTCGGCGGCATTGGAACGCTGTGGGGGCCGGCGCTCGGCGCGATCATCCTCATCCCGATCGGGGAGGTGACGCGCAGCTATGTCGGCGGCTCGGGCTCGGGCACGCATCTGATCGTCTACGGCGCCCTCGTCATGTTTGTCGCGCTCGTCCGTCCGCAGGGATTGGTCAGCCTGTTCCGTCGGCGACCTGCGGCGAAAGGCGGGCGGCCATGAGCGGGTCGATTCTCGACGTGCGCTCCGTGTCACGCCATTTCGCCGGCCTGCGCGCGAACGACGACGTCTCCCTGACCGTCGGTGCGGGCGAGATCGTCGGCCTGATCGGGCCGAACGGGGCGGGCAAATCCACGCTCTTCAATCTTATCGCCGGCGCGCTGACGCCGACCGCCGGACAGATATTCTTCGAGGGAAGCGACATCACCGCGCTCACGCCGCCGCAGCGCTGCGCGATCGGCGTCGCGCGGACCTTCCAGGTGGTGCGCAGCTTCGATTCCATGAGCGTAATCGACAATGTCATGGTCGGAGCCATGCTGCGCGAGTCGTCGCCGCGCATAGCGCGCCGCAACGCCTGCGAAGTGCTGGAATTCACCGACCTCGCCGAGCGCTCGACGACGCTTGCAAGCGATCTCACCTCCCCGGAGAAGCGCCGCCTCGAGCTTGCACGCGCGCTGGCGACGCGGCCGAAGCTGTTTCTCCTCGATGAGGTGATGGCCGGCCTGACGCCCACGGAAGCCAAGCGCGGCGTCGAGCTGATAAAGCGCATCCGCCAAGCCGGCACGACCGTCATCATGGTCGAGCATGTGATGGAGGTGGTGATGCCGCTGGTCGACCGTGCCGTCGTGCTCGACCTCGGCCGGGTCATCGCCGCCGGCAGCCCGGCCGAGGTGGTCGCCGATCCCAAGGTCATCACCGCCTATCTGGGAGAGCGCCGCCGTGCTTGAGGTGACGAATCTCACCACCTCGTATCAGGGGCTGATCGCGATCTCCGATGTCTCGTTCGAGGTGGGAAAAGGCGAGATCGTCACCGTTGCCGGCGCCAACGGCGCGGGAAAATCGACGCTGCTCAAGACCATCGCCGGGATGGAGCGGCCACGGCAAGGCACGATCGCCTTCGATGGCCGGCGCATCGACGGAGAACCGCCGCACGAGATCACCGCGCGCGGCATCGCCTTCGTGCCGGAGAACCGAAGATTGTTCCCGCGCCTGTCGGTGCGCGACAACCTGCGTCTCGGCAGCTACCTGTTTCGCGACCGGGACGACCGCGAGGCGCCGCTGGAGCAGGTCTTTATGCTGTTTCCGGTGCTGAGGGCGCGGCTGTCGCAGCTCGCCTTCACGCTGTCCGGTGGCGAGCAGCAGATGCTCGGCATCGGCCGCGCGCTGATGACGCGGCCGCGGCTCTTGATGCTGGATGAGCCATCGCAGGGCATCATGCCGAAGCTGGTCGACGAGATCTTCAAGGCGATCACCAACATCCGCGATTCCGGCGTGACGGTGCTCTTGGTCGAGCAGCGCCTGTCGGAGAGCCTGGAGATCGCCGACAGCGCGGTGGTGCTGAAGACGGGGCGGGTGACGCTGCGCGGCAAGGCCGCCGAAATCCGCAACCACCCGGAAATTCGCAGTGCCTATCTCGGCATGTGAGGATGCCCCATCGGAGCCAGACAGCGGATCTTGAGCCCGGGTCTGGACTCACAATTTCGACTCTTTCGCATCAAACTGACTGGGTACAGACCCCAATCAAGGAGAGTCAGGGGGAATACTACGCTGCAATTTGCTTGCGAGCAGTTTGCTGGCCTGCTGCAAACTTTCCTTGATCTTGTCGCGTGGTGTGAGACGAAGGCGCGCCGACAAGCCGGCTACGCCGATGGCGAACATAACTCCCCAGTGATCGAGATGTACCGGCGCGGCGAAACCCAAAACGCCGGGGTCGAGCTCGTTGTCGCAGACGGCAAAACCTTCGGCACGGACGCGCGCAAATTCCGCCCGAATCTCCGCCTCGTCCATCTTGGTGTCTGATGTGAATCTGGTTCGCGGTTCGGCAAGCAGTCGATCGATGACCTCAGGCGATTGAAAGGCGAAAATTGCTTTCGCCGAGGCCGAAGCGTGGAAGGGCATGATGCGCCCTGGCTGCACGTAGGATTTTTCGCCCGCCTGCGGTGTCTCCATTGCGATGGATCCGACCGTGTTGACGCTCAGCTTGGTTAGATACGCTGTCTCCGCGTGAACATTCACCAAGTCGCGAAGAATTGGACGAGCGAGCGTGATGATCGATGCAGGCGTTACGGAAGCCAGGCAAAGCTGAACCATCCTGGTGCCCAGTACATACACCTTTTGACCGTTCTGCCTGGTCAGGAAGCCGACGTCGCACAGCGAATTGACGAGCCGGTGCGACGTGCCGACCTGCAGGCCGGTCGCTTCGGCAATTGCACTGAGATTCAATCCTTCTTGCGCAGCTGCGACCGCTTCCAGGATGCGCGCGTAGCGGGATAACGGTGTATCGAGATTTCTCGGCATAATTTTCCGATTATCAGAAAGTAGCGGCAATTCAACATGCCGCCTCGCCGGTGCCTGTCAGGCTGCCTGGACTACCTCACATATGTGCTTTCCGCGTAGCAAAAATACGGGATGCCAAAAAGATCAACATGCCCCTTGACAGACGGAACTCCGCGGGGAAATATTTGCGAAATTCGATAAAGATTTCCGATTTATGGAAAAAGCGGATGCGTGGTTCGTCGAATAGGTGTGATCGGGAAAGAGGCGGCCGACGGCAGGATGATCCTCCCTTCTTCGCCTCTCGTCACCGAAACGCAAACCGCCTCCGTTCGACAAGCGGGACACGGCCGCAATTGCCGGACGTGGGACCGAGCGTCTCTTGAGTAAGTGACTGTGTCAGATCGGGATCGTCCACTTATGTCGAAGGGATGGCAGGTTGGAATCGACGTCGGCGGTACTTTCACCGACGTGATTGCATTGGATCCCCGCAGCGGAGAAATCCGATCGGCAAAGGTCGACACCCGGACTGACGATCGTGTGAAGGGGCTTCTCGCGGCGCTTGAAGCCGTCGGACTGGCCTGGGCGGACGTCGACGATCTGATTCATGGTACGACGATGGTGACGAATGCCATTGTCGAGGATGACCTTGACGAGGTCGCGCTGATTGCGACGGAAGGATTTTCCGACACGATCGAGATCGGCCGTCAGAACAGGCGTCACCTCTATCGCCTGGATCTCGATCCCAAGGTGAAGCCGCAGGTTCCGGCGGACCGCCGGTTTGAATTGTCCGAGCGGCTGGATCATTCCGGCCGCATCATCCAGCCGCTCGATGCAAATTCCGTCGATTTTGTGATTGACCAGGTGGTGAAGTCGGGCGCGAAGGCCGTCGCGGTATCGCTGCTGCATTCCTACGCCAATGCCGAGCATGAGGAGCTGCTGGGTGCGCGCCTGCGCGAGAAGATACCTTACGTAGCCCTGTCGAGTTGGGTGAACCCCGAAGCCCGCGAGTATGAGCGTATGGCCACGACGGTGTTGAGCGCCAGCGTCATGCCGCTGGCCGCCGGCTATCTCGACCGTCTGGAGAGCCTCAAACCGGATGGCTCGCGGCTGCATCTCTTTCATTCCGCCGGCGGCATGGCATCGCCCGACGCCCTGCGGGAGTTGCCGCTTTCGCTCGCGATGTCCGGTCCCGCCGCCGGCGTTGCAGCCGCCTGTCTTGTTGCCCGCCAGTTGAATTCTTCAGCATGCCATCAGCTTCGATATGGGCGGCACGACCACGGATGTCTGCCTGATCGTCGACGGCCAGGCTCAGATTTCCAGCGACCGTTCTTTGGGCGAGCGGCCGATCCGGCAGCCGATGATTGCGGTGGATTCGATCGGTGCGGGCGGCGGCTCCATGGCGCGGCTCGATCATGGCGCGCTGCTTGTGGGGCCCGAGAGCGCCGGATCGATGCCAGGGCCCGCTTGCTATGGCCGCGGCGGAAAGCAGGCCACCGTCAGCGATGCCAATCTGCTGCTGGGATACCTGGACCCTGAGCGCTCTCTCGGCAGCGGTCTGAAGCTCGATGTGAAGCGGGCTCACGATGTCATCTCGGAGCTGGCCGTTTCCATGAACATGAGCGTCGAGGCTGCCGCGCTCGGAATTGTGCGTGTCGCCAATTCCGCCATGGTGCGTGCGCTGCGTCGTACCACCGTGGAGCGCGGCGTCGACGGCAGGCACTGCACACTTCTCGCTTTTGGCGGCGCGGGTCCAATGCACGCGGTCGAGGTGGCCCGCGCCTTTGGTATTTCCAAGGTCATAGTCCCGGCGCATTCCGGCGCGTTCTCCGCCCTGGGCTGCGCGGGCGCGGAAATGAGCTACTCCCAGCAGCGTACCGTTCGCATGACCGCTTCCGCATGGGATGGCGAAAGGCTCGATCGCATCAGGGCCGCCTTGCGCTCGCATCTTTGCGAACCGCTCAATGCTGCAGGCTACAGGGATGCGGACATTGTCCTGCAGGAAGTGGCGGCTGTGCGCTATGTCGGGCAGAGTTACGCCATCGAGGTTCGCGATCCGCCTCTCGGCAACCCATCCGATCTTGGCAGCACCTTCTTTGCGTTGCATGAGCGGCTATACGGCTTCGCAACCGATGAGCCTTGGCAGCTGGAAGCGCTGCGCATGCGGGCCTTCGTGCCGCAGCCGGGACATCTGAACGGACGCCAGGGCTGCGAACTCACATTGCCCGTTCCCGTCAAGACAACGCATTGCTCGTTTGAGGCGGACGCGGCGAGGCTGACGCCGCGCTACAACCGCGCCACGCTTGGCGCCGGCGCCGGGATAGAAGGCCCGGCCATTATTGAAGATGCATGTTCGACGACCGTCGTTCCGCCTGGCGCCGCGGTGGCGGCCGACAACCACGGTCATCTGCACATCGAAGTGAGGGGCGCATCGTGAGCGGACATATTGATCCAGTCACGCTTGAAGTCATTCGCAATGCCTTGACCGCGGCGGCGGAAGAAATGTCGATGGTGGTCATGCGTGCAGCAAGATCGCCGCTGTTGCGCGAAGCCGGCGACCATTCGTCGGCCATTACCGACAGCGACGGGTTTCTGATTGCCCAGGGCCGAGACGTGCCAATGCATATGGGCGTCATGAGCTTTACCGTACGCGAGTTTCTGAAGCGCGTTTCCAAGTCCAACCTCAATCCGGGCGACGTCTGGTTTCTCAACCTTCCGGAAGTCGGCGGCAACCATCTTCCGGATGTGAAAGCCATACGTCCTATCTTTCTTGACGGACGGATTGCTGCTTTTTCCGTCAGCCTGGCGCATTGGGCCGATACGGGCGGGGCGGTTCCCGGAAGCTACGTGGCGTTCGCCACCGATGCCTGGCAGGAGGGATTGCGCATTCCGCCCCTGCGCGTCTTTTCCGCCGCCGGCGTGGATCGTGAAAAGCTGGACATCATTCTCGCCAATGTCAGAGGAGCCTCGGAACGGGAAGGCGACATCCTGGCGCAGATGGCGGCGACGCGCACAGCCGACGAAAGACTCCAGCAAATCGCGGCTGAACACGGTGTGGCGACACTCGCCCTCGCCATTGCGGCCATTCACGACAGGGCTGAGGCGCAGATGCGCGCGGCGATCCGGCAGATTCCTGACGGCACTTATGTCGGTGAGGATTGGCTGGACGACGACGCGGCCGGCGGTCCGCCCATGCTCATTCATGCCAAGGTGACGATTGCCGGCGACAACGCCATCTTTGATTTCACCAAGTCGGCCGACGCCGCGCGCGGTCCGATCAACACCACGCCTTTCATCGCCGCAGCGTCGGTATTCTATGTGATGAAGGCTCTTTTCGGACCGGATATCCAGCCTTGCGCGGGCTGCTACCGCCCCTTCCAGATCAAGACCCGCCCGGGCTCGCTGCTGCAGCCGGATTACGAGAAGCCGGTGGTTGGCGGCAATCATGAGACGTCGCAGCGGATCGCGGACGCTCTGTTCAAGGCGTTCGCCGACATTGTCCCGGAGCATGTCACGGCAGGCGGTCCGACGACGTCGGGGTTGCTGCTGTTTGGGGGCCGCCGCGCCGATGGCGCGTGGACGACGCTGTACGAAACACATGGCGGCGGTGAGGGCGCGCGATCGAATTGAGACGGCGCGCCGGTCATCCGCGTGCACATGTCAAATGTGATGAACACCCCGGCCGAGGTGATCGAAGCCGAATATCCCATCCACATCCAGTGCCAGAAGCTGCGCCGCGGCTCCGGCGGCACGGGGCGGCATCGCGGCGGGGAAGGTCTGCATCGTGAGTACCGCATTCTTTGCGACGACATGTCGGTGACGACGATGTTCGAGAGGCGCATCATACCGCCTTACGGGCTCGAGGGCGGGGAGCCGGGAAAACTATTCAGTGTCGAAGTCAAGGAGGCGTCCGGCAATTCCTACTTCATGCCAGGCAAGGCCAATATCCGGCTCCAACGCGGCGATCTGGTGATCGTCGAGAGTTGCGGTGGCGGCGGATACGGCAAGGCAATTCTAAGCTCGGACGCGCGTCCGAATAACATCGGAGTTGAACAATCATGAAACTCGCAAACAAGAGAGCCATCGTCACCGGCGCGGCCAAAGGCATGGGAGCGGCGATTACCACCACTCTGGCGCGCGAGGGCGCCGATGTGGTGCTCACCGCCCGCGACGTGGCCGCTCTCGATGAGGTAGCCGGCGAAGTGCGGAAGCTCGGGCGTGCGGCGCATGTGGTGGCTTGCGACGTCATCGAGGAAAATCAGGTGCAGGCAATGGTTGCCAAGGCGCTCGAAGTTTTCGACGGTCGGATCGACATCTTGGTAAACGTTTCCGGAGTGACCGGCCCTATCGAAACGCCGGTACAGGACGTCACCGTTGACGATTTCGATTATGTGATCATTACCAACGAGCGCGGCACCTTCCTTCCGATCAAACACGTTGTGCCGACGCTGATCAAGCAGCGCGAAGGAAAGATCGTCAACATCAGCGGCACGTCGGGTCTGCGCGGGTATCCGATGCGCACGGCCTATAGTGCATCGAAATGGGCCGTGCGCGGAATTACGCGGACGGTGGCGCTCGAATTGGGCAAGTACAACATCAATGTCAATGCGGTGTGTCCCGGGATCGTCGAAACGCCACGCATGATGCGCCTCTGCGAAGGCAAGGCGAAAGTGCGCGGGTGGACGGTCGAGCAGGTTTACGAGGAATATGTGCAGGATATGGCGCTGAAGCGCGTGACCACCAGCCAGGATGTGGCGAACGCTGTCTTGTTTCTTGCCAGCGAAGAATTGCGACAGATCACCGGGCAGCACATCGCGGTCGATGGCGGGTGGGATGTCTGAAAAATCCGGCCAGAAAGGGATCTGTGAATCAGGTGCCGCACCGGCTGTTATCGATGACGTGCGTCGTGGCGCGCATCCAAGGGCGATCGAGGGATAGTCTATGTACGCGGAATTCGATCTCGTCATGCCGAGTTCGCTGAACGAATTGTTCAGCGTGCTCGATCAAGTGAAAGAAGCTCCGCCGATGTTGCTTGCCGGCGGAACTGTTGCGCTTGTCGACATCCGTTCCGGAAAGGAACGTCCGGACCTGGTGATCTCGCTGGATCGCATTCGGGAATTGCTCGGTATCGACCGTGATGGCGACGCAGTCTCCATCGGTGCGCGCTGTACGGTAACCGACATCCTCACGTCGAATGTGATCGCGCGCGTGGCCCCTTCTCTGATCGAGGCGAGCCGGATCTTCGCCGGCCAGATGGTGCGCAACGCAGCCACCATTGGCGGCAATATCGATTGCGGTTCGCCTGCGGCCGATCTTGTCCCGCCCCTCCTGTCGCTGGATGCGGAAGTCGAGCTCGCCAGCCGGGACGGCCGCCGGCGTTTGAAGTTGGCCGATTATTATTTGGGATACAAGAAGAGCGTGCGCCGGCCGGATGAACTCATCGTCAGGGTTCTGCTGCCGGCCCTGCCAGCCAACGCCTACAATGCGTTCTACAAACTTGCGCGCCGCAAGGGCGATGCCATCACCGTCACCGGGACGGCGGTGACGGTTGTCCTGCAGGGCAATCGATGCGCGATGGCCCGCATCGCGCTCGGTTCGGTCGCGCCAGTCCCGATGCGTGCCAGGAAAGCCGAGGGACTGCTCGAAGGAAAGGCCTTCACATTGCCGCTCGTGGAGGACGCCGCGGAGCTCGCGATGCAGGAATGCGCCCCGATAGACGATGTTCGCGCCACCGCCGCTTATCGTCGAAAAATGGTCAAGGTCCTGACGCGCCGCCTTTTGACTGGCGCGCTTGAGCAGCTTCAGTAGGAGAGCCGTCGTGGCGAAAGAGAAAGCGATCGCGTTGCTTGTCAATGGCAACAGGGAGCACGTCAGCGTCCCGCCTCATCGGACCCTGCTGGAGACTCTTCGGTTGATGGGACATGTCGATGTCAAATGCGGATGCGAAAAAGGGGATTGTGGCGCGTGCGCGGTTCTGATCGATGGGGTCGCCATCGACAGTTGCCTGACGCTGGCATGGACCTGCGAAGGCAAGTCGATCACTACGGTGGCGGGACTTGGCACGAGCCAGGAGCCGCACCCGCTTCAGGACGCCCTCATGAACGGTGGAGGCGTCCAATGCGGCTATTGCACGCCGGGAGTGGTCATCGCGGCGAAATCCGTGCTCGACCGCAATCCAAATCCGACGGAAGAAGATATTCGCGTCGGACTGAGCGGCAACCTCTGCCGCTGCACCGGCTACACCAAGATTTTTGAAGCGGTAACGTCGGCGGCCGCCGTGCTGCGCGGTGAGGGAGGCGCAAAATGAGCACCACTCAACGGAGCGTATCTTCGGCCAACGTGAAGTTTAACCAGATTGGCGAGCCGCTAACCCGCACTGACGCTCCCGGAAAGGCCACCGGCCGCACGCTCTACGCCGGCGACTACACGATGCCCGGAATGCTCCATGCAAAAGTGGTGCGAGCCAATATCGCCAGCGCGAAGCTGCGGCGACTCGACGTTTCGAGTGCGCGTGCGCTGCCGGGCGTGGTTTGCATAATCACCGGTGCGGATCTCCCCGATCGCATGGCGGCGACCGACATTCCCGGCCAGACCGGCAGGAAGCGGTTGAATACGGACCAGCAGATACTGGTGAAGGAAAGAGTTCGCTATTTTGGCGAGCCCATCGCGCTGATTGCTGCTGAAACTCCCGACATTGCCGAGCAGGCGGCGCGGCTGGTGGAGTTCGATCTCGAACCGATCCCCGGCGTCTACGATCCGGAGGAAGCCTTGAAGCCGGGAGCACCGCTGCTGTTCGGCACTACCAACGTCGCTGCCGAACACAAGATCCGAAAGGGCGACATGGAGGCGGGGTTTGCGGCTGCGGACATCGTGGTCGAGCGAACTTACAAAACGCCGTACCAGGAGCACGCCTTTCTCGAACCAGAGGCAGGGCTTGCCTGGATCGATGAAAATGACGTGATCAATATTCGCGTCTGCACACAGGTGATCGAACATTTCCGCACAATAGCCGAGGCCGTAGGCGTTCCGCACAACAAGGTGCGTATTCTCGGCACGCTCGTCGGCGGCGGCTTCGGCGGCAAGGAAGACATCACGATCGAGGTGTATCTCGCATTGCTGACACAGCGCACGAAGCGGCCTGTGCAACTCATATACACTCGTGAGGACTCCTTTGTCGGTCACGGAAAGCGCCATCCCTTTAAGCTTACATACCGCACCGGCGTTACCAAGGACGGCAAGATAACCGCGCTCGATGTGCGCATTATCGCCGACTCGGGAGCATATGTTTTTCTCAGTCCCTATGTTCTGTTGTATTGCGCGGTTAGCGCACCGGGCCCCTACCGTATCGACAATCTCAATGTCTATGCGCAGGCGGTCTCGACCAACAACATGTTTACCAGCGCTTTCCGAGGCTTCGGTGGCCTGCAAGCGTGTGCTGCCTATGAGCAGCAGATGGACGAAGTGGCGAACGCCATCGGCATGGACCGTCTTGAATTTCGGCACCGCAACTATCTCAAGACCGGCGAGCCGATTTCAACGGGCTTCATTCCGCCGAGCGCGATTTGGACGGACAGATGCGCTGAGAAGGCGTGGGAGGCATTGGGTGAGCCCACACTTTCCAAGGGGTCGGTCAAGATCGGTCGCGGTCTTGCTGCTTATCAGCAAAGTTATGGCCGCCTGACCTTCCTTCACGACACATCCGAGGCATGGGTCGGTATTGAAATGGATGGGACGGTCATCGTGAGGTCGGGCGTTACCGACATCGGCGCGGGGCAAGCTTCGGCTCTGGGGCAAATCGCTGCAGAATTGCTTGGCGTCACTCTGCCTAATGTCACCGTCTACAACAGTGACTCCGCCGTTACTCCGCTCGCAGGCACCACGACCGCTACGCGTGCGCTTTACATGACCGGCAACGCAACCCGGCTTGCGGCGGAAGCCGTGCGTCAGAGGCTGATCGAGCGGGCCGCCAGACATTTCGACGTAGCGCCTGATCGTGTGGAGTTGGCGTTCAACAAGGCTGCTGTCATGGACGCGCCGGACAAGGTGATGCCGCTTGTCGACCTTGTGAGGCTCTGCGCATCGGAAGGCATCCATCGTTCCGAACTCGCACTCTTCCGAGCGCCATTCTCCGATGTGCTCGACCCCGAGACCGGGCAGGGGCGGGCGCATCCCGATTACACCTATGGGGCGCATGCCGTTGAGGTCGCGGTAGATATCGAAACCGGCGAGGTTCAGATCCTAAAAAGTGTTGCGGCACATGATATCGGTCAATGCATCAACCGCGCAGCTGTCGAAGGTCAAATCCAAGGCGGCACCCAAAACGGTCAAGGCTATGCGCTCAGCGAAGAGATGCTTTACCGGGAAGGACAGCTCGTTACGCCCTCCTTCAGCGAGTATCTGATGCCAACATCCATGGACATGCCGCGCGTGCAAATCATCCTTCTGGAATCACGGAGCGGTCTTGGTCCGTTCGGATCGAAGGGTATCGGCGAGCCCGGCATGACGCCGGTGGCGCCTGCAATCGCCAATGCGGTCGCGGACGCGATCGGCACGCGGGTCTTCGAGATGCCGATAACGCCGGAGCGCATCATCGATGCGTTGGAGTCGGCCGGCAATGCACGGCAATAGCAGTGGAGGAAGCTTCGAATAGTGAAGGTACGAGAGTGATCTGGTTGAAGGTGTGTACATCGGCGCTTTGAAACGACAAACCGTCGATGAAGCTGAGTGGACTTTAAAAGCAAAAGGCAATGGGGAGGAAAGAATGATCTGCAACAGTGTGACACGACGTTGTTTTTTCGGCGCGCTTGGACTCGCAATCGCGGTTGCGTTCGCGCCTCTTGGCTCGGCTTCTGCACAGCAGAAGGCCAAGCCGAAGATCAAGATCGGCTTTATCGGCCCGACCAGCGGCGGCAATGCCCAGCAGGGCCTCGGCGCGCGCAATGGTTTTCTGCTCGCGATCGATCAAATCAACGCGAGTAATTATCCCTATGAGGTGGAAGCCGTCGTGCTTGACGATGCCTCAGACCCGCAAACCGGCGTCGGGGCGGCAATGAAGCTCGTCAACGATTCCGGCGTGGTGGCCGCAACCGGCCATTGGAATAGCCCGGTTGCGCTGGCGACCATTCCGATTTTCAATCGATTCCAGATGCCCTTTATCGTCTGGGGAGCGATCAGCCCCAAGATCACCGAGCAGAATCTGCCGGCAGTCACCCGCGTCACTCCGACGCTCATAAATGAAAACCAGCCGCTGGCGGCATGGACGGTCAAGAATCTTGGCGCCAAGAATATCGCGATTGTCGCCGATACCAGCGATTACGGCACCGCCAACGTCGCAGCGTTTGAAAAATTCCTCGGCGACAACGGCGCAAAGGTGGTCTCCAAGGATCGCCTGCCCGTCGGCACCACGGATTTCCGTGCCGTTCTCACCAAGATCAAGGGCGGTGGCGCGGATGCGATCTATTTCGGCGGCGTCATCACCGAGGCCGGCATCTTGCGCAAGCAGCAAAAGGAGCTCGGGATCAATCTTCCGATGATCGGCACGACGGGTTTCTACGATCCTCAGTTCATCGTCCTGGCCGGCGATGCGGCCGAGGGCACGATGGTCAGCTATCCTGCCGCGCAGTCGAACCCCAAGCTCGACAAGCTCGAAGCTGATTATAAAGCGAAGGGCTATGCCGAGCCGGCCAGCCCCTACACCAAATATGCCTTTGAGGCGGCCAATATTCTGCTCGCCGCCATCAAGAAAGTCGGCATCGAGGACAAGGTGGCGCTGGCCAAGGCCGTGCGTGGCATCTCCTATGACGGCGTCCTGGGTGCAACGACCTTCGATCAGAATGGGCAAACGCAGATTCCCGTGAAGATCGAGATCAAGGTCGTCAAGGATGGCAAGTGGGTCACCCGCGGTCAGTGACCCGATCAACCGCGCTCGTCTGGCTCCTGAGGGAACGCTCCTCGCGGCAGCGCGAGGGCGTTCCAAGCCGGACGACTTGGTTTCGCAATGAAATAATAGCCGGCAGAAGCCGACATGGACGTACCGATATGGACGTGTTGTTCGCGCAGCATTTGATGAACTGGCTGGTGCTGGGCTGCATCTACTCGCTGGTGGCGCTCGGGTTCAGCCTGCTCTTCGGCGTGCTTAACGTCATCCATTTTTCGCATGGCGATGTGTCCATCGTTGCGCCCTTCGTCACACTCGCCCTTCTGCAGGCGCTGCTGTCGACCATGATGCCGCTAGACGGCGTCGCGGCGATTATCATCGCCTGCGTCGTAGCGATCACGGTCACCGGCCTGCTCGGTATCCTGCTCGACTGGCTGGTCATCCAACGCTTTCGTGACGCGCCCGCAATGATGGCCTTGGTCGCGACCGTTGCGCTGGGCACGGTGGTGCGGGAGCTGATCCGCATGTTCTATCCGCAGGGCAGCAACCCCAAGCCATTCCCCGAACTGATCTCGAACCGCTTCACAGCGGGCGAGCTGAGCATTCCGGTCTACAATCTGTTCGTGATCGTAATGTCGGTGCTGATGGTCGCCGCACTTTTTTTCATCATGAACCACACGCCTCTCGGAGTGCGGATACGGGCCGTGGCCGAAAACCGCGCCATCGCACGTCTGATGGCGATCAATCCGAACCGGATATTCGCCGCGACTTTCTTTATCGCATCGGCGGTAGGGGCGATCGGCGGCATCTTCTTCGCCAGCTATGCTGGCGTTGTGCGTTTCGATTTCGGCATTCAGTTGGGCCTAATCGCCTTCTCGGCGGCTGTTATCGGCGGGCTGGGCAGCATGCAGGGCGCAATTCTGGGCAGCCTCCTGATCGCCGGCATCGACACGCTCGTGCAGGCGATATTGTCGGAGGGCGCCTCCTATCGGCTGGTCTTCGCCTTTCTGCTGGTAATCCTGGTTCTGATATTGAAACCATCGGGCCTGCTTGGCAGGCCGGTCTACGAGAAGGTCTGAGCCGATGCACCAGCCGGCCCAAGCAACCGTCTCTGTCGGCCAGAGAGGCGCCTCGTTTTCGGTTGATCTGGCCATTGTGGTCGTGATCGAGCTGGGCGGCGCGATGCTGTTGCGCATGCTTCTTCTGGAGGACAATACCGCCGGCATCCTTCTGCTTCTTGGCGTGCTCGCGGCGGGGTTTGCCGTGTTGCGCTACCGGCCCGCCATCGAGGAGAGAGTTGTCGCTGCGTTCCGGCGCGCGCGTCTGCCGGCTTTGGTGATCGGCATCGCGATCGTCCTGGTCTATCCCTTTCTGCTGAAAGGCAGCAGCTATGCGATCCACCTTCTGATTATCGCGCAGCTCTATGCGGTGCTGGCCCTGGCGTTGAACTTCCAGCTTGGCAGCGCGAACATTCCAAACTTCGCGACCGGCGCTTCGTACGGCATCGGCGCTTATACTTCGGCGCTGCTGGCAATACATTTCGGTATGTCCTTCTGGCTGACGCTGCCGATCGCGGCAATCGTGGCGACTTTCTTCGGGTTTGCCATCGGCTTTCCGTCCATGCGCACGCGTGAGACGTATCTCGCACTTGTCACGATCGCCTTCGGCATTGTCATCCATCAGTTGCTGAACAATTTCGAATGGACCGGCGGCTCGAACGGGCTGGTTGGCATTCCAGTGCCGACGCTGTTCGGACATTCCTTCGATCAACCGATCGTATGGTTCGGCTATCGGCTGCCGAGCCAAGCGAACTTCTACTATCTCTCGGCCGCTCTGGTTGGCATTTCCATCGTCAGCGCAAGGCGGCTGCATACCAGCCGGGTCGGGCTCGCCTGGAATGCGTTGCGCTCGGACGAACTGGCGGCGCGCTGTCAGGGCATCAACGTGGCCTGGTACAAGACGCTTGCATTTGGGGTTGATGCGTTTCTCGCGGCTTTCGCCGGCACCATCTATGCCTTCTATGTCGGCTACATTTCGCCCGACAACTTCACCTTTCTCGTCTCCGTGACCATTATGACGATGGTCATCGTCGGCGGCATGGACAATACCTTGGGCGTGATCGTCGGCGCGTTTCTGCTGACTTTATTGCCGGAGAAATTGCGCTTCTTCGACGATTATCGTCTGCTGCTGGTCAGTGTGGTGGTGATCCTCTTTCTGATGCTGCGGCCGGAGGGCCTGTTTCCCCAACGCCTGCGCACCTATGGAGGCCAGTAATGGACGCTCCACTTCTGGAAGCGCGCAATCTGACAATCAGGTTCAGCGGTCTTGTTGCCGTTTCCGAGGTTAGCTTCCATCTCGCCAGGAACGAGATCCTTTGCGTCATAGGCCCGAACGGAGCCGGCAAATCGACGCTGTTTAACCTGATCTCAGGCATCTATCGGCCAAACGCAGGCCAGATTTTTCTGGAGGGGCGCGATATCACCGGCCTGGCGCCGCATCGCGTCGCCGACGCGGGCATTGCCCGTACCTTTCAGTCCAGCCGGCTCTTCAACGAACTCACACTAATCGACAACGTCGTGATAGGCATGCATAGCCGCACGAAATCCGGCGTTCTGGATGCTCTTCTTCGGCCTCGCAGGGCGCGCGCCGAACTCGACACCGCCGCCGCGCGCGCCGCCGAGATTCTTCGCTCAATCTCGGAAGATTTGTATTGCCGGCGTGGATCCTATGCCGGCTCGCTCCCGCAGGCCGATCGCCGCCGTTTGGAGATTGCGCGTGCGCTCGCCTCGGAGCCGAAGGTCATCATGCTCGACGAGCCATCCTCCGGCATGGACGAGCGCGATACGGACGCGCTGATTGCCGATATCAAGAGCGTGATGACGGAGCGGCCCGACCTTTCCTTTATCATTATCGAGCACGACATGCGCCTTGTTGGAGCATTGCCGGAACGGGTGATGGTCTTCGATTACGGAAAGAAGATTGCTGAAGGGCACTTCGCGGAAGTGCGCACGATGCAGCGCGTACAGGAAGCCTATCTCGGGTACAAAGCCGCCCATGCTTGAACTTTTCTCCGTTTTTACGAGCTACGGTCCGGTATCAATGCTGCGCGACGTGTCGCTGAACGTCGGCAAGGGAGAGATGGTTTGCCTCCTCGGGCCCAACGGCGCCGGAAAGAGCACTTTGTTCAAGGCGATCTGCGGGTTATTGCCGCTCGACAAGGGGACAGTCCGAATTGCCGATCACGATCTGGCGGCCGTCGGCACCGAACGGCTCGGCGCGCTGGGCGTCGGTTTTGTGCCGGAGGGCAGAGGCCTCTTTCCCTCCCTTACCGTGCGCGAGAATCTCAAACTCGGCTTTGACGCCTCAGCCTCGAAGGCGCGATTCGAGGATCGGCTGGATGTCATAGCCGAAATGTTTCCACGCATCCGCGAACGGCTCGGCCAGGGAGCCGGTACCATGTCGGGCGGTGAGCAGGCCATGGTTGCGCTAGCGCGCGCTCTGATTGGAGATCCGATCCTGGTGGTGATGGACGAGCCCTCGCTGGGCTTGTCACCGAAGCTGATTGACGAGTATTTCGGTATCGTCGCGGCCATTCGCAACCGCGGCACCACGTTGCTTCTAATGGAACAGAACGCCGAGGCGGCGCTGTCGGTTGCCGACCGCGGCTATCTCCTGATACGCGGCCAAATCGCCGCCAGCGGCGCGAGCGCTGAACTGCTCAAGGACGATACGGTAAGGCAGCTTTATCTCTAGGCAACCGGACCCCGAATATTCCGGTTCACACGCGCAGCTCGTGCAGGGCGCGGTCCAGGGCACCGGCGATCTCGCGCGCGCCGTCTGCATCGAGTATAAGCGGGGGCAGGAATTTGAGCACGACCGGCTCGATCACCGAAACGCTGTGGCAAAGAACGCCCTGATCGTAAACGGCTTTGTAAAGCCTTGCTGCGAGACTTCCGTCGTTGATCTTCACCGTAAACAGCCCGCCATGGCACGCGCCCGGAGAGACCAGGTTGTGATATTTCCGGCAAACTGCTGCCAGCTCGCGCTGCAGGATTTCGGACGTGTTGCGAACGTTCTGCAGGAAGGCCGGCCGGCTCGCGACGTCGAGCACCTTGCTGGCGACGATGCAACTGATCTCGTTGCCGCCGAGGCTGCTGATATAGGCAAAGGAGTGCTCGTTCATGCACTTCTCGTAGATGTCTTCGCGCGTGAGCAATGCGCTGACCGGATAGAGTCCGCCCGAAAGCCCTTTGCCCGAGATCATCATCGCCGGTTCGATATCGAAATGCTCCGACGCCCACAGTCGGCCGCTGCGGCCGAGGCCGGTCCGCGTCTCGTCGACGATGAAAAGGACACCGCGCTGCTTGCATAGCGCGGATAGTCCCTCGAAATAGTCCTTTGTCGCCAGTTCGAACGTCTCGTAGTTCATCGGCTCGACGATCAGTGCGCCGACATCGGGTGTGAGGCGACGCTCGATCTCGGATAGATCCCCATAGGGGTCGAAGAAGACGGAATATTCCTCGGGAAGGTTGTAATAGTCGATCACGCCTTCCTTCGTAGAACCGGTTGTAAGGACGGCGAATCCGGAATGACCATGATAGCCATGCCGATAGGCAAGGATTTTCCGGCGTTGTGTAAACCGGAACGCAAACATGGTTGCGACGTCAATTGACGCCGTGGAGCTGAGCGTGACCACGCTGCGGTTCAGTCCCGCATGCGGCGATAATTTTGCCAACTGATCCTGAAGCTTCAGATATTCCGCATTCGGCATGGACCACAAGCCGGTATCGCGACCACCTTCCAGTGCGCTTGTCAGGGCCGCCAGAACTTCCGGGTGACGATGGCCGAGTGAATGAACGCCCCCGGCGGTGCCGCAGTCGACGACGCGTTTGGTTCCTTCGAGATTCCACAGATAGATGCCATCACGGCGTCCAATGACGAATTCGACCCCTTTTTCGATCTGTCGCATGGCATTGGAACGCCACGACCTAGTTGTGAACGCGGCCAGGACGTCCGCGCTGGTCGTTAGCTGCTGCGGATTCGATACAAAATTCACGACTTATCTCCTTCTCGACCCTGGCGATGTTCCGGTCACGACGGGCCTGATCGCGTTTAGCGCGCGATCCGGGTCAACTGCCTGCGACAAGGTCAAAATGCCAAACCTTGGAGACGATCTTCCATTGACCGCCGACTTGCACGAGCGTCAATTCGTCGATGAAGTGCTTCGGCAGCAGATATTCACGCACCCGCGCATGAGCGGTGGTAGGACTGGACACCGCAATCTGCTGAATCTCGTCTGCGCGGGGATCGCCGCGATCGGATGGCGACTGGCGCCCTGCTACGACGGCGAGGTATTCCGGAACATCCATGACGAGAAAATCCGGGTTCGTCGCGGAAAAAAGCCGAGCCTGTGAGTGGAAAATCTCCGCAAAGAGCTCTGTGTTGCCAAAATACAGAGCGTCAAAGTATTTGGTCAGCACCCCGTGTATCTCTTGTACCGGATCGCTCATTGGAATTTGCGCCGTAATGCCAAGCTCGTTATATAGTCGACTGTCGACAACAAACATTCTACGTTGATCCGTGCGAATGTCAATCGCCCATTTTCCAAATTCTCGAAAAACGATAACACTGAGACGATATTGTCGACAGTGGTCAATTCGTGCGAATCCGATCTCGATGTCCATCGGTTTCGCCCGCATTCCACTCTTACGGACGTATTATTAAGGAGCAGCCATGGCGCTGACGCGAAGGATCCAGATTGACCGGCTGTCTATCGCCGATCAGGTCTATGAGCATCTGCGATCGGAAATCTTGGCGGGCGCATTGCGTCAGGGCGAGCGCGTCATTGAGGCTCAGGTGGCGAAGAACCTTCATATCAGCCGCGCTCCCGTGCGTGAGGCGGTGAACCGTCTGCTGCAAGACGGACTGCTGGAGACGAAGACGCATTTCGGGCCTTCCGTCATCCAGATGACGCCGGAGAAGATCCGGTCTCTGTACGACCTTCGTGCCGCGATTGAAGGGCTTGCCATTCGCGAGGTGGTGCGCAGACGCTCCGATCTTGATCTTGCGCCGCTGCGTTCCTGCGTCGTCGAGATGAAGCGATGTGCGCGGAAAAAGGACCTGGCCGGATTGGTGGATGTCGAGCTCGAATTCCACCGTCTACTTTGCGCGCTTGCTGGAAATCCTTACATCATAAAGGTCAATGCGATTTTGGACGCGCAGGTTCGTATGGCATTGACGATCGACAATGCTCAGTATGAAAACCTTGCCGACGCGGCCGACGAACATGAGCCGATTCTGGAGGCAATCCAGTCGGGTGATGCGGTAAAGGCGGCGCGCCTGATCGAGGCGCATATTCTTTCATCGCTGAGCAGCTTCGCATCCGCTGCAGCGGTCCCGTCAAAGAGAGTCAAGGCTTCAAATCCGAATAAGGCGGTTTGAGCTGACCCGACAATCCTGCGCGCACCAGGCGTTGCTGCAGATTCGTCGCGTATCGCTGGGTCCGGCGGACCCTTGCCCCGATGGTCAGTTCCGTCTACTGTCGTCTGTCGACAATCATGGCAAAACGGGCATTTCGCTCTCTCAAAAGGACGCTCTCATGAGACAACTCGCGGGAGCGAAAGCCAATGCGACGATACTCGGACTGAACGATTCGTCGCTCCTAAGGGAGCAATGCTACATAGACGGCAAATGGGTCGGCGCGCCGTCCAAGCCGGTCGAGAACCCCGCGACCGGCGAGATCATCGGTCGCGTCCCATTTTTTGGCAGGGCCGAGACGGTCAAGGCGGTGGAGGCGGCCGAGCGAGCATTCAAGGTCTGGTCGATCAAGACCGCCAAAGAACGTGCCGTGATTCTACGAAAGTGGTTTGATCTGATCGTTGCGAACCGCGAAGACCTTGCGCTTCTTTTGACAGTCGAGCAGGGCAAGCCGCTTTCGGAATCACGCAGCGAAATTGATATTTCTGCCGCTTACGTCGAATTTTACGCCGAGGAAGCGCGTCGGATCTACGGGGAGACGATTCCTGCACCGCGTCGCGATGCGCGAATTCTCGCAATCAAGCAGCCGATTGGAGTCGCGGGCGCAATTACTCCGTGGAACTTTCCATCCTCGATGGTGACGCGCAAGGTTGCGCCGGCTCTCGCAGCTGGTTGCACCGTCGTGCTCAAACCTGCGATCGAGACGCCGTTCTCGGCAATTGCCCTCGCGCTTCTGGCCGAACGTGCCGGCATTCTCGCAGGAGCATTTAATGTCGTTACCGGAAACCCTTCGGAAATCGGAAAGGTGCTTTGCGAACACCCGGCGGTGCGTGTGGTCGGGTTCACCGGCTCGACTGAAGTAGGCAAGATCTTGTATCGGCAAGCTTCTGTCGGCGTAAAGAAACTTGGACTTGAGCTTGGTGGAAACGCGCCATTCATCGTGTTTGACGACGCCGATGTTGACGCGGCGGTGGAAGGCGCGATGGTTTCCAAGTTCCGCAACATGGGACAAACTTGCGTCTGTGCCAATCGTATCTACGCGCAAGACAACATCCATGATGTGTTTGTCGAAAGGCTTGCACAGAAGGTTTCGGCAATAAAAGTAGGTTCGGGGATTTCGGCCGGGATCTCTCATGGTCCTCTGATTAACGAGGCCGCGATTGCAAAGGTCGAGGAGCACATTGAAGACGCGATCAAGCACGGGGCCAAGCTGATCGTAGGTGGAAAGCGTCACGAACTGGGTGGGAATTTCTTTGAGCCCACTCTGCTCGCGAATGTACCGATTTCGGCATTGGTTACGCGCGAAGAAACATTTGGTCCCATTGTGCCCGTCTATCGGTTCCAACATGAGGCCGATGTGATCGAGCAGGCCAATGCATCCCCGTTTGGTCTCGCATCGTATTTCTACGCGCGCGATCTCAGCCGTGTGTGGCGGGTTGCAGAGGCGCTGGAATTTGGAATGGTCGGGGTCAATACCGGCCTGATCACAACCGAGGTCGCGCCGTTCGGCGGCATCAAGGAATCCGGAATTGGACGCGAAGGCTCCCGGCACGGCATCGAAGAGTTCGTGGAGATAAAATACATAATGATCGCGGTTCTTTAGCGGCGCTCAAAGAACGGATCGTGGCGGAGGCTGCCTCAATGCACGCTGGCCACGGCTGCGGGTGCCGAATACCTGAAGCTTCGAGTTTTGTGACAATTGTTTCGCGAGCTCCAAAAAAATCTCTAAGTCTCTGTGATCACGCCAGTATCGGCCATTAAAAGCGTGCCGACAGCCAGTATTTCAGTTTTCGGTATTTTTCGGGGCTGCCGACGCGGACAGTTACGCAAATGATTGCGTGTGCCACCCACTTACCCGATTGATTCCCCTGCGCTTTCTTTTTTCCCGCGAGTTGTCGGCGCTTCCGATGAGGTTCCAGGCCGCGGCCTATTGTTGTGGCATTTTGCGCCGGTAAAACGCTCGTGACGCAATGCTGGCGATGTGGAAAGCACGCGGCCCGCACGATAATGTCCAGCTTCCCGGATCTGACACGGAAGCAGCGTTCATGGCCTTGCAGCCCATTCTTGCTCTGTTGGCGGCGCTCGTCCTCAATCTGATCGTATCACCGAATATCGACTCGGCCTCCGCGCAGGGGCGCGGCTTGCCGCCGTGCTCGCAGGCGAGAGGCGCCGTCTGGCACAATTGCCAGGGCCCCTCCAATCTCGCGGATGGCGACAAGTTTTTCGGCGAGTTTCGCAACCACAAACGCAACGGGTTCGGCACCTATACCTGGAAGAACGGTAACAGGTATGCCGGCGAATTCGTCAACGACAAGATCGAAGGCCATGGCACCTTCACGTTCAACAACGGCAACAAATATGTCGGCCCGTTCCGCAACGAGAAGCGCAACGGCCGCGGCACCTTCACGTGGAGTGACGGCAACGTTTATGTCGGCGATTTTGTCGACGACAAGATAAACGGGCAGGGCACCTTCACCTTCTTCAACGGCAACAAATATGTGGGCGCTTTCGTCAACGAGAAACGCAACGGTCACGGCACCTTCACCTGGAAGGACGGCAATGTGTATGTCGGCCAGTTCGTCGACGACAAGATGAACGGCCAGGGCGTGTTCAGCTTCTTCAACGGCGAGAAATATGTCGGCGAATTCCGCAACGAGCAGCGCAACGGCAAGGGCACCTTCACCTTCCCGAATGGCGACCGATATGTCGGCGAGTTTCTGAACGACAATTATCACGGCTTCGGTACCTTCACCTTCGGCGACCGTCGCGATTTCGTCGGCGAGTTCCGCGACGGCAAGAAAAATGGCCGCGGCACCTTCACCTGGCCGAACGGCGAGAAATATGTCGGCGAATTCCGTAACGATACCCGTAACGGGCAGGGCATCCTGTACGCGGCGAATGGCACGGTGAAGCAATCGGGCACCTGGCAGAACGACAATTTCGTCGGCGGCCCGCTGGTCTCGCAGGACCAGGTCGCGCCGCAGCAACAGGTGATCGTTGCGCCACCTCAGCAGCAGAATGCCTTGTTGTCGGTGCCCGGCGCCGATCAGGGCAAGCGCGTCGCGTTGATCATCGGCAACACCAATTATCGCTTCGCATCGGCGCTACAAAATCCGAACAACGATGCGCAATTGCTGGCCCAGACCCTGCGCAGCGCGGGCTTCCAGACCGTGACGGTCAAGACCGACCTCGACCGCGAGGGAATGATCCGGACGCTCCGCGAGTTCGCAGGCACCGCGGACGCGGCCGACTGGGCGGTGGTCTATTATTCAGGCCACGGCATCGAATTCGGCGGCGTCAACTACATGGTGCCGGTCGATGCGCAGCTCAAAGTCGACCGCGACATCGATCTTGAGACCATCGACGTCGGCAAGGTGATGAGTGCGATCGACGGCGCCAGGAAGCTGCGGCTCGTCATCCTCGATGCCTGCCGCGACAACCCTTTCGCGAGCCAGATGAAGCGCACGGTCGCGACCCGTTCGCTCGGGCGCGGGTTGGCGCAGATCGAGCCCACCGTCGGCACGCTGATCGTGTATGCCGCCAAGCACGGCGAGACCGCGCTCGACGGCACCGGCCGCAACAGTCCTTTCGTCGAATCGCTGGTCAAGCGCATCAACCAGAAGCCGGCAGTCGAAATCCGCCGCCTGTTCGATTTCGTTCGAGACGACGTGCTCGCGACCACGCAGAGAAAGCAGCAGCCCTTCTCCTATGGCTCGCTGTCGGCGAGCGACGATTTCTACTTCATAAAGTAGCCACGCCTTTTCTGCGCGATTGCCTGGTGGGGTTGGACGGCAAATGGCGCCCGGGCGGCTGGTGCGTCGAGCCGTTCTGCACGCAAAATGCTGATCTGAGCACCGGGCGAAAGGTCGCGTATTCACTCGCGGTTCATCGCCGCTCACCCAAAAGCGAGGTCTACTGCCTGCGGTCTGCCGCAGCAGGTTGGGCCTTGCGCTTCTTGCGCATACCCTCGACCGGCGACGGAAGGCGTGCAGGGCATTAGCGTGCGGTCCTTGCCGCATGAAATCGCTGTCTAATCGGAACTCACTGGGGGAGCTCAATTCACATGATGAAACTGGTTTCAAAGATCGCGCTGGTCGCTGCGGTCGCAACGCTCGCGATAGCGGGCTCGTCGTCCGACACCTTTGCCCGTGGCAAAAAAGCGCCGCCTGCCGCCTGCGCGCCGGTCTGGGCGCTTAAGACCAATGCCTGCGCCAATGGCGTATGCTCGATGCTGCGCTGCTGGCCGGATGGCAAGTGGAATCCGTCGATGGCCTGGTGCTGGCAGCCTTGGTGCCCGAAGTGACGCTGTTCGCCAGATATTGATTCGCTGAGTGGGCCGCACGGGCGCGTGCGGCCCATTTTTCGGTTCGGTGGGAGGTAATATTAAACTCCCCCCGCTGGCGGGCTTTGCGTTGACTTCGCGGGCCTTCGCCCCTAGTTTCCGCGCGAATTTCATTGAAACGGCCGCGCTTGCGCGGCCTTTTGACATCCGGCCGTGCGCGGCCGAGCCAACAACGAGATCGGCCATGAAAGTCCGCAACTCTCTGAAATCGCTGCGCGGTCGCCACCGCGACAATCGCCTCGTCCGCCGCAAAGGCCGGGTCTACGTCATCAACAAGACCCAGCGCCGCTTCAAGGCGCGCCAGGGCTGAGGCCGATCGCGGCCGTTTTCGGGCGCGTTTTCACGCAGGCGTGACCCTTTTGCAGGCTTGCCCGGCGGGCCGGCGGCGTAAGCTGTCGCCCATGTTCTGCCAGTCCGGATTCCGGCACAATTGCTGGTGCCATTGCCGCCGTTGTTCTGGTGGCCGGCCTTGCCTGCCTCCGCGCAGGACAAGGATTTCGCCCAGCCGCCCGAAAAGCTGCCGAAGGTGCAGCGCGGGCAGGACCTCGACTTCCTGTTCGGCGCGCTCAAGGCCGCGCCCAAGTCGCGGAAGCCGCCAAGGCGGTCGAAGGGCGGATCTGGGCGCTGTGGATGGTATCGCAAAGCGATACCGCCAATCTCCTGATGACCCGGGTTCGTACCGCGGTCGAGGCCAAGAATCTCGACCTTGCGGTGAAGCTTCTGGATTCGATCGTGGTGCTGCGTCCCGATTATATCGAAGGCTGGAACCGGCGCGCGACGATCAATTTCATGCGCAAGGACTACACCCGCTCGATCGAGGATATCCGCCAGGTGCTGGCGCGCGAGCCGCGCCATTTCGGCGCGCTGGCGGGCCTCGGCATGATCATGCAGGAACTCGGCGACGACAAGCGCGCGCTCGAGGTCTACCGCAAGGCGATCGAGATCAATCCGCAGATGCAGCGCATTCCGGATCTGATCAAGACGCTGACCGAAAAGGTCGAAGGCCGCGATATCTGAAAACCGGCCGGCCGCTTTCCGCGTATCTTGCGTATGTCCACGCGCAGGAACGTCGAACCTCGTCAGACATGCGAATTCCCTACGTCTCGGTCGCTTCCGCGCCGACAAAGGCGATGCGCAGCATGTTGGTCGCGCCGGGCGTGCCGAGCGGCACGCCGGCGACGATGATCACGCGCCGGCCGGCCTTGGCGAAGCCGTCGGAGAAGGCGATGCGGCAGGCGCGCTCCACCATGTCGTCCTGGTCGTGCGCGTCCTCGGCGACCACGCAATGCACGCCCCAGACCAGCGACAATCTGCGGCCCGTGGCGATATTCGGCGAGATCGCGACCACCGGCGGCTGCGGCCGTTCGCGCGCGACGCGCAAAGCGGTCGAACCGGAAAAGGTCCAGCAGATGATGGCGGAGAGATCGAGCGTCTCGGCGATCTGGCGGGCGGCGGCGGAGATCGCGTCGGCGCCGGTCGCCTCGGGCTCGGCGCGCTGCGCCTGGATCACGTCGCGATAGGTCGGGATCGCGCTCCACCTCCTGCGCGATGCGGTCCATGGTGGCGACCGCTTCGACCGGATATTGGCCGGCGGCCGATTCCGCCGACAGCATGATGGCGTCGGCGCCTTCGAATACGGCGGTCGCGACGTCGGAGACTTCGGCGCGGGTCGGCACCGGGCTTGCGATCATCGATTCCAGCATCTGGGTCGCAACCACCACCGGCTTGCCGGACGCGGCGCGCCGCGCGCGTGATCTGCTTCTGCATGCCCGGCACTTTCTCGAGCGGCAATTCGACGCCGAGATCGCCGCGCGCCACCATCAGCGCGTCGGCCGCTTCCATGATCTCGTCGAGCCGCGTCACCGCCTGCGGCTTTTCGATTTTCGCCATCACGGCGGCGCGGCCGCGGGTGATCTTCTTGGCCTCCGCGATGTCTTCAGGCCGCTGAACGAAAGACAAGGCCAGCCAGTCGATGCCGGTATTGAGCGCGGCATCGAGATCGGAGCGGTCCTTTTCGGCGAGCGCGGACAGCGGCAGCATGGTTTCCGGCAGGCTCACGCCCTTGCGGTCCGACAATTTGCCGCCGACCTCGACGCGGCGCGGTCAATTGCCCCGGCGCGGTAGCGGTGCAGACGCAGGCGCACCTTGCCGTCGTCGAGCAGCAGCGTCTGGCCGGGCTCGGCGGATTTCAGGATTTCCGGATGCGGAAGATAGACGCGCGAAGTGTCGCCTGGCGCGGCATTCGAATCGAGCGTGAAGCTCTCGCCCTTGGTCACCATCGCGGAGCCGCCGCCGAACGTTCCGAGCCGCAATTTCGGCCCCTGCAGGTCGACCAGGATGCCGATCGGCCGGCCGTGATCGCGCTCCACCGAGCGAATGATCGAGACCAGCTCGCGCATCTTCTCGTGAGAGGTGTGGCTCATGTTGATGCGGAACACGTCGGCGCCGGCTTCGAACAGGCGCGCGATGGTCGCGCGATCGGACGAAGCGGGACCGAGAGTCGCCACGATCTTGGTACGGCGGAGACGTCTCATTTTTTCTGATTGCCGGAGGCGGCCGGCAAGCCGCCGGGCGGCCGCGTGCCGGTTTGCGGCAGGGTCAAGATTCGGGCTGCCGGGCGAGAGCGGCGCCTGGTCGCCGGTCTCGGTGAGTTGCACGGTCCAGGCCCGCTGCTCGCCGGTATCGACTTCGAAGAAGCCGGTGCGGTCGAAGCCACGCGCCAGGCAATCCTCGGTGCCGCGGATGGTGTATTCCTTTTCACGCGTGCACATGAATGCCTTGCCCGACCATTCCCCACCACGGTCATAGTCGATCGCATAGACATAATAAAACCGTGCGACGAGATTGCCGCGCAGCAGCGTTTCGCAGGAGCGCGGCCCGAGATTCCACCAGCCTTCGGTCACCCAGCCGTCATTGTCCTTGTAGCCAAGCGAGATGCCGACCTTGCCGCTGGTATTGTTGCAGAGCCGGAAATCGGCATGCGCCTCGATCCCGCACAGGCCAAGGAATGAAAGCCCGAGCGCCAGCCGCAGGACAGCGGCGACGGGCAGTCGGAAAGGAAGGATTGGCTGTAAGCGGATCACGGTCGTTCAGGGGGTCCTATCCGGGCACGCGAAACCGACCTAAGCCGCTGTTTTGCCGTGATTTTTCAGGGCGTGTCAACGCTGTCCACCAATATGGCGCGAAAATCATTGACGTTGGTATAGGTCGGTCCGGGTGTAATCAGATCGCCCAGATCAGCAAAGAAAGCTGTCGAATTGTTGTCGGCTAGCAGGGCTTCGGGGTCGAGCCCCAGCGCCCGCGCCCGCCCGGCGCTGGTGCCGTCCACGAAGGCCCCGGCCGGATCCTCGCGCCGAGCCGGCGCCGCCATCGGTTCCGTCGGTATCGGCGGCGAGCGCGGCAATGCCTTTCACGCCGTCCAGCGCAATCGCGAGGGCGAGCGCGAATTCCTGGTTGGGCCCGCCATGGCCCTGGCCGCGGATGGTAACCGTCAATTCGCCGCCCGACAGGATGACGGCGCGGCGGCCCTGTGCGGCGAGTTCGCGCGCAAGACTTGCCTGCGCGGCCGCGACCTCGCGCGCTTCGCCTTCCAGCCGGTCGCCTAAAAAGACGCATTCATAGCCGGCGGCTTCCACGTCCTTGCGCGCGGTTTCGAACACGTCGGACGGACGCACCGCCAGCCGATACTCGGTGCCGGCGAAGATCGGATCGTCCGGCTTCGGCGATTCGTTCTCCGGATCGTTCATCGCCGTGATCGCACCCGCCGGGAGATCGAGTTTGAAGCGGCTGACGATGGCACGCGCGTCGGAAAGCGTGGTTGGGTCCGGCACCGTCGGGCCGGACCCGATCACTGCCGGATCGTCGCCCGGTACATCCGAGATTCCGATCGTTACCAGTCGCGCCGGGTACGCGTGACGTGCAAGCCTTCCGCCCTTGATCCGCGACAGGTGTTTTCGCACGGTGTTCATCTCGGTGATGTTGGCGCCCGAGCGAAGCAGTGCGCGCGTCACCGTCTGCTTCTCCGCAAGCGACAGGCCTTGCGCCGGCGCGATCCAGTTGGCGGAGGCGCCGCCCGAAATCAGCGCCAGCACCAGATCGTCTTTGGTGGCGCTGTCGGCGAGCACGATCGTGCGCGCGGCCGCTTCGAGCCCGGCCTGATCGGGCATCGGGTGGCCCGCTTCGACCATTTCGATTGTCTGCAGCGGCCGTCCATAGCCGTGACGCGCAACCGCGATCCCGCATAGCCGCGCCTTCGGAAATCCGCTTGCGAGATAATGCCGCTCGGCTACCTCCGCCATCGAGCCCGCAGCCTTGCCTGCGGCGAGTACGATCAGCCGTCCCACCGAAGGCGGAGTGGGCAGGAGCGCCGGCAGATTTTGCGCCGGATGCGCCGCCGCCACGGTCTTGCGGAACAGCGCGTCAAGAAAATGCCGTGATCGGTTGGTCATGGGCGCTTCGTCACGCGAATTTCAGCGGGGTGACCAGACGCCACACTTTCGATCTGCGTCTGCTTTGTTAAAGTAATTCCAAAGCGGGATATGCCCGCCAATAAAACAGAAGTCGACGGGAAACCAAACCGGGAGGGTTGCATGACGGCGGTCATGTTCACGATCAATGGCAAAGCGGTGAATGTCGATGCGCAATCCGACACGCCGCTGCTCTGGATCATTCGCGAGCATCTCAAGCTGACGGGCACGAAATACGGATGCGGCGCCGCACAATGCGGTTCCTGCACCGTGCATGTCGACGGCAAGGCTGTGCGCTCCTGCCAGATCCGCCTGTCGCAGGTCGCAGGCCGCAAGATCACCACCATCGAGGGCCTGTCGGAAAAGGGCGACCATCCGCTGCAAAAGGCCTGGATCGCCGAGCAGGTGCCGCAATGCGGCTATTGCCAGTCCGGCCAGATCATGCAGGCCGCCGAATTGCTGGCGAATACCAAGACTCCGACCCGCGCGGAAATCGTGGCGCATATGGACGGCAATATCTGCCGCTGCGGCACCTATCCGCGGATCGTGCGCGCGATCGAACGCGCCGCGAAGGAGGCATAGGTCATGACCAGACACGAGCTCAAACTGTCGCGCCGCGGCTTCGTCAAGGGTGGCGCCGGACTGACCTTCAGCTTCGCCATCGGCGGATTCCTGAGCGCGCGCCCGGAGGCGTTCGCGCAGTCGGGCAGCGTCGCCCAGACCATCGGCGGATGGGTCACCATCGGTACCGACAATTCCATCCTGATCGCGGCGCCGGTCGCCGAGATGGGGCAGGGGGTGTTCACCACCATTCCGATGATCGTGGCCGAAGAGCTCGACGCCGACTGGTCGAAGGTGAAGACCTATTTCCCGGCGCCGATCCCCGGCCTGTTCGGCAATCCGAGATTCGGCGGCATTCTTCATGTCGTCGCCAGCATGGCGACCACCGGCTATTGGGACAAGGTGCGCATGCATGGCGCGCAGGCGCGCCGCGTGCTGATGCAGGCGGCCGCCGACAAATGGGGCGTGCCGCTTTCCGAGCTGAAGACCGAGCCGAGCGTGGTGGTGCATGCGCCGAGCGGCCGCAAGATGACCTATGGCGAGATCGCGAAATTCGCCAAGGTGCCTGCAGAAATGCCGAAGCTGACCGAGGCCGATCTCAAGAAGCCGGCCGATTTCCGCATCATCGGCAAGGACATTGCGCGCCTCGATGTCCCGGCCAAGGCCAATGGCAGCGCCGACTACGGCATCGACGTACAGGTGCCGGGCATGGTCTATGCGACCATGCTGCGCTCGCCGGTCGAAGGTGGTGCCCCGGAAGTCATCGACGATGCGGAGACCAGGAAAATTCCGGGTGTCACCCAGACCGTGAAGCTGCGCGACGCGGTCGCCATCGTAGGCTCCAGCGTGGAAGCGGTGTTCGCCGGCCGCGACGCCTTGAAGGTCGTGTGGAAGGGCGGTGCCACCACCGGCTTCAACAGCGAGAAGGCGCTGCCCGAATATGCCAAGCGGGCCCGCACGCTCGAAGAAAAGGGCCTGATCTACAAGAGCGCGGGCGACACCGACGCGGCGTTCAAGAATGCGGCCAAGGTGATCGAGGCCGAATACCTGACCGACTATGTCCATCACGCGCAGATGGAGCCGATGAATGTCACGGTCTCGGTCAACGATGCCGGCGATGCCGCCGAAATCTGGATGGGATCGCAGGCGGTGACGGTGTCGATGGGCGCGGTCGCGGGCTTCCTCAAGACCAAGCCGGACCGCATCCGCTTCAATCAGCATTTCCTCGGCGGCGGCTTCGGCCGCAGAGCCTATCCCGATCTGCCGATCTACGGCGCGGCGATCTCCAAGGAGATCAAGAAGCCGGTCAAGCTGATCTGGACCCGCGAGCAGGACATGCACGCGGCCTGGATGCGCCCGCAGACCGCCCATTTCCTGCAGGCCGCGCTCGACGACAAGGGCGTCGTGACCGGCTGGCGGCATCGCATCGTCGGCGAGGCGACCACCGGCTATTCGCAGCCGGCTCGGCTCGAACAGGCCAAGGGCCTCGATCCGCTCACGCTCGAAGGCGCGGATCATCTCTACGCGGTCAACAATTTCTCGATCGAATATCTGCGCGAAATCCGCGGCACCGCGCTGGCGGCCTGGCGGGCGATCGGATCGGGCTTCAACAAGTTCGCGATCGAGGGCTTCATCGACGAGATCGCGCGCCAGCAGGGCGTCGATCCGGTCGAGTTCAGGCTTCAGTTGCTGGAGAAGCATCCGCGCGGTCGCCGGATCATCGAGACGGTCGCCGAGATGTCGAACTGGAAAGGCAAGCCGGCGGAAGGCCGCGCGCTCGGCTTCGCCTATGCCGATATCTGGAACACCCCGGTGGCCGGCGCCGCCGAAATCTCGCTCGATCGCGGCAGCGGGCAGATCAAGGTTCATCGCTTCTGGACCGCGGTCAATCCCGGCATTGTGGTCAATCCGGACGTCGTGGTCGCGCAATGCGAGAGCAACGTGATCTTTGGCCTCGGCCAGGCGTTGCGCGAGCGCAATACCTTCGTGGACGGCGCGATCGTGCAGTCGAACTTCCACGATTACGAGGTGATGCGCATGTCCGACGTGCCGGAAATCGCGGTGAAGGTGATTTCCACACCCGACCGTCCGACCGGCATCGGCGAGATTGTGCTGCCGGTGGTGGCGCCGGCGGTCGCGAGCGCCATCTTCGCCCTGACCGGCAAACGCGTGCGGCATTTGCCTTTCACCGGCGAGCGCGTCAAGGCGGCCTTGTCCTGAGCCGGCCCAGCCCGATCGCACCCCGCCGCAGCGATGCGGCGGGGTTGATTTTGGGCATGGCGAGCCGGCGCCGGAATGCCTATTGTTTCGTGCAGAAAGGGATCAAGCCAATGGACGACAAGACCCGCACCGAACTCGAGGCTGCGGCTTTCCGCCGGCTCATCGAGCACCTGCGCGAGCGCACCGACGTACAGAATATCGACCTGATGAATCTGGCCGGCTTCTGCCGCAATTGCCTCTCCAATTGGGTGAAGGAGGCTGCCGATCAAAAAGGCATTCCGCTCTCCAAGGACCAGAGCCGGGAGGCGGTCTACGGCATGCCTTATGACGAATGGCGCCGGAAATACCAGAAAGAGGCCACTGCCGAGCAGAAGGCGGCCTTGGAGAAGTCGCACCGCCATTGACGCGGCCTGCGGCAAGGGCTGCCGGTCTTTTGACCTTTCCGAATCGCCGACATGTGCCTAGATTCACGGCATCGTTAACAACCGAAAGGAGGTGATCCAGTGTCTCATTGTCTATCGCCGCAAGTGCGGTCTCATGTGACCTGGTCCCTCGGCTCGTTCGAGGGCTGCGCCATCTGACGAGATGGCCGGTCACAGTCCGAGAACCGGGCTGCGGTTTGACAATGGAAGGGCCGTCCGAAAGGGCGGCCCTTCTTCTTTTGGGGCCGATCGAAGAACGTCATTCCACGGGACGGCTGTCCGGCAAATTGCCGCTCATCTTTTGCCATATTCCAATCTTCTGCGGATGCGCAATGCCCGGTTTTGTGCAATGCACCTGCGCCACATAAGACATCGGGAATGCAATGAGCGCACTCAACAAGGAACAGGTACTGTCGGTACGGCACTGGACCGATCAGCTGTTCAGCTTCACCACCACCCGCGATCCGGGTTTCCGGTTTCAGAGCGGGCAATTCGCGATGATGGGACTGGAGGTCGACGGCCGTCCGCTGTTGCGCGCCTACAGCATGGCGAGCGCGCATTACGAGGAGCGCCTGGAATTCTTCAGCATCAAGGTGCCGGACGGCCCCTTGACCTCGCGGCTGCAGAGCATCCGGGAAGGCGACATCGTGCTGGTCGGACGCAAAGCCACCGGCACCCTGATTCTCGACAACCTGCTGCCGGGATCGCGGCTGCTGCTGCTTTCGACGGGGACCGGACTTGCGCCCTTCGCCAGCCTGATCAGGGACCCCGAAGTCTATGAGCGCTTCGAAAGCATCGTTCTCGTTCACGGCTGCCGTCAGGTGTCGGAACTCGCCTATGGCGAGCAGGTGGTCGAGCGTCTGCGCGCCGATGAGTTCCTTGCCGAAATGCTGGAAGGCAAGCTCGTCTATTATCCGACGGTCACGCGCGAGCCGTTCCGCAATCGCGGCCGGATCACCGATCTGATCTCATCGGGCAAGATGTTCGACGATATCGGCCAGACCCCGCTTTCGATCGCAAGCGATCGCGTCATGATGTGCGGCAGCCCGGCGATGCTGGAGGACTTGCGCGACATGTTCGATGGCCTGGGCTTTTCCGAAGGCAACCACAGCGAGCCCGGCCATTTCGTGGTCGAAAAGGCATTCGTGGAGCGGTAGGACCGTTCGTAGCGCGTCGCAGGATTACGAAGGGGCCGTCCGCAGCGACGGCCCTTTTGTTTCGCGCGGGTGCGATGTCATATCCGGTTGATCTTGGTCAGCGACAGCGGTTGTTTTGCGGAGGAATCTCACCGATGTCTGTTTTTGGTCTGAACCGGGCTTTCGAGCCGAAATCGCTTGCGATCGTGGGGGCGGGGCCCAATCCTTCAACGCTTGGCGGCGCGGTCTACGCCAATGTGCGGGAAGCGGGTTTCAGGGGCCGGGTCGACGCGATCAATCCGCGCTATTCCGATATCGCCGGCAGCCGCTGCGTCGCATCGGTGGATCAGCTCGATATCGTGCCGGACCTTCTGGTGGTGGCAACGCCGGCGGCGACGATCCCCGGCATCATCAAATCGGCAGCCGGACGCGGCGTCGGCGCCGGCCGTCGTGCTGAGCGCAGGCCTCGGTCACGGCGAAGGCTCGCTGGCGGAAGAAATGCACGGCGCCGCGCGCGCCGGCGGCCTTCGCATCATCGGTCCGAATTGTCTCGGCGTTCTCGCGCCGCATGCGCATTTGAATGCAAGTTTCGCCTCGGTGATGCCGAAGCCCGGTTCGCTTGCGGTGCTGTCGCAATCCGGCGCCATCGCAGCCGCCATGGCCGAATGGGGCAACCTGCATGGCATCGGGTTTTCCTCGATCGTCTCGCTCGGCGACCAGATCGATGTCGATCTCGGCGATCTGCTCGATTATTTCGCGCTCGACCGGCGCACGAACGCGATCCTGCTCTATGTCGAATCGATCAAGGACAGCCGCAAATTCATGTCGGCCGCGCGCGCCGCGTCGCGTGCCAAGCCGGTGGTCGTCATCAAGTCCGGCCGTCACGCGCAGGGAGCGAAAGCGGCCGCCACCCATACCGGCGCGCTGGCCGGCTCCGACGCGGTCTATGACGCGGCGTTCCGCCGTGCCGGATTGCTGCGGGTCTACGACATGGCGGAATTGTTCGCGGCCGCCGAGACGCTGGCCTATTTCCGCAATATCGAAGGCAATCGCCTGGCGATCCTGACCAATGGCGGCGGCCTCGGCGTGCTGGCGGTCGATTGTCTGGTCGATCGCGGCTATCTGCCGGCGGAAATTTCCGCCAGACACAATGGCGCGGCTCGATGCCGCGATGCCGCCGATCTGGTCGAAGGCCAATCCGGTCGACATCATCGGCGATGCCGATGCCGCGCGCTACACGCAAGCGCTTGCAGGCGCTGATCGAGGACACGCAGAACGACGCCGTCCTGGTGCTGAACGTGCAGACGGCGCTGGCGTCCTCCGCCGATACCGCGCTTGCAGTCTGTGACGTCATCGCCGCCGAGCGGAAACGTCTCCCGCATCCGAAGCCGGTCCTGACCTGCTGGATCGGCGTCCGACGATGCGATCGACCGGACTTTCCGCGACGCTCACCTGCCGCATTATGCAACCGAGGTCGAAGCGGTGCGCGGCTTTTCGCATCTCGCCCGCCGCTCGCGAATTGCTGCAATCGCTGATGACGAGGCCCGCCGCGGCGCCGGACGATTTCACCGCCGATGCGCAAGCCGTGCGCAAGCTGGTCGAGGGCGCAAGGCGCGAAGGCCGCAACTGGCTCAATCCGGTCGAGACCAATGCGGTGCTGGACGCCTATGCCATTCCCACAGTTCCGCTGCACAAGGCGGCGGACCCGAAATCCGCGGCCGAAGCGGCGCGGAAATATCTGCAAGGCGGGCAGCCGGTCGCGGTGAAAATCCTGTCCTCCGACATTCCGCATAAGTCCGATGTCGATGGCGTGCGGCTCAATCTGACTACCGAAGCCGATGTCGAGGCGGCAGCAGCTACCGTCATCGCCAACGCGAAGCGGATCAAGCCGCAGGCCCGCATCGACGGCGTCACCGTGCAGCCGATGATCTCGAAGCCGAAGGCGCGCGAGCTGATCGCCGGCCTCGCACGCGATCCGACCTTCGGCGTGGTCGTGCTGTTCGGCCAGGGCGGCATCGCGGTCGAGGCTGTGGACGACAAGGCGATCGCGCTGCCGCCGCTCGATCTTGGCCGCGCCGACGATCTGATTTCGCGCACGCGCATTTCGCGGCTTCTGAAGGCATATCGCAACGTTCCGGAAGCGCGACGCGATCAGATCGCGCAGGTTCTGGTCCGGCTGTCGCAGCTTGCGGCGGATATCCCGGAAATTCTCGAACTCGATATCAACCCGTTATTGGCCGACGAATCCGGGGTCATCGCGCTCGATGCGCGAATTGCCATCGACCTGTCGGAAAAGGCTGTTGCGCAGATGCCATGTGCGCATTTTGCGATCCGGCCCTATCCGAGGGAATGGGAGCGCCATGTCGCGCTACCGGACGGACGGGTGGTTCTGGTCCGTCCGGTGCGGCCGGAGGATGAGGGCCTTTACGAGCGATTTTTCCAGCATGTCAGCAAGGACGACATGCGGCTGCGTTTCTTCGGCGCGGTCAAGGATACCGGCCACGCCTTCATCGCGCGGCTGACGCAGATCGATTACGGCCGCGCCATGGCGCTGCTCGCGATCGAGCAGGCCTCCGGCGAATTGATGGGGGTGGTGCGCCTTCATAGCGATCCCGATCATCGGACCGGCGAATACGCAATCCTGCTGCGATCCGATCTGAAGGGTCGCGGTCTCGGCTGGGCGCTGATGGAAGTCATCATCGAATACGCGCGCAAGGATGGCTTGCAGCGCATCCGCGGCGATGTGCTGCGCGAGAACACCGTCATGCTGAAAATGTGCCAGCAGCTCGGCTTCGATATCCGTAGCGACAAGGACGATCCTGACATTCAGATCGTCTCGCTCGATCTTTGCTGAGCCGCTTCAATTGGTGGTGGCGCTCGCCGCCTTGATCACCGGCGTCCATTTGGCGACTTCGGCGACCACGAAATTGCGCAAGGCCTGCGGCCCGCGCCGTTCCGGCGGCGGCACCACCGCGCCGATATCGGCGAGCCGCTTGCGCGTGACAGGGTCTTCGGCCGCCTTGGCGGCAGCGTCGGCGAGCTTGTCGATGATCGCCTTCGGGGTGCCCTTGGGTGCGAACATCGCGTTCCAGCCGGACGCCTGCAATTGCGGCAAACCCGCCTCGCGCGTGGTCGGGACATTCGGTGCTACCGGGGAGCGTTCGGTCTGCGCGATGGCGAGCAGGCGAATCGAACCCGCTTCGACATGGCCGATGGTGTGCGGGATCTGATCGCACAGGAAATCGAATTGCCCGGTGATCAGGTCGTTCAGCGCCGGGCCCGATCCGCGATAGCCCACGGGCGTCGCGCGCGCGCCGACGATCGATGAGAACAGCATGCAGCTCACCTGCGAGGTCGAGCCGACGCCACCATGCCCGTTGGTGAGCTTGGTCGTATCCGCCTTCAGCCGGGCCACCAGTTCGGCAAGCGTCTTTGCCGGAAAATCCTTTTTCACGAAAATTCCGATCGGCGTGTCGGTGAATTGCGACACATGCTCGAAATCGTTGACCGGATCGTAGCCGAGCTTATCGCCGTAAAGGCCGACGCTTGCCGCATGCGTTCCCATCTGCCCGACCAGCAGCGTATAGCCGTCGGGCGTGGCTTTCGCGGCGCGTCCGGACCCGGTCGTGCCGCCGGCGCCGGCGACATTCTCGATCACGAAGCGCTGGCCGAGATGCGGTGTCATGCCTTCCAGCATGATGCGAGCGATCACGTCGGTATTGCCGCCCGGCGCATAGGGCACGATCACGGTGACGGGGCGGTCGGGATAGCTTTGCGCCTGCGCCTGCCCGGAAAATGCAGTCGCGAGCGCCGCGGCCATTGCGGCAACGAACCTCATGAGCGTCTCCCGTGAACCTGCGCGGTTTTCGGCGCGGACCGGTTGCTTCCGGCAGCGGTATTCTAGCAGCGCCTTGCGCGCGTCCGCTCTACAAAAAAGGCATAGTGAAACCAGGTACTTACCTGGAACCTGCGGCGGCAACTGAGACGTTTCGCCGTGTTTCAGGCGGCACGCCCTGCACCTATGATCCGCTGCCTCGCATTCGGCGAGGTTCAGGAGCGGGCGCGGTGGTATTTCCGGACAGGCGGATTTTGGCGCCCCTCGTGGGCTTGTCGATTGCAGCCCTCACGGCTCCGGCGATGGCCGCCCCATGCGGCGGGGATTTCGGCGCCTTCGTCGCGACCTTTCAGCGCGAAGCGCTGGCGAAAGGCATCAGCCAGCGTACCGTGTCCTCCGCCTTTGTCGGCGTGACGCCCGATCCGCAGGTGCTGGCGCTCGATCGCCGGCAGGGACATTTCAAGCGCAGCTTCGAGGAATTCGGCCTGCCGCGCATTCAGCAGCGTCTGGCGAAGGCGAAGAACCTGATGCAGCAGCATTCCGCGCTGTTGAAGCGGATCGAGCAGCAATACGGCGTGCCGGGCTCGGTGGTGATCGCGATCTGGGGGCTGGAGACCGATTTCGGCGTCAATCAGGGCAAGCAATCGGCGATCCGGTCGCTGGCGACGCTGGCGCATGACTGCCGGCGAACCGAGCGCTTCCAGAACGAGCTTGCCGATGCGCTGCGGATCATCGACCGCGGCGATTACACGGCCGAGCAGTTGAAAGGCGCCTGGGCCGGCGAGATCGGACAGACGCAGTTTCTGCCCTCGTCCTTCGTGAAATACGCGGTCGATTTCGACGGCAATGGACGGCGCGACCTGATCCGCTCGGTGCCGGACGTGCTCGGCTCGACCGCCAATTATCTTCGCGGCTATGGCTGGCAGCGCGGCGTAAGCTATACCGAAGGCTCGCGCAATTTCGAAGTTCTGAAAGAGTGGAACAAGTCGTCGGTCTATCAGAAGACGATTTCGGCTTTCGCTGCCCGCCTCGACGGCGCACAATAGGCGAATGACTTGGCCGGATTATCGCCTGACCGACAGACTCGGTATCGAACATCCCATCATCGTCGCACCGATGGCGGGGGCGATGAATCACGAACTGGCTGCGGAAGTTGCGGAAGCCGGCGGTCTCGGCTCCCTGCCTTGCGCGATGCTGGACGTCTCGCAGGTGCGCGAGGAAGTCGCGAAATATCGCGCGCGCACCGGCAAGCCGGTCAATCTCGGATTTTTCTGTCATACGCCGCCGGAGCTGAACAACGCCCGCGAGGCTGCCTGGCGCGAGCGGCTGTCGCCCTATTACCGGGAATTCGGGATCGATCCTTCCATTCCGGTCCCGAGCAGCATGCGACGGCCGTTCGATGCCGCCTTCTGCGATCTGATGCTGGAACTGAGGCCGGAGGTTTGCAGTTTTCATTTCGGATTGCCGGAGCCGGCCTTGTTCGAGCGACTGAAGCGCGAGGGCATCTTCACCTTCTCGTCGGCCACCACCGTTGCGGAAGCGCGCTTGCTCGAGCAGCGCGGCGTCGATGCGATCATCGCGCAGGGTTATGAGGCCGGCGGTCATCGCGGCATGTTCCTCACCAGCGATGTCGGCTCGCAGGCCGGCACCTTTGCGCTGGTGCCGCAGATCGTGGACGCTGTCAGCGTCCCGGTGATCGCCGCCGGCGGCGTGACCGATGCGCGCGGCATCGCTGCGGCCTTCATGCTGGGCGCCGCCGCCGTGCAGATCGGCACCGCCTTCCTGTTCTGCCCGGAATCGAAAATATCCAAGCCGCATCGCGCGGCGCTGAAGGCCGCAGCCGACGACACCACCGTGCTCACCAACCTGATGACCGGGCGTCCGGCGCGCGCCTTGCACAACCGCATGATTCGTGAACTGGGCGCGATTTCGGAGGCGCCGGCCTTTCCGCTTGCCGCCGGTGCGGTTGCGCCGCTGCGGGCGAAAGCCGAAGCTGCGGGCTCCGGTGACTTTTCACCGATGTGGTCGGGTCAGGCGGCCGCGCTCGGCGTCGAGATGCCGGCCCGCGAACTCATGCGCAAGCTCGCCAGCGAAGCGCAAGAGCGCCTTCGTTGAGAGAGCGCCTGCCCTTGAGTCGGCTCTCGCGGCAAGCACACAAACACCGATTTTCCGCGACCTGTGGATGACGGGCGCAGTCGGCCGCTTCGCCTTGACGCTCCGACCGTGCTTGCCGACAACCATGCTTCACGATCAGGAGTAGAGTTGAATGCCCGCGTCCGCCGCCGAAAAAGAACAGGCATCCGTCCGCTTCGCCAAGGATCAGCTCAAGGCCATTGTCGAGCGGATCGAGAAGCTGGAGGAGGAGAAGAAGACGATCTCCGACGACATTCGTGACGTCTATGGGGAAGCCAAGGCCAACGGCTTCGACGTCAAGGCGCTGCGCACCATCGTGCGCTTGCGCAAGATCGAGCCGACCGAGCGCGAGGAACAGGATGCGATCCTGGAGACCTATATGCACGCGCTCGGCATGCTGAATCCTTGCCGTACGCTTCCTTTTTCACGATATTCCGTTTGGCATCATAATATTCAATGTCCTTTGTTATATCGTGCTTCCGCACAAACTCATCGGTTATAATATATGCCGATTTCACCCATTTCTCGTTGCTATCAAGGTAGGTTAGGCAACTTAAGAACGTTGGTGATATATTGACATTTGATAATGGTAACTTATTTAATTCTAAGAACAATTACCAAACCAGACGTTGGGGCCAATCTCCAAAAAGTTCCACGCTGGCTCAACTTCGTATTTGCTATAGAATGGCAACATTTTACAATACAGGATTTGCAGGTTTGGTTTATCCTCCTTTCTGAAGCAGTTTATTATCCACTAAAAATGAAAGGAGACGATATGGAAACAAAAGAGTTTGCAGCATCTATGGCAAATGGGTCGGCTACATATATGGACAGAGACGAAGCAATGGGAGATATTTGTGGAATGAGCATCCCAAATTCAAAGGAGATTCTTCTGAAAAATATCATCAAGGGCATAGATACTGACGGCATGCTCAGTTGCCATATGGTAAGAATCGATCCAAATACCATTTTGGAAGATGATTTCCACGAGAACCAGTGGGAACTGCATGAAGTTATTGAGGGTGAAGGCAAGTTTGTTCTGGAGTGGAGTTGCCCCTATCAAACCGGACACCCTTCTAACTTACTCAGCTCCCTCCTGATGCTCACTCGGTGACTTCATCTTCAACCCTTTATGGGGATGATATTCGTTATAATCTTCAAGCCAGAGGGGAAGCTTCTCCATAACCGTTCGTGCATCAGGTATATCATACATTTGTACGTAGTCTCTCTTGAAGGTTTTAATAAAGGATTCTGCCATGCCATTTGATTCAGGACTATAGTATGGGGTAGTACAGACCTCAAGCCCCATCATTCTGGCAAAGCGGATAGTCTCATGAGCAGTGTAGGCTGAACCGTTATCGGTGAGCCATTGTATTCTATGCGGAACCTGATCTGCCTTACCAAAACGATATTCAATAGATTCTGCCATGAGGTCCTTTACCATCTCGGCAGTAATTCCTTTTGTCGTAGCTACATAGCTCATGACTTCACGGTCGGAACAGTCCATGGCAAAGGCAACCCGTACTTTATCTCCGTTGAAGCAGAGTATCTCGAAACCATCTGAACACCAGCGCATGTTACTTGTGAGGGTAATGATTGTTCCCGTATGAAGACGTGCTGGTCTTCCGGTGTATTTCGGTAAGAGAAGGTGATTGATTCTCATGATCCGGTATATCCGTTTATGGTTTACCCTGTGGCCAAGTTCACGGTTAAGACAAGCTGTGACACGTCTGTATCCGTACGTAGATCTCTCATCGGTGATTCTTCTGATATGGGAGAGGTACATATCATCATCGGGTTTCGGGTTATATCTGTTCCTTTTAACCTTTCCTTTCGTATACTGGTTTGAGCGGGATACGTCCAGGGTATCGGTAATCTTCTTCATGGGGTAGAGTCCTTTCCCGATAAGGGTGACCGCGATATCAGTTTTTTTTCACGGGCGATCTCGATGGCATCTTTTAAGATCTCTACTTCCATGGTCTTTTTACCAAGTAATCGTTGCAGCTCCCGTATCTGTGCGCGAAGCTTGTTTACTTCCGATTCAGGGACAACCCGTTCTTCTTTGCCCACTGCAACGAGCGCTCCTTCATTGAGGAGACGTCTCCACTTGAAGAGCTGGTTGGGATGGACCTCATACTTTCTTGCTACCGATGATATGCTGTTACCTGTCTGTTCTGCTTCTTCCACCATGGCCTGTTTCTGTCGTGGGCTCCAGTACCTTCTTCTTTCTACTGATGTGATTACCTCTATGGGACTCATACTCCTCCTTTCTTTGATTATAGTAATACCTCTGTGGCTATTACTACAACTTATTTTGGTTGTATGAGTGTCCGGTTGAAACGGGGGCTACTCCATGGAGTCAAAAGAGACGCTTTACCATCCAGGACGAACGGGGATAATTCCGAAGGGTGCAAAAGCATAAAGTAATCGCAGGGAAAGTGGCCTGATTCTGCTCGCAAAGTTCTCCCCGCATTAGCGTGAAGACGTTCAACAGGGAGACACATAGTAGATGAGGAGGAGAAACCAACAAAACATTCATTTCTTCAATCCACCTGAATTGCAGTACATACAAGCTGTTCATGGCATCAACGTGACAAATGAATTCCACCGTTGGCGTACACGACAGGTTCTGCATCGGCATTGTTCAGAAGGGAGCGCGTGTTATATACCAGGGCGGTACATCAACAATCATTTCTGAAAATGCTTTTTTTGTAATCAATCCGGGCACATCCCATGCTTGCAAATCCCAATACGAAGAACACAGTTACTTAATCATCTGTGTTGAAGCGGAAAGAATGAAGCTAGCTATTGCCTCAGAAATATCCGAGAAGGTGTCTGCTGTCCCGTATTTCAAAAATATTCCCATTCATGATAAAGAGCTGGGCTCAAGACTCGTCGCCTCTTTTCGCTTCTTGAAAATAAAAGTTCAGCCCTGGAGAGGGAATCAGTTTTAGCTTCATTGCTTTTTGCGCTTATCATGCAGTACGGGAATGAACCGCCCATTCCTTCTAGGGTGGATTCACGCGATAGTATAATTGGTAAAGTCTGTGAATTCATCCGGATGCATTACACGCAAGATTTGTCGTTGAAACAATTATCAAGAGTGGCCGACTTAAGCCCGTTTTATTTTCAACTATCTTTCTTGCAAAGAAGGGCGTTTCTGCTTCATGACTATCTTGTTCAGATTAGAATCAAGAAAGCTTTCAAGCTTCTTTCAGAAGGGCACAGCATAGCTGGCGTCGCTCTTGACACGGGATTTGTCGATCAGAGTCATTTCACCCGTTCTTTTTACCGAGTAACGGGAGTAACGCCCGGCAATTACCTACAGACCGTAGCGCTTGGTCGCAAAAAATAGTTGTTGAAATATTGACATTTGATGAAGGTAAACGTTTGGTTCACAACTTAATTCCAAACTATACGTGGGGCAAGAATCTATCACCTATCACCTGTATTTCCCGTGACGCGTCACCCGTTACGCGTCACGGCCTTTTTCCTCCCTTTGCCTTTTCTCAATTTTACGGTATAATAAGGCACGGTAAGGAAGCGCCTTATAAGGCATTCTGTATATTCTTCATAGGAGACTATATGTATATAGCGGTTATTGGCCATCCCGGTTCAGGCAAGACAACGCTCTTTCAGGCATTAAGCGGTATCAAGGGTGAAGGGGGCTATTCGGACAAGGCGAACCTTGCCACCATCGATGTGCCTGATGAACGCCTCGATGTCCTGACAAAGATCTTCAAGCCGAAGAAAACCGTCCATGCGAGGATCGAGCTTGCCGACACGGTTGCAATAGAGGAAGGAAACCTCAAAAACAGCACCATCAGTGCAAAAACGCTCCAACAGATGCGCTTGAGTGACGCTTTTATCCTCACTCTTAGATATTTTGACGGTGCGACCCCGGCTGGCGCGGAAAACGATATCCATGCCATACTGAGCGAATTTGTCCTTTCCGATATGGTACAGATCGAGACCCGGCTGGAAAGAATGCGCAAGCAAGGTGGAAAAAAAGATAGTGCCGCCGTTGCGCAGGAAGAGGCACTGCTCAACCAGTGTCTTGCTCAGTTGAACGAGGGGAAACCTCTCTCAACGCTTTCCATCGCCCAGCAGGACGAAAAACTTCTCCGGGGCTTCCAGTTTCTCTCTCTCAAGCCCCTCATGGTCGTAGTAAACTCTTCGGAAGACAACATATCCGAAGGCAAGGCCCAGGCAGAAAACCTGGACAATAAATTCCCCGGATACCCCGTTATTTCCGCCTGCGCGAAACTGGAGAGCGAGCTTGCTCTCATGGCAGATGATGAAAGGATGGCCTTTATGGAGGAGTATGCAATTATAGAATCCATCCGGGGTCGCATCATCACCCTTGCTCTGCGAACAATGGGTCTCATCTGTTTTCTCACAGTCGGCGAAGACGAGTGCCGCGCATGGCCCATTAAAAAGGGTATGAACGCCCAGGAAGCTGCTGCGGCAATCCACACGGACCTCTCGAATAAGTTCATCCGCGCCGAAACCGTATCATATGCCGATTTCATGAAATACGGAAGTATGGCAGAATGCAAGAAGGCCGGGATATGGCGTCTCGAAGGAAAAACCTACATTGTCGAAGATGGTGATATTCTCAACATCAGGGCGGGTAATTGAAATAATATAAAGTTTGGTTGATGCATTCAGAAAAGGACCCTATTCGGTAAGAGGTGAATTATGAGCAATATCTTTAAGGAAATAAAGCCTGAATTAATCATGGATAACCCCTTCAAGCTTATCGGAAGTGACTGGATGCTTATCACAGCGGGCAACAAGGGAATCTTTCAATACCATGACCGGTGCATGGGGCGGCCTCGGCATTATGTGGTCAAAAATGTTGCCTGGTGTGTGATACGACCAAACCGGCACACCTATAAATTTATCGAAGAAGCCCCTTTCTATACCCTTTCCTTTCTTGAAGAACAATATCGCGACATACTCACATACTGCGGCACAAAGTCTGGCAGAGATGTTAACAAAATTGCGGAAACCGGACTTACCCCCGTATTTGATGACAACGGCATCTATTTTGCCGAAGCAAGGCTTGTTCTAGAATGCAAAAAAATCTATTTTCAGGACATACTGCCGGAAAATTTTCTCTCAGAGGAAATAGAAGAATATTATCCGCAAAAAGACTATCACCGCATGTATTTTGGCGAAATCGTAAAAGCCCTCGCAAGATGAGTGATAGCACCGAATACGTTTAATTCCAATTTCACATAAATAAATATTTAGCCACACTTATATACTTGACAAAAATCGGTTTCAGACCTTATATTAGTTTCATAGTTACGCAACTATTATATATTAGAGTTTGCGGAGGCAACATGAGAGATGATGACACAAGGGTTTTTGAGATGCAGGCCGATGTATGCCTGGCGCTTGCTAATTCAAAAAGACTACAGGATCCTGGGCCTTTTGAAAGATGGAGAGATGTCTGTGACACAAATGATAAAGATAATGGATATCAATAAGGCCAATATATCTCAACATCTTGCCATTTTAAGACAAAAGGGTATTCTTGAAACAAGGCGTCTCGGAAGGACAATTTACTACAGGATTTCAAATCAGAAAATTACAGAGGCCTGTACAATAATGCGCGCCGTTATGATAGAAATGCTTAAAGAGAAGGTGAAACTGTCGAAGAGAATGCTGGAGGTTAAATTGCCATAGCAATAAAGATTTTTTATTACGAATATGTTGCTTAATTGCGCAACTAATATACAGATAGTCTAGTCAGCATTATGAAAGGAGAGGAATTTGAAAAATAGTAATCAGTCTCATGGAGATAAACGGGAACGAAAAGAGAAGTCCCTCCCGGGCAATCAAGTCGAGACGGACTAAGCAATATTTTGCTGGCGCTTCTTTTATGCTCTTTCTTCTTGGCGGTTGGTTTTATCCATTTATTGGTTTTTTTATTCCTGCCTGCATGATAGCAGGTGTCAGTCTGGCAACAAGGAAAGGGAGAAAATGGTGCGACTGGATGTGTCCGAGGGGGTCTTTTGCTGATGCTTACATGAAGCTTATAAGCCCTCAAAAAACAATACCACATGGCTTGCGGTCCCTTCCTGTTCGTATCGGCATACTTACATTCCTTATGCTCATGCTCGGATATCAGGTGGTGCGGTTATGGCCTGATCCATACGCAATAGGCAGGTTCCTTGTGGTGCTCCTCTCCGTTACTACCGTTTTGGGCGTTATTTTTGCGCTCTTTATTCACCAGCGCACCTGGTGCTACATTTGCCCTATCGGATCTCTATCCAGCTTAGTCGGAAAAAACAGGGAAAAGCTTCGTATGAAAGCGGACGCCTGTGTGGCCTGTAAGCTTTGTGCAAAAGCGTGCCCCATGGACCTGAACCCACAAGAGCTAAAGGTAAATAAGGACATGTCATTTCATGGTGACTGCTTAAAATGCGGGCTTTGTACGTCATAACGTGTGGGAAAGATGCATTGAGTTATCCTTTGTAATTCTTGATAGTTAAGTATATTACAAAATTGGCAGAAATCAATTTTCCATTATATTGAACATATATTATAGAAAATCCGTATCTTCGTTGACAAAAGATCTGCTTTGTATTAAAACAAAATAAAACTTCATAAAAATGATGCTTAAATGACAAATCAATGGTAAATGACTTTAGGACATTTTTACTCAATTGCTATGTGTTTGTGCTATATTTCCAATTATAGGGAATGGTAAAGACATTCATCAAAAAAGAGATTTTCACTTAAATTAACGAAAAAGGAGAATAAGCTATGAGTAAAAAACGGGTCTTGTTCGTTCTAGGACTATCGACTTCATTGACCAGAGTAAAGCAGCACTTGAAGAAAACGGTTTTGAGGTAATATTGGCATCGAATAGCCGCGAGGGTGTCGAGAAGGGTTAACTTTTGAAATGCCTGATATTATACTCCTCGAACTAATGCTCGAAAAACATGATGCCGGTTTTAATCTGGCGAAAGCGATTAAAGCTGATCCCCTCGCTATAAGAGGATTCCGGTGCTTATGGTTGCTGCACGGAAGAAACCGGGTGTGATTTCTGTCAGGAGCTCGATGGCTACTGGATGAAAACTGATGATTTTGTGAACAAGCCGGTTATGCCTGAAGATTTGATAAAACGCATCAACACTCTCCTGGAAAAGACCGGGAAGGCATAACTCTTAAAGACAACTATTTCAAAAGGAGATAATATGGCGAAAAAGGAAACAAAACCAAACGAAATTATAGAGAAAAGGCTCTTAGCTCCTTCGATCACCATGAACAAGCTTTATGTTCCTGACATAGCAAAAAAGGTGAAAGCCGGACAATTTATTGTTATCCGGCGCTAATGATATGGCAGAAAGGATTCCTCTTACTGTTGCGGATTTCGACAGGCAAAAGGGAACTATTACAATTATTTTTCAGGAAGTGGGGGCTTCAACACACAAACTGGCAAGATTTGAACAGGGCGAGGCGTATCTTGATGTCGTAGGTCCCTTGGGGAAGCCAAGTCATATTGAGAAGTTCGGAACCGTTGTCTGTGTCGGCGGCGGCGTCGGTGTAGCCCCGGTGCTTCCTATCGCAAAAGCCCTCTTTGAGGCTGGAAACGAAGTGATCTCAATTATAGGCGCCAGAACAAAAGAGATGCTTATCCTTGAAGATGAAATGAAACAGGTAAGCACAAAGCTTTATGTGACAACAGATGACGGTACTTACGGCCATCACGGGTTCGTAACCGATGTTTTGAAACAGGTTATCGAAGAAAAGAAAAAGGTCGACCTCATTGTAGGTATCGGCCCTGTTGTCATGATGAAAGCTGTTGCCGACGTAACCCGCCCGTCAAATATCAAGACCGTTGTCAGTCTCAATACGATCATGGTAGACGGAACCGGTATGTGCGGCTGCTGTCGTGCCACAATCGGGGGCAAAACACAGTTTGTCTGTGTCGACGGTCCCGAATTTGATGCTCATCTCGTTGATTTTAAGGAACTTGTGCTTCGTCAGAGAATGTACGGTCGCGAAGAGAAACGCGCGGTATGGGACCATACCTGTAAGCTGGAAGCAAAGGCACAGTCGATGAAGAAATCGAAAGGTCCGCGCAGAAAATGCCTGAACAGAACCCGAAACAGAGAATTCAGAATTTTAGTGAAGTTGCCCTTGGTTATACCGATGCAAATGCTTTGAAGGAAGCCTCCAGATGTCTCCAATGCAAAAAACCTCCCTGCGTGGAAGGCTGCCCGGTCAGTGTCCAGATTCCCGAGTTTATAAAAAAAATAAAAGAAGGCGATTTCATGGGCGCCATCCATACCATCAAAGAGACGAATAGTTTGCCCGCGGTGTGTGGACGGGTATGTCCTCAGGAGACGCAGTGCGAAGAGAAATGCGTGCTGGGGAAAAAGGGCCAGCCTATAGCAGTTGGCCGTCTGGAACGCTTTGCGGCAGATTACGAATTGAGTCAGGGAGAAGTAAAAGCGCCGGCAATTGCGAAAAAGACAGGAAAGAAGGTCGCCGTTATCGGCGCGGGACCTGCGGGGCTGACTGTTGCCGGAGAACTTTCGAAAAAAGGACATGATGTGACTATTTTTGAGGCCTTGCACAAGGCAGGCGGAGTTCTTGTATATGGTATTCCAGAATTTCGTTTACCGAAATCAATTGTGCAGCGTGAAGTTGATTATGTTGAAAAACTTGGCGCAAAGATAAAGGTTGACCAGATTATCGGTCAGAGCATGACCCTTGATGAAATATTTGAAGCTGGTTTTGATGCCGTTTTTATCGGTACCGGAGCAGGCCTTCCCTATTTCATGGACATCCCCGGAGAGAACCTGAATGGTGTTTATTCCGCGAACGAGTTTCTCACCACGGGCGAACCTCATGAAGGCCTATCTTTTTCCAGAATACGACACGCCGATACGGGTGGGAAGCAGGGTTGCCGTTGTCGGCGGCGGCAATGTGGCCATGGATTCAGCAAGGGTTTCCAGACGTCTCGGCGCTGATGTGTATCTTGTCTACGCCGTTCCCGTGATGAGATGCCTGCCCGTGCGGAAGAATCCCACCACGCCGAAGAAGAGGGCATTGATTTCAGACTCCTTACGAACCCAGTGAGAATTATCGGTGATGAGAATGGCTGGGTAAAGGGTATCGAATGTGTGAAAATGGAGCTTGGCGAACCTGATGCATCAGGCAGGAGAAGACCGATTGAGATTAAGGGCTCTAACTATGTCATCGATGTTGATGTTGTGATCATTGCAATCGGTCAGGGCCCGAACCCGATCCTCACTTCCTCGACGCCGGGACTGCAACTGAAAAAATCCGGCAATATAGAAGCAGATCCGGAAACAGGCAAGACAAGCCGCGAAGGTGTCTTCGCAGGCGGTGACATCGTAACCGGCGCAGCGACAGTTATCCTCGCAATGGGCGCAGGAAGAGCGGCAGCAAAGGCAATGGACGAGTATTTGCAGACAAAAAAGAAATAGAGCATTAAAGATAATAACTCATAACGGGGCTGGTCCATCATCATGCCCCGTTATTCAAACAGTATAAAAACTGTACAACGAATAATTTATTAAAATAAACCGCATCGATGCAACCATTAAGCAATAGTATTTTTTAATAAGTGCGATAATCAGTGTAACTGGATAAATTTCCTCTTGAGATGTGAGATTGACATTCCTAAGTTGAACTTGAGCAGGAGAAGCGTTATTAACATGCATAAGCTATTTAAAATAAAAGGCATTAAATTAAAGTTTATTTTAGCCGGATTGTTGATCTGCATTATTTCCCTCGCAGTAATCTCAACAATAAGCTACATAATCTCATATAAAATCACCGAAAAGGAGATTAACGAAAAGATAACCGAAACAGCCTTGAAGTTTGCCAGTGATCTTAATACGTTTTTCATCGAAAATGGAGCGGTTCTTCATTCTATCGTGGTGAACAAAGAAATATACGATCATGACGATCAATTCCTCAAACAATATGTAAGTGCTACATATAAAAGGGAAATGCTGAAAAATGCTGCAATAATTGACGTATACGTCGGCTTTACCGACAGAAAAATGATAACAGGTTCCGGATGGGTGCCTCCACCCGATTATGACTGCCGTACAAGGCCATGGTATCAGCTCGCCATGAAGAAGGGTTCCTTTGTTTATAAGACGTGCCATCTCGACGCACGTACAAAAGAAATGATCATTACCATCGTAGCCGGAACCTATCAAGAAAAACGGTACCGGGTTGCTGTGCCGCAGCAGACATTTATTTGACGGAGCTGGATCAAGTATAGCAGAAAAAGTACTCATTGGTGAAAAAAGTTATACTTTTCTGCTGGATAACGAGCAGAACATTCTCGTCCACCCGAACAAGCCATTCTTCCCATTGAAAGGGGGTTTAAAAAACCTCTCGAAAGTCATGGAGGGAAAATATGGACCTTTGGCAAAAAATATACATGAAGGCGTTGATAACAAGGTAGAAATTGAAGACTACGACGGTTCAAAAAAGATTATTATTTTCAGTAAAATTAAGTTGCCGAACTGGACCTTTGGTGTTGCAATCGCAAAATCAGAATACAGGAAGCCGCTGCAAAAACTTCTCTTCGGATTTCTCTTTGCCGTTATTATCTCCCTTATGGCCGGTATAGGCATTATGATCTATCTCATCAATGGCCTTGTGAAGCCAATAGAGCACCTGAGGAACACAATGAAAAGATTTACCGAAAAAGATTTTAACGCCCGATCTACAATCCACACAAGAGACGAAATCGGCGAACTGAGTTCCAGTTATAATATGATGGCGGATACGACATACAGGAATACAACGAAATGCTTGAAAAGAAGATTGGGGAAAGAACTGAAGAATTATCCCTTTCTGTAGCAAAACTGGAAGTATCGAACAGAGATCTTACTGAAAGCATGAGTAAAATAAGGTTTCTTAGCGGATTATTGCCAATGTGTTCATCATGTAAAAAAATACGCAACGACAAAGGATACTGGGAGCAAATTGAAGTCTACATAGAGATCATTCGGAAGCCGACTTTTCTCACGGTATCTGCCCTGAATGTTCAAGGAAATTGTATCCTGAATGTATCAGTAAGGATGAATAATATTTCCAATTAATTCACTATATAATCTCGTGGTATACTCGCTAGTATGATCGTCTGCACATTTACATAAAATCCCTCCTTGGGCAACATACATGTTGTGATTACAAATAAATAAACCAAACTCATGCAACTTCTAAATTGCTGCAAAGAACTTATATGTGTAACATTCTGATATATGAGCATATTATCGCAACAAGCTTTATCGCTAATAATAATGATTATTAATATTAATTATATTATTATTATTTATCTTGACATAAATACCATTATATATAATAACAATTATTAACATTGTTGGCTAATTTACAGTTGCGATTAAATATTATAATTATAATAATATATATTATAATTATACTGTAAAGAGAGGATTTTATGAGAAAAAAAGTTAAATCTCCCGTGGAAGATGGTCCCTATGAAAAACTCGCTGTTTTATTCAAGGAAAACTATGTTGATATGGGAATATCGTATTGTGACAACAGATATATTAAAGAATTTGTTGAGTACCTGCAATCGGTCAAGGGAGGACGTCGAAAAGTTCCATCGTATTACAATGCCCATGTCTTTTATAATAGAAACAAGGGCAAGAGAACCTATTTTCAGAAAATTCGGACTCGGCATTATCAATTAAAGAAAGAAGTTGGTATGCTTCAGGATAAATTCAATACATACATCAAAAAAAACCCGGATTCAACTCAGGAGCTCGACGCGGCCAATCTTAATGACGAACTCCAGTTTACAAAGCTTGTCCAAATATTGCTCAAAATAACCTGGGAAGAAAAGAAAACAGGTCGAGCGCTAACAGAAGATGAGACTCGCGACCTCATGGGTAAAATAGGTGGCCAAGACTTTCTAAAAAGCATAAGAGCAAGAATAAAACCACTAACCGATAAGCTTGACAGTTATGATCCGGACCTAAGGGGCCTGTTCGATAAAATAGAAAATACATTATTGAAGAATAAGACTGTGGAGGACCGTACTTTCTGATGCCTCATACGGTATTAAAACTGATTTCTTTGTGTTGTTACATTCTCTATGGCTGTTTAGGGAAGGCTGCTCATGTCTAATTCTTTTCGCCATAACGCGTCGCGATACCAATTTTGGTAATAAACACTGAACACTCTCAACAGCAAACATCTTTGAAGCGGTATTTAATTGACAAACAAAAAGAATTTACCTATATTTTTCTCGCTGAAAGCGCTATTTATTTAAAATAACATCGGGATAGAATATAAATCCCTTTCAATAAAATTTATTATTGGTATAAGGTACAATTACCTTTCAAAAAAGAATTACATGAAATTTATCACATCTTTTTGGAAAACAACTATTTGGGCATCTGTTGTATTGGCTTTATCGCTTTCTTCAGGGAAAAACTTTCAACTCCCTTTCTGGTTGTTATTTCCTCATATCGATAAGGCAGTGCATTTTATAATGTATTTTGTTTTTGCTTTAGTATTAATTCATGATTCGCAACACTATAGCAAAATACGTCTGAATCATGGATATATTATTTTGATAGCCGTCTTAATAGTTATAGGTTGGGGCGAGATTTTTAGAAATATTACAGCGCATACCAAGTATCCACCGAAGCAGCGATTTTTTTGATTTTCTTGCAAATACGGTAGGAGCTGTCGTTGCTGCTTTATTATATAGAATATTTGAACCTTTATTGAACAAGATAAATAATATTATTATAAGATCATAGCGTTCTGCTTTTCTTTCATCTTTTTAGCCAATTCCTCAATATTATAGATGTTGAATATTTTTACTCTTCCTTATTTAGGCCAATATGATTTTTAAGAATAAATAAATGCGTGTTCTTCCTCGGGCGGGACAAGAGGGGAGGGACAAAGGACAGGATGGCAATACAGGACCACCAATTATTTTCTTGACCGATGGAAGAAACCTTAGATGCTACTGTTTAATGGATTACATAACTGTATGATAAATGATACATACCAAGATAGACCTCAATGGGTAAAATCATTCGTTCCATGATGTAATTGCTAGCCTTGGTCATGACGAAATATCTTTTTAAATCAGGTTGTCTATCTTACAACATACCCGGCATATAATTTGCTTTCGTTGTAATGAGAAAACAAAAGAGGTGGGTCATGCTTGATGCTATTACTGAATGGTACGATAAGTGTCATCAGGATTATAATGGTAAACACTTTGAGGTCAGCGCAGTGTCCGATATCGCTGAGCGCGACTCGCCGGCGGTATGGATCAAATCACTTCCCTACGAAAGAGAACTTCTCCTCCGGGAGGTTCACCACAGGATCAAAGACCAGCACAAACGTCGCCATGAGCTTCCTCTCCTCGCAATCGAGTAAACTAAAAACCTCCCCAACTATTGACGCGGGGAAAGTAGAATCAACGATCAAGATTGCAAAAATGGTGCTCAATCCGGATAATAAAGTTTGGGATGATCTCTGATTGTGCCGGGTTTGCATTACAGGAAATCCTTACCTTAGATCCAGAAAATACGGAGGCGGCATCACTTTTAAAAGAAATCATAACTGAAATTGATAAGCGCTTTGATGCAGGAGACATTACGGGTATCGCGTGTCATCTCATTGGGGGATGGGAAAGCCCATCGCCGCATGTTCGCGCCAAAGAACTTGCTGCAGGCAGAGCAAATAAAATGTAACATCACTTCATACATTTGATAAATATTAGCAATAGGGCATGCTGGAGTTGCCTATCAAATAGGACATCCTTCTTAAGTGTTTGCCAACGAGGTACATACCCTTGACAACCCGTTAGATAACGTGTAGCATAGTTTTTAGCTTGACAAAATCAGATCGTCTTTTCCTGGGGAGGCAAAGCAGAAGGATCTTTGGATATGTACGACTTGTTCCTGTATGGAAACTTAATTACTCATATTGAAATGTGTGAATTGAGACTGAAACTAATTTTTCGATCCTCGTCGATCATCGCTGCTTGACGTTGATTTTTGTA
>CAWDOW010000018.1:0-16030 GCA_963804015.1 uncultured Pseudomonadota bacterium
GCGGCCGTCTTCCTGCACGCCGACATTGGTGCGCGGCACGACCACGGTCTCGCCCATCGAGAACGGCGCCGGCTGGCTGACCTGCGGCGCTTCCGCGATCGTGACGGTGAGATTGCCCTGCGCGACCGCGACCGTGGACACGCGCACGTCGCGGCCCATCACGATCACGCCGGAGCGTTCGTCGATCACGACCTTGGCGACGAGGTCGGGCTCGATCTGCAATTGCTCGATCTCGGTCAGCAGCGCGACCATGTTGGTGTCGCTCTTGCCCGGCAGCGTGAGCTGCACGGTCGATTGATCGAGCGGCTCGGCGGTGGCTGAGCCCATGAAATCGTTGATCGCGGCGGCGATCCGCTTTGGCGGTGGTGAAATCGGCATTGCGCAGAGCCAGCCGCACCTTGTCCATGCGGTTGAGCTGGAATTCGATTTCACGCTCGATGATGGCGCCGTTGGCGATGCGGCCCGACGGTCGGCACGCCGCGCGTGATCTTGGCGGCTTCGCCCTCGGCCTGGAAGCCGGCAATCGCGAGCGAGCCCTGCGCGACCGCATAGACATTGCCGTCGGCGCCGAGCAGCGGGGTGACGAGCAGGGTGCCGCCCTGCAAGCTCTTGGAATCGCCGAGCGCCGAGACGGTGACGTCGATGCGGGTGCCCTGGGTGCCGAAGGGCGGCAGGTTGGCGGTGACCATCACCGCCGCGACATTGCCGGTGCGCAATTGCTGGCCGCGGATATTGACGCCGAGCCGCTCCAGCATCGCCTGCAGCGATTGCCGGGTGAAGGGAATGTTGTTCAGCGTATCGCCGGTGCCGTTCAGGCCGACGACGAGACCATAGCCGATCAACTGATTCTGGCGCACGCCCTCGATATTGGCGAGATCCTTGATGCGCGACGTGGCTCCCACCGCGTGCGTCATCCCGATCAGCGCCAAAACCGCAAACGCGGCGCGCGCAATTACAAACGTCCTCGACATCATGCTCCCCATGAGAGTCGGACTTCGAGAAACCTCAATGCGAGCGGCGTGCCAGACCGTGCCGGGATGCTAAGCGATTGACGACAAACGATTTTGCGATTTTGCACGGGCGCCAAGGGACGTCGCAAGGCGGCAGGGGCTGCCGCTCCCGGCAGCTTTTGCCGGCCGCTTTACCCGTGGTTAACCATAAGCGGCCAAGCTCGCCTGCATGCGCGTATCAGCAACCTCGGCCCTTGCACCTGCCCGCGACGCCCAGGCGGCGCGGCGCGTCGGTGCCGGCTCCTTCACCCTTGGCGACGGCACCCAGAATGCGACCCGGGCGTCCGCAGGCCATCTGCAGGCGATCGGCGGCATCGACACCCTGGTCGCGCTGCAGGGGGTGGACGACCCCGCCGAGCGACGCAGGCGCGCCGTGCGCGGCGGACGGACGGCGCTGGACGCCCTGGAGGCGCTGAAACTTGGGCTTATTTCCGGCGACCTCGACGCCTCCGGCGCTCAACCGGCTGCGGGTCATGGCCGCCGAACTGAAGGAACCCACAGGCGATCCGGCGCTCGACGGGGTGTTGTCGGAGATCGACCTGCGCGTTCAGGTGGAAATCGCCAAGTTATCCCGTCGCTGAGGCTTTCCGGCCACGAGCGGACCCGCTCAAAGTGCTGCGATTCCAAGTAGATATTGTGACACCGCAAGCGGCATTCCGAGAATAAATCGCTAGTTGTAGGGCCAAGGCCGCCCCGCTATAAGCTCGCCCGCGCGAGGGGGTGACTCGTGCAGGCGGAGTAACAGGGAATGCCGGCCAAGCTGAAGGATTACCGGCCTACTGAAAAAGAGCCGTTTATGAACGAGAAGCAGCGCGAGTATTTTCGCGCCAAGCTTCTGGCCTGGAAAGACGACATCCTGAAAGAAGCCCGCGAGACGTTGCAGCATCTGCAGGACGAGAACCAGAACCACCCCGATCTCGCCGATCGGGCCTCCTCCGAAACCGACCGTGCCATCGAGCTGCGAGCCCGCGACCGGCAGCGCAAGCTGATTGCCAAGATCGATGCCGCGATCGCGCGGATCGACGACGGCACCTACGGATATTGCGAGGAGACCGGCGAGCCGATCTCGCTGCGCCGGCTGGAAGCCCGCCCGATCGCGACCCTGTCGATCGAGGCGCAGGAGCGTCATGAGCGGCGCGAGCGGGTCTATCGGGACGATTGATTTTCTGCCGCTCGTTCTCGCGAAAGCGGGGCGCGAGCAAGAACCGGCAAGAAAATGGCCCGGATTCCCGCTGGCGCGGGAATGACGGACATCTTCGGACCTTCGCTGCTGCCACATTGACAAGCCATCACGCTTGCATGCACGACCGTCAGGCCGGTCGAAGCAGAGAGCGAACGTGATGGCGGCCGCCGAAAACGGCAACGAACTCCTGCAGGTGGTGGCCTTGCTCGGCGCCGGGGTCGTGGCCGCGCCGATCTTCATCCGCCTCGGCCTTGGTTCCGTGCTCGGCTATCTCGCCGCCGGCCTTGCGATCGGCCCGTTCGGGCTCGCGCTCTTCACCAATCCGCAGGCCATCCTGCATGTCGCCGAACTCGGCGTCGTGATGTTCCTGTTCGTGATCGGGCTCGAGATGCAGCCGTCGCGGCTATGGAGCCTGCGGCGCGACATCTTCGGGCTCGGCGCGACGCAGGTCGTGGTCTGCGGTCTGTTGCTGACCGGCGTCGCGATGGCGTTCGGTCTGACGCCGAAAGTCGCTTTCTTCGCCGCGATGGGTTTCGTTCTGACCTCGACCGCGGTGGTCGCGCAGATTCTCGCCGAGCGCGGCGATACCGCGACGCCGGAAGGCCAGCGCATGGTCTCGATCCTGCTGCTGGAGGATCTCGCGATCGTGCCGCTGCTGGCGCTGGTCGCATTTCTGGCGCCGGGCGGCGAGGAGGGCGGCGAACCGACCTGGCTGGCGATTCTGATCGCCATCGCCGCGATCGCGCTCGTGCTCGGCGCCGGACGCTGGCTGCTCAATCCGTTCTTCCGGCTGCTGGCGGCTGCGCAGGCGCGCGAGGTGATGACCGCCGCGGCCTTGCTGGTCGTGCTGGGCTCGGCGCTGATCATGCAGGTGAGCGGACTGTCGATGGCGATGGGTGCGTTTCTGGCCGGCGTGCTGCTTTCCGAATCGCAGCTTCCGCCATCAGCTCGAGGCCGATATCGAGCCGTTCCGCGGCATCCTGCTCGGCCTGTTCTTTCTCGGCGTCGGCATGTCGCTCGATCTGTCGGTGCTGAAGACCGACTGGCGCATCATCGTCGCCGGCGTGGTCTGCTTCATGGCGACGCAGGGGACGGGCACCTATTTCGTCGCGCGCCTGTTCAAGGCGCCGCACCGCGAGGCGCTGTATCGCGCCGCGCTGTTTGCGCAGGGCGGCGAGTTCGCCTTCGTGCTGTATGCCGCAGCGCTCGGCGCCGGCATTTTCACCGCCGCGCGTCAACGCGGTGATGACCACGATCGTGATCGTCTCGATGGCGCTGACCCCGATCGGGGTGCTGGCGCTGCGCTATCTGCTGCCGGCGCGCAAGCCATCGCTCGACGGCGTGGAAGAGCCGCACGATCTCGACGCCAGCATCCTGATGATCGGCTTCGGCCGCTTCGGCCAGGTCGCGAGCCAGTCGTTTCTGGCGCGCGGCTACGACGTCACCATCATCGACAACGACACCGAGATGATCCGCAGCGCCGCCGAGTTCGGCTTCAAGGTCTATTACGGCGACGGGACCCGGCTCGATCTGCTGGAGGCCTCCGGCGCGCGCAAGGCGAAGCTGATCGCGGTCTGCGTCGACAATCGCTACACCGCGACCAGGATCGCCGAGGTCGTGATGGAGGATTTTCCCGACACCAGGCTGATGGTGCGCTCCTACGACCGCGAGCATGCGCTCGAACTCGTCCACAAGGGCGTCGACACCCAGATCCGCGAGACCTTCGAATCGGCGATGCTGTTCGGCGAGACCGGCTTGCGCGAACTTGGCGTGCCCGACGAGGAGGCCGCCGAAATCGTCGACGAACTGCGCCGTCGCGATGCCGAGCGTTTCGCGCTCGAAGTCGCAGGCGGCATCGGCGCCGGCCGCGATCTGATGCGCGGCAATATGCCGAAGCCCACGCCCTATACCAAGCCCAAGCGCGCCGGACAGGTCCTCGGCGAGCAGCCGCCTGCCGACGAGGTCTGATGACCGATGGGTTTGTTCGGTGCGAGCGCAAACCTGCTGCGGGAGCGAAAAGGTCACGAGCACAGCCGCGTGACCTTCGTCGAATTGTTCTTCGACCTCGTCTTCGTCTTCGCCATCACGCAGGTGTCGCATTTTCTGCTCGAACATTTCTCGCTCTTTGGCGTCCTTGAGGCGACGCTGCTGTTTCTGGCGGTGTGGTGGGTCTGGATCTACACCTCCTGGGCCACCAACTGGCTCAATCCCGACACCACGCCGGTGCGTCTTTTGATCTTTACGCTGATGCTGGCGGGGCTCGTGATGTCGACCTCGCTGCCGCAGGCCTTCGACAGCCGCGGCCTTGCGTTCGCGGCGGCCTATGTCTTTTCGCAGGTCGGCCGCTGTCTGTTCATGCTGTGGAGCTTGCGGCGGCATCACCCGAATAATTTCCGGAATTTTCAGCGCATCACCGCCTGGCTTGTCGCGTCGGGCGTATTCTGGATCGCCGGCGCCTTCGTGGAAAGCGAGCAGCGCTTCGCGCTGTGGTCGGTCGCGCTCGCAATCGAATATATGTCGCCTGCTTTGGGCTTCTGGACGCCGGGGCTCGGCAAATCGGAGACCACCGACTGGGATGTCGAGGGCGATCACATGGCCGAGCGCTGCGGCCTGTTCGTCATCGTCGCGCTCGGCGAATCGATCCTGGTCACCGGCGCGACCTTCGCCAAGATGGAATGGACCGCGCCGGTGATCGCGGCCTTCGCGGTCGCTTTTGCCGGCAGCGTTGCGATGTGGTGGATCTATTTCAATCTCGGCGCCGAGCGCGGCCGCCATCTGATCGCAGGCTCCGCCGATCCCGGCCGTCTTGCCCGGCTGGGCTATACCTATATGCATATGCCGATCATCGCCGGCATCGTGGTCGCCGCCGTGTCCGACGAACTGATCCTCGCCCATCCCGGCGGGCATACCGATTTCAAGACCGCGGTCACCACCATTGGCGGAGCGGCGATCTTCCTGTTCGGCAATATCCTGTTCAAGCGTGTTATGACCGGCCGCCCGACGCTGTCGCATTGGGTCGGGCTCGCGCTGCTCGCGCTACTTGCGCCGTTGGCGCAATGGCTGCCGCCGCTCGCCTTCGGTGCCTGCAGCAGCGCGATATTGATCGTGGTCGCGATCTGGGAAACTTGGTCCTATTCGCGCGGGCCTGCGCGCGCGCACTAGAACCTTATCCGGCGCGGCGCATCAGATAGAAGGCGACCGCTGCGGGAATCAGGAAGATCGGGATGAAGGCGCCGATCTCGTTGAGCGCCGGGATGCCGGCGCGGAAATGGCCGTAGAATCCATTCAGAATCGAAATCACCAGCCAGACCCAGAGGAAGGCTTTGGCGCCATCGAACGACGATCCGATCAGCCCCGGCCCAAAATGCATGATCGCCAGCAACACAAGGCCGGCAACCACCAGCATCGCGATATGCATGATCTCTCCTTCTGATCCGCCTTCAGACGATAGCAGCCGAGGCTCGACGCTGAAAGCGAGCGCGGCCTCCGGCAAGGGGAGCATGCCGAAGGCCGCGTCGATTCGCCTTTCCGGTGCGCGCGCCGGAGCGGCGTGGGAGCAGGTCGAAAACCGAATTCAGAACGGCAGCAACACGTCGAGGACCTGCTGGCCGTAGCGCGGCTGCTGCACGTCGGTGATCTGGCCGCGTCCGCCATAGGCGATGCGGGCCTGCGCGATCTTGGTGGATTCGATGGTGTTGTCGCTTTCGATGTCCTCCGGCCGCACGACGCCGGCGACGATCAATTCGCGCACCTCGAAATTCACCCGTATTTCCTGGCGGCCCTCGATCACCAGGTTGCCGTTCGGCAGCAACTGCGTCACCACGCCCGCGATATTGGTCGACATCTCTTCCTTGCGGTCGATCGAGCCCTTGCCTTCGCTCCCCCCAACCGACTGTCCCGCGATTACCGTGCCGGGCACCCCGACCTTGTTCAGTGGCGGCGGCAGCGTCTTGCGGCCGAAGAAGGCTTCGAAGCCGAGCTCCTCGTTGGCCTTGCGGCTGCGCGAAGTCTCGTTGTCCATCGTGGCCTTGTCGGTGATCTTGACTTTCACCGTCAGAATATCGCCGACCTGATGCGCGCGCTGATCCTTGAAGAAGGCGCGCGAGCCGTTGCGCCACAGCGAGTTCGGATTGTAGGAGGCCGGCTGCGGCATCGGCATCGGCATCTGCACCGGCTTGTAGCCAGGCGCCGTGGTCGGATTGTCGACCGCCGTCAGCGGCGGCGTCTCACCGATCGTTCTCAGCGCGTCGATTGACGAACAGCCGGAGAGCAGGGCGGTGATCGCGGTCGCGGCGAACCCGGCCCGCACGGAACGAAACGACATTACTGGTACCATTTACGTCACTCTGCCTCAGGGTCGGTTTGCGACGGGCGCGGAGCCCTGCTGGATGGAAGCGAGATTGGCGCCCGCGGTCGTGACGCGCGGGGTGAGGGAGGTCACCGTCACCTGGCCGGGTCCGGTGACGGTGCCCTGGATGACGCGCTTCGACTGGACATTGGTGATGTTGACCGTGTCGCCGATCGCGCCGTTGTCTTCGGCCTTGCCGCGCGCGGTCAGAACGATGCCCGGCACTTCGAAATACAGGATCACGGGCTCGCCGCGCTTGACGAGTTGCGGCTTCACCAGGTCGCCGCTGCGCACGACCTGTCCCGGCCGCATGCCCTGTCGCACTTCGAGCCCATCGCCGCGGCCGAGAGGTCGCGCAGATTTTCGCTCTGCATCTCGGTCTTCGGACGCTTCTCGATCGCGACGTCGCCGCTACGCAGCACCTCGCCGCGCGCCAGCGAACGGGTCGCGACCACGGCGTCGAAGGCTTCGGCGGCGATGCCGGTGATGCGCAACGGCGCGCCGCTGGTGCGAAAGACGATGTCGAAACGCCCGCTGCGCGGATCCACATTGACGCGAATGGCGGTCAGCGGTCCGGAATCGGACGGATCGAGGTGGATCGCGGACGGCGGCATGTCGAGCGTGAGCGCGACATTGCTGCACGTCGGTGATGCGAAGCCGCTCCGCCATGATCTCGGCGATGCGATTGCGGATTTCGGTCGAGCCGACCACGCGGCTCGCGCGCGTCACCGAAAGCTTCGGTCAGTCCCGCGGTATCGACCCCGACCACGTCATGCGGCCGCAGCGCTTCGAGCACGCGCGCGACCGGCACGTTGCCGGTCTCGCCAAGGTCGGGCGCGCGGAACACCGCGATCTGAGCCTTTTCGCCGCGGATATTCTCGACCAGATCGCCGATCCGCACGATATCGCCCGAAACCAGCACGGTGCTGCGGAAGGTAGGCGCGTTCTGTGCGAGCGCCGTGGTTGCAAGACCTGAAACAAGACTGAAACAAGGCCTGAAACGAGGCTCGACAGAGCAGGGCGTTTGCGAGACGGATCATGGTCTTGCTCCCTATCGCATCATGCCGGAGGTCGATTGCAGCATCTGGTCGGCGGCGGTGACGACCTTGGCGTTCATTTCGTAGGCGCGCTGCGCGGCGATCAGATCGGAGATTTCGCTCACCGCTTCGACGTTGGCCTGTTCGAGCGAGTTCTGCATGCAGGTTGCCGAAGCCGAGCGCATTGGGAGTGCCGAGCTGCGGCGTACCCGACGACGGGGTCTCCAGGAACAGGTTGTCGCCGATGCCCTGCAGGCCGGATTTGTTGATGAACATCGCGAGCTGAATCTGCCCGACCTGCGTCGGCGTGGTGGTGCCGGCGGGCGTCACCAGACCTGACCCTGCGCGTTGATGGTCAGGCCGGTGGCATTGGCGGGAATCGTGATCGCCGGGTTGAGCAGATTGCCCTGTGCGGTGACCAGGCGTCCGGTGGCGTCGATCGCGAACGAGCCGTCGCGGGTATAGGCGGTGCGTCCGTCCGGCAGGGTGATCGGAAAGAAGCCTTCGCCGCGGATGGCGACGTCGGTTTCCTTGCCGGTCGGCGCGATCGCGCCTTGCGTCATCAGGCGCGGCGTGCCGACGGTCTTGACGCCGGAGCCGAGCTCGATGCCGGCCGGCAGGATATTGCCCTGTTCCGACGTCTGGGTGCCGACCCGGCGCACCAGCTCGTAAAGCAGATCCTGGAATTCCGCGCGCTGCCGCTTGTAGCCGGTCGTGCGCATGTTGGCGATGTTGTTGGAGATGACCTGAACATTGAGTTCCTGGGCCATCATTCCGGTCGCCGCGGTGTGAAGGGCTCGCATGAGCGTTCCTCAAAAGTGGTTACGCGGGTACATCCGCAAGCTTGCTCGAGCGATGAGCGCCGCATGTCGTGCTGTTGCTGCAGCATCGAGGACATCTGGGTGTAGTGGCGCGTGACCTCGATCATGCGCGTCATCTCGATGACGCTTTTGACGTTGGATTGCTCGATCGCGCCCTGGATGACATGCGGTGTCTGCGCCGGATTGGCCTGCACGTCGGCCGGCGTCTTGAAGGTCGATGAGCCGTCCTTCTGCAGTCGCTGCACGTTGTCGAACTGCACGAGCCGAAGCTTGCCGCGAGTACCGCCCGGCACCGTGATCGTGCCGTCGCGGTTGATGGCGATGTCCTTGTCGTCGGTCTGGAACTGGATCGGGCCGCCGTCGCCCAGCACCTTATGGCCTTCGGTGGTGACGAGCTCGCCCGCGGGATTGATCTGCATCGAGCCGTTGCGGGTGTAGCGCTCGCCGCGCGGCGTCTGCACCACCAGGAACGCTCTGCCGTCGATGGCGACGTCGAGCGGATTGCCGGTCTGCTTGATCGCGCCTTGGCCGTGGTCGTGCCAGGTGGAGCTGTCCTGCACGAAGGAAACCTTGCGGTCGGCGCCGGTGAAGTGATCCGAGCTGGCGCCCGGCATCAGGAATTCTTCGAAGACCGCGGTATCGGCCTTGAAGCCGGTGGTGTTCAGGTTGGCGATGTTGTTCGAGACCACTTCGAGCTCGCGCCGAAGCGCCATCTGCCGCGATATCCCGATCAGATTGGCATTCTGCATTGCCAGGCTCCCCAACTTTGCGCCGGCTCGACCCTCCCGAGGCCTGGTCCGGTGCGTTGCCGTCACGGCTCTCCCAAGCCGCGACACGCAATTCATTGCGAACGCCGTGCCAGAGCGAAAAAATTATCATAATTCAATGGCTTAGGAAAAATCAGGCGGTCGGCGCGTCGCTGCCGCGCGGCAATTCCGGCCCGCCCAACCCGGCAAAAAATGCCTGATTCCGGCGCTGGAAAGTTTCCGTTAACCATCGTGGCCCTAACGTTGGAACCCGGCGTGGCGCAGCTTCGGCTGGAAGGCCTTCGCCGTGCGGTAACCGGGGGCTTTCGATGGCGGCGAAGAAGAAACAGGCCGAGGCCGAGGCCGCGAGCGAAGGACGAAGGCGCGGCGGATGCAAAGCCTGCGGCGCCGAAGAGGAAATTCTCGCTCAAGATGATCCTGATCGGCGGTCGGCGCGCTCGCGATCCTCGGCGGCGGCGGTACCGGCGCCTACATCTTCTTCTTCAAGAAGAAGCCCGAGGTTGCGGTCGCGCGCACCGGTGGTCAAGCCGCCGGCCTTCCTCGATCTGCCCGATACGCTCGTCAATCTCGCCAATGGCGGCGGCGAGCGGCCGCAATATCTGAAGGTGAAGATCGTGCTCGAATTGCCGGACCAGGGCATGGTGCAGCAGGTGCAACCGATCATGCCGCGGGTGATGGATTCCTTTCAGACCTATCTGCGCGAATTGCGCCCGACCGATCTCGACGGTTCGGCCGGCCTCTATCGCCTGAAGGAGGAGCTGACGCGGCGCGTCAACAGCGCGATCTCGCCCAACCGGGTGAACGCGGTGCTGTTCAAGGAAATCGTGGTCCAGTGACGGTAGCGCACGATGGCCTCTAACGACCAGACCGATCAGGAAGCGAAGGCGGCGGAGTGGGGGCTGCAGCTCGAAAACGAGGCTGCGGCACAGACCATGACCGCAGGTCTTCACCCGCAAGTCCTCCGCCGCAAGTCTTCCGCGAACTGCGGCCGAGTGCCCGATCCCGGCTGCGCGCACCGGCGGCGGCCGGCGGCGCCTGGGGCTCGATGGTCGACGAGACCAGGCCGAGCGCCAAAGGCGGCTCGGAGCGCGTCCTCAATCAGGAGGAAATCGATGCGCTGCTCGGCTTCAGCCTGGCCGACGTATCCTTCAACGACAATTCCGGCATTCGCGCCATCATCGATTCGGCGATGGTGTCCTACGAGCGTCTGCCGATGCTCGAAATCGTCTTCGACCGGCTGGTCCGGCTGCTGACGACCTCGCTTGCGCAATTTCACCTCCGACAACGTCGAAGTCTCGCTCGACCGCATCACGTCGGTGCGTTTCGGCGATTACATCAACTCGATTCCGCTGCCGGCCATCCTCTCGGTGTTCAAGGCCGAGCAATGGGACAATTTCGGGCTGCTCACGGTCAATTCCAGCCTGATCTATTCGATGATCGACGTGCTGCTCGGCGGACGGCGCGGGTCCGCCACCGCGCGCGTCGAAGGCCGGCCTTACACCACGATCGAGACCAACCTCGTCAAGCGCATGATCGAGGTGATCCTCGCCGACGCCGAGCTCGCCTTCAAGCCGCTGTCGCCGGTCGAGTTCAACATCGACCGTATCGAGACCAATCCGCGCTTCGCCGCGATCACGCGGCCCGCCAATGCCGCGATCCTGGTGCGGTCTGCGCATCGACATGGAAGATCGCGGCGGCAACGCCGAACTGCTGCTGCCCTATGCGACCATCGAGCCGATCCGCAACGTTCTGCTGCAGATGTTCATGGGCGAGAAATTCGGCCGCGACCAGATCTGGGAAGAGCATCTCGCGACCGAGATCGGCCAGGCCGAAGTCAGCGTCGATGCCGTGCTCTACGAGGCGCAGCTGCCGCTGCGGCAGATGATGGAGCTGAAGGTCGGCGACACCCTGCCGCTCGAAATCCGGCCCGACGCGATGGTCACGGTGCGCTGCGGCGACGTCGCGCTGACCGAGGGACGCATGGGCCGGGTCGGCGATCGCGTGTCGGTGCGGGTGGCGAAGCCGCTGCGCAGGCCCAGATATGACCTTATGCCATGTTCGAAAATGCCGACGATTCCAGAAAGCGCGTGGAGGCACCGTGAGCTACGGATTCGGACTGACGATCGAGTTGATGGTGGCGATCTTGCTGCTGTTGACGATTCTCTATTGCGCGCGGCTGAACAAGCAGATCGGACGGCTCAAGGCCGACGAGCGGCTGATGAAGACCACGGTCGCCGATCTGATGATGGCGACCGAAACGCGCCGAGCGCGCCATTGCCGGCCTGAAGATGACCGTGAAGGAGGCCGACAATTACGCTCGGGTGCGCGTCTGCGCGAAGCCGAAGGCTATTGCGCGAGCCATGGCGACAATCTGCGGGCCGGCGAGGAACTGCTCAACCGGCTGCGCAAGATCGCCTATGCCAATAACCTGCTCGGCGGCGACGTGCCGGCCGAGCGTCCGGTGCAGGCCGCTCCGGCGCCTCAGACTCCTCCGCCTCCCGCGCTGGAACCCGTGCCTGACGCGAAGTCGGTGGCTGCCGCGGCGCAGGCCTTCGCCGACCGGGCTCGCGCCCGCGCGCAAGCCCATGTCTCCGGCAAGGCGGCATGAACCGAGTCAACGAACCGTGGCGGCGGGAGGCAAGGGCTGAGCCACGATGGTCTTCAGTTCGCAAATCTTCGTTTTCTATTTCCTGCCAGTGGTGCTGGCGCTTTATTACAGCAGCCCCCACCGTGCTCGGACCCTATTGCTGACGGTGTTGAGTTACGTGTTCTACGGTTGGGCAAACCCACTTTTCATGGTGCTGATGCTCGGCTCGACGATGGTTGATTATGGATGTGGCCTCTACCTCGACCGGCACCCGTTCCGGTCGGAAGCGTCGCAACCGCGGGGGCGCAAAGCCGCGCTTTGGATTTCCGTCATATCGAATCTCTCGCTACTTGGATTCTTCAAGTACTTCAATTTCGCAGTCGAGAATTACCAGGCGCTGGTGGCCTGGGTGGGGCTGGAGGGTCTGGGAATCGAAACCACGCTGCGAGTCACGCTGCCTCTCGGGATCAGCTTTTACACCTTCCAATCCATGAGTTACACCATCGATGTCTATCGCGGGCGTGCTCGGCCGCTGCGTGATTTCATGACGTTCGCCTGCTATGTATCGCTGTTCCCACAACTGGTCGCCGGGCCGATTCTCCGGTTTAGCGAGGTGGCCGGGCAGTTACGGGAGCGCACCCACACCTCGACCAAATTCGCGCGCGGCATCAGTCTGTTCTGCCTGGGGCTGGGCAAGAAAGTGCTGCTGGCCAACCCGTGCGGCAAGGTTGCGGACCTCGCGTTCAACGCCGGATCACTCGAAACGATGGATGCCTGGTTTGGGGCACGTGGCTTATGCGTTCCAGATCTACTTCGATTTCAGTGCCTACTCCGACATGGCGATCGGCCTCGGCTTGATGCTGGGCTTTGTGTTTCCGAAGAACTTCGATTCCCCCTACTGGTCCGCTTCGATCACGGAATTCTGGCGCCGCTGGCACATTTCGCTCTCGACCTGGTTGCGCGATTACCTCTATTTCCCGCTGGGCGGTAATCGCAAGGGCGCACTGCGTACCTACATCAATCTAGCCCTGGTGATGCTCCTGGGCGGTCTCTGGCATGGTGCGTCATGGAACTTTGTGGTTTGGGGCGCCATCCACGGCGTCATGCTCGGATGCGAACGCGCCATGGGCAAGGCGACGATCTACGCGATGCTTCCCAAGGCCGTGCGGGTGCTCGTCACCTTCTTGATCGTCACTTTCAGTTGGGTGTTCTTTCGGGCGCCGGATCTGCCCGCAGCGCTTCAATATTGCGGCAGCATGCTCGGCATGGTCCGTCCGGATGACGGCGCCCGACTGCTGGACGGCGTGCTGTATCAGCCCTACTACCTTCTCGTCATGGCACTGGCGGCGGCTTTCGTCTGGGCCTCGCCCCAAACATGGACCTTCACGCGGACGATCACCTGGCCGAAGCTGGCGTGGATCCTGGCGGTGTTCTGGGTTACGCTCGGGATGCTGACAACACAGTCCTTCAATCCGTTCATCTACTTCATCTTCTGAGATCGTGAGCGCCGACGCCCCCAACCCGTTCGACCGCGAAGCACAAGCACAGGTGGAGCTTGGAATCACGGCCATCGCGCCTTGGTCTCGGCGCATTCTGCTCGGTGCATTCCTTGCCACGGTGACGGCGTGGCCAGCCATCGAATTCCTGCGCGGTGACGTCTTCTGGCGGGGCATGCGCGCGGGGTCGAGCGTGGCGACCAAGTCCAGCGAGCCCGGCTTGTCCCCCATCGCACGCCTACTGGCCGCGAATCGCGCCTTGATTGGCGAGTTCCAAGCGCTTGAAGATGATCTCGGCACGGACTCGGTCATTTCCCACGCCCTGTTGCCGGTGGTGCAGGGCGGGCTGGCTCGCTGGTTAGGTGCCGGCAATGAGCAAACCTACCTCGGCAGGGATGGATGGCTGTTTTTCCGCGACGACATCGATTACGTCACCGGCCGCGGATTCCTCGACCCGGCACAGCTCCGCGCCCGGGCCGCGAGCGGCGACTCAACCACACCCGCGCCGCAACCAGACCCGGTCGAGGCAATCGTCGATTTCGCCGAGGCACTCGCCGCCCGCAACATTCAGCTCATCATCGTGCCGACACCGGTCAAACCAAGCGTCCAAGCCGATAAATTCTCGCGACGTGGAGCGAACGCGTCCGGACCAATTGACAATCCCTCGAAAGCGGATTTTGCCCGAGCCATTCAGAACCGACTGCAACCCCAGGCCCGGACCAATTCGGGAATGGCGTCAGTAATTCTCTTTGATCCGGCAGATTTGCTGTTCGAGGCGCGTCAGCTCGGTGACCCGTACTTAAAGACCGACACCCATTGGCAGCCGTGGGCCATGGAGAGGATTGCTGCGGCGCTCGCGCGCCACCTGGAGGATCATATCACCTTGTCGCCACCTTCCCTGGAGTTGCGGCGCGCGGCACGCACCATCACTGGCCTTGGCGATACCGCGGCCATGTTACGGCTTGCCCCGGGCCAGACCCTGTTTCCACCGGAAACCGTGGAGATCCTGGAGGTCCTGGATGCGCGCGACCAGCCTTGGCGTGCGGATGCCAGCGCCGAGGTGCTGGTGCTGGGTGACAGCTTCAGCAACATCTATTCGCTCGACGCTCTGGGTTGGGGTGCTTCCGCTGGATGGGTCGAGCAGCTCAGCTACCATTTGCGCCGTCCGGTGGATGCGATATTGCGGAACGATGCCGGTTCGTTGGCGACCAGACAACTCCTCGCCCGCGAACTGGCTCGGGGACACGATCGACTGGCTGGCAAACGGCTCGTCGTCTGGCAATTCGCCGCTCGCGAATTGGCCTTCGGCGACTGGAAACGGATCGAGCTTAAGTTGGGCACGGGATCGACGAGCCGATTCCTCTCGCCAGTCTATACCGGGGCGATTGAGGTGGAAGGCGAGATTGCTGATCTTGCTCGTACGCCGCGCCCGGGCTCGGTTCCCTACCGTGATCATGTTATCGCCGTGCATCTGCGCGAGCTCCGTTCCGCGAGTCGCGACGTCAACAACGCCGAGGTACTGGTTTACTTCTTAAGCATGCGCGATAATGTTTGGCAGGCGCCGGCTCGTTGGCGTCCCGGCGACCGCGTGCAGGTGCGGCTGGTGCCGTGGAGCGAGGTCGAGAGCCTGCAGGGCGCACTAAACCGGGCGGAACTGGACGCCGAGGCGCTGTTACTGGAAGATCCCTATTGGGGAGAGCCCCTTCAACCATGATGAACAGATACTGGATCCTGTTGGCCATCGCCTGCCGTTGCTGGGGCGACGGGGTCGCCGAACCCTCGACTTTTCGGGCCGAATGCGCCCGCCTGTCCGCCGCCGCCGCCGGTTCGTTCGTGGCAGGCAAGGAAGGCTGGCTCTTCTTTGCACCTGAGTTGCGCCACCTGGCTGCGGGAAAGTTTTGGAGCGAGAGCGCCTCCGCTGTCGGTCAGACACCCCCAAGGACGCCTGCCGATCCTCTCCCCGCAATCGTGGACTTCCACGAACAGCTCCAATCCATGGGTATCGAGCTGATTCTGCTGCCGGTGCCAGCCAAGGCGACCATTTATCCCGACCGATTGTCGGACGCATTTTCCGCCGCCGGACCACGGCTTGACGCGTATCATGAGGAATTCTATGGATTGCTGCGTGCGGCGGGCATTACCGTGATCGACCTGACACCGGATTTTCTCAATGACCGTGAGCCGCCACTTTACTGCCTCCGCGACACTCACTGGTCCGGTCGCGGCTGCGTCGTTGCCGCGGAACGTATCGCTGCCGCGTTGGCCAGTCGTCCGTGGCTGACGGCGATCCCGCGGCGGAAATTTGCATCCGAGGAACGGATAACGGAGATTACCGGCGATCTTGCCCTGCTCGCCAACCCGGCCGTGCCCGTCAAGGAAACGTTGACGCTGCGATTTGTCGGAACCGCGAGCCCCGATCAACCGGTCCTGACCGACAGCCAGAGCCCGTTGCTGCTGCTGGGCGACAGCCACTGTCTGGTCTTCCACGATGGTGGCGACATGCATGCACGGGGCGCCGGCCTGCCCGATCAACTCGCCGCTGAACTCGGCTTTGCCGTTGATCTGCTCGCAGTGCGTGGTTCGGGCGCCACGCCGGCGCGAGTGAATCTCCTGCGCAAGGTGAGGACCGATAGGTGGTTATCTTGCTCGAAAAAAGGCCGTGCTCTGGTGTTTCTCCGTGCGGGAGTTCACCGAAAGTAGCGGTTGGCAGAAGGTCCCGGTGGTCAAGCGCTGACACCCGCGTTAATTGGCCGGGTGCGGGCATCGGGCAACGTTCATCCT
>CAWDOW010000019.1:0-19851 GCA_963804015.1 uncultured Pseudomonadota bacterium
CCGCGAAGGCGGGGACCCAGAGATGCAAACGCCGCGCTCAGTGATGAGTGCGGCGTTTTGGTTTCTTATGCTTCTCTGAACGATCAATGTCCTACTTGTTCCTCGGGACGATCAAAAACCCCGAGGGTTTCGTAGGGGTAGTTTTTTGGTCTCGAGAGATTTCGGCCGATGACCAAGCAACGTTCGGCGCGGGAGTTTTCGAACACTCCATTAGCCGCGTTGCTCATCATATTGTGGCGGTGATCCCTTTCGTCTTCGAAATACGCTACGCATGCAAAGCCAGTTTTTCTCCAGTCTGGCGGATATGCAGCCGTAGTATTTTGGTTCTTCCGATCTTTTGTTCGCGCACGAGAAATCTTGCTGAAATGACTTTCGATATTTTTCTGGTCTTCAAAGGCGACGTCTAGCAGCATCAAAGCTGCTTCAGTCCAACGTTCGGGTCGGATAGATGCCAGTCGATCCCTCATGTCGGAAAACCATTTAGTAAGTCTTCGTCGTGGCTTTCGAATGTTAATTTGCTTTTCTTTGGCTTGAAAATAATCATCGATCTTTTTTGACATGCCGACAGCTAAGACGCTGTTTTCACCCTTGTCCAAACTTGCGATGTTCAAGCCCGTGTCAAGGTAAAGGCCAAGTATGTCTCTCTCATCAGCGAGATATCGCCATTTGTCTTGGATGATTTTCCTTCTTTGTAGGTAATGCATTTTCTCGATTGGACTTTCGAGAATTTCGAAAATCAATTCTAAGTCAGCCAAAGACATTGTCGCCGCTTTTGGAAAATCTTCGCTCAGCAGTCCTGCCTCGACAATATCTGTGAGGTTGGATTGAATTGTGGAGAAATCCTCTAGCGTGATGGAGAGGCGAGTGTACTCCATCACATCATCAAAGCTTATGTCCGTGGAGATCTGAAAATTCTTACTTGCGCCAGATTGCATCTCTCGAAGGGCATCCTCAAGCCTTTTTGATTGAAGGGAGGGTGTTGGACTCGATAAGCCGCGTAATTTCTCGCTTCATGCGGTCTGGTGCGCCTCTTAGAGCGGGCCAGGAAATTTTGTTGGACTTCGCCTCTACGATAAACAAATGGGTGTCTATCTTAATCAGTAGGTCAGTTTCAAATTTCTGGCCTTCATATTTCCAAAACACGTTGTGTCGAACTGTCTGCTCGCCAAACGCTTCTTTGAATAGCTCGACAATCGCTGCTTCTAAAAATTGCGCTCTGCGGTCAGACACGAGCTGCTTGGTAGTCGGCTCCTTGTCCAAAATTCCGTCCAATATGTGAAACGAGTAGGCGAAAAAAGTTGGGGCATACAACAGAAGTATTGACCGTTAATTCGATCGGCCACGACTGGCCTTTCCCAAATGGGGTTATTCAGAAAAAGCTCATTCAGTGCTCGGCCTTTCAACTCGCCAAATTCTATCGAAAGGCGTCTTAGGGCGTTGTGGACGAGTTCCGGATTTTTATCGATCCAGGTGCCTATTTCGGCCGCCGAAAAGTTATATATGTTACGTACAAATAGCCCGCTGTGGCTCAACAATAACGATATCAGGCTGCTCTTTAGAGAACTTGTTATCCTGGATGAATGCATACGTGTCGGATGCGAACCTCTCCGGCAGTTCAAATCGGTTGCAATACTCTTCAATCATCTCCTTCTTGGTATTTCTTGCCAAGATCGGGCCAAATCTTTTGCGATAGTCAAGCGCGCGTTGTTCGATGTTTTTTATCAGTGTGTCAAAGACATGAATTAGGTTCGTTGCCGAGAGGCCAATCTGTTGCGAATAAACCTCGTCGAGCGGCGAATACAATTTGCGCAAGATAGCCAGTACTTGATCGTAGTCACCCCAATTTCTCACCGTCGCGGTATGTAGGCGTATGCGTTCCTGTAGTGTGAACAGGTGGCGCTCGCTTCTATTCGGTCGAGAACTTCAGGAGCTTTTTCTCGCGGAACTCCCAAGTCTTCTACTACGTTCAGCGCAATGTCTTGCCTTGGAAATGGATGGCCATCGTATTGTCGCAGGAAATCGCCGAACACTCGGGGCTTTAGGACTGCTTCTCTTTTCGCAGCAAGGTCCTCGCCTTCTGCTTTCGGCCGCAAAATCCTTCTTGCTAAGTCAGTAATTGAGATTGAAGCCGCCTGGGCACCGCCATCAATAAGGCCGAACGCGATTGCTGCTCCCGAGAGGACTCGCATTTGAGATCCCTTTGGATCGACATTCAAAGCTTTTGCGACTTGGAGGGGTGCAGTTGGCCTGCCCGCATAGTGATCCAAAATCGCTTGAGGCATTCGAAGAGCGTCATCTAGCGCTGTCGCCGGTACATCTGTCTGCTTCAGATATGTGCGTTTCGACGCCGGTTTTTGTGCCTTCGCCATAATATAGTTCCCGATGTTCTTTATATGTTCTAGTGTTTAATGTAGGTTGAAGCAAGGACTAATGCCCGTCGATGGTGTGGAAAGAAATATCTTCTTGACAAAATTCCTAACTAGGCCTATATTCCTATCACCTTGTCCCATAGCAAGGGACGTCTGATCAAACGTCGCAAGACGTGGGGCGAGGTGCGGCAGCCTTGTGCGCGGCGGACGTGTCCGCGCGCAGGGCACAGGTTCAAGCCGCGCCACGCCGAGGCACTGCGCCCGGAGACGGCGGTGGAGCGTTCCACCGGTGGCGTTGGAGCAGACCTGTAAAGCGCCGCGCGCGGAACGCCGGGATGTCCGGCTTTCCGTGGTGACTATGCTCGTGTGGACCAACTCATCATCCCACACGAGGCCGCGGGCAGGCTGAGAGCCCGGCGTTCCGCGCGCCCTTGCGAAAGCAAGGAGAAGAGGAACAAAGGCGTACCCGGCGCCTTTCAAAAAACACGGGCGCTGTCGCGCGCCTTCATCCCTGGCGGGCGGGAAGCTTCACGAGCACCGGCACCGGCTCGGCGACCGGCTCGGGCGCATTCTTGCCCCCGCGCGGCGGGGTGTCGCGGCCGATCGCCATGATCGCGCTGCCCATCGCGGCCGAGCCGAAGGTAACGACGAAGCCGAACAGCATTAGCACCGCGACGATGCCGCCGGAAGGGTCGGACAGCAGCAGCGAGCGCAGGCCATAGGGATTGAGCAGCAACAGGCCGCCGGTCATCAGCAAGGCCGCCACGACGCCGATGGCGAGATTGATGGCGAGCAGGCGAAACAGCTTCACCGAAAGGAGAAAGGCGATCTTGTCTCTCATCGTTTCATACTCGTGCAGCGCTTGCCCGTGCCGTGCTGGCCGCACCTTGTTTGCCCCAAAATCGTGGCCGCTTTGGGAAAACCGTGCCTTGATCCGGATCAGGCGCCGGGCGGCCTGCGGGCGGCTTCTAAAGCCACAATTCGCATGCGATAATGCGGCAAAAGCCAGCGGGATTCGCATGTATTTCAAATCATTCCTGGGCGCGGTCGCAGCCCTCGTCACCCCCCTTGTCCTTTCCGCCCCGGCCCAGGCCGCCCAATGCGGCGGCGATTTCAACCGCTTCATCGCCGAAATCTCGCGCGAGGCGGCCGGGCGCGGCATCTCGCAGCAGGTGATCTCGGCGGGGCTCGGCGGCGTCACCTTCGATCCGGCGGTGCTGGCCTTCGACCGGCGCCAGCGCGGCACCTTCCGCAAGACCTTCGAGGAATATGCCGCCACCCGCGTCGGCGCCGCCCGCGTCAACCGCGCCAAACAGATGATGCAGAAGAACGCCGCGCTGTTGCAGCGGGTGGAGCAGCGCTTCGGGGTGCCGAAGGAGCTGGTGGTCGCGATCTGGACCATGGAGACCGACAACGGTGCCGATATGGGCAAGCTGCCGGTGGTGCGCACGCTGGCGACGCTCGCACATGATTGCCGGCGCACCGATCTGTTCCAGAAGGAATTGCTGGCGGCGCTCCAGATCGTGCAGCGCGGCGACCTGCCGTTCAAGGAACTGGTCGGCGCCTATGCCGGCGAGATCGGGCAGACGCAATTCCTGCCATCGTCCTACATCAAGTACGGCGTCGATTTCGACGGCAACGGCCATGTCGATCTGCGCCGCTCGGTCCCGGATGTGCTGGCTTCCACCGCCAATCTTCTGAAGGTCAATGGCTGGCAGCCGGGACAGCCCTTCGGCATGGGCACGCAGAATTTCGAGGTGATGCGCGAGTGGAACCGCTCCGAGGTCTATCGCCGGACGCTGCATTATTTCGCCCAGCAGCTCGGCGCGCGCGGATAGGGGCGGGCCGTCATTCGCATGAGCCTCGAATTCCTGATCGTCACCCTGATCATCGTGGCCTCGCCCGGCACCGGCGTGATCTATACGCTGGCGGCCGGTCTCGCTCGCGGCGGCAGGGCGAGCGTGCTCGCGGCCTTCGCCTGCACGCTCGGCATCGTGCCGCATCTGGTCGCGGCGATGCTCGGCCTCGCGGCGCTGCTGCATACCAGCGCGCTGGCCTATGAGATCGTCAAATATGCCGGCGTCGCCTATCTGCTCTGGATGGCGTGGCAAAGCCTGCGCGAGCACGGCACGCTGCGCATCGATGCCAAGCCCGATGCGCGCTCGTCGCTGCGCGTGGTGGTCGACGGAATTCTCATCAATATTCTCAATCCGAAATTGTCGATCTTCTTCGTGGCTTTCCTGCCGCAATTCATCGCCGCGGGCGAGGCCTATCCGCTGCTTCGCATGCTCGAACTCTCCGGCGTGTTCATGGCCGTGACCTTCGTGGTGTTTGCGATCTACGGGCTGTTCGCGGCGGCGATGCGCGAGCATGTGGTGTCCCGCCCGGCGGTGATGACATGGATGCGGCGCAGCTTCGCCGCGGCGTTCGTGGCGCTAGGCGCGAGGCTCGCCTTCCAGCAGCGCTAATACCCGAATTTATTCCGGCCGTTTACGGCCGCTTAACCACCCTTTGGCAGTGTCGGCCGGTTGAGTCCGTGTCGAGTATTGCGTTCCATGACGTATGCGTCGCCGTTATACGTCAGGATTTCCGTACGGCGGAAACCCGGACATCGCCGGTCTTTGCTGCGGGCCGTGAGCTTCGGCCTGATCGCGGCCGTGTGCGTTCCGCTTACCATTCTGGCGACGCTGGCAGGCGTCGGACGGCTGCGGCCGGTCTCGATCGAGGTCGCCTCCGAGGTCCGCCTGACCGGCACCTACGGCCCGCCGTCGCGCCGGCTGGTCTGGAGCACGCTGTCGAACGAGGTGATGCAATCGCCGTTCTATCTCGCCGAAGCGCAGAGCGATCCGGGCGCGCCGGTGTTGGCGCTCGCGGCTCTGCCGGAGGCGGGAAACGACGCCCGCTCCAATGACAGCCTGATCACCGGCTCGCTCGGCTTGCCGAAAATGGTCACGCCGGAGCGGATCTTGCGTCCGGCAGCAAATGCGCGGCTCGATGCCGATCGCCCGCAGCCGCGCACGAACGACAAAGCCAGGCAGCGCGTCGCGGCCTTGTCGCCTGCCGAAATCGGCATCAAGCCGCCACAGCAGGACGAGGCCCCGCCCAAGACGGCCTATTACGACATCACCGCCAGGACCGTCTACATGCCGGGTGGCGAGCGGCTGGAAGCGCATTCCGGACTCGGCCGCTTCATGGACGATCCGCGCCATGTGCATCGCCGGATGCACGGAGCTACGCCGCCCAACACCTACCGGCTGAAAATGCGGGAAGCTCTGTTTCACGGCGTGCGCGCCATTCGCCTGACGCCGGAAAACGAGAAGCAGATGTTCGGTCGCAACGGCATTCTTGCCCACACCTATATGCTGGGGCCGAACGGGCAATCCAACGGCTGCGTGTCCTTCAGGGACTACAACAAATTCCTGCAGGCCTTCCTGCGCGGCGAGGTCGAGCGGCTGGTGGTGGTTGCGAAAATGGACAAGCCGCCGGTTTTCGCGCGGGGTAATGCCAGGACAGCGGGCAAAACCGCGGCCAATACGCGCTAGAGACAGCGTCCCGATTTCTGATATGGGTCGTCCCGGAAGGCCGCGTGGTCCCGGGACTTGAACTGATATGACGGCGCAAACCGATATTGCGAGACGGGTCTACGACCACGCCTGGAAGCTCGATCCGATCATCCGCAGCCTGCTCGATACCGACTTCTACAAGCTCCTGATGCTGCAGATGATCCAGGGCCTGCACCCCGACGTGCAGGCCACCTTCACGCTGGTCAATCGCAACCTGCGCATCCGTCTCGCCGACGAGATCGACGAGATGGAATTGCGCGAACAACTCGACCATGCCCGCACCATCCGGCTCTCCAAGAAGGAGATGATCTGGCTTGCCGGCAACACCTTCTATGGACGGCGGCAGATTTTCGCGCCGGAATTTCTGGCCTGGTTCGAGGACTTTCAGCTTCCGGAATATGATCTGCGCAAGGAGGACGGCCAGTACATCCTCAATTTCGCCGGTCCCTGGACCCACACCACGATGTGGGAAATCCCCGCGCTCGCCATCGTCAACGAATTGCGCTCGCGCGCGGCGCTGAAGGGGCTCGGCCAGTTCGAGCTCGACGTGCTCTATGCGCGCGCCAAGGCCAAGCTGTGGTCGAAGGTCGAGCGGCTTGCCGCGCTTGCCGAACCTGAAGATTTCCGATTTCGGCACCCGTCGCCGCCACTGCTTTCTGTGGCAGCGCTGGTGCGTCGAAGCCTTGAAGGAGCGGCTCGGCGATGCGCTGATCGGAACCAGCAATGTGCTGATGGCGATGGACAACGATCTCGAAGCTATCGGCACCAATGCGCATGAATTGCCGATGGTGCTGGCGGCTCTGGCGCGCGACGATGCCGAGCTGAAACAATCGCCCTACAAGGTGCTGCAGGAATGGCAGCGCTATTACGGCGGCAATCTGCTGGTGGTGTTGCCGGACGCGTTCGGCACCGCGTCGTTCCTGCGCGAGGCGCCCGACTGGATCGCGGACTGGACCGGCTTTCGCCCGGACTCGGCGCCGCCGATCGAAGGCGGCGAGGCGATCATCGCCTGGTGGCGCGCCAAGGGCAAAGACCCGCGCGACAAGCTGCTGGTGTTTTCCGATGCGCTCGATGTCGAGACCATCGAAAGACCTATCGGCATTTCGACGGCGAGGTGCGCATGAGCTTCGGCTGGGGCACCAACCTGACCAACGATTTCAAGGATTGCGCGCCCAAGCACAATGCGCGTCTGGAAGCGATCTCGCTGGTCTGCAAGGTGAGCGAGGCCAATGGCCGGCCGGCGGTGAAGCTCTCGGACAATCTCAACAAGGCGACCGGAACGCCGCAGGAAATTGCGCGATATATGCGCATTTTCGGCAGCGACGGCCTGGGCAAGCGGGCGGTGGCGATCTGAGGCGGACGAGTGGGCGTCCGCTCTCGACGATTTGAACCTTCGAGCATCCTGCGGCGACTTATAGAACTGGCTGGTATTGTCGGTCCCGCCTCCGGCCCGAGGGCTTGTGCATGGCTCTGACGTTCAGGTTGCCTTCCAGGCATGCGTTTGTGGCAGCCGCCGTCATTGGCTTCCTGTCGCTCGGCCTGTTCGCAAATCTTGGCGCGCCGGCGCAGGCACGAGCGCCCGGCCAGACGCTGACGAAAATCGACGCGGTGCTGACCGTCAACACGGACCGCACCGCAATGCTGGAGGAAACGCGCCGCATCGTCGTGCTGCATGAGGGCGCGATCCGCGCCGCCGGACAGCAGGTCGCGACCTATATCGACGAGATGGAGACGCTCGATCTGCTCGAGGCCTATACGGAAAAAAGCGACGGCCGCAAAATCGAGGTGCCGCCCTCGCGCATTTTACGGCGCGATGCCTCGGTCGACGACGAAGGAAGCTACCGGGTCGATCAGAAGGCGCTGACGGCGATCTATCCGGATGTCGCGCTCGGCGACACGATCGTCTTCAAGACGCGCATGCATATCAGGAGCGGCTCCTTTCCGGGTCATTTCGTCACGCAATTCCTGCACTCCAGCGAGGTCAAGCCGAACCGGCTGACCTTCAAGGTGACGATCGCGGAGGAGCCGCGCGAAATTCCCGACTCCGGCTCGCGCTACCGGATCGTGGTGCCGAAGGGCATGGCGATCCAGGTCGGAATTTTCGGCGACGGGCTGACGAAGGACGTCACCGAGGACGACGACCACGATCACCTATACCGCGACCTTCGGCGAGCGGAGCGAGGCAGGCGACAACAAGCAGCTCTCGGCGGTGGAGCGCGGTCCGCGCATCTTCGTTTCCACGCTTCGCGACTATGAGGATCTCGGGCAAAATTACTGGGCGGTGGCGCAGCCGCATGTGCAGGTGACGCCCGAGATCCAGGCGATGGCCGACGAGATCACGGCCGGCATCGAGGATCGCCGTGAGCAGGCCAGGGCGATCTCGCTCTGGGTTAAGCGCAATATCCGCTATGTCATCGTTCACAGGGGCATCGGGCGCGACCTGTCGACCGAGCCGGCCTGGTCGGTCCTTCGCAACCGTTACGGCGAGTGCAAGGAACACGCGATCCTGACCACGGCCTTGCTCGCTGCCAGGAAAATCGAAAGCGAACTGGTGCTGATCCAGCTCGGCAATATTTCTTCGCTTCCGGAGACGCCGACGCTCGCCTTCTTCAATCACCTCATCGTGCATCTGCCGGAATTCGAGCTGTTCGACGATCCGACCTCGCCGACGACGCCGTTCGGGCAGATCGCCAAGGAAGGCCGCAACAAGCCGGTGGTGATTATGTCGGCGCGAGGCGTGCGTTTGGGTACGACGCCGGCCCAGAATTAACGCCCGACTGCGTTCGGCAACGCGAGGCGTGTCGACCGGCGGCCGGGACGGAACGGCACCAATCCTTGTGAGTTTTCGAAATGGAGCGGATCATGGCGCAAGACAATATGTGCAAGATTAGAATTGTCCGCGGATCGAAGTTCGCCGATTATCTGCGGCACTACCAGATTCTGGTCAACGGCGCGGTAGTCGGAGCCGTCGGCACGGGCGGCGTGCTTGAACTGGTGGTTCCGGCGGGACCGCTTGCGATCGAGGCCAAGGTCGATTGGGGCGCAGCCGGCCGTTGACGATCGAAGCCGCGCCCCGTCAGAAAATCGAGATCGAAGTGGCAACAATTGGGGCGCCTTGCTGTCGCTTTGGGCGATCACGTTCGGCAAGAACACCTATCTGAAACTGACACTGCTCCGGACCGTGGCCTGAGAGGTCCGGCTGCGCGCGAACCGGACGCGGCGGCGCCCCGGCCGGGAAGGGGCGGGGCGAAGCCGCAATAATGAAAAAAAGACCCGGCAGATTGCCGGGCCTCGATGAATATCTGAAGTCCGCTCAAATCAAACCTTGAGGTTTTCTGCGGATTCCTTGCCACGGTTGGACACAATCTCGTATTCAACGGATTGGCCTTCGTTCAGGTTGCTCAAGCCGGCCTTTTCCACTGCCGAAATGTGAACGAAAACGTCTTTGCCTCCGCCTGCCGGCTGAATGAATCCATAACCCTTGGTCGCGTTGAACCACTTTACCGTGCCTTTAGCCACTATAGCCTCCGATTGATGTTCCGCAGAACGCTCAGGATAACACAAAATCGGCTGGCAAGGACAGGTGCCGGCCAGAAAGCCCGACATGGCTACTCGCGAGGAAAGACTGAGCGGTTTTACCGTCCGGGGAACGCCGCCAAGCGACCGGCGCATGGAGGTGCTTTGCGAAGACAATTCGGGCACTTATGCGCTTCCCTTTGCCTGTCGCTGGGCCAATGGCACTTGGCTCAATTGCGGCGCCGATGTCGCGATCGAGGGGAAGGTCGTGGGCTGGCGGTTCTGGGACTGATTCGCGGGCGCGATCCCGGTGAAAAAGCGGGCGATCGGGACTTGACATTTCCCCTGATCTAGGACTATATTCTCAGTTATCCCGCTCCGTTGAAGGAGCGTTTCATGAGCGTCACGAGACGCGGAGCGGGATGCGGCAGCCTTGAACGCGGCAGACGCGCCGCGCTCAAGGCACAGGTTCAAGCCGCGTCCCGCCGTGCGAGCCGCCGGCAGACCGGTGGAGGAATGTCCACCGGGGACGTCGGAGCAGACCTGTAAAGCGCCGCGCGCGGAATGCCGGGCAATCGGCGGTCCGTGGTGACTTGCTCGTGCGCTTTTTCCCAAATCGCGCATGAGGCTGCGGGCTTTTCCGAAAGCCCGGCGTTCCGCGCGCCCTTCTCAAGGGCAGGAATGCGACGGAAGCCTACGGCGTACCCCGCGCCGCAAACAACAGGGGCGGCGAAGCTATGTCGACAGCCAGTCGCCCCCGCGCAAAAGCGCGCAGCGCGTCTTCAGCCAAAAGCGGGGACCCATATTCCAGAGCGGTGGTTATTGGCCTCCGCATGCGCGGGGGCGACCCATCTTGGGTCAGAGCGGGACGCCGCAGAACCAGGCCAATACCCGGCGATTATCCCCTATCATTCACCGATCCGAATCGAGCGAGCCCGCATGACATCCAGGCCCAAGAAAAGCGCACCGGAAAGCAGACTGACGCAACTCGAGCATCGTGGCCAGAAAGTGATTTCGCGGCACAAATTCGCCTGGCGCATGCTGCTCGCGATCGGGCTCTGGGGCGCGCTCACCCTGATCGGCCTCACCATCGGCATGGCCGGCTATTCCTATTTCGAGGGCATGTCGGCCACCGACGCCTATGTGAATGCTGCCATGATCCTGTCCGGCATGGGCCCGCTCGGCGAATTGAAGACCACCGGCGGCAAGATTTTCGCCGGCAGCTATGCGATCTTTTCCGGCCTCATCATCGTGATCGCCACCGGATTCGTGCTTGCGCCGCTCTTTCACCGCGTGTTGCATCGCTTCCACGTGGAACAGACCAGGCAGGACTGAGTTACAAAATGGCTGAAGAGAAACCGCACGGTGCGCTGACGGTGCGCGTCATCGCCATGCCGGCCGACACCAATGCCAATGGCGATATTTTCGGCGGCTGGGTGCTGTCGCGCATGGACCAGGCCGGCGGGATCGCGGCGGTGGAACGCGCCAAGGGGCGCGCCGTTACCATCGCGATCGAGGCCATGACCTTCATCCGGCCGGTCAAGGTGGGCGATGTGCTGGAAGTCTATACCCACGTGGAAAAGGTCGGCCGCACCTCGATGAAGATCCATATTGAGGCCTGGGCGCGGCGCTTCATGACCCACCACCACGAAAAGGTCACCGACGCCAATTTCACTTTCGTCGCCATCGACGAGGAGGGCCTGCCGCGGCCGATCGCACGCGACACGATTAGCGCCTGATGTGTGCGGCGGACGGCGGGATCGTTTAACGCGCATGAGCGAAATCCTGGTCCTTCTCAATGCCCGCGCCGGCACGCTGATCGATGCGGGGCCGGAGCGGGTGCGCGAGGCGCTGGTGTCCTCGCTGAAGGGGCGTTGCGCTCGCACCGACATCCTGCTGCTGAAACCGCGCGATCTGGCGGACGAAATCCGGCGTGCGGCGAAGAGTAGGTTTTCGACGATCGTGGTCGGCGGCGGCGACGGTTCGGTGAGTTCGGCGGTGCAGGCGCTCACAGGCAGCGGCAAGACACTCGGCGTGCTCCCGTTCGGCACACTCAATCTGCTGGCGCGCGATCTGTCGATGCCCGCCCAAATCGAGGAGGCGATCGAGGCTTTGGGGGCGGCGCATCCGCGCAAGATCGACCTCGCGCGGGTGAACGGGCGGGTATTTCATTCGCTGTCGGGGCTCGGCTTTTTCAGCCAGATGGCGCGTGCGCGCGAGGAGGTGAGGGGACATCCGTTCGGCCGGCTGATCGGCGTCGGCATCGCCGCCTTTCGTGCCATTCAGCGGACCTATCCGTTCACGCTCGATATCCGCACCGAAAGCCGACGCGAGCATGTCGAGGCGCTGGCAGTGCTGGTCACGAATAATCGCTTCAATCCGTCCTGGCGGCGGACCGATTTGAACGAGGGAGTTCTGGAGATCCACATCGCCGAACATTCCGACGCCCTGTCGAAATTGCGCGCCAGCGCCAATCTGCTCACCGGCGCCTGGCGCAACGATGACGACGCCGACGGCATCCGTTCGATCGCGGCGCGTCATGTTGCGATCGGGCGCGCGCGCAGTCATGCCTGGGCTGCGACCGACGGCGAGTTGCATCGAGAAAGGATTCCGTTGCGCTACGAGTCGATTCCGGGCGCACTCGAGGTGCTGGCGCTGCCGTGATGCCCATAGCGCTTTCGAGCGAAGTGGGTACCGGTTCGCGTCAAGAAAACGCGTCGACGCTCTACACGCGGATCGCGGGCGCAAGTTCGCCGATGCGCTTCAGGTCGCGCAGGAATGTGCGATATTCCCGCTGCTTGTCGTCAGGATCCGGGATGCGCAGAAGGAACGAGGGATGCACGGTGATGAATCCCTTGTGCGCCGGAAAGGCGAACGGCCCGCGCAGCTTCATGACCGGCAAGGTGCGCTCCGCCAGCGCCTGGGCTGCGGTGGCGCCGAGCGCCACGACCAGATCCGGCTTGATCGCGGTGAGTTCGCCTTCCAGCCAGAAGCGGCAGGCGCGCACCTCGCCGGCATTCGGTTTCTTATGGATGCGGCGTTTGCCGCGCGGCTCGTGTTTGAAATGCTTCACGGCATTGGTGACATAGGCGCGGCGGCGATCGAGCCCGGCTTCTTCCAGCGCGCGATCGAACAATTGCCCGGCCGGACCGATGAAGGGCTTGCCGGCAAGGTCTTCCTGATCGCCGGGCTGCTCGCCGACGAACACCACGGGTGCGTCGCGCGGCCCCTCGCCGAACACGGTCTGGGTGGCGTTCCTGTAGAGCGGACAGCGCTTGCAGCTTTCGGCGTCGCGGCGCATGGCGGAAAGGCTGCCGGTGGCGTGATCCACGATTGTCTTCTCAACGGTGTCGGCGAACGGATCGGCCATGATGGCATAACGGCGCGTTCGAGGCGCGAGTTCCTGTCACGGCAGCAATTCATTCGGCACAGCATCGGGCGAGTAAGGCGCGGACTTGTTGCGATCGAAGCTTCTCCAGCCGCCGTAAGCCAGTCCACCGCCCTCGAAGATTACGAAGAAACTTTGCCAGGATGGCGAATGGAAAAACAGCCCGATCGGCAGCAATACGAACAGGGCGGCTCCGGCGACGATGGCCGCCGTCAGCACCTGATAGCGGCTGTCGGTCAGGCCACCGCGAAAGGCAATGCGGGTACGCTGATCTTGCGGAATTCGGCGATGCAATTCGCGCACAAAGGCGCGGTAATGCGAAAGCTGCTCGACATCGACCCGGCCATAGGCGTCGCCGCTGTAACCTTCCAGCCTGCGACCATTGCGGAAATCGATCCTGCATACGCCAAGCGGCGTGTCCCCGCCCTGGGCATAGGTCGTGTGCAGGCGGATGGCGAAGAATTCGTCGAACGGCACTTCGCGGGCGCCATTCTCGCCGGTAAAGGCGATGCCGACAGGCGTCACCGCGATGCCGCGCAACTCATAGGAAATGCGTAAGGCGGGCGTCCCGTCGACGAAATAGACCGGATTTTCCTTTGGCTTGTGGGGAATTCTGTCATCGCATTCAGCCTAGCTGAAAAATAGATTCTTGCATTCCGGGCGCGTCTTCCCATCTGACGCGCCATGAGCGCGACCCACACCTACGGCTATGGCCGCTTCGCCCGTTCGCTGACGCGCGCGGAGCGTATCGCCCGGCTGGACAAGCTGGCGACTTTGCTCGACGTCGCGTTCCGGATTCCGTTCACGAAGTTCCGGTTCGGCGTCGACGGCCTGATCGGCCTGGCGCCCGGCTTCGGCGACGTGGTGACCACGGGTTTGTCGCTCTGGATCGTCCACGAGGCCTACCAGCTCGGGGTGCCGCGGCAGGTACTGCTCCGCATGCTCGGCAATGTCGCGATCGACGGCCTGATCGGCGCGGTCCCGGTCGCGGGCGACGTGTTCGACGTGCTGTGGCGCGGGAACAAGCGCAACGTGCGCATCCTGCGCGAGCATTTCGAGCGGGAAGAGCGCGGCGGGCGGTAGTTATTCCCCCCGCCGAAGGCTGTGCTAAACACTCCCCCGCAATTGCAGTTGGGGGAAACCATGCTCAAGAAGCCTGCCTGTCCGGTCATCGCCATCGAGGAGCATTACTGGGACAAGGAATTGTCCGACACCTATGCCGGCATCGGCCGTGCCACCCAGCGGCAGGACCAGGTGGACCGCCTGCTCGATCTCGGCGACCTGCGCATCCGCGAAATGGACGAAGCCGGCATCGACATCCAGGTGCTGTCGCATGGCTCGCCTTCGACCCAGGAACTGACCGGCCGGGAAGCGGTCGCGCTGACGCGCCGCGTCAATGACCGGCTCGCGGAAGCGATCGCAAGGCATCCTACCCGCTTTGCAGGTTTCTGCGCCTTGCCGACCTCGGACCCGCAGGCCGCGGCGGCCGAACTCGAGCGCTGCATCCGGAACGGCTTCAAGGGCGCGATGATCCACGGCCTTGCTAACGGCGTGTGGCTCGACGACAAGTCGCTGCGTCCGATCTTCGCGCAGGCCGAGAAGCTCGATGTGCCGATCTATCTGCATCCGTCGGTGCCGATGCAGGTGGTGATGGACGCCTATTACAAGGATTACATCAAGGATTACCCGATGGTGGTTCGCGCCGCCTGGGGTTTCACGGTCGAGACAGCGACAGTGGCAATTCGCCTGATCCTGTCGGGGCTGTTTCAGGAAATGCCCAAGCTGAAGATTATTTTGGGCCATCTCGGCGAGACCTTGCCATTTCTGGTCTGGCGCATCGACCAGGCGCTGGCGCGGCCGGGGCAGAAATCGCTGAGCTTCCGCGACGCCTTCTGCCAGAATTTCTATGTCACCACTTCGGGCTTCTTCTCCAATCCGGCGCTGCTGTGCACCGTCATGGAGATGGGTGTCGACCGGATATTGTTCGCGGTCGACTGGCCGTTCGTGATGAACCCGCCCGGCACCAAATGGGTCGATACCATTCCGCTGTCGGACGAGGACAAGGTGAAAATCCTGAGCGGCAACGCCAAGAAGCTTCTGAAAATGTAAGGATCGCATCGCTCCACCGGCGGTCGAAGGCATCCAAAGGTATCGTGCCGTTATGCTGACGAAGCTCGATACCGGCCAATCCGCTGGAGCCCGGTGCGTGGTTGACGACCGATCCCGCGCGGTGGCGTTCGGGCAGAGCCTCATCCCGTTTGCGGGGATCGCCTTTCTCTGGTTCATCGGCGTCTTGCGCGACCGGCTGGGCGCGAAGGAGGACCGGTTCTTTGCGATCGTCTTTTTCGGCAGCGCGCTATTGTATCTGGCCCTGCTGTTCGTTGCGGCCGGATTGATCGCGACGCTCATTCTGTTGGCCGCATCGACCGACCCGAACCTATTGGTGAATTCCCCTGCGTTCCAGCTGACACGCGCGGCCATTTACAATCTTCTGAATGTCTATGCGACGAAGATGGCGACGGTGTTCATGATCCGACTTCGACCGTCGTGATCTTTGCCGGTATTGCACCGCGCTGGATGGCATTCCCTGGCTATGGGCTTGCGCTGCTGCTCTTGATCGGCAGCTATTATGCGACCTGGCCCATCATCGTGCTTCCGGTTTGGGTGCTGCTGATCAGCGTCGCAATTTTGCTGGACAATCTGCGGCCGCGGGTCGCGACCTGATCAGATCGCGCGGTTCATGTCGCGCAGCCGCATCGCCAGCACCCGCATCACGTTGAGCGCGAAATAGGGCAGCTTGCCGACGAGGAACAGAAACTGCTCCTCGTCGATCGGGATCACCGTCGTCTCGGCGCGGGCGACGGCATTGGCACTGCGCGGCTCACCGTCGATCAGCGACATTTCCCCGAAAATATCGCCAGGCTGCATCAGCTTGAGCACCCGATTGCCAAGGGTAATGTCCACGGCACCTTCGCGGATGACGTAAAGGCAATCGCCCGCGTCGCCCTCGCGGAAGATCACGTCGCCCTTCTCGAAGAAGATGGGCTTGCCGCCGTAGCGGGACAGAAGTTCGAAATCGATACCGGTCAGCGCGATCATGTGCGAGCAGACTAGTTCGCCAATCCCGCCCGTGCAAACAACTGCCTGAAACGGGCCGCATCGCTGGCGATTGCCGCGTTGAAGGCCTCCGCCGCGTTCGGGGCAAAGGTCACGCATTGCTAGGCGAGCTGCCAGCTGGGAAGCGGCAAGGGCGTTGCGGTCGTGGCCAACGCCTGAGGTTTTCGGGCTCGATCAAATCAGAAAGAAAGGCATCGACGCGATCTGAAAGGGTCAACTTGAACGAAGTCTCGGACACGTTTTGACCTTCGTCAAGTTCACGTTGCCATACAGCACATAAAAGAAAAAAGTTGAAGTGCGTTCAGATGAATGCACGCGACTGGTGGCTACGTTTTGCAGTTGAGCGAAGCGAAGCGACTTGCGGCTTCCGGATGATCCAATCGTCGGTTGGGGAGGATGCCAATGCGCAGGTACTGGTTCGAATTGCTTCATACCGCCGCGCTTATTTCCGCCAAACGATTTCCAAGGCGGCGCTTAACCGGGGCAGTCATGGCAGGGCTCATCTGCCTGCCGACCTCACCGCTTCCCGCGCAGGAACCCTTGGTACGTCCGGGCGAGGCGTTCGTGACGCGTTTTTCAGGCGTGACAACGGCGTCTGGCGCGGGCGGACAGGCGAGCGCTTCGATCAATGCAACGGGGACAGTCGGGAGCATCATTGATATTCGGGCGCCCGGGCGGCCGCCTGAAGGCGAACAATGGATGGACGAGCCGCAGCGCATTCCGGTGACGGCGGCGGAGGTGGGGCAAGTATTTGGTGTCGTGTTCGATGATAGGGCACCGAATATTTATCTCAGTGCAACTTCGGCCTTCGGCCTGCATGTTCTGCCCCGCACAGCTCAATGGATGAACGGCATGTGGGGACCCGGCGGCGGCCCTGGCACCATTTATCGGCTCGACGCGGCCAACAACTACCGGCCTCGCATCTTCGCGCATGTCACGCTGGGTAACCGTCAGAATACCGGCGCCGCGCTCGGCAATATGGCATTTGATCGAATCCACAAACAGATCTTCGTCTCAGATCTTGAGACCGGCATGATCCATCGTATTCGCACGGCCAGTGGTGCGGACGCTGGTTATTACGACCATGGCACGCAGGGACGTCCGCGTTTCCTGGACATGCAGAGCAAACAGCAGGGCAGTCTACCGGCCATCGCATTCGATCCGAATTCGCGCGCGCGGACCACCGACTGCCCAAACGGAGCATTCGATCGCTCTCCGGAATGCTGGAATTTTGCAGCATCCGGTCGACGGGTGTGGGGCGTCGGGGTGCGTAACGACCCAGGTCGCGGTGAGACAAGACTTTATTACGCTGTGTGGAGCAGCCCCGCTTTCGGACAGATAGCATGGAACTCCGCAGCCGATGATGACAAACGCAATTCGATTTGGTCGGTGCGGCTCGGTCCGGACGGATCGTTCGATCCATCCGATGTCCGACGCGAATTTCTTCTACCGGACTTCTTCACGGATGCCGCCTCCATTGCACGCGCCGGTTATAGTCAGCCGGTCAGCGACATTACATTCTCCGAATGCGGTACACGTCCCGTCATGCTGCTCGCCGAACGCGGCGGAATTCGCAATCTCGGACTTGATGCCGAAAATCCATTTTCCGATCCGCACGAGGCTCGCGCCTTGCGCTATGAGCTGGACCAGTCCGGCGGCTGGCAGCCGGTCGGGCGCTACGATGTCGGGTTCTACGATCGCGCTTCCGAAGGACCGCCCTACTTGCGCGCCAATTGCTCCGGCGGCATCGCTTTCGGGTTCGGCTACACCGATGATTATTCGTCCATCGATCAGGCCAAGCTCGACCAGTTCGTCTGGATGAGCGGACATTTTCTGTGTGCGACGGACGCTCCGTGCCGTGCACCAAATAGTCAGACCAGCGAGCAGACAAGCGAGAGACAGGTCAGCAGCCAGCTTCGGCAGAGGCCGGGCGCCAGGGTGAGGATCCCTCGGAAGTGCACGGCATCCAGGGCACGCCCGAGAACGCATTCGAACGGCTCTTGTTGTCGGCCGCCTTTGCCACTTATCCGCAAAGCGGCCAAGCCTATCCAGCGGCCGGTCCTCTTCAATCCTACCTGATCGACACGGACATCAACGTCGATCAAGCGGGCTACCCGATCGAGGTCGAGTTCTCCCGCAACGACGCGACCAAGATCGGGGACATCGCGATCTACCAAGAGTGCGCGCCGCCCGCTCCCGTGCAGCCGGCGATGTTGCTGCCACCGCCATCTCCAGCGGCGCCGCCACCGGTAATCGCCGGGCACGACCCGGAAATCACGCATGAAGTCGTGGCCTCTCACGGTGCGCGTTCGAGTCACTTTCGGGTCGCGTCGCACAATCCATGGCTAAGCCACAATGAGGAGCGCAGCCATAATCGTTGGGCGTCGCATGACGTGGTCCAGAGTAGCGGCCACCATTTCCCGCCGGGATCCTGGCATCGACCCTGGGGTACCATCCATCGTCCGCCCGGCACGGTCCATCGCCCCCCTGGCACGATCCATCGGCCTCCGGGCACGATCCATCGGCCTCCGGGCACGATCCATCGGCCTCCGGGCACGATCCATCGGCCTCCGGGCACGATCCATCGGCCTCCGGGCACGATCCATCGGCCTCCGGGCACGATCCATCGGCCCCCGGGCACGATCCATCGGCCTCCGGGCACGATCCATCGGCCCCCTGGCACGATCCATCGGCCCCCTGGCACGATCCATCGTCCCCCTGGCACGGTTCATCGGCCTCCGGGCACGGTTCATCGGCCGCCGGGCACGATCCACCGTCCGCCTGGCACGGTGCATCGCCCGCCCGGCACGGTCCACAGACCACCCGGTTCGGTGCATCGTCCGCCCGGCACGGTTCATCGTCCGCCGCACGATTCAGCGCCCGCCGAGAATCCATCGGCCGGATCAGGATCCATCGTCCGACCCGCATCCATCGGCCGGACAGAATTCATCGTCCGACTAGGATTCGACGGAGAGATCCATCGGCCGAGTCGGATTCAGCGTCCGAGCCGGGTACCATCGACCGGCCAGAATTCAGCGGCCGGTCAGGATGCAGCGTGCGCCTCAGTTCCGGGTGCAGCGCCGGCGTCACTGACGCCGTCGACAAAGAGCGGCCGAGTCGGTGGTCGATCGCGATAACAAGGCTCCCGGCAGCACTGGATGCTGTTGGGAGCCATGACAATTCTTCCGCCGCGCCGGATAGGTGCGTCGATCCCACGTTGGGAGTAGCATGATGGCTCTCAGACTGAGAGATCGCTTATCGCGTCGGGTTGCGCGTTCGTATCCAGTGCTCTTCTTGGTTACTGTTTGTCCTTCAGGAGCCCGCACGGTCCGAGAGCACCGAAGCGCCTCGTTTGATTACGCATGAGAGCTTTATCGAGGATGCGCTGCGGCCGTCCACGCTGGAGATCGACAATGTGCAGGCGGTGTTCGCGTTCGTCTTCAACAGCTTGCCTGAACGGGTCAAGGTTTACCCAACCGAGAATTACTACTATTTCAGTTTTATCAATGGTGGCGTTCGATACTCGGGCAACATTCGGCTCGACATCAAGGATCGCGATGCCGGCAAAGTGCACTTCGCATATTTCGAAGACTTGGCCGAATGGCGGGAAGAGCCGCCAACGAAATATCGGGTGTTTGACGCCGGTACCGGCGTGACGGTCACAAAGCTGGATCGCTTCCTCTATGGCGTCGCGTATCGGGGAAAGCTGGTGCGGTTCGAACTCAACGATCTGTCCGACGTCACACCGAAGGCGGACCTTCTAGGCCCAGACGAAAGCTACATTGGTCCGATATTCGACGACTCGGCGATTCGCTTTTTGCTAATCTATAATTCGCGCCTCAAAATATTTCATTATGTTCTTGATGAAACCATCAACGTGGCCGACGGGTTTTTGTGG
>CAWDOW010000020.1:0-117695 GCA_963804015.1 uncultured Pseudomonadota bacterium
ATTGAGGCCGTGGTGCCGAAGGGCGCCGTCGCCGGCACCCGCTATGGCGCGGAGCAGATGGCGCATCTCGACAGCGAGACGCATTGACACGCGGCGCCTGCACCCCCGGTTGTCATGTTTCCGCAATCTTGGGGCGGTCGGACCGGGATTTCCCGGTCCTGGCCCGCTTCGGCGGGCTGCATAAGGGCTGGGCACGCACTACGCTTCCACTCGCCCGGATCGCGCGATAAGGTTCAGCATATTCGGGGATAGCCCGAAACAGCGGCCGACAAGAAGCCGTCCATTATTATCGAGGGAGAAAGCAATCATGAAATGGGTTTGTTCCGCGGCTGCTGGCGCCGCATTGATGCTGAGCGCGGCCACCGCGCAGGCGCAGCAGATCGATGCCGTCCGATGGCCGGTGCCGATGGCCTTCGGCTCGAATCTCGTGGCCCTCGGCGACGCGATGCCCTGGGTGGCGCAGCAGCTCGACAAGATGTCCAGCGGCCGCATCAAGCTGCAGGTGTTCGAGCCCGGCAAGCTCGTTCCGGCGCTTGCGGTGTTCGATGCCGTATCGGAAGGCAAATCCGAAGCCGGCTATACCTGGATGGGCTACGAGGTCGGCAAGGTGCCGGCGGCGGCCCTGTTCGGCGCCGTTCCGTTCGGGATGGAATCGCCCGAATTCATGGCCTGGATGTATTTCGGTGGCGGCAACGAATTGCTGCGCGAAGTGTTCAAGCCGCATAACGTCTATCCGATCTTCTGCGGCACGATCGGGCCGGAAGGCGCCGGCTGGTTCCGCAAGGAAATCAACACGCCCGAGGACATCAAGGGCCTGAAATTCCGCGCAGCCGGCTATGGCGGCGACATCTACAAGGAGGTCGGCGCCTCGGTGACGCTGCTTCCGGGCGGCGAACTGTTCCAGGCGCTGGAAAAAGGCGTGCTCGACGGCACCGAATTCTCGCTGCCGACGGTCGACGAACAGCTCGGCTTCTACAAGGTCGCGAAATACTATTACATGCCGGGCTGGCATCAGCCCTCGACCAACCAGTATCTGTACGTGAACCTCGCCGCGTGGAACAAGATTTCACCGGCCACACAGGCGATCATCGAAACGACCTGCACCGCCGCCGTGACCATGGCGCTCGCGAAATCGGAAGCGCTGCAGGGCAAGACGCTTGCGAAATTTGAAAAGGAAGGCGTGCAGGTCAAGCAGGTCAATGCCCAATTGCTGAAGATTTTCCAGACCGCAACGAAGAAGGTCATGGCGGAAAAATCCGCCGCCAATCCTCTGTTCAAGAAGGTCTATGACAGCCAGCTCGCCTTCATGGAACAAAACCAGAAATGGAAAGAGTTCGGCTATCTCCCGCGCGACTTCAAGTAAGCGGCGCGGCGCATGACGACACCGCAATCCGCGGCGGACGGCCCCGTTATGGGGCCGTCCGGAATTCCGCTCCCGGTAACCCGGATTTCCCGCATTTTTGACGCGATCATTGTCGGCGTCGGCGAGGCGTCGTCCTGGATATGGACCGCGCTGATGCTGCTGATCGTCGTATCAGGTGGTGCAGCGCTACGCCTTCGGGCTCGGTTCGATCAAGATGGAAGAGATGCAATGGCATCTCTACGGGATCGGATTCATGCTGGCGATTCCGTTCGCGGAAATCCGCGAGCGTCACGTCCGCATCGACGTTCTGGCCGAACATTGGCCGCTGCGCCGCAGGCTCTGGATCGAGGCCTTTGGCCTGACGTTTTTTCTCTTGCCGTTCTCGCTGTTCGTGCTGCTGCACGCCGTGCCCTATGCGACGCAGTCCTATGAGATTCACGAAATTTCATCGGCCCCCGACGGATTGCCCTATCGCTTCGTCATCAAGGCGTTTCTCGCTGCGACGTTTCTGCTGCTCGCCATGGCCGCGGTCTCACGCCTGTCGCGGGTGATCGCTGCCCTACGGTTGAAAACATAACGCGGCGCGTGGCGGGGGGAAGACATGGAAGCCTACGAGATCATCGTCGTCGCGTTTCTCGTTACCTTTATCATATCGATCTTTCTGGGTTACCCGATCGCGTGGACTCTGGGCGGCCTGTCGCTCATTTTCACCGCCGGCGGCATCGTCCTGCACGATTATTTCGGCGTCGATACGTTCCTGCTCACGCGCTGGGGCAATTTTGCGATCATTGTCGACCGCATCTTCGCGACCATGGCGAACTGGGTGCTCGTCGCCTTGCCCATGTTCGTCTATATGGGCCTGATGCTCGACCGCTCGGGCGTCGCCGAAAAGATGATGACGAATTTCGTCCGCGTCTTTCGCGGCATGCGCGGCGGCCTCGCCATCACCGTGGTGCTGATGGGCATCCTGCTCGCGGCCTCGACCGGCATCGTCGGGGCGTCGGTGGTGCTGCTGGCGACGCTGTCGATCCCGATCATGATGCGGCAGAATTATTCCAAGGAGCTCGCTTCCGGCGTGGTCGCGGCGGCCGGCACGCTCGGAATTCTGATTCCGCCGTCGATCATGCTGGTGATCATGGCCGACCAGCTCTCCATCTCGGTCGGCGACCTGTTCATGGGCGCGTTGATCCCGGGCGTGGCACTCGGGTTCCTGTATCTCGTCTATGTCATCATTGTCGGTCTGGTCCGGCCGGACATGGCACCCGCGCCGCCCGAGGCTCCGCCGCTGACCGGCCGCGAGGTCTGGGGCGCGATCATGGCGACCGTTCCTACCGCCGCCCTGATCATCGCGGTGCTGGGGACCATCTTCACCGGCTTTGCCACTCCGAGCGAAGCGTCGGGCGTCGGCGCATTCGGAGCGACGCTGCTGGCGCTCGTCAACGAGCGGCTCAATCTTCAGGTCATCCGGCAGGTCGGCATCGAGACCGCGCTGACCACCGCCTTCATCTTCGGCATCTTCCTCGGAGCCACCGCCTTCGCGCTGGTGATGCGCTCGCTCGGCGGCGACGAGTTCATCGCCCATCTGCTGAAGGGACTGCCGTTCGGGCCGGTCGGCATTCTGATCTTCATCCTGTTCGTGGCCTTCGTCGCCGGCTTCTTCCTCGACTGGCTGGAAATCGTGCTGATCATCCTGCCGCTGGTGGCGCCGGTGGTGAAGGATCTCGGCTTCAACCTGATCTGGTTCGTGGTGGTGTTCGCGGTCTGCCTGCAGACCTCGTTCCTGACGCCGCCGGTCGGGTTCTCGCTGTTCTACCTGAAGGGCGTGGTCCCGAAGGACATCACCACCAAGCATATCTATATCGGCATCATCCCGTTCGTGATCCTGCAATTGATCATGGTGGCCGTGGTTTTCATCTGGCCCGAACTGGTTCTCTGGCTGCCGCGCAAGGTGTATGGCTCGGTCGGATGAGCTTACCGAACTGAAGCGATGCAGGTTCTTGTCATCGGCGCGGGTGTGATCGGGCTGGCTGTCGCGCGGGCGGCGGCATTGGCCGGTCACGACGTCATCGTCGCCGAAGCCGCGGACGCCATCGGCACCGGCATTTCCTCGCGCAACAGCGAGGTGATCCATGCCGGCATGTATTATCCGACCGGCTCGCTGCGCGCGCAGCTTTTGTCCGCGCGGCAATCGCATGCTCTACGAATTCTGCGAGACGCATGGCGTGGCGCAAAGGCGCTGCGGCAAGCTGATCGTCGCGACCAACGACGCCGAGCGCGCGCGGATCGAGGCGATCCACGCGCAGGGCTTGGCCAACGGTGTCGAGGGGCTGGAACTGATCGGCGGCAATGCCGCGCGCGCGATGGAGCCGGAACTGAACTGCGTTGCGGCGTTGCTGTCGCCTTCGACCGGCATCATCGACGGCCACGGCTATATGCTGGCGCTGCAGGGCGATCTCGAAGCGCATGGCGGGGCGATCGCGTTCGAGACGCCGGTGACAGCGTATCGCGCCGACGCCGCACGGCTTTCGCGTATCGTTCGGCGGCGCCGAGCCCGGGCAATTCGAGGTGGATGCGGTGGTGAATTGCGCCGGCCTGTCGGCGCAGAAGGTCGCGCGAACCATCGAGGGCTATCCGCAAGACCGCATTCCGAAACAGGTGCTGGCGAAGGGCAATTATTTCGCCTATGCCGGCAGGCCGGTCTTCACGCGGCTGATCTATCCGACGCCGGTCGATGGCGGCCTGGGCGTGCATGTCACGCTCGATCTCGCCGGGCGCATGCGCTTCGGGCCGGACGTGCAATGGATCGAGACTGAGAATTACGAGGTCGATCCGTCGCGCGCGGAAAGTTTCTACGCGCGCATCCGCACGCTATTGGCCCGGATTGCCGGACGGCTCGCTGGTTCCCGATTATGCCGGCGTGCGCCCGAAGCTGTCCGGACCCGGCGAGCCGGCGCGCGATTTTCTGATCGAAGGCCCCGCACAGCACGGGATCGAAGGGGCTGGTCAATCTGTTCGGGATCGAATCGCCCGGACTGACTGTCGTTCGCTGGCCGATGGCAGACGAGGTTGTCGTCTTCGACGCTCGGAAGCCTGATCGCGCTGGGGCACGTTGCGGCTCATGGCGAGCTTCGCCGTCGGCTTCCGGATCGGGCTGTCGCTCGAGCGGCTGCTTGCCGGGCGCGACGCGCGTCGCGCTCAATTGCGAGCGCAGATTTGCCGAAATGCCCGGCACGTTGGAGATCGCGGAGAATTCCGTGTTGGAACCGTTGCCGCCGCGATAGGCCATCAACCCCTGTCCGGTCGCGACAAAGTCTCCGGGGCGCAAGGTCGGATCATCCCGCGGATCGATCCGGACCAGTCCGGTCGCGCTCTTGCCGTCGCAGGTGCAGTCGGGGACCATCTTCTCGCGATAGACGAAAGCGTTCGGAATTTCGGAATAACGCCGCCCGCCGGGTGCAACCGAATGGTCGATCTTCGAGCCGGAGAAGATTTGCGTGGGTGCATTCGGACAGAACGAGCGGCAGAGCTCGACCGCGCTGGCGCCGGCGCGATTGCCGATCGGGAAATACCGCCCGTCGCACATCCTGACGCAGAAATAGGGACCGCCGCCGGCGTAATCGCGCGACGGCGTTCCGTCATGGCTGCCGGAGCGTATGGTTCGGATCGGCGTAAGAGGATTGCGCGGGCGGCGCGAGGCGCTTGAAGCCGCCGAACAGGATATCGAAGATGCCCTGGGCGGAGGCGGGGGCGCCGGACAGCGCAAGGATCAGCGCGGCGCCCGCGAGCGCGCAGCCAACCCGTTGAAAACGCACGCAAACGCCGGATCGAGCCACCACACGGCTCCTTTCACACGGTCATTGAGCACCGAGAACGCGGCGGAACCGTGTTTGGTTGCCTCGCGAGAGCCCATACGCGACCAAAATTAACTATAGGGCGGTTTGGTAAACGAGCGATCAACGCGCCAGGCGGTACCCGGATCAGCGCTTCAGAAACTCTTTTCAGGAATTCTTGCGCCTTGTAGAGCGAGCGGAAGGCGAGCCCGGCTTTGCGGAAGCTCTCGTCGGCGCCTTCCTCGCGGTCGACCATGGTGAACACCATGACGATATCGGCGCCGGAATCGCGCACCGCTTCCGCCGCCTTGATCGCAGATCCGCCGGTGGTGGTGACGTCTTCCACGATCACCACGCGCTTGCCGGCGAGCGACTCGCCCGGCGCCAGCCCCTCGACCGACAGTTTCGCGCCGTGATCCTTCGGCTTCTTGCGCACGAAGAAGGCCTGGATCGGCTGGCCGCGCATGAACGAAAGCTGCGCGATCGCGCCGGCCAGCGGCACCGCGCCCATTTCCAGCCCGCCGACATAATCGATGCGCTCGCCCTGCAACGCGTCGAGGGTCAGCTCGGCCAGCAAAGCCGCGCCTTCGGCGTCGAGCATGGTCGGCTTCAGGTTGAAATAGAAATCGCTCTTGCGGCCGGAAGCGAGCGTGATCTCGCCGCGCCCGAACGAGCGTTTGGCGATGATGTCGCGCAGCCGGGCACGGGCATCGCCGGTGGGTGTATAACGTTGCGGAACGGCCATGCTACCTCCGGTCGCGTTCGGGTCGCGATGGCGTACCACCATTGTAGTTCAGGCGCCATTTGGCGCTGGCCCGTACCGGCATTTTCCCCAATCATCTGGGCGTGTGTAAAGGACCTGAAACGCAATGCGCGACCCGATCTATCAGCCCTTGGATTTTCCGGATATCGCCGCCGGGGAAATGCAGCGGCGCTCCCGCGACTTCCTCAGCCTGATGGCGCGGCGACGCACGGTGCGCGATTACAGCGACCGGCCGGTACCACGCGAGATCATCGAGAATGCGGTGCGCACCGCCTCGCTCGCGCCGTCCGGCGCCAACCAGCAGCCCTGGACCTTCGTGTGCATTTCCGACGCCGCCATCAAGACGCGTATCCGCCCGGCGGCGGAGGAGGAGGAGCACGCCTTCTATGAGGGCCGCGCCGGCCAGGAATGGCTGGAAGCCTTGCGCCATCTCGGCACCGACTGGCGAAAGCCGTTTCTGGAAACCGCGCCCTGGCTGATCGCGATCTTCGGCCAGCGCTATGGCGCAGGCGCGAATGGCGACAAGGTGAAGCATTATTACGTGCCGGAATCGGTCGGCATCGCGTGCGGCTTCCTGATCGCGGCGCTCCACAATGCGGGGCTTGCCACACTGACGCACACGCCGTCGCCGATGGGCTTCCTGAATGAAATCTGCGGCCGGCCCGACAACGAGAAGGCCTATATCCTGCTGGTGGCGGGATTTCCGACGCCGGATTGCACGGTGCCGGTGATCGACAAGAAGCCGCTCGACCAAGTGAGCGTGTGGCTGCTGACGATCAGGGCCGCGGCGGAATCTCCAGGCCCCGCTGCACCGCCGGCCGCGCGAGGCAGCGTTCGAGCCAGGCCGGCACTTCCGTAAGCGTGTCGTATTCCACGATCTCGCGCGCGCCGTAGAAACCGATCAGGTTGCGCACCCAGCCGAGCATGGAAATGTCGGCGATGGTGAAGTCGTCGCCCATGAACCATTGCCGGTTCTTCAGCCGCGTCTCCATCACGCCGAGCAGGCGCTTGGATTCGTCGACATAGCGTTTGAGCGGGCGCTTGTCCTCGTATTCGCGGCCGGCGAATTTGTGGAAGAAGCCGACCTGGCCGAAGATCGGTCCGATGCCGCCCATCTGGAAATGCACCCACTGGATGGTCTCGTAGCGCGCATTCGGATCGGCCGGGAGCAGCTTGCCGGTCTTGTCGGCGATGTATTGCAGGATCGCACCGGATTCGAACAGGCCGAGCGGCTTTCCGCTGGGGCCGTTCGGATCGAGGATCGCCGGGATTTTTCCGTTCGGATTGAGCGAGAGAAATTCCGGTGTCCAGCTCTCGTTCTTGCCGATGTTGACCGTATGCGCCTCATAGGGAAGGCCCGCTTCCTCCAGCGCGATCGAGACCTTCACGCCGTTCGGCGTCGGGAACGAATAGAGCTGAAGCACCTTCGGGTTCTTCGCGGGCCATTTCCTGGTGATCGGGAAGGCGGAGAGGGGGGACATGTTGGATTGTTGCCTTTGTGCGGTATGAAATAATCTTGGTCATTCCGGGCTGCGCCGGAGGCGCGAGCCCGGAATCCATACTCCCGGTGGTGGTTATGGATTCCGGGTTCGCTTGCTGCGCAAGCGCCCCGGAATGACGGAAGGCGATCAATGCGCCTCGTCCCAGTTGTCGGCGGCGCGCGCTTCGACCTGCAGCGGCACATGAAGCTGCACGGCCGGGTGCGGCGCGTCTTCCATCACCTTCTTCACCACCGGCAGCGTCTTCGCCACATCCTTGTCGGGCACCTCGAACACCAGTTCGTCATGCACCTGCAGCAGCATCATCGCCTTCAGCTTCGCCTCGCCAGCGCATCGTCCATCCGCACCATCGCGCGGCGGATGATGTCGGCGGCCGTTCCCTGCAGCCGCGCATTGATGGCGGCGCGCTCGTTGAAGGCGCGGATCGACGGGTTCGAGTTGCGAATGTCCGGGTAGTGGCATTTGCGCCCGAACAGCGTCTCGACATAGCCGTGCTCGCGGCAGAATTCGCGCGTCTCGTCCATGTAGTCGCGGATGCCGGGGAAGCGCTCGAAATATTTCTTGATATAGGCGCCGGCCTCCTCGCGCTCGATGCCGAGCTGGTTGGCAAGCCCGAACGCCGAGATGCCGTAGATGATGCCGAAATTGATCGCCTTGGCCCTGCGCCGCACGTCGCCCGGCATGTCCTTGACCGGCACGCCGAACATTTCCGACGCCGTCATGGCGTGAATGTCGACGCCGTCCTTGAAGGCCTGACGCAGCGTCGGCACGTTGGCGACTTCCGCGAGTAGCCGCAATTCGATCTGCGAATAATCGGCCGAGACCAGCTTGTTGCCGGGCGCCGCGACGAAGGCCTTGCGGATTTTTCGTCCCGGCCTCGGTGCGGATCGGGATGTTCTGCAGATTCGGCTCGGAGGACGACAGCCGGCCGGTGGTGGTGGCGGCGAGCGAATAGCTGGTGTGCACACGCTGCGTCTTCGGATCGACATAGGTCGGCAGCGCGTCGGTATAGGTCGAGCGCAGCTTCGAGACCTGCCGCCAGTCGAGGATTGCCTGCGGCAGCTTGTGGCCCTGTTCGGCGAGGTCCTCCAGCGCCTTCGCGCCGGTCGACCATTGCCCGGTCTTGGTCTTGGTACCGCCCGGCAATCCCATCGATCCGAACAGTACGTCGCCGAGCTGCTTCGGCGAGCCCGGATTGAGCGGCTGACCGGCGAGCTTCTGGATTTCGGCTTCGAGCCGCATGGATTCGTTGCCGAACTCGCTCGACAGTTTCGCAAGCGTCGGCCGGTCGATCGAGATGCCGCGGCCTTCCATGCGCGCCAGCACTTCCACCATCGGGCGCTCCAGTGTCTCGTAGACATTGGTCATGCGCTCGGCGGCGAGCCGGGGCTTCAGCACATGCCAGAGCCGCAAGCGTCACGTCGGCGTCTTCGGCGGCATATTCGGCGGCCTTGCCGATCTCGACGCAGTCGAAGGTGACCCTGGTCTTTCCGGCCTTGGTGACTTCGTTGTAGTCGATCACGGTGTGATCGAAATAGCGCCGCGCCAGCGGGCCGAGCCCGTGATCGGAGCGGCCGGCATCGACCACGTAGGACATCAGCAGCGTGTCGTCATAGGGCGCAATGGTGATGCCGCGCTGCGCGAAAATCTGCCAGTCGAATTTCAGATTCTGCCCGATCTTGAGCACGCCGGGATCTTCGAGCAGCGGCTTGATGGTTTCGAGCGCGTCCTTCTCGGCGATCTGGTGCGGCTCGAGACCGGCATCGAACAGGCCTTCGCTCGCCGCCATTCTTCTTGTGCGCGAGCGGCACGTAGCAGGCCTCGTTCGGCGTCACCGCCAGCGAGAAGCCGCACAACGTCGCCTGCATCGGATCGAGCGAATTGGTCTCGGTGTCGATCGCGACATGGCCATGCTCGATCGCGCGCACGATCCAGGCCTTCAGCCGCGCCAGATCGCGCACCACTTCGTATTTCGAGCGGTCGAACGGGATGGCCTTGAGCTTGGCGAGGCGCGCTTCGGCAAGCGAGATGGGCGTCATCGCGCCTTGCGTCGGCGCGCCGCCCGACGGCGCCTTGCTCTTGTCGTTCATCCCGCCGCCTTCGAGCGGCGAGCGTGGTCCGCGCAGGGACTGGCTGCGGCTTGCAGGCTCGGCTTCCGGTTGCGCGGCCTTCGCCCCCGACACCAGTCTTGCGCGTCCGCTTCGACCTGGCTGATATCGATTTCGGCTGTTTCCGCCACCCGCCGCGTCAGCGTCGAGAATTCCATCGCCTTCAGGAACGCGACCAGCTTGCGATAATCCGGCTCGTGCACCGCGAGGTCTTCGACCGGCACGTCGAGATCGACATTCTGGTCGAGCGTGACCAGGCGCTTGGAGAGGCGCGCCAGCTCGGCATTGTCGATCAGCGTCTGGCGGCGCTTGTCCTGCTTGATCTCGCCCGCGCGACTGAGCAGCGTTTCGAGATCGCCATATTCGCCGATCAGTTGCGCCGCGGTCTTGACGCCGATGCCCGGCACGCCCGGCACGTTGTCGGTGGAATCGCCGATCAGCGACTGCACCTCGATGACCTTTTCCGGCGGCACGCCGAATTTCTCGATCACCTCGGCAATGCCGATCTTCTTGTCCTTCATGGTGTCGTACATGATCACGCAGTCGGTCACGAGCTGCATCAGGTCCTTGTCGGACGACACGATGGTGGCGCTGGCGCCGGCATCGCAGGCGAGCCGCGCATAGGTCGCGATCAGGTCGTCGGCCTCGTAGCCGGCCTGTTCGAGGCAGGGAATGTCGAAGGCATGCACGGCTTCGCGGATCAGCGGGAATTGCGGAATGAGATCGGCCGGCGCGTCCGGGCGGTGCGCCTTGTAGTCGGGATAGAAATCGGTGCGGAAGGTCTTCTCGGATTTATCGAAGACGACGGCAAGATGTGTCGGCTTGTCCTCGGGCTTCATGTCGCGCAGCAGCTTCCACAGCATGTTGCAGAAGCCGAGCACGGCATTGACCTGCAGGCCGTCCGACTTGCGGTTGAGCGGCGGCAGCGCGTGATAGGCGCGGAAAATGTAGCCCGAGCCGTCGACCAGAAAGACGTGGTCGCCTTTTTTCAGGCCGTTGCCCGAAGCGGTGCGCGACTTTGGCGGGCGCGGCTTGGCAGACGCGGCTTGGGCCGGAGCGGATTTCTTTGCGGATTTCGATGCTGGCATGGTGCCGAATGTGGGCTGTCCGGCGCGCAATGGCAACGCGGGCCGGTGGATATCGGCCATTCATTCTGTTGTTGTCTCATGCTCGCCATCCGGATGTGCCTCTGCTATGCAGCCGCCGCCGGGCGGACGCGTTCCGGCCTGAATTTATTGGGTTTCCTCGATGCAGCATTGCGATGATCGGTTCCGGTTATGTCGGGCTCGTCTCGGGCGCCTGCTTTGCCGATTTCGGGCATCAGGTGACCTGCGTCGACAAGGACGCGCGCAAGATCGATGCGCTGCGCCAGGGCGAGATGCCGATCTACGAGCCCGGCCTGTCGGACCTCGTGGCCAGCAATGTGCGGCAGGGGCGGCTGTCGTTCTCGACCGAGCTGAAGGCCCCGGTGGCGGAGGCCGACGCGGTGTTCATCGCGGTCGGCACGCCGTCGCGGCGCGGCGACGGCCATGCCGATCTCACCTATGTCTATGACGCCGCGCGCGAGGTGGTGCAGGCGCTCGACGGCTTCACCGTGGTGGTGACGAAATCGACCGTGCCGGTCGGCACCGGCGACGAGGTCGAGCGGGTGATGCGGCAGACCCGCGCCGATGCCGATTTCGCGGTGGTGTCCAATCCGGAATTTCTGCGCGAAGGCGCCGCCATCCGCGACTTCAAGCATCCCGACCGGATCGTGATCGGCACCGACGATGCGCGCGCCAGGGACGTGATGGCGCAGGTCTATCGTCCGCTCTATCTCAACCGAGCGCCGATCATGGTGACCGAGCGGCGCACCGCCGAGCTGATCAAATACGCGGCCAATGCGTTTCTGGCGACCAAGATCACCTTCATCAACGAGATCGCCGATCTTGCCGAAAAAGTCGGCGCCAATGTGCAGGACGTGGCGCGCGGCATGGGGCTCGACAACCGCATCGGCGGCGAAGTTCCTGCATGCCGGACCGGGCTTCGGCGGCTCCTGCTTTCCGAAGGATACGGTGGCGCTGATCAAGACCGGACAGGATCACGAGGCGCCGCTGCGCATCGTCGAGACGGTGGTCGCGGTCAACGACCAGCGCAAGCGCGCGATGGCGCGCAAGGTGCTGGCGGCGGTGGGCGGCAGCCTGCGCGACAAGACGGTGGCGGTGCTGGGCCTGACCTTCAAGCCCAACACCGACGACATGCGCGATTCGCCCTCGATCCCGCTGATCACGGCGCTGCAGGACATGGGCGCGACGGTGCGCGGCTACGATCCCGAAGGCATGGCGCAGGCGCGCGAGGTGCTGTCGAACGTCACCTATGCCGACGAGCGCCTATGACTGCGCGAACGGCGCCGACGTGCTGGTGATCGTCACCGAATGGGAGCAGTTCCGCGCGCTCGATCTCGCCGCGCTGAAGGCGGCGATGGCCAAGCCCGTGATCGTCGATCTGCGCAACATCTATCCGCCCGAGGACATGGCGAAGCACGGGTTCACCTATACGGGCGTGGGAAGGGGCTGATACCCTCTCCCCTTGAGGGAGAGGGTGGCGAGGACCGTAGGTCCGAGCCGGGTGAGGGGTCCTGGTGAATGAGCGGGCATCACAGGCCGGTATCAAGAACCAATCTCACGCGTGCTCGCGTGATGCGACATCAGTCGACCGAGGCGGAAAAGAAATTGTGGCGCTTGTTGAGGTCGTCACAACTGGAAAGTCTGAAATTTCGTCGGCAGGTGCCGATCGGGAACTACATAGCTGATTTCGTTTGTCATGAATGCCGTATCATTGTCGAAGTGGATGGTGGGCAGCACGACGGAAACCGAGACCGTGAGCGGGATCGTTGGCTGAGTGATGCAGGCTATCGCGTGCTTCGGTTCTGGAACAATGATGTGCTTGGCAATTCGAACGGAGTGCTCGGGGCGATCCTTGCCGCGGCATCGCAAGACAAACAATAGGACCCCTCACCCGGCTTCGCTTCGCGAAGCCACCCTCTCCCTCAAGGGGAGAGGGTAAGGGGAAGCGCGATGCGAGATTTCGAATCCCCCCTTCCCATCGACGACGCGCTGCCGGCGCTGACGCATGCCTTGCGTTCGCGCGAGGCGGCGGTGCTGGTGGCGCCGCCCGGCGCCGGCAAGACCACGCGCGTGCCGCTGGCGCTGATCGACGAGCCCTGGGTCAAGGGCGGCAAGATCATCGTGCTGGAGCCGCGCAGGCTCGCCGCGCGCGCGGCGGCCGAGCGGATGGCGAAGACGCTGGGCGAGAAGATCGGCGACACGGTGGGCTTCGCGTGCGCTTCGGCTCGAAGGTCTCGAACAAGACGCGCATCGAGGTCGTCACCGAAGGCATTTTCACGCGCATGATCCTCGACGATCCGGAACTTGAAAGGGATCGCCGCCGTGCTGTTCGACGAATTCCACGAGCGCTCGCTCGATGCCGATCTCGGCCTGGCCTTCGCGCTCGACGCGCAGCAGGGCCTGCGCGAGGATCTGAAGCATTCTCGTCATGTCGGCGACGCTCGACGGCGCGCGGGTCGGCAGACTTCTGGGCGACGCGCCGGTTGTCGAAAGCCACGGCCGTGCCTATCCTGTCGAGACGCGCTACCTGCCGCGCGAGGCGCGATCGCGCGCATCGAGCCGCAGGTGGCCGACGCGGTGATGCGGGCCTTGCGTGCCGAGACCGGCTCGGTGCTGGTGTTCCTGCCCGGCCAGGCAGAAATTCGCCGAACCGAGGCGTTGCTCGCCGAGAGCGCATCACCGATCCAACGATCGACATCGTCGCGCTGTATGGCGCTCTGGACGCGCAGGTGCAGGATCGCGCCATCGAGCCGTCGCCGCCGGGCCGGCGCAAGGTGGTGCTCGCGACCTCGATCGCCGAGACCTCGCTCACCATCGAAGGCGTGCGCGTCGTCATCGATTGCGGCCTCGCGCGGGTGCCGCGCTTCGAGCCGGGCGTCGGGCTGACGCGGCTCGAGACCGTGCGGGTGTCGCGCGCCGCCGCCGATCAGCGCCGCGGCCGCGCCGGCCGCACCGAGCCCGGAATTTGCTACCGATTGTGGGCCGAACCGGAAACCGCCTCGCTCGAAGCCTATGCGCGGCCGGAGATTCTCTCCGCCGATCTTTCGAGCTTCGCGCTCGATCTGGCGCAATGGGGCGTCACCGATCCGGCGAAGCTTGCCTTTCTCGATCCGCCGCCGCAGGCCGCCTATAGCGAAGCGCGCAAGTTGCTGACCGAGATCGGCGCGCTCGACGACAGACGGGCGCATCACCGAGGAAGGCGCGAGCCTGCGCGCGCTGCCGCTGCCGCCACGGCTTGCGCGCATGGTGGTCGATGCCGCGCGCGAGGGCGAAGGCGAACGCGCCGCGCAGATCGCGATGCTGGTCACCGAGCGCGGGCTCGGCGGCAACGATGTCGATCTCGTCGCATCGGCTCGATCAGTTCCGCCGCGATCGCTCGCGGCGCGCGGAAGAAGCGCGCGGCATGGCACGTCGATGGGCCAACGAAGCCGGCGACAAGACGCAGCGCCGGCGAAACGAGTGTTGGCGCTCTGCTTGCGCTCGCCTATCCGGATCGGGTGGCGAAAAGTCGCGGCGGCGGGCAGGGCGGCTTCCTGCTCGCGAATGGACGCGGCGCGATGCTCGATCCGGCCTTGTCGCTGGCGCGCGAGCCGTTCATCGTCGCCGCCGAACTGTCCGGCACGGCGGCGCAGGCGCGTATTCTGCTGGCGGCCGCGATCTCTCCGGCCGAGATCGAGCGGTTATTCGCAGACCGGATCGAAGCGCGCGAGGAAGTCACGGTCGATCCGGCGACGCTTGAGCCTGCGCGGCCGCAAGGCGCGCAGGCTCGGCGCCATCGCGTTGTCGGAACAGATCGCTCCGGTGGAGGCCTCGCCGGAAAACGCCACGAAACTCGCCGTTGCTATCGCCACCGCCGGGCTCGACCGGCTGCCCTGGAGCAAACATCTGAACCAGTGGCGCGACCGCGTGATGTTCCTGCGCAAATCCGAAGGCGACGAATGGCCGGATCTATCGAACGAAGCGCTTGCCGAAAGCGCTTCGGAATGGCTGGCGCCACAATTCGCCGACAAGACCGCACTGAAGGAACTCGGCGCCGACGAACTCTCGAATGCGGTGATGGAATTGCTGCCATGGAACATGCGCCGCCGCCTCGACGCCGAAGCGCCGACCCATTTCGAAGCGCCGACCGGCACGCAGGCTCCGATCGATTACCAGGCGGAGGCCGGACCGAGCATTTCGATACGGGTGCAGGAATTGTTCGGGCTCAACAAGCATCCGGCGATCGCCGGCGGGCGGGTGCCGCTGGTGATCGAATTGCTGTCGCCGGCGCATCGGCCGGTGCAGGTGACCCGCGACCTGCCGGGCTTCTGGCGCGGCAGCTATGACGCGGTGAAGGCGGAGATGCGCGGACGCTATCCGAGACATCCCTGGCCGGACGATCCCGCAAGCGCGATCCCGACACGTCGCGCCAAGCGCCCGGGAACCTGAATCCAAAATCTAGAATTCGAACGTTTTCCTTTACGGTTTTTCGCCCATTTGGCGCGGAATAGGCTTCGCGCCATCGCCCGTTAGCCGACGGTTGGGTCGTTTCGTGGTTTCCTGCATGCGCGGACAAGCAGGAATGCGGCGCTCATGCGTTCAATCATCGTTTTTGCCGGGCTTGTGCTCGGCGCGGCTGGGCTGATTGGAAATTATCTCCATCAGCCCGCAAAGCCGGCGGCGGCCAAATCGCCGCCGCCAGCGGCGGCTGCGGCCGCCAACGCGCCGCGCTTCGGCGGGACCAAGCCGCGTCAGCATCGGGCGTGACCACCGCGGTCATTTCCAGGCCAATGGCCGGGTCGACGGCCGGCAGGTTTCGTTCATGGTCGATACCGGCGCGTCGGTGATCGCGCTGACCGAACGCGATGCCGACCGGCTCGGCATCCGTCCCTCGCGCAGCGCCTATACGGCGGCGGTCCAGACGGCGAATGGCACGGTGCGTGCGGCGCCGGTGACGCTGAATTCGGTCGACATTGGCGGGCTGGTGGTGCGCGATGTGCGGGCGCTGGTGGTTCCGGGCGGGGCCCTGAACGAAAACCTGCTTGGCCTGTCCTACCTGACCCGGCTGAGGCGGTTCGAGTTCGCCGATAACCGGCTGGTGCTGGAGAAATAGTTTCAGTTATTCCCGGACGGGCCTGAAAGGCGCGGAACCGTTGGTCTGCGCCCCGGAATGACCGTGAAGGCAACCCTTTCCTTGGCCGCGGCGTTTGCGCTATGGCTGCCGCGCCAATTCCCCCTCCCCTGAGGACATGCATGTTCCCGAAGCCCGCGGCGCAGCTCGCGCCCAACACCTACGCTTATGAATCGCTGCCGATGGTGAAGCCGACCGGCTTTCGCGAATACGACGCGCGCTGGCTGCTCGGGCGCGAAATCAATCTGATGGGCGTGCAATGGCTCGGCATGGGCATCGGCACGCTGGTGCACGAGATGGGCGTCAAGCCCGATATCGTCACCGGGCACGATTTCCGCGGCTATTCGGCCTCGGTGAAGATGGCGCTGATTTCCGGCCTGATGGCGGCCGGCATGCGGGTGCGCGACATCGGGCTCGCACTGTCGCCGATGGCCTATTTCGCGCAGTTCGATCTCGACGTGCCCTGCGTCGCGATGGTCACCGCCTCGCATAACGACAATGGCTGGACCGGCGTGAAGATGGGCGCCAACCGCCCGCTCACCTTCGGACCCGACGAGATGGGCAAGCTGAAGGACATCGTGCTCAACGCCCGCTTCAAGACGCGCGAGGGCGGCAGCTATCAGTTCATCGACGATTTCCCGGCGCGCTATATCAAGGACCTCACCAATCGCCCGAAGCTGAAGCGCAAGCTGCGGGTGGTCGCGGCCTGCGGCAACGGCACCGCCGGCGCCTTCGCGCCCAAGGTGCTGGAGGCGATCGGCTGCGAGGTGATCCCGCTCGATTGCGAACTCGATCACACCTTCCCGAAATACAATCCCAATCCCGAAGACATGAAGATGCTGCACGCCATGCGCGATGCGGTGATCAATGCTGGCGCCGATGTCGGCTTCGGCTTCGATGGCGACGGCGACCGCTGCGGCGTGGTCGACAACGAGGGCGACGAGATTTTCGCCGACAAGATCGGCGTGATGCTCGCGCGCGACATCTCGGCCCTGCACCCCGGCGCGACCTTCGTGGTCGATGTGAAGTCGACCGGCCTGTTCGCGACCGATCCGGTGCTGATCCAGAACAAGGTGAAGACCGATTACTGGAAGACCGGCCATTCCTATATGAAGCGCCGCGTCAACGAGAGCGGCGCGCTGGTCGGCTTCGAGAAGTCCGGGCACTTCTTCTTCAACAAGCCGATCGGCCGCGGCTACGACGACGGCCTCGTCTCCGCGATCGCGATCTGCGACATGCTCGACCGCAACCCGGACAAGAGCATGACCGACCTGAAGAACGCGCTGCCGAAGACCTGGTCGTCGCCGACCATGTCGCCGCATTGCGACGACGAGAAGAAATACGGCATCGTCGACGCAGGTGGTGAAGCATTTCGAGGACGCGAAGGCGAAAGGCGGCAAGGTCGCGGCCAGCCGATCCGCGATCTCGTGACCGTCAACGGCGTGCGCGTCACGGTCGAGGACGGCACCTGGGGCCTGGTGCGCGCGTCGTCGAACAAGCCGGAACTGGTGGTCGTGGTCGAAAGCCCGGTTTCGGAGGCTCGCATGCGCGAGATGTTCAAGGCGGTGGATTCGGTGCTGCGCACGCATCCGGAAGTCGGCGAGTATAATCAGACGATCTGACCGGTCGGTTCGGAGGCGCAGTTCAAAGCTCGGCGCGGAATCGCGCCGCGAGTTCTTCCGGCAGCGGATGCGACTTGATCTTATTCTTGTCGGCTTCGTCGCGCTTGACCCAGGCGCGGTTCTCAAGACCCTCGACGCAGATCTGGTTGTTCTTTCTGATCTGGTGACGGATTTCAAAGCTCGAACGGCCGACGCGCGTGAAGGTCGACTGGATGAACACGTCGTCGCCGAACCGGGTCGGCGAGATGAACTTGGCCTGGGTCGAGACCAGCGGATAGCCGCCGAAATCGTATTTCGTGAACAACTCCGCCTTGCTCACTCCCGACGCTGCGGTGATCAGCATCGTGGTCGAATGATCGAACATCGCGAAATAGCGCGGATAGAAAATGATTCCGGCCGGATCGCAATCGCCCCATTCGATGCGCACCATTCGGCTGTTGCTGAGCATTTGGATTCCCTGAAAGCCGTTTTCTCCCCGTGACGGACGGGGTCCAGTTTTCTGGATTCCCGCTTGCGCGGGAATGAACGGAGTTTGTGTCGGCCGCAGTGACTAGTAGAGACTTCAGCGCGGCGCCATGCGCAAAGCGGCGTCGAGACGGATGGTCTCGCCGTTCAGATATTGGTTGCGCACGATGAACATGGCACAATCGGCGAATTCTTCCGGCCGTCCGAGCCGCGACGGGAACGGCATTGCCGCCCCGAGGCTCTTCTGCGCGTCTTCCGGCAGGGCCGCGAGCATCGGCGTGTGGAAGATGCCGGGTGCGATGGTCGCGACGCGGATGCCGAATTGCGCGAGTTCGCGCGCCGCCGGCATGGTCAGCCCGACAACGCCGCCCTTCGACGAGGCATAGGCGGCCTGGCCGATCTGGCCCTCATAGGCCGCGACCGATGCGGTCTGGATGATTACGCCGCGCTCGCCGCCTTGAAGCGGCTCGGCCTTGCTCAGGGCGGCGGCGAACAGCCGCATCATGTTGAAGGTGCCGATCAGGTTGATCTCGATCACCTTCTTGTAGTCGGCGAGCGGCATCGGGCCGTCGCGGCCGACGATCCGCTTGGGCGTGCCGACGCCAGCGCAATTCATCAGCACGCGGCCGGTGCCGATTTTCTTCTGTACCTCGGCGAGCGCGTCGATCGCACTTTGCTCGCTGGTAACGTCGCATTTCACCGCGATGCCGCCGATCTTGCCGGCCATCTGCTCGGCTGCGGCCATGTTGAGGTCGAGGATGGCGACCTTCGCTCCCGCTGCAGCGAAAGCCTCGGCGGTGGCCGCGCCAAGTCCGGAGGCGCCGCCGGTGACGATTGCGATCTGTCCCTTGATATCCATGGGTTCGGCTCAGGCTTTCTTGTCGAAGGTGATGACGCGGGCAGGCGGCGGATCGGCGTAAAGGTCCTCGACCATATCCTTGCGATGGGCGAGCACCGCGCGCTGGTTGATCGAGCCCTTGTCGGTGATCTCGCCGACATCGAGCGACGGCGCCTCCGCGAGCAGGATCGCGCGCAGCACGCGGTTGGAACTGCCGGTCGAGGTCTTGGCGAAAGACTTCAGCAATTCGCTGAATTCCGCCTTCACATTCGGATGGTCCAGCACCTGCGCGGCCGTGGCGGTCTTCGGCAGGTCGGGAGCGAAAGTACGCAACACCTCGACGTCGGGCACGATCAGCACCGCGATATAATCGCGGTCGGCGCCGCCGATCACCACGTCGCGGACATAGGGCGCAAAATGAGCGATGAACTTTGCGCGCAACGGTCCGACGCTGACCCAGGTGCCGGTGCCGAGCTTGAAATCCTCGGCGATGCGGCCGTCGAACATGAGCCCTTGAATCGGGTTGTTCTCGTCCTCGAATTTCAGCGCGTCGCCGATTTTGTAGAAGCCTTCCTCGTCGAAGCCCTTGGCGGTGAGTTCGGGCTGGCGCCAGTAACCCGGCGTGATATGCGGCCCCTTGAAGCGGGCCTCGAGCTTGCCGTCGACCGGCACGAGCTTCATCACCGTGCCGCGCGCCGGAAGGCCGATATTGACGCCGTGGCTGCTTTCCCACATCCGGCTCATCGCGAACGGCGCAGTCTCGGTCGAGCCCAGGCCGGTGAGGAACAGCACGCGCTCGCCAGTGGTCTTCTGCGCGAGTTCCTGCATCTCGTCATAGACATGCTGGGCGATGGCGGCGCCGGCATACCAGAGCACTTTCAGGCGGCTGAAGAAATTGCGGCGAAGCTGCTCGTCGCTGCGGAAGAACGGCAGCAGCGCCTCGAACCCTTTCGGCACGTTGAAATACCAGGTCGGCGCCACGTCCTTCAGGTTGCGCACGGTCGCGTCGATCGCGCCCGGCAGCGGTTTGCCTTCGTCGATGTAGAATGTGCCGCCGTTATAGAGCGCCAGTCCGACATCGTGATTGCCGCCGGCGGTGTGATGCCAGGGCGACCAGTCGAGGATCACCGGCGGCTCGTCCTGCACAAATTGCAGCGCCGAGCGGCACATGATCTGGTTCGAACACAGCATGCGTTGGGTATTGATCACGCCCTTCGGCATGCCGGTGGAGCCGGACGTGAACAGGAATTTTGCGATCGTGTCCGGCCCGACCTTGGCATTCGTGGCATCGACCGCGGCGGTGGGAAGGGTCGATGCGAGTTCGTCGAACGACACGGATTTGCGGCCGGGCAGCGGATTGCGGGTGAAGGCAAGCTCGGTATCGGGCGGGATCACTGTCTCGATCGCGCGCTGGAATTGCTTGCCGTCGCTCGCGAATACCATGCCGGGCGTGAGCAGACCCACGATGTGGCGCAGCTTGCCGAAATCGGTCGAGACCAGCGAATAGGCCGGCGATATCGGCGCATAGGGAATGCCCGCATACATGGCGCCGAAGCCGAGCATGGCATGTTCGAGATCGTTGCCGGAGAGGATCGCGAGCGGCCGCTCCGGCGACAGATTTCGTTTCAGCAGCGCCTCGCCGATGCTGCGGGCATAATGCAGGGCCTGCGCATAGGTGATCTTGCGCCACTCGCCGTTGTCGTCGCGCGCGGCCATGAACACGCGATCGGGCGTCTCCTTCGCCCAATGCACCAGGCGGTCGGTGATGCGGTCCGGATAAGGGTCGAGCGGAAAGCGCGAGCGGATCAGCATCGTGCCGTCGGCGCGGCGCTCGATGTCGATCTCGGGTTTTTCCAGCTTCACCGCACGGAACGGCGCGGGAGAATCGGGACGAACGGTTTTCGGCGCTTGCGCCATCGGTTTTTCCACCCTGCGGCGTTTCGTGTCAGCCCTTGTTGTGCAGGGCTTTGGGCGCGCGCTTTTCCAGGAAGTCTTTCAATCGTGTCTGCGCCTCATCGCCGCCCGAAGCAATCGCCGAGACCAGCAATTCCATCAGATAGCCGCCCGGCCGGTCGACATCGGCGATGCGTGGCAGGGCATTCAGGACGGCGTAGTTGGTCATGCGGGTATTGGCGGCGACGCGCTTGGCGAGTTCGATGCCCTTCTCGAGCCCGGTGCCGTTCTCGACCAGATAATGCGACAGTCCCATCGCCAGGCCTTCCTCGGCGCCATAGGTGCGTCCCGTCAGCATCATGTCCATCATGCGCGAGGCGCCGATCAGGCGCGGGATACGCACCGAGCCGCCGCCGCCGACATAGATGCCGCGCACGCCTTCCGGCAGGGCGAAATAGACCGATTTTTCCGAGACGCGGATATGGCAGGCCGCGGCCAGTTCGAGCCCGCCGCCGACCACCGCGCCGTGCATTACCGCGATCACCGGCACCTTGCCGAATTCGAACAGGTCGAACACGCGATGCCAGTTGCGCGAATGATGCATGAACTCGACGGTGTCGCGCACCGTGAGCTCCGACAGGTCGAGACCGGCCGAGAAATGGTCGCCCTCGCCGTAAAGCACGACCGCGCGGATGTCCTGCGGCAGGCCGGCGAAAAAGACCTCGATACCACCCACCAGCGTGTCGTTGATGGCGTTGCGCTTTTCCGGGCGCGACAGGCGCAGGAAGGCGATTTCCCCGTCGCGCTCGGCGGTGACGGAGGCGGGCAGGTTTTTGATGTCGAGCTTGGTCCTTGGCATTTGTCCCCGGTGGCCTTTGGCCATTGCGTCTAATTGTTGTCGTTGACAACAATCCCGAAAGGGAGCCCGCGGTCAAGCCCCATCCTTGCAGGTATGGATCAAATTATGTCGCAAAAATAGGGGTTAGTGGCCCATCGGCCCACGCGAAGACTTTACCGCCCCTCGGCGGAAGGCAGCTACAGCACCTCGTAAACATCGAGCTTCACCGCATTCTTCTCGCGCTGCCCACGCGCCACCGCGAGCACCCGGTTGAGCCAATCGAGGGCGGGGTCGCCGGTCTCGAACCGCATTGCGGTGCGGAAATAATACAGCGACGGGTCGACGATCTCGCCCGTCATCAGGCGGGCCAGCACCTCGGGCGGGCCGTGCCGGATGCCCTCGCTGTTGACAAGAACCAGCGCGCCCCGGTCGCTTTGGATGGTGTAGCGCGCCTCGACATGGGCGGCGCCGTCGGCGCGGATAAACTGCCAGTCGGCGCCACCCGGCAGAACGCGGCCCTTCAGCCGGCCCTCGACATTTCCCCCTAAAATATTGATGACCCGCCGCTCGCCGATCGGCGTCTTGCCGAATTCCTGGATATCGGCGAGCTCGGCATGAATGCGCAGGATCGGTTCGGCGGAGGTCAGGTTCATCGTGAAACGTACCGCTAAAACATTGGACTCGGGGTCGAATTCGCTGGCATTTGACCCTCCGAAACGGCCTCCGTAAATTGAAAAATAACAGGGCTGCGCAGGCCGGCGCCCTCAGGGAATCGCGTGATATGTCGCGTGTGATGTCGCTTGCCGAAGCCGTATCCTCGACCATCCAGGATGGCGATACGGTCGCGATGGAAGGCTTCACCCATCTGATCCCGCATGCCGCCGGCCACGAAATCATCCGGCAGGGCAAGAAGCATCTGACGCTTCTGCGCATGACGCCCGATCTGATCTACGACCAGATGATCGGCATGGGCTGCGCCGACAAGGTAATCTTCTCCTGGGGCGGCAATCCGGGCGTGGGCTCGCTGCACAGGCTGCGCGACGCGGTCGAGAACGGTTGGCCCAACAAGATCGAGATCGTCGAGCATTCGCATGCCGCGATGGCAAATGCCTATGCCGCCGGCGCGGCCGGTCTGCCGTTCACGATGTTCCGCGGCTATATCGGCACCGATCTGCCGAAGGTGAATCCGGCGATCAAGTCCGTCACCTGCCCGTATACCGGCGAGCAGCTTGCGACCATCCCGGCTCACCGGCCGGATGTCGCGGTGATTCATGCCTTGCGCGCCGACAAGGAGGGCAATGTGCTGCTTGAGGGCATCCTCGGCGTGCAGAAGGAAGCGGTGCTGGCGGCGAAGAAATCGATCGTGACGGTGGAGGAGATCGTCGACGATTTCGGCCCGCGCAATCTCAACGCGGTGATCCTGCCCGGCTGGACCCTCGGCGCGATCTCGGTGGTGCCGGGTGGCGCGTTTCCGTCCTATGCGCAGGGCTATTACAAGCGCTTCAACGCCTTCTACAAGCAATGGGACGGCATCGCGCGCGATCGCGACACGTTCCTGGCCTGGATGAAGGAGAATGTGCTCGACAAGAAGCCGGAAGATTTCGCCCGCCATGTCGAGGCGCTTCGGACGGCGGCGGAGTGAGCGCGATGCGTGGTTTCTCTCCGTCATTCCGGGACGGCCCGAAGGGCCGGACCCGGAATCCAGATGCGAGCGCAGCGCGTGTGGATTCCGGGTTCGCACGCCGTCGCTTCGCTTTGGCGTGCGCCCCGGAATGACCAGAAAGGGTATGTGATGAATTACAAACCCAACGAGATGATGACCATCGCCGCGGCGCGCGCGCTCAAGAACAGCGACGTGACCTTCGTCGGCATCGGCATGCCGTCGGCTGCGGCCAATCTCGCCCGCCTCACGCACGCGCCTGGCGTCACGCTGATCTACGAATCCGGCACGCTCGCCACCAAGCCGACCGTGCTGCCGCTTTCGATCGGCGACGGCGAATTGTGCGAGACCGCGCTCACCACGGTGTCGGTGCCGGAAATGTTCCGCTATTGGCTGCAGGGCGGCCGCATCACGGTCGGTTTTCTAGGCGGCGCGCAGATCGACAAATATGCCAACCTGAATACCACGGTGGTCGGCGGCACCTATGACAAGCCCAAGGTGCGGCTGCCGGGCGGCGGCGGCGCACCGGAAATCGCCACCTCCTGCGGCGAAATCTTCATCATCATGGCGCAGAGCAAGCGCTCTTTTGTCGGCAAGCTCGATTTCATCACCTCGCTCGGTTTCGGCGAAGGCTATGACCATCGCGAGCGGCTCGGCGTCAAGACCAAGGGCCCGACCAAACTGGTGACCGATCTCTGCGTGTTCGAGCCGGACCCCAAGACCCGGGAAATGACCGTCACCTCCATCCATCCGGGCGTGACGCGCGAGCAAATCCAGGAAAATACCGGCTGGACCGTGAAATATGCCGACAAGGTTGCCGAAACCCCGGCGCCGACCGAGAAGGAATTGTCGGTATTGCGCGAATTGCATGCCCGCACTTCGCGCGCCCACGGCGAGGCGGCTTGAGAGATCCTGCGCCCACTACGATGTCTCTGAACGACATCATCGGACAAAACAAAGGCATCGACCATGCGTGACGTTTTCCTCTGCGACGCCGCCCGCACCGCCATCGGCCGCTATGGCGGGTCGCTGTCGAAGATGCGCACCGACGATCTGGCCGCAGCCCCGATCAAGGCGCTGGTCAAGCGCAATCCGAAGATCGACTGGGCTGCGCTCGACGAAGTGATCTATGGCTGCGCCAACCAGGCCGGCGAGGACAATCGCAATGTCGCGCGCATGGCGCTGCTGCTCGCGGGTCTGCCCGATTCCGTTCCCGGCATTACCGTCAACCGCCTTTGCGCCTCCGGGCTCAATGCGGTGGGAGACGTGGCGCGCGGCATTCGCGCGGGCGAGATCGAGTTCGCCATCGCCGGCGGCGTGGAGTCGATGACACGCGCGCCGTTCGTCATGGGCAAAGCCAGCGAAGCCTTCTCGCGCCAGGCCGACATTTTCGACACCACGATCGGTTGGCGCTTCATCAACCCGCTGATGAAGAAGCAATACGGCGTCGATTCGATGCCGGAGACCGGCGAGAATGTCGCGGAAGAATTCCAGGTGAAGCGTGCCGATCAGGACGCCTTCGCGTGGCGCTCGCAGCAGCGCGCCGGCAAGGCGCAGGCCGCGGGCTTCTTCGCCGAGGAGATCGTCCCGGTCGAAATCCCCGGCAAGAAAGGCGAGGTCACGGTGTTCGACAAGGACGAGCATATCCGCGCCGAAACCACGCTGGAGCAGCTTGCCAAGTTGAAGACCCCGTTCCGCGACAACGGCACCGTCACCGCCGGCAATGCATCGGGTGTGAACGACGGCGCCGCCGCCATGATCCTTGCCTCCGAAGCAGCGGTGAAGAAGCACGGGCTCACGCCGCGCGCGCGCATTCTCGGCATGGCGTCGGCCGGCGTGCCGCCGCGCATCATGGGCATCGGCCCGGTGCCGTCCACGCGCAAGCTGATGGAGCGGCTTGGCCTGAAGATCACCGACTTCGATGTGATCGAGCTGAACGAGGCTTTCGCGTCGCAGGGGCTTGCGGTGATGCGGCAGCTCGGGCTTCCCGATGATGCCGAACAGGTCAATCCGCATGGCGGGGCGATCGCGCTCGGCCATCCGCTCGGCATGTCGGGTGCACGGCTTGCGATGACTGCGGCGCATGCCCTGGAAAAGCGCGGCGGCAAGAAGGGCCTTGCGACCATGTGCGTCGGCGTCGGGCAGGGCGTGTCGCTGGCGATTGAAAGGGTTTAACTGATTTCCGTTCGTCCCCGCGAAAGCGGGGACCCAGAGACAAAAGACTGGGTTCTCGCTTGCGCGGGAACGAACGGAGGAGAGACGAGAGGAAACGAAACGATGTCTCTGATCTATCCGCGGGACGGCCTCAGCGCCTATCCCAAGCATCTGACGCCGGCCTACAAGAGCACGGTCAAGCGTTCGCCGACCAAGCCGCTGATCCTGATGCCGCATACGCTGTCGGAGCTGACCGGCCCGGTCTACGGCCATAACGCGCTCGAGGAAAACGACAACGACCTGACCAAACAGGGCAAGGGCGAGCCGCTCGGCGAACGCATCATCGTGCACGGCCATGTCTACGACGAGGACAAGCGCCCGGTTCCGGATTCGCTCGTCGAAATCTGGCAGGCCAATGCCTGCGGCCGCTATGTGCATCTGGTCGATCAGCATCCGGCGCCGCTCGATCCTAATTTCACCGGCGCGGGCCGCACCGTCACCGACAAGGACGGCTATTACAAATTCATCACCATCAAGCCGGGCTCTTATCCGTGGGGCAATCACTACAATGCCTGGCGGCCGAACCACATCCACTTCTCGGTGTTCGGGCATTCATTCCTGTCGCGTCTGGTGACGCAGATGTATTTTCCGGGCGATTATCTGTTTCCGTTCGATCCGATCTTCAATTCGGTGCCCGACGAGCGCGATCGCGCGCGGATGATTTCGACCTTCGACCTCGACAACACCGTGCCCGACTGGGCGCTCGCTTTCCGCTTCGACATCGTGCTGCGCGGACGCGAAGCCACTCCTCCCGATCTGGATTAAGCACCATGTCAGAACTCACTCCCTCGCAGACCGTCGGTCCGTTCTACGCTTACGGTCTCACGCCCAAAGGTCGCGCCAAATGGGATCCCAACGGTCATTATTCCTGGAAGGAAACCATCGGCGACAATCTGATCACGCCCGATGTGGTCGGCGACCGCATCCGCATTGAAGGCGGTATCTATGATGGCGACGGCAAGCCGATCCCGGATGCGATGCTGGAAATCTGGCAGGCTGACGGGCAGGGCCGCTACTCCAACGAACCCGGCAGCCGCCGCCTCTCCAACGCCGCCTTCAAGGGCCACGGCCGTTCGGCCTGCGACACGGACGGCATCTTCTCCTTCGACACGGTGAAGCCCGGCGCGGTCGCCGGTCCCGACGGCAAGAAGCAGGCGCCGCATATCGTGGTCTGCATCTTCGCGCGCGGCATGCTGCGGCAGGTCTATACAAGGCTCTATTTCGATGGCGAGGCGGCGAACGCGACCGACGCGGTGCTGAACCTGGTGCCGGCGGATCGCCGCGCTACGCTGCTGGCGAAGAAGCAAGGCAATGTCTGGCGCTGGGACGTCCACATGCAGGGCGACCAGGAGACGGTGTTCTTCGACGTGTGAGGGGTGTCGAAAGGAGCCGCCTTCCCAGCTTCTCCGCACGACATAATTTACAAAAGGCAGCCGTTAAATCGGCCGCTTTTTGGCTTCCATGTATACATAAATGGCATCAGATCGGCCGTCGTTGCCAGCACCTCGCCGACAACTCCCATAAAAGCAGGCATTTTTCAGTTTTCTAGGCGAGGATTGCGGTCCAGCCTGGAATTATTGTATACAATTAAAACCATAGAACTCAGGGAGGAGTTGCCATGCCGAGCCGTCCCTTTCCCTTGAATGCATGGTACGCGGCCTTCTGGGACGCCGAATTGCAGCGCGAACTCCTGCCGCGCACGATCTGCAACAGGAAGATGGTGTTCTATCGCCGCCAGGACGGTCGTGCGGTGGCGCTGGAAGACGCCTGCTGGCATCGGCTGCTGCCGCTTTCGAAGGGGCGGCTGCGCGGCGACGAGGTGGTGTGCGGCTATCATGGCCTCGTCTTCGATCCGCATGGCCGCTGCACCTTCATGCCGTCGCAGGAAACCATCAATCCGTCCGCCTGCGTGCGCTCCTTCCCGGTGATCGAGAAGCATCGCTTTGTGTGGGTCTGGCCGGGCGATCCCGCGCTCGCCGACCCTTCGACGGTTCCGGACCTGCACTGGAACGATGACCCGGAATGGGAAGGCGACGGCAAGACCATTCATGTGAAGTGCGACTATCGCCTGGTGCTCGACAATCTGATGGATCTCACGCACGAGACCTTCGTGCACTCGACCAGCATCGGCAACGATGCGGTCGCGGAAGCGCCGTTCGAGCCGACGCATACCGACCGCACCGCCACCATCACCCGATGGATGCGCGATATCGAGCCGCCGCCGCTCTGGGCCGCCCAACTCGGCAAGCCCGGCAATGTCGATCGCTGGCAGATCATCCGCTTCGAGGTGCCATGCACGATCGCGATCGATGTCGGCGTCGCACCGACCGGCAGCGGCGCGCCCGAAGGCGACCGCTCGCAAGGGGTGAACGGCTTCGTGCTCAACACCGTCACGCCCGAGACCGACCGCACCTGCCACTATCACTGGGCATTCGTGCGCAATTACAAGCGCGGCAACCAGCGCCTCACCTCCGAGCTGCGCGACGGCGTGTCCCGCATCTTCCGCGAAGACGAGAACATTCTCGAAGCGCAGCAGATCGCGATCGACGAGAATCCGGACCACGTTTTCTACAACCTGAACATCGATGCCGGCGCGATGTGGGCGCGCCGCCTGATCGACCGCATGGTGGCGGCGGAGACCGCAACGCGCGGGCCCGGACGGCAAGCGGCCTGAGGAGGTCACCATGCGCAGCGACAACGCCTGGACCGAAGGCAGCATTCGCGCGATCCGCGATCTGACGCCGACCATCCGGATGTTCGAAATCGTCCCGGAAAGCGGCGGCGCGGTCTGGAATCCGGGCAGCCATATCAATGTCGGGGTGACCGTCGATGGCCGCGCCGACAGCCGCTCCTATTCGTTGGTCGGCGAGCCCGGCGGCGGGGTCTATCGGATCGCGGTGAAGCGCGACGATAGCGGCCGCGGCGGATCGTGCGCGATGCACAGGCTGCGGCAGGGGATGCGGGTTTCGCTATCGTCGCCACAGAACAATTTCGATCTGGAATTCGACCGGCCGGATTATCTGCTGGTTGCGGGCGGCATAGGCATCACCCCTATGCTCGGCATGGCGCAGGCGCTGAAGAAGCGCGGCGCCTCTTTCCGCTTTGTTTATTGCGCGCGCTCGCGCGACGAACTCGCGCTTCTCCCGGAGCTTTCGGCGATTTGCGGCGAGGCGCTATCGGTGTTTGTCTCCGACGAGGGGCAGCGGCTCGATCTCGCCCGCGAGATCGCTGCGCTTCATCCTGAAGGCCAGCTCTATTTGTGCGGGCCGATGCGGCTGCTCGACGACGCGCGCCGCGCCTGGAACGAGGCCGGCCGCACTCAGTCCGGCCTTCGTTACGAGACCTTCGGTTCAAGCGGTCGCTTTGCGCCGCAGGCTTTTGTGGTTCGCACCGTTCCGGAAGGGCTCGAGATTCCGGTGCCCGAGAACAAGACCATGCTGGACGCGCTGATCGAGGCCGGCATCGACGTGATGTATGATTGCAAGCGCGGCGAATGCGGATTGTGCGCGCTCAATGTGCTGGAATCGTCAGGCTCGATCGACCACCGCGACGTGTTTTTCAGCGAGCGCGAGCGGGCCGAGAACCACAAAATCTGCGCCTGCGTGTCGCGCGCCGTGGGCGGCGTGCTGACGGTCGACACCGCCTATCGCGGCAAGGCGGCGGCGTAGGTCGCATTCGCCCGCAGCCGGGACTGCGCTTCACGCAGTTCGAGTGCAGAATTCCAGCGGGGACCGAGAGCCAAGGCAAATCTGGTTTGCGTTCCACTTGAGGCCTTATGACAGGATGCCCACCGCGCGTGCCGCGACGAACGCGATCGTCAGAAGCGAGATCATCGCTTCCGACATCATCAAAAGCTTGGCGCGCTGCGACAGCGGCATCGTGTCGGCCGGCGAAAATGCCGTCGCGTTGGTGAAGGCCAGGAAAAGGTAATCGACAAAGCCGGGCGAGAACGGCGTTGCTGTCGCGCGGTCGACGGTCGCCTGCGGGAACAGGAACTCGTAGAATGGCTGGCCCTGCGCATGACGTATTGCGGGGCCTCCGCCGTCCAGTCCCCAGAACCACAATCCAAAGACGATAACGTTGATCATCCAGATGATCACCGCATCGACCAGCAGCGTCCGCGCGTTCTCGGCCTTTCCGACTAATAGCGCCCGCACGAGTTCGCTCAGCGCCGCGAAATTCATCACGGTCATGACCAAAATCAACGTGATCGCGAGGTAGCGGATGAAGCGTCGCTGCGGATCGATGATTTTGCCAGCGGCGACTGCATGCCTTACGCGCCTCTGCCGAATCCGGAACATCGTTGCGAGCGGGATCAGGAGCGCGATCTCGGCGGCCGGTGCGAGCCAGCGCGGTCCGAGCGACAGATCGTTGATCAGAAAGAACTGCAGCACCGCGACCGCGACAATGGCGCTGCAGGCCAGCCAGAAATCGGCGGCATGGGCGTCGGGCGATACGGGCTTGTGCTGCACAGGGTGAGCTCTTTCGCGGCGGGTTGCCTGGTACACGCTATCACGCCGGAGCCGGACCAAAAAAAGCCCCCGTGCGACACACGGGGGCTCTGCATTTCAGGCGATGACGGAGGCGATCAGGCGCTGTGGCGCCATTTGCCTTCATAGCCCTCGCGCACGTCCTTCGCGTAGGGGGTCGGGCCAACCACGACCTTGACCTCGGTCTGCTTGTGGCGCTCGACGGTGGTCTTCTTGGTGCCGCCGCCTTCCTCGCCCCAGATCAGGGTGAGCTCGGTGCCGGGCTTGGCGAATTCGGCTTCGACCCAGCCGAGCGAGAGCATCTTGCGCTCGTTGAAGGAATAGCCCGAGAACATCGAGGCGCCGGCCATCTTGCCCTTGCTCATCACGGTGTCGAAGGACGACGAGGCATAGTTCGACAGCGGCAAATCGATGAACTTGAAGTTCTCGCCATGCGGCGCGAACATCGAGGCGTTGATGCGGTTCACGTCGGCATTGTCCCACGCGAACGTCACCTTCTTGCGATGGTTCTTGCCTTCCATCGCCTTCAGCGCATCCGAGCCGATGAAGTCGTGGTCGAACTTGGTGAAGGTGTTGTAGCCGAGTTCGTATGGCGTGGTGTAATAGTCCTCGATCTTGTCGGAGACGAAGCTGCCGCCGAGACCGGCCACCGCCTCGTAGCTGGTTTCCGGCAGCCATTCGCGATAGGCCTTCAGCTTGTCGCCGGAATAGATCGCCGGCACCGGCGAGGGAATCCAGCCCGATTCCAGCGTGTTGGTCGCATAGGCGCGCGCGCCCACCTGCACCATGCCGAAATCCTTGCCGGCCTCGACGATCGCCGCGCGCACTTCCTCGCCTTCGGCATAGGGGCCCCAGATTTCCAGGCCCGGCGCGCCGGCCATGCCGTGACGCAGGGCGCGGATCTTGCGGCCGGCCATCGTGACATAGCCCATGTTGAAGAACTTGATGTCCGGGAAGGTGCCGCCGGTCAGCTTCTTGATCACGGCCTTGCGCGTTCGGGCCCTGGATCTGATAGCGATAGAAGCTGCGGGTCACCGGCTTGCCCATCGGGCGCGACGGCGAGCGGTCGTCATAGACGGTTTCGACATCGTAGCCGCCGGTCTTGGCGTGGAATTCGATCCAGTTCGCCGCCGGATTGCGGCCGACATACACCATCTCGTTGTCGGCGAGATAGAACAGGATGCCGTCGCCGATCACATGGCCATAGGGCGTGACGGGCGCGAATTGCTTGGCCTTGTCGACGGTGAAATTCTTGAACGAATTGGTCGACAGGTAGGAGAGAAGCTTCACGGTGTCCTTGCCGCGCACGAACAGGTTGACCATGTGGTGCGACTGGTCGAACAGCACGCAGGTCTCGCGCCAGGCGCGTTGTTCGTCGCGCCAGTTGGTGAATTCCGGCGCAACCACCGGATAGACATAGGCGCCGATCTGCGAGTTGCGCATCATCTTGACCGCGTTGCCGGCCGCCTTCAGCTTCTCTTCCAAATTCTTGTAGGCCATCGCTACTTCCTCCGACTGATGGATATGGCGTTTGATGTGGACCGCATGGCGGCCGGTCTTTCGGCCCTGACACAGCCTTGGGGCTGTCGCCGTCGGAGCCTGATCCGGCCGAATTTGTGAATCCCTGTATACAGAAGCGCGAAAAGCCGCCGTCCGAGCCTTCCGCGTGTTTCGTCCCTAGGCTGAAATAATCACGTTTCTTGGCAGTTCGGATGGACTACCCAGCCGCCCTGCCTGTATTGTATACAGCATGAATCCTTGAGGACCTCAAGGACCCCGTAAAAGGAGTGGCCGGTGCCGGTCCCAATCGCCGAAACCGAGAAATCCGCCTCCCAGACCGTGAAGGCGCAGCTTTCGCTCCGCGACCTGATCCTGTCCGGCGATTTGAAGCCGGGGGACCGGATTTCCGAATTGTCGGTGGTGGAGCGCCTCGGCATTTCCCGCACGCCCATCCGGATGGCGCTGGTCAGGCTCGAAGAAGAGGGCTTGCTCGAAGCGATCCCGTCCGGCGGGTTTGCGGTCAAGGCCTTTTCCGAACGCGACATCCATGACGCGATCGAGATGCGCGGCACGCTGGAAGGTTTCGCGGCGCGGCTTGCCGCCGAGCGCGGCGTGCGCAATCCGGTGCTGGTCGAGATGAAGGAGCGGCTGGCGCAGCTCGACGACCTGGTCGACAAGCCCTCGCTTAATGTCGACGACTTCTCGCAATATGTCGGACTGAACGGCAGATTCCACGCGCTGTTGATCGACGCCGCCGATTCTCCGGTGCTGACGCGTCAGATCGACCGCGCGCTCAATCTGCCCTTTGCTTCTCCAAGCGGCTTCGTCATGGTGCAGGCGATGTTGCCGGAAGCGCGCCAGATTCTGACCATCGCGCAGGACCATCACCGCTGCGTGGTGCGTGCGATCGAGGAGCGCGAAGGCGCGCGCGCCGAAGCGCTGATGCGCGAGCATGCGAGGCTTGCCCATCGCAACCTGCAGCTTGCCTTCCGCAATCAGGGTACCCGCGATCTGGTTCCCGGCGCGGTTTTGATCCGCCGGCCGCTCGCCGCGCGCTACTGAATAGACTAATCAGCCAATCATAAAAGAAATGGGAGTGAACGTTTCCATGCAACGTACCAAGCCGCCTTTTCGCGCCGACCAGGTCGGAAGCTTTCTGCGCAGCGATGCCCTGAAACAGGCGCGCGCGAAGCGCGACAAGGGCGAGATCACGCCGGCGCAATTGAAGGCGGTGGAGGACGAAGAGATCAGGAAGGTGATCAGGAAGCAGGAAGACGTCGGCATGAAGCTTGCGACCGACGGCGAATTCCGGCGCACCTTCTGGCATTTCGACTTTCTCGGCGGGATGCAGGGCATCGATCTTTACGATCACACGCAAGGTATCCAGTTTCAGGGCGCGCAGACCAAGGCCTGGGACATCCGTGTCGCGGGCAAGATCGACTTCCCGGACGATCATCCGTTCCTCGAGCATTTCCGCTTTCTGAAAGCCAATACCAGGGTGGTGCCGAAGATGACGATCCCGTCGCCGACGGTGGCGCATTTCCGGGTCGGACGGCACAAGATCAGCAAGGAGGTCTATCCGGACCTCGACCAGTTCTTTCACGATGCCGGAAAAGCCTATGGCAAGGCGGTGAAGGCCTTCTACGACGCCGGCTGCCGCTATCTGCAATTCGACGACACGGTGTGGGCCTATCTGTGCTCGGAGAAGGAACTTGCGCAATCGCGCGAGCGCGGCGATCAGCCCGAGAGCCTGCAGCAGAAATATCGCGACATGATCAATCTCGCGCTCGAAGGACAAGCCGGCCGACATGGTGATCACCATGCATGCCTGCCGCGGCAATTTCCGCTCCACCTTCATCGCTTCGGGCGGCTATGAGCCGGTGGCGGAAGTGCTGCTCGGCCAGGTCAATTTCGACGGCTATTTCCTGGAATACGACACCGACCGCGCCGGCGGCTTCGAGCCGTTGCGATTCCTGCCCAAGGGGCAGAAGCAGGCGGTACTTGGGCTGATCACCTCCAAGAGCGGCACGCTGGAAAACAAGGACGACGTCAAGCGGCGGATCGACGAGGCCGCGAAATTCGCACCGCTCGAGCAATTCTGCCTGTCGCCGCAATGCGGCTTCGCTTCGACCGAGGAAGGCAACATCCTGACCGAGGACCAGCAATGGGCCAAGATGCGGGAAATCGTCGAATTGTCCGAGGAGGTGTGGGGCAAGTAAACGGCCTGTAACCTGCGTCATTACGGGACTGCCGGAATGACCGGGCGATGAGTTTTAAGGCTTGAAGCCAAGGGAGGGATCGGGAAAAATCCCCCCATAATCAATAATGTTAAAGGGAGGATCACCATGGTACGAATACCCGACGCTGCGGCGTCTGGCGGGCACGGTTGCAGCCGTTGCATTGCTCGCGCTGTCGTCTGCGCCGCAGGCGCAGGCGCAATCCGGCGAGCCGATCAAGATCGGCCTCGGCATTGCGATGACGGGTCGGTCTCGCCGGACCCGGCAAGCAGGCGCTGCTCGGCGTGCAGATCTGGGAGGAACAGATCAACAAGAAGGGCGGGCTGCTCGGCCGCCCGGTCAAGCTGATCTTCTACGACGATCAGACCAATGCGTCGACGGTGCCGGGCATCTACACCAAGCTGATCGACGTCGATAAGGTCGACCTGATCCTCGGCCCCTATGCCACCAACATGATCGCGCCGGCGATGCCGGTCGCCATTCAGAAGGGCAAGACGATGATCGGGCTGTTCGGGCTCGCGGTGAACAGCGAGTTCAACTACCCGAAATATTTCGCGATGATCCCGACCGGGCAGAACACCAAGCCGTCCTTCACCGAAGGCTTCATCGAGGTCGCCGCGAAGAACAAGCTTCAGACCGTGGCGCTGGTCGCCGCCGACGCGGAATTCGCGAACAACGCCTGCGACGGCGCGCGCGACAACGTCAAGAAGCACAACCTCAAGATCGTCTACGACCGCAAATATCCGCCGGCCACGACCGACTTCACCCCGATCGTGCGCGCGATCCAGGCGGCGAATCCGGATGCGGTGGTGATCTGCTCCTATCCGCCGGACTCGGTCGGCATGGTGCGCGCGGTCAACGAGATCGGCTTCAAGCCGAAGATGATCGGCGGCGCGATGGTCGGCCTGCAGATCACTGCGATCAAGACCCAGCTCGGGCCGCTGATGAACGGCTGGATCAACTACGAGACCTGGGTGCCGTCCAAGCAGGCGCTGACTCCCGAGGTCCGAGGCGTTCCTGAAGGAATACCAGTCGCGCGCCAAGGCCGCGGGTGTCGATCCGCTCGGCTATTATCTCGGCACCTGGGGCTACGCCTATGCCGAACTGCTCGGCAAGGCGGTCGAGGCCACCAAGAGCCTGAACGACGACAAGATCGCCGAATATCTGCGCACGAACACGATCCCGACCATCATGGGCCCGATCAAGTTCGGCAAGAACGGCGAATGGGTCGATTCGGGCATGATGCAGGTGCAGTACAAGGGCATCAAAGGCAACGACTCGAGCAGTTCCGCGGCATGGATACGCAGACGGTCGTGGCGCCGGCGAAGCTGTCGACCGGCGAAGCGGTCGTGCCGTTCGAGAAGGCGCAGCAGTAACGGCAGCGTTGCCTTGAAACATCGCGGCGCCGTGCGAGCGCATCGTGCGGCGCCGTTTTAGTCTCTGGTTGTGATTTCAGTATCTTCGGTCGTCCCCGCGAAAGCGGGGACCCATATTCCAGAGCGGTGGTTATGGGTCCCCGCTTTCGCGGGGACGACCTGGAATTAAGCGTGGTCAACTCGATGCTTCTCCCCACCAGCCTCGTCGGCTCCTATCCGCAACCCGAATGGCTGATCGACCGCGAGCGGCTGTCCAAGCAGGTGCCGCGCGTGCGCATGCACGACCTGTGGCTGGTCGCCGAGAAGCATCTCGAAGCCGCGCAGGACGACGCGACGCTGCTCGCGATCCGCGATCAGGAGCGCGCCGGCCTCGACATCATCTGCGACGGCGAGCAGCGGCGCGAGAGCTATTCCAACCGCTTCGCCACCGCGCTCGAAGGCATCGATCTCGACAAGCCCGGCACCACCATCAACCGCACCGGCAAGACCATTCCGGTGCCGCGCGTCGCCGGCAAGATCCGGCGCAGGCATCCGGTCGAGGTGCGCGACGTGAAGATTCTGCGCGCCAATACCGACCGCAAGATCAAGGCGACCGTTCCCGGCCCCTTCACCATGGGCAAGCAGGCGCAGGACGATTTCTACAAGGACGAAGTCGCGGTCGCGATGGATTATGCGGCGGCGGTGAACGAGGAGATCAAGGATCTGTTCGCGGCCGGCGCCGACATCGTGCAGATCGACGAGCCGTGGATGCAGCAGCATCCCGACAAGGCGCGGCAATACGGATTGAAGACGCTTGCACCGCGCGCTCGACGGCGTGACGGGCACGATCGCGATCCATCTGTGCTTCGGCTATGCGCAGGTCGTGCACGACAAGCCGACCGGCTATTCGTTCCTGTCCGAGCTTGAGAATAGCGGCGTGCAGCAGGTCTCGATCGAGGCGGCGCAGCCCAAGCTCGATCTCGAAATCCTGCGCAAGCTGCCGTCGAAGGACCATCATCCTCGGCGTCATCGATCTTGGCGATCTGACGGTGGAGCGGCCCGAGACCGTCGCCGATCGCATCCGCGCCGCGCTGAAAGTGGTGCCGGCCGAGCGGCTGGTGATCGCGCCCGATTGCGGCATGAAATATCTGCCGCGCCCGGTGGCCTTCGCCAAGATGAAGGCGATGGTCGACGGCACCAAGATGGTGCGGAAGGAACTGACGGGGGCGTAACAGCGCTGTCTCCGTTCGTCCCCGCGAAAGCGGGGACCCAGAGTCACCGTGCAAGGCCTCTCTGGGTTCCCGCTTTCGCGGGAACGAGCGGCAAAACTGATAGGGCGGAACTGCAATGAGCAAAGACACGCGACCACCCTTCCGCGCCGATCATGTCGGCAGCCTGCTGCGTCCGAAGGCGATCCATGAGGCGCGCGCGAAGAAGGCCAAGGGCGAGATCACGGCCGCGCAACTGAAGGAGGTCGAGGACCGCGAGATCGAGCGCGTCATCAAGAAGCAGGAAGAGGTCGGCCTGAAGGCGATCACCGACGGCGAATTCCGCCGCTCCTGGTGGCATCTCGATTTCCTCTGGGGCCTCGACGGCGCCGAAAAGCATGTGATGGACACCGGCATCAAGTTCGCCGCGGTCAACACGCGCAACGAGGGCGTGCAGGTGACCGGCAAGCTCGGCATGTCCGGGCCGCATCCGATGGTCGAGCATTTCAAGTTTGTCGCCGCGCATACCAGGCAGACGCCGAAGATCACCATTCCGTCGCCGTCGGCGCATCTACGGCCGGCCGGTCGCGACGCCGATCGACAAGACGGCCTATCCGGACATGGACGCCTTCTGGGACGATCTCGGCAAGGCCTACAAGAAGGCGGTGCGCGGCTTCGCCGATGCCGGCTGCCGCTATCTGCAGCTCGACGAGGTCTTCATCGCCATGCTGTGCGATCCGAAATATCGCGACCAGATGGTGAAGCGCGGCGACGATCCGGAGAAGCTCGGGCCGCTCTACGGCGATCTCATCAACGCGGCGATGTCGGACATTCCCTCCGACATGACCATCACCATGCATCTGTGCCGCGGCAACTACAAATCGACCTTCATGGGCTCGGGCGGCTACGACGCCGAGGCCGAGGTGCTGTTCAACCGCATCAAGGTGCACGGCTATTTCATGGAATACGACACCGAGCGCGCCGGCGGTTTCGAGCCGCTGCGGCTCGTGCCGAAGGATCGCCGCGTGGTGCTCGGCCTCGTCACCACCAAGACCGGCGAACTGGAAACGAAGGACGATCATCAAGCGCCGCATCGACGAGGCGTCGAAATATATCAGCCTCGATCAGCTCTGCCTGTCGCCGCAATGCGGCTTCGCCTCGACCGAGGAAGGCAATACGCTGACCGAGGAGCAGCAATGGGCGAAGCTGCGCATGATCGTGGAAGTCGCCGAGGAGGTGTGGGGACAGTAATCCGTCTCCCCGCGCAAGCGGGGACCCAGTGCGACCGAGCGAAGCTCTGAGTCACCCGCTTTCGCTGCGCTCGACCGGATGACGGTCAAGCGCAAGTACGAGAAAGAGTCCAATGCAACACCACCGCCCCCTTCCGCGCCGATCATGTCGGCTCGCTCCTGCGCACCGCGCCGCTGAAGGAAGCGCGCATCAAACGCGAGAAGGGCGAGATCGACGCCGCCGCGCTGAAGGCGGTCGAGGATCAGGAAATCAAGAAGATCATCAAGAAGCAGGAAGAGGTCGGGCCTGAAGCTCGCGACCGACGGCGAGTTCCGCCGCTCCTGGTGGCAGTTCGATTTCTTCAAGCTGCTCGACGGCGCCGAGCTCTATCGCACCGCGCACGGCATCAAGTTCGCGGGCGTCGAGACCCGGCCGGAGGATATCCGCGTCACCGGCAAGCTCGGCTATTCCGGCGCGCCGATGATCGACCATTTCGAGTTCCTGAAGGCGAATACCAAGGTGACGCCGAAGATGACGCTGCCGTCGCCGACCGTGCTGCATTATCGCGTCGGCCGAAAGCCGGTGCGAGGACGGCATCTACAAGTCGACCGAAGAGATGCTGCACGATCTCGGCCTCGCCTATCGCAAGGCGATCAAGGCTTTCGGCGATGCCGGCTGCCGCTATCTGCAGCTCGACGACACCTCCTACGCGCATCTGTGCGACAAGGAGCGCCGCCAGATGGTGAAGGATCGCGGCGAGGATCCGGTGCATGCTCGCCAATGCCTGGGCCGACATGATCAATTCCGCGATCGCCGACAAGCCGGCCGACATGGTGACGGCGATGCATCTGTGCCGCGGCAATTTCCGCTCGACCTTCGTGTCGTCGGGCGGCTACGAGCCGGTGGCCGATGTGCTGTTCAACAAGATCGGCATCGACGGCTATTTCCTGGAATACGATTCCGATCGTGCCGGCGGCTTCGAGCCGCTGCGTTTCCTGCCGAAGGGCAAGAAGCGCGTGGTGCTCGGCCTCGTCACCTCGAAGACCGGCACGCTGGAAAGCAAGGACCTGATCAAGAAGCGGATCGAGGAAGCGGCGAAGTTCGTGCCGCTCGATCAGCTCTGCCTGTCGCCGCAATGCGGCTTCGCCTCGACCGAGGAAGGCAACGTGCTGGCCGAGGACGAGCAATGGGCGAAGCTGCGGATGATCGTCGAGGTGGCGGAAGAGGTGTGGGGGAAATAGCGATGCGGTCGTCCCCGCGAAAGCGGGGACCCATACGCTCTGAGGTGGTTATGGATTCCCGCTTTCGCGGGGACGACGGTCTCGGGGTGCTCACAATAGCAGGAGGTGCAAATGACTGGCCGGGGTCGTAACTGCCTTCATGTAATCGCCTTGCTTTCCTTGCGCTCTGGCTGCGCCGGTGCAGGCGCAAAATTATCCGACCGCTCCCGTCAAGCTCATTACTCAGGGCGCGCCGGCGAGCGGCCCCGATGTGGTCGCGCGCATCGTCGCCGACGAACTCGGCAAACGCTGGAAGCAGCAGATCGTCATTCTGAACGCCACCGGTGCCGGCGGCAGCGTCGCCGCCAAGCAGGCGATCCAGGCGCCGGCCGATGGCTACACGCTCTATCTCCCGGCGGCGTCGGCTTACATCGTCATGCCGGAGATGTTCCCCAGCCTGAAGATCGACATGCTCGGCGATTTCACGCCGATCGGCTTCGTCGCCGAGCAGCCGATGGTGATCGCGGTTTCGCCGTCGCTGGGCGTCAACACGCTCTCCGAACTCGTCGCGCTTGTCGAAGGCGAAACCCGGCACGCTGAATTTCGCGGCCAACGCGCGCGGCACCATCCCGCATCTCACCGCCGAGCGGATCAAGTCGCAGACCGGCGCGGACATGACCCACATTCCTTATCCGGGCGCCGCGGCCGGTTTGCAGGACCTGATGGGCGGCCGAATCGCAGTGATCGTCGAGGGCCTCGGCACATTGCTTGGTCCGATCCAGAGCGGCTCGCTCAAGGCGCTGGCGATTTCCTCGCAGCAAGCGCCTGCCGGAATTCCCGAACCTGCCGACCATCGCCGAGACCTTGCCGGGCTTCGAGGCGACCGGCTGGTTTGCGCTGGTCGCGCCGCGCGGCACGCCGGACGAGATCGTCCAGCAGTCGCACCGCGATCTGAACGTCGGTGCTGGAATTGCCCGCAGTGAAGGACAGGCTCGCAGCACTCGGCACCATCGTGCGGCCGATGTCGATCGCCGACACCGCGGCCTACCTGCGCAAGGAGCAGGAGGTGTGGCGGCCGGTGGTGAAGCAGATCGGCTTCGGCCCGCAGAATTAGGTCTTTGGCGAGCCGCGGGAAACAGCCGCTGCGCGTTCTCGTAAGACACCGCGCGCCGCGTGGCATCGTCGAATTTCGGCGAGTTCGCTGAGGAAATCGACGCCTGCGGTGATCGCGCTCGGCAGCATGAAAGGATGATCGCTGCCATAGAGCAGCCGATCCTTCGGCGCGATCGCGAGCAGCGCGTCGATCGCATGCGGATGCGAGACCGCGGTGACGTCGAAATAGAAGGACTTGAAGTCGGCATGATCTGCGTCCGGCGTGACCGGCACGCGCGCAAAGCGCGCGGTGTGGCGCGCGATCCGCGGCACGAGGAAGGGCAGCGTGCCGCCGCCATGCGACACGATCATCTTGAAATCGGGAAAGCGCCGCATCGTGCCGGACGACACCAGATTCGTGATCATGCGCGTGGTGTCGAACGGATATTCGATCGTCGCCGCCGGATAGCCGAACCGCGCCATGTCGAAGCCGGGAGGCGCCACCGGATGCACATAGGTCACGGCCTTGCGGCGGTTGAGTTCCTCGAACAGCGGATCGAGACGGCTGTCGCCCGGATAGATGCCGCCGAAATTGGTGTAGAGCCCGATGCCCTCGAACTTCAGCACGTCGAGCGCATGCTCGACCTCGCGCAGCGCGCCGTCCACGTCCGGCAGCGGCAACATGCCGAAGCCGCGGAACCGGCCGGGATGGCGCGCGACGATGCCGGCGAGTTCCTCGTTGATCGTGCGCGCGAGCTTGCGCGCGGCCTCGCCGCGGACGAAATCGATGCCCGGCGCCGAAATCGACAGGATCTGGGTCTGAATGCCCCATCGATCCATCAGTGCGATCGCGCTGTCCGGCGACCAGTCGGGCATCGGGTAGCCGTCGACATCTGTCGCACGCCCGCCGCGTGCATCGCGTCGAGATAGGTCTTGGGTGAGAAAATGCGCGTGAATATCGATCAGCCCCGGCATGACGCCTCCCGTACCTTATGGAATGCGCGCGTTGACCCGCGCGTGAATTTTCACTCCTCGAATATCGCCACCGCGCGCGTCCAGCCGGCCGAGCCGCCTTTCACCTTCACCGGAAAGCAGGACACCGTGAATCCGTCCGGCGGCAGGCTTTCGAGATTGTGCAGCTTCTCGAGATGGCAATAGCCGATGTCGCGGCCGGCCTTGTGGCCTTCCCAGATGATCGAGGCATCGTGATCCTTCGCGTAGCGCTTCGCCGTGAAGGAGAACGGCGCGTCCCAGCTCCAGCCGTCGGTGCCGGTGACGCGCACGCCGCGCTCGGTGAGATACAGCGTGGCCTCGCGGCCCATGCCGCAGCCGGAATCGACGTAATCCGCGTCGCCGTATTTCGCGCCGGCCGCGGTGTTGACCAGCACGATCTCCAGCGGCTTCAGCGTATGGCCGATGCGTTCGAGTTCGGCCTCGACATCCTTGCGCGTCGCCACATAGCCCGACGGAAAATGCCGGAAGTCGAGCTTCACGCCCGGCTGCAGACACCAGTCGAGCGGAACCTGATCGATGGTCATCGACGGCTTCGGTGCGCCGAGCGCATGATCCATGGTCGGGTGATAATGCCAGGGCGCGTCGAGATGCGTGCCGTTATGGGTCGTGATCTCGACCTTCTCCAGCGCCCAGCCCGCGCCGTCCGGCAGGTCGCTCGCCTGCAAGCCCGGAAAGAATCCGCGAATGCGCTCGATGGTCTGATCGTGCCGCAGATACTGGATTTTCGGCAGCGCCACCGGCGGATCGCTGGCGACATCGCTTTCCAGCGGGATCGAGATATCGACGATGCGACGGGCCATTCCGTGTCCTCTCCATGTTCCGAGCTTGCGCGCACGCTGCATTGACGAGGATAGACGCGCTCAAGCCTAGCGTTTCCAACAAAACGGGAGGAAGACGATGTTCGAACGTGCTATCGGCGCGCCGCGGCATTGCTGGTGATGTCCGGCGCTGCCGCCGGCGCAGAAATATCCCTCCCGAACGATCGAGGTGATCATCCCGTTCGCCGCCGGCGGCGGCGTCGATCTGATCGGGCGCGCGGTTGCGGCCTCGCTGGCCGAGCAGCTCGGGCAGATCGGTGGTGGTGCAGAACCGCGACGGCGCCGGCGGCACCATCGGCTTCGGCGCGCTCGCGGCCGCGGCGCCGGACGGCTACACTCTCGGCTTCGGGCCGTCGACGCCGATCGCGAATGCGCCGTATCTCGTGAAGGGCGTCCGCTACAATGCGGAATCCTTCGACTATATCTGTCAGGTGTTCGAGAATCTGTTCTCGATCGCGGTCGGTCCCGAATTCTCCGTACAAGACCGCGAAGGAGCTGTTTGCCGCGGCCAGGGACAAGGGCCTCAATTTCGGCCATGCGGGCCTTGGCTCGATTCCGCATCTGTCGGTCGAGAATCTCGCCGATGCGACTGAAGGTGAAGGTGCAGCATCTGCCGTTTCGCGGCGACGCCGCCATGCTGCCGGTGCTGATCAAGGGCGATCTCGATTTCGGCGCGCCGGCGATCTCCTCGATCCGCGGCAACGACCAGATCCGTCCGCTGGTGGTGTTTTCCGACAAGCGCCATCCGGCCTATCCGGATGTGCCGACGGCGAGCGAACTCGGCGTCAAGACCGCGGTGCCGCCCGGCCAGAACGGCCTTTACGCGCCGAAGGGCTTGCCGGCGGACGTGAAGGCGGCGCTCGAGCGCGGCTGCGCCAATGCGGTGAAGTCGGACGGCGTGCTGAAGGTGATCGGCAATACCGGTCAGAGCATCGCCTATCTCGACGGCAAGCAATTCCACGATCAGACCGTCGCCGATTACAAGTTCAAGGGCGAACTGATCAAGCGGCTCGGGCTCGGCGCGCAAGTAATCGCGCGCGCCGTGCAACGCCGATGCCATCGATCCCGACAAGCTGCTCTCGCTGAAATTTCCCGACACCGAGCAGAGCTATACGCAAAAGGACGTGATGCTCTATGCGCTCGGCATCGGGCTCGGGCAGGACCCGACCGATCCGGCACGAGCTTGCCTTCGTCTACGAGAAGAATCTCAAGGTGCTGCCGACCTTCGCGGTGGTGCTCGGCTTCGAGCCGTATCTGCTGCGCGATCACGATACCGGCGTCACTTATGAAATGACGGTGCATGGCGAGGAGCATCTCACGCTGCATCGTCCGCTCGCAGCTTCCGGCACCATCGTGGCGAAGCACTTCATCGACGATGTGATCGACAAGGGCGCCGGCAAGGGGGCGCTGCTGCTGATGCGGCGGCTGATTTTCGACAAGGCGACCGGCGCGCCGGTCGCGACCATCCGCCAGTCGGTATTCTGCCGCGGCGATGGCGGGTTCGGCGCGGTGCGGCCGTCGCCGCCGGCGCATGCGATTCCCGAACGCGCGCCCGATCTCGTCTGCGATCTCGCCACGCGGCCGGAAATGGCGCTGATCTACCGGCTCTCCGCCGACGTCAATCCGCTGCATGCCGACCCGGAGGTCGCGCAGGGCGGCGGGCTTTCCGCGGCCGATCCTGCAGGGGCTCGGAACTTTCGGGGTCGCGGGTCATGCGCTGCTGCGCAGCGTTTGCGGCTATGATCCGTCGCGGCTCGTCGAGATCGCCGGCCGGTTTTCGGCGCCGTTCTTTCCGGGCGAGACGCTGCGCACCGAAATCTGGCGCGATGGCGAGGCCGTGAGTTTCCGCGCGCGCGCGATGGAGCGGGATGTGGTGGCGATCAACAATGGCAGGGCGGTGGTGAGACTTGATGGCACGACGTGACCACGTTTCGTAGGGTGGGCTGATCGCAGTGAAGCCCACTGCTGTGCGATCATTGGTGGGCCCGGCGCCTCGCGCCTTGGCCCACGCTCCGGCGATGACGAGTTGAATGGCGAAGTGACATTCCCTCTCCGGCATCCTCGTCGTCTCGCTGGAACAGGCGGTGGCGGCGCCGCAGGCGACCTGCCGGCTCGCCGATGCCGGCGCGCGCGTGATCAAGATCGAGCGGCCGGAGGGCGATTTCGCCCGAGCCTATGACGATTACGTGCATGGCGAGAGCGCCAATTTCGTCTGGCTCAATCGCGGCAAGGAATCGGTGGTGCTCGATCTGGCCAAGGCCGACGACAAGACGCTGTTCGCGGCAATGCTCGCGAAGGCCGATGTGTTCGTGCAGAACCTCAAGCCCGGCGCGATCGCCAAGCTCGGCTTTCCGATTGCGCGAGCTTGCGCAAGACAATATCCGCGGCTGATCTGCTGCTCGATCTCGGGCTATGGCGAGGACGGCCCCTATGCCGCGCGCAAGGCCTATGACCTGCTGGTGCAGGCGGAAGTCGGGCTCGCCTCGTCACCGGCGGACCGGAGGCGCCGGCGCGGGTCGGCTTTTCGGTCGCCGATATCGGCGCCGGCATGAATGCCTATCAGGCGATCCTGGAAGCGCTGATCGCGCGCGGCCGCACCGGCGAGGGCGCTGCCATTTCGGTGTCGCTGTTCGACGCCATGGCGGAATGGATGACGGTGCCGCTGCTCTCGCACGAAGGCGGCCATCCGTTCAAGCGCATCGGGCTCGCGCATGCGGCGATCGCGCCCTATGGCGTGTTCAAGAGCCGCGACGGCGCCGACATCCTGATCTCGATCCAGAACGACCGCGAATGGCGGGTGCTGGCCGAGGCAAGTGCTGGGCGATGCCGCGCATTGGCGACGATCCGCGCTTTGCCACCAATCGCGCGCGGGTCGAGCAATCGTGCCGACACCGATGCGCTGGTCGCCCAGGCCTTCGCAAGTGTCGACGTCGCGCCGCTGATGCAAAAGCTGGAAACAGGCCGACATCGCCTTCGCGCGCGTCAGCGATTGCGCGCTGCTGTCGGCGCATCCGCATCTGCGCCGGATTGACGTCGATACGCCGAGCGGCCCCGCCGCGATGCCGGCGCCGGCGCCGATGTTCGACGAGACGCGCCGCTACGGCGCGGTGCCGGCGCTCGGCGAACATACCGAGAAAATCCGCAAGGAATTCCTGCCGCGCTGAAACGTTGTCCCATCACGCCAACCAGAGGAAACGACCATGAACAAGGACATGTACGACAAGGGCCTCGCCATCCGCACCGCGGTGCTGGGCAAGGACTATGTCGAGAACGCCATCAAGACCGCCGACGATTTCAACCGGCCGATGCAGGAACTGGTCACCGAATATTGCTGGGGCGCGGTCTGGGGTCGCGAGGGCCTGCCGCTGAAGCAGCGTTCGATGCTCAATCTGGCGATGATATCGATCCTCAACCGCCCGCACGAATTGAAGGCGCATATCAAGGGCGCGCTGACCAACGGCGTCAGCAAGAAGGAAATCACGGAAGTGTTCCTGCAGGTCGCGATCTATGCCGGCGTGCCCTGCGCGGTGGATTCGTTCCGGATCGCGCGCGAGGTGTTCGCGCAAGAAAAAGTCTGAAGAGAAAGTCTGATCGCGCGATGCCGGAAATTCCTGGTCGCCGATATCGGCGGCACCAACAGCCGGGTCGGCTTTGCCGAGCCGGGCGGACGGCCGCAGCGCATCCTCAGCGTCGCCAATGACAGCGTCGACGGGCCGGAGGGCGTGCTCGCCCGCGCGCTCGAAGGCGTGACCGCGCCGCCGCCGCTGGCGGTGCTGGCGCTGGCGGCGCCGGTCGCGGGCGAGGAGATCGCGCTCACCAATCGCGACTGGGTGTTGCGGCCGAAGCAACTGGCGGCGCGCTTCGGGATCGCGAAGGTTCATGCGCTCAACGATTTCGAGGCGCTGGCCTATGCGCTGCCGGCCTTCACGGATCGGGACCTGCAGCCGATCGGCGATGCCGGCGCCTTTCCGCATGGCGCGAAGCTCGTGCTCGGGCCCGGCACCGGGCTCGGCGTCGCGGCCCTGGTTCCGTCTGGAGACGACTGGCAGGCGGTCGCGAGCGAGGCCGGTCATGTGTCGTTCGGCGCCGGCCTATCCCGACGAGGAAGCCGCTGTTCCATCGCCTTGCGGAGAAACAGCGCGCCGGTCACGGCCGAGCATGTGCTGTCCGGCCCCGGCCTGTCGCGTCTGCATCTTGCGATGCATCCGGGCATTCTCGGTCTCAAGCCCGAGATGATCCTGCGGCAGGCACGCGCCGGCGATCGCGACGCGCGGGCGACGGCTGCGATGTTCGTTCGCCTGTTCGGGCGCTTCGCGGGCGACATGGCGCTCGCCTTCCGCGCCACCGGCGGCGTCTATATTGCCGGCGGCGTCGCGTCGGCGCTCGGGCCGCTCTTCGATGCGCGTCTGTTCCGCGCGGCCTTCGAGCGCCATCCGCCCTACGAAAATCTGCTGAAATCGATTCCGTCCGCGCTCATCACCTGTCCCGAGCCCGGATTGATCGGCTGCGCCGCCTATGCGCAGCGGCTGTTGTAGCTTTTTTTTCGCGATTTCTTCGCGCGAATCGGTACCCACTTCGCTTGAAAACGCTTCAGTTCGTAAGCCTGCGCTGCAATTCGAGCACGGCGCGATCGAATTGCGGATCGGCGCCGTTCGCGTAGCGCAGGTCGAACGGCACTTCGATATCGGGAGCGACGCCGCGCCTTCGAAGCGCTTGCCGTCGAGTCTGACATCGTTGATCGCGAGCAGCACCAGGCTGTGATCGCTCAGCAGGAACGAACGGGCGGTCAGCACCGCGCCGGCGGTGCGCGTCCCGATCAGGCGGCACGCCGGCCTGCTGCAGCGAATAGGCGATGATCTCCATCGAGCTGCGCGTGCCGCCATCGACGATGGCGACCAGCGGCTTGCGCCAGCGCGCGACCGTGACGCGTCTCCTTGCCGTCGCGTCCGATGATGCTCATGTCGCGGGTGCGGCTGAGGAACAGATCGGCCGCCTCGCTGCCCCGGCCGCCCCAGCGGCTGCGCAGGTCGAGCACCAGTCCGTCGACATTGCGCAAGGCGTCGGAGGAGATCAGCTCGGTCATCAGGCTGTGCATGCCGTTCGAGCCGTAGGTCCAAAGCCGCAGGCTGCCGATGCGCTGTCCGTCCTTCTCGATCACGCGCACGCTGTTGCGGATGGCATCGCTCAGCGCCGGGTTCGGCCGCAGCCAGACCACCGGCACCTCGATCGCGAATGGCGCGGCGCCGGCCTGCCGCCGGATCTGAACGGAAACATTTCCACCCGCGCGGTCCTTGAAAGACAGCGATCGGCTGATAGGGCTGTCCGTCGACGCTGACGATTTCGTCGCCGACGCGCAGCCCTGCTTTTTGCGCCGGGCCGCCGTCGTAAAGATGCGTCACGAATGTCCGGCCGTCGATGTCGCGCGCGGCCATGCCGATGCCGGCATAGGCGATGTGTCCGTCATGAAGCGCGGGCGTCTTGCGAAAGCCTGCGGTCTGGAAGATATCGAGCAGCTCGTAATATTCGATCTGGTCGGGCGTATAGCGGCCGGTATGCGAGGCGGCCAGGGCACGCAAAGCCTGCGCGATCCCTTCGTCCGCGTCCGGATAGGTCTGTGCGGTCGCCTTGCGCGCATTCAGGAGGCTGCGGAATTTCGGGATCGCGGCCGGATTGTAGAAATGCTCCGCGACGATGTGGTCGACCTCGTCGAACAGCAGCCGGATCGGCGCGAACGGATGGGATTGCCGGGCGCATCGTTCGAATATTGGCCATGCGCTGCCGTGGCAACAAACACCAGCGCGACAATCGCGGCCCGGCGCGTGATCGCAAGCCCCATCTTCAAAGCCTCTTCGACAAGTCGCCCGGCGCGGCCAAGAGTCACCCGCGATTCGGTCAAAACTCAGGCCAGCCCCATCTCCGACCAGCGCCTCCAGGTGATGCTGCGCCGATTGCGCGCTGAAGCAGCACAGCACCACGCGCGCGATGCCGGCCGGTCGCGCCGCGAGTTCGGATACCACGGTGCCGGCCGCGATGCGGGCGGCGCGGTCGGGCGGAAACGCGTAGATGCCGGTCGAGATCGCAGGGAAGGCGAGGCTCGAAAGCCGGTTCTGCGCGGCCAGTGCCAGCGCGTTGCGATAGCAGGACGCGAGCAGCGCATCCTCGTCGCTATCGCCGCCGCCCCAGATCGGGCCGACGGCATGGATCACATGCCGCGCCTTGAGGCGATAGCCGCGCGGTGATCTTGGCCTCGCCGGTATCGCAGCCGCCGAGCGTCTCGCATTCGAGCTTCAGTTCCGGTCCGGCCGCGCGATGGATGGCGCCGTCCACGCCGCCGCCGCCGAGCAGCGTGCGGTTGGCGGCATTGACGATGGCATCGACATCGAGCGTGGTGATGTCGCCGATCACAAGCTCGATATGCGCGTGCGCCGATTTCGACGGTGAGGAGCGGGGTGGGGGACATTTCAATAACTTACCCAGTCATGCCTGCGCTTGTCGCGGGCATCCACGTTTCATCCGATATGAAGAGCCATAGCGATGGGCGGCATGCGAAGCGAAGCCCACCACTAATGCCCGCCAACTTGTAGTGGGCTCGGCGCTGCGCGCCTTAGCTCCACCCTACGGCTACAGCTTTCAGGAGGAGGGAAAAGAAAGAGCTACGCCGCCGTCTCCTTCACCAGATCGAGCGTCGAACGCCGCCCGATATCGGCGAAATGCCGATCGAGGAAGCGGCGGGCGGCTCTGCGGCCGGCGCGATGCAGCAGCGCGAAGAAATCGTAATCGGTCTTCAGCCGCGATCCGGTTCCGAGCTTGCGGTCGAGCCCCTCGAGCTGGATGCGGTGCACGTTGATGCCGTCCTTGCCGACCGCGGCCGACATATTCGAGCGCGCGCAATTCGGCGGCGAGCGAGGACGAGAACGAAATCTCGTTGACGCGGCTCAGGATGTCGCGCGCGGTGGTCGGCGTGTCGTCGCGCTTGCAGCGGCGCGATCTGCACCAGCAGCACGTCGTCGGCACCGTTCGGTCGAGATCAGCGGCAGGATCGCCGGATTGCCGGTAAAGCCGCCGTCCCAATAGGGCTCGCCTTCGATCTCGACGGCGCGGAACACATGCGGCAGTGCCGACGACGCCATCACCACATCGGCGGTGATCTGCTCGCGCCGGAACACGCGCATCCGGCCGCTATGCACGTTGGTCGCGGTGATGAACAATTCGAGCTGGTCGAAATTGCGGATCGCCTCGAAATCGACGAAGCGCTCGATCAGGTCCTTCAGCGGATTGATGTTGAGCGGGTTGAAATCGTAGGGGCTCATCATCCGCGACATCGCATCGACGAACATCTGCACCGGCGAGCCGGCCATCGGAAACAGCGACAGCATGCGGTCGAGCACCGCGCGCTGCGGGCCCGGCAGATAGCCGCCGATCGAGGCCGCGCGCCAGAATTCCGCCAGCCGCTGGCGCGCCACTTCCGGTCCGCCGCGCGCCAGTCCATCGGCCAGCATGACGGCGTTGACCGCACCGGCCGATGCCCCGGAAATGCCGGAAAAGGCCAGCCGCCCGTCTTCCAGCAGGTGGTCCAGATACGCCCCAGGTGAAGGCGCCATGCGCGCCGCCGCCCTGAAGCGCCAGATTGACCCGTTTGATGCCCGGTTTGAGCCGTCAGCCCGGTCAAAAGCCGGTTTACGCCGGCCGACATGTCTTTCAGCATTCAGGTTCCAGATTTTGCCGCCCGTGCCGAACGAAGCTAAGCCCGATTTGTTGCATTGCAATAAACTTATTGTTGCATTGCAAAAGGTGGATAATGGCGGGGATGAACGCTTGCGGCGTTGAATCAGGGCCTATATGACAGACGCATGAGCACGCCGTCTTTCCCGCGCCCGATCACGACCACGACCGCTGCACCGCCGACGCGCTGAAGCATGCCGAGACCCTGTGCGACCAGCGCTCGCAGAAGCTGACGCCGACACGCCGGCAGGTGCTCGAAGTGCTGCTGTCGAGCCACAAGCCGCTCGGCGCCTATGAGATCATCGACCGCGCCGCCAGGGCTGGCACGCGGCATGCGCCGATCACGGTCTATCGCGCGCTCGATTTCCTGATCGAGAACGGCCTCGCGCATCGCATCGAAAGCCGCAATGCCTTCATCGCCTGCGTGCATCGGCACGGTTCCGACGATCTCGTGGTGTTCCTGATCTGCGAGCGCTGCGGCGAGGTCGGCGAAGCGCCGTCGCAGGCGGTGGCCGAATTCGCTCGAAAGCGCAACCCGCGCCGCCGGCTTTACGCCGAAAGCGCCGGTGATCGAGATCACCGGCATTTGCGCCAATTGCCGATAGTTTGAATGTCGCAGTGAGCAGTCCGTCTCCCCGCTGAAGCGGGAGAAGGAAGAACGACATGCCCGCCATGCCCATCGTCGCTACCGTCGTCGGTCAATATCCGCTAGGAAAGTCAGACGCTTCTTCCCCGCCGGGAACCCCGACATGACCGCCACCACGCAAGCGCCACATACGGCCGCGACGCGGCCGCTCGAATCTGGGCGCCGCCGGCTGATCGTGGTGTTCCTGTGCCTGTGCTGGGGCTTCAATCAGGTTGCGGTGAAACTCGCGCTCCCCGACATTCCGCCGCTGATGCAGGCGACGATCCGCTCAACGTCGGCGCCGCGCTGATCATCTGGATCTATGCGCGCTCGCGCGGCATCTCGCTCGACCTGCGCGACGCGACGCTGAAAGCCGGCCTCGTTGCCGGCTTGCTGTTCGGGCTCGAATTCATCTTCATCTATCGCGGCGCTGCTCTACACCACGGCCAGCCGCGCCACGCTGTTCATCTATATCGCGCCGTTCGTCGTGGTGCTCGGCTCGCATTTCCTGGTGCCCGAACGATCGCTTCCGCTGGTCGCAATGGGTCGGACTGCTGATGTCGTTTGCCGGCCTGGTGCTGGCCTTCGGCGTGCCGACGCCATCCGCCGATGCCGAATCAGCTGCTCGGCGACGTGCTGGCGCTGGCGGGCGGCATCGCCTGGGGCTTCACGACGCTGGTGGTGAAGTCGACTTCGCTCGCCCGCGCCGCGCCGGAAAAGACGCTGCAATATCAGCTGGTGATTTCGGCACCGATGCTCGCCGTGGCCGCCTGGCTGTTCGGCGAAACCGATCACCCGCGATGCCCGGCGCCGTCGCGCTGGCGTCGCTCGTCTACCAGACCGTCTGGGTGGTTTCGCTGACCTTCCTGATCTGGTTCATGCTGGTGTGCGAAATACTCGGCCAGCCGTCTTTCGGCCTTCACATTCCTGACGCCATTATTCGGCGTGTTCGCGGGCCATCTGGTGATGGGCGATCCGATCACGCCCGGCCTTTGCCGGCGCGGTGGCGCTGGTGATCGGCGGCCTGATCCTGGTAAATCGGCCGCAATAAGGCTTCCTTCAACGCGGGCCGGACGCTATACCTGCGGTTTCCGGCCGCATTTGGTCGGCGCGAAGGTCGCTACTCCCGTTTTCATCTCGAGATGCTAGATTAGGCCGATGGACCAGATTACCATCCCAGCACGTTCTCGGCGGCCCGGCGCCGCGCCACACCTCCGTTGCCGTCGATGTCGGCGGCGTGACGGTCGGCGGCGGCGCCCCGATCGTCGTGCAGTCGATGACCAATACCGACACCGCCGATGTCGAGGGCACCGCCCGGCAGGTGGCGGCGCTGGCGCGGGCGGGCTCCGAACTCGTGCGCATCACCGTCGACCGCGACGAGGCCGCGGCCGCGGTGCCGCATATCCGCGACCGGCTCGCCAAGATGAATGTGCGGGTGCCGCTGATCGGCGACTTCCATTATATCGGCCACAAGCTGCTGGCCGATCATCCGGCCTGCGCCGAGGCGCTCGACAAGTATCGCATCAATCCCGGCAATGTCGGCTTCAAGGACAAGAAGGACCGGCAGTTCGGCGCCATCATCGAGACCGCGATCCGGCACGACAAGCCGGTGCGGATCGGCGCCAATTGGGGTTCGCTCGATCAGGAATTGCTCACGCATCTGATGGACGAGAACGCGAAATCGGCGAAGCCGCTCGAAGCGCGCGCGGTGATGCGCGAGGCGATGGTGCAGTCGGCGCTGCTGTCCGCCGATCGCGCGGTCGAGATGGGATTGCCGAAGAACCGCATCATCCTGTCGGCGAAGGTGTCGGCGGTGCAGGATCTGATCGCGGTCTATCTCGATCTGGCGCGCCGCTCCGATTATGCGATCCATCTCGGCCTCACCGAAGCCGGCATGGGATCGAAGGGCATCGTCGCGTCGTCGGCCGCGCTCGGCATTCTGCTGCAGCAGGGCATCGGCGACACCATCCGCGTCTCGCTCACGCCCGAGCCGGGCGGCGACCGCACGCTCGAAGTGAAGGTCGCGCAGGAAATTCTGCAGACCATGGGCTTTCGCGTGTTCGTGCCGCTGGTCGCGGCCTGCCCCGGCTGCGGCCGCACCACCTCGACCACGTTCCAGGAACTGGCGCGCGACATCCAGTCCTTCATCCACACCTCGATGCCGGAATGGAAGACGCGCTATCCCGGCGTCGAAGCGCTCAATGTCGCGGTGATGGGCTGCATCGTGAACGGCCCCGGCGAAAGCAAGCATGCCGATATCGGCATTTCGCTGCCCGGCACCGGCGAAGCGCCGGCCGCGCCGGTGTTCATCGACGGCAAGAAGTCGGTGACGTTGCGCGGCGCCAATGTCGCCGCCGATTTCAAGACGATGGTGATCGATTATATCGAGCGCCGCTACGGCACGGGCGGCGCGGGACGCACGGCGGCGGAGTAGCGAGCGCCTAAGGCCGCGCAAACAATTTCCGCCAGCCCTGCCGCGCGAACGCGATCAGCATCAGCCAGCACAGGCCGGCGCCCAGGCCGAACATCATGCGGCCCGCCATTTCGCCCGACATGCCCGAAACCGAGACGCCGAAGAACGAGGCCGAGCTTCTGACCTTGCCGTCGGAGCCGATCGCGACCCAGCTTCCGATCATCGCCAGCGACGAGACGATCCCAAGGCCCATCAGATATTGCAGGATGCGCAGCGGCAGCGGCGCGCTTGCCGGCAGGCTGCCGTCGCGATCGCTGTCCCTGGACGCCGCACCGATCGCAACGCTGGCGCCGGCCAGCATGAAAGCGAACCCCGCGCAGGCGATGACCCAGAGCGGAGCGTGAATGTCTTTCGGATCGGGCCGCAATATTCCAAATCCGACCAGCACGATCATCAGACCGGCCAATACGAAAATTCCGCCGAACGCGATCCGGGCGCGAGGTGAAAGATCGGCGGTCTGGGACATGCTCTGGCCTCCGCGAAGGCGCGATCATGCAGCGGAAGTTTGGCTATTCCGCTAACTTGCGTGGTTGCGAAAGGCTTAAAAGCCGCATTGCCTCGCCCGGAATTCACACCACATTAGAAGCATGTCGAGCCACGATCCCAATGCCCCCCGCGTCGAGCGTCCGCGTGTCGAGCCGGAAATCATTCCGCCGCGCGGGCGGGACAATTCGCGCGGCGGTTTCGACAGCCTGTTCGTGCGGGTCGAGGAAGGACCCGACGGCATCCGCCGGATCTATCTGAAGAAGCCCGGCCCGTTCACCGATCATCCTCGTCCTGCTGGCGGCAGGCGCGGTCGCCGCCTGTTCTTCCTGCTGCTGGCCGGACTGATGCTGCTGTGGATTCCGCTGATCATCGTCGGAGTCCTGTTCGCCGTGTTTTCCGTTTCGGCGCGCGATCTGTGGTCGCGCGTGCAGGGCTGGTTCGGCGGATCGCGGCGATAGCGCCTCACGTATGCCGCAGCGCCTCGATCGGATCGAGCCTGCGAGGCGCGCAGCGCCGGATACCAGCCGAAGAACACGCCGACCAGGCCGGAAAACACCACGGCCAGCACGATCGATTCCGGCTGGATCAGCAGCGGCCAGCCGGCCGCGTTCGAGACCACGATAGGCCGCGCCGACGCCGAACAGCACGCCGATCAGTCCGCCGATCGCGGCAAGGCCGGTCGCCTCGAACAGGAATTGCCGCAGGATATCCCATTGCCGCGCGCCGACCGCGAGCCGCAGCCCGATCTCGCGCGTGCGCTCGGTCACCGACACCAGCATGATGTTCATGATGCCGATGCCGCCGACCGCGAGCGACACGCCGGCGACGGCGGCGAGCAGCATCGCCAGCGTGCGTGCGCTGGCCTCGCGGGTCGCCGCGATATCGGCGAGATTGCGGATCGAGAAATCGTCCTCCTGGCCCGGCTGCATGCGATGGCGCTGGCGCAGCAGCGACTTCACCTCGTCCTCGACCAGCGTCATGTCCTCGCCGTCGCGCACCTTCACATAGATCGAGCCGACCGCGCGCGCATTGGCCAGGTTGCGGCCGAGCACGCGCTGGCGCGCGGTGTTGAGCGGGATGAAGACGACGTCGTCCTGATCCTGGCCCCAGGTCGACTGGCCCTTTCTCGACATCACGCCGATCACCCGGAACGGCACGTTGCGGATGCGCAATTCCTGCCCGATCGGATCGATGCCGCCATAAAGATTGCGCGCCACCGTCTGGCCGATCAGCACCACCTGCGCGCCGCGGGAAATCTCCTCCGGCTCGAAAATGCGGCCGAGCGTCGGCATCCCATTCGCGGGCCTCGAACCAGCCATTGTCGATGCCGATCACGCCGGTCGCCCAGTTCATGCCGCTGGCGATCAGCTGCGCGTTGCCGCGCATATAGGGCGCGACCGCCTGGACCGCCGCCACTTCCTTGAGAATCGCGGCGGCGTCGTCGTCGGTCAGCGTCGAGGCGGCGCCCGAGCCGAGCCGCACGCCGCCCTGCGTCACGTTGCCGGGCATGATGATCAGGAGGTTGGAGCCGAGGCTTCGGATCTGCGCCACCACCTGCTCGCGCGCGCCGCCGCCGACCGCGACCATCGCGATCACCGCGGCGACACCGATGATGATGCCGAGCATGGTGAGCGCCGCTGCGCAGCTTGTGCAGGCGCAGCGCGTCGAGCGCGGAGATGACGGCGTCGCGGTTTGTCATTCGGCCGCCTCGACATGCGGACGATGCGCGGCGATCAGCTCCTGCAATTGCGTTGGCCGCATCGACCGGCGCCTGCCGCTGGTCGGAAATCACATGGCCGTCGAGAAACCGGATCAGCCGGTTGGCATAGGCCGCGACGTCGGGCTCGTGCGTGACCATCACCACGGTCGTGCCGTCGCGGTTCAGTTCCTGAAACAGCGCCATCAATTCGACCGAGGTGCGGCTGTCGACGCGCGCCGGTCGGCTCGTCGGCCAGCAGCATTTTCGGCGTAGTTGACCAGCGCGCGCGCGATCGCCACGCGCTGCTGCTGGCCGCCGGAAAGCTGCGTCGGCCGGTGATGGATGCGCTCGCCTAGGCCCACGCGCTTCAGCGCGGTGACCGCCTTTTCCTTGCGCGAGGCGCGATCGCGTCTCGGCATAGATCATCGGCAATTCGACATTGGCCAGCGCATCGAGCCGATCGAGCAGATGGAATTGCTGGAACACGAAGCCGATCTTCTTGTTGCGCACGTCGGCCAGCGCATCGCGGTTGAGCGAGGAGATCGTTTCGCCGTCGAGCGTGTAGGTTCCGGAGGTCGGCTTATCGAGGCAGCCGATCACGTTCATGAAGGTGGATTTGCCGGAGCCCGACGGGCCCATCACCGCGACGAAATCGCCCTCGTCGACCGAGACCGAGACGCCGCCAAGCGCGGTCAACGGTCTCGCCGCCGAGTTTGTAGAGCCGCGTCAGGTTGTGGGTTTCGATCAGCGGCATGGCGCTATCCGATCCCTCCCGCTGAAAGGGGGAGTGGAGGCGAGCGGATCAAATCGTCGCTGGTCCCCCTTGCAGGGGGAGGCAAGAGGAAAGTCACCTCGGATCATGCCGTCACCTAGAACCCGAAGCGCGGTCGGCGCAGCGCTCCGGCGCGCCACGCGCCCCGCCGCCGACGATCACCTCGGCGCCGGCCTCGAGACCGGAGACGATTTCGGTCGTGCCGCCATCGGTTGCGCCGAGCCGCACGGTGACGCCTTCCGGCTTGCCGTCCGCGCCGACGATGAACACGCGCCCGCTCTGGGTCGCGCGGCCCTCCTGCACTTCGGCATAGCGCTTCACGATTTCGTCGAAGCGCGTGCTTCTGCTCCGGCGTCAGAATGCCGGCGATGCGCTGCTCGAGTTCCTTGCGTGCGGCGCGGAAACGCTCGCGCCTGGCATTGGCGTCACCGCCGGCGACCGCATTGGCGATCATGCTCTGGCGCATCTCGGCAACCAGCGCGTCGATGTCGCGCGATTGCACCGACGAGAGATTCAGCTCCTTCTTGATGGCGTCGATGAATTCGGCGCTGCTGTTGCCGCCTTGCGGCCGGCGCTGCGCCTCGCCGCCACCGCCCGGCGCACCGCCGCCGCCCGGTGCGGCTGCGATCGGCTGATCGGCGAGCGAAGGCGGCCGCCAGCGCAAGGCCGCGTTCGGAATGCGCACGACATCGTCGCGCCGCTCGGTCTCGACCCGCAGATTGGCGGTCATGCCGGGCAGCAATTCGCGGCGCGGATTCTCGATCGAGATGATGGTGGTGTAGATCACGACATTCTGCACATTCTGCGAGCCGAGCCGCACCATCTTGACGCGGCCTTCGAAGGAGCGGCCGGGAAAGGCGTTGACGGTGAAGGTCGCCTTCTGGCCGGCCTTGATGCGGCCGACATCGGTCTCGTCGATATTGGCGGCGATTTCCATGTGCGAGAGATCGTCGGCGATCAGGAACAGGGTCGGCGCCTGCAGCGAGGCGGCGACGGTGGCGCCGAGTTCGACATTGCGCTGCACGACCACGCCGTTGACCGGCGACTTGATTTCGGAATTCTGCAGATCGACCTCGATCTGCCGCACCGCCGCTTCGCGCTGCAGGATCTGCGCGGAGACCGCTTCGAGATTGGCCTGCGCGACCTGCAGATCGGCGGCGAGCCCGAGGAGCGCGGCCTTGGCGGAATTGACCTGGGCGCGCGCGGAATTCAGCGCGGCGGCCTGCGCGTCGCGGGTGGCGCGCGCGGTTTCGGCGGTAGCCTCGGCGGCGAAGCCGCGGGAACGCAATTCGGTCTGGCGGGTCAGGATGCGCTCGGCGTCGGCGAGCAGCGCCTCGTTGCGCACGACCTGCGCTTCCATGTCGGCCTGCGCGGCCTTGCGCCTTTTCGGTTTCGGCCTTGACCTTCTCGATCTGGCCTCCGGTCACGAGCTTCTGCGCCCGCATCTGCGCGAGATCGGCGCGCGCGGCATCGAGCCGCGCCCGGATCTGATCCTGGTTGAGGCGCGCCACCACCTGGCCGGCCTTCACCTCGGAATTGTAGTCGGCGAGAATTTCGACCACCTGCCCGGACAATTGCGAGCCCACGATCACGGTGGTGGTCGGGATTGATGGTGCCGGTGGCGTTGACGGTGGCGACCACTTCGCCGCGGTCGGCCTTGGCGGTGCGATAGCTGCCTTCGGCCGGCGCGCCGTTCCAGCCCGACAGCAAATAGAAGCCCGCCGCCGCGACGATGGCGAGCAGCAGGACAATGGTCGGCAGTCGGCGCATGGCGAAGTCTATCCCCCTACGACCATCATGTAATGACGCGCGCCGCGCCGACGTCACCTTACGTTTTGGACAGCCTGGCCGGCAATTATTTGAATTATTCCAGACTTTTCAGCCGGTTAACCAGCCCGCTCAATTCCGCCGCGCGGCCACGAAACGGGCCGCCTCCGACAGCATTTTCGCCCGCTTTGCCGAACGGCGACAGCGCGGCTTGCGCTTCCTCCACGCATCTTGCGAGCCGCTCGCGCGCTTCGGCGACGCCGAGAATGCCGACCAGCGTCGCCTTGCCGCTCGCCGCGTCCTTGCCGGTGGCCTTGCCGAGCGTCGCCGCGTCGCCTTCGACGTCGAGCAGATCGTCGGCGATCTGGAAGGCGACGCCGATCGCGTGGCCGTAGCGCGACAGCGCCTGCTGCTCGGCGGGCTTGCGCCTTGCCGAGAATGCCGCCGGCGATGCAGGCGAAGTGCAGCAGCGCGCCGGTCTTCATCGATTGCAGCGACGACGATATCGCGCTCGCCTTGCGCCGGCTGTCGTCCGCCGTCGAAGCGGCCCTCGGCCGCGAGATCGAGCAATTGCCCGCCGGCCATGCCGCCGAGTCCCGCGGCGCGCGCAAGTTCGCGCACCAGCGCGACGCGGATTTCCGGATCGGGATGCGTCTGCGGCCGCGACAGGATGTCGAAGGCGAAGGTGAGCAGCGAGTCGCCGGCCAGGATCGCGGTCGCCTCGTCATAGGCCTTGTGCGCGGTCGGCCGGCCGCGCCGCAGATCGTCGTTGTCCATCGCCGGCAGGTCGTCATGCACCAGCGAATAGCAATGGATGCATTCGAGCGCGGCGCCGGTCATCAGCGCCTGCTCCGGCGCGACCGCGAACAGGTTCGCGCTCTCCACCACCAGAAACGGACGCAGACGCTTGCCGCCGCCGAGCGTCGCATAGCGCATGGCATCGAGCAGCCGCGGCGGGCGCTCGACTTCGGAGGCCTCCGGCTTCTGCGCCAGCAGATGGTCGAGCAGCCGCTCGGTATCGGTGGCGCAGGCTTCCAGCCGGGCAACGAAATCTTCACCAGCGGCGGTCATCGCAACGCCATCCCGGCGCGGCACAGTCACCGCATTCATTGTTTTGTCACTGTGCATCAGACTCTCTTAGACTGCCGGGTACTGATACCGATCGCGGGCGGAATGTGGTGACGTTATCGCAGCAACCGACGACAGGTTCCAGCCGGAGCGGGCTGCGCCGGGCCTTGCGCATTGCCATTGGCGTCCTCCTGTTCCTGCTTCTCTTGCCCTATCTGGTGACGCCGCTCTACCTCGTGGTGCGGCCGATTTCGATGCCGATGCTGTGGCGCTACATCACCCATCAGCCGGTGCGGCAGACCTGGCTGCCGCTCGCGGATATCTCGCGGCTACCTGCCGCGCACCGTGATCGCGTCGGAGGATGCGCGCTTCTGCCAGCATCGCGGCGTCGACTGGCGCTCGCCTGAAGGAATTGCTGGAGGAGGCCGAGGACCTGGAGGATCTGCGCGGCGGCTCCACCATCACCCAGCAGACCGCCAAGAACCTGTTCCTGTGGTCCGGCCGCTCCTATCTGCGCAAGGCGCTGGAATTGCCGCTTGCGATGTGGATGGACCTGATCCTGGGCAAGCGGCGGATCATGGAAATCTACCTCAATATCGCGACCTGGGGCCCGGGCGCCGAATTCGGCGCCGAGGCCGGCGCCCGGCGGGCCTTCGGCAAGTCCGCCCGCGAACTCGATGCCCGCGAGGCCGCCCTGATGGCGGCCATCCTGCCCAATCCGCGGCGGCGCAGCGCCAGCAAGCCCGGTCCGGCGGTCCAGCGGCTGGCCGGCATCTACCAGGCGCCGGGCCAATACGCCGGGCCTCGATTCCTGCCTGAAACGGGCGCCGCGGGTCCTGAAAGGCCTCCAGTTCCGCTAGATTTGCCCCCTAGCGCTCGTGGGGGCGTTCCTCTATAAGCCGCCGCGATCCCCGTAATTCCCGTCCGGCCCTTTGGGTTCGCCTTGGGCCGGATCGTCTTTTTCAGGAGTTCCAGCAATGGCCGTTCCGAAACGAAAAACCTCGCCGTCGCGGCGCGGCATGCGCCGGTCCGCCGACGCCCTCAAGCAGCCGACCTATGTCGAGGACAAGGATTCCGGTGAATTGCGCCGTCCGCATCACCTCGATCTGAAGACCGGCATGTATAAGGGCCGTCAGATCCTGAAGGTGAAGGCCGAAGCCTGATCGGGCAAAGTCCTGATTGAGCAGGGCAGGAGAGGCGTCGAGCCATGTATCTCGTCGGTTTCCCCCTCCTGCTGATCCCGCTCGCGATCTACAACATCATCGCCTTTCTGTTTAATCTCGGCTTCAAGGACACGCTGTTCTCGGTCCAGATGATGTCGGGCGTCGATCTCGGCGTCACCACCAGCGACCTGCTGCTGATCCTGTCGATCCTGTTGCTGTTCGTCGAAATCCTGAAAGCCACGCGCTTCGGCGTGAAGTCGATCATCGACCACATCCTGTCCTTCGTGGTGTTCGTGGTCGCGCTCGGCGAATTCCTGATGGTCAAGCAGGCGGCGACCTCGACCTTCCTGCTGCTGCTGGTGATCTGCGTCGTCGACGTGGTCGGCGGCTTCTCGATCTCGATCCGCGCGGCGACCCGCGACTACAACGTCGAAGGCTCGACGCCGCTGCCGCACTGATACGCGGCGTCCCGCTCCCATGACCCGCGATTTTCATGCACCCGGCCGTTCGCCGGTCTATGCCGGCAATGGCATGGTCGCGACCTCGCATCCGCTCGCGTCGCTCGCCGCGATCGAGACCCTGCGCGCCGGCGGCAATGCGGTGGATGCCGCGGTCGCGGCGATTGCGATCGCCGGCATCGTCGAGCCGCAGATGACCGGGATCGGCGGCGATTGCTTCTGCCTCGTCGCCAAGCCCGGCCAGCCGATCTGGGGTTATAACGGCTCCGGCCGCTCCGCCGCCGCGATGCGCGCGGAATTCCTGATCGAGCAGGGCCTGACCGAGATCGCCACCAATTCGGTGCACAGCGTCACCGTGCCGGGCGCGGTCGAGGCCTGGGAGACGATCCTGAAGGCGCATGGCCGGTTCGGGCTCGATCGCGCGCTGCACCTTCGCCATCGACGCCGCCGAACAGGGCGTGCCGGTGGCGCCGCGGGTGCAGCTCGACTGGTCGCTCGCGCAAGCGAAGCTGCGCGCCGAGCCGGCGACGGCGAAGATCTATCTGCCCGGCGGCGCGGTGCCCGCGGTCGGCGACGTGGTGCGGTTTCCGGCGCTGGCGCAGACGCTGCGCGCGATCGCCAAGGGCGGCGCGCGCGCCTTCTATGAGGGCGCGATCGCCGACGACATGGTCGCGACGCTGGCCGCGCGCGGCGGCCTGCTCACGGCGGAAGATTTCGCCGCCCATCGCGGCGAGCAGGCCGACGCCGATCGAAAGCCGCTATCGCGATCTCGACGTGGTCGAAATGCCGCCGAACGGGCAGGGCGTCGCGGCGCTGCTGCTGCTCAACATGCTCGAACGCTTCGACATGGCGTCGCTCGATCCGGTCGGCGCCGACCGGCTTCACTTGCTGATCGAGGCCGGACGCCTCGCCTATGCGGTGCGCAACCTCTATGTCGCCGATCCGGCCTTCATGCAGATGCCGGTGCTTCGCTGCTCGATCGCGGCTTTGCCGCGGAACTTGCCGGCCTGATCGACCGCAACAAGCGCTCGCATTTCCCGAAGCTGCCGAAGCCGCCAAGCTCGACCGTGCTGTGCTGCGTGGTCGACCGCGACCGCAACGCCGTCACCATCATCAATTCGCTGTTCTCGACCTTCGGCTCCGGCATCACCGCCGAGAAGACCGGCATCCTGCTGCATCACCGCGGCTCGGGCTTCAATCTCGATCCGGCGAGCCCGAACTGCATCGGCCCCTCGAAGCGGCCGCTGCACACCATCATTCCGGCGCTGGCCAAACGCGACGGCCGCGTCGACATGGCGTTCGGGGTGATGGGCGGCGCCTATCAGGCGATGGGCCACGCCCATTTCATCTCCAACCTCGTCGATTACGGCATGGACGTGCAGAGCGCGATCGACCTGCCGCGCGTGTTCTTCGAGGGCGAGCCGGTGGTGGTCGAAAGCGGCGTCAGCGAAGCCGTGATGCGACGATCTGCGCGCGCGCGGCCATGACGTCGTGCGGCGTGCGGTGCCGCTCGGCGGCGGTCAGGCGATCCGCATCGACTGGGATCGCGGCGTGCTGATCGGCGGCTCGGATCCGCGCAAGGACGGCTGCGCGCTGGGACTATTAGATTTTCTTCGACAGATACCGCCCCGGCTTCGCCGGCCGCTTGGCGCTCTTGCGATAGCTCGCATTGGCGTCGGCGGGATCGGCCCTGCGCTTCTCGCGCGTCTGCGGCTCCTGAAAGCGGGTGGCGAACAGATGCGCGACGAACAGCGCTGTCGGTCAGCCGCGAGCGGGTTAACGGCTTGTTTGCGATGGTTCGCGTTCGACCGGCACCAGATCGCGCCTGGAGGAGCCGCTGTTCGCGCTGTCCCGAACCGGGTCTTTCGAACGCGACGCATCGGCCTTGCGATTGTCTTTGTCGGCAGCCATCGCAGCCTCCTGTTTCAAATCGGGACAACGCGCTCCCGTTGAACAGCAAGGTCGCAATGCGCGTGCCGTCCGCGACGTTCCATGCGCGGGTCGCGGCCGCCGGTCGCTACAAAGCAAGCTCCTGATTTTCCCGATTGTTTAGAGTTGAGGACTAGCGTTCCTGCGAGGTTTGCCGCCGCCCTCGCCTGCGCGAGCGCGCGCGTTCGAGGGCCGATGGTGACGAAGGCGACCAAGGTGCCGGGCCCGATGCGGGCCTATGCGGACGGCGAGGCGGCCTGCCTGGTTGCCGGCACGGCAGATGGATTCCTCGGCCGACGGACTCGATTGCGCGGAAATTCTGCGTTCGGCGGGCGAAGCGGCCTATGAATGGCGGATCGAATCCGATCGCCTGATCTGGAGCGACAACGCGCCGCGCGATGTTCGGGCTGCGCGATGGCAGGCCGATCGCATCCGGCCGCGGCTTTGCCAATCTGCTCGATCCCGGCCAATGCCAGGACGCGCTTCGACGCGATCTTCCATTCGCAGGAAGCCGACAGCGGCAGCGGCGTCGCCTATCAGGTCCAGTATGCGCTGCGCATGGGCGCGCGCTCGCCGAAGCTCTGGGTCGAGGATACCGGCCGCTGGTTCGCCGGCCAGGACGGCAAGCCGCTGCGCGCCCATGGCCTCGTCCGCATCATCAACGACCGCTACGAGCACGAGCAGCAGCTCGCCTATCTCTCGCGCTTCGATGCGCTCACCGGCGAGATCAATCGCTGGCACCTGACCGAACAGCTCGAGCAGACCCTGCAGGACGCGGCACGCGCACAGACCTCCTGCGGCTTTCTGCTGGTGGCGATCGACAATCTCGGGCGCATCAACGAGGCCTATGGCTACGACGTCGCCGACGAGGTGATCGGCGTCGTCGCCAAGCGGCTGCGCGGCCGCATGCGCGCGGAGGATTGCCTCGGCCGCTTCTCCGGCAACAAGTTCGGGATCATCCTGCAGCAATTGCACGCCCGAGGAAATCGGGATCGCGGCCGAACGCTTTCTGAGCTGCATCCGCGACGATGTCGTCGTCACCTCGGCCGGTCCGGTCTCGGTGACCGGCACGATCGGCGGCGTCGCCGCGCCGCGTCATGCCGCCAATGTGCACGAGGTGCTGTCGCGCGCGCAGGAAACTCTCGACCGCGCCAAGGAGAAGCGTCCCGGCTCGTTTCTGGCCTATGCGCCGAATGTCGAGCGCGAGGCGATCCGGCGCGCCAATATCCGCGCCACCGACCAGATCGTCACCGCGCTGAACGAGCGGCGCATCCTGCTGGCCTATGAGCCGGTCGCCGATGCGCAGAGCCGCGAGATCGTCGTTCCACGAATGTCTGCTTCGCATCCGCCGCGCGGATGGCACGCTCATTCCCGCCCTCGACATCGTCCCGGTCGCCGAGCGGCTCGGTCTCGTGCGCCTGCTCGATCAGCGCGTGCTCGAACTTGCGATCGAGGAAATGGTCGCGCATCCCGATCTCCAGGCGAGCCTGAACGTGTCGGCTTCCTCGACCATGGATCCGGACTGGTGGTCGCGGCTGGAAGCGCTGCTGCATCTGCACGAGCATGTGGCGGAGCGGCTGATCGTCGAAATCACCGAGACCGCGGCGATCCACGACATCGACAATGCGCGCGGCTTCGTCGCGCGCGTGAAGGATCTCGGCGCCCGCATCGCGATCGACGATTTCGGCGCCGGCTACACCTCGTTCCGCAATCTGCGCAAGCTCGGCGTCGACATGATCAAGATCGACGGCGCCTTCGTCGAGAAGCTGATGCGCTCGGAGGACGACCGCACCTTCGTGCGCACGCATGATCGATCTCGCACGCGGGCTGAAGCTGAAGACCGTCGCCGAATGGGTGCAGGACGAGCAGACCGCCGCCATCCTCGCGGCCTGGGGCTGCGACTATCTGCAGGGCGAGCATATCGGGCGGGCGGCGCTGGAGCGGCCGGGTTCGGTCGCAACACGCTCCGCTCATTCCCGCGCAAGCGGGAATCCAGCCTGACGAACTTCGTTGATTGACGCGCGCGGTCGCCGCTGGAGTCACAGCTCGGGCTGCGCGAAGCGCAGACCCGGGTCGCGGGTACGCAGCGATCGCGGAACGACCTGCGCCTAGTCCTTGTCGCTGATCTTGTCGATGCGGCGCTGCATCTCTTCGATCTGGCGCTTGAGCGCGTCGATGTCTTCGGATGCGCGGTAGCCTGGCTTGTCGGCTGCTTGTCCGTGGTCGGCGCCGTCCTCGGCGCTCGCGCCGCGCGAACGGCGTGAACATGGCGAAGGCCTTCTCGAACATCTCCATGTTGCGCCGGACCTGCTCCTCCATCGAACCGAAGGGCGAGCCGCCGACGCCGACGCCGAAGGCCTGCGCCATCTGCTGGCGCATCTTCTCCTGCTCCTTGGTGAAGGATTCCAGCGACACTTCGAGATAGCGCGGCACCATCATCTGCATGGAGTCGCCGTAGAAGCGGATCAGCTGGCGCAGGAAATTGATCGGAAGAAGGTTTTGACCTTCCTTGTTTTCCTGCTCGAAGATGATCTGCGCCAGCACCGAGCGCGTGATGTCTTCGCAGGTCTTGGCGTCGTAGACCACGAAATTTTCGCCGGCCTTCACCATGGTCGCCAGGTCTTCCAGCGTCACATAGGTGCTGGTGCCGGTGTTGTAGAGGCGCCGGTTGGCGTATTTCTTGATCGTGATGGGTTCGTCGGATTTTGCCATGATCTCGCTTGCGCAGCGCCCGCTGACACCCGGAATTGGGCCTATGGGTTGAAAATAGGCGGTTTCAACCGGCCGAGCCACCGTTTTGTGCGGGGCTTGTCCGGCCGGATCGCATGGCCTTGCGGTTTTGCGGCCCGAACGCGCCATGCTATTGCGTTGCGCCATCATAACAGGGAGCTCACTCATGCAGGACGACATCGTCATCGTCGGCGCCGCGCGCACGCCGGTCGGCGCCTTTAACGGCGCTTTCGCCAATCTGCCGGCGCACGAACTCGGCAAGGTCGCCATCGAGGCCGCGCTGAAGCGGGCCGGCGTCGAGGGCAAGCAGGTCTCCGAGGTCATTATGGGACAGATCCTGACCGCCGGTCAGGGCCAGAACCCGGCCCGCCAGGCCTCGATCGCGGCCGGCATTCCGGTCGAGAGCCCGGCCTGGGGCGTCAACCAGCTTTGCGGCTCGGGCCTGCGCGCGGTCGCGCTCGGCTATCAGGCGATCCTGAACGGCGATTCCGACATCGTGGTCGCCGGCGGCCAGGAATCCATGAGCATGGCGCCGCATTGCGCACATTTGCGCAATGGCGTGAAGATGGGCGATTTCGAGATGGTCGACACCATGATCAAGGACGGCCTCTGGGATGCCTTCAACGGCTATCACATGGGCACCACCGCCGAGAACGTCGCCAAGCAGTGGCAGATCACCCGCCAGCAGCAGGACGAGTTCGCGGTCGGCTCGCAGAACAAGGCCGAGGCCGCCATGAAGGCCGGCAAGTTCAAGGACGAGATCGTCGCCGGTCACGATCAAGTCGCGCAAGGGCGATATCGTCGTCGATACCGACGAATATCCGAAGGCCGGCGTGACCGCTGGATTCGATCGGCAAGCTGCGTCCGGCCTTCGACAAGGAAGGCACGGTGACCGCCGCCAATGCCTCGGGCATCAATGACGGCGCCGCCGCGGTGGTGCTGATGAAGGCCTCGCAGGCCAAGAAGGAAGGCCGGCCGATCCTCGCCCGCATCGCGTCCTGGGCGCATGCCGGCGTCGATCCCTCGATCATGGGCACCGGCCCGATCCCGGCCTCGCGCGCGGCGCTGAAGAAGGCCGGCTGGAAGGCTTCGGCGATCTCGATCTGATCGAGGCCAACGAAGCCTTCGCGGCGCAGGCCTGCGCGGTCAACAAGGAGCTCGGCTGGGATACCGTCAAGGTCAACGTCAATGGCGGCGCCATCGCCATCGGCCATCCGATCGGCGCCTCCGGCGCCCGCGTGCTGACCACGCTGCTCTACGAGATGCAGAAGCGCAACGCCAAGAAGGGCCTTGCCACGCTCTGCATCGGCGGCGGCATGGGCATCGCCATGTGCCTGGAGCGCGTAAGGGCGCGAACAGGCACGAGCGAACATGCGCCTGGAGCGCCGTAAGCGCGACGCGCATCATGCGCCGAGCGCGATGTCGCGCATTGATGTGCGTCATGGCCCGGCCTTGCGCCGGGCATCGGCGTCTTTAAGCTGGATCAAGGACAGCCGGACAAAGCCCGGCTATCAAAGAAAACGAAGGGCAGGGAGGACAGTCATGGCTCGGGTGGCGTTGGTGACGGGCGGCACGCGCGGGATCGGCGAAGCGATCTGCAAGGCGCTGAAGGCCGCCGGCTACAAGGTCGCCGCCAACTACGGCGGCAACGACGAGGCCGCGCAGAAATTCAAGGCCGAGACCGGCATCCCGGTGTTCAAGTGGGACGTGTCGAATTTCGAGGCCTGCGCCGAAGGCGTCAAGCAGGTCGAGGCCGATCTCGGCCCGATCGAGGTGCTGGTCAACAATGCCGGCATCACCCGCGACACCATGTTTCACCGCATGACGCCGCAGCAATGGAACGAGGTGATCGGCACCAATCTCGGCTCGCTGTTCAACATGACGCGGCAGGTGATCGAGGGCATGCGCGCGCGCAAGTTCGGCCGCATCATCAACATCTCCTCGATCAACGGCCAGAAGGGCCAGATGGGCCAGGTCAATTATTCCGCCGCCAAGGCGGGCGAGATCGGCTTCACCAAGGCGCTGGCGCAGGAAGGCGCCAAGAGCGGCATCACCGTCAACGCGATCTGCCCGGGCTATATCGCCACCGAGATGGTGAAGGCGGTGCCGCAGGACGTGCTGGAAAAGAGCATCCTGCCGCATATCCCGACCGGCCGGCTCGGCGAGCCCGAGGAGATCGCGCGCTGCGTGGTGTTCCTCGCCTCCGACGATTCCGGCTTCATCACCGGCTCGACGCTGACCGCCAATGGCGGGCAGTATCTGGCGTAGCAACTCCGCTCATCCGGAGCAGCGCTTCGCCGTCGAAGACGCGCGTCGTTGCCGACTTGCGCACAGACGGATCCATCTGGGCAGCCCGATGGATGTCGGCTGCGCGCTCGGCGTCGAGGATGACCGGGACCGAATGGCATGCGCCGGCAATGACAATTCCTGCCACTTTCATCTGAACCCCATCGAAACCTGCGACGACCAACGGACGTAATTGTGCCGGAGGCACGTCGATGTCCTATTCGTATGCGCTTCCGGGCGAGCGTTCCTCGTCCGGACTGTCCCGCCGTTGGCTGCTGGCCTGCACGCTGTCGCAACTGGTCTGCGTCGGCGCGCTGCTGGCCAGCGGCATGCTGGCGCAGCGCATGCAATGGCTCGACCGGCAGCCCGGAGAAGATCGCACTCGATCTGGTCGTCGCCGCGATTTTCGGTCTCACCTTCGGCTATCTGCGCGGCAGCGTGTTGCGCACCGGGCTCGCGCGCTTTCCGATGCGCGCTCTGGTGTCTCGCGGCGGCGGCACTGGCTGTCGTGTTCACGCCGCCGGTGCCGGTTTTCGTTTTCGATCTCGCCCCCGCAAGCGGCGCGTCGGCGATCGCTGGCGCGCTGTCGCCGTATGCCGTCAACGGACTGATCTACGGTCTTGCGGTCGGCGGATTGGAAGCGTTGGTGATGCGACGCGCGGCTTTCGGCCTGACGCTGTGGGTATTGCTCTCCGGCTTCGCCTGGGCGCTTGCCTATGCGGTCGCGACGCTCGGCTTCACGCTGACATTCGCCTGGCTCGTGCCGCCGCTCAACGTAACCGCCGCGACCGTGCTGTGGTCGCTGGCGATCGCGCCGGTCACTGCCTTGCTGATGCTGCCGGCGCTCCGCAACCTCACGCCGCAGCTCAGCTATTACGGGCCGCGCGTCTACCGGCCTCTGCTGCGGCGCTAGTCGGGCGACCAGCCTTTCGGCGCCAGTTCGAAGCCTGCAAACTCAAAGCCCGGCGCGACCGTGCAGCCGACCAACGTCCAGTCGCCGAGCGATTGCGCGGCCTGCCAGGCGTCCGCCGGCACGATCGCCTGCGGCCGCTCGCCGGCGGCGAGATCGGGACCGAGCGTCACCGCGATGCGCTGTGCGTCCATCCGCAATTTCCAGCAGAAGCGGCGCGCCGGCGATGCCAGTGCCAGGTTTCCACCGCATCGACCCGGTGCCAGTGCGAACGCTCGCCGCGCGCCAGCAGGAAATAGATCGCGGTCGAGACCGCGCGGCCGCCGTCGATGGTGCGGGTGTCGCGGAAGGTCTCGCGGAAATGCCCGCCTTCCGGATGCGGCGTGAGTTCGAGCAGGCGGATGATGTCGGCGGCGGTGAGGGACATTCAGAACTTGTTCTTCCGGGCGCGGATTTCCGCAAACACCTCGGCCGCGGGCTTGCCGGTCATGCCGACCGAGGCCGCGACCGACGGCACGTCGGCGCGCAGGAAGCAATTCGCCGCCTTCTCGGCGCCGAGCGTCTGCGGCAAGGTCGGCTTGCCGCTGCGCCCGCAATTCCTCGACTTCGCGCGCGCGCGCGATCAGCGCCGGATTTTCCGGCTCGATGGTGAGCGCGAATTTGACATTCGCCTGGGTGTATTCATGCCCGCAGATAGAAGCGGATGTCGTCGGGCAACGCGCGCAGCTTCAAGCAGCGAGTCCCACATCTGCGCCGGCGTGCCTTCGATCACCCGGCCGCAGCCGATCGAGAACAGCGTGTCGCCGACAAACGCGATCTTGTCGTCGTCGAATACGAGCGAGATATGGCCGGCGGTGTGGCCGGGCGTATCGATCACGCGCGCGGTCAGCGAGCCCAGCTTTCACGGTGTCGCCGCCGCCATAGGTCGCGTCCGCATCCGCGAATTTCGACACCTCGTTCTTCGGCGCCGTGACCTTGCATTTGTATTTCGCCTTCAGCTCCGGAATGCCCTGGGTGTGGTCGGCGTGATGATGCGTCACCAGAATGTCGGTCAGCGTCCAGCCGGTGTCCTGCAGCGCCTTCTCGACCGCGGCGGCTTCCGGCGCATCGATCGCGGCCGTGGCCCCGGTCGCCGGATCGTGGATCAGCACGCCGAAATTGTCGGAGAGGCAGGGGAATTGATGGATTTTCGCCGGCATGTCGGTTCCGTCTTGTGGGAGTGATCCTTAACGCTAACACGGCGCGGCCGGTTCGAGAATGCGACGGGGTGGCAGCGTTGACGGCCGCGTTTCATGCTACCATTACTGCCATGTTCATCGACGTCGTGGATCTGCGGAATTTCTACGCGCAGTCGCTCGGGATCGTGGCGCGGCGTTTTGTCGGCCGCGGCATCCGCGCGCATTGGCAGGATACGCGTGGCGAGCGCATCGCCGGCATCGGCTATGCGACGCCCTATCTCGGCATCTTTCGCGAGGAGGCCGAGCGCTGCCTGGCCTTCATGCCGGCGGCGCAGGGCGTGGTGAAATGGCCCTCGAACCGCGCCGGCCTCGCCTCGCTCGTGGACGAGACCCAATTGCCGCTGACCGATGCCGCGGTCGATCGCGTGCTGCTGGTCCATGCGCTGGAAATGGCCGACGATCCGGTGACGCTGCTGCGCGAGGTGTGGCGGGTGCTGTCGCCGAACGGCCGGCTGCTCGCGGTGGTGCCCAATCGCCGCGGCCTGTGGGCGCGCATCGATACCACGCCGTTCGGCCACGGGCGGCCCTATTCGCGCTCGCAGATCACCCGCATCCTGCGCGAGACGCTGTTCACGCCCAAGGGCTGGGGCGAGGCTTTGTATGTGCCGCCGGTTCAGCGCAACTGGTTCCTGCGCTCGGCGGTGGCCTGGGAGCGCGCCGGCGCGACCCTGTCGGCGCCGTTCGCCGGCGTGCATATCGTGGAAGCGAGCAAGCAGGCCTATCGCGCGATCCCGGTGCGGCGGGAGAAGCGGCGGCTCGTGCCGTCGCTCGAACCGGTGCTGGCGCCATAGCCTGGCGGCGCCGCGGCGCGGATATGAAAATGGCCGGGAGAGCCCGGCCATTTTTGAAGCAGATTACTCGGTGACCGGCGGCTGGCTCTGCGCGCCGTCGTCGCTGCCCTGATCGGCGCCGCCCGCCATGTCGGGACGTCCGCCGCGATGGCCTCGCCGGCGGCGGCGATGCAGCGGGAAGCGGTCGCCCTGGCCTTCATGGCCGTTCGGCTGGCCGCCGCCCTGCGCCGGTGCGCCGGTGATGAAGGAGGGCAGACCCAGCTCCTCATCCTGACCGCCGATATTCGGCTGCGGCTGGCGGTCATATTGCCGGTTGTCGTGCTGGCGGCTCTCGTGTTGCCGGCCCTCGTGCTGGCGATTGTCTGCCGACCCTGGCGATTGTCACGGTTGTCGCGATTCTCGCGCGGCTGATAATTGCCGCGTGCGCGCTGCTGATACGCTGCTCGCGCTGCTGATAGCCTGCTGCTCGCGCGGCTGGAATTGCTGCTGATCGCGCGGCGTATGCGGCTCCATGCTGCCATAAGCCGGGCTGCGATCGTCGCCGTCGTCGTAGCTTTCGTCGCCGCCGCGCTGCTCGCCGCCTTCGGGCCGCGAGAACGGCTGGGTCTGGCGGAACTGCTCCTGCGCCGCCGCGATCAGGCGGAAATAATGCTCGGCATGCTGATAGTAATTTTCGGCAGCCACCGGATCGCCGGACGCGGTCGCGTCGCGCGCAAGCTGGATGTATTTCTCGGCGACGTGGTTGGCGGTGCCGCGAATCTTCACGTCCGGGCCGTTCGATTCGTAGACCCGCGTGAGCGGATTGTGGCTCTTGCCGCCGCGGTTACGACCCCGCATCCGATGCTTGTTGTTCTGTCCGTTTCTCATGGCTTGCCTGTTTGCAAACTCCAGTTAGCGCGGTTCCACCGCGTTTCGGATCCTAAAACTTCCGTTCACTCGTCGTCCGGCCTCTGAAAGACAAAACCGCAGCCGCCTCGCCGAGACGTGCGAGGTGAGGCAGCGTGGCCCTCAGAACCGCATTTGCTCCGACAGCGTCATTACCCCTTGGCGCGACCCCTCGACGCGGCTGTCGCGCCTGCCGGCTGACCACAATCGCGGTGCCGAAGCATCGCTCGGGTCAATCGGTCAAATTCCGATTGCACTCGGAAATCGTGTCTCGTTTCGACTTTCTGCGCTTTAAAGACTCTCTGCGCTTGCGACCTTTGCGCTATTCGAACCCGTTTGCGCTGTTCGAACCCATATGTTCGATCTGTCGTCTAGGCCTGGCTATCCGGCCCTGCCTGCACCCTGTCCGCGGCTCTCGTGCCTGCCTCTCGGGAGGGCCTCGGGGGCGTTCCCCCGAAAACCATGACCCGGGCTCACTTGCGACCGCATCAGGCTTGATATCTTGAGCGGAAACTAGTCGTTCCGGGGCGATAATCCAAGCGTTATTTTCGGCCCTGCCAATGCGCCCAGGGCATGACCAAGAGCCTGATATTGGGGCCTTTTTCGAGCCGCGAAACGGCGCAAAAAGACCTGGTTCCCGGGCCGGGAACCAGGTCTTTGGCTGGCGGTTATTTTTGCCGGCCGCGGAGGCAACCGGATGCTCTCGGCCGATTCGGCTCAGGGCATGATCCCGAAAAGTGGAAACCGGTTTTCGGAACAGATCATGCCCAGGCAATCAGTACCCGTACGAGCGATAATAACCGTAGCTGTATTTCGGGGTGTAGCAGTCGTCGTACGAACGATACGAGGAATAGCCGTAGGAGGAATGACCGTAATAGCCGGCCGAAGCGGGGAGCCAGCGTCGCGGTCAGAATGGCAGCGGCGGCGGTCAGGCCCAGGATGGTGTTGCGGATCATGTTCGGTCCCCTTTTGAATTTGCTCTGAGATGTGATCTTCACATCGTCTGAACATGTGTCGCGGGAACCGCCCGACAGGTTCAAAGTCACGGATGCGGGTTATCGCCGCGCCGGAAGCCCAGCGCACGGGGAATGCCGGCGAGGTCCGCTTTCGCGCGCGGTCGGTTTGAAGCCGGCCTGTCTGAATATCGCCTCGACCGGCGCCGCCTGGCCGATGCCGATTTCCAGCAATGCCGTCACCGTCCGTCTTCAACAGCGACGGCATCTGGGCGGCAATCGTCCGATAGGCATCGAGCCCGTCATCGCCGCCATCGAGCGCAAGCTTCGGATCGTGGTCGCGGACTTCCCGGGCAAGCGCCGCGATCTCGCCGGTCGCGATATAGGGCGGGTTCGACACCACGAGATCGAAAGGCTGCGCAAAGCTGAAACCAGGCCGCTGCCGAAATCGGTTCGCACGAATTGCGCGCGCGACGAAAGCCCGAGCGCCGTCTGCATTGGCTTGCGCGGTCTCGATGGCGGTGACGTCGATATCGGTGCCGATGCCGGTGGCATTCGGAAGTTCGGGCAGTAATGCGAGAAGAATGGCGCCGGTGCCGGTGCCGAGATCGGCGATGCGAAGCGGCGCGTTGCGGCGTTCGCCGATGACGGCGAGCGCCACTTCCACGACCGTCTCGGTTTCCGGGCGCGGCACCAGCGTCGCCGCGGACAGTGACAGCGGCAGCCCCCAGAATTCCTTCACGCCGAGAATGCGCGCCACCGGTTCGCCGGAGAGCCTGCGCGCCGCGAGTTGCGCGATGGCATCGCGTTCGCTTTCCGAAAGCTTTCGTTCGGGTGCGGCCGCGAGTGCGGTGTGATCGAGCGCAAGCGCATGCTGGATCAGCAGGCGGGCATCGAGCGCCGGGACTGTCGATGCCGGCCTGTTCGAACGACGCAGCAAGCAGGCGCCGCGCCGTCGCGATGTCGGTTGCGCCCGCAAGGATCCGGCACGCTCATGCGGCGTCGTTCTGCGCGGCGAGCAAGGCCGCCTGGTTCTCCGCCACCAGGGCGTCGATCAGTTCGCCGAGCGCTTCGCCCTCGACGATCTCCGGCAGCTTGTAGAGCGTCAGGTTGATGCGGTGATCGGTGACGCGGCCTTGCGGGAAATTGTAGGTGCGGATGCGCTCGGAGCGGTCGCCCGAGCCGACCTGGCCCTTGCGGTCGGCGGCGCGCGCGCTGTCGAGCTTCTGCCGCTCGGCGTCGTAGAGCCTGGTGCGCAAGCAGCGCCATCGCCTTGGCCTTGTTCTTGTGCTGCGAGCGGTCCTCCTGCACGCACGACCACGATGCCGGTCGGCAGATGGGTGATGCGGATCGCCGATTCGGTCTTGTTGACGTGCTGGCCGCCGGCGCCCTGCGCGCGCATGGTGTCGATCTTCAGATCGTCGTCGTGGATGTCGACGTCGACCTCCTCGGCCTGCGGCAGCACCGCGACGGTCGCGGCCGAGGTGTGGATGCGGCCCGAGGCTTCGGTGTCCGGCACGCGCTGCACGCGATGCACGCCGGATTCGAATTTCAGCTTGGCATAGACGCCGCGGCCGCGTGATCTCGGCGATGATTTCCTTGTAGCCGCCGACCGCGCCTTCGCTCGCCGACACGATCTCGACCTTCCAGCCCTGCTTGGCGGCATAGCGCTCGTACATGCGGAACAGCATCGCCCGCGAACAGCGCGGCCTCGTCGCCGCCGGTGCCGGCGCGGATTTCGAGGATGACGTTGCGCTCGTCCATCGCATCCTTCGGCAGCAGTGCGAGCTGGATCTGCTTCTCCAGGCCTTCGAGCTTGTCGCGCAAGTCGCGGCGTTCGTCGTCGGCGATCTCGCGCATCTCGGCGTCGGTCGCGGGGTCGTCGATCAGCGCCTCGATACCGCTGCAGTTCCGCGGCGACCGACGCGATAGTTCCGGATCGTCTCCACCACCGGCACCGAGGTCGGACAATTCGCGCGACAGCTTGCACGAAATCGTCCGCCGCCGAGCTGGCCGGACAGCCGCGCTTCGATTTCGGCGTGACGCACGATCAGGGCGTCGAGTTTGGCTTGCGGCAGCATCGTTTCATCGTAGCGTCTTGCGAATAGGCACCGTTCGCGCGAAGAGAGCGTGTCTAACGACATCAGAGTTGCAGTTTTCAGGCTGCGAATTGCTCGATGCGCTGGCGCAGCGTCATGCCGGTTTCGGAATGATCGAGCAGCGGTCCGATCGCGGCCAGCGCCTTTTCGGCGTCGAGTTCGAGCAGCATGGATTTGACCGGTCCGACCGCCGACGGGCGTCAGCGACAGCGAGCGATAGCCGAGCGCGACCAGCGCCAGCGCGCCGATCGGCTTCGAGGCCAGTTCGCCGCACAGCGTCACCGGCTTGCCGGTGCTCGCGGCCCTTGCGCGCGATCAGCCGCAGCGCGCGCAGCCACCGGCGCCGAGATCGGGTCGTAGCGCTCGGCGACCCGCGAATTGCCGCGGTCGGCCGCGAACAGGAACTGGCACAGGTCGTTCGAGCCGACCGACAGGAAATCGACCTGCCGGCAGCAGGTCGTCGAGCTGGAACAGCAGCGACGGCACCTCGACCATCACGCCGATCTCGACCCGCTCCGGCAGCGTGTGGCCGTGCCGGCGCAGATAGGTGAGCTCGTGCTCGACCATGGTCCTTGCCCTGGTCGAATTCGTCGACCACCGCGACCATCGGAAACATGATCTTCAGCGCCTTGCCGGACGCGGCGCGCAGCAGCGCGCGGATCTGGCTGCGCATCAGGCCGGGCCGGTCGAGCCCGAGCCGGATCGCGCGCCAGCCCATGCGCCGGGTTCTCTTCCTCGAAGGCGCTCATATAGGGCAGCACCTTGTCGCCGCCGATATCGAGCGTGCGGAAGGTCACGGGCTTGCTCGCCGGCGGCTTCGAGCACCGACGCGATAGAGCGCGAGCTGCTCGCCGATGCGCGGAAACGCGGTCGCCACCATGAACTGCAGTTCGGTGCGGAACAGGCCGATGCCGGCGGCGCCGGTCTCCTCGATGTGCGGCAGGTCGACCAGCAGTCCGGCATTGAGATGCAGCGCGATCTCGTGCGCCGTCCTTGGTGACGCAGGGCTTGCCGCGCAGCGCCTGATACTGCGCCTGCTTGCGCGCCCGCAGCCGCACCCGCTCGACATAGGCCGCCTCGATATCGGGCGGCGGCCGCAGATAGACGTCGCCGGAAATGCCGTCGACGATGATCGGGTCGCCGGGCTCGACCAGGCCCGGTGGCGTTCTCGACTTCGCCGACGGCGGGGATGCCGAGCGCGCGCGCCACGATCGCGACATGCGAGGTCGGGCCGCCTTCCTCCAGGATCAGCCCGCGCAGCCGCCTGCGGTCGTAATCGAGCAGCGCCGCCGGACCCATCATGCGCGCGACCAGGATGGCGTTGTCCGGCAGCTGATCGCGTGCGGCGCATGCTCGCACGCCCATGAGCTGGCGCATCAGCCGGTTGGCGAGATCGTCGAGATCGTGCAGCCGCTCGCGCAGATACGGATCGGTGGCGCGCAGCATGCGCGCGCGGGTGTCGGACTGCACGCGCTCGACGCCGGCTTCGGCGGTGAGGCCGGTGCGGATCGCCTCGCGCATGCGCTGCAGCCAGCCGCGGTCATGCGCGAACATGCGGTAGGTTTCGAGCATGTCCTTGTGCTCGCCGCCGTCGGCGATCTCGCCGCGCTCCAGCATCACGTCGACGTCCGAGCGCATCGCGTCGATCGCGTCGTCGAGCCGCTTCAGTTCGCCCGGGACGTCGTCGGCGACGAAATTCTTGATCGACCACGCGCGGCTCGTGCAGCACCACATGGCCGAGCGCGATGCCTTCGGCGAGCGCGGTGCCGGTGAGATGGCGCCGCGGATGCACCGCCGGCTCGGCGCCGGGCTTGGCGAGCGAGGTCAGTTCGCCCGAGGCGATCATCTCGGCGAGCACCATCGCGGTGGTCTGCAGCGCCTCTTCTTCCTCCTCGGAATAATTGCGGTGCGCGCGGTTCTGCACCACCAGCACGCCGAGCGTGTTGCCGGCGCGCAGGATCGGCACGCCGAGGATAGGAATGGTAGATTTCTTCGCCGGTTTCCGGCCGGTAGGAGAAGGCCGGATGCGATTGCGCGTCCGACAGGTTGATCGGATTGGCCTGGCTCGCGACCAGGCCGACCAGGCCCTCGTCGATCCGCATCACGGTCTGGTGGACGGCTTCCTTGTTCAGGCCCTCGGTGGCGTAAAGCTCGAGCGTGCCGTCCACGCGCAGCACGTAGACGGAGCACACCTCCGCAACCATGTTGGCGGCGATCAGCACGACGATCTTGTCGAGCCGGTCCTGCGCGCTGACCGGCTCCGCCATCACTTCGCGGAGCCTTCGCAGCAGCACGCGCGGGCCGCCCATTGCGCCTCGCATGGGCAATTCCTTGCTAGCAGGGCGGCTATAACCGGCGGTTGCGGGCATAGCCGCAGTGTCCGCCGTGGCCGCAAAGGCCCGAGAGCGGCCCGCGAAAAGTTATTTTTTCGTCGACTTTTCGAAGAACGTCGCCAGCGCCCCGATATCGACCTTCTCGCCTGCGATTGTCGGCGGCCAGTTGCCGGTACAGGGCGGCGATCGCCTCGTACATCTCGCGCGATGCGGGATCGCCGCCGGTGAAATGGGCGATCTCCTCCATTTCGGCCACCCAGCGATAGGCCTTGCCGAACATGTCCGGCACGCTGCGTGGAAATAGGCCAGCAGGTTCGGCTGGCTTGCCGCAAGCTCGGCATGCAGCGCCTCGGCCACGCCTGCGCGCTCGGCGGCGAGAAGCATCGCCGAGCCGACCGCGGTCAGCCCCTTGGTGATGCCGCCATAGCTCATCTTCAGCGCCGAGGCCGCGCCGACCGGCCCCATCGACCGGCCGGAACACCAGGCCGAAATCGTTCAGCCGCTCGATGCCGGCTCGGCATCCGCGCCGGAATAATAGAAGATCGGTCCGCCATAGCCCGCGCGCGGCGGCCCGCCGATGATGCCGGCATCGACGAACGGCGCGCCGGTCGGCGCGATCGCCGCGGCGATCTCGTTTCACGGTGTCCGGGCTGACCGCATTGCAATCGGCATAGACCGGCTTTCTGTTCGCGGCGGTCAGCGCCGGCGCGAGCCGCTGCGCCAGCGGCAAGCGCCTCGTTCGGCGGCACGATCGAGAGAATGAAATCCGCGGCGGCGATCTCGGCATCGCTCGCATCGATCATGCCGGCGGCCGTCGGCGCGCTTCGCGCTCGCCTCGCTGCGTCCTTCGAGCGAGGTGAGCACGCGCACGCCGTTGTCGGTCAGCCGCTTCGCGCAGGCCGCGCCCATGCCGCCCTGCGCGATGATGGCGACGGTGGGTGTCATGGTCGTTCCTTTTCCAACACACTCCGTTCATCCCAGCGGAGGCGGGGATCCAGCATTGATTTCTGGGTCCCCGCTTTCGCGGGGACGAACGGACGAAATCGCATCGCGTCAATCCTGCGGCCCCAATCTCTCGATCAGCGCCGCGAGCTCGGCGCGTTCCGCCGTCGGTCAGATCGGTGAGCGGCGCACGCACCGGGCCGCCGCGCCTCGGCCGACGAATCGCAGCGCCGGCTTTCACGATGCTGAACCGCATAGCCCGGCGGCTTCTTCCGGATCGCGACATAGGGCTCGACGAAACTCCGTGCATCAGGCGCTGCACGGTCGCGTCGTCGTCCTCATGCACCGCCTTGTGAAATTCGAGCGCGGTGCGCGGCGCGAAATTGAATATTGCCGACGAATAGGTGGCGAAGCCGCGCCTTGCGGAATTCCTGCGCGTAGCTCTCCGCGGTCGGCATGCCGTTCAAGCAGCAGCATCCGGTCGCCGAGCAGGGCGCGGATCTTCGCGATTTGTCTCGAGGTCGCCGATGCCGTCCTTGAACGCGATCAGGTTCGGACAATCCTCGGCAAGCTGCGCCAGCGTCTCGGCCTGCAGGCGGCAATTGCCGCGATTATAGACGATGACGCCGCAGCCGCGTGGACGCGGCACACCGCTGCGATATGCGCGCGCAATCCGGCCTGCGGCGCTTCGACCAGATAGGGCGGCAGCAGCAGAATGCCATCGGCGCCGATCTTCTCGGTCTTCTGCGGCATAGGCGATCGCGGTGCGCGGTGCCGTAGCCGGCGGCGCCGATCGACCGGCACCTTGCCGCGCGCAGCACTGCACCGCGACCCGCAGCACGTTGGAATATTCGTCGGCCGTCAGCGAGAAGAACTCGCCGGCGCCGCCGGCGGAAAACATGGCGGCGGCGGGATAGCGCAGCAGCCAGTCGAGCCGTGCGCGCCGACGCCGCGCGAATCGAAGCCGCCGCGCGGCATCGAAATCGGTGAGCGGAAACGACAGCAGGCCGCGCGGCAGCGCGCGTTTCAGCTCGTCCGGCGTCATGCCGCGCGCCCAATAAAATCGCTGCCCATCATTGCCCACCGCTCGTAGCGCATCCGGTTTATCGCATAGGATACGTAACACATAACAACACCAATGCTTTCGGGAGGATACGATGTTTGATCTTGTCGTCCGGACTCTTGCGCTCGGACTGTGCGGCGTTGCCGCCGCATCCACGGCGCAGGCGCAGCACTTATCCGAACAAGCCGATCCGCATGCTGGTCGGCTTTCCGGCCGGCGGTCCCTCCGATGTGCCGGCGCGTATCATCGGCCAGCAATTGCAGGCAGCGCTCGGCCAGCCGGTGGTGGTGGAGAACAAGACCGGCGCCGCCGGCATGATCGCGCTGAACGAAATGCTGGCGCAGCCGCGCGACGGCCACACGCTGCTGCTTGTGCTCCTATATCGATCCGACCAACACGCATCTGTTCAAGAAGGTCGCCTACAAGCTGGAAGACCTGGCGCCGGTCAGCATGGTGTCGAAGGCATTCTACGCCATCGTGGTGCCGCCGGATTCGCCCGCGAACAACATCAAGGACTTCATCGCGCTCGCGAAGGCAAAGCCGGGCGCGCTCAATTACGGCAAGGTCGGTTCGGGCTCGGTGACGGAAATCATCCCGAAGCAGCTCGAGAAACAGGCCGGCATCAAGATGACCGGCGTCACCTTCCGCGGCACCGGGCCTGCGATCCAGGAAGTGGTGGCCGGGCGCATCGAGTTCGCGGTGTCGCCGCTGTCGCTGGCGATGCCGCTGTTCGCCGAGAAGAAGGTCAAGATGATCGCGATGACCAGCCCGGAGCGGCTGGCCGTCGCGCCCGGCGTGCCGACGCTGAAGGAGCAGGGCGTCGATATCGTGAACTACGGCTGGTGGGGCGTGTGCGCGGCGTCCGGCACGCCGAAGGAAGTGCTCGCGAAGCTGAATGCCGAAGTGGCCAAGGCGGTGGCGTCGCCGGAATTCAGGACCACGATGGAAAAGACCGGCGTGATCGCGGTCTCCAACGTCGGTCGATGAATTCGGCAAGATGATCGCCGAGACCGCGGCGGACGCCGGCAAGACGCTGAAGGATTTGGGGATCGAGCAGCTGGATCAGTAAGAGCGCCGCCTCTTCCCTCTCCCCGCATTTGCGGGGAGAGGGTGCCTTCGCGAAGCGAAGGCGGGGAGCGGCTCTTGAGTTGTGAGCGAAAGGCTGCCGGGTTTTCGCGGAGCCACGCCCCTCACCCGGCTCGCACTTCGTGCTCGCCACCCTCTCCCCGTTTCACGGGGAGAGGGAAGAAAGTATCGTAGGGTGGGCTAAGGCGCGAAGCGCCGAGCCCACCGATTATTTGTAATGTTGCAGTTGGCGGGCTCGCTTCGCTTAGCCCACCCTACGTTTGCTGAACTTGTACACCGGTATTGGTTATCGTCGTAGGCCAACGTCAGGCATCGATCTGAAGCATCAATCCAAACGCGAAATGCCGAGCGTGTCTGTAGCTTCTCGGCGGTGAGGCGCACTTAGGAATCAGGATTTCGGTGAGTTTGGCAAGTGTTCAATGACTCGCCGAGCCTTTGGATCAACATATTTATTTCTATATATTTCCGCAAGCATAGCTTCCGACGGTCTGAGGCTATGGTGGTCGGCTCCGTTTAGAAGCGGCGGCCAATAACGGCGGATCACCGCTTCTAGCAACCCGAAATTTTTTGCTCAGGGCAAACCGGCGCCGAAGACGCAAATCAGCTCACTATCTGAGCCACCGCTTTCTGGGTTAGTCGCCAATTGTCTTCGGCCACCCTTCTGCTTAACGAGATGCTCGCTGCCGAAGCCGGGATATTTGTGGACTTATACTTGTACGATCGATGTCAGCGGCTCGAACGCATAGCTTGATGAATTGTCGAAGCTGCAGCCTGAGTAGCGCCAGTTTCACGAAAGCCAACGCACAAAGCTTTCAGGATCATATCTTTGATGGTCGGCGATGAACTTGCCTTGGTCTCTAGGTGTTTCTCTTTGAAGCGAGCAATCGTCAGCAACTAGCTTCGATTTGGGCGGCGTCGTTTTGCTGGAGGGCTCAGCTTTGTGTCAGCGAGAGGTGTTCTGCCGAAAAGAAGTTTGCGTGGCCGATTTGGCGGCGAGCTGACTGAACGTGTGAGAGTTCGGTTTGCGACCAAGCTGAGATGCGTTTCGGATTGCAGAGAGCTGCGCGATCTAGTTCGCATCTGGTACAGCATCTAGGTACATCGATACGAAGTGTCTCGCCGATCTGGCGCGCTTGAAGTCGTAATACCGTGAACCATTGTGCCGAGCTCCGCGTCGAAATAAATTAGGAATAAATTCCTTATTTCCGCCATCTTCCCATGGTTCAATCCGCTCCATCCCGCTCCGTCGAAGGAGCGTTTCATGAGCGTCACGAGACGCGGAGCGGGATGCGGCAGCCTTGCGTGCGACAGACGCGTCGCGCGCAAGGCACAGGTTCAAGCCGCGCCACGCCGAGGCACTGTGCCCGGAGACGGCGGTGGAGCGTTCCACCGGTGGCGTTGGAGCAGACCTGTAACGCGCCGCGCGCGGAACGCCGGAATCTTTCGGCGGTCCGTAGTGAGACTATTGCTCATGCGCTTTCACACTTCGCGCATGAGGCTGCGGGCTTGGCTGAAAGCCCGGCGTTCCGCGCGCCCTTCTCAAGGGCAGGAATGCGAGACGTGGCCTACGGCGTACCCCGCGCCGCAAAGAACAGGGGCGGCGGAGCTATGGTCTGTCGTTCCGCGAGCGCAATCCAACCTGGTGGGGAGGGTCGCGAGCGAAGCGAGCGGGGTGGGGGAATCGTTGCAGAATCTGCCGTCACCCCCACCCCGATCGCCCTCACTGTCGTTCGGCGCTCGACCCTCCCGCCTTCGCGGGGGCAGAGAAAGAGAAGCGGAGGACGAAGATTGAGCTACGCCTTGTCCAGCCCGTACAGCGAATGCAGCGTGCGCACCGCAAGCTCGGTATAGGCCGCATCGATCAGCACCGAGAACTTGATCTCGGACGTGGTGATCGCGCGGATGTTGATGTTGCGCTCCGACCAGCGCCTTGAACGCGCGCGCGGCGACGCCGGCATGGCTGCGCATGCCGATGCCGATCACCGACACCTTCGCGACATCGGTCGCGCCGTCGACGCGCTGATAGCCGATCTTGTCCTTGGCCTTGGCGATCACGTCCATCGCGCGCTGATAATCGGTCGCCGGCACCGTGAAGGTGAGGTCGGTGGTCTTGCCGTCGGCGGAGACGTTCTGCACGATCATGTCGACATTGACGCTGGAATTCGGCGAGCGGCCCGAAGATCGCGGCGGCGACGCCCGGCTTGTCCTCGACATTGCGGATCGAAATCTGCGCCTCGTCCTTGGAGAAGGCGATGCCGGTGACGACCTGTTGCTCCACGATATCCTCCTCGTCGCAGATCAGCGTGCCCGGCGGCATGCCGTGCGGATCGATGTCTTCGGGCTTGTCGAAGCTCGAGCGCACGAAGATCTTGACCTTGTGCACCATGCCGAGCTCGACCGAGCGCACCTGCAGCACCTTGGCGCCGAGCGAGGCCAGTTCCAGCATTTCCTCGAACGCGACCTTGTCGAGCCGGCGCGCCTTCGGCACCACGCGCGGATCGGTGGTGTAGACGCCGTCGACGTCGGTGTAGATGTCGCAGCGGTCGGCCTCGATCGCGGCCGCGATCGCCACCGCCGAGGTGTCCGAGCCGCCGCGGCCGAGCGTGGTGATGCGGCCGGTCTCCTTGTGGATGCCCTGGAAGCCGGCGATCACCGCGACTTCCTTGCGCTCGCGGAAACGCTTGACGAGCTCCGAGCCGTTCAGATCGAGAATGCGGGCGGAGCCATGCGCGTTCGAGGTCAGCATCGGCAATTGCCAGCCCTGCCAGGAGCGCGCGGTGATGCCCATATTCTGCAGCACGATCGCAAGCAGCCCGGCGGTGACATTCTCGCCCGAGGACACGATCGCGTCGTATTCGCGCGCGTCGTGCATCGGCGAGGCTTCGCTGCACCAGGCCACCAGCTCGTTGGTCTTGCCGGCCATGGCGGAGACCACCACGGCCACGTCGTGACCGGCGTTGTATTCGCGCTTCACATGGCGCGCGACGTTGCGGATGCGGTCGATATCGGCGACCGACGTTCCGCCGAATTTCAGCACGAGACGTGACATGAAAGGATCGGCGCCCGATGGATCAGAACGCAGCGGCGGCTGGGGCGGACGCGCCGGCGCGGGCGCATTCATAACGGCGCGATGACGGCCTGCAACCCACTGGAAATCCGCGAATGTGGTGACCCGGCGGCGGCTTCGGGCCATAAACTTAGGCAGGCAGGGGAATTCGGGCGCTGGCGGGCGCCGCCCGTCCGCACTGGAATGCGAGTACAAGTAATGCCGAAGCCAGGGTACGACCCGATCGACCGTCGACGCGCCGAAGTCGAGCAGTTTTCGAGGCTCGCCGCGCAATGGTGGGACGAGCGCGGCCCGATGGCGATGCTGCACAAGTTCAATCCGGTGCGGCTCGCCTATATCCGCGATCAGGTCGCCGACCCATTTCGGGCGCGAACCCGAAGCAGATCGGCTGCCTGTCCGGCCTGCGCATTCTCGATATCGGCTGCGGCGGCGGCATCCTGTCGCGAACCGCTGGCGCGGCTCGGCGCGCAGGTCGTCGGCGCCGATCCGTCCGAGGCCAATATCGAGGTGGCGCGCAAGCATGCGGCGCTGGTCGATCTGCGTGATCGACTATCGCGCGGTCACCGCGGAGGATCTCGCCGACAAGGGCGAGCGCTTCGACGTGGTGCTGGCGATGGAAGTGGTCGAGCATGTCGCCGATGTCGATCTGTTCGTGCAGCGCTGCGCCGAGATGGTGCGGCCGAACGGCATGATGATCGCGGCCACCCTCAACCGCACCATGAAGAGCTTCGCGCTGGCCATAGTCGGCGCCGAATATGTGCTGCGCTGGCTGCCGCGCGGCACCCATCGCTGGGACAAGTTCGTGACGCCGGCCGAACTGGAAACCGCGATGAAGAAGGCCGGGCTGAATGTGGTGGACGAGCGCGGCGTGGTCTATCGGGTGATGGCCGACGCTGGGCAGCTCTCCGACGACATGGATGTGAATTACATGCTGTCGGCCGCGCGCGAGCAGCAGCTCGACCGAAAAGTTATCCTCCTTGTCTGCAGCCGTGCGATGATGGACTGCCGATCGCTTAAGGAGCCAGCCATGATCGTCGAACTCGTCACCTTCACTTTCCCCAAGCCGGCCATGATCGCGCAAGCGAACTGGAAGCGGTGCGCGGCGTCGATCCCGAAATGGGCGGCGAACCAGGAACTGGTGCGCAAGCATTTCCTGTGGGGCATCGGCGAGGACGAAGGCACCGGCGCCGGCTTCTATATCTGGCCGTCGATCGAGGCGGCCAAGCGCGCGCATAACGACGAATGGCGCGAGGGCGTGAAGAAGCGCACCGGCGGTTATCCGACCATCCGCTATTTCGACCTGATGGCGCTGGTCGACAACGAGCGCGGCAAGGTCACCGAATGGGCCGCGAACGGCAAGCAGCGCGAGCTCGAAACCGTCTGAGCTCGAAGCGCCGCTCGCATGCCCGAAACCGGCTGGCTGTGGATCGTCTTCACGCTGCTCGCGGCCGCCGCGCAGACCATCCGCAACGCGACGCAGCGCGAACTGACCGCGACGCTCGGCACCGCCGGCGCGACCCATGTGCGCTTTCTGTTCGGGTTTCCGTTCGCGGTCCTGTTTCTGGCGGTCCTGCTGCTCGTCACGGGCGCTTCGCTGCCGACGCCGCCGCTCGTGTTCTGGCCCTGGGTGTTCCTCGGCATGGGCGCGCAGATCGCGGCGACCGCGCTGATGCTGGCGGCGATGGAGGATCGCTCGTTCGTGGTCACCATCGCCTATATCAAGACCGAGCCGGTGCAGGTGGCGCTGTTCGGGCTGATCTTTCTCGGCGACGCGCTGAGTATCGGCATGATCGCCGCGATCCTGATCGCGACCGCGGGCGTGATCGTGATGTCGCTGAAGCCCGGCGGCGCCCCGGCGCAAAGCTGGCGGCCGACGCTGCTCGGGCTCAGCGCCGGCGCGATGTTCGCGCTGTCGGCGGTCGGCTATCGCGGCGCGATCCTGAGCCTCGGCTTGTCCGATTTCGTGATGGCGGCGACCTTCACGCTGGTCGATGGGCCTGCTGCTGCAGGCGGTGATTCTGTCGGCTTATCTGATGCTGCGCAGCCCCGGCGTGATGCGCGCGATCCTTGCGGCCTGGCGCCCGTCGCTGTTCGCGGGCTTCATGGGCGCGACCGCCTCGCAATTCTGGTTTCTCGCCTTCGCGCTCGCGACGGCTGCGAGCGTGCGCACGCTGGCGCTGGTCGAGGTGCTGTTCGCGCAGGCGATCTCAAGCTTCGTGTTCGGGCACAAGACCACGGCGCGGGAAGGATTGGGGATCGTGCTGATCGTGGCCGGCGTCGCGCTGCTGATCTGGATGCACTGATCCCAAAAGTGGGAACCGGTCTTCGGAAATAGACCCCCGTTCGCAAGTCGCAAACGAGAGCCCTGAAAATGCGAGGGCCCTGAAATCAGCGCGCCAGCGTGACCGGCGCAAGCCCGGCAAAGCCGAGCGCACTCGCTGCGGCCGGCGACAGGTCGATGACGCGTCCGCGCACGAACGGTCCCCGGTCCGTAATCCGGACCGTAACGGAGCGGCCATTCTTCCGGTTGGTCACGCGAACATGGCTGCCGAACGGAAGTGTCCGGTGAGCGGCGGTCAGCGCCGACGGGTTCATGCGCTCACCGCTGGCGGTCTTCTTGCCGGCGTATCCGTCGCCGGCTCCATAGACCGATGCGATTCCCGATTCTGCTTGAGCGCCCCCTGCGAAGGAAACACAAACTGCAAACGCCAATGCGAAGGCTCGTGCCTGCATCCAAAAAAATCCCTGGTTGTTGGAGAGGCGCGCGCCTTGCCGGTCGAATGCGACCTCGATGTGGCAGGCGCGAATTTTTACCGGCGGCAAAAATTCATGCGCCGGCGTCGCTCAATCCGCAATTTGGGTGCGCGGAGAGCGGAAATGTGTCTCGCGTGTGCCGAAATTAATTCCGTTCGTCCGGCAATACCGGCAGCGGATGAAATTCGATGCCTTCGTCGATGCAGTTCCTTGGCTTCTTGCGGCGAGGCCTCGCCATAGATCGAGCGATGCTCGATCTCGCCGTAATGCATCTTGCGCGCCTCGTCCGGGAAATTTCTTGCCGACATTGTCGGCATTCTGCGTGAGGTGGTCGCGCAATTCCTTCAGCTTGGCGCGGAATTCGCGCTCCTGCGGCGAGATCATCGCGACCTTCTCGGAGGCCGCGGGCTGCGGGCGCGGCTTCGGGCGCAGGCTGTCGGCGCCTCGATCGGCTCGCTGCGCTTTCTTGCCGCCGCGAGCGAGTCGCAGGCGCCATGATCGCCTTCTCGACCTTCTTGGAATCGCAGACCGGGCAGGTCACGAGCCCGCGCTTGCGCTGCTTGTCGTAGTCGCCGGAATTGCTGAACCAGATTTCGAAATTGTGCTTCCGCTCGCAGACGAGCGCATAACGGATCATGACTGTGTCACCAACCACATGCAGATGCGTCGGCTCGGCCATCGGCTCGATGATATCGAAGCGGCGACCGTGCTGCAGCGACGGCACCTTGGCGCGCGCCGCCGTCGACTTCGGCCGGATCGATATCGGCGATCACCACGCCGGGCTCGGTGCCGCCCTCTGCCAGAATGCGCCCCCACGGGTCAACGACGAGCGAATGGCCGAAGGTCTCGCGGCCGTTCTCGTGCTTGCCGCCTTGCGCCGCGGCCAGCACGAAGCGAGCCGTTCTCGATCGCGCGCGCGCGGATCAGCACGTGCCAATGCGCCTCGCCGGTCTGACGCGTGAAGGCCGACGGGATCGTCAGCACCGTGGCGCCGGCTTCGGCGAGCGCGCGATAGAGCGCCGGAAAGCGCAGGTCGTAGCAGATGGTGAGCCCGAACCGCGCCCAGGGCAGGTCGGCCACGACGGCGCTTTCGCCGGGACGGTAATTGCGCGACTCGCGATAGCTTTCGCCGCCCGCGAGATCGACATCGAACATGTGGATCTTGTCGTAGCGCGCGACGATCTCGCCCTGCGTGTCGATCAGATAGGAGCGGTTGGCGGCCTTGTCGGGCGACACCTTGATCGCAAGCGAGCCGATATGAAGGAAGATCGAATGCTTGCGCGCCAGATCGCGAAATGCGGCGAGGCAGATGTCCTTGTCCTCCTCGACGATGGTCGCGAACAGCTTCTCGCGCGAGATCTCCATGATGTTGGTCATCTCGGGCGTCTGCACGTAATCGGCGCCGGCCGTCTTCGCCTCGCCGATCATCTCGCACGGCTTCGTCGAGATTGGCTCTGCGGCGTGCGGCCCGAGCGCATCTGGATCAGGCCGGCGCGGAACTTGCCGCGTTGTCGCGCGCTCATGCGGCGGGACCGGGCTCGCCAGCAGCGGGTCGAGCTTGCCGGCATCTTCCAGCGCGTAGAGGTCGTCGCAGCCGCCGACATGGGTCGTGCCGATGAAGATCTGCGGAACCGTGTAGCGTCCGCCGGCGCGCGCGGTCATTTCGGCGCGCAGCGCGGAATTGCCGCCGACGTCGATTTCCTTGAACGCCACGCCCTTCTTCGCCAGCAAGTCCTTGGCCCAGCCGCAATAGGGGCAATAGGCGGTCGTGTAGATTTCAACCGGAGCCATTAGCGAATTCACCTCGACGTGCCGGCACTATATGGGCGTGCGTGCGGGGTCCACAACCCGCGCGAAAACCAGCACATCCACCTGCCGGGCGCCGGCGCGCAGCAGCGCGCGGGCGCAGGCATCCACGGTCGCGCCGGAGGTCAGCACGTCGTCCACCAGCAGCAGGCGCCGGCCCTTGATCTCGGCCTTGCCGGCGGCGTCGACCCGGAAGGCGCCCTGGACATTGGCGGCGCGCTGCGGCCCTGGACAGGCCGACCTGCTGCGGGGTCGCCTTGACGCGCTTCAGGGCGGTCACGCTGACCGGCGGCGCCATTCCGGCCCGCGAGGAAGCCTCGCCAGAGCCGCCGACTGGTTGAAGCGCCGCGCCCACAGCCGCCGCCAATGCAGCGGCACCGGCACGATGACATCGGCGTCGGCGAGCAGGTCGGCGCCGGCCCGCGCCATCCAGCGCGCCCATGATTGGCGCGAGGTCGAGACGGTCGCCATATTTCAGGGCATGAACCAGGGTGCGCGCCACCTCGTCGTAGCGCACGGCGGCGCGGGCCCGCGCATAGGCCGGCGGGTCGGCGATGGCCTGCATGGAATAGACCCCGGGGCCGGGATCGTAGGTGAAGGGAATGCCGAGCTTCTCGCAGAACGGCCGTTCGATCGGAGACAGCTTCGACCAGCAGGGCGCGCACAGAGCCCGCGCCTTCGCCCACCGGCTCGCGGCAGGACGGGACAGAGCGGCGGCAACGCCACGTCGAGCGCAAGCCGGATCGGCAGCCGCAAGGCTGCCAGAGTTCGCGCCCCGATTTTCGACAGGCGCGAACGGCCACGTTCCTCTATGGCCGTATCGCATCATCACACTAGGCTAGCGCCGGAAGGAGTTTCGTAACAGTGGCTGCGGGCCCGATTTTATTCGATCGCGAACTCCTGCGCCGGCGGCGCCGGCGGGCGCTTGCGCGGCGCGCCGGTGACCTTTCTGCTCGACCATGTCGCGGCCGAAATGGTGGACCGGCTTTCGCTGGTGAAGCGCTCCTTCGCGCTTGCCGCCGATATCGGCACGCCGACGGCGTGCTTTGCGCGACCTGATGCGCGAGCGCAAGGTCGCGCAGACCGTCATCGGGGTCGACCCGCTGGCGGTATCAGGCGTTGCGGCGGACGAGGAAGCGCTGCCGTTCGCCGACGGCTCGCTCGATCTCGTCGTCTCGGCGCTGTCGCTGCAATGGGTCAACGATCTGCCCGGGACGCTGGTGCAGATTCGCCGCGCGCTGAAGCCGGACGGACTGTTCATGGCGGCGCTTGCTCGGCGGCGATACGCTGACCGAGTTGCGGCAATCCTTCGCCGCGGCGGAAGCGGAACTGGAGGGCGGCGTGTCGCCGCGCGTCGCGCCGTTCGCCGATGTGCGCGAGCTGGGCGCGCTGTTGCAGCGCGCCGGTCTCGCGCTGCCGGTCGCCGATGTCGACCGGCTGACGGTGCGCTACGCTTCGCCGTTCGACCTGATGCCCGACCTGCGCGGCATGGGCGCGACCAATGCGCTGATCGAGCGGCGGCGCGTTCCCCTGAAGCGCGCGACGCTGCGACGGATGGCGGAAATCTACGCCGAGCGCTTCAGCGATGCGGACGGCCGCCTGCGCGCGACTTTCGATATCGTCTGGCTGTCGGGATGGGCGCCGCATGAGAGCCAGCAGCAGCCGCTGAAACCGGGTTCGGCGAAGACGCGTCTTGCCGACGCGCTTCGCACCATCGAGGTGCCGGCCGGAGAGAAAGCCGGGCGATTAGCGCCATCGCGCTCGCTGACGGTCTCGTACATCGCCCTGACCGATACGCCGAGCGAATTGACCGCGGCAACGATCGCAACGGCGATGCCGGCAGCGATCATGGCATATTCGATCGCGGTCGCGCCGCGCTCGTCGCGGATCAGGCGGCGGAATGTCTCGAGTTGAATTCGCAGCGTTTGCATGGTCGGCTCCGTCCCTGTCGCGCGTCACAGCAATGTCGTCAGATGGGCGATGAGCGGCTCGTCGGCCGGCGGCATCGGATAGTCCCGAAGCTTGTTCGGCCTCACCCAGGCGAGCCGCGTGTGATGCCTTGCCGTGACCTGTCCCTCCCAGCGCCGGCAGACATAGAGCGGCATCAGAAGGTGGAAGTCCGCATAGGCGTGGCTCGCAAAGGTCAGGGGCGCAAGACAGGCTTCCTTGACGACGATTCCCAGTTCCTCCAGCAATTCCCGTATCAGCGTCTGCTTCGGGCGTCTCGCCCGCCTCGACCTTGCCGCCGGGAAATTCCCAAAGCCCCGCCATCGCCTTGCCGGCTGGACGCTCTGCGATCAGCACGCGGCCATCGGCATCGATGAGGGCGCAGGCAGCGACAATCAGAAGCTTTGCGCTCACGACCTTGCTCGCAATCTAGGGGAGGCGGCGTTAACGAAGCTTAAAGTCGGAACCAGTGTGGTGGTTCGAAGTCCGCTTCATGTTGCGGCACGCTCGTCAAGCGGACTTCCGACCAAACCACACTGGACCATCTACGAGCGATAATCGCCGTTGATCGCGACATATTCCTTGGTGAGATCGCAGGTCAGCACGCGGTCGCGGCCCTTGCCGAGCCCGAGCGCCGACCTTCAGCGCGATCGTCGGGCTCTTCATCGCCGCCGAAACCTGCGCCTTCGTCATAGGCCGGATCGCGCGCGCCCTTGTGCGCGACGCGGATGCCGTTGAACCAGATCGAGAGCTTGTCGCGGTCGGCCGGTTCGCCGGCCTTGCCGACCGCCATCACCACGCGGCCCCAATTGGCGTCCTCGCCGGCAATCGCGGTCTTCACCAGCGGCGAATTGGCGATCGACATCGCGATCCGGCGCGCCGATGGCTTCGATACCGCGCCTTCGACCGTGATCTCGACCAGCTTGCGGGCGCCTTCGCCGTCGCGCGCGACCTGTTCGGCCAGATCGGCCAGCACGCGTCTGCAGCGCCTGCGCGAAACGCCTTCAGGCGCGGATCGGCGGCGCGCGCGATCCTCGGCGCGCCGCGCGCTGCGGCGGCGCCGGTCGCGAAGGCCAGCAGCGTGTCGGAGGTCGAGGTGTCGCCGTCGATGGTGACGGCGTTGAAGGTGTCGACGACGCCTTCGCGACAGCAGCTTCTGCAAGCGCGGGCGCTGCGATCGGCGCGTCGGTGAAGACGAAGGACAGCATCGTCGCCATGTCGGGCGCGATCATGCCGGCGCCCTTGGCGATGCCGTTGATGGTGACCGTCGGTCTTGCCGATCTTCGCGCCTTGCGGTCGCGACCTTCGGGAAGGTGTCGGTGGTCATGATCGCCTTGGCGGCGTCGAGGAATTGTCCCGGCGCGGCATTGGCGACCAGCGTCTGCATCACGCCGTCGAACTTGGTGGCGTCGAGCGGTTCGCCGATCACGCCGGTGGAGGCAAGGAACACGTCATTGGCCGTGCAGCCAGCGCCTGGCTGGCGAGTTTCGCGGTCAGCGCGGTCGCCGCGCGTCCGGACTTGCCGGTGAAGGCATTGGCGTTGCCGGAATTGACCACCAGCGCGCGCGCCTTTCCGCGCTTGAGCTGGGCGCGGCACCATTCGACCGGGGCCGACGGGCATTTCGAGCGGGTGAACACGCCGGCGACGGTCGTGCCCTTGTCGAACACGGCGAGCAGCACATCGGTGCGGTTCTTGTAGCGGATGCCGGCCTGCGCGGTCGCAAGCCGCACGCCGTCGATCGCGCGGCAGGTCGGGAACATTCGCCGGAGCGAGCGGAGAAACGGTGGTGGACATGCTGGGCCTCTTCACCCGGCATGGCCCGGGCGGCCGATCTCTAGAGCATGATGCCGAAAAGTGCGAAGCGGTTTTCGGACGACATCATGCTCAACGACGGCGACGGTCACAAAAATAAAACGGGACGCTGCGTTGCGGCGTCCCGTTTTCGCCCGGCCGAACGCGGTCGCTATTTCTTCGCCGGTGCCTTGGTGTCCGGCTTCGCGGCCGGAGCGGCCGGAGCGTCGGCGCCGGCTTGTCGCCGACCTTCTCGATCTTGGCATCCGCGCGCAGCTTCTGGATCAGGTCGGCCTGCGCCTTGCGCTGCACGTAAGTTCTCGATCTGGTCCTTGACCTGGTCGAAGGCCGGCGGCTGCTTGGTGCGCTTGTCGTCGACGCGGATGATGTGCCAGCCGAATTGCGATTTGACCGGATCGGAGGTCTGGCCCTTGTCGAGCTTGAAGGCGGCTTCGGCGAATTCCGGCACCATCTGATCCTTGCTGAAGATAGCCGAGATCGCCGCCCTGGTCCTTGGAGCCCGGATCCTTCGAGCGTCTCCTTGGCGATCGCCGACGAAATCGCCGCCGCCCTTCAGGTCGCGCGGCGACCTTCTTGGCCTCGTCCTCGGTCTCGACCAGGATGTGGCGGGCGCTGACTTCCTGCTCGTTGCCCACGTCCTTGATGGCTTCGGCATAGACCTTCTTCATCGCCTCGTCGGTGACGGCGGCCTTGGCCTCGTCCTGAAGCAGCGCTTCCATCAGCAGCTTGTTGCGCGCGATGGCGAGCTTGCGCTTGAAGTCGTCGGTGTCGCCGAGCTTTTTCGCCTCGGCCGCCTTCGACACCAGGATCATGTCGGCGAGATAGGTGATCAGGTATTCCTTCTTGGCCTCGGGCGCCATCGGCGGCAGCTGCGCGCCGATGTCCTCCTCGGCGGCCTTCAGGTCGCTTTCCTTGATCTCGACGCCATTGACCTTGGCGACCACCGGATCGCTCTGCGCGAGCGCATGGGTGGCAAGCAGGCCGCCCAGGGCAAAGCCTGCGACCAGCAGCGTCAGGCTCGAGCGCCAGCGGGCGAGCAGGGACGAGCGGAGGGGGGATGGGGTGGTCATAAGGTCCTGTCCTTGGAGAGAATCCGGGCGCCAGCCCGCAAATTGCGGCGGACACTTGCGCATGGTTTGCGCCTTGGCAATGCCCGAAGACCCTTAATTTTCGGCAACAAGGGGCTGGGCCCTTCCGATTGACAAGGATATGACCCCCTCCTATTTCTCCAAAGATTTCCGGCCGTAATACCCCGATACGACCCTTCGATCCGGCTATATTGGGGTTGCGGCCGGGACCGTTTCCGGGGCTGACTTGCGGGCAGGACGCCGGCTTTTCTCCGCGGTTTCAAAATTTCGTGTTGTTTCATCCCATTCGACGAAACCGCCGACCAGACTCTCTGGTTCCAGATCTCCGGATCGAGACTCTGAAGAAAAGGATTTCGCATGCTTGGCGCAGTCGCCCGCAAGCTGTTCGGCTCCGCCAATGATCGGCGCATTCAAGGGCTATCAGCCGCGTGTCGACGCGATCAATGCGCTCGAAGCCGAAATCTCGAAAGCTGACCGACGACGAATTGCGCGCCCGCACCGCGGCCTTCAAGAAGGAACTGGCGGAAGGCAAGACGCTCGACGACATCCTGGTCCCGGCCTTCGCCACCGTGCGCGAGGCCGGCAAGCGCGCGCTCGGCCAGCGCCATTTCGACGTGCAGCTGATCGGCGGCATGATCCTGCACGAAGGCGGCATCGCCGAGATGAAGACCGGCGAAGGCAAGACGCTGGTCGCGACGCTTGCCGGTCTATCTCAACGCGCTGTCCGGCCGCGGCGTGCATGTCGTCACCGTCAACGACTATCTCGCCAAGCGCGACTCCGAATGGATGGGCCAGATCTACAGCTTCCTCGGCCTGACCATCGGCGTCATCGTGCACGGCCTCGACGACGAGCGAGCGCAAGGCGGCCTACGACTGCGACATCACCTACGGCACCAACAACGAGCTCGGCTTCGACTATCTGCGCGACAACATGAAGTACCGGCTGGAGGACATGGTCCAGCGCGGCCATGTCTACGCGATCGTCGACGAGGTCGACTCGATCCTGATCGACGAGGCGCGCACGCCGCTGATCATTTCCGGCCCGCTCGACGACCGCTCCGACTTCTACAACACCATCGACGCCTATCATCCCGCGCCTCGACAAGGCCGACTACGAGGTCGACGAGAAGCAGCGCACGGTGAACCTGACCGAAGCCGGCATGGAGAAGATGGAGCAGCGGCTGCGCGACGCCGATCTGCTCAAGGGCGACTCGCTCTACGACATCGAGAACGTCTCGACCGTCCACCACGTCAACCAGGGCCTGCGCGCGCACAAGCTGTTCCAGCGCGACAAGGACTACATCGTGCGCAACGGCGAGGTCGTGATCATCGACGAATTCACCGGCCGCATGATGCCGGGCCGCCGCTATTCGGAAGGTCTGCACCAGGCGCTGGAGGCCAAGGAGCACCAGCCGATCCAGCCGGAAAACCAGACGCTGGCCTCGATCACGTTCCAGAACTATTTCCGCATGTACGACAAGCTCGCCGGCATGACCGGCACCGCGCTGACCGAAGCGGACGAGTTCTTCGACATCTACAATCTCGACGGTGGTCGAGGTGCCGACCAACCGTCCGATGGTCCGCGACGACCAGGACGACGAGGTCTATCGCACCAACGCCGAGAAATACCGCTCGATCATCACGCTGCTCGAGGAATGCAAGCAGCGCGGCCAGCCGGTTCTGGTCGGCACCACCTCGATCGAGAAATCCGAGCAGCTTGCCGAGATGCTGCGGCAGGCCGGCTGGGAGCAGCACGACTTCACCGACCCGAACGCCTTTGCCGCGCTCTATACCGGCGACGAGGGCGCCAAGAAGTCCAAGGTCTTCGCCATCCTCAACGCGCGCTATCACGAGCAGGAGGCCTATATCGTCTCGCAGGCCGGCGTGCCGGGCGCGATCACCATCGCCACCAACATGGCCGGCCGCGGCACCGACATTCAGCTCGGCGGCAATGCCGACATGCGCATCCGCCAGGAACTCGCCGGACGTCACGGATCGGGGCCGCGCGACGACGACGCCGCGGCGGCCGCGATCCGCGAGCAGGTGGCGCGCCTGAAGGAGACGGCGCTCACGGCCGGCGGCCTGTTCGTGCTCGGCACCGAGCGGCATGAAAGCCGCCGCATCGACAACCAGTTGCGCGGCCGCTCCGGCCGTCAGGGCGACCCCGGCCGTTCCAAATTCTTCCTGTCGCTGGAAGACGACCTGATGCGCATCTTCGGGTCGGACAAGCTCGACGGCATGCTGACCAAGCTCGGCCTGAAGGAGGGCGAGGCCATCATCCATCCCTGGATCAACAAGGCGCTGGAAAAGGCGCAGCAGAAGGTCGAGGCGCGCAACTTCGACATCCGCAAGAACATCCTGAAATACGACGACGTCACCAACGATCAGCGCAAGGTCATCTTCGAGCAGCGCATCGACCTGATGAAGGACGAGCAGTGTCGCCGAGACCGTCACCGACATGCGCCACGCGCTGATCGACGACATGGTCTCCAAGCACATCCCGGAAAACGCCTATCCGGAACAGTGGGACGTCACCGGCCTGCAGGACGCGGTGAAGCACATCCTCAACCTCGACCTGCCGGTGCAGGACTGGGCCAAGGAAGAGGGCATCGCCGACGAGGAAGTGCTCGACCGCATCACCAAGCGCGCGGACGAGCATATGGCGGCGAAGATCGCGCAATACGGCCCCGAGGTCATGCGCTATGTCGAGAAATCGATCCTGCTGCAGACGCTCGATCATCTGTGGCGCGAGCATCTGGTCATGCTCGAGCATCTGCGCCAGGTGGTCGGCCTGCGCGGCTACGCGCAGCGCGATCCGCTGAACGAATACAAGTCGGAAGCCTTCCAGCTGTTCGAGGCGATGATCGCGAATATGCGCGAAGGCGTGACCGCGCAATTGATGCGGGTCGAGGTGGTGCAGGCGCCGCCGGAGGATCAGGCGCAGCAGCTTCCCTATATGGAGGCGCACAAGATCGACCCCTTCACCGGCGAGGACGAGATGGCCTTGCCGACGCGACGCTGTCGCCGGCGATGGCGGCGGCACGGCGCGCAGCGCGCGATCGATCGCGATCCGAAGAACCCGGCGACCTGGGGCAAGGTCGGACGCAACGAGGCCTGCCCGTGCGGCTCCGGCAAGAAATACAAGCATTGCCACGGCCGCTTCGGCTGAGTCTTCGCCGAACTTGCGCAATTGCTGATATTGATCAAGGCCGGGCATTTGCCCGGCCTTGATTGTTTTGGTCGTTGTGTCGCGGTCCTTTGCCCGAAACCATCGTGCGGTGGCCCGCGTTGCCGTTAGTGAAACGGGGCGTCAGACCATGCAGATTCCGCTCGAAATCTCCTTCCACAATGTCGAACATTCCGACTGGGCCGAAGCGGAAGTCCGCGAACATGTCCGCAAGCTGGAACAGATCTATGCGCGGCTGAAATCCTGCCGCGTGCGCGTCGAGCAGCGCGCCGACAACCAGCATCACACCATTCCGCCGGTGGTGCGCATCGAGCTCGGGATCCCCGGCCGCAAGGAGATCGTGGTCGCGCACGAGCCGGAACGCCTGCAGCGGAAATTTCAGCGCCCCGATCTGCATAACGCGATCAACGAGGCTTCCGGATCGCCACCAAGCAATTATCGGCGCTGAAGCAGGAACGCTCCGACCGGCATTCGGCGCGGCTGCGCGAGGACGCCTACGAGTTTCTCGGCCAGATCGCCGAACTGCGTCCGGAGCAGGATTTCGGCTTCGTCATGACCGGCGACGGCAGCCTGTTGTATTTCCATCGCGACGCGATGACGAACGGCGATTTCGACAGGCTCCGGCGCGGCGACGACGTGAGCTATGTGATCGCGGACAGCGACACCGGCCCGATCGCGGGCCGCGTGCGACTGCGCGGCGGCACCGTAGATCGCGGCGAAACGAGTGACTTCCGGCAGCTCGCCGCAGCGTGAGTTAGCGGAAGGCGCTCCAGCGGCTGTCGAAATTGTTCGACGACGGCGGGATCGGCTGCGAACCGCTCATCACGCCGCCATTGGACGGCGCGGCGGCGGGGCGGCGCCGGTGCGGCGGCGGCTGCGCTTCGCCGGAAGCCGCGGCGGTCTTGACCTTGGGCGAAGCTGAGCGCACGGGGGCGGCGGCGGCGCCGCGGCGTCGGCGGTCTGGGCCTGCTCGTTCGAGCCGCGCAGGCCGATCATGCGCGAAACCTTGGCCCTGCACGCCTTCGCGCTTGGGCGCGGCCTTCGGGCGCAGCCGGTTCGGCCGCCGCGGCGACGCGCTGCTCGGATTGCGCCGACGACGTGCTGCCGCCGCGGAAGAAGCTCGCAAGCCGCTCGCCGAAGCTCGGCTCTTCCGCCGGCCGCGCGCCGACCTTGGCCTGCGGCGCCGAGCGCGGCAGCGGCACATTGACCGAGACCACCGCGGTGGTCAGCTCGGCTTCCGGCTGCACGGCGGCGCTATAGGCGATGACCGGGCTTGGATTGTTCTTGTCGACCACGAGCTTGACGTTGCCGCGCTCGTCGACGACTTCGCTGCGGCCGCAGCTTGGCGACGAAGGTCGGATGCATGCCGCCGTCGCGGCCGCTCTTGATCGGGGCGGTCGGCACGCCGCGGGACGCGAGGCTCGCGAATCTGCAGCTCGTCGCTGCGCTTCTTGTCGTAGACCGCGGACGCGACTTCCTGCGGAACCTCATAAGCCGGGCAGCGGCCCTTCGGGCTGAAAGCCATCGGCGTGAAATTGCCAGCGGCCGGCGCGGCATTGAACACGTAGCGCTTCTCGCAGACATCGACCTTCGGCTCGAGGCGCGTGACCTCGAAATGATCGTTGCCTTCCTTCAGCATCCGCCAGAACGCGCATGTTCGGATTGTTGCGATGCTTGGCCATGTTGGCCGGCGTCATGCGGAACGGATAGGCCTGCACCTGGAACGACTTCTGGCCGCCGAAGAACGACTCGCGGCCGAGCGCGAAGATTTCCTGGATCTGCTCGTCGCTCATCGCGTAGCAGCCGCGCGACGAGCAATCGCCATGCACCATCAGGTGCGCGCCGGTGCGATCATGCGCGCGGTCAAAGGCGTTCGGATAGCCGATGTTGAAGGCCAGATAGAATTGCGAGTTCGGATTCATCTGGGCGGGCGTGATGTCGTAGAAGCCTTCCGGCGCCTGCCGGTCGCCTTCCTGCACCTTCGGCCCGAGATCGCCCGACCATTTGCAGATCGGATAGGTCTTCAGCAGCGCGTAGCGGCCGGTGCGGTCCTGCTTCCAGACTTCGAGTTCGGATTCGGACTTGAACACGCGCACCAGCATCGGCGAGCTGACATCCATGTTCTTGTCGGCGATGTCGGCGAGCAGACGCGGCGGGATCGGAGCCTGCGCCTTCATGGCGTAGGGTTGAAACGTGCCCTCGGTATTGCAGCCGCCGAGGAAGGCGGCGCCCAGAAGGGCCGCCGAAATCAGCGCCGTGCGAAGTTGATTAGGGCGCAATCTCAACGCGCTAGCCCCCACAATCGGCTGACCCCCAGCCTCGACCGACGATTGCTAGCCCTCCGCTCGAGGGTTCGCAAGGGCGGCATGGTCCACCAGTCTGTTGACCATACCACGATGAATGAACTCGTAAAAAACTGTGTAAATATGAGGCTTTCAAGGCGGCGGCATTATGGCCGCAGCCGCCGCGTTATCCCCGGACCGGTAAGGTTAATTTCTCAAAAATCTGAAGGACTTGGATGCGGTTGACGGTATTCCAGTTCCGGGCGTGCCCTAGAGCTTGCCCCGGCCGATCGCCAGGAACTTGTCGCGCCGCATCTTCCGGACGGTGTCCGCGGTCGAGTCCCTTCATGGCCGCGAAGGCCGATCGCGATGGCCTCGCCGGCCTGCTCGATGGCGGCCTGCGGGTCGCGATGCGCGCCGCCCGGCAGGCTCGCTGACGATCTCGTCGATGATGCCGAAGCGGATCAGGTCCTGCGCCGTGATCTTCATGTTGGTCGCGGCTTCCTGCGCCTTGGTGGTGTCGTGCCACAGGATCGAGGCGGCGCCTTCCGGCGAGATCACGCTGTAGATCGCATGTTCCAGCATCAGCACGCGATTGGCGGTGGCGATTGCGATGGCGCCGCCCGACCCGCCCTCGCCGAGGACCAGCGCCACATTCGGGACGCCCGAGATTGAGGCAGGCCTCGGTCGAGCGCGCGATCGCTTCGGCCTGGCCGCGCTCTTCCGCGTCGATGCCGGGATAGGCGCCTGCGGTATCGACCAGCGCCAGAACCGGGATGTCGAAGCGGTCCGCCATCTCCATCAGGCGCACCGCCTTGCGATAGCCTTCCGGCCGCGCCATGCCGAAATTGTGCTTCAGCCGGGCTTCGGTGCTCGAGCCCTTTTCGTGACCGATGACGCAGATGCTTTCGCCGCGGAAGCGGCCGAAACCGCCGATGATCGCATCGTCGTCGCCGAACTTGCGGTCGCCGGCGAGCGGCACGAAATCGGCGATCAGGGCGTTGACGAATTCGAGACAATGCGGGCGCTGCGGATGGCGCGCGACCTGGGTTTTCTGCCAGGGCGTCAGTTCTTCGTAGAGTTCCCGCAGCGTCTGCGCCGCCTTGGCCTCAAGCCGCGCGATTTCCTCTTCGACCTGGACCTCGCCGCCGTCGGCCTGAACGGCGCGCAGTTCCTCGATCTTGGCTTCGAGTTCGGCAAGCGGTTTTTCGAAATCGAGGTAGGAGCGCATCGCAGCCATAAGGGTTGCGGGCAGGACGGCCCGCGGCCGGGCGCAAATGGCCCATCGGCAAGCGCTTAAGTCAAGCAAGCGGGCTCGCGGCCGTCCTTAACGCCGGTTCTTGGCTGGCGCCGCCTCGTCCGTCAGGGGATGCAGGTCGCGGACCATGGTCTTGAGCCGTTCTTCGAGGATATGCGTGTAAATCTGCGTGGTCGAAATGTCGGAATGGCCGAGCAAGGTCTGCACCACGCGCAGGTCGGCGCCGTTCTGCAGCAGATGGCTCGCAAAGGCATGCCGCAGCACATGCGGGCTGACGGCGTCGGCTCGCAAGCCGCATTGCACGGCCAGCGCTTTCAGGTCGCGCGCGAAATGCTGCCGCGTCAGATGGCCGCTCTCGCCGAAGGAGGGGAACAGCCATTTCGAATCTTGCGGCCTTGGTGTCCTTCAGCGTGGCGCGATAGCCCGCCATCGCCTGTCGCGCCGCGTCGTTGAGCGGCACCAGACGCTCCTTGCCGCCCTTGCCGCGCACCATCAGCATGCGCTGATCGCGCCGCGACGGCCGAGGCGGGCAGCGCCACGAGTTCGGATACGCGCAAGCCGGTCGCGTAGAGCAGTTCGAGCAGGCAATAGAGCCGCGCCGCGCGCTGACTTTCGGCACCTTCCGCGCTCTGCGCATCGTCTCGCTGCGGTGACGATCAGCCGGTCGACATCGGCGATGCTCAGCACCTTGGGCAGCGGACGGCCGCGTCTTGGCCCTTCGAGGATCGCCGCCGGGTCGTCGCCGCGATGGCGCTCCGCATAGAGGAAACGATAGAGCTGCCGGATCGCGGACAGCTTGCGTGCGACCGACGACGCCTGCAGCCCGCGGCGTGAAAGGTCGCCGAGATAGGAGCGAATGTCGTCGCTGCCGGCCTGCGCGATGCCGGTCGCTGGCGTGAAGGCCGCAAAGTCTTCGAGGTCGGCGCGATAGGCCGCAAGCGTATTCGGTCGCGCGCCGCGCTCGGCGGCCAGCATGTCGAGGAACAGCGAGATCAGGCGGTCGCCTTGTCGGTCCGGCACCTTCGCCTTGCCCGATGCTCGCGCCATCACGGTCAGCGCTGCCGCGAGAACCGGTCCTGCGGAATCGTCACGGTGATTTCGCGGGATTGCGGCTGCACCAGCACCGTCAGCGCGACCATGCTGCCATAGACGATCGCGACAAGGATGGCGACGGCGGCGAGAAACCGGAACAGGCTCGGCATGGCGGCGACACGAATTCCCGGCTGGCGCGAACAGGGTTAATTCTGCGTGCGAGTACCAACATGTTCGCACCGGCCTGACAAGATGTCCCGACTTTGGGCCGGCAACATGGCGCGGCCGTAACCGCCTGCAACCATTTGTAATCTCTCGCCCGTGCTATAAGGGCAGACCTGTTTCGACACCGGCCCCGACCCCATGCCGCAGACTTTCGCAGACCAAGTTTCGCCGGCCCGTTCAGCGGAATCCGCGATCGTGGAAGCGCTCGGCGGGCGCTCGCTGGTGCTGGTCGGCATGATGGGGGCGGGCAAATCCTCGGTCGGCCGCAAGCTCGGGCAGCGGCTCGCCTTGCCGTTCGTCGATGCCGACACCGAGATCGAGGCGGCCGCGGGCATGTCGATCCCGGAGATTTTTCAGGTGCGGGGCGAAGCCGGATTTCCGCGCCGGCGAGGCGCGCGTGGTCGCGCGGCTTCTGGACGGCGGGCCGCAGGTGCTTGCGACCGGCGGCGGCGCCTTCATGAACCCCGATACCCGCAGGCTGATCGCGCCAGAAGGGCGTTTCGATCTGGCTGCGCGCGGAATTCGACGTGCTGATGAAACGGATCAAGCGCCGCAGCGACCGGCCGCTGCTTCACACCGCCGATCCCGGTGCGACCTTGCAGGCGCTGATCGACGAGCGCTATCCAGTCTATGCGCTGGCCGATATCATGATCGACTCGCGCGACGTGCTGCATGACGTGATCGTGGACGAATTGATCGTGGCGCTCACGCGACATCTCGTAGCCTGAGCAGACAGGCAAACAATGACCGCCCCGGTGCGCGTACCCGATTCTGTCGAGGCTCGCGTCGACCTCGCCGGTCGCGCCTACGACATCGTCATCGGCCGCAACCAGATCGCGACCCTGAGCGATCGTATCGCGACCTTGCGGCCCGGCGCGCGTGTCGCCATCGTGACCGACGACGAGGTGGCACGTCATTCATCTTGCGACCGTGGAAGCGATCCTTGCCGGCGCCGGAATAGCGTTCAGCAAGGTGATCGTGCCGGCCGGAGAGAGCTCGAAAAGCTATCCGTGTCTTCGAGCGGGTCTGCGAGGAACTGATCGCGCGCGCGGATCGAGCGCAACGATCTGTCGTCGCGCTGGGCGGCGGCGTCATCGGCGATCTCGCCGGATTTGCCGCGTCGGCCGTGCGGCGCGGCATCGATTTCGTGCAGGTGCCGACGACGCTGCTCGCACAGGTCGATTCATCGGTCGGCGGCAAGACCGGAATCAATTCGCGCCACGGCAAGAACCTGGTCGGCGCCTTTCACCAGCCGATCCTGGTGATCGCGGATACGGCGTTGCTCGACACCTTGCCGCCCCGCATCATGCGCGCCGGCTATGCCGAGGTCGCCAAATACGGGCTCATCAGCGATGCCGGATTTTTTCGCCTGGCTCGAAGCCAATTGGCGCGACGTGTTCGCGGGCGCGCCGCGCGCGAGGCAATGCGCTGCCGCCGCGTGATTATGCGGTATTGAAAAGCGTTCAGATGAAGGCCGCCATCGTCGCCCGCGACGAGCGCGAGACCGGCGACCGCGCGCTGCTCAATCTCGGTCACACCTTCGGGCATGCGCTGGAAGCGTTCGCCGGGTTTCTCCGACCGGCTCTATCACGGCGAGGCGATTTCGATCGGCATGGTGCTGGCCTTCGACTTTTCCGTGCGCCGCGGCTTGTGCAAGCCGGCGGATGCCGAGCGGATGCGCCGACATCTGTCCGCGGTCGGCCTGCCGACCCGCATCGCCGATATTCCGGGTGACCGGCCGGACGCCGATCGGCTGATCGAATTGATCGGCCAGGACAAGAAGGTCCGTCGCGGCCGCCTGACCTTCATCCTCGCCCGCGGCATTGGCGAAAGCTTCATCGCGCCCGACATCGATGTTGCGGATGTGCGCGCATTCCTGGCCGATCAAACGCGCTGATCGATGGACGCTCAAGACTGGCTGGCATTGCTGGCGATTTTGATCTGTCTCGCGCTGTCGTTCTTCTTTTCCGGCAGCGAGACCGCGCTGACCGCTTTTTCGCGCGCGCGCATGCTGCGCATGGAGAAGGCCGGCAACCGTCGCGCCGCCATCGTCAACCGGCTGCTGGACGCGCGCGAGCGGCTGATCGGCGGCATCCTGCTCGGCAACAACGTGGCCAATATCGCGGCTTCCTCGCTCGCCACCGGGCTGATGCTGATGTGGTTCGGCGATGTCGGCGTGGTCTATGCGACCTTCGCGATGACGGCCATCGTCGTCGTATTCAGCGAGGTGCTGCCGAAGACGATCGCGATCAATGCGCCGGAGCGGATCGCGCTGCTGGTGGCGCGGCCGATCGAGTGGGTGGTGAAGATTCTCGGCCCGGTGCTGATCTGGGTCGAGCGCTTCGTCCGCTGGCTGCTGGCGATTTTCGGCATGCGCGTCGGCGAGAGCCAGCCGATCCTGTCGGCGCGCGAGGAACTGCGCGGCGCGGTCGATCTCCTGCATCGCGATGGCACGGTGGAAAAGCACGACCGCGACATGGTGGGCGGCGTGCTCGATCTGCGCGAACTTCAGGTGTCGGATGTGATGATCCACCGCACCGAAATCATCACGGTTTGCGCCGACGACAGCCCCGACGAGGTGGTGAAGGCGATCCTCGCGGCTCCGGTCACGCGCATTCCGCTCTGGAGCCGCACGCCCGACAATTTCGTCGGCATCCTGCATGTGCGCGACCTGCTGGTGGCGATCCAGGAGAATGGCGGGCAATCTGCCGAAGATCGACGTGGTGTCGCTCGTCGCGCCCGCCCTGGTTCGTTCCGACGCTGCGGCCGCTGACCGAGCAGCTCAAGGCGTTTCGCCGCCGCAAGACGCCGCTCGCGCTGGTGGTCGACGAATACGGCGAGGTGATGGGCCTCGTCACGCTGGAGGACATCATCGAGGAAATCGTCGGCGACATCACCGACGAGCATGACGTGAATCTGCCGGGCGTCTGGCCGCAGCCCGACGGCTCGGTGCATGTCGAGGGCAGCGTGCCGATCCGCGATCTGAACCGGGCGATGGAATGGAACCTGCCGGACGAGCAGGCGACCACCATCGCCGGCCTCGTCATTCACGAGGCGCGCTCGATCCCGGATGTCGGACAGACCTTTACCTTCTACGGGTTCCGGTTCGGCGTGCTGCTGAAGGACCGAAACCGAATCACTTCGCTGCGGATCACACCGCTTACGAAGACCGTTGCGCGTCCTGACGGCTCGCAGTTCCCGACCGGGACAACAGGATGAAATAGCCTGAAATTTTGTTTTCACAACTTGAAATTGCAGAGATAAAACTCAATAAAATCAGAGGCCAGCAGCGTTTTAAATAGAGTATAAATAGCGTTTCTGGCGCTGTTTTTGTCGCCCTTTTATTTGTCTCTCGTTTCTGTAACTTGATTTCAATCCTGTTGACGCAATCGATGGTTGTGATGCCCCATGGCGCCTTTTTGTGTGAGACCCGAATGCGCTGGTTGCGCTAATCGCTTCGATAGCTCGCCAATCTGCGCGACGCGCAATCCAGGCTGCGCGGCGTTTGTTCCAGCCTTTCCCGGTTTCTTTTCATGCCGGTTTCTTCACGCGTCGCGTTCGTGCTGACACCTTGCGTACCGCGATGTCGTTTTGTTTAGTGAAATGGCCGGGTGGGAAAGTTTTCGGTCATCGATCACAGGGAAAGATCGAATGCAGCGTCGGCACGATACCCTGAACATTCCGATCGAGTTGCTGCGGTCATTCGTGGCAATTCAGGAATCGGGAAGCTTCACGAAAGCGGCCGATCTGCTCAACCTGACGCAGCCCGCCATCAGCGCGCAGGTCAAGCGACTTCAGCAACTGGTCGGCGGCGAGGTCTTCACCCGCACCGGGTTCGGCGTGTCGCTGACCGAGAAGGGTGAGGTCGTCAGCCGATATGCGCGTCGCATCCTCGCCATGAACGACCAGATTCTCTATCTGGCCGGAACCAATTCAAGTGTGCCGACATTTCGCGTCGGCATTCCGAGCGTTTTTGCGGCGAGCATGCTGTCCCGCGTCGATCGCGGCATGCCAGGGCATCGCCGAATGCGAGCCGCGTCCAGTTTGCGTGCGACCAGTCCCTCGAACTCGAGCGAAGTCTGGTGGGCGGTTATCTGGACATCATTCTTGTCGGCTTTCTTGCGCCGTTGTCGCACCGGCTGATTGCGCGATGGTCGGAACCGCTGGTGTGGGCTTGCGCGCGCGATCTCACGCTCCGTCCCGGAGCGCCCATTCCGATTCTGAGCTGGCCGAACGGTGTTTCCGATCGGGCGGCGATCGGCGCCATCGAGGCCGTCGGGCTGCAATATTCGGTGGTATTCGTATCGTCGGATTTTTCGGCGCATCTGGCTGCGTTGCGTTCCGGCCTGGGCTTTGTATGCCTGCCGGAGCGTGTCGTTCCTTCCGATCTGAAGATCGCGCGCGAGCCGTTCCTGCCGACGTTGCCCGCGCACGACGCCGGCGTCTATATCCGCGATGGAATTGACTCAAAGAAGGCGGTTCAGATCGCGCAAGCCCTCGCCGAGGCGGTTCAGCCCGCGGCGCCTGCAAGAAAGGCGCGATGCCGAAGCCAGCCAGAACCGGCAGCACCTAGCAACAACACGCACGTCTAGCGCGGCACGCGATCAGGCGCGCGCCTTCGCCCGGGGCTGCGGCGTGAATGGCCAGCGCATGCACGCCGTCCGCAAGTTCCTGCGCCAGCGCGGCATTGATCGAGCGATGCCGGTCGATCCGGCTCTTGCCGCGGAAGGCCTCCGACACGATATAGACACGGTAATGCGTCTGGCCGCCCGGCCGGTGCCCGGCATGGCCCGCATGCAGATGGGATTCGTCTTCGACGCGCAGACTTTCCGGCGCGAAAGCTTCCGTCAATTTCTTTGTGATGACATCTTTGGTTTGCATATCCGCTGCCTATCGCATGTTGCGGCGGCAAGCGAGAGGCTTGAGGCCGAGGATCGATGCGATCTCGCAAATGTCAAGACTTGAAGGTTATCGCGCAACGTCCGCATACTGAACCGCAATGAAATTCAATTCACCATTGTTCGATCGCATTCGCGTCAAGCCCGGCGAGGACCGCCGTCCGCGCGCGACGGAGCATGTCTGCGAGTGGCAGGGCTGCCGCAACGAGGCGACGCATCGCGCACCGAAAGGCCGCGGGCGCGAGAAGGATTACTGGCGCTATTGCCTCGAATCATGTGCGCGAGTACAACCAGAACTACAATTTCTTCCAGGGAATGAGCGACGACGACGTCCGCAAATATCAAAAGGACGCGCTCACCGGACATCGTCCGACCTGGAAAATGGGAACCGGCAAACAATGCCGATCCCGGCCGTTTTTATGCCGAGAACGGCATCGACCCGTTCGCCATGTATCGGGAACTCGGCGGCGAGGGCCGCACCGGTACAGGCACGCGAGCCAAAGAGCGAAAGCCGGACCATTCGCAATGCCGAGCGCAAGGCCTTCAACACGCTGGGGCTCGAGATCAGCGTCTCGCGGGCCGAGATCAAGGCCAAGTTTCATGACCTCGTGAAGCGCCACCATCCGGACAGCAACGGCGGCGATCGCTCGACCGAGGACCGGCTGATCGAAATCATCCAAGCTTATAATTATCTCAAATCGGTCGGATTCTGCTGAGGCGGCGTCCGGCGGTTGATCGGCTCGCTCCGCCCATAGCCCCTGATCTTTGGCAGGGCTGTCCCGCCTTTCAGGAAGCCCTTATTTCAGGCCCCGGAATGCCTATATCGGCGGTGAATTCCTCGACATTTGCCGGCGTCTTGGCGGGTTTCGTCCGGCTTGGCCTTTCTGCTAGGTTGGCCCGAACGCGCGATTTGCCAACCTGAAGCGTACACTGCGCGCCGGTAGGGCCGGCGCCACGGAGAAACAATGGCTACTGCAACTGAGGAGATCGTCCAGGGGCCGGGCGGCCTGCCCGACATGAAGGTCTCGGTCCGCCAGGTATTCGGAATCGATTCCGATCTGGAAGTGCCGGCCTATTCGGAGCCGGACCCGCATGTCCCCGATTTCGATCCCGATTACCTGTTCGACCGTCCGACCACGCTCGCCATTCTCGCCGGCTTCTCGCGCAATCGCCGCGTGATGGTCACCGGCTATCACGGCACCGGCAAGTCGACCCATATCGAGCAGGTTGCGGCGCGGCTCAACTGGCCCTGCGTGCGCGTCAATCTCGACAGCCATATCAGCCGCGTCGATCTGGTCGGCAAGGATGCGATCGTGATCCGCGACGGCCTGCAGGTGACCGAATTCCGCGACGGCATTCTGCCCTGGGCGCTCCAGCACAATATCGCGATGTGTTTCGACGAATACGACGCCGGCCGTCCGGACGTGATGTTCGTGATCCAGCGCGTGCTCGAGCAATCCGGCCGCCTGACCCTGCTCGACCAGAACAAGGTGATCCGGCCGCATCCTGCCTTCCGGCTGTTCTCGACCGCGAATACCGTCGGCCTGGGCGACACCACCGGCCTCTATCACGGCACCCAGCAGATCAATCAGGGCCAGATGGACCGCTGGTCGATCGTGACCACGCTGAATTATCTGCCGCACGACAAGGAAGTCGACATCGTGCTGGCCAAGGCCAAGCATTATCGCAACGATGCCGGCCGCGACATCGTCAGCAAGATGGTGCGCGTCGCCGATCTCACCCGCAATGCCTTCATGAACGGCGATCTCTCCACCGTGATGAGCCCGCGTACCGTCATCACCTGGGCGGAGAATGCCGACATCTTCGGCGATGTCGGCTTTGCCTTCCGCGTCACCTTCGTCAACAAATGCGACGAACTGGAGCGGCCGATCGTTGCCGAATTCTATCAGCGCAGCTTCGGGCAGGAATTGCCGGAATCATCGCTGAATGTCGCGTTGACCTGATCGCGGTCGTCCCCGCCAAAGCGGGGACCCATCGCACGTCAAAACAGATGTCCTCGAACTTCAAGCCGAAGTCTTCACCGAAGGAATCGCCGACCGAGCCGTTCAAGCGCGCGGTGACCGGCTGCCTGCGCGCGATCGCCAAGAAGCCCGAGATCGAGGTGGCATTCGCGGCCGAGCGGCCGGGTCTTGTCGGCGGCAAGGTGCGGCTGCCGGAGCCGCCGCGCCGGCTGACGCGCGCGGAAGCCGCGATCGTGCGCGGCCATGCCGATTCGGTCGCGCTCAAGCTCGCCTGTCACGATCCCGAATGTGCATCGCAAACTCGTGCCCGGCGGCCAGCAGGCGCGTGCGGTGTTCGACGCGGTCGAGCAGGCGCGCGTGGAGGCGATCGGCGCGCGCCGCATGTCGGGCGTCGCCAAGAATCTGACGGCGATGCTGGACGACAAATTCCATCGCGGCAAGTTCGACGACATTACCGACCGCGCCGATGCGCCGATCGAGGATGCGGTCGCGCTGATGGTGCGCGAGCGCCTTACCGGACAGGCGCCGCCGCCGGCCGCCAGGAAGCTCGTCGATCTCTGGCGTCCGATCATCGAGGACAAGGCCGGCCGCGGTCTCGACCGTCTCGAACACCTGATCGACGATCAGTCGCGTTTCGGCGACGCGGTGCACGATCTGCTCGATTCGCTCGATATGGGCGAGGATCGCAACCGCAATTCCGAAGAGGACGAAGAGGATTCCGAGCGCAGCGAAGACGATCGCCGCCAGAACGAGGAAGGCGAGCAGGGCGAGTCCTCGGAATCCGAAGACATGCAGCGCATGTCGATCGAGGAGGCGGAAGCGTCCGCCGAGGATACGCAGGAAGCGACCGCCGAAGCGGTGGACGCGCCCAGTTCCGACATGGCCGACGACGCCGACATGGGCGATTCCGAGACCCCGTCCGAGCCGTGGCGTCCGCGCGCCGGCCACAATGAGCATCGCGGCCCCGATTACGGCGCCTTCGTCACCAAATTCGACGAGGAGATCGCGGCCGAGGATCTGTGCGAGCCGGAAGAGCTCGACCGCCTGCGCAGCTATCTCGACAAGCAATTGTCGCATCTGCAGGGCGTGGTCGCGCGGCTCGCCAACCGGCTGCAGCGCCGCCTGATGGCGCAGCAGAACCGCGCCTGGGAATTCGATCTCGAAGAGGGCATGCTCGATCCGGCGCGGCTGTCGCGCATCATCGTCGATCCGATGCATCCGCTGTCGTTCAAGCGCGAGAAGGACACCAATTTCCGCGATACGGTGGTGACGCTGCTGCTCGACAATTCCGGCTCGATGCGCGGCCGGCCGATCACGGTCGCGGCCACCTGCGCGGACATTCTCGCGCGCACGCTGGAGCGCTGCGGCGTCAAGGTCGAGATTCTCGGCTTCACCACGCGCGCCTGGAAGGGCGGGCAGTCGCGCGAGGCCTGGCTCGCCGCCGGCAAGCCGCCCAATCCCGGCCGGCTCAACGATCTGCGCCACATCGTCTACAAGGCTGCCGACGCGCCCTGGCGGCGCGCGCGCAAGAATCTCGGCCTGATGATGCGCGAGGGCCTGCTGAAGGAGAATATCGACGGCGAGGCGCTGAACTGGGCCTATCGGCGGCTGCTCGCGCGTCCCGAGCAGCGCCGCATCCTGATGATGATCTCGGACGGCGCGCCGGTCGACGATTCCACGCTCTCGGTCAATGCCGGCAATTATCTCGAACGCCATCTGCGCTGGGTGATCGAGGAGATCGAGACCCGCTCGCCGGTCGAACTGATCGCGATCGGCATCGGTCATGACGTGACGCGCTATTACCGGCGCGCGGTCACCATCGTCGACGCCGAGGAACTCGGCGGCGCCATGACCGAGAAGCTCGCCGAATTGTTCGAAGAGGACAATGGCGCCGCAGCCGCACCGGCGCCCCGCCGCTCTCCGCCGCGCAGGCTGCATTCGTGACACTCGGGCTTGCCGGCCGGCTCGTGCTGGCCGCCGCGTTGCTGATGCCGGCTCACGGCGTCGCGCGCGCGCAATTCACCGTGCCCGCGGTCGAGCCGCTGGCGAAGATCGATATCCAGGTCGCAGCCGATCGAAAGCTTCGATCCGCGCGATACCTCGCGCAAGCAATTCGGTTCGCTGGTGTTCCGCGGCGGGCTCGAATTGTCGTCCTCGCACCGGCAATTCGGCGGCCTGTCGTCGATCCGGGTCGCTGCCAACGGCAGCAATTTCCTTGCGATCACCGACCGCGGCTATTGGCTGCGCGGCCGCCTCACCTATAGCGGCGACGCGCCGACCGGCATCGCCGATGCCGAGATCGCGCCGATGCTCTACAGCGACGGCAAGCCGATCACAGGCGCGCGGCTGGTACGACACCGAGGCGCTCGCCGAGGATGGCGGCTTTGCCTATGTCGCGCTCGAGCGGGTGCATCGCATTCTGAAATTCGACTACCGGCAAGCGCGGATTGCTGGCGCGCGGCGACGCTGGTTCCGGTGCCGCCGGAAATGAGCAAGCTGCCGAGCAACAAGGGCGTCGAATGCCTGATGGTCGCGCCCAAGGGCTCGCCGATCGCCGGCGCGCTGATCGCGATCTCCGAGCGCGGGCTGGATGAGGCGAAGAATATCCGCGGCTTCCTGATCGGCGGTCCGAAGCCCGGATTGTTTTCGGTCAAGCCGTCGGACGATTACGATGTCGTCGATTGCGCGCTGACGCCCAATTCCGACGTGCTGATCCTGGAGCGGCATTTCTCCTGGCGCCGCGGTGTGGCGATGCGCATCCGGCGCGTGCCGCTGGCCGACATCGTGCCGGGCGCGGTGCTGGAAGGCTCGACTGCTGATCACGGCCGATATGGGATTTCAGATCGACAACATGGAAGGCTTGAGCGTTCACCGCGCCGCCAATGGCGACATCGTGCTGACGCTCGTGTCGGACGACAATTTCTCGCTGATCCAGCGCACGATCTTGTTGCAGTTCACGCTGCTGGATAAGTGATGCTCAAAAGCAAATCGCCCGCTTGCGCGGGCGATCCAACATCCGAAACCGGACGGGCAATCAGCTCGCCTGCGCGAGCTTCTTCTCAAGCTGGCGCTTGATTTCGAGCGCCTTCGGCGACAGCTCGCTGTCCTTCGCCTTGGCGAGGAACGCATCGAGGCCGCCGCGATGATCGACGGTCTTCAGCGCATTCGCGGAAATGCGGAACCGCACCGAGCGGTTGAGCGCGTCGGAGGTCAGCGTCACATTCACAAGGTTGGGCAGGAACCGGCGCTTGGTCTTGCGGTTCGAGTGGCTCACCTTGTGTCCGGTCAGGGGTGCCTTGCCGGTTAGGTCGCACTTTCGCGACATGGTCAAAATCCCGAATATCTCTGGCCGCGCCGCCTTCAGCGCGCAGGCCGTGATTGCGTTTTCGATAGGCCGCGGACGTATAAAGAGGCCGGGAAGGGGCGTCAAGGCAGGACCAGACCCCGAAAGCCGCCCCAAACCACAGAAACGGCGTATTCGGGCCGAATCGCTTAGGGTTGGGGCGCCAGACCGGCCGGCCTGCGGCAGTGTCCTGGACGGCCGATGAGGGACCACGTGGCACGTTATTGCGCAATCCGACGCCTGACGATCCCGGCCGGGCTTTGCCTCGCCGCGCTGATGGCCGCTCCGGTGGCAGCGCAGGCGCAAGGCCAGGCAACGGCAATCCGAGCGGCAATGCGCGGCTCGACGCCCGCTATACCGCGACACTCGCCGGCATCAAGCTCGGCGAAGGCTCCTGGCTCGTGGATGTGGCCGAGGATCAATTCTCCGCCACGGCCACCGGGGCGACCTCCGGGCTCGCGCGCATCTTCAGTTCCGGCAAGGGCAGTACGGTCTCGCGCGGCGCCATCAAGAATGGCCAGTTCGTTCCGGCGAGCTACATCGTCTCGATGAAGTGGGGCAAGAAATCCGAGGATCTGCGGATGAAGCTCGCCGACGGTGCGATCAAGGAGGTGTCGATCGAGCCGCCGGCGATCCTGCATCCCGATCGCATTCCGGTGACCGAGGCGCATCGCCGTAACGTGCTCGATCCGATGACCGGATCGCTTCTGCGCGTGCAAGGCAACGGCGACCTGATGGCGCCGGAGACCTGCAAGCAGCATGCGGGGATTTTCGACGGCCGCATGCGCTACGATCTGACGCTGGCCTTCAAGCGGATCGAGCAGGTGAAAGTGCCGGGCTATGCCGGGCCGGCTCTGGTTTGCGCGATCTATTTCGCGCCGCTGGCCGGCCATGTGCCCGATCGGGCCGCGATCAAGTATCTCGTCGATCAGCGCGACATGGAAACCTGGCTGGTTCCGATCGCCGGCACCCGCGTCATGGTGCCGGTGCGGGTCATCATTCCCACTCCCGTCGGGACAAGGTGTGCTGCAGGCGACGCAGCTCAGCATGCAGCCGTTGCCCGGCCGCGCGACCATGAAGATGCAATAGCGGCTTGCATTATCCCCGCTGTTATCCACATTGGCGGTGAGCGGGCGCTTGACTCATCGGCTGCGGTTCTGGACTCGCCCGCGTTAAGGCTTGAGCGATCCGCACCGACGCCGGAATCACGCCAAACCACCCGATCTAGGGGGAGCTCTTCGGAAATGTGCTAGATGTCGCGGGGAACGGAACCGGACTCGCTCCGAGTCAGCGATTCGGCCGCGATTCGTTCCAGACTCGTTCCACATCTTAAGCTGCGGTCGGGAATTGAGGCTTCGGCTGTTGCGAAGTGAGACAGATTCGGGCCAAAGCTTCCGCCCGATGCCCTTTGAAGCGATGTTCCCGAAGCACCTGACCGCTCCCTGAGCCCAAAGACGCTTCAGTCGCTTCTGTTTTCGGATTCTTGATGCCCATTTCCTTCTCGTCCGGCGTTCGCAGCGACACCCGCACCCGCGGGGCCGGCGTCACCGCCGTGCTCGGCCCGACCAATACCGGCAAGACCCATCTGGCGATCGAGCGGATGCTGGCGCATTCCTCCGGCATGATCGGGCTGCCGCTGCGCCTGCTCGCGCGCGAGGTCTACAACAAGGTTGCCGACCGGATCGGCGCCTCGGAGGTGGCTCTCATCACCGGCGAGGAGAAGATCAAGCCGCCGAATCCGCGCTTCTGGGTGTCGACCGTCGAGGCGATGCCGCGCGATCTCGATCCGGCCTTTCTCGCCATCGACGAAATCCAGATCGCCGCCGATTTCGAGCGCGGCCATGTCTTCACCGACCGCATCCTCAATCGCCGCGGGCGGGAGGAGACGCTCATCCTCGGTGCCGCTACCGCGCGGCCGATGGTCGAGAAACTGTTGCCGGGCGCCAATATCGTCTCGCGGCCGCGGCTGTCGCAGCTCACTTTCGCCGGCGACAGGAAGCTCACGCGGCTGCCGAGCCGTTCGGCGGTCGTCGCGTTCTCGGCCGACGAGGTTTACGCGATCGCCGAGCTGATCCGACGTCAGCGCGGTGGCGCGGCCGTTGTGCTCGGGGCGCTGTCGCCGCGGACGCGAAACGCGCAGGTGGCGCTCTATCAGTCGGGCGATGTGGACTATCTGGTCGCGACCGACGCCATCGGCATGGGCCTCAATCTCGACGTCGATCACGTCGCCTTCGCTTCGGATCGCAAATTCGACGGCTATCAGTTCCGCAATCTCAATCCCGCCGAGCTTGCGCAGATCGCGGGCCGCGCCGGCCGTGCGATGCGCGACGGCACCTTTGGCACCACCGGACGCTGCGCGCCGTTCGACGACGAACTGGTGCAGCGGCTGGAAAGCCATTCCTTCGAGCCGCTGAAGCTGCTGCAATGGCGCAATTCCGATCTCGATTTCGCATCGATCGGCGCCTTGCAGGCGTCGCTCTCGGAAGTGCCGACCGAAGCGGGTCTGACCCGCGCCCCGCTCGCCGAGGACTTCCTCGTGCTCGAACACGCCGCGCGCGACGAAGCGATCCGCGACCTTGCCAAGACCCGCGACGCGGTCGAGCGGTTATGGGATGCCTGTCAGGTTCCGGATTACCGGAAGATCGCACCGGCCAATCATGCCGAAATGGTCACCACCCTCTATGGATTTCTGATGAGGGAGGGTAAAATCCCCGACGACTGGTTCGCCCGCCAGGTGGCGCAGGCGGACCACACCGAAGGCGACATCGATTCTCTCTCCACACGGATCGCGCATGTACGGACCTGGACGTTCGTTGCCAATCGGCCGGATTGGCTTGCGGACCCCGAGCATTGGCAGGGCGTCACGCGCGGCGTGGAGGACAAGCTCTCCGATGCGCTGCACGAGCGGCTTACGGCCCGCTTCGTCGATCGCCGCACCAGCGTGTTGATGCGGCGGCTGCGCGAGAACACCACATTGGATAGCGAAATCTCAAAGACGGGCGAAGTCACGGTCGAGGGTCATCTGGTCGGACGGCTGGAGGGCTTTCGCTTTGCCGCCGATCCTTCCGCGGGCGGCTCGGAAGCCAAGGCGCTGCATGCGGCCGCGCAGAAGGCGCTGGCCGGCGAGATCGACGCGCGCGCGAACAAGCTTGTCGCAGGCGCCGCGACGAGCAATTCGTTCTGACCTCGGACGGCACCATCCGCTGGACCGGAGACGCGGTCGGCAAGCTCAGTCGCCGGCGAGGATGTGATGCATCCGCGCATCCGCATTCTGGCCGACGAACAGCTCACCGGAGCCGCGCGCGAGCAGGTGCAGGCGCGGCTCGATCTCTGGCTCAAGGCGCATATCGACAAGTTGCTCGGACCGCTGACGGCTCTCGGCGCCGCCGAAGACGTGACCGGGATCGGCGCGCGGCGTCGCCTATCGGCTGATCGAGGATCTCGGCGTGCTCGAGCGCCAGAAGGTCGCCGAAGACGTGAAGGGCCTCGACCAGCCGCAGCGCGCGTCGCTTGCGCAAATACGGCGTGCGCTTTGGCGCCTATCACCTCTACATGCCGCCGCTTCTGAAGCCGGCACCGCGCACGCTCGGCGACGCTGCTTTATGCGCTCAAGCACGATTCCGGCGAAATGCGCGGGCTCGACGAGGTGCAGCAGCTTGCGTCCAGCGGGCGCACCTCGATCGCGGCCAACAAGGAAGTCGCAAAGAATCTCTATCGTGTCGCCGGCTATCGGGTGGCGGGCGAGCGCGCGGTGCGCGTCGATATTCTGGAGCGGCTCGCCGATCTGATCCGTCCGGCGCTGGCCTGGCGCGACAATGCACCGGGCATCAAGCCGCAGGGCGCGCTCGACGGCACGGGCTTTACCGTGACGGTCGGCATGACGTCGCTGGTCGGCTCGTCCGGAGAGGATTTCGCGTCGATCCTGCGCTCGCTCGGCTACCGGATGGAGCGGCGGCCGAAGCCGCCGGAGCCGGTCGTCACAGCCGCCTGCGCGAAGTTGCCGCCGAGCCTTCGGAGACGCATGCCGCGATGCCGCCTGCGGAAAATGAACAGGAGCAGCCTGCCGGCGAAGCGGCGGCCGACGACTGCCGATGTCGCTGTCCGTGCGAAGCGCCAGCCTCCGGCTGAAAGCGCAGCCCGCGGAGCGCCGAAGCTGTCGCTCGAAGCTCGCGCCTGTCGCCGAACGCGGCGCCGGTTGTCGAGGCTCAGCTTGCCGAGGCGAGGCGGCCGCGGAATCGGCCGATACAGGCGAGAGCCGTCGCCGAAATCGCGACCGAAGCTGCGACGCCGGCCGAGCCGGAACTGATCGAGGTTTGGCGGCCGGGCCGCATCGAACATCGCGAGCGGCGCCCGCATGGCCGCCATCGCCGCGACAAGAACCGCGACCGGGGCCAAGGCGACCAGCCGGCCGCCGCGGCATCGCCGGCCGGCGATGCAGCACCTGCCGACGGCTGCGGTCGCCGCCGCTTCGGCGCCGAAGGCGCGCCGCAACCGGCGCAGCCCGATCAGCGTCAGCGCGGGCCGCGGCCGCCGCGCCACGATCGCCAAGGAGATCGTCAAGGCGAGCGACAGCGGCGACAGGGCGGGCGGCCACCCCGTCACGAGCGGTCCCGCCACGGCAAGCCGGGCGACGCGCCGCGTCACGAGCCCCGAGCGGATGCACGGCCGCGTCCCGAGCGCCGCGAGAAGCAGCCGGATCCCAATTCGCCCTTCGCCAAGCTTGCGGCCCTGAAGGCGCAGCTCGAGGCGGATTCGAAGGAGCGGCGCTGAGTCGCTCGCGAGCCATCTTGGATCGCCAGCGGATCGACAAGTGGCTGTGGCATGCGCGCGTGGTGCGCACGCGCACTGCGGCGGCGGCTCTGGCCGAGGGTGGCCTGGTGCGGGTCAACGGGGTCCGGATCGATGCCGCGAGCCGTCCGGTGCGGGCGGGCGACGTCGTGACCATCGCGCTCGACCGGGTGCGGGTGCTGAAGGTTGCCGGCTTTTCCGAACGGCGCGGCGCCGCCTCAGACGCTGCCGTGCTGTTCGAGAATTTGCAGCCGGAGGTCGAAGCCCGGCAGGCGGCTGGCAGGCCGGCGCAGGAAGGCGGCCGGCCCGATCGGCGGGAACGGCAGCGAAATTCTGCGCCTGAAGCGTTCCGGGAATGACTGACCGATCCCGGCGATGGTTCTTGCGCCCCCAAAACCCTTGGGCTAGCTACGCAATCTCGGTTGCATGCCGGACGGTATGAGAATGACTTACGTCGTCAACGACAATTGTATCCGCTGCAAGTTCATGGATTGCGTGGAGGTCTGCCCCGTCGATTGCTTCTACGAGGGCGAGAACATGCTCGTGATCCATCCGGATGAATGCATCGATTGCGGCGTCTGCGAGCCCGAATGCCCGGTCGAGGCGATCAAGCCCGATACCGAGCCCGGGCTGGAAAAGTGGCTGTCTCTGAACGCCGAATATTCCAAAGTCTGGCCCAATATTACCGCCAAGAAAGAGCCGCCCGGCCGACGCCAAGGAATGGGAAGGGGTCGAGGACAAGGAACAGTATTTTTCGCCGGAACCCGGAACCGGAAATTAGAGCGATCCGGCCAGCCCGCCCTTAAGCTTTCCTCGAAATTTTGCCCCGCAAATCGCGCCGCTGACGCTGCCGCAGCGCCGTAACGCGTTGATTTTTGCGGAAAATGTGTTATAGTGTCGTATTGGCAACGATAACCGGACGCTCCCTCGGAACGCACATTTGAGGGGGCTTATTTTTTCGGGTTCGTTCCAGAGGAAGCCGTCATAGAAGGGGCGTGGACACCCCACGCGCGCGACTAGTGCCAGACAAATCGCGTCAGAAGTCAAAGAAACCGGCCCGCGGCAACGACCGCCGGCCGAAAAAAGCCTCCGCCGCGACCCGGCGGACCTCGCAAGTCTCGCGGCACGCAGGCCGTGCGGCTCCCGTCGCCAAAGCAGCCAGCCGTCCGAAGCCGGGCGGCGAAGGAGCACCCTCTGGAATGACCGTCAATAAAAAGACCACCCAGCGTCAAGGCTTCAAGACCAACGAATTCATCGTCTATCCCGCCCATGGTGTCGGCCAGATCCTGGCGATCGAAGAGCAGGAAGTGGCGGGTGCGAAGCTGGAACTCTTTGTGATCAATTTCGTCAAGGACAAGATGACGCTGCGGGTTCCGACCGCGAAAATCGCCTCGGTCGGCATGCGCAAATTGTCCGAGCCGGCGATGGTGAAGCGCGCGCTCGAGACGCTGAAGGGCCGCGCCCGCGTCAAGCGCACCATGTGGTCGCGCCGTGCCCAGGAATACGAGGCGAAGATCAATTCCGGCGATATCGTCGCGATCGCGGAAGTGGTGCGCGACCTGTATCGCTCCGAGCAGCAGCCCGAGCAGTCCTATTCGGAGCGCCAGCTTTATGAGGCCGCGCTCGACCGCCTGTCGCGCGAAATTTCGGCGGTGCAGCACGTCACCGAGACCGAGGCGGTGAAGGAGATCGAGGCCGCGCTCGCCAAGGGCCCGCGTCGCGGACCCAAGCCGGCCGAAGGCGCCGCCGAGGCCGAGGACGAGGCCGAGGAAGAGACCGAAAAGGTCGAGGACGAAGCTGCGTAATCTGGCGGCGTAACCTCGCCGACAGATCGCCGTTTATCGGCGATTGCAGGTCTGTATTCTGGTCAAGGCCCGGCGATGTTCGCCGGGCTTTTTGCTTTGGTCGGCGATGTTGTGGTCGGCCGCCGCGCGCGCGGAAGCGGCGCGCGAGAAAAAGCCAGCGCCGCGCCGGCGATCGCGTCCCGACTTTGCCGCTGTCGCGATCTTGGAAGATTATTCTCGACCGTAGGAAAATTTTCTAAATTCGCCGAATGTTACACGTCGTAGAAATGTCGTTGCTCGGGCGGGAGCGTGTGGCGGAGAACGGGATCGGCGCGTTGTTCTACATTCGCCTGATCTCGAAGGTCTTGCCGTCGCGCGTGGTGACGTGGCCGAGGTAAGATAGCGAGCCACATCTCGGAAATATTCTTTGTCGGCTTCTTGCGCTTGCGCCAACCGGCGGTGAGCAGCAATGTCCGCATCATCTATGTTGCATCAAGAAGCCCTCGAATTCGATCAGGGCGTATTTGTCCGCATACCAGCGCACAAATTCATCTGGCGTCATGTCGTAGCGGTAATATCGTTCGATATCTTCATCGCTCCAGCCCGCATCAATGTGCCCAATGCAATAGCCTAGCTTAAGAAGACGATCTACTTCGGCCAGCCACATGGAAGAGTCTGTTTGCATTATTCGTCTCCGAAACCAGCTCGATAAATGGTTGGCTTTAAGAAAATGAATGTATCAAGCGGCGCGCTCAACTCGTACAAGCGTGCGCCCTTCCGAAAATCGTAAAGTCGGCTAAGTTGATAATGCTGCGCGGCATCATTCGAAAACTCCAGCTCATTGTCGCTAATGTAGAATGGAGTGCGCTTTGACCCATTCGTCGTTTTCACTTCGATGAATTTGTCGCCGCCATCGAGACGAAACGACTTTATGTCGTAGCCGGCGCCGTCCCCCTTTCTCTTGAGATGTCCATTCTACCTTCTTAGCCAAATCAAGTCGGTCGGCAGCTGTCAGCAGTTCGATCTCGCGCTCGAAGATTAACCGCTCGCCGGCTGCTCCGAGTTCGCGATTCTGCATGTCCCTCCGAGCCGGGTCGAATTTTCGCGCCAGCCGCTGGATATATTCCGGCGCTTTCTCCGGCAGCAGGAGCTTGTCGGGCGGCGACTCTGCAAAAATGCCGGGACTTTCGCCGAAGCCGGACTGGGTGCTGACCGCAGGCTCAGGCTCAAGACCGATTGACGCTACTTTGCCCTCGATAACCTCGGACAAAAGTCTTTGATAGTTTTTTGCAGGAAGATACCCGCTCAAGTATTCGAAACCGAGAAGCTCTAGAATGGCCGAAATGTTTCTGTGCTTAAATTCGATCGATCCCTCGGAGCGCCCAATCTTTGAAACCAAAGTCCTTCTGTGCTCGGATTTATTGAACGGGATATCCTTCAATTGTAGTTGAAGCATCGAGAAATAATCCTCGACGATCAGTCTGATTTCT
>CAWDOW010000021.1:0-122095 GCA_963804015.1 uncultured Pseudomonadota bacterium
CCTCCGACCAATCCATATCTTAAAAGCGTAAGAGACAGGTTTGGCGAACCGGTATCATATTATTGCGTTCGAAGTAATGGCATCTGGCGCAATTGTCCCACACGGAAACGTGCCGGCCCCAGCGGCCCGCTACCTTCTCCCCGCAAGCCGGGAGAGGGAAAGCGCAACCTCGCCCTCGCGCGCTTGCTCCTTCCGGTTCCACTTCCTATTGTCGCCGCACTTTCGCGCGGCGGCCATTGTCGCTGCCGATTGCGCATTGCGATACCGGGAGTCCTTTCCATGAAATACCAAATTCATCCTCCACACCATCGCCTTCACGTTTCTCGCCCTCGCCGCAGCGCACGCTCAATCTCCCATCCCCGTCACCCCCGACAATTTCCCGCGCGCGGAGAGCGATTTCTATTTCGCCAAGATGATCAAGGACGGCGCCTTCGGAAAATTCCTCAGCAACCGCGAGCCGACGCCGATCGACAAGCAGACCGTGATCCGCATGAACCGCGACACGCTCTATTCGTCGGCGGTGTTCGATCTCGATGCCGGTCCGGTGACGGTCACGTTGCCCAATGCCGGCAAGCGCTACATGGCGATGCAGGTCATCAACCAGGACGAATATACCCCGATGGTGGTCTACAAGCCGGGGCCGGTGACGCTGTCGCGCGACAATGTCGGCACGCGCTATGGGATGGCGCTGATCCGCACGCTGGTCGATCCGAACGATCCGAAGGACCTGGCCGAGGTCCACAAGCTGCAGGACGCGATCAAGGCCGCGCAGAAATCGCAAGGCAAGTTCGAGATGCCGAACTGGGACGAGGCGAGCCACAAGAAGGTGAAGGATGCGCTCCTGGTGCTCGCCTCCACCCTGCCGAGTTTCCGCGGTTCGTTCGGCGCCAGGGGCGAGGTCAACCCGATCCATCACCTGATCGGCGCCGCGGCCGGCTGGGGCGGCAATCCGGACAAGGACGCCATCTATCTCGGCGTGGTGCCGAAGAACAATGACGGCAGCGGCGTCTACAAGCTGACCGTGAAGAATGTGCCGGTGGAAGGCTTCTGGTCGATCAGCGTCTATAACGAGCAGGGCTATTTCGAGAAGAATCCCTATGACGCCTATTCGGTCAACAATATCACCGCGAAGAAGGACGCCGACGGGTCGGTCGTCATCCAGTTCGGCGGCTGCGACGGAAAAATTCCGAATTGCCTGCCGATCACCAAGGGCTGGAACTACACCGTGCGGCTCTATCGGCCGAAGCCGGAAATCCTGAACGGCAAATGGAAATTCCCCGAGGCGCAAAGGGCGGGATAGGGTATCAACTCACCGCTCGTCCCCGCACCCGGATCGGCATGCTTCATGGGCCAAGTCGGCTATAGCCGCCTTGGATGCGCCGATCCGGGTGCGGGAATGAGCGGAGCATGTGGCTAACGCATCGAGACACAGCATGAAGCGAGTCGTACAATTTGTCCTGGCCGCATCGATCGGCCTTCTCATCTCCGCCCCCGCATCCGCCCAGCGCGTGTCCGACAAGGACATCGTCGAGGCCTATCACTACATGCTCGGCCGCTGGCTGGTGCTGCGGCAGGAAACGCGCGACCTCAAAAGCGGCATGAAATGGAACGAGGTGACGCATCGCGCGCCGGGCGGCGTCGACTGGGCCAATCCCAATCTCGATGTCGCCTATAGCGAGGCCTGGATCGCGCTCGACGAGGGAAGCTGCACGCTGGCGACGCTGCCGAAGATCGCGGAGCGCTATTACACCGTGGAAGTGCTGAACGGGTGGGGCGAGGTGACGGCCAATATCAACGAACGGAATTTCCCGAAACATCCCTCCGGCAGCTTCGCGTTATGTCTGAAAGGCGCGAAGGTGACGCTGCCGGCGGACGTCCAGCGCATCGACCTGCCGAACCGGAAGTCGCGGGTGCTGATGCGGATCGAACTCGGCGCCGATCCGGCGCAGGCGGTGGCGCTGCAAAAGCAGATTACGATGAAGCCGACCGGCAATCCGAAGGTGGAAGACACGGTGGTGAAGTTCGATTTCGCCAATGACAGGCTGCCGGGTGTGGAGGCCTTCGATCAGACCGAACGGATTCTCGAAGCCGAGCCCGATATCAATCGCGGCATGCGCCGCCCGCAGCGGCGCGCGCGGGCGGTGGCGCTGGCGGCGAAAGATCCGAAGGAGCGCGCGAAGATCGACGCCGTCATCCGCGAACAGGCGATCCCGGCTTTCGAGGAACTGGCGCTGCATTCGGGCCCGGTGAAGAATGGCTGGATCCATCCACGCGCCTTCGGCAATTATGCCAACGATTATGCGATGCGCTCGGTGGTCAATCTGGTCGGCATCTGGGCCAATAACGCGAAGGAAGCGGTCTATTTCGGAATCGTCGGTCTCGACGGCGGCGAGACGTATCTGCAAACCTATCCGAAGACCGCGCTGCCGGGATCGAAAGCGAAATATTTCTGGTCGGTGATCGCGGTGGATGGCGAGAAATTCCAGGTCATCCCCAATTCGCTGAACCGCTATCTGCTGAACAAGCAATCGGCCCTGAAACCCAATCCGGACGGATCGGTGACGCTCGCCTTCGCGCCCAGGCTTCCCGCCGGTGTGCCCGAAGCCAACTGGCTGCCGACGCCGGAAGGCAAGCGCTACAATCTCACCTATCGCTTCTACGGGCCGGCCAAGGATGTGGTCGGCGGACAATATTATCCGCCGGCGCTGATCGTGCGGAAGTGAGCGCGAGAGCCAGGCTCTTGCGCCTGCGTCCGATTGCGGCGCGCTATTTGGCGGCCGAAGTTTTGGGCGCCTGCAGCAGCGTATAACAGGCGTCGACCAGCGCCGTGCTCGGATAGGTTTCGCCGGGCAGCGTCACGAATTCCTTCGGGAATTCATCGCGGCGCTTCCAGGAATCGACCTTGATCAGCGCGGCCTGCTTGGCATCGGTGTCGGGAAGCGCGCGGAATTTCTCCGCGCAGACCGGCGCCAGCACCGCGACCACGGCGCTGCTCGCCTGATCCTTGGCCATCTTTTCCGCGGTGGAGGGGAGCGTCCAGCCGCCCCAATAGAAGCCGACGAACATGGTTGCGACGGCGCCGATGCATGCGCCCTGGATCAGGCGGGTCACGGACTCGCCCTGCAAAGCAGCCGGTAGTTCGACCATAGATTTTCCTTTCGTCCGAGAGATGGCTCGGGACGAATGACGGATACCCGGGATGGGTCCGATCATCACAATTTCTGTTGAGAGAGCGCTGCGTGCCAGCGTTTCGCTTGCGAAACACGCTGCGCCTTAATCGGCACGAAGTCGAGGCTTATTCGCGCCCCGGTGCGAAAGGTCGCAGCGCGACAGCGTTACGCGGCGTCAGGCGATTTCGTCGGTGATCACGCGAAATTCGGTCAGCGTGTTGACGCCGAAGGCCAGCGTCAGCGGCACGTCGGAGGCATCGCGACCATGCGCCACCAGGATCCGGCCGATCCTCGGATTGTTGTTGCGCGGATCGAACAGATGCCAGCGCCCGCCGAGGAAAACCTCGATCCAGGCTCCGAAATCGCCCGGCGCATGCGGCAGCGGCAGGCCGATGTCGCTGATATAGCCGGTGCAATAGCGCGCCGGAATGTTGAGGCATCGGCAGAAGGTGATCGCCAGATGCGCATAGTCGCGGCAGACGCCGCGTCCTTCGTTCAGCGCCTGGGTGGCGGTGCGGGTCGGGCGGCCGTGTTCGTAGCCGAAGGTGATGTGGTTATGCACATAGTCGCACACCGCCTGCACGCGGGCCCAGCCGGGCGGCGTATCCTTGAACAGGCTCCAGGCGAGATCGAGCAGCAGGTCGGTTTCGCAATAGCGGCTGCCGAGAAGGAATTGCAGCGCGTCCGGCGGAAGATTCTGGACCAGCATCTGTTGCGCGGTCTGGTCGACCGAATCCCACTGGCCGCTGTCGCGGATCACGGTGTCGGTGCGAAGCGAGAACGTTCCGGCGGGCGCCACGAAGCGATTGCACCAGTTTCCGAAAGAGTCGCGATAGCCCTCGATCGGCACCGCCGGCATCGTCACCAGATAATCCGGCTTTTCCAGGTCGGACACCCGCGACGAATGGACATTGAGCGTCGCAATCATGGGCGTGACCTGCGGCAATTCGAAGGTCATCTGGCAGCCGAGCTGAATGCGCATGATTCTCCTGGCAATCGGACCCGCGGGCATTGCCGGGACCGAGGGACAAGCCTGTAGCATGCATTTGGTTGCCGCAGCTTTCTCTGTCTCTGTTTCGACGCGTTTTCTTCACGCGAACCGGTCCCCACTTCGCTTGAAAACGCTATGGTGACGCGATTTGTGGCGTCAACTGCGCTGCATGAACAGGCCTCGGATCGCCGGCCGGGCCGCGATTGCCTACAAAGCCAGCCGTTCGCGAACAAGCTCCAGGCGGCTCGACAGATTTTTCGCATCCACCGCCACCGGCTCGAAGCTGGCGCGCTGGAAACGCGCCTTGTCCGCGAACGGGATGGTCGCGTCGATGCCGAGCTTGGCGTGGATGCCGTTATTGCCGACGCGGACATATTCGTGGCCGCGCGCGCCCGGCACGGTGATCAGGTCCTGCGAGGCTTCCATGCGCATGGCGAGCGCATATTCGACATCCATCGGATCGCGAAGGTCGATATCGTCGTCGACCACGATCACCATGTCGAGGTCCTTCAGCGCGCCGAACGCCGCCATGATGGCGTTGCGCTGCAGGCCGTCGTGATGCGGCGAGGTCTTCTTCACCTGAATCACGGCGTGGAAGCGGTGCAGCCCGCCGGCGGTCATCTCGGCATCGGTCACGATCGGCACCGCCGATTGCAGCACCTTCAGCAGGCTCGCTTCCAGCACATATTTGCGCAGCATGATGGTTTCGCGGCCATAGCCGTTGATGGCGTGATAGATCGGATTGTCGCGATGCGTCACCGCCGAAATCTCGAATACCGGCGACGGCGCGGCCGGCGCCATGTAGCCGACGAATTCGCCGAACGGGCCTTCTTCGATCATCTTCTCCGGCAGCATGTGGCCTTCGAGCACGATCTCGGTGTCGGCGGGCACCAGCAGGTCCTGCGTGACGGCCTTGACCACCGGCAGCGGACGCCCGCACAGGCCGCCGGCGACCGCGAGTTCGTCGGCGTCTTCCGGCATCTGCGAGCCCATGGTCGCCGCGGTATATTGAAGCGCGAGGTCGGTGCCGATGCAGACCGCGATCGGCAGCGTCTGCTTCTTCGCCCGGGCGCGCTCCCAGGCGAGCCGCAGGTGCCGTCCGAAATCGAGCTTCACCGCGGTGCGATCGGTCCCCGAGATCTGCAGCCGGTGATAGGAGGCATTGTAGGTGCCGGTGTCCGGATCCTTGACGATCACGATGCCGGCGGTGATGAAGCGGCCGTTGTCGGCCGCGGTATGTTTCAGCACCGGGAACATGCGGCCGAGATCGATGCCGCTGGTATGCACGTTCTGCTGCGCCGGTGCGTTCTGCACCAGCACCGGAGCTTTCGGATTTCCGAGCGCGCGCCCGATGAAGCTGCGGATGCCGCGGAAGTCGATGCCGAAGGCGCTCTCGCAATTTTCCCGGCAGGACAGGACATTGCCGACCACCGGCACGTCGTGGCCTGTCACCGCCGTGAAGGCGATTGCGGGTCCGCCGTCCAGGTTTTTCATGATCGACGCGATTTCGAGGTCGGGATCGGCGGGCGCGGTGTAGAGCTGCAAGCGGCCATCGCTCCGCCATGCGATCGAGCGCGGCGCGAAAGCGCGTGTCGAGGACCGAATTCGAAAGGCTCAAGTTTTCCCGCTCCCATTTTGCGCTTGCTAAAATACTTCTGATATTTCAATCTACCAAGACCCATCGGCCAAGTCTAATCGACCAAGTCTAATCGACCCTGGATGAGGAGCGACATGAACAGGCTTATTTTGTCGGCCATCGCGATTGCCTTTTTCGCGCAACCGGTGCTGGCGCAGGATAAGTGGCCGAGCCGGCCGATCAAGGTGATCGTGCCCTACGCCGCCGGCGGCAATACCGATGCGGTGGCGCGGATCGCGGCGCCGCATCTGCAGAGCGAGCTCGGCGTCGGCATCGCGATCGAAAATCGCGGCGGCGCGGGCGGGATCGTCGGCACCGATGCGGTCGCGAAAGCCGCACCCGATGGCTACACGATCTGTGTTTGCAGCCTCGGCCCGCTGACGATTTCGCCGGCGACCGAGCAATTGCCTTACGATCCGCTCAAGGACCTGGTCCCGATCAGCCTGTTGAATACCAACCCGCTGATCCTCCTGGTCAACCCGGCGGTGAAGGCGAACTCGGTGCCCGAGCTCATCGCGCTCGCCAAGTCCACGCCGAACGGTCTCAATTATTCATCGAGCGGCATCGGCGGTCTGATGTATTTCTCGGCCGAGCTGTTCAAAGCCAAGACCGGCGCCAACCTTACCCATGTCCCTTATCGCGGCGGCGCCCCGGCAACCGCGGCGGTGATTGCAGGCGATGTGCAACTGGTCTTCACCAATATGTCGGACGCGGTCGGGCAGATGGAGGGCGGCAAGGTTCGGGCGCTCGCGGTGACGACCAGCAAGCGCAGCAAGTCGGCGCCCGATGTGCCGACGCTCGCCGAACAGGGCGTTGCAGGCTATCACACCGAATCCTGGAATGGCATGCTGGCGCCGAAGGGAACGCCGCAAGCCATTATCGACCGGCTGGCGCAGATTGCCGCGAAGATCGCCAAGGACCCGGAAGTGCAAAAGCAGATGGCCGAAGTTCGGTTCGGATGCGGTCTCGAACACGCCGCAGGAATTCGCGCAGATGCTGGAACGCGACACCAAGATGTGGGCGGGCCTCGTGAAGGATATCGGCGCAGGGAAATAGCAGCGAAGGCAATTCGCGGATCGGGATCGCCGGGTCGCGCGCGGCCGGCCCTTCTCTACTCCACCACGATCTTCACGACATCGCCGGGCTTCAGCTTGTCGTTCGGCGTCGAGCCCGTTCAGCACGCGGAAGCGCTCGACCTGCTTGTCGGCACACCCCATGCGGGCGGCGAGGCGTTCGATATTGTCGCGCGCGGTGACGGTGACGATCTTGATGCGCAACGGCCGCGCGGCGCGCGCCTCGGCGACGCTCATGCGGCGGAAGCTCTGCGACCGCTTCGCGGAAATGCCGGTCGAGTTCGGGCGTCTTGTTCTTGGCCGCGAAGATGAAGCGATAGACTTCGCTGCCGAAGCGGATGGCGTAGAGGCGGAAGCCCCAGGGCTCGCCCTTGGCGGTCGCGGTCGCGCCATTGAAGCCGTTGATAGTCACCTCTTCGATCGAGTTCTGGTCGATATTCTCGATCCAGCCGGCTTGCAGATATTCGGTCAGCTTCTGATCGGCCGGAATGCGCACGACGTCGAGCCGCAAGCGCCTGCTCGCCGCCGTCCTGGATGCCGAACACCGCCTGCGGCGTGTTCTCGAGCACGAAGCCTTCCGGCGCGGTGAAGGTGAAGCCGAGCTTCGGATGCAGGAACCGCCGTCCGCGCACGAAGCCTTCGCTCGGGTCCTCGCCATAGACCAGGCCGTCGAGCAGGCGGAGATATTCCGCGCGTTCGCGCCGGCCGGGGCCGGGCGCGGAATATTGCCGCGCGTTGAGCGTGGCGTTCGCCACCCGCTCCGGCGTCGCCGGATGCGAGGACAGGAATTCCATGCGTGCGGGTATCGGTCTTGGAATTGCCGGCGCGCAGTTCGGCGTTTCGGCCCATCGAGGTCAGGAAGCGCGTCGCGCCATAGGGATCGAAGCCGGCGCGCGAGGAAATGCCGACGCCGATGCCGTCGGCCTCGAATTCCTGGCCGCGCGAGAAGGTGGCGAGCGCGATCTTCGACTTGGCGAGCGCCAGCGCGCCCATCTGCGGATCGCCGATCACGTCGCTCGCGACGCGGTTGAGGATCGCGGCCTGGCGGATCTGGTCCTCGCGGATCGCGGCATGGCGCGCGATCACATGCGCCATCTCGTGCGACAGCACCGAGGCGACTTCGGAATTGTCGTTGGCGAGCGCCAGCAGTCCGCGGGTGACGTAGAGCTGGCCGGTCGGCAGCGCGAAGGCGTTGACCGCGGGCGAGTTCAGGATCGTGACCTTGTAATGCATGTCCGGCCGCTCCGAGGAGGCGACCAGCTTTTCGACGGTGCGATTGAGCGAGCTCTTCGAGCGCCGGATTGGCATAGGCGCCGCCATAGGCGGCGAGGATGCGGCGATGCTCGCGCGGCGGCCGGGGTGTTGGCTTCGGCCTTTTCGCTCGGCACTTCGGGCAGCGAAATCTGGCGGCCGCCGGTAAGACGAGCCGGAACAGGCCGCCAGCGCCGCCGCCAGCGCCACCGCCCCCAATGCCTTGCCTATGATCGTCCCGATCCGCACCCGTCTTCCTTCCCTATCGGCCTGGCCGACCGTCTCGAATTGCGCCGGATTCGTAGCCTCGATCCACGGGCCGGCGCGTTCCTCGATGAACCCGCGAACCCGCACATGCTGCCCGGACAACGATTTCGGCGCGACCCCGCCCGATATAAAAGCGGCTTGGTGACGTTTCGCAATCGTAACTGTGAAATCTTCGGACCATCGGCGGCCGAAATTTACGTAGATCAGGTTCCCGCTCTCGCGCACCGACAGGACCTTGCCTTCCACAACCGCGAAACGGCCAAGGTGGTTCAGGATCGCGCCATGATCGATCGGCCTTATGGGCGCCGGCAGCGCCCGCGGAAAAGGCGCCAAGGCCCTGATCCCGCGCCTGTTTTTCGGAAGTCCGCAGCGCGTCAGCGCATGCCTTGTCACTCACCCGGCCGCTCACCAGAACCAGTCCTCGCCCCAGCAAGCCATACTGGATCGGGGTTTCCGAGCCGCTAACGCTCGGGAAAGCATAAATCCGGCCGTATCGGTCCGGTTCGGTAGTTTCCGGGGCTTTGAGCGTCACCTGCCGGTTCAGGGCGAGGTCCGAGAGCAGGGCGCGGGCAGCCATCGGCCGGGACCGCCCATTCGATGCCGGCGAGCCTTATTTTACGGCCATCGGCAAGCGCCAGCGTGCGGCTGTCCTCGATCGCGGTGACCCTGCTTTCGCCGAGGCTGACGGTCCCGCAGGGCTGCGCGCAGGCGGCCGCGATCGACCACAAAAATGCGGCCGCCACGAATCCCGCCTGTGGGTGCAATTCCCCCTGCAGACAAGCGACGTTCCCCCGAAGTCACTCCACGGCCAATCCAATGGCCCGAATGCGGCATCACCATGGTTATATCCGCCAGGTTATGCGCAATTCTGCGCGTATTTCGCGGCGTTTGCGTCGAAACCGGCCAGATTTCCGCCGTTCCGCGCGCCTACGGCGCCACCGAGGACAGGTCGAGCTTCCTGACCGCATCCTGGTACTTTGCGGTGTCGCCCTTGAACAGCATCTCGACCAGGTCCGGGCGGGCGAGGATTTTCGCCACCGCCGTGCCGGAGGCGGCGCCGAGGCCGCGCACCACATTGACCGCTTCGCCGCTGCCTTCCGAGCCCGCATAGACACCGGCTTCCGTCATCACGATCCAGCGCCCGTCCGGACCCGCGACCGCGGTCGCGAGCGGCCGGCCGGTGGCGCGGTCCCAATACTGGATGGTGCCGTCGAGACTGCCCGAGACGATCCATTTGTCGTTGGCGGAGAAGGTCAGCGCCGTGATCGCGCCGCGCTGGTTGCGAAGCGTGGTGCGCAATTTTCCGGTATCGGCGTCCCACACCAGAATGCCGCCGCGCTCGGGCCCGATATCGCCCGAGGACACGTGGCGCTGGCCCAGGCCCGCGGCGACCAGCTTGCGGTCGCGCGAGATCGCGACCGAGGTCGCATAGCGATAGCCGGCCAGCGAATTCGGCATCTTGTAGATGCGCTGGATTTTGCCGGTCTCGATATTCCAGACGAACACATCGTCGTCGAACATGCCGGCGCCGATCAGCATGCGGCCGTCCGGCGAGAACGCGACGGAGCGGGTGTCGGCGTCTTCCTTTGCCGGCGGCAGCGCCTTGATCTTCCTTGCCGACGCGGTGTCCCAGATTTCGGCCGCGCCATTGCGCAGGCCGAGCGCGAATTGCGAGCCATCGGGCGAGAAGGCGAAACCGGTAACGTGGGCGTCTTCGGCGGTTTCGAAACGCTGCCGCAGCTTGCCGTCCGCAATATCGACAAGGATCGTGTAGTTCTCGCGCTCGTCATCCGGCTTGGCACCGGGTTCTGCGAAATCGCCGCGCACCAAGGCGAGCTTGCCGTCGGGCGAAAGCCGCGCCGTCGTCACGCTCTTGAGCTGCGGCAATGACAGCTTGCGCGGCTTGCTTTTGCCGTCGAGCGGGACGATCGCAAGCTCGCCATTGTCGTTGCCGGAGAGCGCTATCATCGCGCCCGGCGAAAAATCCTGAATGCGAAAATTGGCCTCGCCCGGCAGCTTGAGCGTGACCGGCTTCGGGTCCTCGATCTTCCAGAGGCTGACATCGACGCCCGCCTTGCTGCGCTCCGGTGTCATGCGCTGCACCAGGATTTGCGTTCCGTCGGCGCTGAGCACCATCGCATCGGAATAGGCCGCGAAGCTGCGAAGCTCCTTCACCGGCTTGCCGCTGTCGAGATTTCGGATGATGACGCCGTCGGGTTCCCGCGAGGCGATCAGCCGCATGTCGCCCGACACGCCCAGCACCTGCGGATTGGTCACATCCGGCCAGCGGATGGTGTTGATCATCCGGCGCGTCGCCACGTCGAAAATCCGCAATTCGGGATCGCCTTCCTGGGCGATCAGGAGGCGGGTGGAATCGGGCCCATGGAACACCTTGGGCTCGTGCGTTGCCTCGCCGTCTTTCGGCCTGGCGCAGTTCGCGGGACGGTAGACCGGCACGATCACCGATTTGTCCTTCAGGCTGAACAGCACCAATTCGCCGCGCTCGCATTCGGGACTGGAAAACAGAACGATGGCCTCGTCCTCGCGCACGATGCCGTTGTCGACGAAATTGTGCTTCTCCGGCAGGTCGTAGGATGACACCTGCGCGCCGGTCTTGGCGTCGTAGGTCGAGACCATGTCGACGCCCTTGAAGGACTTGCTGGCGAGCACGATCAGATTCTGGCCGTCCGGCGGTGATTCGCGCTTCGTGAATGAGCGGCGTCGTGGCGGAGCGGTTGGGCACCGTGAGCACCGGCTTTTTGGTCGTCAGGCTCCAGACCGTGACCGTGCCGCCGCCATCGGAGGTGACGAACAATTCGCCGCGCGGATCGACCCAGACGGTACGGATCGGGTCGGGGTCCTCGACCTTGCCGGTTTTCGATTTGCCGCGCGGTGCCGCCGCCTGCGACACCGCACCGGTCTCGATGTCCCAGATGCGCACGGTGCCGTCCTTGTGGCCGGTCACCATCTGGCGGCCGTCCTCGCTGAAGGCGCTGGCCATGAAATAGGGCCGCTGCGTGAGCGAGCGCAGCGGGCGCCCGCTGGCGGTGTCCCACAAGGTGATGCCGGAGGAATAGGGGATCAAGCGCCACGATCTTGCCGTCCGGCGAGAAGATCGCGCTTTGCGCATTTTCGGGATTGGAGAAATTGCCGACCACGCTGATCGGCAGCACCTTCACCTGCGGGCCTCTATCCTGGGCGGGGCCCGGACGGCGCCGCTGCTGCGCGGAGGAATCGGCCGGAACCAGAACAGCGACGACAGCGACAGCAAGACCATCAGCCGAAACGAAAACCGCATCCATGACCCCCGTTGGTCCGACTTCAGCAGGTATCCTCGCGCAACGGCGCCCGGTACTGTCGAGGAAAGCGCTCCCTCCCGAAGACTTTCGCCGATTGAAATCCCGTCCGGTTTGACATGCAAAACCGGCGCTGCCGACGACGCGGGAATTCCAGCAGGCTGCCTCGTGTTTACGCTAACACAGGCGCGCGGGCAGCCGACAGGAGGATCGCGATGGGTTTCCTGACCGACAAAGAAATCGCGGCGGCTGGCGCCGTCGGAATTGCTGCCGCACGCCACGCCGATCCCGACCCAGATCGTATCGAGCGACGAATTCACGCCGCCGCCGCAGAGCGAGAAGCAGAAGGAGGTCGAGAACCGTCTGCTGGCGATGGCCGACGAACTGGGCGGCAAGCAGGGGCTGTCGCGCCGCCAATTCTTCCAGAGCGCGGCCGGCATGGCGGCGGGCTTCGTCGCGCTGAACGACACCTTCGGCACCGTGTTCGACGCGAGCCGCGCGGAAGCCGCAACGCCCGCGCTGGCGCAGGAGCGCGCCAACTCGCTCAAAGACCAGTTCATCATGGACATGCACACGCATTTCCTGCGCGACGACACCCGGCTTACCAATTTCGTGCGGTCGCGCGAGGCGGTCGGCAAGGCCGGATGGAATCCGGCGCTCGTCGACAAGCCGCAGACGCTCGACGATCTGAAGTTCAACAACTACTTCAAGGAAATGTATCTCGACAGCGACACCAAGATTGCGCTGATCTCGTCGTCGCCGTCGGAGATCGCGCGCGACTGGTTCCTCACCAACAAGATGATGATCGAGGCGCGCGACAAGGTGAACACGGAGGCCGGCTCGCGGCGCATGTTCGCGCATGCGATCTTCACGCCGGGCTGGGACGGCTGGCTCGACCAGCTCGAAGCCGCGCTCGCAGGACAAGCCGGAATCGATCAAGGGCTACACCGTCGGCGACAACACCAACAAGGATATGGCGAAGCATCCCTGGCTGATGGACGACGAGAAGGTCACCTACAAGGCCTACGAGCTGTGCGTGAAATACGGCATCAAGAATGTCTGCGTGCACAAGGGCCTGTTTCCGCGCGCCACCGCGGAGCAATGGCCGCATCTGTCTGAAATACGCGATGGTCGACGATGTCGGCAAAGCCGCGAAGGACTGGCCGCAGCTCAATTTCGTGATCTATCACGGCGGCTATCGTCATGCCGCCGGCGGTCGCGCCGAGGACGGCTGGAACGAATTCGTCGCAGACCGGGCGGGTGTCGTGGGTTTCCGATCTCGCCGAGATTCCGGAGAAATACGGCGTCACCAATGTCTATGCCGATGTCGGGCAATTGTTCGCGCAGAGCGTCGCGGCGGTGCCGCAGCTCAGTGCGGCGCTGATGGGCATTATGGGCAAGGGGCTGGGCTACGACCGCGTGGTGTGGGGCACCGACGCGGTATGGACCGGATCGCCGCAATGGCAGATCGAGGCGCTGCGCCGTCTCGAAATTCCCGAGGACATGCAGAAGAAATACGGCTTCAAGCCGCTCGGCGCTGCCGACGGCCCGATCAAGACCATGATCTTCGGCGGCACCAATGCCAGGCTCTACAATTTCGATATCGGCAAGCGCACCGATATCGGCCCGAACCGCGACCGCTTCGCGCTCATGAAGGACGAATATGAGAAGAACGGCCCGGCGCGCACCAACCTGCGCTACGGCTATGTCAATGCGCAGGTGGACTGGGAGGCGTTTGCGTAAAGGCATTCTCCGCGCATTCCCGCGACAGCGGGAATCCAGGAAGCCTGGGGTCCCCGCTTTCGCGGGCACGAGCGGGTGGAGAAGCCTGAGCGTAATATCTCGCAACCACCGGCGCCTTGCCGCCGCCGAAGCGGTAATTCAGGCCGAAGCGGATGGTGTGCACGTCGACATCGGTGTTCAGGCCGCCGATAACCCAGTTCGAAAGCGCCTGCTATTTCAGCGGTGCCAGGATTTTCGGATGCCGGAACGCCGACACGTCCATCTTCCTCGAAATCATGTCGGTCTCCTTATAGACATCGAGCAGCACCTGGATCGCCTCGAAATTCGGCGCGGCGCCTTCGCTGCGGCCGAAATCGCGATCGGTCAGCATATAGGTCCCGAACACATCGGTCGGCAGTTTGGTCACGGCGCTCGCGACCGCGATCGCCTGGTCGCGATTGGCCATGACGATTTCCATGGCCCGGGTCAGGTCGCGGACATAGTCGCCGACGGCCTGCGCATTCGCGTCGGTGAAATCCTTGCGGCAGACTTCCAGGATGTGGACCATGTTCCTGGTCTCGTCCGAAATCGCAAACAGCTTGCGCGTGCCGCCCTTGGCTTCGGCGCGCGCCGCGAAAGGTTGATTGAGCACGCCGGCATCGACGCGGCCCGAGCGGATCGCGCCTTCCGAATTGGAGAAGCCGGTCTCCACCAGGCGGATGTCCTTCTCCGGATCGAGGCCGTGACGCTTCAAATGCAGCGCGAAGGGTCCGTAGATGCCGGCGCCATAGGCGCTGATGCCGACGATCTTGCCGCGCAGATCGGCGACGGTCTTGATCGGGGAATCGTCTTTCACGGCCCAATAGACTGAAAAGCCGCCCGGCTTTTCGAACACATGCTGGGCTACGATATAGGCCTGCAGATTGCCGTTGATCGCGCCCTGAGCCATCGCCAGCACGCCCTGTGCCGAGCAATCGACTGCATTCGAAACCATCGCCTGGGTTTGCACCGCGCTGCTCTGGAACTGGAACCACTCAACGCGATAGGTCTTGCCGAGATTGGGAAACAGCTCCGGCTTCTGCATCATCAGATATTTGCTGTCTTCGGCCGGAATGCCCCAGCCGACGCGGATCAGGGTCTGCGACAGCGCGGGCAGGACGCTCGTGATCATCGCGACGATGGCAAGGCTTGAGCATGCAACAGCGCGGGTCATCGGAGTTCTCCAAAGACGCCGTTCAGTATGAGCCGCGATGAAAGCGTGTCAACGTGACATCATGCGCGGCCGTTGGCATGGATCGAGAGCAGCGCGTTCGCCAGCGCATGGATCGGTGTCGGCACGCCGGCTTTGGCGCCGAGCCGCACCACCGCTCCCGAAAGCCAGGGCAGTTCCAGTCTGCGTCCGGCTTCGAGGTCTTCCAGCATGGACGGGCGGCCGTCCTTCGGCATGTCGGCGATCTGGGTATAGACGACCTTTTCCATATCGGCGGGCAGGTCGATGCCCAAGGCGCGTCCGACGCTTGCCGCCTCTTCCGCGGCCTTCACCACGGTCGCGTAAGCTTCCGGGTGTGAATGAACCTGACCGATGGTGGCGCGCGCCATGCACGACACCGCCGAAAAGCTCGCAAGCATCACGAATTTCAACCAGAGGTCGCGATCGATATCCGGCGAGAGCGCGGCTTCGACGCCGCTGGTTGCCGCAAGGACCGCCGCGACGGAGCCGGCCGCCGCCGCGTCCTTCGGATTGCCGGGTCCGAGCTTGATGCGGCAGAACGGCGACTTGCAGACGATGATGCCCGGCGCCTCGACGTGCGACTTGATCGACACCGTGCCTTTCAGCACCTGGCCGTGCCCCAGCGTGCCGATCAGGATGTCATAGGCGTCGACACCGTTCTGCAGCGGCAGCACGGCGGTATGCTGCGAGAGCAGCGGCGCAAGCGTGGGTGCGACCGCGTCGAGGTCGTAATTCTTGACCGTGACGATGACGAGATCGGCGCGATCGAGATCCCTCGCGGAATTGCTCGCGCGGATTTTTGCAATCGTCACCGGCCCGGACGGTGTCGCAACGGTGAGGCCGCGCGAGCGCAACGCGTCATGGGTGCGCCCGTGCACCAGGAATCGCACGTCGTGCTCCGCCTGCAACAGGCGCATGCCAAGATAGCCGCCGACGCCGCCGGCGCCGATTATTGTAACGATCACCGCCCATCCTCATCCGTGCGCGACGAGCCTAGCACAACGCACGGCAATTCAATGCCAGACCGCGTCGGCCACCTCCACGATACGGCGGAGCTTGGCTTCCTCGTCGGCGATGGTGAGCGGATTGCCGAGAAAGTTCGAGGCGAAGCCGCATTGCGGGGACAGGCAAAGCTGGTCGAGCGCGATGGCTTTCTCGGCTTCCCTGATCCGCGCTTTCAGGCTCTCCGCCGATTCGAGTTCGGGCAGTTTCGAAGAGACCAGGCCGAGCACCACATGCTTGCCCTTCGGCACATGCCTGAGCGGCGAGAAATCGCCGGCGCGCGGGGTGTCGTATTCCAGAAAGAAGGCATCGACATCGACGCGCTCGAACACCATCGCGGCGACGTAATCATAGCCGCCTTCGCCCAGCCACTTGCCGCGATTGTTGCCGCGGCACAGATGCATGCCGAAGGTGGCATTGGCGGGCTTGTCCTTCAGCACCGCATTGATGACGCCGACATAGCTCTCGATCAGCTTTTCCGGGTCTTCGCCGATCGCCTTGAAGGCGGTCTGGAATTTCGGATCGCACAGCAGCGGGAACGAGCAATTGTCGAGCTGGAAATAGGTGCAGCCGGCTTTCGCCAGATCGGCGATCTCGGCGCGATAGATGGCGGCGAGATCGGACCAGAATTCTTCGAGATCGGGATAGGTCTTGCGGTCGATGACATCGCGGCCGCCGAAGAAATGCAATTCGCTCGGCGCCGGCATGGTCATCTTGGGCGTGCCTTTGGTGACGCCTTTGAGGAAGGTGAAGGCGTCGACCATGATCGGCGCCTTGCGCGCGACCTTGCCCTCGATGCAGATGCGCGGCGTCGGCGCGCGATTGCCCTGATAATCGGCGAAGCTCAGCGGGCCGATTTCGAAGCGGATCGCGGTATTGTCGAGCCCGAGCACGAAATCCTGATACCAGGATCGCCTTCGGTATTCGCCGTCGGTGATCGATTGCAGCCCGGCGCGTTCCTGCAAAGCCACCGCCTCGCGGATTGCGGCATCCTCGATCGGCTTCAGTTCGGGCGAGGAGCGCTTCTCGCCGGAGCGCACCGGCTTGGTCAGGTCGCCGTCGAAGGCGGCACGCGCATCGTGCAGCACCTTGGGACGCAGCAGGCTACCGACATGCTCGGCGCGGAACGGGGGTGTCTGGCTCATATGGGTCTCCGGCATGGCTGGCAAAGCGAGCGTGCGGACGCGTCTTTCCGTGCGGCGCCTTGCGGCCCGCAACGGCGGTTCCTTGCAGTCGGTCAGCGGTTCAGAGCTTGCGTTCTCAGAGCTTGCAATAGGCGGCGTAATCGTCGCCGCGATTGGGCAGAACCTTTTTCCCGGTCTTCAGATGGAACTCGCCGGCAGGCGATTTCTCCGCCGTCAGCGCATACCAGTCCTGGATCGGGTGCTGGTTCGGTCCGAACTTGAACGGCCCGCGCACCGAGGCGATATCGGCCTTGCGGATGGCGGCGCTGACGGCGTCGATATTGTCGATCTTGCCGCCGGTTGCCTTCAGCGCCGAGCCGACCAGAAGGCCTGCGTCGTAGCCCTGCGCGGCATAGGACGTCACCGGCCGGTTGCCGTATTTCGCTTTCCAGGCCGCGACGAAAGCCTTGCTCGCCGGATTGTCGAAATCGTCGTTCCAGTGACTCGTCACCTGCACGCCGACCGCGGCGTCGCCGAGCGCGCGCACCATCGCCTGATCGAGCGTGGCGGCGTGCACGACCAGCGGAATCTTCAGGCCGGACTGGGCGTATTGCCGCAGGAAGGCGATGCCCATGCCGCCGGGCTCGAAGGCATGCACCACATCCGGATTGGCGGCGCGGATCGCCGCGATCTCGACGGCGAAATCGGTTTGGCCGAGCTGGGTATATTTCTCCTCGACCACGTCGCCTTTGAAGTATTTGCGGAACGCCGCCATCATCTCTTTGCCGGAGGGATAGTTCGGCGCCATGATGAAGGCTTTCTTGAAGCCGAGATTTTGCGCCAGCGCGCCCGCGCTCTCGCCCTGTCCGTCATTCTGCCAGGAGGCGACGAAGTAGTTCTTGTGGCAGCCCTTGCCCGCAAACGGCGCGGCGGCGGTGTTGGTGCTGATGTAAATGCCGCCGCCATCCAGAACGTCGGGGATCACCGCGGCGCCGACATTGCCGAACACGATGCCGGTGAAAATCTTCACGCCGTCGGTCTTCAGATAGCGTTCGGCGGTCGCCTTGGCCTGGCCGGGTTTGCCGCCGTCATCTTCCACCATCACCTGCGTCTTCGGCGTGCCGGGTTGTTCGATCGCCAGCATGAAGCCGTCGCGGATGTCCTGGCCGAGATAGCCGGCGGGGCCGGACAAGGTGGTGATCAAGCCGATCTTGACGGGTTCCTGGGCGACCGCAGGGGTCGCGAGAAATGCCGCAAGCGCGAAAGCCAATGCAAAACGGTCGGCGCGCATCGTGAACCTCGTCCTTTTGAGAAAAGCCGTTTCGGTTCGTCCCTGTGCCGGCGATTGTCCCGTGCATCTGCCGCCCGCGCAAGCCGGATTTATCAGCCTTTGCAAGAGACTTGCCAGAAATGGACATTTGGCCGGGGCGGGCGCACCCACTTCGCGTGCAATATCAGGAAATGTCAGGCTTTCCGATCTTCAACAGCGAGTCGCCCGACAAGCCGGTGATCTTCTCCGGCATGATCGGCACCGACGGCTTCTTCCTGGTGTCGCGCAACAAGATCGACAATTTCAACTGGAAGATGCTGGACGGCAAGAAGCTGTTCGGATTGCGCAGGGGCTCGACGCCGCAGATGTTCTTCGAACATCTGATGAAGAAGAACGGCGTCGGTCAGAAGACCATCGACGAAATGGTCACCAATGTCGCGCTGCCGGCGCGCGAGGCGGCGTGGCTGACCGGCGACGCCGACTTTGCGATTTTCCATGAGCCGGTGGCGACCAAGCTCGAACGCGCCGGCAAGGCCCAGGTGATCGATTCGATCGGCAAGCAGGTCGGGCGGGTCGAGAATACCGTGTTCTTCGCCAAGAAAAGCTGGCTCGAAAAGAACGCCGACACCGCGCAGAAATTCACCAATGCGATCGCCAAGGCGCAAGCCTGGATGAAGACCGCGACCGACGAACAGATCGTGGATGCGATCGCGCCTTATTTCCCCGGCGTGCCCAAGGAAGACAATCTGGGGCCGATCAAGCGCATGCGCTCGTCCGGCGCGCCGATCTTCTCCGCCGATCCCGTGCTCGACAAGGATTCGCTCGCCAAGATGCAGGCGATCATGGTGGAAAGCGGCATCATGCCCGCCGACAAGGTGATCGCGTTCGAGAAGCTGGTTGCGCCGGGCTACGGCGAAAAGGCCAAGGCCGCGGTCGCGAAATGACGGAGAATACCGGCATAGCGTCGCAGCCGGAGCTTGCCGTCCGCAATGTCGGGCTGAAATACATGACGCCGGAACGCGAAATGATCGCGCTCTCGGACATCAACCTCGACGTGGCGTCGGGCGAGTTCGTGGCTTTGGTTGGACCTTCCGGCTGCGGCAAGAGCACGCTGCTGACGCTGATGGCCGGACTGGTGCCGCCCTCGAAGGGCCAGATCGCCATTCGCGGCGCCAATGTCACGGCGCCCTCGCATCGCGTCGGCTTCATGTTTCAGAAAGACACACTGTTCGAATGGCGAACCGTGCTGCAGAACGTGCTGATCGGCGCCGAGCTGCTGCATCTGGGGAAGGGCGCCTCGCAAAAACGCGCGGTGGAATTGCTGAACGGCTACGGACTTGAGGATTTCCTGCACAGCCTTCCGCATCAATTGTCGGGCGGCATGCGCCAGCGCGTGGCTTTGGCGCGAACTCTCTTGCCAAAGCCGGATATCCTGCTGCTCGACGAGCCGTTCTCCGCGCTCGACTACCAGACGCGACTCGCCTTGTCCGACGAAATGGCCGGCATTTTGCGCGGCGAGGGCAAGACCGTGGTGCTGGTGACGCATGATATCGGCGAAGCGGTGTCGATGGCCGACCGTGTGGTGGTGATGAGCAGGCGGCCGGGACGGATCAAGTCGCAATTCGATATCCGTTTCGCCGCGGGCGCACGCCCGACGCCGTTGCAGGCGCGCGCCTTGCCCGAATTCAACGACTATTTCCGCAAAATATGGGACGAGCTCGACATGCAGAGCCCGGTGCAGGCCTTGCAATGAAGCAGGCGCTGCAATGACCAGCCAGGATTCCGTCGTCGCCCGAGCCGCCTCGCCCGCAGCCGAAACCGCGGTCGCGAGCCCGGAATATCAACGCTATCTCGCCGGCCTGAAGCGCCAGCGTCTGATGGTGAGGCTTTGGCAGCTCGCGATCGTCGTGGGCTTTCTGATCCTGTGGCAGATCGCGCCCAATCGGGGCTGGGTCAACCCGATGCTGACCAGCTATCCGTCGCAGGTGCTGTCGACGCTGATCGAGCTTGTCCGCAACGGCAGTATCTTCCTGCATACCTGGTCGACCCTGTTCTCGACCATGATCGGCTTCGGCGGCTCCATGTTCATAGGCCTGGTGCTGGCGCTGTCGTTCTGGTCGTTTCCGAACGTGTACCGGGTGCTCGACCCTTACATGGTGGTGCTGAACGCGCTGCCGAAAATCGCGCTGGTGCCGATCTTCTATATCTGGCTCGGCGACAAATCCTCGATCTATGCGATGGCGATCATCGTCGGCGTCTTCATCACCACGCTGATGCTCTATACCGGCTTTTGCGCCATCGATCCGGACAAGATCAAGCTGGTTCGGCTTTACGGTGGTTCGCATCTCGACGTGATCCGAAAAGTTCTGCTGCCCGGCACCGTGCCGATGATGATCTCGACGCTGAAAGTAAACGTCGGGCTGTCGCTGGTCGGCGTGGTGGTCGGCGAGTTCCAGTCGGCCAAGAGCGGGCTCGGCTATCTCATCATCTTCGGCAGCCAGGTGTTCCAGATGAACCTGGTAATGACCGCCATCGTGGTGCTGGCGATCATTTCCGCGGGCTTGTTCGCCGCCATCCAGTTGCTCGAAAGCTGGCTTTACCGCACGCGCGGTGGCAAGGTGTGACTGAATTCGAATTTTGAGGGAGCTTGCCATGCACCCATCCGACCTTCCGCAGGAATTCCTCGATCGGCTGGTGCAGCGGCGCGGCCGCATGCACGCCTTCGAGGCGATCGAATCGCACAAGACCGCTTTGGTGGTCGTGGACATGCAGAATTGCTTCTGCGCTCCTGGCGCTGCCGGCGAAGTGCCGCTCGCGAAGGGTCTTGCTCCCAACATCAACCGGCTGGCGCGGCAGACGCGCGCTTCGGGCGGCGTGGTGGTCTGGGTGCAATCGTCGATCTCGCGAAAGGAAGACTGGCCGGTCTTTCTCGACACCCTGATCAAGCCGCATCTGGCCGATCATTATGTTTCGGATCTGACGCCCGGCGGCGAAGGCTTCAAGCTCTGGCCCGCGCTCGAGCCCGAGCCGAACGACCTGTTCGTCACCAAGAACCGGTTCAGCGCGTTTCTGCCCTCGGCCTGCGATCTGCCGCAAATCCTGCGCGGGCGCGGCATCGACACCGTGCTGATCACCGGTACGCTGACCAATGTGTGCAGCGAAAGCTCGGCGCGCGACGCCGCGATGTCGGATTTCAAGACCATCATGATCTCCGACGGCAACGCCACGCGATCGGACGAGGATCACCTCGCGACCTTGCGTACCTTCATCGCGGTATTCGGGGACGTGCGCACGACCGATCAGACCGTCGCATTGTTGCAGGCCGGCCGCCCCAAGGTGCTCAGCGCCGCCGAATAGCGGCGGCCGCGAAAGCCCTCACGCCTGCGCGCGTTGCAGGGTGGCGGAAGGCGATTCGCCAAACGCCATCCGGTATTCGACCGCAAAGCGCCCGAGCTCCACGAAACCGTGATCCATCGCGATCCGGGTCACGGTCAGGGTCGCGCGCGCCGGGTCGGTGGTGAGCAGGGCGCGTCTCGCCTCCGCCATCCGAAGTTTGCGCAAATGGCGGTACGGCGACATGCCGTGCATGGTTCGAAACGCGCTGCGGAGCCTGCGTTCGCTCACGCCCAGGCGTTCGCAAAGCGTGGCGATGCATATCGGCTCGCCCAGCCGCGAGCGTATGATCTGCTCTGCAGTCTCGACAATGAAGGCGTAGCGCTCGAAAGATCGGATCGGCATGGCGCACTCCGATGAATTGCAACGGCCGGCACGACCGGCGAGCCGGTCGTCGCGCGGTCATTGTTCAATGCGCCGGAATGCCGAGCTATTGTCCCTTGGTGCATTGCCCTTTGGTACAGGGCGAAGCTTCGCAAGCGAATCAGGAAGCAATCTTGCCGATCGCATCCATCAATTGGTTGGCGGGAAACGGCTTTCGCAAATAGGCGATGCAGCCCGCGGTGATCGCTTCCTTGCGGGTTTCGTCGTTGTCGACCGCGGTCATGAAGATGGTCGGGATCGTCGATCCGGATGCGTGCAGGCGCTTGCGCAGCTCGATCCCGGAAATGCCGCCGAGATGGATATCGAGCAGCAGCAGCGAGGCCGCGCAGCGATCCGCATTTGCCAGGAAAGCCTCGGCCGAAGAATAGCTCTCGATCCCGTAGCCGCTGACGCTCAGCAGGCGCTCGATGCTTCGCAGCATGCTCGCGTCGTCTTCCACCACCGCCACGATGACCGGCTGCGATCCCATTCCCCACACTGAATTGTTGAATAGCGGCGCCAACTCGCGCATCGGACATCATTGCGCGATCGATGCCGCGATCCTATTGCCCTTTGGGACAAGGCGAGGCGCCTGGAAAGCCCGGGAATCTACGTATCCAGCATGCCGAGCCGCTCGGCGATCGCGACGGCTTCGGCCAGCGATTGCACCTTGAGCTTCTCCATCATCGCATGACGATGCGCCTTGATGGTGCGCTCGGAGGTGCCGAGATCGCCGGCGATCTGCTTGTTCATCTTGCCGCGCACCACCAGCACGAATACCTCGCGTTCGCGCGGGGTCAGGCTATCTACAAGCGCGCGCATCGAATTGAGCCCGTCGCGCCGCTGCCGCAATTGCGAATATTTCGAAAGCGCGCGTTCCACGGCGCCCAGCAGATCGTCCCTGGCCACCGGCTTCGACAGCACATCGTCGGCGCCGGCCTTGATCGCGCGCACGCTCATCGGAATGTCGCCATGTCCGGTGAGAAAGACGATCGGCAGGATGTTGTCCTTCGCGATCAGCCGGCTTTGCAGGTCGAGGCCGTCCAGGCCCGGCAATTGCAGATCGAGCAGGATGCAGCCCGGCACTTCCCCGGCGTGGCTGCCGAGGAATTGCTCGCCGGATTCGTACAGGGCGACCTGATAGCCCGACGCCCTCAGAAGCCTCGCAACCGAATTGCGAAACGAGGAATCGTCGTCGACCACATGAACGACAGGAGGCATTTCCGTCATGCGGCACTGGGTCTCGTCAGCGGCAATTCGAAGCGGAAGACGGCGCCGCCGCCCTGCCGGTTCTCGGCCCAGATGCGGCCGCCGAAATTCTCGACGATGGTGCGGGCGATCGACAGCCCGAGCCCGGTGCCTTGCTGCTTGGTGGTGACAAAGGAATCGAAAATGCCCTTCAGGCTGGATTCCGGAATCCCGGAGCCGGTATCGGACACCGACACCTCGATTTTGGAATCGTCGACCAAGGCGGTCGCGAATTTCAGCCTTCTTGCGCTTTCCGATTTCTGCATCGCGTCCATGCCGTTCAGCGCAAGATTGAGCAGAACCTGCTGCAGCAGCACACGGTCACCCTTGACCTCGGCGGGGGAGGTGCCGGTCTGCACGTCGACCGTGACACCGCGCCGGACCGCTTCCGGCTCGACGATGTTCAGGACGTCGCTGACCACGTCATTCAGTTCGACATTCGACAATTGCAGATCGCCGCGCTTCAGGAAGCCGCGCAAATGGCCGATGATCGCGCCGGCGCGCTCGTCGTCCTTGCGGATGTCGAACAGGATGTCCTTGATCTGTTCGAGATCGGGCGGATTCTGCTTCAGCAGGATTTCGGCGGCTTCGGCATTGTTCAGGATGGCGCCGAGCGGCTGGTTCAACTCATGGGCGATCGAGGTCGACATCACCCCGAGCGTCAGCGCGCGATCCATCTGCGCCATCTCCACAAGTCGGCTGCGCGACTGCTGCTCGGCCCGCATCCGGCGGTGCCGTTCGAACAGCAATACGGCGATCAGGCCGGCCTGAAACACCAGCACGCCCAGGATTCCGAGAATCAGCCAGCGATACTGCTCCCATAATGTGTAGGCCCGAAACCGGATTTCGGCGCCTTGCGGCAGCGAAGCCTCGCTGATGTTCCAGCGCCTGAGTTCGCGCCAGTCGAACAGGGGCTTGACGTTCTGTCCGGGCGCAATCGGAATATCCTGCGCGCGCTCCCCGGCGAGAATGCGCAGGGCCAGCTTCCCGGCCTCCTCGCCCGTCGGGACCGGCATCGCCATCATGCCTCCCGCACTTCCAAATCCGAGGTGAGTTTCGGACGAACTCACGATCGGCCGATTGGCGGTCTCGGCGATGAAAGGAAGCGCGTCGCGGGAAATGTAGATGCGGCCGTCCTGGCTGCGATAGACCGCCGAATAATAGATCGCGGTATTGTCGGGAAGATGCGCCACGCGCTCGCGAACTTCCTCCAGCGGCAACCCCGTCAGATCGATGAATTCGAAACGGTCCTTGAAGGCAGGAATCTCCTGCGCGAAATGGCCGAAGAAGGGCTGTCCTTCCAGCTTGTCGCCGACCAGAGCGATCCGCTTCAGCCCGGGCACCATCGTCTGCGCCATCCGGACGACGTGTTCGAATTTCAGCCGTACCGTGTGGCCCGTCACGTCGGGCGGCAGCTTCAGCTGCGCGAGCCTAAGTTCGTCGACCAGCGCGAACACGACCGGGACACCGGGCCATAATTCGTCGCGCAGACGCAGCAGAAGTTCGAGCGCCGCGCTACCATGTGCGACGATGACGCCGAGCTTCTTGTCCTTGTACTTCTCGCGCAGATAATCGCGCAGAACGGCATCGTATCCGGGCCCGCCAAAGCGCGCGATGTCCATGACCTCCGAATAGATCGTGATCGGATCGTCCTGACCCTGATAGAGGCTCGCACGCAAGGCTGCGCGGAATTGCAGGCCGAAGGGAGCATTCGGCTCGGACTGGTCGAGCAGCAGCACCGAGCGCGGCCTCGGATCGGCGGCTTCGGCGGTGTGCGGGTACAGGGCCGCAAGCAGCAAAAGAAACAGGGCATAAAATACGCGCATGCAGCAGAGCCTCTTGCCGAGGAATGTATATCAAAGACCGGGCGGATATTGCATAGCAGCAGGAAGCAGGGCCGGATAAACTCACCCGTCCCGGAATGTTGGCCGGAATGTTGGTAAGTGACCTGTTCATGAAAGCAATTCTTCTTGTCCTCACGATCTCGCTACTTTTGCCGTTCAGCGCGCAGGCACAGCAAAAGTATTGCGCAATGTATTATGACGGTACGCAATCCTGCGGCATCCCGACCCTGCAAAGCTGCGAGCAATCGGTGCTAGGCGTGGGCGGGACCTGCCAGGTCGACGATTCCGACGAGATCCCGGAGAACCTGTTCCAGCGCTGGCGCGACGCGCAACGGGCCGGCCAGAAGCCTTCGTCGCCGGAACTCGACGATGTGCCGCCGCCGCCAGGTCTGTCGCTTACGCCTAGGGGGCCTGTTGGACCGCCGCCCCAGATGTATTGCGCGCAATATTCCGACGGCACGTCATCCTGCGGTATCCCGACGCTTCAGGCTTGCGAGGATTCGGTGCGCGGTGTCGGCGGCGTCTGCCGCAATCAATAGCCGGAGGATCGGCGCGTCGCGCATGACAATGCCGACGGCATCTGTGCGGATGAAACGGCCAGCGTGGCGATGACGAACAATGCCGCCAGCAGGGCGAGTGGTCGGGGCGATAGATTTGTCATTGGAAACTTCCTTTTCGCAGGCATCTTGCATTGAGCGCTATTGTCGGCGGACGGCTATGCAAAAGCGGCTGCGTCGGAATCATGGCATCGTTGCACCGCGCGCTCCGCTTCGATCCTTGGATCGCCGGTCGGAAATCGCATAGCCCGTTGCATTGCTTGTTTCCCCAGGAACCAACCGGGAAGGCGCCAAGGAAGGGAGCGCATTGCCCTTAGGGACAATATTGCCGGTTTGCCTGCCTCGATAGCATCGGCGCCAATCAGAATTGCCCGGCGCAGCAAGACCAACGGGAGGCATCGTCATGAAAAAACTTCCAACCCTCGTCACCGCTTCCAGTCTGATTGTCTGGTCGACCATTTCGGTCCTCGCGCAGGGAACATCGGGCGTCCCCGGCTCGCCCGGCGCGACGATCGCCATCGATGGCAAGCAGCTACCGCCGCCCGATCCGAAATTCGGCGGCGTGATCAAGGACGACGCGCTGCAATCCAAGCCCTGGTGGGCGCCGCGCGTGGTGCCGCCCAAAGGCGCGCCGAACGTATTGCTGATCATCACCGACGATGCCGGCTTCGGCGTGCCGAGCACGTTCGGCGGCGTCATTCCGACGCCGGCCATGGACCGCATCGCCAATGCGGGTCTGCGCTACAACCGCATGTTCTCGACCGCGTTGTGCTCGCCGACGCGCGCCGCATTGATCACCGGGCGCAATCACCACTCGGCCGGGTTCGGCGTGATCTCCGAGCAATCGACCGGTTTCCCCGGCTACAACTCCATCATCGACAAGGACAAGGCCACCGTCGGCCGCATTCTGCTGGAGAACGGTTACGCCACGTCGTGGTTCGGCAAGAATCACAACACGCCGGCCTTCGCCGCGAGCCAGGTCGGACCGTTCGATCAATGGCCGACCGGCATGGGCTTCGAATATTTCTATGGCTTCGTCGGCGGCGACGCCAATCAATGGCAGCCGAATCTGTTCCGCAACACGACGCAGATCTATCCGTTCCAGGGCAAGGAAGGGAGCTGGAATCTGGTCACCGGCATGGCCGACGACGCGATCGACTATATGACGCGGATTCACCAGACCCAGCCGGACAAACCGATCTTCATCAAATACGCGCCCGGCGCCACGCACGCGCCGCATCATCCGACCAAGGAATGGGTCGACAAGATCAGCGCGATGAAGCTGTTCGACGACGGCTACGAAAAGCTGCGCGAGCGCATCTTCGAAAACCAGAAGCGGCTCGGCGTGTCCCGCAGGATTCGAAGCTGACGCCCTGGCCGAAAGACATCCTCAAGCCCTGGGATCAGCTCACCGACACCGAGAAGAAGCTGTTCATCCGTCAGGTCGAGGTCTTCGCCGCTTACGCGGCCTATAGCGACCACGAGATCGGCCGCGTGATCCAGCCTTCGAGGATCTCGGCAAGCTCGACAACACGCTGATCATCTACATCAACGGCGATAACGGCACGAGCGCCGAGGGCGGGCCGAACGGCACGCCGAACGAGGTCGCGTTCTTCAACGGCGTCAGCGTTCCGGTCGACGTCCAGATGAAATGGTACGACGTGTGGGGCACCGAGCAGACCTACAATCACATGTCGGCCGGCTGGTCCTGGGCCTTCGACACGCCGTTCGACTGGTTCAAGCAGAATGCATCGCGGCTCGGCGGCATCAACCAGAACATGGTGGTGTCGTGGCCGGCCCGCATCAAGGACAAGGGCGCCTTGCGCGAGCAATTCGTCCACGTGATCGACGTGTTGCCGACCATCCTCGAAGCTGCCGGCATCCGCGCGCCCGACATGGTCGACGGCATCAGGCAGAAGCCGATCGAGGGCACGAGCTTCCTCTATACCTTCGATGCCAAGAACGCGAAGGCGCCGTCGCGACACACCACCCAGTATTTCGAAATGATGGGTCAATGGGCCCTGTACAAGGACGGCTGGATGCTGAGCACCAAGGTCAACCGCGCGCCGTGGCAGGCCTTCGGACCGGCCAATCGCGATCCGCTCAACAACCAGGAATTCCAGCTCTACGATCTGAGCAAGGACTTCACCCAGTCCAAGGATATCGCCGCGAAAAATCCCGCAAAGGTCGCGGAGATGCGCAAGCAATTCCTCGACGGAGGCGAAGAAGTATCAGGTGCTGCCGCTCGATGCCTCGGTGGCGGCGCGCATCGTCGCGCCGCGCCCGAACATCACCGCCGGCCGCACCGAGTTCGTCTATACCCGGCCGATGGTCGGGCTGCCGCAGGGCGATTCGCCCTTCCTGCTGAACACCTCGTACACGATCACAGCCGACATCGAAGTTCCGCAGGGCGGCGCCGAAGGCATGATGCTGACGTCCGGCGGGCGCTTCGCCGGCTACGGGTTCTACCTGCTGAACGGCAAGCCGGTATGGGTCTGGAATCTGGTCGATCTCGAGCGCATCAAATGGGAGGGCCCGGATGCGCTGACGCCGGGTCGTCACGTTGTCGAGTTCGACTTCAAGTATGACGGGATGGGTCCCGGCACGCTCGCCTTCAACAATTTCAGTGGCGTCGGCCGCTCCGGCACCGGCACGCTGAAAGTGGACGGCAAGGTCGTTGCCACCAAGGCGATGGAAAAGACCCTGCCGATGATCCTGCAATGGGACGAGAGCTTCGACATCGGCTCCGACACGCTGACCGGCGTGAACGACGCCGACTACAAGCCGCCCTTCGCCTTCACCGGCAAGCTCAACAAGCTGACGATCAAGGTCGATCGGCCGCAATTGTCGCCTGAAGATATCAAGAAGCTGCAGGCGGCGATCAGCACCGCCAGCGATGGGCCCTCGGGCGACGATCTCGGCCTGCTGCACAAGATCGAAATGCGGGTCGACAAGCGAGCCGATTGCCGCAAGCAGGCCGATGCGAAAAAGCTCGGTCTGGTCGAACGGATCGATTTCGTGCGCGAATGCATGAAGTGATGCACGCGGACCACAGATTGTGAAAGGGGCGCAAAGCCCCTTTCACAACGGGAAGGGCGATTGCCACGCTCAATTTGCGAGGCAAAGCTGCAAATTGCCGCAATGGGCCACTTCGGTAGCAGCTTTTGGGGGTTGCGAATGATCGCACGAGTTCATTGCATCGCCGCGTTCTGCTGCGTCGCGCTTGTTTCAGGAGCGCACGAAACCGCGTTCGCCGCCGACATGCCGCCCGCGCCGGTCTACAAGGCGCCGCCGCCGGTCGTCGTCAATCCCTGGACCTTCGACATCACGCCCTATGCCTGGTTGCCGTCGCTCAACGGCTCGTCGACGATCAAGGGTCACATCACCGATATCGACGCGACGTTTTTCGGCGATCTCATCCATCGCAAGATTCCCAAAGAGCTGTTCGGTTTGATGGCCGCTTTTGAAGCACGCAACGACCGCTTCGCGGTGATCGGAGATTTCACTTATCTGCTGCTGGGCGCCAACAAGAGTGGTGCGCGCTCGGAGACGTTCGGGCCGCGGCTGCGGGCCGATATCGACCTCGATGTCAACGTGACCACGAAGATGGTGATCTTCGAATTGGCCGGCGCCTATCAACTCGCGCGCTGGGGCGCCACTTCCGGGATGCCGGGCTCCGGAACCGCAATCGATATTTACGGCGGCGGCCGGCTGTGGTGGCAGCAGGCGGATGTGAGCCTCGCGCTGAGCGCGCAACTGACCGCGAGCCTGCCGCGCCGGACCTTCACGATCAGCGCCGATCGCGCGGTCGCAACATCGGGCGATATCACCTGGATCGATCCGATTGTCGGGCTGCGGCTGCGTCACCAATTCGCGCCGGGCAGCGAGTTGACTCTGAGCGGCGATGTCGGCGGCTTCGGCGTCGGCAGCGAATTTTCCTGGCAGGCCATCGGCGCCTATCGATTTACCTTCGCCAAGACCAACAACGTCACCTGGTCGGGCATGCTCGGATACCGGGCACTTTATGTCGATTACAGCAAGAGCGCGGGCGATACGCTCTATGTCTTCGACATGCTGCAACACGGGCCGGTTGCCGGGCTGACCGCAAGGTTCTAGGGTGCCGATACGCGTATCGCGTATGAGTGCGGGGAGCTGTGTCAAATTTTGAGTTGCTGCGCCGGGCCGCGACGGCCGCGGCCGTCTGTGCCGGAATGGTGCAGGCGGGATGCTCCGGCCGTCCGCTGCAGGGCGTGATGATACCGACCAGCGAGGCGGCACCGGGCGCGACGCAGGTGCCGGTGCTGGTTGCAACCACCCGCAAGAAATCGACCGTCGATCCGGGCGAGATGTTTTCGGGCGAACGCGCGGAAGCGGTGTCCTATGCCGCGGTCACGATTTCGGTGCCGCCGGACGACGCCCGCAAGGTCGGCGAGGTGCAATGGCCGGCCTCGCCTCCCGGAGATCCGCGCCGCGACTTCGTGACGGTCTCGGCGGACTATGTCGACGAGCGCGCCTTCAACGCCCAGATCAATCGCATCGCCAAACAGACCGGGCGCAATCGTGCGCTGATATTCGTGCACGGCTTCAACAACCGTTTCGACGACGCGGTCTATCGCTTCGCGCAGATCGTGCATGACTCGAAGGCCCCGGCCATTCCGGTGCTGTTCACCTGGCCGTCGCGCGGCGAGGTCAAGCTGCGTGCCTATACCTACGACCGCGAAAGCGCGAATTATTCGCGTGACGCGCTCGAGCAACTGATCGATACGCTGGCCCGCCACCCGAACATCAGGGAAGTGAACATCCTCGCCCATTCGATGGGGAACTGGGTGACGCTGGAAGCGTTGCGCGGCCGTTCGATCCGGCTCGCACAGCGTCCGGGTCAGGTCGACAAGGTGAAGAACGCATTTCTGGTTGCGCCCGATGTCGATGTCGATGTGTTCCGCACCCAGATCAAGCGCATGGGGCCGAACCGTCCGCGCATCGCGCTGTTCGTGTCGCAGGACGACAAGGCGCTGCGAATTGTCGAAGACCATCTGGGGTGGGGTGCCGAGACTGGGCGAGATCAATCCGGGTATCGAGCCCTATCGCACCGAGCTGGAAAAGGATCGGATCGCGGTTTTCGATCTGACCACTCTGAAGTCGGTCGGCGACGACGCGCATAGCCGCGCCTTCGAGGACATCACCACCGTCATGGGCATGATCAAGAAGCGGCTGAATGACGGCCAGCAAATTGCGTCGCGCCCTTCCGACGGCGCCGTGCCGTCGCTGGAAATGTCGCACGCTCGGGCAATGACCGCGGCGCAGGCGCGGGATCATCCGCCCAGCGCGATCGCGACACCGGTCAAGGCGCTGCCGATCGCAACCATCACAAGTCCCATTACCAACGGCCGGATGCCGGCGTATTTGCCGAAGGCGTAGCCGCACAGAAACAGCATGAGGATTGCGACCGCATTCGAAAGCCGAAGCGCCAGCCGGACGTCGTCCACGAACAGGAACGGAATGACGACCGGAAAAGTCGACAGAAATACCAGCAGGCATATCCCGAGCGCGCCGCGCCAGTCTTCGCGCGTCAGCCTGGGGCGCGATGGCGGCTTCTGATAACGACGCAGGTGTTGCCGCATCGCTTCCAGTTGCTCTCTGGAAATGGCCGGCACCAGCGGTTCCGGCAGCGCGTCCGCAATGGTGCGGTACGCCGTGTCCGCATCGGTTGCCTGCTGCACCGCTCGCAAGGTCAGATTGTTCCGCCCGCGTTCGCTGAGTCGCGCCATCAGATAAAGTCCGGCGTCGATAATCCCCCAGGCCAGATTGCAGCCGAGCGCCCCCAGCAGCATCGTTCGCACTGACGCCTGATCGGCCGTCACAACCCCGAGCGCTGCGGTGCAGGTGAGCACCATGATGACGCCGAACAGGATTTCCGAGATCCGATCCATCGGATCCAGCACCCGGCTGGATTGTGCGGGCTGCGTCTCGGTCATGGGATCCCGGTCATGGGAGCTCGGTCATTGGAATGTCTTGCCCGCGAAACATGCGGCCAGCACGCTCTGGCCGCCACCAAGCCATCATCGGCGCAAGGATGGGCCGAATCCAGAAGTTCCGGCAGGCCGGCGCCGCCCGGAGGAAACAGGTAATGCGTGCGGGAACGCCGAATGCGCCGAATACCGGCCTTTTGTTGGCAACCGGGCGCTCGCGGCCCGGAAATCAAATGTTTGCTAGGAACTTGGTAGTACCTTCCTTCCAGACCGCCTTCTTGTAGAGTTCTGTTCGTACGAAGCCGGGGCGGCATTCGGACACGCGGCGGTTCATGAATACGATCCTGATCAAGATCCTGGCGACGGCGCTCGCCTTCAGCCAGGTGACCACCCGGCCGGACGCCATCAAGCAGGAATTCGATCCCGCCAGCGACACGGCCGAGGTCGCGCAGCTGCTGCAGCGCCGGCTGTCTGCACATGCGCAAGTCGTTCGATATCGAGCAGATCAATCTCGACGATCTGATCGCGACTGCGATGGATGACAAGGACACGATTGGCGGCGCGCTCGGCGGCGAGATCAAGGCGCTGAAGGGGCTCTCGGTCGAGGACCTGCACACCATCTACCGGCAATTCTGCAAGAACGAGCGGGTCGAGAATTCGCCGGTCGATCTTGCGGAGGTGATCGGCTTCTACAATTCCGCGCTCAAAGACCTGCCCGACGCGCAGAAGCTGAAAGGCATGAAGCTGCCGGGCATGTCGCAACTGCTGGACGGCAAGGGCGCGCGCTTCACCGAGGTGTTCACGCCGGAGAACCGGCGGGTATGGGTGCCGATTTCCGAGATTCCGGAAAGCGTGCGCAACGCCTTCATCGCCGCCGAGGACAAGCGCTTCATGCAGCATCGCGGCGTCGACGAGCGCGGCCTCGTTCGCGCCTTCATCGGCAACCTCGCGCAGCCGGGCCGGCCGCAGGGCGGCTCGACCATCACCCAGCAGCTCGCCAAGACGCTGCTGGTCGGCAACGACATCACCTACGAACGCAAGCTGCGCGAAATCATCATCGCCTCGAACATCGAGCGCAATCTGAGCAAGACCGAGATTCTCGAGCTCTATCTCAACTCGATCTATCTCGGCCGCGGCGCCTGGGGCGTCGAGATGGCGGCGCGCGGTTATTTCGGAAAATCCGCAAGCGCGCTTACGGCGCCGGAAAGCGCGCTGATCGCAGGGCTCGCCAAGGGCCCGAGCTATTTCAACCCCGACCGCAATCTCGAGCGCGCGCGCGATCGCTTACAATTATGTGCTCGGCCGCATGGCGGACGACAAGGTCATCTCCGCCGAACAGGCCAAGGCGCCGCTGCCGCAGATGATCGCCTATGAGCGGATACGGCCGGATATCGGCTTTCATTTCGTCGATCAGGTCCAGCGCGAGGCCAAGGCCATTCCCGGCATCGGCTCGCTGAACGCGTCTTCCTATGTCGTGCGCACCACCATCAACCCGCAGCTTCAGCGCGCCACCGAGTCGATCTTGCAGGAAGGGCTCGCGCGCTACGAGCTGAATACCGGCCGCTTCAAGTTTCAGGGGCCGGAAGCCAATCTCTCCGACGCCATCCAGGCGCTGTCGAGCGACAGGAAGCTGACCGGTCCGGCCTGGCTTGCCGCGCTCAAGGCGGTGCGGCTGCCGCTCTATGACGTGCATTGGGAGCCGGCCGTGATTCTCGAGAACGGACGCACCAAGAAGGGCGACGTCACCAGCGTCGGGATCGCGGATGGCCGCATCCTCGCGCTCAATACCTGGAGCGCGGCGGTCCGGCGCACGCTCAAGGTCAACGACGTGGTCTATGTGCGGGTGCGCGAGGCCGCGCAGAAGCAGGCGGCGCGCGCGGAGCTGCGCATCCGCCCGACGGTGCAGGGCGCGGTGCTGGTGATGGAGAACAAGACCGGCCGGCTGCTGGCGATGGCCGGCGCCTTCTCCTATCCCGACAGCCAGCTCAACCGCGCGGTCCAGAGCGTGCGCCAGCCCGGCTCCACGTTCAAGCCGCTGACTTACCTGACGGCGCTTCAGAAAGGGCTGCAGCCGAATACGCTGGTGATGGACGCGCCGCTTACCTTGCCGCCGATCGGAAACAGCGCTTATGCGCGGCCGAAGGATTACTGGTCGCCGAAAAACGCCGATGGCGGCGGCGCCGGTGTCGTCACGATGCGGCGCGGGCTTGGAGGATTCGCGCAATCTTGCGACCGCGAATCTGATGGCGAACGGCATCGAGGACAGCGCCGAGCGCGGGCTAGACCGGATCTGCGAGCTTGCGATGGAAGCGCAGCTCTACAAGCAATGCAGCCGCTTCTATCCCTTCGTGCTCGGCGCGCAGCCGTTGCGGCTGATCGACATCGCGGCCTTTTACGCGGCGATCGCCAATGAAGGGGCGCGGCCGATGCCGCATGCGATCGATTCGATCTCGCAGCAGGGCCGCGAAGTGTTCAAGGCCGATCCCAATGCCGTCGGTCTGGATCGGCGCCAATGACCGCGCCTCGTTCTTACCAGCTCAAGTCGATGCTGCAGGGCGTGCTGGCACGCGGCACCGCGCGCTCGGCGAAGCATCTTTCCGCCTTCGCCGCCGGCAAGACCGGCACCACCGATAACGAACTCGATGCCTGGTTCGTCGGCTTCACCAATGACGTAACGGTCGCGATCTGGGTCGGGTACGACAATGCCGACGGCAATCGCAGGACGCTCGGGCGCGGCCAGACCGGTGGGCGGGTGGCGCTGCCGATGTTCGAGCCGATCCTGCAATCGGTCTGGGCGCTGCATGCGCCGAAAACCGCGCTCGGCGGTCCGTCGACGGAAGCGATGCGCGATCTGGTCGCGGTCCGGGTCGATGCCTATTCCGGAGATACCGACGGATACGGCCAGCCGCGCTACGATCAATATGGCCGGCAGATTGCACAGAGTTCGCAGGGCGGAACCGTCGAATATCTGAAGCGCGATGCGGCCGGCGGCGTTGCCGATACCCGCTACCGCATCGTTTCGGGCGGCCAGGGCTATACCTTCGGACGCGGCGGCGACTTCGACGAGGACGGCACGCCGATGCAGCAGCAGCGCTCGCCGTTCGAGAGTTTCGGCGGCTTCTTCGGTGCTCCGTCCGGTACCTATTACGGCCGCCGCGCGCAGCCATCCTGGCCCTTCCAGGACGACGACAATACCATGCGCGCGCCGCGTCGCGTCGATCCGGATTATTTCTTTGGCCGGCGGCAATATTGAGCTTCATCGCATGAAACCGATACAAGCCGCCCTGCTGATCGTGGCGGGCCTCGCGACGATTCCCGCTTCTGCTCCCGCCTTCGCAGCGGACGATTTCAAGCTCGAAGCGGTAACGTCGGTCGCCTCGGTTCCGGTGGCGCAGCTCAAGCCGCGGGTCATCGTGTTCTCGGAGACGCGAAACGGCGTCTCCGCCGACTCGCCCGCGGAACTGATCCCGTTCGACGAGTGGCTGCGCGACAAGCCGGTGCAACGGCGCTTTCTCGCCATGCTGCCGGATTTCCGCGAGCCGCTGCTGAAGGAAGGCGGCACCGCAAAGCTTTCGATGTATGTCGCCGAGGCGCGCTTTCTGATCCCGAAGCCGGCGCAGGCTTTCGATCTCAAGCGCTATGCCGGCATCGCCTTTCTGGAAGGGCTCGATCCGGCCGTAAAGCACAAGCCGATCGTGGTGGCCGACATTGCCGCGAACAACGATCCGGCTTCGGCGAATATGCGGCCGTTCGGCCGCAAATGGTGCGAAGGCGCGGCCGGCTGCTTTCAGTCCCGCTACCGCTTCGAGGGCCGGATCCCGACCGGCATTCTTCTGGTCAACAAGTTGCGCGACGAGACCAAGAAGCCGATCCCCGATTTCATCGAATTCCAGAGCGAAATCCGGCTGCCATCGCCGCAGGACCCGCAATTCATCGATCTGCGGACGCTGACCGGAATCGATACGCCGATCGCAGGCGTGTTCGAGCAGACCATCTTTCAGGTCAATCAGGTGATCCATTCCGGCAAGATTCTTGCCGTGATGCAGCAGCATCCGAGCGATCAGAAGGCGTCGATCGCCACCATCTATATCGCGCTCGCGATCCGAAGCGACGTGCTCAACAAGCAGCGTAATTTTTCGAACGCCCCGATCCTGCGCAATCTGGTGCCGGTGCAATTGCTGATGGGCCGCTCGTCCTTCAACAGCGGCGATTCGATCAGCGCGGGACTGCCGGCCTATGCGCGCGGCCGCATCAAGGCGATCGCGGCGGCGATGGAAAAGGAATAGTCATTTTCCAGTCATTCCGGGACGACGCGAAGCGTCGGACCCGAAATCCAGTTACAAGGACTGGTTCGCTTATGGATTCCGGGTTCGCGCGTTGCACGCGCGCCCCGGAATGACGGTGCCTCACTCCTCCGGATGGAATGCCGTCATCCTGCGCGGGGAGCCCTTGAAGCCGAGTTCGTTCCAGCGCGCCGCCACCCGGTCATGCACCGACTTGCGCAGCAGGGTGGATTGCGGGAACTCCTTCAGGTGCCGGTGCGGCTTACAGGCATCGATCAGCACTTTCGATCCATAGGGCCGCGCTTCCGGCACGACCTGGCTGGGATCGAGGCCGGTCGACCAGGTGTTGCGCAGGATGTCGATATCCTCGGACGGGTGGCAGCGCGTCGACAGCGCCCACAGCACTTCGTTGAGATCGGTCGGATCGACATCCTCGTCCACCGCGATCACCCATTTGGTGTAATAGGCCGCGGCCGGGCATTGCGCCGTGAGCGCCAGCACCTGCGCAGAATGGCCGGGATATTTCTGCTGCAGCGACACCACCACCATGCCCCAGCCCGAGGCCGCGGCCGGATGCGACCAGGCCGCGACCACGCCGGGCACACCGATGCCCTGCAGATCGTCGAGAATGCGGGCCGAGCGCATGATCGCGTAATAGGCGCCGATCTCGCAGGCCGGATAGCGCGCCATCAGCGCATGGGTGAAGATCGGGGATTTACGGTGATGGATCGCCTTGATCTCCATTACCGGCTGCGGCGAACGTTCGCGTCCGTAATAGCCGGTGAATTCGCCGAGCGGCCCTTCCGGCAGCACGTCACCCTGACGCAGCAGGCCCTCGACCACGAATTCGGCATGCGCCGGAATCGGCAGCTTCACGAACTCGGCCTGTGTGAGTTCGATCGGCCGCCCCATGATGCCGCCCGCGACATCGAGCTCCGATTCCCCGGCGCCGAAAGTCTGCGCCGCCAGCATGAACAGCACCGGATCGATGCCATAGGCCGCGACCACTTCGCAGGGCTCGCCGCGCGCCCACCAGGCTTCGCGATCGAGCAGGCCGTGCTTGCCGGGTGAGCAATAGAGTCCGATACGGTTCGGGCCGTGCAGCATCTGACGATAGCAGCCGACATTGATGCGTCCGGTTTCGGGCGATGCGGTGAAGGTGATGTCGCCGGTGCCGATGAATTGTCCGCCGTCGCCCGGCCAGAATTTCGGCACCGGGAATTTCGTGACGTCGATACCCTCGCCGGTCAGCAAAACCTCGTTCACCGGCGCCTTGTCCCTGGCGATGAAGGTGGGCTTCATGGGGTCGGCCATGATCCGGCGCGTGGCCTGGATCATTTCGAGCGTGCTCAAATCCGGATCGAGCCCGACGGCGAGCGCATAGCGCTCCTTGCTCGCGCCCAGCATGTTGGTGAGGATATGCGAGCCGGTCTGGTCGCCCTGCATTTGGTCGAAAAGAAGAGCCGGCGATTTCTCCTCGCGCGCCGCCATGAACGTGATCGCGCCGATCTCCTCGTTCGGATCGACCGGGGCTGCGATGCGCTTCAATTCGCCGATGCGGTCGACTTCCGCGAGCCAGCCGCGCAAATCCCGCCAGCCGATCGGCGCGCGCCGCTCAGTTTGCGGCTGTGTTCCCGATTTGAATCCGGTTTCGGCGTCCACGTCATTCTCCCTTGCAGCGCCAAATGGCAGCGCTCGATTGCGGGAGGTAGTTTAAAGTCGGATTGGGCGGCCGCCAAAGCTGAAGACATGAATATTCGTCATTCCGGGATGGCGCGAAGCGCCAGACCCGGAATCCAGACGCAAATACCGAGATCGTCGCTGGATTCCGGGTTCGCGGGCCTTCAGCCCGCGCCCCGGAATGACAGACGCTACTCCGCTGCAACACTCGCCGGATGCAACCCTGAAGCGCCATTACGCTCGATGCCGGCGGCACGCACCGCCTGCGCGATGCGGGCAATCTCGGCCTCGCTCACCTTGACGAGCGGCGGCCGCACCACCGCCTTGTCCTGCCGGCCGAGAACGACCAGCGCTTCTTTCATGCGGTTATGCATGTCCGCGAAGGGATCGGCATAGAATACTTCGCTGGTGATCCAGACCCGGCGGCCCAGTTCCTTTGCGGTCGCGAAATCGTCGTCGCGCACGGCTTCGAACAAGGCCACCTGCAGGTCGGCGATCACCGAGCCCGCTCCCGACAGCAATCCATTGGCGCCCATCGAGAGCGACGACATCAGCCAGGCCGAATTGGTGGTGAGCAGATTGACCGGCCGGGGCAGGCTTTGCAGCACGCGAATGTTGCGCTCGTGACGCTGCGCCGGCGACCAGTCCTTCACCGCCTTGATCTGCGGGATGATCTCGGTGAGTTTTACCAGGGTATCGAGATCGTAGGCGAGTTCGTTCGCATACTGGAACACGATCAACGGCAGGTCGGTCGCCTCCGCAATCATCTTGAAATGCGCGAACGCCATCTCGGGCCGCTTCTGCACGCCGCCCATGCCGAGCGAGTTCGGCGGGAAGCACAGCAGCGCCGAGGCGCCGCCGCGCTGATGCATTTTCGCAAGCTTCGCTGCCTCATGGCTGCCGTCAGCATAGACGCCGCCGATCAACGGGAGCTTGTCGCCGATCTCCTCGCCTGCGATCGCCAGCAAACGCTCCTGCTCTTCGAACGAGCAGGCATGCACCTCGGAGGCATGACCGTTGATGGTGATGGCGCTGATGCCGCGCGTCGCCGCGACGAACGAGAGATGCCGCCGCGTTTCCTTTTCGTCGATCGAGAAATCGTCGTCGAAGGCGAGCAGGGTGGCCGGAATCACCCCTTGCGGGACGTAATTCTTGAAACGGGGCATGCGGGGGCTCCTTCTCCCATCCATTCTACTCGCACGAATGGGCCAAAACAAAGGGGACGGCGCCTGCGCCGTCCCCAAGGTTTATCCGCGATTATGCTAATTTTATTTGATGTCGCAGTCACTTGATATCGTAAGTGACCCAGCCCGAAATCGGCATCATCTGGCCCTTGGCGTCGTTCCAGTCGTAAAAACGATAATGCTGCTGGGTGCGGAAATGATTGGTCGGCGTCCATTCCAGCGGGCCGCCGCGCAGGCCCTTGGTGTCGACCTTCAGATTCTTCATCGCCTGGTTGATCGCCTTGTTGTCGGGCTTGCCGGCGGCCTTCAGCGCCGCCTCGATCACCATGCCGGCGACCCAGCCTTCGCCCATCTGGTTGACCGGATACTGGATCTTGGCGGCTTCGACTTCCTTTGCGATCTCCTGATGGATCGGCAGGTTCTCGCTGAACAGCGCATTGGCGCCGATCAGGATCAGGCCGGGATCCTTCAGCCGAGCCATCTCGTTCTCGGCTTCGATATGCGCCCAGGTCATGAAGCGGCCTTTCCAGCCGAGCCTTCGCATCGCTTCGAACGCCTTGATCTGCACAATCCACGGCGCCCAGGAGAAGCCCCAATCCGGCTGGCCTTCCAGCAGCTTGGTCGCGAACGGCGTGAAGTCGGGTGTCGCCGGCGGGATCACCTGCTGGCCGACCGAGGTCATGCCGAGTTCCTTGGCGCGCGCCTCGGCGATATCGATGCCGGCACGCGACACCGGGATCGCCATCGCCGCGAAGGCGATCTTGAAATTGGTGCCGTATTGCTTGGCAATGAAATTGATCATCGCGCGGTTGTCGTACGACACGCCGAACGAAGTGGTGCAGAATACGGTTTCTTTCGGCGTCGGCGGATAGGATTCCTGCGGGCATACCGACCCGGCAAATACCAGCGGCACTCCCGCGCGTTCGGATTCCGTGATCATCGGCGCGATGGTGGCCGACGGGCCGGCGCCAACCAGGACGTTTACGTTGTCTTGCGTGAGAAAGCGGCGCGTGTTGGTGGCTGCACGCGAAGGTTCGCCCTGGTCGTCGAGCGCGATGAACTTCACCTTGCGGCCATTGATGCCGCCCATGCGGTTGACGCGATCGAAATAGATGCGCAGCGCCTCGATTGTCGGCGCGTAAGTCGAGGCCGTCGGTCCTGTAATCGCGCCGCTCGCGCCGACCACGAAATCCTGCGCAGCCGCATTGGCGCACAGTGAAATCAAGACACCGGCGGTTGCGATGCAGCTCCTTGTCATGTTCATTTGCGTTCCTCCCTTGATCGTTATGAATGTCGCGGCCGCTCCGGTCGGCCGCCTTTCGATGGCGTTCGTTTCAATCCTTCTTTCCGGTCAGTTCGTAGCGGACGATCCTGGCGCCCTCGACCAGCGATTTCAGTTTCTGGAAGGCGCGATAGCGGATGACGCGTCGCATGCCGCAATCCGGGCTCAGATAGAGCCGCTCCGCCGGGACATATTTCAGGCAGGCACGGATGCGCTCGGCGACATCTTCCGGCGTCTCGATATAATGGTTGCGAATGTCGATCACGCCGGCGACCAGATCGCGGTCGGCGGCCCATTCCTTCCAGAGCTCGATCTCCGACATTTCGCGATTGGCATATTCCAGCACGAATTGATCGGCCTTGGCTCCGAACAATTCCGGAAAATGCGGCTTATAGCTGCGCTTGGCATAGGTGATCTTCTTGTGCGAGCCGAAGCAGACATGCATCGCGAATTTCACGCCGGTCACGCCCTTGATGCATTCGTTGAAGGCCTCGATCAGATCCTTGGGCGTGTGGTGGTCGGCGCCGTAGCCCGGGATGGTCGGCTCGTCGATCTGGATGAATTTCGCGCCGGCTGCGGCGAGGCGGCGGATTTCGTCCTTGATCGCCGGCACGAACGCCCAGGCAAGCTCGGTGCGGTCCTTGTAATGCTCGACCGGCTTGTACCAGGCGGTGATGGCGAAGGCGCCGGGCACCGCAACCTTCTTTTCCTTCTTGGTGTTCTTGCTGAGATATTCGAATTCCTCGACGATGCCCATGCCGTTGCCGCAGGTGACCACGCCGGTGGTCTCGTAGACCGGCTCCTGATCGATGCCGCTCTCGCCGACCTTGCGCGGTGCGCCGATATTCTTCAGGCCCGAAATCTTGTGCACGAAGCCTTGCACGAAGCCGCGCCGGCGCATCTCGCCGTCGGAAATGATATCGATGCCGGCCTTTTCCTGATCGAGGATCGCGCGATCCACCGCGTCGTTGAAGGTTTCCTCGGTGTCGATCGGTCCGTACAGGCCGCGCTGCATCCAGTCGTCGGCGGCGAAAATCCACGAGGGCAGGGCATAGCTCCCCACGACCGTGGTGGGCAGAAGCGGCAAAGCGTCGGGCAAGGGCGTCCTCCGTTTTTTGGTTGCCGGCATTGTGTGGTGGTCCGGAACGCCATTAGGAGCGTCCGGCAAGGCGATCGCATTCCCGCGGGCTTCGGAAATTTACCGGCGGCTCGGATTTTTTTGGCGCAACGCGCGCCTGTTGGGTGCGCTGCAAAAGCGGTTTGCGGCGCGCTGAGACAAAAGGCGTGCTAGCCTGCGTTCGGAAGAGAAACAAAGGCGCGCAAAATTTGCGTTATTTCCGGAATGAAGTTCCGGTGGCGGGCATGAGCCGCAACCGCATCTATCACGGCCTGTTCGGGCGGGTGGTGCTGCTCGACATGCTGCACCCATTGGTTACGCATGCGCATCCGCAGCCGCACATTATCGTCAAGATCGGCGGTTGCGACGGCGCAATGGAAGTCTATGGCCGCAAACTTCCGCTCACTCCCGAGACCGTGGTGCTGATCAATGCCTGGGAGCCGCACAGCTATGCCGGCTCAAAAGGCGGCCCCGCCTTCCTGCTGGCGTTTTTCCTCGATCCGGCCTGGCTCGCCGATCTGCGTTCGCCGCGGCGCGAGCTGCGCTTCGAACAACATTGCGTGCCGCGCACGCCGGAGCTGAAGCGCCTGGTCGATCGCTTCGTCGGTCACATGCTGCATGATTTCGCGGTCGAGCAGCTCATTCTCGAAAGCATGGTCGGCGAGATGACGATGCGGGCGACCAGCCTCAGCGAGCACAAGAGCATTGCGCGCACCGCCGACTTCCGCATCCGCCGCACCATTCAATATATTCGCGAGCATCCCGGGCATCACTTCGACACCGCCGAGCTTGCCGCGGTCTCCGGCCTGTCGGTCCCGCATTTCTTCGAACGCTTCAAGGAATGCACCGGCGTCACGCCGCGCAGCTATGTCAAGGTCGTGAAGATCGAACATGCCTTCAATGCGCTCACCTCCGACGAAATGCGCATCGGCGCAGTCTCCGACAATCTCGGCTTCAAGGTGCAGAGCCACTTCACCCGCTTTTTCCGCGAGCATACCGGCATCACGCCGAACCGCTACCGCCAGGTGACCCAGGTTCTGGAATGACGGTGGCGGCGGATTATCCCGGCGCCGACTGGATCGCGCGCTATCGCGAGCGCGTCAATTCCGATCCGGAGATGGCAGTGATCGGGCGCTGGTTCACCACCAGCTTCGCGGTTACCTTCGGCGACAATCGCTACGCCTTGCAGCTCGATCGCGGCCGGATCGTCGACATCGTTGCGGGCAAGCGGCTCGATCTGCGCACCTATTTCGGGTTGCGCGCGCCGGTCGAAGTCTGGCGCAAGTTTCTCAGCCCCGATCCGCCGCCGCTCTATCACGATTTCTTCGCGATGCTGATGCGGGTGCCGGATTTCGTGCTGGAGGGCGACAACCTCATCGTCATGCAGAATGCCCGGGCGCTGCACCGGATGATGAACCTCATGCGCGAGACGGGGACGCCGCATGCCTGACTTCGAGCCGATTGTCGGCCGCTATCTTCAGGTTGGCATCGACGGCGAACCGCACCGGATTTATCTGGAGGAGGCGGGGCAGGGCATTCCGCTGCTTTGCCTTCACACCGCCGGCGCCGACAGCCGTCAGTTCCGGCATGTGCTGAACGATCCCGAAGTCACCAGCCGCTTTCGGGTGATCGCGTTCGATCTGCCCTGGCACGGCCGCAGCAATCCGCCGGACGGCTGGTGGACGACGCGCTACCGGCTCACCACCAAATCCTATCTCGATGTCATCCGCGCGGTGTGGCAAGCGCTCGACCTGAAACGCCCGGTGCTGATGGGTTGCTCGATGGCGGGCGCGATCGTGCTGAAGGCCGCGGCCGAATTCCAGGACGAACTCCGGGGCGTGGTCGGCCTGGAGGCTTCCGCCCATTCGCCCGGCCGCTACAGCGAATTCCTGCATCATCCCGCCATCGACGGCAGCGAACTCTGCGCGAGCTACACCTATGGTCTCAATTCGCCCTACAGCCCGGAGCAAAACCGGCGCGAGAATTGGTGGATCTACAGCCAGTCCGGCCCCGGCGTGTATCAGGGCGATATCCATTTCTACAGCAACGATTGGGACGGCCGCGCCGATCTTGCGCGCATCGACACCAGGCGTTGCAAGGTCAGCCTGCTGACCGGCGAATACGATTATTCCTGCACGCCGGAAATGACCGAAGACGTCGCGAAGGCGATCCCGGGCGCGCGCTTCACCATGATGAAGCGGATCGGGCATTTCCCGATGATCGAGAATTATCCGGGCTTTCGCCCCTACCTGCTCGACGCGCTGAAGCACGTCACGGCGTAAGCCGCGCGCCGCCTGGCGCAGGCTCTGACCGCGAGCTGGGGTCCCCCTTTTCGGGATCATGCCCTATGGTGCGCTTGCGCGCGTCCCCGACCGGGATCGCTTCGCGACAGGATTACGGAAGGCCGTAGCGACATGCTTCAGGAAACGATCGAAGGCAAATGGGTCAAGGCGTTCGTCGACGTGTTTCGCCTGTGTGCGGTGAAGAAGGGCGAGGTGGTCGCCATTGTTTCCGAATCGCAGTCGCGTCCGGTGCTGCCGCGCCTCGCCAATCTCGCGCTGCATCAGCTCGAGGCGCGGCCGTTTCAGGTGCTGCTGTCGAGCCCGGAAATCGAAAGCCCGGTGCCGATCCGCTCGACCGGCACCTCGCTTGCCATTGGCGGGCTGATGCCGGTGGTGAAGGCGCTGGTGTCAAGCTCGATGGTGGTCGATTGCACCGTCGAGGGATTGCTGCATTCGCGCGAATTGCCGGAAATCCTCAAAGGCGGCGCGCGGGTGATGATGATCAGCAACGAGCATCCGGAAGTGCTGGAACGAACGAGGCCGACGCCCGCATTGCGCGATCGGGTGCGCCGCGGCATGGAACTGCTCGGCAAGGCCAAGTGGATGCGCGTGACCTCGGACGCCGGTACCGATCTCACCGTCAAGGTCGAGGGCGCGCCGGCGCGCGGCGCCACCGGCTTTGTCGACGAGCCCGGCCGCATCGGCTATTGGCCGGCCGGGCTTTGCCTGTGTTTCCCGAAACCCGGCAGCGTCAATGGCCGCCTGGTGCTGGCGCCGGGCGACGTCAATCTCACCTTCAAGCGCTACACCGAGTCGCCGGTCGAGTTCGTAATCGAGAACGATTATGTCACGCGCATCGAAGGCTCCGGCCTCGACGCCGAATTGACGCGCTCCTATTACGAAGCCTGGAACGATCGCGAGGCTTACGCGACCGCCCATGTCGGCTGGGGCATGAATGCCGGCGCGCGCTGGGACGCGATGACGATGTACGACAAGAGCCAGCACAACGGCACGGAGCTGCGCGCCTTTGCCGGCAATTTCCTGTTCTCGACCGGCGCCAACGAGACCGCCGGCCGCTTCACGCCCTGCCATTTCGATTTCCCGATGCGTCACTGCACGGTCGAGCTCGACGGCAAGGTCATCGTCGAGCGCGGCAGACTTTGCGAGGAATTGCGGTAATAAGATCGAATGCCTGCAACGGGTTCCGGTCACCTCTCCCTTTGGGAGAGGTCGGATCGCGTAGCGATCCGGGTGAGGGGTTAAAATCTATCGAGCAATATGAGCCCCTCACCCCAACCCTCTCCCCCGAGGGGAGAGGGAGCTCAGCCAGTTCGACGCGGCCGCCTCGAATCACGCCGGCAGGCTCTTGCCGCCATCGACATAGAGACATTGCCCGGTGACGAAGCCCGCGCGCGATGACGCGAAATACGCCACTGCAAAAGCGACATCCTCCGGCGTGCCGGCGCGCTTCATCGGCTGCAGCGCGACGAAGGCATCGAATTGGCTGTCGGTCAGCGCCGCGCGCGACAGCGGCGTATCGATGAAACCCGGCGCCACTGCATTGACGGTGATGCCGCGCGGCAAAAGCTCGATCGCGAGCGATCGGGTGAGGCCGTTCACCGCGGCCTTGGTCGCGCCGTAATGCGCGACGCCCTTGCCGCCGAGTGCCGCGCGCGAGGACACATTCACGATTCTCCCGCCGGGCGGCATGTTACGGGTCGCAAGCTGGCAGCAGGCGAACAGGCCGCGCAGGTTTACCGCCAGCAGCCGCTCGAACTCCGCATCGGTCACCTGTTCGAACGGTGCCTGCGACATGGTGCCGGCGGAATTGATCAGCACGTCGCATTGCCCGACCGCATCGAAGGCCTGTTCGAGCGAGGCGCGGTCGGTCACATCCGTCGGCCAGGCCTTCGATGCGCCCGCCATTGTTTCGGATTTCCTCCACAACCGGAGCGGCCTTGTTCGCGTCACGGTTGAGAATGAAAACATGTTCGCCGGATTGCGCCATCTCGAGCGCGCAGGCGCGGCCGATGCCGGTCGCTCCGCCGGTGATGACGATGCGGCGCGGCTCGGCAGTCATGACATTCGATTTTCCGGATAGCGCTCGACCTTCGGGCGTGACGACATTGCCGGATATTTCCACGATTGGCACGGCCTGTGCAACGCTTCGCACCGATACCTCTTCGAGAAGCGGCAATTGGCAGCCTAGCAATCGTCCCGGAAATGGGGTCTTTATCGGGCTCAAGGCTGCTCAAGAATAATGGAGATCAGGGTGAAAAGAATTCTCACGGCTGTGGCCATTCTGCTTGCGGTAACGGCTGCGGCGAGCGCGCAGCAACCCAAACGCATCGCGATCACGAGCTTCGGCGAGCATCCGGCTTTGCAAGGCGTGGTCGACGGTTTCAAGGCCTCGATGAAGGAACGCGGCTATACCGAAGGCAAGGATGTCGCCATCACCTTCACGCACGTGAACTGGGATCGCAACCTGATCCCGCAAATGCTGACCAAGATCGCCTCCGACAAGCCGGATGTGGTCGTCACCATCACCACGCCGGTGACGCAATCGGCGGTACGCGCGCTGACCGATCCGGCAACGCCCGTCGTATTCGCCGCCGTGCAGGACCCGGTGGTCGCGGGTGTGATTCCTTCCTGGGACAAGGCGAGCGCAAACATGACCGGCGCCGCCAATCTTGTCGACATGGACGGCACCCTGAAATTCATTCGCGAAATGCTGCCGAATGCCAAGCGCGTCGGCGTGCCGTTCAATCCCGGCGACGATGCCGACAACGCCTTGCGCGAACGGCTGGTAGCGGCGGCGCCGAAATACGGCCTCGAACTGGTGCTGGTGAGTGTCGACAATACCAACGACATTCCGCAGCGCATTCAGACTTTCGCCGGCAAGGTCGACGCCATCTATGTGTTTCCGTCGAACCTGTTTCAGCCCGCCACCGCCCAGATCGGCGCCATTGCCGGCCGGCTCGGTATTCCAGCCTTTAACGGGCTTTCGGCGCCGGTGCTGAAAAACGAGATGCTCGCTTCCTATTCGGTCGATTTCCCGGCCATCGGTGCGAAGGCGGCGGGCCTGGTCGATCGGCTGTTCAAGGGCGAGAAGGTCTCGCGCCATCACGCCGACCGTGCCGACGCCCGCCGATCACTCGGTGACGATCAGTCAGCAGCAACTCGACAAGTGGAATCTGAAGCTGCCTCAGGCTTACGCCAATTGCCCGACATGCTTGGTGAAGTGACGGTGGAAGACAAAGCGGCGCTGCGCATCGCGAGCGTCTCCAAGGTCTTCAACCGCGGCACCGCAACCGAACGCCGCGCGCTGAACGGCATCGATCTTTCGCTGTCGGAAGGCGACTTCGCCGTGCTGATCGGCAGCAACGGCGCGGGCAAGAGCACCTTGCTTGCGACCGTTGCCGGCGATGTCGCGCCCGATTCCGGCTCGGTTTCGATTGCGGGCAAGGATGTGACCGACGTGCCGGTGCAACGGCGTGCCGGGCTGGTGGCGCGGGTATTTCAGGACCCCGCGCGCGGCACCGCGCCCGGTCTCACGGTCGAGGAAAATCTTGCGATCGCCTACAAGCGCGGGCTTGCCCGCTATCTTCATACGGCTGTGACCGCGGATCGCCGCAAGCTGTTTCGCGACGCGCTGGCGCCGCTGGGCCTGGGGCTGGAACAGCGGCTCGACACGCGGGTCGATCTTCTCTCCGGCGGTCAGCGGCAGGCGTTGTCGCTCACCATGGCCTGTCTGCTGAAGCCGCAAATTCTCGTGCTCGACGAGCATTGCGCGGCGCTCGATCCGCGCACCGCGGAAGCCGTGATGAAGGCGACGCTGGAAGCGGTCACCCATTCGCGCATCACCACCATCATGGTGACCCACAACATGCATCACGCGATCGAGCATGGAAATCGCCTGGTCATGATGGACGAAGGCGAGATCGTGTTCGAGGCCGGCGGCGCGGAGAAATCCGGTCTGACCGTCGAGGCGCTGGTGAAGCGTTTCCAGTCCGCCGACGACAAGCTGCTGCTGGTGCACTGAGATGGCCGACTTCTTCACCAGTTTCGTCAATCTGGTGCCGGTGACGCTGGCGCAAAGCCTGCTCTATGGCTTTGTCGCGCTCGGCATCATGATCCCGTTCCGCCTGCTCTCGTTCCCGGACCTGACCTGCGAGGGCGCGTTCCCGCTCGGCGGCTGTCTGTGCGCGGCCTTGCTGGTGGCCGGCGTTGCGCCGGTGCTGGCGATGCTGATCGCGGTCACCGCCGGATTTCTGTCGGGCTGCGCCACCGCCTTCATCCATCTGCGCTTCAAGATCAACACGCTGCTCGCCGGCATTTTGATGATCACCATCCTGTGGAGCATCAATCTGCGGATCATGGGCAAGTCGAATATCCCGCTGTTCGCCGCGCCGTCCTTCTTCGACGATCTGATCGCAGGCTTCACGCTCAACGTGCCGGTGCAGATCTTGTTCTGGCTGATTGTGGCGTCGGCGCTGGTCGCGATCCTGTGCTGGTTCCTGCGCACCGATCTCGGCCTTGCGGTGCGCGCGACCGGCGCCAACGAGGCGATGGCGCGCGCGCAGGGCATCAATACCTGGTGGATCACCATCGCGGGTGTCGGCGTTGCCAATGCACTGACGGCTTTTGCCGGCGCCTCGGTGGCGCAGGTGCAGGGCTATGCCGATGTCGCGATGGGCTTCGGCATTCTGATCAATGCGCTGGCGGCCTTGATCATCGGCGAGGCCATTGTCGGCCGCGCCACCATCCTGCAGCAGGCCCTGGCGCCGTTCGTGGGCTCGATCGTCTATTATCAGGTGATCTCGGCGGGACTCGCGCTCGGCGTGCATCCGTCCGACCTGAAGCTCGTCACCGGGTTGTTCGTGCTGATCATGCTGGCGCTGCCGAAGCGAAAGCTCGGCGGCGCGCCGCTGCCGGAACGGCCGGTCAACGCTTAAGGCACCTGATCTTCCGCACCCAGCGCCGCCAGCGCCGCGCGCGCGACTTCGACATCCTGCGCGCCGGTGCCGGAGCCGACACCGACCGCGCCGACGCAGACGCCGTCGATGACGATCGGCAGCCCGCCTTCGAGATTGGTCAGGCGGCCGCCGGCGGCGATGGCGAGCTTCACCTCCAGCTTCGGGTCGAGTCGCGAGGTCGGCTGGCGATGCGACGCCGCGGTGATGGCCTTCGATTTCGAGGTTTCCGCCGACAGAAGCTTGGCGCCGTCCATGCGGATATAGGCCAGCATGTTGCCGCCATCGTCGACGATGGTGATGTTCTGCGGCACGCCGAGCGCTTCGGCCTTCGCGATCGCCGCCTGCAGCGCGATCATCGCGCCCTGATGGGTGAGCTTCAGGAACGGCCGGGTGATCTGCTTGTTGTCGTTGGTTTTGCGTCGATGGTCATGTCTTGATCCACTCCTCCGCCGGGCGGCTCAGATTTCGCCGCGAGCCGCTCCATCATCCGGTCCGCTTCCGCCAATTCGTCGATGCCGATCCATTCGTCGGCCTTGTGCGCGCGGCCGATATCGCCGGGTCCGCAGACGACGGTCGGGATGCCGGCCTTCGCATAGATGCCGGCCTCGGTGCCGAAGCTGACGGTTCCGGCCGGGTCGCTGCGTTGCGTCGAGCGACTGCACGGCGGCGACGGCCGCGCCTTGCGCCGGCGTCATCAGCGACGGATAGGACGACATCGGCTCGACCGCGATGCCGGCTTCCGGCGCCTGCGCCTTCAGCGCTGGCGTCTTCGCGAAGCGATGAAGGCATCGATCGGCTTGCAGCGATCGCAGCGCACGTCGGTGCCGGGAATGTCGCGGATTTCGAATTCGACGACGGCGCGATCCGGCACGAAATTGAGCGCGGTGCCGCCATGCAGCGAGCCGACATGGATGGTGGTGTAGGGCGGCTCGAAGGCGTCGTCGCGCGCGCCCTGCGTCGCGTCTTGCCGGCAAGCTCGTCGAGGACGGTGCAGATGCGCGCCGCCGCAATCACGGCATTGGCGGCGCGGTGCGGCAGCGCCGAATGCCCGCCGCGTCCGGTGAAGATCACGCGGCGCGCGACCTTGCCCTTGTGCGCGTGAACCGACGCGCAGCCCGGTCGGCTCGCCGACGATGCAGAGCGCGGGCAAGGCCGGAAGCGTTCGCGACTTCGGCACCAGATCGGGCGCGCCGAGGCAGCCGACCTCCTCGTCGTAGGACAGCGCGATATGGATCGGCGTCGCGCTGGCGGCCGCCTTGAAATGCGGAACATGCGCCAGCACGGAGGCGATGAAGCCCTTCATGTCGGTCGCGCCGCGCCCGACGATGCGATTGTCGCGTCTGCGTCGCGGTGAAGGGCGGGCTGGTCCAGTTCTGGCCGGCGACCGGCACCACGTCGGTATGCGCGGACAGCACGATGCCGGCGCGGTCCGCGGGCCCGATGGTGGCGAGGATCGACGCCTTTCGTCCGGTGCGATCGGGAATGCGGCGCGAGGCGACGCCGTGCTGCGACAGATAGTCCTCGATCCATGACGACGATATCGAGATTGGATTCGCTGCTGACACGGATGGAAATCCGATCAGCGCATCCAGAATTGACAGCGTGGTTTGTTGCAGGCGTCATCGCGTGCTATCTAGCACGAGAAAGACAGACGGAGTGACGCGCCATGACCTATTCCATCGCCGCCCGCTGCGACAAACCGGCGCGTTCGGCATCGCGATCACGTCGTCGTCGATCTGCGTCGCAAGCCGCTGCGCCTGGGTCGGCCCGCTCGGCGCGTGTCGACGCAGAACATCACCGATCCCGCGCTCGGCCCGGCCGGCCTTGCGCTGCTGCGTCAGGGGCTCGGCGCCGGCGCGGTGCTGCGTCTGCTGCTCGCTGGCACGCCGCAGCCGGATTATCGGCAGGTCGGCGTGATCGATCGCTACGGCCAGATCGCGCTTGCATTCCGGCAAGGAAGCGCTGCCGCTCGCGGCGTTCGCGCAAGGGCCGTCCTGCATCGCGCTCGGCAATCTGCTGGCCTCGCCCGATGTGCCGGCGCGCATGATCGCGGCGTTTGTCGGCGGCGGCGGGCGAGACGCTGGCCGAACGGCTGATGCGTGCGCTCGAAGCCGGGCTGCGACGCCGGCGGCGAAACCGGCGACGAGCATGCCGCCGGTCTGCATGTCGCCGATATCTATGACTGGCCGGTGGTCGATCTGCGGGTCGACTGGCATGACGAGCCGATCGCCGAATTGCGCCGGATCTGGACGTCTCTATGCACCGCAGCGCGCGGCTTATGAATGGCGCGCGCGCGCGCCCGGCACCGCGCCGAGCTTCTGAGTGCACGCATCAGCGCTCCGGGTCTTGCGGAAACGCCACCGCATCCTCGCTGTCGAGGCCGATGCGCGATCTTCGAGCCGCTGCCGGAAATGCCGGCCGCTTCGCGCGCGCTGAGCCGCATGTGAATGCGCCCGGATGCCGCCTCCGGCACGTCGATATAAAGATCGACATGATCGCCCTGATAGATCGAGGCCGCGACCACGCCTTGCAACGCGGCTTCGCCCGCCGCCGCACATGCAGATGCTCGGGCCGCACGAACAGGTCGACGCTGCGCGCCGGCGCTGATGCCGGATAGCGGCTTGGCCGGAACGGTGACGTTGGCGCCGCCGACCGAGACGATGGCGCTGTCGCCGTCGATCTGATCGAGCGTCGCCTTCAGGAGCGAGCCCTCGCCGATGAAGGACGCGACGAAACGGTCGGCGGGCTTGCGATAGAGCCGCTCCGGCGTATCGATCTGGCAGATGCGGCCGCCCGACATCACCGCGATGCGGTCGGACAGCGACAAGCGCCTCGCTCTGGTCGTGGGTGACGAAAATGGTGGTGACGCCGAGCCGGCGCTGGATTTCCTTGACCTCGACCTGCATCGAGGCGCGCAGATTCTTGTCGAGCGCGGAGAACGGCTCGTCGAGCAGCAGCACCTTGGGCTCGATCACCAGCGCGCGCGCCAGCGCGACGCGCTGCTGCTGGCCGCCGGACAAGTTCTCGCGGCTTGCGTTCCTCGAAGCCGGTGAGCTTCATCATCGCCAGGATGTCGGCGACGCGCTGTCCTGATCTCGTCCTTGCCGACGCCGCGCGCCTTCAGGCCATAAGCCACGTTGTTCACCACATTCATGTGCGGGAACAGCGCGTAATTCTGGAACACGATGCCGGTCTCGCGCGCATAGGCCGGCACATCGGTGACGAGCGCGTTGTCGATGAAGATCTCGCCCTCGTTCGGCGCGAGAAATCCGGCGACCAGATTGAGCAACGTGGTCTTGCCGCAGCCCGACGGGCCCGAGCAGCGTCATGAACTCGCCGCGGCCGATCTTCAGCCAGGCCTGGTCGAGCGCGATCGCCGGGCCGAAGCGCTTGGAGACGCCGTCGAGGCGCACTGCCTGACGTCCGCTCGGCGCAGCCAGCAGGCGCCTGCGCGGCGAGATCAGCGGGCCTGCTCAACATTCAGCACCTTTCCAAGACCGAGAAACGCATTGGCGAGCGCCAGCAGCGTGGCGGTGACGACGATGAAGATCACCGAGATCGCCGCCATGGTCGGATCGGCATATTCGCGCACATAATTATACATCGCCACCGGCAGCGTCTGCGTGCGCTGCACGGTGACGAACAGCGAGGCGGTGAATTCGTTGAAGGACAGGATCGCGGCGAACAGCCAGCCGCTGACCAGGCCCGGCAGCAGCAGCGGTATCGTCACGGTAAAGAGCACGCGGCCGGGGCTGCGCGCCAAGGCTCGCGGCGGCGAGTTCGAGCCGATGATCGAGATTGCGCAGCGAGATATAGACCGACTGCGCAGCACGAACGGCAGCACCAGGATCGACGTGGCAGACGATCACGAGCGAGAAGGTGCGGGTCGGCGCCGATCTGCGCGGCGAGGATCAGCATGCCGAGGCCGACGGTGAAATGCGGCACCACCAGCGGCGCCAGCAGCAGGCCCTCGATCACGTCCTTGCCGCGAAACTGGTAGCGGTCGATCACGTAGGCGAAGGCGGCGCCCACGATCAGCGCCAGGAACGACGACGCCAGCATCACGATCAGGCCGTTATAGAAGCCGGTCTGGAAGTCGCGATAATTGATCGCATTGTAGAACCAGCGCAGCGACAATTGCTGCGGCGGAAACGACAGGATCGCCTTGTCGTTGAAGGACGCGACCGCCACCACGAAGGCCGGCAGGATGATGAAGCCCAGAATCGCCACCACCAGCGCGCGGCCGGCAAAGCTCATCACCCGGTGCGACAGGCGGCTGCGCCATCAATGCAGGCCCGACTTTTTCGAGCGGCCGCAACGTGATCCGCATCGCGAAGATCGAGACATAGGTGAGCGCGAGGCCGGCGACGCAGAGTGCGGCCGCGAACGGAAAATTGAAATTGGCAAAGCCGAGCGTGATAGACGAGGTTCGACACCATGTTGACCTTGCCGCCGCCGACCAGTTGCGGCGTCGCGAACGCGCTGAAGGTCCAGGCGAAGGCGGTGGTGAGGCCGGCGACGATGCCGGGGCCGGACAGCGGCAGCGTCACCGTGAGGAAGACGCGCACCGGGCCGGCGCCGAGGCTTTCGGCCGCCTTCTCGTAATCCGGATCGATATGGGCGATCGCCGCCGACAGCATGATGACCACGACCGGCAGCGTGACATGCACCAGCGCGATGGTGACGCCGGTGACGGTGAACAGCAGTTGCAGCGGCTGATCGATGATGCCGGTCTGCCGCAGCACCGAATTGATGAAGCCGTTATTGCCGAGCACCACGATCCAGGAATAGGTGCGCACCACTTCGCCGAGAAACAGCGGCGTCACGGTGGTGATCAGGATGAACGACTTGATGAACAGGTTCCTCGAGCGCACCAGCGCATAGGCCAGCGGATAGCCGAGGATGAGACTGATGACGGCGGTCAGCAGACAGAGCCAGACGGTCTCGAGAAACACCCGGGCGTAAAGCGGGTGCGCCATCCCGGCGAAATTGGCGAGCGTGAAGCCGCCGACATCGAGCGAGCCCGGAATATGCGCGCGCACGCTGTATTGCAGGATCGCCAGCATCGAGACGGCGAAAATGCCAGCCGCGATCACGGCCGGCGCCGTGAACAGCTTCAGGAACGGCCTGCTTGGGCGATCGTTTCGGTCGCGTCGACTGACGAGTGCCGATCAATCCGTCCTCGTCCTGAGGAGCGCCCGAAGGGCGCGTTTCGAAGGAGAGGGCGCCCCATCCTTCGAGACGCATTGCTTCGCAATGCCTCAGGATGAGGCCGAGGAGCCGGCCTGCATCGCTGCAGGCCCGGCTGACGTCATCAGTTAATGACGTTCTCGGTGAACCACTTGCGCCATTCGCCGGTGAGTTCGCCGCGCAGCTTGTGGTCGATCACCAGCGCTTCCTTGTTCCACTGGTCGGGCGTCGTGAACACGCCCGGCAGTTTCGCGACGTCCGGCGCGAGCTTGGCGTTGGTCACCACCGGGCTGCCCTTCTTCAGGGTCGCGATCTGCGCCTGAACTTCGGGATCGAGCAGCACGTTGATGAACTTGTAGGCGAGGTCGGTGTTCTTCGAGCCCTTCATGATGCCGATGGTGTCGATGCCGAGCACGGCGCCTTCCTTCGGGATCGCGAGCTGCACCGGCACGCCCTGGCTCTGCGATGTGATAGGCGTTCATCGACAGCATCACCTGCACCGGCGCTTCGCCGTTCTGCATGAGCTGCTGCGAGGCCGCGTCGTTGGCGTAATAGGCCTTGAAGTTCGGCTTCAGCGCTTTCAGCTTGGCGCTGCCCTTCTGCCAGCTCGCGGCGTCGCCGCCTTCGAGCTTGGCGGCCACCACCACCAGATGGCTGGCGTCGAAATCGGGCGCCGAAATCTTGCCCTTCAGCTCCGGCTTCCAGAGATCGGCCCAGGAATCGAATTTGAAGCCGGCCGGCAGCATGTCGGGCCGATAGCCGATGGTGTAGACATAGGCCCAGGAGCCGATGTGATAGGGGCTGATCTTGGCCTGATCGACCAGCGACTTGGCGTTCGGCACCTTGCTCAGATCGAGCGTCTCATAGAGGCCGTCGGTGGCATAGAGCCAGCCGACATGCGAGGTCGTGAAGGTGAGGTCGCTTTCGGGATTGCCCTTGGCGAGCTTGGCCTTGTTCAGGCGATCGATGGTGCCGCCGGTGATGAACTCGACGTCGGCGCCGGTCTGCTCCTTGAACTTCTTGGCGACGGTCTGCTCGACCAGATCCTTCCAGCTTCCGCCCCAGACCGAGACGACCAATTTTTCGGCAGCGTTCGCGGGCAGCGCCCACAGGCCGACAGCCAGCGCTATCGGATGCAACGAGAATTCGCTTCATGCTCGTACTCCCTCTCTGTGATCGACCCGAGGGCTAGCAAGTACCGCGCCATCGGGTGACGCAAAACAGGACGGCGGATCATCCACCATCCTTCGCCCTTCGAAGTGTTTCTCCCTCCGCACCGCGAGGCGCAGACATTCTCGTTTCGGGTTCCGCCATCGTCACGCCCGACACGCGCGTGGCGGTTTTGTTCGCTGTCGCAGATCAATTCCGATCCGCAGGAATTTCCGCGATGATGTCGATCTCCATCAGATATTCAGGCTTGGCGAGCCCGTTGACGATGATCCCGGTCGAAACCGGGAACACGCCCTTCAGCCATTTGCCGACCACACGATAAACCGCTTCGCGATAGGCGCGGTCGGTGATGTAGATCGTGATCTTGACCACATCCTCGAGCTTGGCGCCCGCTTCCTCCAGCAGAATCTTCGCGCATTTCATGGCGTTTTCGGTCTGCGCCGCGGCATCGCCGATGCCTACGATCGTTGCCGTCGAGGTCCATCGCGGTCTGGCCGCGCAGATAGACCGTGTTGCCGGCGCGCACCGCCATGCAGACGTCGTTGTCGAGCTTCTGTTCGGGATAGGCATCTTTCGTATTGAACTTGCGGACACGAAGATGCGTCATCACTTCGTTCCGCCATTCACGCGATCGGACAGGTCGGCGGCGCGCTTGACGAAATCGAGCGGGCCGGAAAAGTCGAACGAATTATAGACCGCCGCCAGATGATTGAAATGCGGCGCCTGCGCGAACTGGATGAAGGTCAGCCGGTGGCCGGCATAATCGGAGTTCAGCAGGTCGCGCGCGAAGGCGAGCAGCTTGCGCCGGTCCTCGGCCTGCCAATTGTCGTTCAGCGAGTAGAATTTCTCGAGCCAGCTTCCCGAGCCCGCGGACTTGAACGCGGCCTCGTTCGGCGTGACGCAGATCTGTCCGCCGCAGAGTTCGCGCGCGATATGCATCATCTGCGGCAGGTTCGAGCAGGCGAAGACGCGGCCGGCATAGAGCATCGGCTGGTTCGGCATCAGCAGGTCGCCGGGGCTTTTCTGCGCGGCGGCGATCGCGCGCGGTCAGATGCGCGTTGATGCCTTCGCGATAGCAGACCAGATCGGCGAGCTTCTCGCGCACCGCCTGCAGCTTGTCGAGGCCGGTCTGCTTGGCGTTCCACATCGCGGCGCCGATCATCATGTCGGCGTAATAGAGAATGCGCAGCATGTAGGGGAAGGCGGAATAGCGATGCAGCGTGCCGCGGATATATTGCGCGGCCTTGGTGTGGCGATAGAAGAACACGTCCTCCCAGGGGATCAGGACGTTATCCAGCACCATCAGGAAGTCGACTTCGTCGAACTTGTTGGCGAGCGGATAATCGGCGGCGCTGTTGCGGCCGGCAAAGCCGGAGCGGGCGATATGCTTCACGCCCGGCGCGCCCATTTTCACGATGCCGCCGATCGCATAATCGGAAAGCTGCTCGTTGGTCCAGGCGCCGACGGTCGGCTTCAGGAAGGCCTGATCGGAATAGCCCGACGCGGTTTCGTATTTCGCGCCGCGAATGATGATGCCGGCATCGGTCTCCTTGACCACATGCACCATCATGTCGGGGTCCTGATCCTGCGGCGCCTTGGAGCGGTCGCCCTTCGGATCGGTATTGGCGGAGACGTGGAACGGATCGTTCTCGATCGCGGCCTGGATGTGATTGGCGATGTTGTCGCCGAAGCGCGGATCGATCTCGTTCAGCACGTTGCGGCCGTCATAGAGCGACCACATCTCGCCGACGGTCTCGTCGCCGACGCGGGTCACCACGCCCTTGATGTCGTTCATCACGGCATCGCAGGCGGCCCATTTGTCGTGCCAGTCCTTCTGCTCGCGCGGCAGGCGGTTGAAGATCGAATGGCGCTTGTTGTCTTCGACATAGGTCAGCGTCGAGGCATATTTGTCCTCGTGCTGCATGTCGTACATGCGGGCGCGGATATCGACGATCGGCTTGGTAGCGGGGTGCCTGGTGACGTCCTTGACGCGCTCGCCGTCGATCCAGATTTCGCGGCCGTCCCGAAGGCCGTTCCGGTATTGTTCGCCCGTCCGGATCATCGTCTGGCGCTCCCGCAACATTGATCTGGATCAAAGTTTGCGCGCCGCAACTAAATCGGTAAAATAGTTTCTTCTGGCGATCTGCATCGGATTTTCTGATTCAGGAGTAGTGCGTGAATCTGTCGTTGCGTCAGCTTCGCTACGTGGTGGCGGCCGCCGATTGCGGGCATGTCACCGATGCGGCGAAACGCCTCAACGTGTCGCAGCCCTCGATTTCCAGCGCGATTGCCGAAGTCGAGGCCGAGATCGGCGTCCCGCTTTTCATCCGCCACCATGCGCGCGGGGTGACGCTGACGCCGGTCGGCGAAAAGGTGGTCAACGAGGCGCGGCTGCTGCTGAAGCACGCGCAGGATTTCGCCCAGAACGCGGTCGGACTTGGCGATGCGCTGAAAGGCGAGATCGCGGTCGGCTGCTTTCTGACGCTGGCGATCCGTTTCCTGCCCGGCCTGCTGGCGGGCTTCGCGCAACGGTTTCCGGGCATCACGGTGGCGCTGCAGGAGGGCGATCAGGAGGAACTGATTTCAAGCCTGCTGAGCGGCCGGACCGAACTGGCGCTGGCCTACAGCCTTGCGGTGCCGGACGAAATCCATGCCGAATGGCTGATCGATCTGCCGCCTTACGCGATCGTCGCCGCCAATCATCCGCTGGCGAAGCGCAAATCGGTGAGCCTGAACGAACTCGCCGACGAATCCTTCATCCTGCTCGATCTGCCTTACTCGCGCGATTATTTCTTCGGCCTGTTCCGCGCGGTCGGGCGCGAGCCGCGCGTGGTGTTCAAGTCGCGCTCGCAGGAACTGATCCGCGGTCTGGTCGCGCATGGCCACGGCTTCGCGATCCAGAATGCGATCCCCGCGACGACCATCGCCTATGACGGCAACAGCATCGCGGTGCTGGCGCTGGATGAGGACTTGCCGCCGACCCGGATCATGACGCTGCGGCTGAAGCATTATCCGTCGCGCCCGGCGGTGCAGGCGTTCCAGAGCTATGTGCAGGGCGCCTTCTCGCGCGACGGAATCTTCGCGCCGGGCTCAATAACCCCGCCGCGGATCGATGCGGTGAAGCGGCTCTAGGCCCTTGCGCACCCGCCGGATGCTTTCGGCGACTTCGCGGGCGGCGGCTTCCGGCACCGTGATGCTGGCGAGATGCGGGGTGATCAGCACATTCTCCATGCGCCAGAAGGCGTGATCCTTCGGCAGCGGCTCGACCGTGAACACGTCGAGCGTCGCTTCCGCGATCTGGCCGGATTGCAGAGCCGCGAGCAAAGCGGCCTCGTCGGTCACCGCGCCGCGCGAGGCATTGATGAGCTTGGCGCCTTTCGGCAGCAGCGACAGTCGCCGCGCATCGAGCAGGCCGCGCGTATCCGGCGTCAGCGGCAGCAGGATCACCAGGATTTCGGTCGCAGCGAGAAAACCATCGAGCGTTTCGAGCCCGGCGCTGCATGTGCACGCCGTCGATGGATTTCTGGCTGCGGCTCCAGCCGCGCACGTCGAAGCCGATGCCGGCCAAGCGCCTTCGCCGCCGGGGCGCCGAGTTCGCCCAGCCCCAGCACGCCGACGCGGATATCGGACAGCGCGCGCGGATGCACGTAATGCCATTCGCCGCGCCGTTGCGCGCGCTCGAAAATGTGAATGTCGCGCGCATAGCGGATGACCGAGAACAGCACGTAGGAACTCATCAACTGCACCATGCCGTCGTCGGACAGGCGCGTGATCGGCACGTCCGGCAGGTCGTCGCGGCCGACCAGCGAATCCACGCCGGCGCCGAGATTGGTGACGAGCTTCAGGTTCGGAAAGCGCGCGAAGAAGCCCTTCGGCGGCTTCCAGGCGAGCGCGTAATGCACGCTCGCCGGATCGACCTTGTCCGGGTCGGTATGGAAATCGAGGTCCGGAAGCTCGGCGGTGAGCGTCCTCTTCCAGGCCTCCGGGTCGTCGAACTCGCTGTAGAAGATCAGCGCGTCGCGGCTCATGCCTTCTTCGCCCTTCGAGCACCTTGCGCGATCGCCGTGATCGAAAGCTCGTAGCCGAGCGGACCGAGACCCGCGACGATGCCGGTCGCGGCCTTCGAGATGAAGGAATGATGCCGGAACGGCTCGCGCTTGTAGATATTGCTCATATGCACTTCGATGATCGGCTTCTCGAACGCCAGCAGCGCATCGAGGATCGCGATCGAGGTATAGGTCAGCCCGGCACCGTTGATGATCAGGCCGTCGGCCTTCTGCCGCGCCTCCTGGATCCAGTCGATCAATTCGCCTTCGGAATTCGACTGACGGAAATCGAGATCGATGCCGATCCCCTTGGCGTGCTTCTCGCAGCGCTCCTTGATCTGCGGAAAGCTTTCGGTGCCGTAGGTGCCCTTGGCGTCGAGGCCGTAGAGATTGGCGTTCGGCCCATTCAGGAAATAGATTTTCGGCACGGCATTCTCCTTTTTTGGACGCGCTTCTTCACGCGAACCGGTACCCACTTCGCTCGAAAACGCTTGCCATTAGCGTCGTGAAGATGGCCTTCGCGGCCGGACCGATCGCCTCGACGTTCTCGCCGCAATCGAGGAAGGCGATGATGCGGCACGGGCAGCTCTCGAGGCCCTCGTAGCGCCAGGGGAATGCGCCGATCAGCGCGCGCTTGTTGAGCATCAGCTCGATGTCGCCGCCGATATTCTCGGCATGCAGCAGCCCCTCCTGGAATGCCCAGGTGTGGAACGGAAACACGTCCGCCGACGCCTGCCGGCCGGACCGCTTGTGCGTGTAGTGGAAGGTGCCGAAGAACTCGCCCGGCGTCTTGCCGTGCTTCTTGGTGAATTCCTCGGCGAGGTCCGGCCGCATGTAGCGGATCGAGGTGTTCATCGAGTGGTCGCAGGAGCCGGTGTCCATGCCCCACCACTTGATCTTCTTCTTGAACATCCAGTGCAGCGTGTCGAGGTTGGGGCCGGGGTGGTAGCAGAAATAGCGCACCAGATCCTGCTGCTTCTGGCCCTCGTAGTGGCGATGCCAGCCGGTATGCAGGATGAGGATGTCGCCCTCGCGGATGTCGGCGCCCGCGCTCTCGATGATCTCGGGCGTGATCACCGCCCAGTCGGTCATGTGCTTGGAGATGTCGACCACGACGCCGCGGTTCACCAGATAGTCCATCGGCAGATGCGCCATGTCGCCCTTGGGATCGTCGGTGGCGTGCATCGCGCCGTCGAAATGGGTGCCGACATGCAGCGAGGTATCGATCCGCTGCGCGACGATGCGGACGGTCTGCAGGTTCTGGGCGTAATACATCTTGTTGCCGGCATAGCCGACCCATCCCGGCGTATGGACGTTCATGGTGTGGGAGAGATCGACAATCTTCATCGCTTCACCTTTCATCGCGGCGCTGTCGCGCGCCCGTGCTCAAAAAACGCCAGGGCGGCTCAATCGAGGCAGGAGGCCGGGAACGTGGCAACGTGCATTGACGCACCCGGAGAGATTGTTAGCATACAAGCAATCTTTCCGGACGAGCAACCGGCCCGAGCGCCCGACCGATGAAGCCAGCAGCCTTCCAGTATCACGCGCCGAAGACCATCGATGAAGCGGTCACGCTGCTCGGTCAGGTGGCCCCCGAAGACGGACGCATTCTGGCCGGCGGACAGAGCCTCGTTCCGACCATGGCGTTCCGCATGGCGCGGCCCGTCGCATCTCGTCGACATCAATGGCGTCGCCGGGCTCGACAAGATCGCGGTCCGCGACGGCCGGCTCTCGATCGGCGCCTGCGTGCGCCATGCCGCTTTCCACAAGCCGGTGGTGGAGGGGCCGCTCGGCAATCTCCTGTCCTTCGTCGTGCGCCATATCGCGCATTATCCGATCCGCACCCGCGGCACCTTCTGCGGCTCGCTCGCGCATGCCGATCCGTCCTCGGAATGGTGCCTGATCGCGGCGACGCTCGGCGCCACCATGGTCGCCAGAAGCACGCGCGGCACGCGCGAACTTGCGGCGGATGATTTCTTCGACTGGGCGATGACCACCAATCTCGCCGAGGACGAATTGCTGGTGGAAGCGCATCTTGCCGCTGCTTGCCGCCGATACCCGCTTCGGCTTCTACGAATTCAGCCGGCGCGCCGGCGACTATGCCATCGCGATGGCGCTGGTGACCTATCGGCTTGCGGATGGCGTCATCGCCGATGCGCATGTCGGGCGTGGGCGGCGCCGAAGGGCGCCCGCGCCGCATCGCGCAAGCCGAAGCGGCACTCAACGGCAAGACGCCGTCGCCGGAAGTCTTTCGCGGCCGCGGCCGAAGCCGCTGCGGCGGCGGTCGATCCGCTGGAAGACCTGCAGGCCAATGCGAAATACCGGCGCGATCTGGTGCGCACCGTCACCCGCCGGGCGCTGGAGCGTGCCGCCGCATGAGCGCGCATTCGCATGACGGCAAGAGCTGGGTCGGCCGCTCGATCCGCAGGGTCGAGGACCCGGCTCTGGTCGCGGGCCTCGGACGCTTCACCGGCGATCTGCCGGCGCAACGCTGGGTGCGGTTCGTGCGAAGCCCGGTGGCGTCCGGCAAGATCAAGAGCGTCACCGCGCCGAAGGGCGCGATGGTGCTGACCATGGCCGAGCTTTCGGGCGTGAAGCCGATCCGGCCGATGCTGCACAAGTTCAACTACATCCCGATCGAGCATCCGATCCTGGCCGATGGCGTGGTGCGCTTCGTCGGCGAGCCGGTCGCCGCCGTGGTCGCGTCGAGCGAGGAAGAGGCCGAGGACATCGTCGATCTGGTCGAGGTCGAGATCGAGGAGACCGCGCCGCTGGTCGATGCGCAGAGCGGCGATCGCGCCCGGCGCGCCGCGGTGCACGCGATGGCGCCCGCCAATGTCATCGTCGAGGGCCGGGTCAAGACCGCCGGCTTCGACGCCACATGGGCGGCGCGGCGCACATCGTCGGCGTCGAGATCCGCTCGCGCCGCCAGAACGCGCTGCCGCTCGAGCCGCGCGGCGCGCATGCGGCTTACGATCTCGCCACCGGCCGCGTCACGCTCACCTGCTCGACCCAGATGCCGCATCTGATGCGCACCGTCATCGCCGATCTGGTCGGCATGCCGGAATCCGATCTGCGCGTGATCGCGCCCGATGTCGGCGGCGGCTTCGGGCAGAAGATGTCGCTGGCGCCGGAATTCGTCACGCTGGTCTTGCTCGCGCGCAAGCTTCGCACCTCGGTCGCCTGGACCGAGGACCGGCGCGAAAACCTGATCGCCTGCTTTCACAGCCGCGATCAATACGTCACGCTCGAAGGCGCCTTCGACAAGGACGGCAAGCTGCTCGCCTGTCGGCCGATGTGCTCGCCAATATCGGCGCCTATTCCTGCTTCCCGACCACCTGCGCGGTCGAGCCGCTGATGGCGATGGCGGAGATGCCGGGGCCGTATGACGTGCGCGACTATGCCTGCCATGCGCGCGGCGTCGTCACCAATACCTGCCCGATGGCGCCCTATCGCGGCGTGTCGCGGCCGGTCATCACCTTCGCGCTCGAACGGCTGATGGACAAGTCGGCGGCGACGCTCGGCATCGATCCGGTCGAATTGCGACGGCGCAACCTGATCACGAAGTTTCCCTACACCTCGGCGATGGGCCTCGTGTTCGACGACGCCACCTATCTCGAGACCATGGAGCTTGCGGTCGAGGCGCTCGACATCCCGGCCTTCCGCAAGCGGCAGAGCGAGGCGCGCGCGCAGGGCCGCTATCTGGGCCTCGGCATCTCGACCTTTTCGGAGCGCACCGGCTACGGCACGCCGGCCTTCGCCGCGCGCGGCATGGAGATCACGCCCGGGCTGGGAAATCGTCGATCTCGGCATGGACCCGTCCGGCCGCGTCGAAGCGCGCATCGGCGCTTCGCCGCACGGGCAGGGGCTGCGGACGACGTTGTCGCAGATCATCGCCGATCGAGCTCGGCATCGAGCCCGGCACAGGTCAGCGTCATTCATGGCGACACCGACCGCACGCCCTACGGCTGGGGCACCTTCGCCAGCCGCTCGCTGGTGATTTCCGGCGGCGCCTCGCTGCTCGCGGCGCGCAAGGTGCGCGGCAAGCTTCTGCAGATCGCCGGCCGCCTGCTCGAAGCCAGCGCCGACGATATCGAGCTCGAGGAAGGCGTGGCGCGCGTCGAAGGGCACCGACCGCGCGATCCCGATCGAGCAGGTCGCGCGCGCGGCCTATCATCGCGCGCATCTGTTCTCCGATCTCGGTCCCGGCCTGTCCGAAAGCGCGAGCTACGATCCGGCCGGCACCTTCTCCAATGCCTGCCATGCCGCGATCGTCGAGGTCGATATCGAGACCGGCGGGGTGACGATCGAACGCTATCATCGTCGCCGAGGATGCCGGCCGCCTGATCAATCCGATGATCGCCGACGGCCAGATCCACGGCGGCGTCGCGCAGGGCATCGCCAACGCGCTTGTATGAGGAGATCGTCTATGACGAGACCGGCAATATCCTCACCACCACGCTCGCCGATTATCTGCCGCCGACCTCGCACGAGATTCCGCAGATCGAGATTTTCCATCTCGAGACCCTGACCGGCGACACCCTCACCCAGGCCAAGGGGCTGGGCGAGGGCGGCGCCATCGGCGCGCCGGCGGCGATCGTCAACGCCATCAACGACGCGCTGTCGCCGTTCGGCGTGTCGATCGACGAAATTCCGGTGACCCCGCAGCGCATCCATGCGGCGCTTGAGCAGGCCAAAGAAACCGTCAAGAGGCGGCCATGACGAAGAAAGTCGACATCACCCTCACCATCAACGGTCAGGATTACAGCCATCGCGGTCGAGCCGCGGCGCACGCTCGCCGATGCCATCCGCGAGGATTGCGGCCAGACCGGCACCCATATCGGCTGCGAGCATGGCGTCTGCGGCGCCTGCACCGTGCTGGTGGACGATGTGCCGGCGCGCGCCTGCCTGATGTTCGCGATCCAGGCGGACGGCAAGCGCATCCGCACGGTGGAGGGCCTCGCCGAGGGCGGCAAGATGCATCCGCTGCAGCAGGCCTTCATGGAGCATCACGGCCTGCAATGCGGCTTCTGCACGCCGGGCTTCCTGATGCTGGCGACCGGCGTGCTGGAGCGCGAGCCCGATATCAGCGACGACGATCTGGTCGACGTGCTGTCGTCGAATCTCTGCCGCTGCACCGGCTATCAGAACATCATCAAGGCGGTCCGCGCCGCGGCGCAAGAAATGCGATCCCGCTGATGTCGCTGATCGGCCGATCCGTCCGCCGCAAGGAGGACCCCCCGCTCGTCACCGGCCGGGGCAGCTTCGCGGCCGATGTCTCGTTTCCGCATCAATTGCACATGCGCGTCGTGCGCTCGCCCTTCGCGCATGGCCGCCTCCTCGGGATCGACACCGGCGCCGCGCTGGCGGCGCCCGGCGTGGTCGCGGTCTGGACCGCCGACGATGTCGCGGACATTCCGCCGATCGATTTCCGGCTGACGCGGATCGAGGGGCTCGAGCCCTATCGCCAGCGCGTGCTGGCGAAGGGCCGGGTGCGCTATGTCGGCGATCCGGTCGCGGTGGTGTTTGCGACCGATCCCTATCTGGCCGAAGACGCCGCCGATCTGGTCGCGCTCGATATCGAGGAATTGCCGGTCGCGCTCGATGCCAGCGCCGCGCCGGTCGAGTTCGAGCCCGGCCGCACGACCGAGGCCGCGATCATCCGCAAGGGCTATGGCGACGTCGAAGCGCGTTCCGGCGCGCGCATGCGATCGTCGAACTCGATCTCTCGGTCGGGCGGCATTCCGGCGTGCCGCTGGAGACGCGCGGCGCCATCGGCCGCTACGACGCCGCGCGCGACATCCTGGAAATGTACGGCGCCGCCAAGGTGCCGCACTGGAACCGCGATCAGCTCGCCCGCATGCTCGGCCGCGATCCGTCCAGCATGCATCTGCACGAGGGCCATGTCGGCGGCGGCTTCGGCATTCGCGGCGAGCTTTATCCCGAGGACGTGCTGGTCTGCGCCGCGGCGTTGCGGCTGCGGCCGTCCGGTGAAATGGATCGAGGACCGGCGCGAGCATCTGATCGCCGCCAATCATTCGCGCCAGCAGCGCCATCGCATCCGCGCCGCCATCGACGAGCGACGGCCACATCCTCGCGCATCGACGATGAATTCTTCCACGACCAGGGCGCCTATGTCCGCACCCATGGCGGCACGGTGCCCGATCTCGCCGCCGCCATGCTGCCCGGGCCTTATCGCATCCCGGCTTATCGCGTGGCCGGCCACATCCGCCTGACCAACAAGACGCCGGCCGGCACCTATCGCGCGCCGGGCCGCTTCGAGAGCACGTTCGTGCGCGAGCGCCTGATGGACGCGATCGCCGCGAAAGCCGGGCTGTCGCCGCTCGAGGTGCGGCGGCGCAATTTCATCGCCGCCGCCGAGATGCCTTATGACCGGCAGCTGGAGACGCTCGGCACCGACGTCGTGTTCGATTCCGGCGATTATGCCGGGCTGCTCGACAAGACGCTCGCAGCGCATCGGCTGGCCGGCGCTGCAGAGCGAGATCGAGGCGCGCCGCGACGACGGGCGAACTGGTCGGCGCCGGTCTCGGCATTTTCGTCGAGAAGAGCGGGCTTGGGCCGTTCGACAGCGTGCAGATCACGGTCGATGTCGACCGGCGCGGTCGAGGTCGTCACCGGCGCGGCCTCGGTCGGGCAGGGCGTCGAGACCGTGATCGCGCAGATTTGCGCCGAGACGCTCGGCGTCGATTACGAGCGCGTGCGCGTCGTGCATGGCCAGACCGACCGCATCGATTACGGCCTCGGCGCCTTCGCCTCGCGCGCCACGGTGATGACCGGCGAGGCGACGCGGCTTGCGGCGCTCAAGGTCCGCGAGAAGGCGATCGCGATGGCCGCCGAGCTGTTGCAGAGCGCGCCGGAAGACCTCGACATCGTCGACGGCGAGGTCAGCAAGGCGCGGCAATCGTCGGGCCCTTCGATCACGCTCGCCGAGATCGCGCGGCATCTGCTGCCGTCCTCGCGCACGCGCGGCGATCGCGAGCCGGGCTTTCCGGCGAAGGCTGGTTCTTCACCAACCACATGAATTACCCCTACGGCGTCCATGTCGCGATGGTGCGGCTCGACCGCGACACCGGCCATGTCGAGATCGAGCGCTATCTGATCGCCTATGACATCGGCCGCGCCGTCAATCCGATGCTGGTCGAGGGCCAGATTGCCGGCGGCTTCGCGCAGGGCATCGGCGGCGCGCTGTTCGAGGAATTCACCTATGACGAGCGCGGCGAGCCGCATGACCGTCACCTTCGCCGATTATCTGATGCCGACCGCGCGCGAGATGCCCGCCGCTCGACGTGCTGATCTGCGAGGATGCGCCGAGCCCGCTCAATCCGCTCGGGCTGAAGGGCGCGGGCGAGGGCGGCACCAATGCGGTCGGCGCGGCGATCGCGTCCGCGATCGACGATGCGCTTCAGCATGCCGGGCGCGGTCACGCGAGCTTCCGGTCACGCCGCAGCGGCTGAAGGAAATCATCGATCGCGCGCCGTCCGCAAGAAAGCTCAGGTTAGCTTCTTCAGCAGCCGCACGATGGTGCGCTGCTCCTCGGCGGTGAGGGGCACCAGCGTGTTCGCGGTGATCTGCGAGGCCAGTTCGGTCGCGGCCTTGGTGACGGCGCGGCCATGTTCGGTCAGCGTGATGGCGCGCCGCCTGCGATCGCCCGGATCGGCCTGCGTGGTGATGAATTTGCGCAGCTTCAGCCGGTCGACCACGCCCTTGATGGTGGCGGCATCGAGATAGATCAGCCGCCCGAGCTGGTTCTGCGAACAGGGGCCGACTTCCAGCAGCTTGGCGAGCGCCGCGAATTGCGTCTGCGTCAGCCGGTCCGTCATCTGCGACATGAAGATCGAGGTGTGGCGCTGCATCGCCACCCGCAGCAGAAATCCGACCTGTTCGTCCAGCACATAGGGCGGGGCCTTCGCCGCCGGAGGACGCGATAACGGCTTTAGCTTGGCGCGCTCGGTCATGGCGTCTCACACCGTCAGGAAGCTTCGCTGGATTTCGACATTGTCGGCGAGCGCCTGCATGGTGCCGTGCCAGTGAATCTGACCCTTTTCCAGCACATAGGCGCGATCCGACACCAGCTCGGCGAAATGGATATTCTGTTCGGACAGCAGGATCGACAGGCCCTGCTTCTTCAATTCCTGGATGGTCTGGATCATCTGCTCGACGATCACGGGCGCGACGCCTTCGGACGGCTCGTCGAGCAGCACCAGCAGCGGATTGCCCATCAGCGTGCGCGCGACCGTGAGCATCTGCTGCTCGCCGCCGCTCATGTGGCTGCCGAGCCGTGTCGGCATGCCGCCGAGATTGGGAAACAGCGTGAACAGCGTTTCCGGCGTCCAGACCGGCGCCGGCCTGCCGTCCGGCAGATTGCGCGGCGGCTGGCGGCCGATATCGAGATTTTCCATCACGGTCAGGTCGGAGAAGATGCGCCGGTCCTCCGGCACGAAGCCGAGGCCCAGGCGCGCGATCTCGAACGGCTTCAGCCGCGAGATATCCTGGTCGCAGAAGGTCACGTGACCCTGCGCGCTTGGCGACCAGACCCATGATGCGATTTCATGGTGGTGGACTTGCCGGCGCCGTTGCGACCCATCAGCGCCACCACTTCGCCGCGGCCGACCTCGAGCGCCATGTCATAGAGAATGCGCGCGCCGCCATACCACGCATTCAGCCCCTGCACGGCGAGAATGGCGTTGTCCGTCATGCGGGCGCCGGCGTCTTGCGTTCGAAGGTCTTGCCGGTGCCGAAATAGACTTCCTGCACCTGCGGATTCTCGCCGGATCGCGCTGGCATCGCCGTCCGCGATCAGCTTGCCGCGCGCCAGCACGATGATGCGGTCGGCATAGGCGAACACCACGTCCATCGAATGTTCGGTGAACAGCACCGACATCTGCCGCTTCTCGACCAGTCGCTTGACCAGCGCGATCAGTTCGTTGCGCTCGCGCGGCGCCATGCCGGCGGTCGGCTCGTCCATCAGCAGCAGGCGCGGATCGTTGGCGAGCGCGATCGCAAGCTCGACCCGCTTGACGTCGCCATAGGCCAGTTCGCTGCACGGGCCGGTCGGCGGCTTCCGCCATGCCGACCTGGGCCAGCAGTTCGAGCGCGCGCTCGCGATGGCGCTTGCGCGCCGCGCCCCGACATCGAGAAGATTTCGCCGCGCATGCGACAGCAGCGCCATCTGCACGTTTTCGACGACCGTCATCGAGCCGAAGGTCGCCGCGATCTGGAAGGTGCGGCCGACGCCGAGCCGCCAGATCTGCCGCGGCGTCAGCCCGGTGATGTCCTGATCGCCGAACAGGATCTCGCCGCTGTCGGCGCGGAGCTGGCCGTTGATCATGTTGAAGCAGGTCGATTTGCCGGCGCCGTTCGGGCCGATCAGCGCCAGAAACTCGCCCGGACCGATCGCAAAGCTCACGTGATCGACGGCATGCACGCCGCCGAAGGATTTGCACAGCTTGTCGACGACGAGAACGCTCATCGGCGCTGCCTTCCATTCGGCGGCGTATTTGGCGAACGAGCCCATCAGGCCGCCGGGGAAGACCAGCACCAGCAGCAGGATGATGCCGCCGAGCAGCGCGCGCCAATATTCGGCCTGCCGCATGATGGTGTCCTGCAGCAGCGTGAAGGCGGCGGCGCCGACGATCGGCCCGCTCAGCGTCTGGATGCCGCCGAGCAGCACCATCACCAGACCGTCGATCGAGCGGCCGACCGAGATGGTCTCGGGCGAGATCGAGCCCTTGGCGAAGGCGAACAAGGCCGCCGGCGATGCCGCAGATCGCCGCCGGCGATGGCAAAGCCGATCCAGTGCACGCGCTTGACGTCGATGCCGATCGCCTCCGCGCGCAACGGCGAGTCGCGGCCGGCCCGCATCGCATAGCCGAACGGCGCGAACAGCATCGCGGCGCAGCAGCAGTATGCTGACGACGGCGAAGAACAGCGTCAGCAGATAATAGGTGCCATAGGTGTTGAACGGCGCGGTCGGCCAGATGCCGACGACGCCGTTCGAGCCGCCGGTGACGTTCTCCCACTGGAACACGATCGACCAGACGATCTGCGCGAAGGCGAGCGTCAGCATCGCGAGATAGACGCCCGACAGCCGCACCGCGAACCATCCGAACAGCAGCGCGCCGGCGAGCGCCACGAACGGCGCCAGCACGATCGCGCCCAGCATCGGCATGGCGGCGAACTTGACCAGCAGCGCCGCGCCATAGGCGCCGAGCCCGAAATAGGCGGCGTGGCCGAACGAATGCATGCCGCCCGGACCCATGATGAAATGCAGCGAGGTCGCGAACACGATCGCGATCAGCACGTCGGTGCCGAGCACGATCGAATAGGGCGAGGTCTTGGCGAGCAGCGGCAGGCAGGCGAGCAGCACCAGCGCCGCGATCGCCGAACGTCTTGACCGCGTTGGAAGCCGGCCGGATCGGCGCCTCGGCGTCGCCGGTCGATGCGCACCGCGCCCTGCGGCGCGGCCGAACAGGCCGTGCGGCCGGACGATCAGCACCACGGCCATCACGATGAATTCGGCGACCAGGGTGAGCTTGGAGAAGTTGAACGAGAAATCGCCGATATGCACGACGCCGATGCCGATGCAGATGGCCTTGATTTCCGCGATGAGCACGGCCGCGACATAGGCGCCGGCGATCGAGCCCATGCCGCCGACCACGACCACCACGAAGGCGTCGCCGATCACCGAGAGGTCCATCAGCAGATTGGCGGGCTCGCGCGCCACCTGCATCGCGCCGCCGAGCCCGGCGAGGAAGGCGCCGAGCGCGAACACGGCGGTGAACAGGATCGCCTGATTGATGCCGAGCGCGCCGACCATTTCGCGGTCCTGCGTCGCCGCGCGCACCAGCCGGCCGAACCGGGTCTTGGTCGAGCGCCAGATGCAGCGCGATCAGAACCGCGGGCCCCATCGCGATCAGGAACAGATCGTAGGAGGGAAATTTCCGCCCGAAGATTTCGACCGCGCCGCGCAGCCCCGGCGCGCGCGGGCCCGAGCAGATCTTCCGGTCCCCAGATCCACAGCGTCAGGTCGTTGATGACCAGCACCAGCGCGAAGGTCGCGAGCAACTGGAACAGTTCGGGCGCGCGGTAGATGCGGCGCAGCAGCACGATCTCGATGAAGGCGCCGATCACCGCCACGATCAGGGCGGCGGCGACGATGCCGCCCCAGAAGCCCAGGCCTCCGCCGATCCGGGTGGCGAAGGTATAGGCCAGATAGATGCCGATCATGTAGAGGGAGCCATGCGCGATATTGATGATGCGCGTGACTCCGAAGATCAGCGACAGGCCGGCGGCGATGAAGAACAGTCCCGACGCCGAAGCGAGACCATTCAGCGCCCAGATCAGCATGGCGTCGAACGACATGGCGCGACGTGAGCCTCCCCGCCGGCGAAGGGAGGCTCCCTGACTTTACGGAGCCGCCGGACGGAGCTTCTTCACTTCCTCCGGCCCCGGCAGCACGTCCTTGCCGTCGACATATTTGAAGTCGGACATGGTGCCCATGCCGTCCTTGAGCGCGATCTTGCCGACATAGGCGCCCATCGTCGCCTGATGATCGCTGGCGCGATACTCGAACGGTCCGAACGGGCTGCCGAGCTTCAGGCCGCGGAACGCCGCGATCAGCTTCTCGGTGTCGGTCGAGCCGGCCTTCTTGATGCCTTCGGCGATCGAATAGATCGTCGAATAGCCGACGATCGAGCCGAGCCGCGGATAGTCGTTCCAGCGCTTCTGATAGGCATCGACGAACGCCTTGTGCTCCGGCGTGTTGATCGCATTCCACGGATAGCCGGTGACGATCCAGCCGACCGGGGCCTCGTCCTTCAGCGGATCGAGATATTCCGGCTCGCCCGACAGCAGGCTCACCACCATGCGGTCCTTGAAGGCGCCGCGGGTATTGCCCTCGCGCACGAATTTGGCGAGATCGGCGCCGAACAGCACGTTGAAGATGGCGTCGGGCTTGGCGTCGTCGATCGCCTGCACCACGGCGCCGGCGTCGATCTTGCCGAGCGGCGTCGCCTGTTCGGTGACGAATTCGACGTCCGGCTGCGCCTTCTTGATCATGTCCTTGAAGGCGGCGGCGGCGCTCTGGCCGTATTCGAAATTCGGATAGACCAGCGCCCAGCGCTTCTTCTTGGCCTTGACGCGCGTCCGGCATCAGCATCGCGACCTGCATGTAGGTCGAGGCGCGCAGCCGGAAGGTGTAGCGGTTGCCGTTCGACCAGGTGATCTTGTCGGTCAAGGGCTCGGCGGCGAGGAAGAAGACCTGCTTCTTGCCGGCGAATTCGGTGACCGCCAGCCCGATATGCGACAGGAAGGTGCCGGCGATGATGTTGACGCCTTCGCGGGTGATCAGCTCTTCGGCGACGCGCACCGCGTCACCGGGATTGGCGCCGTCGTCGCGCGACACCACTTCGAGCTTCTTGCCGAGCAGGCCGCCCTTGGCGTTGATTTCCTCGACCGCCATTTCCCAGCCCTTCTTGTAAGGGTCGAGGAAGGCCGGCTGCGCCTTGTAGCTGTTCAGTTCGCCGATCTTGATGGTGTTCTGCGCCGAGGCGGAGGTTGCCAGCCCAATGGCAACCGATGCAGCAAGCGCGACATGCAGAGCGAAACGCTTGGACATAATCAAACTCCTTCATCCGCTAACGGAAGCTGGCATAGCATGAAGCTGACATAGCATATCGGGTTGAATTGCAGAACTGGGGATGACGGCATTCGAAGCGCCGCGCCGGAGCGGGTATTCGCGATGTTTGCGATCGTGCCATCGATGGTCACGGCAATACGCGTCCTTCGGTCGCAAAATTAGTTTGCACACAAATAATCTGGCCGTCCCGGGTGCTTGTCAAGGCAAAGCTTCCACGCTGCGGCGAATGATCTCGCGGCCTTCGATTATGCTCGAAAAGCAAGCAGGCTTGATGAAGTTTGTGCCAGCCAAAGCAGCGGCGGCACGATCAGTCGCCGATCACATGTTTAGTCGCCGATCACGGGTAGCAACGCGCGCGCCACCGCGAATGCGCGATCGTCGCGATTGCGGGATGCAAGAATTTGAATGCTGGCGCCCGGTGCGGCAGCCGGATGGCAGCGGCATCGACAAAGCCGGCGCGCCGGTGACATTGGCAAGGCAGGTCTCCGCTACCAGAATCGAGAGCACCGGCTGTTCCTGGCCGTTCAGCCGCATGCGCCGCACGCCGACGAGCGGCGGCAATACCGGCAAGGTGGGCCCGATGACCGCGTCGATATCGGCGCAGATCTCCTCGAAGGCGTTGGCGATCGCGGCGACCTGTTCGCAGGCCTGCGCAAAAATTTCGGGCTTTATGGTTTGAGCTGTCGCCAGCGCGCGCCGCGCCGTTTCCGGATACAGATCGATATGCTTCGCCCAGTCCGGGATAGATCGCGCTCGCTTCGCCGAGAACCGTGACGGCATGCGCATGGGTCGTGACATCGCGCGCCAGGCAGGCTGACGGGCAGGACGCTGACGCCGGCCTGCGAGAGCCGCAGCAGCAGCCGTTCCAGCGCGAGCTGGATTTCCGGCGCGCATCGATCGAGCCTGTTCAGATCGACGCCGAGCCGAAGTTCGTTTGGCGCAATCTCGCCTGCGCCGGCGAGACCTTCAGCACACTCTCCGCCATTCGCTGGAGCGTGGCGAGGTCGCGCGTCATCCAGCCGACCACGTCGAAGCTCGGCGCCAGCGGCCACACTCCGTCGAGCGAAATGCGGCCGTGACTGGGCTTGAAGCCGAACAGACCGCAACAGGCGGCGGGAATGCGCGTCGAGCCGCCGGTATCGGTGCCAAGCCCGATATCGGCAAGGCCTGCCGCGACCGCCGCCGCCGATCCGCCCGAGGAGCCGCCGGCGATGCGATCGGGCCAGAGCGGATTTTTCACCTCCGGCGTCACCACGCCGAAGCCCGCGGCATCGCAGCGGGTCATGCCGACGAAACGCGCGCCGGCACTTCGCAGGATTTCGATACAGGCGGCGTCGCGATCGGCGCTGCGATCGGCGAACAGAGCGGAAGTCCTGCGGTGAAGGGCTCTCCCTTCACCGCGATATTGTCCTTCACCGCCAGCCGCAGATCGGCGAGCGGCCCGTTCGTGCGTTCAGGCTCGGGCGCGCGCGAGACGAAGGCGCCGAAGGGATCGGCGGCTATCTCGTCGTCGCGCGGCCCGAAATTCATGTCACTTCTTGTCGCGGAAGCGATCCATCAGCGGCTTGTCCTGGCCGCCGTCGATCTCGATCATGGTGCCGTTGACCATGTGCATCAGCGGCGAGGCGAGCATGACCACCAGATTGGCGACCTCCTCGACCTCGGCGATGCGCCCCATCGGGATCGAGGCCGGCGCCAGCTTGTCGGCCTCCTCGTAGGACAGCTTCATGTCGCGCGACATCGCCTTGACGAGGCCGGCCCAGCGTTCGGTGCGCACCGGTCCCGGATTGACCGCGCAGAAGCTGATATTGTTGCGGCCATATTGGCCGGCGAGCGACAGCGTCAGGTTCTGGCCGGCGGCATTGGCGGCGCCGGGGCAGATTTCCCAATAGGACGGCTTCACGCCGTCATTGCCGATCAGGTTCACGACCCGGCCGCCGCCCTGCTTGACCATGATCGGCAGCACGTAGCGCAGGCAGCGCACATAGCCCATGAACTTGAGCTGCAGGCCCTTTTCCCAGTCGTCCTCGGTCAGATGCTCGATCACGCCGCCGGCCGCGGAGCCGGCATTGTTGATCATGATGTCGACCTTGCCGAGCGCCTTGTGGGCCTGCTCGATGAAGTTCCTGGCGTCGGCATCCTTGCGCAGATCGGCGGTGATCGGGACGATCTTGCGTCCGGTCGCGGCTCGCGATTTCCTTGGCGGTGGCTTCGAGCGGCTCCATGCGGCGCGCGCAGATCGCGACATCGACGCCTTCTTTGGCAAGCGCCAGCGCGATGCCCTTGCCGATGCCTTCGCTGCCGCCGGTCACCAGCGCGGTCTTTCCCTTAAGCTGCAACTCCATCGTAACGCTCCCGTGTGGTTGATGGTCAGGTTCCGGTAAATCGTGGCGGCCGCTTCTGCGCGAAAGCGGCGCGGCCCTCGGCATAGTCGTTGCTCGCATCCGCCTTGGCGCCGAGCTGTTCGGCCTGCGCGATCAAGGCTGTCATCGTTCAGGACCAAAGCGCGGATCGCGGCCTTGGCGGCTTTCAGCGTCAGCGGCGCATTGGCGGCGATGGTGCGGGCGAAGGATTCCGCGACCTTGTCGACCTGATCCTCCGGCGCGATCGCATGCACGGTGCCGAGCTGATGCGCGCGGGTCGCCGGAATGCGCTGCGCGGTGAACAGGATTTCCGGCGTCAGCGGGCCGTAGACGCGCAGCATGCGCTTGATGCCGCGCGGGTCGTAGCCCAGGCCCAGCCGTCCGGCCGGCACCGCGAAGAACGCATTCTGCGAGGCGATCCGCAGGTCGCAGCTTGCGGCGAGCGAGGCGCCGGCGCCCATGCAGGGACCGCGGATCAGCGCGATGGTCGGCTGCGGCGCGGCCTCGATCGCCCGGCAGGTATATTCGACCAGATCGTCGTAATCGCGCGCGTTGGAGGTGCCCGACCGCGCCTCGTCGAAGCCCGCGATATCGGCGCCGGCGGAAAAGGCGAGGTCGCCGTCGCCGCGGATCATCACCACCCGGATGTCGGCGCGGCTCACGGCGGCTTCCGCGAAATCCTTGATCGCCTGCCACATCGCGGCCGAGATCGCGTTGCGGCGCTCCGGATTGCGCAAGCGCAGCGTTGCAAGCCCGTTGTCGACATGGATCGCGATATCGCCCGCCATGCAAAAGCCCTCAGCTCGCGGCCCGATGCGACATCCAGCCGCCGGTCTCGGTCGCCGAAAACAGGTCGGCCAGCGCGGCGTTGAAGATCGCCGGCTCCTCGCTGGTGATGGTGTGGCCCGAGCGCGGCACCACCAGCAACGCCGCGGTCGGCACGATGCGCTTCAGGAACAGGCTGCCGTCGAGACAGGGAAAATCCTCATCGCCCACCACGACCAGCAGCGGCACCGAAAAGCCCTTCAGCTTCTCTTCCATCTCCCACAGGGTCGGCCGCTTGAGCTGCAGATTGAACATGGTGAGCGCATGGCCGATCGCGGAATGCTCCGACAGCATCTTCGCGAATTCGGCCCAGCCGCGCGGGTCCTTGTGCTTGTGGGTCTGGCGCATCGGCGCGTCGGCATATTTCGCGGCCGCCGAGACGATGCCTTCGTCCATGAACATCTTGCCGGTCTCGGCGGCCAAAGCCTTCATCGCCTCGCGTTGCGCGGGGTCGGGCGTCGAGCCCCAGCCGCAGCCGGCGGCGGTGACCGAGATGCAGCGCTTCGGGAAATTCATGCCGACATGCAGCGCGGTATAGGCGCCCATCGAATGGCCGACGACATGCGCCTTGTCGATCGTTCAGCGCATCCATCACCCCGATCACGTCGTTGCGGGCGATGTCCTGCGAATACATTTCCGGCTTTTCGGGGATGTCCGACGGCGGATAGCCGCGCTGGCTGTAGGTGATGCAGCGATGCGAGCGCGAGAAGAAGCGAAGCTGCGGCTCCCAGGTGCGGTAGTCTGCCGCATATTCATGAACGAACACGACCGGCGTTCCGCGCCCGGTCTCTTCATAGTAAAGCTTGACGCCGTCGGTCATTGTCAGATGCGGCATGCTTGCTCCCCTGCATCCGATGGTTTGCAATGGCACTCAAATGAGCAGCGTTTGCTCAAACATTTTGTTTGTGTGCAAACGACATCGTAAGTAGGATTTTCGGCTGCGCAAGCATCGGCTTTCGGCAAAGGTTGAGCCAGCGGAGAAAACATGATTTCAAAAGCCCTGCGTTTTGTTGCGGTGTTAGGCCTTGTGCTGGGCCTCGTGCCGATTCTTGCGGCCGCTCCCGCCGCCGCCCAGGAAAAACCGAAGATCAAGGTCGGCAGCCTGACGCTTCCGGTATTCGCGCCGATCGTGCTCAACATCATGAAGGCGAAGGGGTTCGACGCGAAGAACGGCTTCGAGCTCGACATCGTCACCTATCCGTCGTCGCGGCCTATTATGCCGGCCTTGCGACCGGCGAAGTGGATACCCTGATCGGCGGTCCGACGTTTTTCCAGAAACTGCGGCTCGAAGGCGTGCCGATCAAGATCGTCGCGACCGGCGCGACCTTGTCGGACCTGCTGGTGCTCACCGCCGATCCGGCCATCAAGACGCTCGCCGACCTGAAAGGCAAGCAGATCGCCGCCGATATGGGCTCCGGCCAGTATCAGATCCTCGCGATCTACGCGGCCTCGAAAGGCCTCGACCTGAAGAAGGACATCACCGTCGTCAACGCGAATTTCGCGGTGGCGCGCGCGCAGCTCGCCGCCGGCCGCGTCGAGGCCGCGATGGTGATCGAACCGATCGCCACCATGATGATGAAGGAAAATCCGAGCCTGAAGCCGGTCTTCGAGGCCAACAAGGCCTGGAAGGAACTGACCGGCAGCGAGGGCTGGGAGCTCGTCTATGCGATGCGCGAAGACTCGATCAAGCGCGTGCCGGCCATGCCGAAGATGTTCCTCGGCGCCCTGCAGGACGTGTCGGCCTTCCTGAAATCCAGTCCCGACGAGGCCGACAAGATCGCGTCGGAAACCGTGAAGCTGCCGCCCGGCGTGCTTAAGGAGGCGGTCGCTTCCGGACGCTGGGCGTTCGACGCCAAGCCCGCCTGGGGCGACGAGCGCAAGGTGATCTGGAACATGCTGGAGCGCGCGGTGCAGGCGGGCTTCCATCCCAAGGTGCCGGACGAAGCCTTCATCTACGTGCCGTAAGCGGCGCGTCGGCAAATGTCTTTCGGCGAGGAGCGCAGTTCGGGTCTTGGTGGCTCGGGTCTTGGCGGCGTCTTCTCGCGCGAGACGCTGATCTCGATCGTCGTCTTCTTTGTGTGCTGGGAGCTGCTGTCGCTCGCGGCGCCACATCTCGGCATTCCGCCTTTCGCGGTGCCGAGTCTGCTGCGCATCGGACAGAGCTTCGGCAAGATCACGGCAATCGACATCGCGGTGACGCTGTTGCGCGTGCTCGGCGCGCTGGTCGTCTCCTTCGTGCTCGGCGTGGCGCTCGCAATCGCGATGTATCTGTCCGGCGCGGTCGAGCGTTACGTCCATCCCATGGTCCGCATCCTGATGGCGGTGCCGGTGGTCTCGTGGATTCTGTTCGCGGTGTTGTGGTTCCGCGGCGTCGAATTCCGCATCCTGTTCGTGCTGGTGGTGGTCTGCGCGCCGGTCTTCGTGGTCGATACGCTCGATTCCATGCGCAACGTCCCGCGCGAACTCCGCGACATGATGCGTTCGTTCCGGCCGACCTCGTTCCAGTTCTTCAGGAAGCTGATGCTGCCGGCGATCCTGCCCGGCATTTTCACCAGCTGGAAGATCACGCTCAGCCTCGCCATCCGCGTCGTCACCATCGCCGAACTGGTCGGCGCGGTCACCGGCATCGGCCATCAGCTTTCGGTGGCGCAGGAATTGTTCTCGGTCGCCGATGTGTTCGCCTGGACATTGGTGCTGGTCGCGCTCTTGTTCCTGCTCGAAGGCATCATCGCCAAGGTCGAGCATCGCATGCTGCGGTGGCGCACGTGATGGAGCCCGCGCCGATATTGGTGACGGACTTGCGCAAGGTGTTCCGCCAGGTCGCGACCGGTACCGACATCGTCGCCATCGACCGTCTCGATATCCGCTTCGAGCCGCACGAGATCATCGCCATTGTCGGCCAGACCGGCTGCGGCAAATCCACCTTTTTCGACCTGATGATCGGCCTGCAAAGCCCGACCGCCGGCAGCATCTCGATCGGCGGCAAGACCCCTTACGGCAATTTCGACGATTTCCGCGGCCGGATCGCGACCGTGTTCCAGCAGGACCGCCTGCTGCCGTGGCGATCCGCCCTCGACAACGCGAGACTTCCGCTCGAATTGCTCGGCCTGTCCGAGAGCGAGCAGAAACACCGCGCCATGGCCTGGCTCGAGCGTCTGCGGCTGCAGAATTTCGCCGGCGCCTACCCGCATGAATTGTCCGGCGGCATGCGCCAGCGCATCGCGATCGCGCGCGCCTTCGTGGTGCAGCCGCAGATTCTGCTCGCCGACGAGGCGTTCGGGCATCTCGACGAGGTGACGGCGCGCGAATTGCGCGAGACTTTCGTCGCGATGGCGAAGGAAAGCGGCGCCACCGCGATCCTGATCACCCATCAGCTCGAAGAGAGGCGATCGCGGTCGGCGACCGCATCGTGGTGTTCGGCAAGGCGGCGAAGCTCCTGGCGGATATCCGGGTGGCGGACTGGCCTTCTTCCGATCATGCGGGCTTGCGCGACGCCATCCAGGCGACGCTGCACGGCAACGAGACCGACGAGCGGCTGAAGGCCGGGTGACGTCTTGGAGCGTGTTCGTTTGAAATAGAATCGGCGTTTGCGACAGTCGTGGTCCACCTCTCCGGTGGGGAAAGGTCGGCACACAAAGTGTGCCGGGTGAGGGGTCACGGATTATCGAGAGATAAAATCCCCCTCACCCTGACCCTCGCCCACAGGGGAGAGGGGACAGACCCGGTTTGGCGCAACTGCTTCCGTCAAAAATGAAGGGATTTAGGCGCCACCGCCGAATTTCACGCCGGCCGTCTTGACGTACCAGTCGAGAATCTGCTCGCCGTTCCAGTGCAGCACGCCGTCGAATTTCGCCACGTAATCGTAGATCGCTTCCAGCGCCTTGATGCGGAACGGCTGGCCGCTGATATAGGGATGGATCGCGATCGACATGAATTTCGCGCGGTCCTTGCTCTCCTCGTAGAGCCGGTCGAAGCTTTCGGTGAAGCGCTCGGTAGAGATGATCGCTCTCGTGATGCTGCACGATCATCATCGGAATGTCGTTGAGTTCGACGGTGTAGGGCAGGGTGACCAGCGGGCCGTTGGTGGTGCGGATCACGGTCGGCTCGTCGTCATAGACCCAGTCGCCGATATATTTCACGCCGGCTTCGGCCAGCAGGTCCGGGGTCTCCAGGGTCTGCGTCAGGCCGGGTCCGAGCCAGCCGACCGGCCGCTTGCCGGTGAATTTCTCGATCACGTCCATCGACCGGAAGATCATGCCGCGCTGATCCTCGACCTTGTGGATCGGCCCCTGCTCATAGGCGTGGCCCATGAATTCCCAGCCGAGATCGCGCGCTTCGCCGGCGACGCGCGGATAATCCTCGCAGACCCGCGCATTGATCGACGAGCGTCGGACGGATGTTGAGCCGCTTGTACAGATCGAAGAAGCGCCAGCAGCCGACCCGCATGCCGTATTCGTGCCAGGACCAGTTCGGCACGTCGGGCAACAGCGGCACCCCGGTCGGCGGCGACAGCACCTGCCGCGCCATCGGCTTGGAGATGTCCCAGACCTCGTAATTGACGATGGTCCAGACCACGATGCGCGCGCCGCCCGGCAGTTTCAGCGGCGGACGGTCGACGATGGCGGAATAATCGGCGCGCTGGCTCGGGATCATCGGATCGGGCATGAGCAATTTTCCATCCATCGAACATCGCCCGGCTTTCGACGATGAAGCGCGCGACCCCGGCATGATTCGAACATGCGACCCTCGCTTTAGGAAAGCGATGCTCTATCCAGCTGAGCTACGGGGCCAGCGCGCCACAGAGATACGCTGGGAGCGAAGATTTGGGAATAGGGCAGGGCGGGCATTTGCACCGGGCGGAAAGCGCCGCTCAGGCGGTCCGGGTCTGGACGCCGTGCTTGGCGAGGATGTCCCGCACCGTCTCGACCAGCTTGTCGCGCGGAACCTTGCGCTGCGCTTCGCGCCTGCTTCTGCAGATATTCGTCGCGGCCCTTTTCCAGCTTGGAAAGCTGCGCGCCGACGATCGAGGTCCTTCACCACCACCTGCTCGGTCGTTGCCGTCGTTCTATTCGTCGCTGCCCTGAATAATGACGCAGGGCGCATTGCGCTTGTCGGCATATTTCATTTGCGGATTGAACTTTCCTGAACCCAGATACAGCTCGGCGCGGATTTTCGCTGCGCGAAGCTCCGCCACCATGCGCTGATAATCTGCGATTCGGTCGGGATCGAAAACCGTGACGACCACGGGGCCGAAATTTGGCTGTGTATCGCTCTTGTTCACAAGCGCGAGAGCGGCCGCAAGCCGCGACACGCCGATGGAGAAGCCGGTCGCCGGCACCGGCTCGCCGCGAAAGCGCGACACCAGGCCGTCATAGCGCCCGCCGCCGCCGACCGAGCCGAAGCGCACCGGGCCGGCCTTTCTCGTCCTTGGTTTCGAGCAGGAGTTCAACCTCGTAGACCGGGCCGGTGTAATATTCGAGGCCGCGGACGACGGAGGGGTCGATGCGGATGCGGCCGTCGTCGTAACCAGCCGCTCGCAACTTGATTTGCTCAGTTCGCAAAGCCTCTGCAGTCCAGCGGCTCTCAGCGACTTCGCCGATTCGCAGCATACGCTTCGACTGCGATTTCGAAGTCTGCGATTCGTACCGAGCTTCGTTCGATCGCAGACGTGTGGCTATGCGAGTCAGCAACGGCAGTTGCTCGCTACTCAGCAAGCTCCGGTAAGCAACTAAGAATGTCGTCGATTTGCACGTTCGTCTAGGCCGGCGCCTTTCGTGAAGTCGCCGCTCTCATCCTTGCGTCCTTGCCCAAGCAGCTGCTTCACACCTTCGACGCCCAAGCCGATCCAACTTGTCGATCGCGCGCAGCACCGTCAGCCGCTTGCCGCATTCGCTTCGCCGCCAAGTCCGATCGACTTCCATCACCCCATCCAGCACCTTGCGGTTATTCACCTTCACCACATAGCTGCCGCGCGGAATGCCAAGCGCCTCCATCGTGTCCGCCGCCATCATGCAGATCTCGGCATCGGCGGCCATCGAGGCGCTGATCCCACCGTATCGGCATCGAACTGCATGAATTGCCGGTAGCGGCCCGGCCCCGGCTTCTCGTTGCGGAACACCCAGCCCTCGCGATAGCTGCGATAGGGCTTGGGCAGCGCGTCGAAATTCTCCGCCACATAGCGCGCCAGCGGCGCGGTCAGGTCGTAGCGCAGCGACAGCCATTGCTCGTCGTCGTCCTGGAACGAGAACACGCCCTCGTTCGGGCGGTCCTGATCGGGCAGGAACTTGCCGAGCGCGTCGGTATATTCGATCGCGGGCGTCTCCACCGGCTCGAAGCCGTAGAGCTCGTAGACGGCGCGGATTTTCTCCAGCATCGCGCGCGTGCGCGGCGAGGTCGGCAGGGCCCGCGATCCACCAGCCCGCGCGGCAGCCGCGCCTTCACTTTGTTGCTTTTGTCGGTCATTTGTGTTACTCAGTACAGTGCGGCGTGGTACAGCCGCCGGTGTATCGGCAAAGTCTGCCTTGCACTACGCGAGCGGGTCCGCCCGATCCGAGAGCGCAGCGCCGTCTCGATGGCTTTGCGGCGATCTCGCACGGCCTCCGAAGACGAGCGCCCTGCGACGCCCTCAGCGATGAAGGCCGCGAACACCATCGAGGCCGCCATGACCCAATCCGCCCGCAAGCCGCAGCCACCGCCGTCCCGAACGACCTCGAAGCCTTCTGGATGCCGTTCACCGCCAACCGCGCCTTCAAGGCGCGGCCGCGCATGGTGTCGCGCGCCAAGGACATGCATTATTTCACGCCGGAGGGCAGGCCGATCCTCGACGGCGCCGCGGGCCTGTGGTGCACCAATGCCGGGCATAATCGCGAGCCGATCGTCGCCGCGATCCAGGCGCAGGCCGCGGAGATGGATTTCGCGCCGCCGTTCCAATACGCCAACCCGAAATCGTTCGAACTGGCGAGCCGGATCGCGGCGCTGGCGCCGGGCGATCTCGATCACGTGTTCTTCTGCAATTCCGGGTCGGAAGCGGTCGACACCGCGATGAAGATCGCGCTCGCCTATTGGAATGCGCGCGGGCAGGGGCAGCGCGCAGCGCTTCATCGGGCGCGAGCGCGGCTATCACGGCGTCGGCTTCGGCGGCATGTCGGTCGGCGGGCTCGGCAACAACCGCAAGGCGTTCGGCACCATGCTGGCCGGCGTCGATCATCTGCCGCACACCTATAACCGCGAGCAGCAGGCGTTCTCGAGGGGCGAGCCGGAATGGGGCGCGCATCTGGCCGACGAACTGGAACGGCTGGTCGCGCTGCACGGCGACAACACCATCGCCGCGGTGTTCGTCGAGCCGATGGCGGGCTCGACCGCGGTGCTGCCGGCGCCGAAGGGCTATCTGCAGCGGCTGCGCGCGATCTGCGACAAGTACAAAATCCTGCTGGTGTTCGACGAGGTCATCACCGGCTTCGGCCGGCTCGGCCATGCCTTCGCCGCCGAACGCTACGGCGTGATGCCGGACATGATCACCTTCGCCAAGGGCGTGACCTCGGGCTCGGTGCCGATGGGCGGCGTGCTGGTGAAGAAGGAAATCCACGAGGCCTTCATGCACGGGCCCGGAGCATGTGGTGGAATTCTTCCACGGCTATACCTATTCGGCGCATCCGCTCGCGGTCGCGGCCGGCCTCGCGACGCTCGATCTCTATCGCGACGAAGGCCTGTTCGAGCGCGCGAAGAAGCTCGAGCCGCTCTGGTACGACGCCTGCATGACGCTGAAGGGCCTGCCGAATGTGCTCGATATCCGCTGCGTCGGCCTCACCGTCGGCATCGATCTCGCGTCGAAGCCCGACGGCGTCGGCAAGCGCGGCTTCGAGGCGATGGAGCGCGGCTTCCACGACGAGGGCATGATGCTGCGCGCGGTCGGCGATTCGCTCGCCATGTCGCCGCCGCTGATCGTGAGCGAAAAGCAGATCGGCGAGATTTTCGACAAGACCGCGAAGGTGATCAAGGCGCTGGTTGATCTGCTAGCCGGCGTCATTGTTGCGCCCTCTCCCCTTGAGGGAGAGGGCTGCACTGACTTTTCAACGAGTCATGATGGGTGAGGGGTAAAGGTCTATCGATGGACCGTTACCCCTCACCCAATCGCACTTGGCGAGAGGCTGGCGTAGCCCTCTCCCTCAAGGGGAGAGGGCGCAGTAACTACGAGCGCTAAATCAATTCCCCGGCCGGCGAAACCCGATCACGTCGCCTTCGCTCTTCTGATCGGCTCTCGGTCTCGCCGACGATATAGGTCGGGCGGCCGCGCGCCTCGCGCAAGGTGCGGCCGACATATTCGCCGATGATGCCGAGCACCAGCAATTGCGCGGCGCCGAGCAGCGCGACCGTCGCCATCAGCGAGGTCCAGCCGGTGACGGTGCGCTCGATCAGGAAGAAGCTCACCACCGAATAGATCAGCAGCATCAGCCCGACCGCGGCGAAGGCGAGCGACAGCCAGATCGCCAGCCGCAGCGGCCGCACGCTGTGCGCGGCGATGCCCGTGACCGCGAGGTCGATCATCCGCTTGAGCGTGTATTTGCTCTCGCCATAGGTGCGCGCGCCGCGCGAGAAGGTCACGGTCTGCGTCGGATAGCCGAACCAGCGCACGGTGCCGCGCAGGAACACGTCCTGGTCGCCGAAGGCGTTGATGGTGTCGACCACGCTGCGGTCGAGCAGCATGTAATCGGCGCTGCCGGGCTCGATGCTCGACGTCGCCGATGGCATCGAGGAGTTTGTAATAGAGGCGCGAGGTGAAGCTCTTCATCGCCGGCAGCGACGGCGTCCGCAATCCTCGCGCCGCGTCGCCACCACCTTGGCGCCGTCCTTCCAGGCCGCGACCAGTTCGGGGATCAGTTCCGGCGGATGCTCGAAATCGGCATCCATCACGATCACCGCGCGTCCGCGCGCATGGCGAAGGCCCGCGCGCAACGCTTCCTGATGGCCGAAATTGCGGGTGAAGGAGATGATAGCGGATCGCGGGATTGGCGGTGGCCGCGGCCCGGATCGCCGCCAGCGTGCCGTCGCTCGAGCCGTCATCGACGAACACGATCTCGTAGCGGCCGAACGGCTTTCAGGATGCGCTCGAGCGTCGCGGCCATCGGTCCGACATTGCCGGCCTCGTTATGCGCCGGCAGCACCACCGAAATTTCAGGGACATTGGCTCGTTCATCAACGCATCCAACGCCAGATCGTCACACAACCACCGCCGCCTTTATTGACGGAAAGGCCGGGTCCGGGCACTCATGCGCCCGGCCGAACCGCCGCCGGCGGCGCCGGGTCCCGATTGGCATACTACGACGGCTGCATGGACGCGAGAACGACCAAGTATGACAGCGATTTTCTCGCTCCCGTCGTAAATTTTGCGCTGCGGAATCCGGGCCGGGTGCTGGCCATCGTGCTGTGCGCCCATCTCGTGGTCTGGACCGCGCTGCCGCTTCTGACCGCGACCAATCTCGAACTCGATCTCGCCGAGGATCTTGCGCTCGGCAAGGAATGGCAGCTCGGATACTGGAAGCATCCGCCGCTGCCCTGGTGGCTGGCCGATCTGGTCTATCGCCTCACCGGACAGATCAATTCGGTCTATCTGCTCGGGCCGCTCGCGGTGATCGCCTGCTTTGTCGGCGTCTATCTGCTGGCGCGCGACATTGCCGGACCGGTGCAGGCGCTGATCGCCACGCTGTCGCTGATCGGCATCCATTATTACAATTATTCGGCGGTGAAATTCGCGCATGACCAGATGCAATTGCCGTTCTGGGCCTTCACCGCGCTGTTTTTCTATCGCGCGCTGGCGCGCGGCAGGACGCTGGGACTGGCTGCTGGCCGGCGCGATGCTGGCGCTGGCCTTCTGGTCGAAATATGCCGCTTTCGCGCTCGCCATCAGCCTTGGCGGTGTTCCTGATCGCCGATCCGCTGGCGCGGCGGACGCTTCGCACGCCGGGGCCGTGGCTGATGGCGCTGGCCTTCTGCGTGGTGATCGCGCCGAATGCGATCTGGCTGGTCAAGTCCGGCTTCCTGCCGTTGCAATATGTCACCGATCGCGCGCGCCATCGCGCAGCATTGGTACCAGTACTCACCTATCCGCTGATCTGGACGCTGGCGCAGGCCTTCTTCATCCATCCGACCCTGATCCTGCTCGGCGTCACGCTGTTTCCGCGGCTGCAGAAGCAGGAGCCGCCGCCGCCGTCGGCCGCCTTCGCGCGCCGTTACGTCGACCATGCTGGCCTTCGGGCCTTTCGTCGTGGTCACGCTCGCGGCGTCGCTTACCGGGCGCGCGCCGATCACCATGTGGGGCTATCCGCTGTGGTCGTTCCTGCCGCTCGCCGCGATCCTGTGGTTCGGCCCGGTCACCGATGCGCTGCGATTGCGCGTCTTCACCATCGGCGTGGTCTTCCTGTTCCTGCTCGGGCCGGCGATCTATATCGGCACCTATCATCGCCGACCAGCATAAGCGCGGGCGCCCGAAGGCGACCGAATTTCCGGGCCATGCCATCGCCGAGCAGCTGACGCGCGAATGGCGCGACAAAGACCGGGAACGGAACTGCATTACGTCGCCGGAACCGAATTTGCCGCCAACAATGTCGCGGTCTATTCGCCGGACCGGCCGCATGTCGTGGTGCATGGCCGCCCGCAGATCAGTCCCTGGATCGACATGAACGATTTGCGAAAGCGCGGCGTGCTGGTGCTGTGGGAGGACGGGCTCACCGCCGCCCATGTCGATGAATGGCGCAAGCGCTTCGGATCGAAGGCGAGCCCGTCGAGCTCGAATTCCCGCGGCAGACCGCGGGCGGCGCGCGCAATGCCGCAGTGCCGGATCGCTACTGGATGGTTCCGCCCGCGGCACTGAGCAGCCGCGAGCAACACTGCCGGAATTTTGGCACGCGGATTGCTTGCGCTTCGCGCGGGGCTCGTGGACATTAGCCGTCAGCCGGACGAATCAACGGCGCAGCGCCGATTCGTCCGCGGGCGACGGGATATCATGCTGCGGCTGACGGCCATTTTCATCGCAATCTGCGTGGTCCTGATCGCTGCCTCGCTTGGCGCGGTCGGCTATCTGGTGTTCGGGCTGACGGTCGCCGAGGCCTCGATCGTGGCGCTCACGGCGATGACGGCGCTTGCGCTCTACAATACCGTCACCGTCGCGGCTGCGCGATCGCAACGACGTCGGCGAACAGATCGCCGACCTGTCGCGCGGCACCGCCGATCTCGCCCGCCAGGTCGCCGAACTCGGCCGCCGGGTGATTGCGGTCGAGACATCAGGAAGCCGCCCGGCGCACCCGCAGCGCCGAACGATCCGCTGGCGGCCGAAATCGGCGAACTCGGCGTGCTGGTCAAGCAGCTCGCCGAAACCGTCGCGACCCATGACGCGCGGCTTGCCGATTTGCAGGCCGCTCCGGCGGCTCTGGCGCCCGCGCCGATCGACCGACGCCCGCCGCCGTCGCTACCGGCCAGCCGGCACCGGTTCCGAGCCGAGCCGGTCGCGGCTGTACCGGTTGCCGCTGGAGCCGGCCGCGGTCGAAGCAGCCGCCTGCGCCGCCCGAATTGCCGGCCACCGGTCCGCTCAAGGGCAAGAGCGCCGACGAGATCGCGGCCATCCTGCAAGAGCGCGATCGATAACAACCGCATCGATCTCTATCTGCAGCCGGTGGTGACGCTGCCGCAGCGCAAGGTCCGCTATTACGAGGCGATGACGCGGCTGCGCACCGAGGACGGTACGCTGATCCTGCCGAGCGATTTTCTCGCCCATGCCGAGAAGTCCGGCCTGATCCCGCGCATCGACAATGTGCAGCTGTTCCGCTGCGTGCAGGTGCTGCGGCGGCTGCTGCTGAAGAACCGCGAGATCGGGCTGTTCTGCAACGTCTCGGTCGCGACCTTGAACGATCGCCGACATCTATCCGGCAGTTTTTCGATTTTCTGGAAGCCAATCGCGCGCTCAGTTCGTCGCTGACGCTGGAATTCACGCAAAGCGCGTTGCGCGACATGGGGCCGCTCGAACAGGAAAGCCTCGCCTCGCTGATCGCGCTCGGCTTCCGCTTCTCGATGGATCATGTGACCGATCTGCGCATCGGCCCGCGCGATCTGTCCGACCTCGGCGTTCGCTTCGTCAAGATCCCGGCGCCGCTGCTGCTGAGCAAGACCGGCGCCGCCGCCGATATCCATGCCGCCGACCTGTCGGACCTGCTCGGGCGCCATGGCGTCAGCCTGATCGCCGAGCGGATCGAGACCGAGGCGTCGGTGGTGGACCTGCTCGATTACGACGTGCGCTTCGGCCAGGGCTTTCTGTTCTCGCCGCCGCGTCCGGTTCGCGCCGAGGCGCTGCAGGGCAGCGCGGCCGATCGACCGTCGCGCGTCGGCTCGCCGAGACCGGTCGGGTTCTGCTGCCCGTGCCGCGATCTGAGGCGTGACGAAGCGCGCAAGCCGCGCTACATCGCAGCGCCCCTACCTCACCGACCAGGCTTCTCCCTTGACCATTTTCACCGACCATTTTTCGGCGCTCGCGCCCGACTATGACGTGGTTTTGTCCGACGTCTGGGGCGTGGTGCATAACGGCGTCGCGGCCTTTCCCGGAGGCCTGCGACGCGCTGACGCGCTTTCGCGACAAGGGCGGCACCGTCGTGCTGATCACCAATGCGCCGCGGCCGAACGGCGTGGTCGCGAGCCAGGTGGCGCAATTCGGCGCGCCGCGCTCGATCTACGACGCCATCGTCAGTTCCGGCGACGTGACCCGCGAGCGAGATCGAGAAGCGTCCCGGGCAGACCATCCTGCATGTCGGTCCCAAGCGCGACCTTGCGATTTTCGAGGGGCTCGACGTGCGCTTCGCGCCGGTCGAGAGCGCCGATTACGTGATCTGCTCCGGGCTGTTCCACGAGGATACCGAGACGCCGGAGGATTATCGCGCCGCTGCTCGAGCAGATGCTGCGCGCGCTCGCTGTTCATGGTCTGCGGCAATCCCGATGTCGTGGTCGAGCGCGGCGAGCACCTTGCTCTATTGCGCCGGCGCGATCGCCGACCTCTATGCGCAAGCATGGGCGGCGAGGTGCTGTATGCCGGCAAGCCCTATGCGCCGATCTACGATCTGGCGCTGCAACTCGCCGCAGCGCGCGCGCGGCAAGAAGGTCGACCAGAAGCGCGTGCTGGCGATCGGCGATTCGGTGCGCACCGATTTCACGGGCGCTGCGAGCTACGGCATCGATTGCCTGTTCGTCACCGCCGGCATTCACGCCGCCGAATTCGGCGGCCGCGACGATCCCGATCCCGATGCGGTCGAGCGCGTCCTGATCGCCGCCGGCGGCAAGCCGCGCGCGATCGCGAAAGCTGACGTGGTGAGCTGTGATGTCGTCGTCCCCGCGCTCGCGGGGACCTGTATACAGACGTGGTTATGGTCGCGGGGACGACGTGTTCAACTCCGCTCGACGCTCTGCGCAGCGGCATCGAGTGCGGCTGCGATACTTTCCGCCGCGGCCTGGTCGATCGGCCGGCTGCGAAGCCGCAGTCTCAGCGCGAGCTTCAGGTTCTCCATGCCGCGCAGGATCGGGGCCGGTACGCCTTCGTAACGGCCGTCCTTGCGGGCCGAACCGATGCGCGGAAAGCAGCGCATCGAGCGCCGCGCGGTTTGCGGCGAGAAAGGCTTTTCCTTCGGGCGTGACGTTGTAGCGCTTGCGCCCGCCGTCTTCGGTTTCGACCGCGGCATAGCCCATGTCCTCGAGCCAGGAGAGGGTCGGATAGATCACGCCGGGACTGGGGCTGTAGCTGCCGCCCATGCGTTCCTCGATGGCGCGGATCAGCTCGTAGCCGTGACGCGGCTGCTCGACGATCATGTCGAGAACGACCAGGCGAAGGTCGCCATAGTCGAACAGCCTGCCGCGCGGCGGCCGCCGTGACGGCCGCCAAACGGCCTTCATGCGGCCGTGATGCCGGTGGTGAATGTCCCCGCCGTCGCGCTCATGCGCGCCGTCAGGGTCGTGATGGCGGTGTCGGCCGCCTCCGTGTCGGTGTCTCACCAGCGCCGATATAGTCTCGATATATCGAAAGTCAAGATATATCGAGATTGTATCGGTTGCGGATTTTGGATAGGAAGCAGACGAGTGTCGAATAGCGTCGGCGGCAAGCCGGCGATCGCAAGAAGACTGATGAGGTGGATTGCTTCTGAGGTCGTCCCCGCATCCGGGTCCGCGCTTCGCGCAGACCCGAGTGTAAACTCCAGCGGGGACCTATATCCCAGAGCGGTGGTGTATGGGTCCCCGCTTTCGCGGGGACGAGTTCAGAGAGTGTTGCGCTACGCCGCGCGCGGCTGCTCGGGGAACACCGCCTCGATCTTGCTCTTCAACGTCTCCGCGTTGAACGGCTTGACGATGTAGTTGAGACGCCGGCCTGCTTCGCCGCGATCACGTTCTCGGTCTTGGATTCGGCGGTGATCATGATGAAGGGCACGTCGCCAGCTTGGCGATCGGCGCGCATTTCGCTTGAGCAGGTCGTAGCCGGTCATCGGCTCCATGTTCCAGTCGGAGATGACGAGGCCGTATTGCTTCTCGCGCAGGCGCTTCAGCGCCGAATGGCCGTCCGAGGCGTCGTCGATGTCGTGAAAGCCGACCTGACGCAGCAGATTGCGGATGATGCGGACCATGGTGTTGTAATCGTCGACGACCAGCACGGGCATCGCCAAATTGACAGACATCGTCACAAGCTCCGTCATCGCGGCCGCGCTGCGCGAGCCGTATCCAGGGGCATTTCCGCCCCATGGCGAGACCTTAGGCGACGCCTTGAAAATCGGGTTAATCCGCAAGATTTGCGGAACGGCGCGCGTTATCTCCCTAAAAGGCTGCGGGATCTTCGCTGAAAGGCGAATTGCCGGCTGCTTAATGTTGCAGCAGTTTACGGCTCCTTAACCCTGTAACGAAAACTGACATGACCGCAGCACCCGCCAAAGCCGCCGTCGACCCGCGCATGGTCCGCACCCTGTGCTTCGAGGATCTGCATGTCGGCATGCGCGAGACCCTGATGAAGTCGGTGATGGAGACCGACGTGGTCGGCTTCGCCAATGTGTCGGGCGACGATAACCCGATCCATCTGTGCGACACCTATGCGCAGGGCACGCGCTTCGGCCAGCGCATCGCGCACGGGCTCTATACCGCGAGCCTGATTTCGGCGGTGCTGGGCACGCGGCTGCCGGGGGCGGGCGCGGTCTATCGCTCGCAGACGCTGAACTTCCATGCGCCGGTCAAGATCGGCGATGTGGTCACGGTCATCGTCGAGGTGATCGAACTGGTGCCGAAAGGCCGCCAGGTCCGGCTGCATTGCGAGGCGCTGGTGGACAATGCGCTGGTGCTGGACGGCGAGGCGATCGTCTCGGTGCCGGCACGGCCGAAAGAGCCGGTAGCCTGAGCGGACTCGGCTTGGCCTGCGGCCGCTTGACTTGACGGCGCCTGCGGGCCGACACGGTGCGGCGAAATTCCCTTATTTCCCGTCCGGTCATGTCCGCAGCCTGCCAATGCCAGACGCCTTTTGTCGTCGTCCGCGACGATGGCCCCGAGATCGCGGCCCTGCGCGGCGCGGTGCTGGCGATCGGCAATTTCGACGGCGTGCATCGCGGCCATCGCTCGGTGATCGAGCTTGCCATGCGGCGCGCCAAGGCCGCCGGCAAGCCGTCCGCCGTGCTGACGCTGGAGCCGCATCCGCGCAGCTATTTCCGCGCCGACGAGAAGCTGTTCCGGCTGACCGACGAGCGGCAGAAACTGCGGCTGCTGGCCGCCACCGGCCTCGACGGCGCGGTGGTGCTGAGCTTCAACGCGGCGCTTGCCGGCCTGCCGGCCGAGGAATTCGTCCGCCGCATCCTGGTCGAGCGGCTGGCGCGTGAGCGGGGTCGCGATCGGCTTCGATTTTCATTTCGGGCAGGGCCGGGGCGGCTCGCCGGCCTTTCTGAAGGAGGCCGGCGCGCGCTACGGCTTTCCGGTCGATATCGCGCCGCCGCTGGAGGATGAGGGCCGGCCGGTCTCGTCGGGCACCATCCGCACCGCGCTGGAAGCCGGCCGGGTGGTGGAGGCGGCCGAACTGCTCGGCTATCCCTGGTTCGTGTCGGGCGAGGTGCTGCATGGCGAGAAGCGCGGCCGCGAGCTCGGCTTTCCCACCGCCAATCTGAAGCTCGATCCGGCCTGCGGGCTGAAGCACGGCATCTATGCGGTGCGGGTCGGCATCGGCGACGGCGCGCTACGACGGCGTTGCGAGCTTCGGCCGCCGCCCGACCTTCGACAATGGCGCGCCGCTGCTCGAGGTGTTCCTGTTCGACTTTTCCGGCGACCTCTACGGCAGGACGCTCGATGTCGCGCTGATCGGCTGGATCCGGCCGGAGGAGAAATTCACCTCGGTCGAGGCGCTGGTGGCGCAGATGAATGTCGATTCCGCCCGCGCCCGCGATGCGCTGAAGCGCTCGGGTGACGCCTTTCCCCGCTTGGGCCGGATTTACGAGGCGATCAGCGCTTCTTTTCGCGCCGCAACACGCCTGCTACACACGGCCCCCAGAGCTCACCCGTGCCCGACATGACCGAGACCAAACGCGACTATTCCGAGACCCTGTTCCTGCCGCAGACCGAATTCCCGATGCGCGCCGGCCTGCCCGAGCGCGAGCCGGTGCTGCTCGCGCGCTGGAAGAAGGAAGACCTGTACGGCAAGCTGCGCGCAGGCCGCGAAGGGCCGCGCGCAAATTCATCCTGCATGACGGCCCGCCCTACGCCAACGGCAACATCCATATCGGCACCGCGCTCAACAAGATCCTGAAGGACGTGGTGACGCGCAGCCAGCAGATGCTGGGCTTCGATTCCAACTACGTGCCGGGCTGGGACTGCCACGGCCTGCCGATCGAATGGAAGATCGAGGAGGAATATCGCGCCAAGGGCAAGAACAAGGACGCGATCCCGATCAACGAATTCCGGCAAGGAATGCCGCGCCTTCGCCGCAGCACTGGATCGACGTGCAGATGCGCCGAGTTCAAGCGGCTCGGCGTCGAGGGCGACTGGGATCATCCCTACTCGACGATGCGCTTTCCGGCCGAAGCGCAGATCGCGCGCGAGATGATGAAGTTCGCGCAGAACGGCACGCTCTATCGCGGCTCGAAGCCGGTGATGTGGAGCGTGGTGGAAAAGACCGCGCTCGCCGAGGCCGAGGTCGAATACGAGGATTATCACGAGCGACACGGTGTGGGTGAAGTTTCCGGTCAGGCTCGCGCGCGCGGCAAGCGGCACAAGGAGCTGGAGAAGAAATACGACGGCGCCTCGGTGGTGATCTGGACCACCACGCCCTGGACGCTGCCGGGCAACCGCGCCATCAGCTATTCGCCGAAGATCGCATACGGTCTCTACAAGGTCACCGATGCCGCGCCCGACAACTGGGCGAAGTTCGGCGATCTGTTCATCCTGTCGGAAAATCTCGCCGGCGACGTGTTCAAGCAGGCGCGCGTCACCGCCTACGACAAGATCGCCGACGTGCCGGCCGCAGGACCTTGCCGATGCTCGGCTGCCGTCATCCGCTGCGCAAGCTGGGCTACGACTTCATCGTGCCGCTGCTCGCCGGCGATCACGTCACCGACGATACCGGCACCGGCTTCGTGCATACCGCGCCCGGACACGGCCGCGAGGACTTCGAAATCTGGACCGCGAATGCGCGCGAACTCGAAGCGCGCGGCATCAACTCGCACATCCCCTACACCGTCGACGAGAACGGCGCCTTCACCGACGCAGGCGCCGGGCTTCACCGGCAAGCGCGTCATCAACGACAAGGGCGAGAAGGGCGACGCCAACGACGCGGTGATCAAGGCGCTGGCCGAGGCCGGCAACATCATCGCGCGCGGCCGGCTCAAGCATCAATATCCGCATTCCTGGCGCTCGAAGAAGCCGGTGATCTTCCGCAACACGCCGCAATGGTTCATTGCGATGGACAAGCCGATCATTGCGCGTCGGCCAATCCGGACGCAGCATGCGACTGTCGCGGCAGACCGCGCGATCACGCTGCGCATCGCGCGCTGACGCCATCGCCGCCACCCAATGGATCCCGCCCGCCGGCGAGAACCGCATCAACGGCATGATCGAGAGCCGCCCCGACTGGGTGATCTCGCGCCAGCGCGCCTGGGGCGTGCCGATCACGGTGTTCGTCAGGGAGAAGGCCGACGGCTCGGTCGAGATTCTGGACGATGCCGCGGTCGACACAGCGCATCGGCGAGGCCTTCGAGCAGGAAGGCGCCGACGCCTGGTACGCCGACGGCGCCGCCGCGCGTTTCCTCGGGATCGCGCGCGAGCGAAGGCTGGAAGAAGGTCGACGACATTCTCGACGTCTGGTTCGATTCCGGCTCGACCCATGCCTTCGTGCTGGAAGACCCGAAGAACTTCCCGCAGCTTGCCGGCATCGAGCGCAAGCCCAAGCGGCGACGACCTCGTGATGTATCTCGAAGGCTCCGACCAGCATCGCGGCTGGTTCCAGTCTTCGCTGCTGGAAAGCTGCGGCACGCGCGGCCACGCGCCGTTCGACATGGTGCTGACGCACGGCTTCGTGCTCGACGAGCACGGCCGCAAGATGTCGAAGTCGCTCGGCAACACGGTGGCGCCGCAGGACGTGATCAAGAATTCCGGCGCCGACATTCTGCGGATGTGGGCCTGCGCGTCCGATTATGCCGACGACCTGCGCATCGGGCCGGAAATCCTCAAGACCAATGTCGAGACCTATCGCAAGCTGCGCAACACCATCCGCTGGATGCTGGGCTCGCTCGCGCATTTCCAGCGAGGACGATCGCGTCGCGGTCGGCCGAGATGCCGGAGCTCGAACGGCTGATGCTGCACCGGCTCGCCGAACTCGATCGGACCGGTCCGGCAGGCCTATGCGGATTTCGACTACAAGCGCATCTTCGCGCAGCTCAACGCCTTCCTGACCAGCGATCTGTCGGCGTTCTATTTCGATATCCGCAAGGACGCGCTCTATTGCGATCCGATCTCCTCGAAGAAGCGCAAGGCCGCGCTCACGGTGGTCGATCATCTGTTCCGCTGCACGGTGACGTGGCTCGCGCCGATGCTGTGCTTCACCGCGGAGGAAGCCTGGCTGCAGCGCTATGGCGATGGCGCGCCGTCGGTGCATCTGCAGGTGTTTCCCGAAGGTGCCGGCCGAATGGCGCGACGATGCGCTGGCCGAGAAGTGGCGCAAGATCCGCAATGTGCGCCGCGTGGTCACCGGCGCGCTGGAACTGGAGCGCGCGCAGAAGCGCATCGGCTCCTCGCTCGAGGCCGCGCCGGTCGTCTATGTCTCCGATCCCGACCTGTTCGCGGCGATCGTCGATGTCGATCTCGCCGAAATCTGCATCACCTCGGCCGCGACGCTGGCCGAAGGCGAGGGGCCGGCGGACGCCTTCCGGCTCGACGATGTGCGCGGCGTCGCGGTGGTGCCTGCGCGCGCGCATGGCAAGAAATGCGCGCGCTCCTGGAAGATCACCGAAAGCGTCGGCGAAGACCCGGCTTATCCCGACGTGACGCCGCGCGACGCGCAGGCGTTGCGCGAATGGGACGCGATGCGCAAGGCGGCGGAGTAAGTTTCGAGGTCGCCGTGCTGCATTCTCCCGGTCGTCCCCGCGAAGGCGGGGACCCATACGCCGTGAAAGGGCCGTAAGCACGCAGCAGGCTTTGCGTGCGACGCGGTCGCTCTCACCTCATGCAATTGTGGTTATGGGTCCCCGCCTGCGCGGGGACGACCGCCAGGTGAGGCGGTGCAACCTTGCCACCCAGTGACATAAGCGGCTATGGGTCCCCGCCTTCGCGGGGACGACTGCTTCATGGTGGCTGGAAGAAATCTAAGCGCCTATCTCTACGGCCCGCTCACCCGCGACGGCGTGAGCGCGGCGCTCGTCACCGCTTTGCTCGATCAGGCCAGCAAGCTGTGGCTGCTTCACGTTTACGATCTCGGCTCGCGCGGGCGGGTGCCGTGTGCTGCCGTTTTTCGACCTGGTGCTGGTCTGGAACAAGGGCATCAGCTACGGCCTGTTCGCGCAGGACACCGCGCTCGGCCAATGGGCCCTGCTCGGCTTCAAGGCGGTCGCTGCGGTATTCCTGTGGGCCTGGCTGGCACGGGCCGAAAACCGGCTGATGGCGGTCTGCCTGGGCCTGATCATCGGCGGGGCCGTCGGCAATGCGATCGACCGCTTTGCCTATGGGGCGGTGGTGGATTTCGCGCTTCTGCACCTCACAACCGCGTCATTCACCTTCAACTGGTACGTCTTTAACCTCGCCGATGTGGCCATCGTTGCCGGGGTGGCGGGTTTGTTGTATGAAACCCTCCTCGGCGGCCGTGCCGCAAAAGCGCCCTGATCTGTGGGCATTTCCCGGTCCGGGCCGACGGCATTCCAGTCCCGCGGGGGAGCAGGTTTTGCGAACATTGGATCGACGGCTTGACCGATTAAGGCAGGGGCCGCGACCTGGCGCCGCGCGCTTGGCTGCCTGCGCCATCGTGCTTTCCGTCGCCATCGTCTTGTCCGGCCCGTTCTCGGCACCGGCTCATGCCGCCGACGACGATGACGACGAAGAAAGCATCGAGACCAAATTCATCAAGGGTCTGTTCGGCATCAACAATCGCGATTCGCATCAATTATCGCGAACGCGCGCCGCTGGTGGTGCCGCCGAATCTGAACCGCCTGCCGGCTCCGGAAACCAATGCGCTGGTGAACTCGCCGGCCTGGCCGAAGGATCCGGAAGATCGTCGAGCGCAAGAAGCGCGCCGCCGCGCAAGAAGAATCAGCGTCGCCGCTCGGTCGAAGAGGACAACCGCGCGCTGACCCCGGCCGAACTCAATGTGGTCGGGCCCCAAGGCCGGCGCCGGCAGGACTCGCAACTCCCACCGGTCCGCAGGACGCGGAAGCCGACGGCCGGCGCATGCTGCGTCCCGACGAACTCGGCACCAAGGGCAGTCTTTTCGGCGGCCTGTTCAAGGACACCTCCAAGCCCGAAGTTGCGCACATTCGATCGCGAGCCGACGCGTGCCGACCTGACCCAGCCGCCGCCCGGCTATCGTACGCCGTCGGCCGCGCATCCCTATGGCATCTACGCCGAGGCAGGAACAGGCCAAGCCGTTCGATCTGCTTAACGAGCGCGGCGACGGCAATTAGTGATCGGCCGGCATTGCCGAGGCCCTTCCAATTCCGTCATCGAAGTATCATCTGTGTGACTTCACGCGCCGGAACGAATCCGGCGCATCGAGAAAACATGAAAAAAATGCAACAAACGACTTTGGCATCCCTGGCGACCGCGCTCGCACTTTCGTTTTTTCATCAGCACGCTCGGCAGACGCCTCCGGCCCCGAGGTCACGCATTTCAAGTTGCAGAACGGCATGGAAGTCGTGGTGATTCCGGATCGCCGCGCGCCGGTCGTCACGCACATGATCTGGTATCGCGTCGGCGCCGCCGACGAGCCGCCGGGAAAATCCGGCATCGCGCATTTCCTCGAACATCTGATGTTCAAGGGCACCGAGAAAAATCCGGCCGGCCGTTTCTCGAAGACGCTCGCCACCATCGGCGGACAGGAAAACGCATTCACCTCCAGCGACTATACCGGCTATTTCCAGCGCGTGACGCCGCGACCGCCTGAAGATGGTGATGGAATTCGAGGCCGACCGCATGACCGGCCTGAAGCTGACCGACGAGGCGGTGCTGCCGGAGCGCAACGTCGTGCTCGAAGAACAGAACAGCCGCGTCGCCAACAGCCCGGCTGCCAAGCTCGGCGAGGAGATTGCAGGCCGCGCTCTATCTCAATCATCCCTATGGCCGGCCGGTGATCGGCTGGCGCCACGAGATCGAGAAGCTCGACCGCAAGGATGCGATCGATTTCTACAATCGCTGGTACACGCCCAACAACGCGGTGCTGGTCGTCGCCGGCGATGTCACCGCCGACGAAGTCAAGAAGCTTGCCGAGGAAACCTACGGCAAGGTCGCGCCAGCGCGCCGAGATCGGTCCGCGCCTGCGGCCGCAGGAGCCGGAGCAGCGCTCGGTGCGAACCGTCACCTTCGCCGATCCGCGCGTGACGCAGCCGAGCCTGCAGCGCAGCTATCTCGTGCCCTCCGCCGCGACCGGCAAGCCCGGCGAATCCGAGGCGCTGGAAATGCTGTCGCAGATCCTCGGCTCCGGCACCAACAGCCGGCTCTATTCGAAGCTCGTGATCGAGAAGCCGCTCGCGACCTCGATCGGCGCCTGGTACCAGGGCACGGCGCTCGACTGGACGCGCTTTGGAATCTACGGCACGCCGCGCAACGAGGTGACGCTGAAGGATCTCGAAGAGGCGATGGACGCGGTGATCGCAGGAAGTCGCCGACAAGGGCGTCACCAACGAAGAACTCGAACGCGCCAAGATCAAGCTGGTCGCCGACGTGGTCTATGCGCAGGACAGCCAGGCGACGATGGCGCGCTGGTATGGCGGCGCGCTGACCACCGGACTGACCGTCGACAGCCTCAAGACCTGGCCCGACCGCGTGCAGAAGGTCACCGCCGACAACGTGCAGGCCGCGGCGAAGACCTGGCTCGACAAGCGCCGCTCGGTCACCGGCTATCTGGTCAAGGGCCCGGCCAAGCCGGAGGAGAGGCGCTCATGAACTTTTTCCGTAATGCGCCGCTCGGACTGGCCGCAGCGGCCCTGACCGCGGCTGCTGGTCGCTGTCTCGCCCGCGCAGGCGATGCACCAAGATCGAGCGCGTGGTGAGCCCGGGCGGCATCGAGGCCTGGCTGGTGCGCGAGACCGTCGGTGCCGCTGGTCGCGATGGAGTTCGCCTTCAAGGGCGGCGCCAGCCAGGACCCCGCCGACAAGCCGGGCGTCGCCTACATGACGGCGTCCAGCGCTCGACGAAGGCGCCGGCGATCTCGACGCCAAGGCATTTCAGCAGGCGCATCGAGCGCAACGCGGTCGAATTGTCGTTTCGCGCCAACCGCGACGATTTCCGCGGCTCGCTGAAGGTGCTGTCGCGACCGCAAGGATGCCGGCTTCGACCTGCTGCGGCTGGCGCTGACGCAGCCGCGCTTCGACACCGAGCCGGTGGAGCGCATTCGCGCGCAGATGCTGACCGCGCTCAAGCGCGAGACCACGAGCCCGAACGATATCGGCTCGCGGCTGTGGTGGCGCACCGCCTTCCCCGATCATCCTTACGGGCGGCCGACCAACGGCACGCTGGAATCGGTGCCGACTATCCAGCGCGACGATCTCAAGGCCTTTACCGGCCGGGTGCTGGCGCGCGACAATCTCAAGGTCGGCGTGGTCGGCGACATCGACGCGCAAGACACTCGGCCTCGTGCTCGACCGGATTTTCGGCGCGCTGCCGGCCAAGGCGCGAACTGCGCAGCGTGCCGGATACCAAGCTCGCATCGGTCGGGCGGACGCTGGAGGTGGAGCTCGACGTGCCGCAGACCGTGGTTTCGTTCGGCGGCATCGGCATCGCGCGCAAGGACCCGGATTTCATCCCGGCCTTCATCGTCAATCACATTCTGGGCGGCGGCTCGTTCTCCTCGCGGCTCTACAGCGAGGTGCGCGAGAAGCGCGGGCTGGCCTATTCGGTCTATTCCTATCTGCTGCCGCTCGATGCCACCGCGCTGTTCATGGGCGGCACCCAGACCCGCACCGACAAGGCCGAACGAGGCGGTCGGGCTGATCGAGGAGGAGATCAAGCGGCTGGCGCAGAGCGGGCCGAGCGAGGATGAGCTCGACAAGGCCAAGTCCTATCTCAAGGGCTCCTACGCGCTGAACTTCGACACTTCTACGAAGATTGCGGCGCAGCTCGTGCAGTTGCAGGTCGACGATCTCGGCATGGATTACTGGGAGCGCCGGAACGGCCTGATCGACGCCGTAACGCTCGAAGACGTGCAGCGCGTCGCCAGGCGTCTGCTCGACGGCGGCGTGCTGGTCACCGTGGTCGGCCGCGCCCAGCCGATCCCCGCCAAGCAGGGCGGCTGATCATCCTCACAAGAATATTCCGCTCATTCCCGCGCAAGCGGGAATCCAGTACGTCTTTCCGGGTGCCCGCTTTCGCGGGGACGAGCGGAATTTGAACGGCCATGACAATTCATCAGAACATCGAGCTCGCACGCGAGGCCACGATCGGCCGCGAGGGCATTTCCGACCCGGCCTTGAACGACGCGCTGGCGCGCGCCGAAAAGGCGCTCGACTGGCTGCGCGCGCGCCATGCCGATCGCGGCTTGCGCGCTGCTGCATCTGCCGGCCGAGCGCGCCGACCTGCCGGCCGTGCAGGAAGCCGCGCAGCGGCTCGTCAACGGGCGCGACCGACATCGTGTTTCTCGGCACCGGCGGCTCGAGCCTGGGCGGCCAGACGCTGGCGCAGCTTGCCGGCTACGCCGTGCCGGGTGTCGGTGCGCTGCGCGCTGGCCCGCGCATCCATTTCATGGACAATCTCGATCCGGAAAGCTTCGGCGCTGCTGCTGGCGCAGCTGCCGCTTGCAACCTCGCGCTTTGTCGCGATCTCGAAATCCGGCGGCACCGGCGAGACCCTGATGCAGACTGCGGCCGCGCTGTCGGCCTGCAAGGCGCCACAGCATCCGCAGATCGGCGACGCTTTTCTCGGGCTCTCCGAGCCCGCGAAGCCCGGCAAGCGCAACGGCCTGCGCGATCTGCTCGAGCCGGAAGGCGTCGCCTTTCTCGATCACGATACCGGTGTCGGCGGCCGCTTCTCGGCGCTGACCAATGTCGGACTGCTGCCGGCCGCGATCCTCGGGCTCGACCCGGTCGCCTTGCGCGAAGGCGCTGCTGCGGCCCTCGCGCCGGTGCTGTCGAAGCAAGCCCGCGCGCGAGGTGCCGTCTGCGCTCGGCGCCGCGCTTGTCGATCGCTCTTGCGCGAGAGCAAGGGCAAGTCGATCGCCGCGCTGATGGCCTATGCCGACAAGCTCGAGAAATTCTCCAAATGGTACGTGCAGCTCTGGGCCGAAAGCCTCGGCAAGGACGGCAAGGGCACGACGCCGATCGGCGCGCTCGGGCCGGTCGACCAGCACAGCCAGTTGCAGCTTTTCATCGCCGGTCCGCGCGACAAGCTGTTCACGGTCATCACCACCGGCGTTGCCGGCAAGGGTCCGAAGATCGATCCTGAGCTTGCCAGGCGCGCCGGCGAGCCGGATTTCGGCGGCAAGACCATCGGCGATCTGGTCGCCGCGCAGGGCCGCGCCACCGCCGAGACGCTGGCCAGGAACGGTTGCCCGGTCCGCACCTTCCATCTCGAGACCATCGACGAACGCAGCCTCGGCGAATTGCTGATGCATTTCATGCTGGAGACCATCGTCGCCGCGCATCTGCTCGGCGTCGATGCGTTCGATCAGCCGGCGGTGGAAGAAGGCAAGGTGCTGGCGAAGCAATATCTGGCGGAAAAGTTGTAGGGTTGCGGTCGTCCCCGCGAAAGCGGGACCTATATTCCAGAGCGGTGGTTATGGGTCCCCGCTTTCGCGGGGACGACACCGATAAAGACCATGATCCGCGTCACCGACACCATCAGCATCGACGAGGACGAGATCGAGGAAAGCTTCGTGCGTTCGTCCGGTCCCGGCGGGCAGAATGTCAACAAGCTCTCGACCGCGGTGCAATTGCGCTTCGACGTGCGGCGTTCGCCGTCGCTGCCGAACGATGTCGCGATTCGCCTGATGCGGCTCGCCGGCAAGCGGCTGACCAAGGACGGCGTGATCGTGCTGATCGCGCAGAGCAACCGCACCCAGGAGCGCAACCGCGCCGAGGCGCGCGAGCGGCTGATCGACCTGATCCGCGAGGCGTCGGTGCGCCCGGTGCCGCGCCGCGCCACCAAGCCGACCAAGGCGTCCAAGACCAAGCGGCTGGAAGGCAAGAAGCGTCGTTCCGATGTGAAGGACAAGCGGGGCAGGGTGCGGGTGGACTGAGCGCGGCGGTAGTCCGCAGGCGCAGGTCTCGTGTCCCGGACGCGGTGCAGCGCGTAACGATGCACGCGAAGCCGGGACCCAGTCTCACATGCTTGCCTCGCAATTCCCGGATCTAGGACTATATTCACTAGCCATCCCGCTCCCGTGCGAAGGAGCGTTTCATGAGCGTCACGAGACGCGGAGCGGGATGCGGCAGCCGTTGCGGGCGCAGACGTCACGACGCAGCGGGGCCCAAGGTGCGACAGACCGGGTCCAAGGCCGGGCCACCGCGCGAGGACAGGCACGTGCCCGGAGACGGCGGTGGAGCGTTCCACCGGTGGCGTTGGAGCAGACCTGTAACCGCGCATCGCGCGCGGAACGCGCGAACTGTCTGCGTCGCCGGCTCGGTCCGTGGTGACTGTATGCTCGTGCGGCTTCTCACACTTCCGCATGAGGCTGCGGGCTGTCGAAAGCCCGGCGTTCCGCGCGCCCTTCTCAAGGGCAGGAATGCGAAGCTTCGGCCTACGGCGTACCCCGCGCCGCAAACAACAGGGGCGGCGAAGCTTTGGCTTGGTCCCAGTCGTCCCCGCGCAAAAGCGCGCAGCGCGTCTTCAGCCAAAAGCGGGGACCCATAACCACCGCTGTGGAATATGGACCCCCGCTGTCGCGGGGGCAACTCAATCGGTCAAACGAATCCTGCTATCACGACTTCCATGCCCGTCCGCCAGCTTTCCCAGAGCACCGTCAACCGCATCGCCGCCGGCGAGGTGGTGGAACGGCCGGCCAGCGTGGTGAAGGAACTGGTCGAGAATGCGCTCGATGCCGGCGCCGAGCAAAATCGAGATCGTCACCGATGGCGGCGGGCGGCGGCTGATCCGCGTCACCGACGACGGCTCCGGCATGACGCGCGAGGATCTTTCGCTCGCGGTCGAGCGCCATGCCACCTCGAAGCTCTCCGACGGCGACGATCTGATGGCGATTGCAACGCTCGGCTTTCGCGGCGAGGCCTTGCCGTCGATCGGCGCGGTGGCGAAGCTTTCGATCGCGACGCGGCATGCGAGCGAGCCGCATGGCTGGGCGCTTGTCGGTCGAAGGCGGCGCCAAATCCGAAATCGTGCCGGCGGCGCTGAACTGCGGCACCCGCATCGAGGTGCGCGACCTGTTCTACGCCACGCCGGCGCGGCTGAAATTCATGAAGAGCGAACGCGCCGAGGGCGAAGCCGTGCGCGAAGTGGTGCGCCGGCTGGCGATGAGCCGGCCCGATGTCGCCTTCACGCTGGCGGGCGAGGAGCGCGCGCATGTGACCTGGCCTGCGGCCTTGCCGGGCGAGGCGGGACGGCAAGAATCAGGAAGGCTTGCGCGGCTTGGCGACATTCTCGGCGCGGATTTCCGCGCCAATGCGGTTGCGGTCGCGGCGGGACGCGAAGGCCTGCACGTCGAAGGCTTCGCGGCGTTGCCGACCTACACCCGCGCCAATTCGCTCGGGCAATATCTGTTCGTCAACGGTCGTCCGGTGCGCGACAAGCTGATGATCGGCGCGCTGCATGCGCGCCTATGCCGATTATCTGCCGCGCGGACGCCAGCCGGTGGTGGCGCTGTTTCTGTCCATCGAGCCGCGCGAGGTCGATGTGAATGTGCATCCGGCCAAGACCGAAGTGCGCTTCCGCGATGCCGGTCTGGTGCGCAGCGTGATCCACGGCGCGCTTGCGGGATGCGCTGATGCGCGAAGGCGGGCGCGCGGCAACGACCGGCGGCGATGCGACGGTCGCGGCGTTTCGCCCGGCCGCGATGCCGCGCGGCGGCTGGGACTGGCGGCGTTCGCCTGCGGCGCCTGTCCTGATCCGGTACAGGGCAATACCGCGCTCGGCTTTGCGGAAGCGGCGCAGGCGGCCTTCCAGACCGCGCTCGATGTCGGCGCGTCGGCCGCGACCGCGCGCGTCGAGGCCGTCGACGCCCGCGGCCGATGCGCTCGACAAGCCGCTCGGCGCCGCCCGCGCGCAGGTGCATGACACCTACATCGTGTCGCAGACCCGCGACGGCCTCGTCATCGTCGACCAGCATGCCGCGCATGAGCGGCTGGTCTATGAGCGGCTGAAGGCCGCGGTGCGAACGCAGAGGCGTCGCGCGGCAGATCCTGCTGATCCCGGAAATCGTCGAACTCGACGAGACCGATGTCGAGCGCCTGGTCGTCGCGCGCCGACGAGCTTGCGCAATATGGTCTGGTGCTGGAAGGCTTCGGCCCCGGTGCGGTGGCGGTGCGCGAGACGCCGTCGCTGCTCGGCGAGATCGATGCCGCGGCGCTGGTGCGCGATCTCGCCGAGCATATGGCGGAATGGGACGACGGCCTGCCGCTGGAACGCCGCCTGCTGCATGTCGCGGCCACCATGGCCTGCCACGGCTCGGTGCGCGCCGGGCGCCGGCTGAAGGCCGAGGAGATGAACGCGCTGCTTGCGCGAGATGGAAGTCACGCCCAATTCCGGCCAGTGCAATCACGGCCGGCCGACCTATGTGGAATTGAAGCTGAGCGATATCGAAAGGTTGTTCGGGAGGCGATAGTCATGTCGCCACCGATGGTCGTCCCCGCGAAAGCGGGGACCCATATTCCCTGCTCCAAAGATGAGCCGAGGCTATGGGTCCCGGGCCTTCCTCGCTTCGCTCGGTCGCCCGGGACGACGGCTTCATTTCAGTTTCAGAAACACGAATCTCCGTATCGTCGTAATCGCGCCGCTCGATCTCCTCGAAACCTTCCGGCGCAACGAAGGCGCCCTTGGCTTCCTCCACCACGATCAGCGCATCCGGCGTCAGCCAGCCGCCCTCGCGCGCGGAGACGAGCGCCTGTCTCGGCCAGCCCCTTGCCATAGGGCGGATCGAGAAAGACCAGCGAGAACGGATCGTTCGGATGCACGTCGCCGAGCTTGGTGGCATCGCGCCGGAAGATGCGGGTGATGCCGGCCGCGCCCAGCGTCTCGACATTCTGCCGGATCAGTGCGCGCGCTTCCGCGCCGTCATCGACGAACAGCGCGAAGGCCGCGCCGCGCGACAGCGCTTCGAGCCCGAGCGCGCCGGTGCCGGCGAACAGGTCGAGCACGCGCGCGCCCGCGACCGGATCGCCATAGGCATGCATGAGGATGTTGAAGATCGACTCGCGCAGGCGGTCCGCGGTCGGGCGGATCGGCTTGCGAGTTCGGACCGGCGAGCGGGCGCCCGCGGAAATTTCCGCCGACGATGCGCATCAGCGTTTCCGCTTGGGCCGTTTCTGCCGGCGATCGCTTTTCGCCCGGCCGGTCGCCGGCCGTTCGCTTTTCTTGAACCGTTCCCGCAGCAGCGCGGCTCTTGCTCTTCGGATTCTGGCTCGGGCTTCTTTTCCGCCGGCTCTCGGTTTGCCGCGAGTCTTTTCGGTCACCGGCTCTTCTTCGACGATCTCGGCATCGGCATTGCGATATCGGCCCGGTGAAATCCGCTTCGGCCGGCGCTCGCGATGCGCTCGCCGAGCTGTTCGCGCAGATGCCGCGTGCGCACCTCCTCGACCTCGCCTTCGGGCAGATCGCCGAGCTGGAACGGACCGAACGAGATGCGGATCAGCCGGTTCACCCGCAGTCCGAGATGCTCCAGCACGTTGCGCACTTCGCGGTTCTTGCCTTCGCGGATCGCGAAGGTGAGCCAGACATTGGCGCCCTGCAGGCGGTCGACGGTGGCCTCGATCGCGCCGTAGCGCACGCCGTCCACGGTCACGCCCTTGCGCAGGGCGTCGAGCTGCGGCTGCAGGATGCTGCCATGCGCGCGCACGCGGTAGCGCCGCAGCCACCCGGTCGCCGGCAATTCCAGCACGCGCGCGAGCCCGCCGTCATTGGTCAGCAGCAGCAGCCCTTCGGTATTGAGATCGAGCCGGCCGACGCTGACCACGCGCGGCATGGTCTTCGGCAGCTTCTCGAAAATGGTCGGCCGCTTCTCCGGATCGGCATGCGTGGTCACGAGCCCGCGCGGCTTGTGATAGAGGAACAGCCGCGTGCGCTCGCGCTGCGGCAGCGGCTTGCCGTCGACCGGAATGGTGTCCTTGGCGGTCACGTTCAGCGCCGGCGAGGAGATCGGTCGCGCCGTTGACCGCTGACGCGCCCGGCCGCGATCCAGGCCTCGGCCTCGCGCCGCGAGCACAGGCCGGCGCGGGCCATCACCTTGGCGATGCGGTCGCCCGCCGGGTGCATTCTGGTTTCTGGAGCTTTCATGCGCGGCTTTATGCCGGGCATTGGCGCGCTTTATAAAGCGCTCCGATGTCGAAAAGCTTCATGGACATGGCGCTGGACCAGGCGCGCGCGGCCGCCGCAGGCCGGCGAGGTGCCGGTCGGCTGCGTGGTGGTGCGGGACGGCGCAGGTGGTGGCGCGGGCGGCCAATCGCACGCTCACCGACCGCGACCCGACCGCCCATGCCGAAATGCTGGCGATCCGGCGAGGCCGCGCGCGCGCTCGGCACCGAGCGGCTCACCGATTGCGATGTCTATGTCACGCTCGAGCCCTGCGCCATGTGCGCGGGCGCGATCTCGTTCGCCCGCATCCGCCGCCTCTATTACGGCGCCGCCGATCCGAAGGGCGGCGCGGTGGACAACGGCGTGCGCTTCTTCGCATCGCCCACCTGCCATCACCGGCCGGAGGTCTATGGCGGGATCGGCGAGAGCGAGGCGTCGGCGCTGCTGAAGGAATTCTTCAAGGCGCGGCGCGACTAGAGCAGCTTTGCGAGCTTCTCCCGCAACTCCGCCTTCGTCGGCTCGGCCGCGCGCAGGATGGCGCTCACCCGCAGGAAATCGAGCGTGCGGAACACGCCGACATTGGGCCGCAGCGATGATGTCGGGCGCGCCGTGCTGCAGCTTCTCCTCGATGATGGTCTCGCGCCATCACCAGAATGGTGGCGAGATAGGCTTCCATCGCGTTCGGCATTTCGGTCCGCGACTTCGGCCGGCGGACCCGCGACATCGACCGCGATCACGATATCGGCCAGTCCGCGCAGCGCGATCGAACGGCAGCGGATTGGTGGCGCCGCCATCGACCATCACGCGGCCGTCGAACAGCACCGGGCGGCTCACGCCCGGGATCGCCATCGAGGCTGCGACCGCCGCTTTCAGCGGTCCGGACGAGATCGCGGCCTCGCCGCCGCGCATAGAGGTCGGAGGCGATCACCGTCAGCGGGATGGCAAGCGCGCTCGAAATCGTCCGGCACCGCGGTCGGGCAGGAACTGCGCGCAGAATTTCTCGGCATCGATCAGGGTGGCGCTGCGAAAGCCGGACGCGATCAGCGAGCCGATGCTGCCGCCGGCGCGCGCGGCCAGCAGCTTGCGGAACAATCCGCTGCGATCGTTCGCCAGCGCCGTGACATGCGTGCGGATCTCCCTGCCGCTCATGCCGGAGGCATAGGCGCGCGCCGAGCAGCGCGCCGATCGAGGTGCCGGCAATCGCGACCGGCCGGATGCCCATCTCGTCGAGCGTCTCGAACACCGCGATATGCGCGAGCCCGCGCGCGCCGCCGCCGCCGAGCGCGAGCGCCACGCTTTTCATCGCGCGCCCGCTTCCTGCGCGAAGCGCCAGGCGGTCGCGGCGAGCGGCCGGATCATCGTCGGCCTTGGCGGGCGCGTGGTCGCTGGTCGCGGTGCCGTCGCGCACGCGGCCGATGATGCCCTGCAGGATCGCGGCGATGCGGAAGAAATTATAGGCGAGATAGGCCGGCAGATGCGGGCGCGGATCGAGCCCGGTGCGCGCGACATAGAGATCGACATAGTCGGAGAGCGACGGCAGGCCGAGCGCCTGCAGATCGAGACCGACCAGCGAGCCGGTGCCGGCGCGGCTTTCCGAATGCGGCATGTGCCATTGCATCAGGTGATAGGCGAAATCGGCGAGCGGATCGCCGAGCGTCGACAATTCCCAGTCCAGCACCGCGATGATGTGCGGGGCCGTCATGCGCGACGATGATGTTGTCGAGCCGGTAGTCGCCATGCACGATCCGCACCGGCCTGTCTGCGGCGGCACGTTGTGCGGCAGCCAGTCGATCAGCCGATCCATGTCGTCGATGCGTTTCGGTCTCCGACGCGCGATATTGCTTCGACCAGCGCTCGACCTGGCGCGCGACATAATTCTCGCCGCGGCCGAAATCGGCCAAGCCGATCGCCGCCGGATCGAAGCAGTGCAGCCGCGCCAGCGTCGCGTTCATCGAATCGTAGACCGCCGCGCGCTCGGCCGGGTTCGAATCCGGCATGTGCGGCTCCCAGAACACGCGGCCGTCGGCAAAGCTCATCACATAGAAGGCGGTGCCGGCGATGCTGTCGTCGGCGCAATAGATGAACGGCTGCGGGCACCGGAAAGCCCTGCGCATGCAGCGCGCGAGATGATCGCGGAATTCGCGGTCCACCGCGTGCGCGGATGGCAGCAGCTTGCCGGGCGGCTTTCGGCGCAGCACGTAGCGGCGCGCCGGCGTCTCCAGCAGATAGGTCGGGTTCGACTGGCCGCCGCGGAATTGCCGGATCGTCAGCGGGCCGGCGAAGCCCGCGATCTGTTCGCTGCAGATAGGTGCGAGAGCCGTCGCGGCATCGATCGACAAGCGCGGGCGCGACCTCCTTGGTGCCGGAAAACGCCGCCTGCCGGTCGATGGCTCGGTCATCGCGTTCAGGGTCGGAAGAATTCGAGCAAGCGCGCGCGCGGTCGCGTCCGGATTTTCCTCCGGCCAGGAAATGGCCGGAATCGATCGGCTTGCCCGAGACGTCCTTCGCCCAGTTCTTCCAGATCGCGAGCGGCGAATTCTCGCTCGGGATACCGGCCGCGCCCCACAGCGCGAGCATCGGCGCTGATGATCTTGTTGCGGGCGGCGTGGTCGACCTCGTCGTGGCCGAGATCGGTGGTCTCGCCGGCGCGGTAATCCTCGCAGGTGGCGTGGATGCGCAGCGGATCGGAGAAGAAGGCGCGATAATGCGCGAGCGCGCGCGGATCGAAGGCCGAGAGGTCCTTCGCCTTGGTCCAGCTCGCCATCTTGTAGTCGAGATATTCGATCGGCGCCTTTTCGATCAGCATTTCCGGCATCGGGTATTTCTGCGCGAGGAATGTCCAGTGCCAGACCTTCATGGCGAAGCGTGTGGTCCATGCGGTTCCACATCTCGTAGGTCGGGATGATGTCGAGCACCGCGAGCTTGATCAGCCGGCCGGGATGGTCGAGCGCGAGCCGATAGGAGACGCGGCCGCCGCGGTCGTGGCCGGCGAGATAGAAGCGCGCGTGGCCGAGCTTCTCCATCAGCTCGATCATGCCGCGCGCCATCGAGCGCTTGTCGTAGGGCGCGTGGCCCTTGCCGGAGCGCGGCGCGTCCGACCAGCCATAGCCCGGCAGGTCGGGAAGGATCAGCCTGAATTTCTGCGGCGAGCGCGGGCGCCACCTTGTGCCACATGACATTCGATCTGCGCGTAGCCGTGCAGCAGCAGCAGCGGCGGGCCGTCGCCGCCCGAGCGCGCGAAGATGCGGCCGATCGGCGGTGTCGATCCAGTGCGATTCGTATCCGGGGAAGAGATCGGCGAGGTCGGTCATGGCCGGCGCTATCTTACTTGGTTTCCGCGTTCGATCGCCCGCCGCCCGATGTCGCGCCGGCAGAAGCCGTCCGGCCAGTCGATCCGGTCCACCGCCGCATAGGCGCGCTGCTGCGCCTCCGCGACCGTCTTCGCCGGTGCCGCAGACATTCAGCACGCGCCCGCCATTGGCGAGGATGCGTCCGCCGTCGGCCTTGGTGCCGGCATGAAAAATCTCGACGCCTTCGACCTTGCGCCGCCTCGTCGAGACCTTCGATGACCGTGCCCTTCGCGTAATCGCCCGGATAGCCCTTCGCCGCCATCACCACGGTGAGCGCCGCGTCGTCATACCAGCGCAGATCGAAGATCTTCAGCACGCCGTCGCGCGACGGCGAGCAGCGCCGGCACCAGGTCCGACATCAGGCGCAGCATCAGCACCTGCGTCTCCGGATCGCCGAAGCGCACATTGTATTCGATCAGCTTCGGACCGTCCTTGGTGATCATCAGGCCGGCGAACAGCACGCCCTTGTAGGGCGCAGCCCATCGCCGCCATCGCGCGCATCGTCGGCTCGATGATCTCCGTCATCGTGCGCGTCGTCATCTCCGGCGTCATCACCGGCGCCGGCGAATAGGCGCCCATGCCGCCGGTGTTCGGACCCTGATCGTTGTCGAAGACGCGCTTGTGGTCCTGCGCCGAGGCGAGCGGGATCGCGGTGGTGCCGTCGCACAGCGCAAAGAACGACGCCTCCTCGCCTTCCAGAAATTCCTCGATCACGACTTCGGCGCCGGCGGCGCCGAGACCGCCCTCGAACATCATGTCGATGCGGCTTCGAGCGCCTGCTCGACCGTCTCGGCGACCACCACGCCCTTGCCGGCGGCGAGACCGTCGGCCTTCACCACGATCGGTGCGCCTTGCTTGCGCACATAGGCCTTGGCCGGCTCCGCCGCGGTGAAGCGCTCATAGGCCGCGGTCGGAATGTTGTTGGCGCGGCAGATGTCCTTGGTGAAGCCCTTGGAGCCTTCCAGCCGCGCCGCGGCTTTCGTCGGGCCGAAGGCCTTGATGCCGGCGGCTTCGAGATCGTCGACGATGCCGGCGCAGAGCGGCGCCTCCGGGCCGACCACGACGAGATCGATCTCGTTCGTCCTTGCAGAAGGCGATCACCGCCGCATGGTCGGCCGGATCGAGCGCCACGCATTCCGCCTCCTGCGCGATGCCGGCATTGCCCGGCGCGCAATAGAGCCGCTCCACCAGCGGGCTCGCCGCCATCTTCCAGGCCAGCGCATGCTCGCGTCCGCCGGAACCGAGGAGAAGGATGTTCATTCGCCGCGATAAGGCCCTATTTGAGGGCCGCTGGTGTAGCATGAGACCCTGGACCCGCAAGCGAATCGCCTGACATGACCGAACTGCCACGCGCCGAATGTTGTGGAATTGACCGTCTCCGAGGTCTCGCCGGCGCTCAAGCGCGACGGTCGAGGACAGTTTCGGCTATGTGCGGGTGCGCGGCGAGATTTCCGGCTATCGCGGCCCGCATTCCTCCGGCCACGTCTATTTCGCGATCAAGGACGAGGGCGCGCAGGCTCGATGCGGTGATCTGGAAGAGGCGTGTTCGACCGCATGCGGATCAAGCCGGAGGAGGGGCTCGAGGTCGTCGTCACCGGCAGCATCACCACCTATCCCGGCCGCTCCAACTACCAGATCGTGATCGAGACGCTGGAGCCCGCCGGCGCTCGGCGCGCTGATGATGCTGCTCGAGGAGCGCAAGAAGAAGCTCGCCGCCGAAGGCCTGTTCGACGAGGCGCGCAAGCAGCTCCTGCCGTTCCTGCCGCGCGTGATTGGCGTGGTGACCTCGCCGACCGGCGCGGTGATCCGCGACATCCTGCACCGGCTCGCCGATCGTTTCCCGCGCCGGGTGCTGGTCTGGCCGGTGCGGGTGCAGGGCGACGGCGCGGCCGCCGAAATCGCCGCCGCCATCGAAGGCTTCAATGCGCTGCCGGAGGACGGACCGATCCCGCGCCCGGACGTGCTGATCGTGGCGCGCGGCGGCGGCTCGCTGGAAGATCTGTGGTGCTTCAACGAGGAGATCGTGGTGCGTGCGGCGGCGGGCTAGCATGATCCCGCTGATCTCGGCGGTCGGGCACGAGACCGACATCACGCTGATCGATTTCGCCTCCGACCGGCGCGCGCCGACGCCGACCGCCGCCGCCGAGATGGCGGTGCCGGTGCGCTCCGGACTTGCTGATGCGGATCGCGACCCAGGCGCGCCGCGTGACCGCCTGCTGGCTGCGCGGACAGGAAGGCCGCCGCACCGAATTGCGCGCCGCTGCGCGCGCGTTGCCGTCGCTCGACGCGCTGCTCGCCATCCCGCGCCAGCGGCTCGATGCGGCAAGCGAGCGCCTGCCGCGCGCGCTGCGCGCCAATGCGCATGTGCATCACCGGAATTCGCGCGGATTGCCGGGCGGCTGTCGCTCGCGGCTTCTGACCGAACGCGACTCGTGCAATGCCAGGAATGGATCGCGACTCTGACGCAGCGCGGGCAGCTGGCGCGCGAAGACCTATCTCGAGCGCAGACGCGACCGGCTGAATTCCGCCGGACAAGTTGCTGAACGCCTTTTCCTATCGCGGGGTGCTGAACCGCGGCTTCGCGCTGGTGCGCGACGCCGAGGGTCATCCGCTGCACGCGGCGGCCGCGGTCGCGGCCGGGCACGTCGCTCGAGATCGAGTTTGCGGATGGCCGCGTCGGCGCCACCGCCGATGGCGGGACCGCGACGACATCCGCTCCGAGGGAAAAGCCGCGCAAGGGCCCAGCCGGACAAGGCAATCTGTTCTAGCCCGTCAAGCGGAGCTCCGAACCAAACCACACTGGAATCATAGGACCACTAGCGCGCGAACCATTCGGGAATGCGCTTGATCGCATCCGCGCGCGCTTCCTGATTGGTGCCGACCGTCACGCCGGCCGGAGCCGTCGGCGCTGAAGGCGACGTTGCTCCGCTGCTTGATCGCGACATGCTCGTGATCGAAATAGTGATGCGCGCCCTTGTATTTGACGATCGTCGCACGCGCCGAACGCCCGCGTGCGCCCGCAATCATCTGCTCGCAGCTTTTCGCCGGCGCCCAGTCGTCGAGCGCGCCGATCAGGATCAGCGTCGGTATCCGTGCGCTCCAGGCGGTGTCGCCCAATCTGCGGCAGCCCGGATAGAACACGGCGGCGGAGCGGAAATCCGGCCGGTCGTCGCTCGGCGCGAGATTCGGACGCACCGCCCAAAGCGCGGTGATGCCGCCATTGGCCCAGCCCAGCAGGGATATGCGATCCTTGCGAATGAAATCCTGTTGCTGCAGCCAGTCGCGTGCGGCGCGCACATCGGCGACGCGCTCGCGATCCGGGCGCAGCCGCGTCGACGTACTGGCGCGCATTGGCGATCGAGGCCGCGCGAGCCGTAGCTGTCGGGGAACAGCACGACGTAGCCTGCGGCCGCAAGCCGGCTGCCCCCAATCCTCGATGGTCGGGCGCAATTTGCCGAAGCTGGTCTTCAGGCCGTCGCAGCCGTGCATCGCGACGATCGCCGGGAACGGACCGCTCGCCGGAAGGCCGGTACAGCAGCGCCTGGATCGGCTTGTCGTCGCTCGGGATTTCGACAAATTCCGTCGCCGGAGCCGCACCGCCGAGCGCGAGAACAAGACCGCCAGGGAAAGGACGAATCGCATAGCAGGCCTGAATCCAGCCGAACTTCATCCCATAACGCCATCATGGCGGGAAAGCGGCGCGCTGTCCCTTTGACCTTCGGCGCCGGACCATTATCTTGCAAAATCTGCGGCCACCCCCACTTTGGTCCCTGACCCGGTCATCCAGGAGGAAATTCAGTGCTCAATCGCTTCGATCGCCCCCCTCCGATGGCCGGCGAGGCCGAAGTGAAGTTCCTGGATGGCGATTTCCGGATCGTGCGGCCGGGCGCATTCGTGCGCTGCGCGGTGACCAGCGTTCCGATACCGCTGGAAGAGCTGAAATACTGGAGCGTCGATCTGCAGGAAGCCTATGCCTCGCCACAGGCGGTGCTGCAGCGCCTGACGCAGGACCGTGGCTGAACAGGCTTAAGGTTGCGCGCGCGCACTGTTCAGCGCATCGCGCAGCAGCCGACGCAAGGCATCCGCATCGTCGCAGACCAGCGATACCGGAATTGCCTTCACGGCACCGGCGAGCCTTGCGCAGGCGCCGCCGGCGCGGCCGAGCCGAACCAGATCCTTCTCGGTCGTGACCGGTATCGAGCTTCTCGCCCTCGCTGCGTGCAAGAATGCGAAGCGCGTCGTCCTCCGAATAGGGATGATGGTCGGCGAAGCTCTCCTCGACCTGCGCTTCGATGCCGGCCGAGGCCAGCGTCGCGAAGAATTTCTCCGGATCGCCGATGCCGGCAAAGGCGAACACCTTGCGCCGCCCGATCGCCTTGATCGCATCGGCAGCGGGCTCGAGCCTTGCTCGCAACAGGACGGCAGCCGTTGTCGCGCGAAATCTCGGCGACCTGTGCGGCGCCCGGGCCCTTGCCGATCAGCAGCAAGGCCTGGACATGACGCGAATTGCGACGTCAACGGCGCGCGCAGCGGTCCTGCCGGAAACACCAAGCCATTGCCGAATCCGCGCCGTCCGTCCACCACCGCGATCGAAAGGTCCTTGTGCAAGCGACGGATTCTGCAGGCCGTCATCCATCACGATCACGGTCGCGCCGGACGATTTTGCGAGCTCCGCGCCCTTGACGCGGTCGCGCGAAACGATGACCGGCGCGGCCCGCGCGAGCAGCAGCGGCTCATCGCCGACATCGGTGGCGGCGTGCTTGGCCGGATCGACCCGTATCGGTCCGGCGAGGTTGCCGCCATAGCCGCGCGACAGGAAGAACGGCTTCTCTCCGCTTGCCGCGAGCAGCTTTGCGATCGCGATCGCCGTCGGCGTCTTGCCGGTGCCGCCAAGCGTGAAATTACCGACGCAGATCACCGGAATGCCCGCGCGCGTGCCGCTGCGGTTCATTCGCCAGGCGGCGACCGCGCCATAGATCAGCGACACCGGCCATAGCAGTCGCGCCAGCAAGCCGGGTCTGGCCCACCAGAAGTCCGGCTCACGCATTGGACGCCTGATGCGACTGGTGCACCAGACGCAATTGCAGGAGATAGGGCTCGAGTTCGGACACGGTGCGGTCGAGCGCGCCGCCAAGCCTCTCGACGGTGCGGAAGCCCGCTTCGCCGATCGCCTTGCGTTTCGCCTGGTCCTGCAGCAAATCGGCGACCCGCATCGCAAGATGGCCGATATTCTCCACTTCCTCGGCGCCGCGTGCGGCATCGAGGGCGGCGTAGATATCGGCGAAATTCCAGACATGCGGGCCGTGCAGGATCGGCCGCGCGAGCTTGGCCGCCTCGATCGGGTTCTGTCCGCCATGTTCGACGATCGGAACCGCCCATGAACACCACATGCGCGAGGCGATAGAACAGGCCGAGTTCCCCGATCGTGTCGGCGACATAGATGTCGGTGCGAAGATCGGGCGTGACGCTGCGCGAGCGCAGCATGCCGCGCGCGCCGACCGCAACCGCCTGTTGCAGGATTTCCATGCCGCGTTCCGGATGGCGCGGCACGATGATGGTGAGCAGGCGCGGCCGCGTCTTGCGGATGCGCCGGTGCGCTTCGATGATCGCCGCCTCCTCGCCCGGATGGGTGGAGGCTGCGACCAGCACCTGACGCTCGCCGATCGCCTCTTGCATTTCGGCGAGCTTGGCCTTGTCGGCCGGTGGCGCCGGCACGTCGAGCTTGAGATTGCCGGTGACGCGCACGACCGACATGCCGAGTTCCGAATAGCGCTCCGCATCGAGCGCCGATTGCGCGAGGCACACGTCGAACTTGCCGAGAATGGCGGCCGCGGTGCGCTTGAGCGATCGCCAGGCCTTGAACAATTCTTCCGACATGCGGCCGTTGATCAGCAACAGCGGAATGCGCGCCTTGGAACTCGCGATGATCAGGTTCGGCCACAGATCGGATTCGATGAAAATGCCGAGATCGGGCTTCCAGTGCGACAGGAAGCGATAGACGAAACGCGGCGCATCGAGCGGGATGAATTGGTGCAATACGTCTTCCGGCAGCCGGCTCTTGGCGACCTTTGCGGAGGTCACGGTGCCGGAAGTGACCAGCACCCGCACATGCCGCTCGCGCAGCTTGCCGATCAGCGGAAATACCGCGGTCAGTTCGCCGACGCTTGCGCCATGCAGCCAGACCAGCGGACCCTCGGGCGCGTTCCAGCGGTCGATTGGCCGTGCCGCTCGCCGATCCGCTCTTCCAGTTCCTTGCCGCGGCGCAGACGCCGCTTCAGCCAAAGCGAGGCGAGCGGCGTCGCGGCCGACATGGCGCGCCGATAGGCGTAAGTGGTTAAGGAAGCAAAGCGCCCTGGGTGAGTTATTGGAGGTTGATTACGAAAGCCTGCCTCTGATGACGATGTATCGGGCGGCCGATGCCTTGTGGAAGCACAGCACCGAAATCGAGCAGACCTTATTTACCCGCATTACGGATTTATTTGCTTTTTCAACCACTATTACCCTGTACGATCTCACCAATACCTATTTCGAAGGCGAAGTGCCGCACAATACGAAAGCCCGGCGTGGACACTCCAAAGAAAAGCGTACCGATTGTCCGCTGGTGACGCTGGGTTTAGTCCTGGACGGCAGTGGTTTCGTGCGCCGTTCACAGACCTTTGCCGGTAATGTCAGCGAAGCCAGCACGCTGGAAACCATGCTAAAAGATCTGGGTGCGCCGCCGGACGCCTTGGTGGTGATGGATGCAGGTATTGCCACAGAGACCAATATTCAATGGCTGCGCACCACCGGTTATGGTTATCTGGTGGTCAGCCGCGAGCGCTCACGTCAATTTAATGCGGATGCCGCCGTTTCGCTGGAAACCGCAGCTCAGGAAACGGTACGCTGCCAAAAGGTAATCGCCGAAGACGGGCAAGAAGTTCGGCTCTATTGCCATTCAAGCGGTCGTGAACAAAAGGAACAGGCCATGGCGGAACGCTTCGCCAGCCGGTTTGAAGCCGGACTTGATGCCTTAAACGCAGGATGCAACGCCCCCGCACCGAAAAACGCCCGGCTAAAGTGTGGGAGCGCATTGGCCGTCTAAAAGAAAAACAGCACGGCATCGGTCAGCATTATCAAATCGACGTGCAAACCGATGACAGCGGCGAAAAAGCCCTGAGCATCACTTGGCAAAAACACCTTGTGCCAGGCTCTTATATTGATCTCCCCGGTGTCTATTGCCTGCGCAGCAGCCAAACCCAATGGACGGAAGCAGAACTGTGGCGAACCTGCATGATGCTCACCGATCTCGAAGCTGTGTTTCGCTGCTTCAAAAGTGATCTGGGTTTTCGGCCGGTCTTTCATCATAAAGAAGAGCGGGCTGACAGTCACTTGTTCATCACCGTATTGGCCTATCAGTTGGTGCAACTTATTCGCCGCCGTCTCAAAGAGAGTGACGCTGATTTCACAAGCAGCTCGGGGAACATTACGTGAAATCATGCGCAGTCAATGTCGGGTAACCGCCAGTTTCCGTCGTGCCGACGGTAAAGCCTTGCATATTCGCAAAGCCACCCGTGCAGAACCGGAGCAAATGGTTATTTATCAAACGTTAAAAGTGAACCCGGCACCCGGAGGTATTAGCACCCCCGCGTCGAAAAATCCGGTTAACCAAACCACCGGGCTGGTTATCGCTGATCCAACTTTCCCCTTTTGGGTAATCAATACGACGGTTGTTATACAAAAGAATGTTGTGCGGGAAATAATTAATGGTGTAAATGTTAGTTTTGGCCCCGCTAAAGTTATGAAAATAAAGAACCCACCAAATCCGATACCAGCCAGGATGGCAAGTATGAGGCTTGTGGTCGTGACTTTTTTCGTCTCACCAGGCACTCTGGAAACCAACCATATCCCCAAAAATGCCAAAAGAAAACCGAAAATCTTATATATCCCTGGTAAACCGTTGATGATGATGCCATAGAACACAGCAATACCTGCTCCAATTACTGCTGATGTCGGGGCGACTGCAGCGGAGTGCCCCATGGATAACCCTTTATAGAGAGCACCCAGACCGATGACACCAAATGACCCGGCCAATACCGCATAAAGTGCGAAAGGCCAGACCGGGAACGGCTCAGGCCAAATCAATGTACATATGATCAGGATCAGGACACCTGCCAGGGCAGAAATAACCAGGACTGCATATTGATTGTGTTTACGCGTGGATAATCCACCGAAAAAATCTCCTCCTCCCCAGGAAGCAGCAGAGATCAATGAAAGTATGATACCCAGGATATTGGTTGGAGGCATGCAGTAGATTCCTACTCTTACGAACGTAGTTTTGAAATTGTATCAGATTATCAATCGCAAGCTGGTTCTTCTGTGCGGTGATCGATAATGCGATCGTTATCATTTATGTATTTTCGATTACTACATTGGTTGGATTGAGGGAGTGAATAGCCAATACAATAACAGCCCGGCTCCCAATATAAAGGTGACAAGGTTAAAAACAGGGTCAACTACGCTTGCTGTAAAAATCGATGGGGAAGGTAATGCCGAGTCTTTGTAATTGGCAAGCAAAACAGTTAGCAAATTATTTGCTGCATGGACTCCGAGGGCATATTCCAACCGGTTACTCTTTAGCGTAATCATGGTTTAGAGATCGCTCCAAAACTAAAGTAGAACAAGGCCATAAGAACAAATCCGTATTTCATCTCAGGGTTGAGAAAATGAGGAACAGCAAATATCAAACCACTAATGATAGTAAGTATCCATTTTCTTTTTGTTAGGAGAAACCGAACCCCTGCAAAAAATAGCCTCGAAATAATAATTCTTCAGCACTGGTTTGGATTGGAGTAAGAACAATGGCTGCCAATGCAAAAGGAAACCATGCTTTCCACTCGAAAGTAAATAAATAAGATCCCGGATGGACCAGGGAGTCAACGATGGTAGTAATGACAACGATGATCGTCCACATACCGGCGGCTAACCATATTTTCGTAAAGGAAACCCGAACCTCACCTGTTATCAGGCTAATCGGGTTACGTTTATGGATAAAACGAACGAAGAACAATATACTTGCCATCAGGCAAATAAAGCTAAAACTGATGCCAATAAAAGAAATTAGTGGTTGGCTGCTTAGTCGGAGCAAGATGAGGATTGCATAAGGTATTGCACCAAAGACTTGCCATGCGAATAAGATCAAGAAATTGATAAGAGGTACCGCCACCAGGAGTTCTTCCCTCTGGTGGCAAGACTCAGGAAATCATTTGATTTTTGAAGCATAATATCCGTTTGCATTTTTGGAGTTGTATCAATGTTTTCCATGGGCTTATTGTAAGTGATTCGAAAGAAGATTGCCATTCCCTGATCTACTGTAAAATTATAGTTACTGGGTATTGCATATTGCAAACGTTTGCAATATAATATTTTCAATAAAAGGTGATGCAAATGCTGACCACAGAACTCCTCGGATATCCAAAAGGCACCCGCCTGCTCATAGTAAATATTGACGATTATGGGATGTGCTTTTCCGGTAATCAAAGTGCCATTCACACAATTGAAAAAGGAACCGCCAGTTCGTGTACCATCATGATGCCGGCTCCCTGGGGAATACAAGGAGCTGCCCCTCCTCAAAGCTCATCCGCGGATTCCACACGGAGTGCATCTGACAACGATCAGCGAGCATAAGATCTTCCGCTGGCGACCGCTTTCTTCCCCGGAAAAAATACCAACTCTTGTGGATGGCCAGGGATTTTTCCCGCTTGAAACGGAAAAAAAGGCCTTGGTGTCAAGGGCAGACCTAAAGGAGTTGGAAATAGAGTGGCGAGCTCAAATTGAATTTGCTTATGCGAATGGTTTACACCCTAACCAACTGGACAGCCATTGCAATATCCATGATTCCAGGGAAGATATTTTTCGAATGTCCATCCGGTTAGCCCGTGAATATGGGCTGGCTCTCAGAGTGCATGAACAGAATTTTATGAAAGTAGTCAAAGGAATAGGGTATCCGGTTATCGACCACCCTGACCTGGATAGTTTTGATCTGCCCACCATCGGAAAAACGGAACTCTATTTGAAAATGCTGCACGAATTGCCGGAAGGTCTTTCTGAGTGGGCAATTCATCCTGCCCGCGGTACAGCTGAATTACGCACGATCAATCCTCGCTGGCGAGTGAGACAGGCTGATTATTCCTTCTTCAATTCCAGGGAGTGCCAACAGACCATTACAGCCGAGGGGATAAAGATCATTACATATGAGAAATTACAGCCTTATTGGAAAAGACAATAATTAGGAGGAATATGCCCGGACCTGGATATTATTTGATTGGTGAAGAAGAAAAAAACGAAGTTCTGGAAGTATTAAATACCGGTCATTTATCCCGTTACGGGAGTGACGAAGATCCAAAATTCCTGCATAAAGTGTATTCATTGGAACAGGAATTTGCCAAACGAACTGGTGCCAGCCATTGTGTTGCAGTCAGCTCTGGCACTGGCGCTCTCATGGCCTGCTTAACTGCCGTTGGCATCAAACCGGGTGATGAGGTACTGGTACCAGGATACACTTTTGTTGCTTCGTTTTCATCGATCATTGCCATTGGCGCAGTTCCGGTCATGGTCGAAGTTGATAATTCACTCACCATGGATGCTGCAAGACGCCCGGGAAAAAATCACCACCAAAACACGGGCGATCATGCCTGTACACATGCTAGGGAACCCCAGCAATATGGAAAGAAGCAATCACAGCCCTGGCAAAGGAAAAAGGGCTGTTCCTCATTGAAGATTGCTGCCAGGCGCTTGGCGCATCATACAAAGGGCAAATGTTAGGGACCTTCGGCGAAATGGGGGCATTTTCTTTGAATAATCTTTAAGGTTATCAATTCTGGAGATGGTGGATTATTATCTGATCACGCAATGATCGTTCATTGTATGAAAGAGCATTCGGGTTTCATGACCAGGGGCACATGCCGCTCCGGAAAGCTCGGAGATTGGAAAGAGATCATTGATCGGTATAAATATGCGTATGAATGAACTTACCGGGGCTTTTGCACTGGCGCAATTGCGAAAGCTGGATTTTATTCTTCATTCCCTGCGGACAAAGAAAGACCGATTCAAAAGCGGTATACAATCAGCCCATCTTGAAGGGCTGCAATTCCGGACCATTTAACGATCCGGGAGAATGTGCAACATTGCTTACGATCCTCCTGGAGGATGTCGCATCTGCACAAAAGTGGCTGAGGTCCTGGGAACGAAGACAGTGGATAAATCCGGCTGGCATGTCTATAACAACATGGAACAGATACTGGCTTATAAAGACCGGGATGGTAGAAAGCTTTATGAAAAACACATGCTCCCAAAGACTGATGATTTAGTCAGCCGGGCAGTGAACTTGAGCATTGGTGTGGTCGATTCCGGGTTGGGAACTGATTTTGGAATCGATATCCTGTCAACAGATAGTGAGATCGACCGAAAGGCAGAGCAATTCATCAAACTGGTTAAACCGATCATCGGTTAAGGACATTCTTGTTTGGAGGGTAAACAAAATGGAATGGATTATTACCCTGGTAATCCTTATTGTTCTTGTTTTGTTGATAATCCTGCTCAAACCAAAAGATGTTGGCGGAGCATATGATCCATATTTCGCGCAGATTAATCTGCTTTGAAAAAGGCAGGCATTGGTCTGCAGAATATTCATCGATCTTGACCGCCTGGACGATAACATTGCAACCATCCAGGCGAATATACCATCCGACTTTCATTATCGAATTGTCGTTAAATCCATTCCCTGTGTGGATTTGATTCGTTAACGATCAGGGTAAAAGTTCACACAAATAAATTCATGCTGGTTCATCGCCCTTTTATCAAGGTGATCCTGGATAACTTCGACCCGGGAATTGATATTTTGATCGGGAAACCTCTCCCTGTCTTTGCCCTTGCAGAGTTCTACCAGGAGATACAGAAAACTCAAATTGAAAGAGCGCAATCAGAGATCCAGTGGCTGATCGATACTCCTGCCCATTTAAATGAATACCTCCAATATGCGATCCAAAATAAGTTGAGACTTCGGGTAAATTTGGAAATTGATATTGGCCTTCACCGCGGAGGCGCTGCAAATAATCATGATCTACAGCAATTATTTGACATCATCCAACAATACCCGGATCATGTGGTCTTTAGCGGTTTCATGGGATATGAGGGGCATGTACCGCATGCTCCCGGGATTTTTAGCTCTCCCAGAAATGCCGCTTTAAGGGAATTTGCAGACAACCTGTCCGTTTATAAATCTTTCATTGACTATGGACGAGAAAATTATCCCAGTCTTTTTAATGAGACGTTGACCTTTAATTGCGGTGGGAGTGGAACCTACAGCCTTTTCAATAACTATCCCTTTATCACCGATATCGGTATTGGAGGAGCTGTCTTGCGGCCAGCCGGATACCCGGCCCACTTCTTGAAAGAATTACTTCCTGCAGAATTTATTGCCACCCCGGTACTAAAAAACGCCTTGGCGCTGTAATTCCATTTATTGAAGGATTATCCGGTTTAATACATGGTGGAATCCAACTATCAAAATAGCCTGGAGATCTATGGAGGTGGTTGGGCAGGTGACTTTGTGGCCCCGAAAGGTGTCTTCTGTAACCCGCTTCTAACTGATCCTCCAAATCAGAACCTGGTTCCGAACCAATCGACCATCAATACATCTTCACGAACAACGCTTGAGATCGGTGATTATGTGTTCTATCATCCGATCCAATCTGATGCCATGTTCCAGTTTGAAGACATCGTTCTGATAAATGGAGAAGAAGTGAAAGGGATTTGGAAAGTTTTCGATCGTAGATATTAACAACCATTCAATTCTGGCAAGGAGGAAATCATGAAAAGAAGGTTTTGTCGTTCCTGTAAAAGAAAAGGTTGCCTTTGGATTGGGGGATTTTGCAAACAATTTAGCCATCACCGCCATGAATTTTTATTTCATCTTTTTTGTCGTCAATGTAGCCGGGTTACCCCCGGTCTGGGCAGGACTTACATATTGGGTCTCGCGCACCGTGGCTGCTCTTACCGACCTGTTGATGGGTATCATTTCAGATAAAACCAGCAGCCGTTTTGGCCGGCGTAGAGTTTTTCTTCTTGCGGGAGCGGTGCCTCTCGGGATCCTGTTCTGGTTATTGTGGATCATACCTTCCCAGGATAAGGTAACTCTATTCATATATTACATGGCAATTATGGTGTTATTTAATGTCGTATTTAGCGTTGTGACGATACCTTATAACTCATTGATGCCGGAACTGACACAAAATTACGATGAAAGAACATCCATATCCGGTTATCGCATGGCATTCTCTTTTCTGGGTAACCTGGTAGCTGCAGCAGGGGTCGCAGTCATTGTGGACAATATTTTTCCCGGAAGAGGTGAATACCCGGTTAGTTACCCAATCATGGGCATCATATTTGGTGCAGTAACATCGATATTCATATTGGTTACGTTTCTGGGTACGAAAGAAAGGGTCCATGCTGATGCGGAAAAAATCCTAGGCAAGGGATTTTGGAAAGAATTGGGGTCCTTATGGCAGGTACGTGAAGTCCGGTTGATGATCATTATGTTTGTGTGCAACCAGATCGGCGCGGACCTGTTCATGGCAACCGTGATATTCTTCTTGAAAGATGTTGTCAAAATTCCTGATGATATTACTTCCCTGATTATGGGATTACCCCTCGTTGTTGCAATCATATCTGTGCCATTATGGGTCTTTCTGGGGGAAAAATTGGGGAAAAAGGGGCTTATATTTATGCTGCTTTCTTTTTCCTCATCCCTTTGTTAATGGTGCTGTTTGCCCCGGTTGGAAATGTGACTGTTGTCATCATTATTGCTGTTTTAGCCGGTGTAGGTTGGGTCCGCAACCCAGGTGCTGCCCTGGTCAATGATACCGGATGTAGTTGAATTTGATGAATATCAAAATGGTGTAAGGCGTGAAGGGTTCTACATGGGGTTAACCCAGTCAACAGACAAAGCTTCTTCGGCTCTTGTAATTTTCCTCGCTGTCGGTTTGTTGGGGATTTTTGGATATATAGAAAATAATCCGGCAGGAGTGCAACCTCAATCTGCATTGATCGCCGTAAGGCTTGTTCTAGGCCTTGGCACAGCATTCTTTTACCTGATGGCTGCCCTTTTCGCAAGG
>CAWDOW010000022.1:0-45148 GCA_963804015.1 uncultured Pseudomonadota bacterium
CATCTCCCTCGACCGCATGAAGAAGACCGTCGATTTCATCGACAGGATCTCGAGGTCCCGGGCGAGAAGCTGACCGCGGAAAAGATTTTCGCGCCGGGTTATCTGCGGAAAAGCCGATCCTGCCGTGACATTGGCTGTCTCGAAGCGACGCACACCTAGGTCGTATCGACCGCAGCGCTGCTTCGATCACCAAGCGGCTGTCCTCCCAGTTTGGTCCATCGAGCCGACTGTGTCGCAGTCGCGAAAATGATCCGCCGCGTATCCGACAGAATTTGCTCACGAAACTGCTGAGGACACGGCGGAGGGTTCCAGCTCTGCAGTACAAGGTGACGGCAATCGCTGACACTGCCAAGGAGCAGGCCCGAGCATTGTATCAATCTACCGTCTGGTCGACCGAACTGCGGCATCCGACTTTTCGGTCTCCGATGATGCGCAGCGTCAAATTCTGCTAAGCGTAGCTGGAGCGGCGGTCGCGGCCGCCGCGGCAGCCCAGCAAGTTGCCAGCACGATGTCGCCGCGGCCGGTCAGCCGCTCTTAAGCCGGGATAGCCGTCAACCTGAACGTTGCCCCTGAACTTCGCCAGGTCAGCAGCGGGACGCTCAGCCCGACGATCCGGGCTGTAGAAGTAAACCGCTGCCGGCAGTTCGGGTCCATTCCAGGGCCGATCATCGCAGGCATAGACCTTTGTAAATCGAGGGCAAGAACAGATCGTGCCAATGAGTCTTCAGGCAAGTGTGCGAGGGTTCAACACTTACCGGGTTCCCTCTTATAGCCCCGGAAATTCCCTGTTTCCCTCCAGAATTTCCCTGTTCCCTTTCGTAGGGAATCTCGCTGGTTAAGCCCTATTTGCTTGCGGAATCGTGCGCTCCGACGTTACCAAGAGGCTGGTTTTGCGAATTTTCCCTGTTCTTTTCCCTGTTACCAGGGAAATCGCGCGGAGCAGGGTTCGAATCCCACTGCGTCGCCAGCCAGTCAGTGTGGCGATTTCCGCCCGGAGGGCGTCTCCGCAAGATAATGGCGGTTTCTGCGGCGAATTCGGCGGATATTCGCCGACGAGACTGTCTCTGGATCCCGAGAGACGGCAAAGTTAGCCGCGAATCCTCAGGTTGTCTCCCGACGACGCGGCGCACACTCCCGTTTGCGAGAGAACTGGGGCGGAGACTGACAAATATCGACTGGGTGGCAGCCCACGCAAAGAGTTAGTCTTTATGCGGAGCCTTTCCGTCGCCAAGTGCATTGCAAATTCCGCGTTTTGTCGAAGTTTTCGAGACAGTTGAAGCGCGGAACCTCATTGCCCGGAAATTCCGTTGTCTCTACCATCAGTTGCGGCCTCGTTCCGGCCGCAGGGGCGTTTGGTTACCAATGAAGAAGAAGTCTGCGGTTATTTCTGCGTTCACACCGGAAGCTAATCTCAAAAGAAAAATCCGAACGCACCTGAAAAAAACTGGGTTTTAAGAGAACGAAGGACGGTGCACTCAAACCTCCGACCTCGTCCATTGGTGGGCGATGATTGCGCTGCTCCCGTTCTTACTGGCCGTTCTGATCTCGCCTAAGGTTGAGAAGCAGCCTGTCGCCGAAAACGCGTTGCTCCGGCATCAGGTCGTTTATCTCGACGAAGTCAAAGGTCGGTAACCGTACGGAGCCGTGTAGGTCGCGATTTTCGCGTCATTTTTCCTGATGTCCTTTCCAAAAATTCGATCCGGCTAGAAATAGCTCTTTTGAGCCAAACTCGTCGCAGATCGTCCGACGATGATTGTGGCGCTTTGGCCCGACGACGAATTCGCCAATTTCGAGCGCTGGGATTCGGCAATCTCGATGCTTGGGGGCACCATGCTCGAATTCACGTATTTTCGGTCTTGTGAACGCCGCGGTGAGCGGATCGAGCTGCAAACTCAAGGGTCTTATCGCCCCAGGACACTGTGAGTGCGGCTCGTATCGAGTTCGAGTCGCAACGCTTCGATTTTGGCGCGAGCGTCTGAATCCTTACGAGTCAGAATTTTGTGGCCGTCGGGATTACTTGCCGCGTCCCATCCGGTAGGGCTTGAGGATGGCATAGACCGCTTCCTGCATTGGCGTGGCAACGCCATATTCTCGGCCGAGCGCGACCACCTTGCCGGCGAGCCAGTCGAGTTCGAGCCGGTTGCCGTTTTCCAGATCGTTCAGCATCGACGCCTTCATCTCCGGCACGAAGCTCGCCACGATACGTTCCAACTCGGCGATGATATCGGCGGGAAAGACAACACCGGACGCCTCTCCGACGGCGATCGTCTCCTGCATCAGTCGGAAAAAGAAGGCGCGCAGATCCGAATCGACGCAGATCGGGCCGAGCGGCTGACGCGTTGCGGCAGTGGCGCCGGATGTGCCGGAGAGCAGCACAAACTTTCTTCCAGGTTTCGAGCAGCATCGCGTCCGAAATCGCGATGTCGATGCCGGCGTCCGTCAGTTGCTGCACATAGTTTGCGAGTAGCGGATCGGGCCGTCCGTCGCGACGGCCGCAACGGATTTTCGCAAGCGTCCCGCTGTGGTGGATGACACCCGGCTGCGTGATTGTGGTCACGATATAGGTGATGCCGCCGATGGTGGCGGCCTCTCCCAGCACCGGCGCGAGCTGCGGCACGCTGTCGACACCGTTCTGCAGCGTGATGACGCGCGTCCGTTTGCCGACCAGTGCGCGCGTCTGCCGCGCTGCCGTTTCGGTGTCCCATAGCTTGACGGCGAACAGCACAAGATCGACCGGCCCGACGGCATCGGTGTCGTCTGTGACCTTCACGTCCCGCAAATGCAGGTCACCGAGCGGGCTCTCGATGCGCAGGCCTCCTTGGCGAATGGCCTCGCGATGCGCGCCGCGCGCGATAAAGATCACCTCGTGTCCGGCCTGTGCGATGCGAGCGCCGAAATAGCCGCCGACCGCACCCGCCGCCATGATCGCCACTCGCATGCCTGCTCCATGTGGTTCGACAATCTTAGCATGGCGGGATCGCTTTGTTGCGCTGCGGCAGCGCGTCGCGGCGCTGGCGTCGGCCGCAGACTGCGTCATAATGGCGGCCAGCTCGCACTGGCTGGTTATCCGGCGGAGGCAGATCATGGCGATGGCACAACACCAAGACTCAACCGTGGTCCAACCGGACTCGACGGCGACCGCGCTGGAATCGCGCGCCGCCATCGTTGCGGACCGCGACGGCGTCATCCTGGAATGGAATCGCGCAGCGGAGGTCATCTTCGGCTATTCGGCGGCAGAGGCGATTGGTCAGAGCATCGAGATTGTCGTTCCTGAGGAGGAGCGGGCCGATCACTGGCGCGGATACCGGCGCGTATTCGCCACCAACCGGATCAACTACAGCCCGGACCATATCCTCGATATCGAGGGCGTGCGCAGGGACGGCTCGCGCGTGCCGCTCGACGCCATGCTGAAGCCGGTGCACGACGTCTCCGGCCGCATCGTGGCGATCACCGCGCTGGTCTGCGTTCAGGAGGTCACCCCGACCGCCTGAACTGACGGCCGCGCTTAAGCCTTGAGCAGAGATTTTCCGTCTCGGGGCTTGCCCCGATAAACGCGCGTCCATGCCCCGCGTCTTCAGAGATGCGGTTCAGTCCGAGCGTCTTGCGCACCGCGCGCGACAGGAAGCGGCGAACCTGAATGTTGCTGCCATCCGGTCACCTTATCAGTCGCGTCAATCGTGGCGCCAGATGAGGAGCGCAGCGGCACGAGGATCCCCGGTGCATCTGATCCAGTCATAAGAAAGTGCAGCGACCACTTCATCACACAATGGAAAAGGATGAAATCATTTCATCTTCGATACTCCAGAATATACATTCCGCCGTTGAAATCGGTGCTGTAGATCAAGCCATCCGTGGAAACCCAAACATCGCAGGACTGAATCACCTTGCTGCGGTTCGGACGGCGATCCATCAGACGAATGGGCGCAGGCGGAACAAAAGCGGCGACTTCTTCGGGGCGAAATGCATCGCGAATGTCGAAGACGCGAATTCCGGCGTTCTGATAGGTCGCAAAGATGGTGTCCGAACTGACAAGCGAATCCGGCCGGTTCTCGTGGATATTGTGCGGGCCGAAATGCGCCGCCCTTGCTTGCGATAATCGGCTTCGTCCGGCGTCGGGAATGTCGATATGCTGACCGGATTTGACGGTTCGCGGATGTCGAACATCCATGTGTATTTGATGCCGTCCTCGCAATTGTCGAGCACCGCTTCGTCGGCCACGACCAGCAATTGCGGTCGGGCAACGGCAGGCAGTTATGCGTGCCGCCGCCGAAGGGTGGCGACCAGTTGCGATGGGTGATGAGCTTGGGCGTCGGTCGGTCGGAGACATCCATCATCACCAGCCCGCCATCGCGCCAGGCGCCATAGGCGGTGTCGCCATGGACGATGGCGTGGTGCAGGCCATAGCGCCGGTTCGGCGCCCAGGCCGGCGTCTCGCCGGCCGCCGTGTTCATGCCGGGCAGCCAGTAGCGGCCGGCTTCCTTCGGCCGCGTCGGGATCGGCCATGTCGACGGTCATGAAGATGTAGTCGGTGAAGCCGTCGAGCATCGCCGAGACGTAGGCCCAGCGGCCGCCGATGTACCAGATGCGGTGAATGCCGCCGCCCTCGACCGGCATGAAGCCGATCTGGCGCGGCTCTTGCGGGTTCGAGATATCGTAGACGGCGAGGCCGGCCGACCAGTCGCGCTTCTCTGGTCTGCGCGGCGTCCGCTGTGCCGACCTTCTCGCCGATGCGAACCCTTGTAGTAGTGTGCGCTCGTCCTGGAACTCTGCGGCGCGCGAACATGTCCTTGGCGTTGATCACCAGCAACAGATCGCCATGCGTCTGCAGGTGGATGGTCCAGGTATTCTGCGGCGCGGGGATATATTTTACCGGCTTCGGATTGCGCGGATCGCGCACGTCGATCACGCTGAAGCCCTTCGAAAACATGTGGCCGACGAAGGCGTGGCCCTTGTTGACCATCACCTGCACGCCGTCCGGCCGGCCGCCCTGATCGGAATGTCCGATCAGCTTCATGTTCCGGACGTAATCCGGCGCCGGCAAATCCTGGCTTCTCATACGTGTCGTTCCTGAGCTTGCGCGGCGCCGGCCTGCAGGCCGCCGCCAGAGACCTCGTTACAGAAATTCGCGTTCCTTGTTGAAGGGGTGTTCGAGGCTGTAGCCATGCGCCGCGCGGTAACCGTCGTGTCGATACCCCTTGTATTCCAGCACGATGCAGGCTGCGAGCACGACCAGTGCGAAGATCAGAACGACGGCTGCCAGCACCGGCATCGGAAATTGCATCAGGCCGGAGGCGACCGCACCGACGCGAAAAAGCCGACAAAATAGCCCGCGGTCTTGTGATAGGCCTCGAACTTCCGCCGCCGCGTGGTCATGTCGTAATGATCGCCACGCCATGTCGTGGGATCGTTCGGGTCGGCGTTATGATAGTTTCTGCCGCCGTGCTTGCCTCTGAGCAGACCGGAGATAATCTGCAGGCATCCCAGGACGATGGTCAGGATTCCGAAGATCGAATGCACGGAGCCGCTGAAACCGCGACTGACCGTCATCGCCACAGCCGACCCAGAAGCGACAGGCCGACGGCCAGATAAAGACCGTATTTGTGAATGCTGAACCACCACCAGACCAGATTGGTGAGCTTGACCTGCTCCCGGATGCCATTGAGCGTCGGTTTCGGTTTGCCGAATCGGATCGTGATGATGCAGATGGGAACCAGCATAATCCAGATTCCGACCATCAGGATGGCGTGATAGTTCCAGTGAACCGGGACCGTCCTTCCGAGAAAGTCGACATAAACTTCCGTTGGAATGCGCGATTGAATTGCTTCCATTGTCTTCCGACCCAGATCGATACTCAATAATGCCGTCGAGATTAATACTATCAGCCGCGTGCAGCCCCACCGCATTATTATTTCGAATTCGGAGCGACCGTCATCAAGCCCGGACGCGACGGGACGGACACGCGATTGCGGCTCGCGTCGCACCGATCATCGCTTGAGCAACGCGCTCCCGTAAAGCCCGGTCGGCTTGTAAAGCAGGATCAGGATCATCACTGCGAACGGCGCCATCAGGGCCAGCGGTGCATAGATCAGCGATCCGATCGACACGATCTGTCCAACCAGAAAGCTCGACACCAACGTGCCCTTGATGCTGCCCAGGCCGCCGATGATGACGATCATAAAGGCAAAGGCGAGCACCTCCAGTCCCATTTGCGGATCGACCATGATCAGCGGCGCGTGCAGAGCGCCGGCGAGAGCGGACATCGCGCCTGCAATGATGAAGGTGATGGAGAACAGCCGATACACGTTGATGCCGAGGCCTTCGACATGCTCGACATCCTCGATCCCGGCGCGGATCGCCTTGCCGATGATGGTACGGTTGAGAAAAAGACCGATCCCCACATACACCAGTAGCGCGATCGCGATCACCACCAGGCGGTACACTGAAATTTCCGTACCCAGAATGCTGATCTGGGCCTCGATCGGCACCGGCACCGGCCGCGAAATCAGGCCCCAGAAAAACTTGATGATGCCCACGCCGCCAATCAGAATCCCGAAGGAAGTGATCATGCTGAAGGTGATGTCGCGCTCGTAGATTCGCAGAAACACCAGACGCTCGACCGCGAAGCCGGCAAGACCGCCGACCGCCATGCCGGCGAGCATGCCGAGCCAGAAACTGCCGGTGGCCAGACTGACACTATAGGTGATGTAGGCGCCGACGGAATAATACAGGAGTTGGTCGAGGCTTATGACGCGCATCAGGCCGAAGCAGAGCGACAATCCGATGGCCATGAGAAAATAGATGCTGCCGAGACTCAAGCCGAAGATGACTCCGGAGATCAGCAGTTGAGTATCCATCGTCCGCCTCTTACTTGCCTTGACCGTCGACTGCCGCGGCCCGTGCCGGCGTGCGCGAGAACAGCTTCTTCAGCCACGGCTCCAGCGTGCCCCAGATGCCTTTTTCTCCAGCCAGCATGATGACGACCAGCAGGAAGCCGATGATCAGTTCCCAATTGCCAAGGACCTTGCTGAGCACGTCCTTCATGCCGGTATAGGCGATGGAGCCGACAATAGGCCCGTACAGCGTGCCGACCCCGCCGAGAATCGTGACCACCACCGGATCCGCCGCACGCGCCGGACTGGTGATCTCCGGACTGACGAATCCGAGATAGACGGCGTACATCGCGCCGGCCAAAGCGGTGGTGGTATTCGCAATCACAAAGCCGAGCAGACGGATTCTGAAATTGTCATAGCCGAGAAACTTGAGCTTATCCTCGTTGATCTTGGCGCCCAGACAGCAGGCGCCATAGATCGTATCGTCGAGATATTTGTAGAGCGCCCAAACCGCGAATCCGACCAGCAAGGCGAAGATGAAGAACTGGTCCGGACGCGTCAGGTCGAGCACCGGCGTCGGCGACAGGTTGGTGAGAAACCACAGACCGTTATCGCCGTGGGTGATGTCGGCCAGCACCTTCTGCATCAGGAAGAAAATGATGACCGCCAAGGCGAGGTTGACCAGGGCGAAATAATCGCTGCGCAGTCGCACGAATAGCGGACCGACCGCAAGCGAGACCACGGCGCCCGCGGCGATTCCGATAAGAATTCCGATATAGGGGTTGGTGCCGAAATAGTAGAAGTAGAAGGCCGCGGCATAGGCGCCGACCGCCAGATAGGCCGGTTGACCGAAAGAAATAAAGCCAAGGCGACCGAGCAGGAAATTACAGCCGATGGTGTAGATCGAGAAGATCATGATTTCGTTGGCGAAAGGCAGCGGCAGGAATACGCGCAGCAAGGCCAGCAACGCGAATGCCAACAGCAGACCCCACCACCATCGCAAGATGTTCATTGTCAAGCGCTCTCGTTCTGACTTCTCTGCGCGGTTCGACTACAGATACCGCTCGCAATTTTCCGGCTTGACCGCGTCGCGATCTGCCAGCTCCGCCATGATCCTTCCTTCGTTTAACGCATACACGCGGTCCGAAATGGCGCAGACCAGCGGCAAATTCTGCTCCACGATGATCAAGGTCGTTTTCTTGCTGAGTTCGCGGAACACATCCTTGAGCTGCGACACGATGCTGGGCGCGAGGCCCTCGGTCGGTTCGTCCACCAGCAGCAGCTTGGGTTCGCCGAGAATGGCACGGCCGATCATCAGCATTTGCCGCTCGCCGCCGCTGAGAAAGCCGGCCTTGCGATCCATCAGGACTTTGAGCTTCGGAAAATAGTCGAGCACCGGCGCCCAGTCATAATCCTTGCTTGCATAGCTGCCGAGTTCGAGATTTTCCCGCACCGTAAGATCGGAGAAAACCTTCTTGTCTTGCGGCACATATTTGATCCCCATGCCGGCGATGACATGAGCGGCAAATCCCACCAAACTCGTCGCGTTCGAGACAACCGATCCCGATGTCGGCTTCAGGAAGCCGGCGATGCATTTCAGCAGCGTCGTCTTGCCGGCGCCATTACGCCCCACACAGGCAACCACTTCACCGCGTCGCACGCGCACATTGACGTCGAAAATCGCCTTCAACTCGCCATAGGCGACGTTCAGATTGCTGACCGTCAGAATGTCGTCGGCACCGTTCATGCGGCAGCTCCGCTGCCGGTAGCCGGCAACTCGATCTGCCAATAGCTTCGCCGAACTTCCGGGTGATGCAGGCATTCCTGGGGCGCGCCATCGGCGATCACCCGCCCTTCATGCATGACGGTGAGACGCTGCAGAAAGTCCTGCACATGCGAGATCTTGTGCTCGACGATCAGGATCGTCTGCTTGCCGACTTGCTTGCGCAGGACGGCAAGAACGCCCTGAATTTCCGATTCGGCCAGACCCGCGAGCGGTTCGTCCAGCAGAAGAACCCTGGGTTCGGCCAGAATCGCCATGGCAATCTCAAGCCGGCGCTTCTCGCCCAAGCTGAGATTCCTGACTTCCCTGTCGCGCAATTCCTGCAAATCGAAGGTCTCGAGCGTGTGCACAATTCTCGGATCGTTGCGCTGGCTCTTGCAGGTGTTGAGCAGTAGCTGGATCAAAGTGGCTTTCTTGTGCGCGCGGAAAAACGCCAGCACCAGATTGTCGATCACGCTGAGATTGTCGAACGTCGATGTGAGCTGAAAGGTCCGCATTATACCGCGGGAAACGCGCTGCTGCGGCGTCATCCGCGTGACGTCTTCGCCGCGATAGAGGATGATCCCTTCGTCGGGCTCGAAGTATCCCGTCAACAGATTGAAGAACGTGGTCTTGCCGGCACCGTTGGAACCGATGATGCCAGCCACGTCGTGTTCCTGCAGCACATAATTGACCTGATTGACCGCGATCAGCCCGCCGAAGCGCTTCGTCACCGCTTCGGTCCGGATGATGTCCGCGCGGGACAGCCATGTGTAAATCCTTTTTTGACAAATCCCCGGCGCATGCAGAGAGCATGCGCCGAGCATTGAATGATTGGTGTTCAGTTCGGCGAGAGCGGACCTGGCTTTCGCCTGCCCCGCATGCAGGTTCAGTAGCCCAGCGACTTCAACGTGGGCATCACTGCTTCGCCGCCCATGGAGCCCATGACGGTGAACAGATCCCATTCCTGCTTGCGTTCGGCTGCGCCTTTGCCTTTCACCAAGAAGGCGGCGTGCTTGTAGACAGCCGCATGATCCTGGCGCCAGTTCGCCGGGCCCTTGACCGAATTGAATTGGCCGTTATCGGCCAACAGCGCCGCCGACACCTTTTTCGGGTCGAGGGATTTGGCCACTTCGAAGCCGCGGAACATCTCCATATAGGCGATGTAGGCGATGGTCGCGTAGGCATCCGGCGGAGTGCCGTATTTCGATCGGAACAGTTCGGTGAATTCCTGCGCGCTCTTGGCAACTGCCTTGTCTTCGAAGTTGCTCAGATCGTAATAGAAATAGTGCATGGCATAGACGTCCTGCAACGCCTCCGCCGGCACACCCTTCGCGACCACGTTGGTGATGAAGGCATTGAAGATGGTCATCTCCTTGCCGAGACCCATCTGGTGCACCTGCTTCAGCAGCGCGACCGCGTCGCCGCCGAATTGCGCGGCAATGAAGACGTCAGGCTTTGCGGCCTTCACCTTTTGCAGGATCGTCGTGAAATCGCTGGTGCCGAGCGACACTTCATCATAGCCGACGATCTCGCCGCCATTGGCCTTGGCTGCTTCGTAAGCTCCGTCGCGCATATCCCATCCCCAGCTATCGGAACGAGCGAGGAAGTAGACGCGCTTTTTCCCCAGCGTCTTCACAGCGGAGAGACCCGCCATATAGCCGACCGTCCATGGGCTGTAGGCGGTAGCGAAAGTCGAATCGGCGATCTTGCCTTTCTGAAATCCCTCCTTCGCCATTACGCAGATCGGGAAATATGGCATCGGCTCGCGAGACACGAGAGCATTGACGGCATAGGCAAGCGGCGCCCAGGTTTGACCTCCGACAGCCCGGATTCCCTCGGACACCATGTAACGGAATCGGCGAACGCCGACATCCAGCTTGGCTTCGTCATCATCGACGATGCTTTCAATGGCAACCTTGCCCCAGGGCATGTTGAGACCGCCCCGCTTGTTAACGGTCTCTACGGCAAGAAGCGCGCCCTGCTTTTGAGTTTCCGCTACAGCAGCAAACGTACCGGTGAGCGGAAGCAAGATACCTACTTTGATTTTCGTGGGCTCATCCGCACGTGTCGCACTCATGCCAAGCGCAGCGCTGAACGCGGCGATCGCCAGTATCGCTTGTCGCATTTTCATTCGAGTTTCCTCCCCCTAACGGTCTTGCCTTGTTTTTTGGTAGTGAGCGCACGCCGGTTCTACCGGCGGTGTTCGAGCCATTCACAGTTCGTCGCTACGGCTCAGCGATCCGGGTCTGGTCTCGGAAATTTCAGATGCTCGAAAACAGCTCGCTGTGATCAAGCCGTAGAGAACGTCCGATCAAACCCCAAAAATATGATGCACTTGCTCATCGTTGCTGCGCTTGATTTCGGTCAAGACGAATGCGGCCCCTTTGTCGTCCTTACACTTCAAGTATTGCTTAATCAGAAACGAGGCTCGCTGTCGGCATCAGACCGCGCGTGTCCTGATAGGGAGGTCGCATGGGCGCGAATTTCGGCATCGCAGGTATGGATTGGCAGCAGCGGGTGAATTGGGACCGGCTGCGCGAGTACCGCATCGAGCGCGCACGTCAGATGATGAAAAAGCACGGCCTCGGCGCCATGCTTTGCATGTACGACGAGAACGTGCGCTACATCACCGGCACACTCACGCCGGGATGGAATCGGCTCAAGCCCGGCCTGCGCTACGCCATGCTGTGCGGCGACGGCCGGCCAATTCTTTTCGAGCAGGGCGACATCGGCATGCAGGTCGAGCGCCACTCGCCGTGGATCCCCAAGGAGAATGTGCGTCACTCATTCGCCTGGATCAAAGGCGCCGCCGGCCCGGCCTCGACCCAGCAGGTGAACAAGTTCACCAAGGCGGTCCTGCAGGCGATGAAGGACAACGGCGTCGCCGGGCAGAAGCTCGGCGTCGACTTCGTCGACATCAACATGATTCAGATCTTCAAGGAGAACAACATCAACTGGGTCGACGGCATGACCCCGATGATGGAAGCACGCGCGGTCAAGAGCCCGGACGAGCAGGAATGCTTCCGCATCGTCGGAGCGATCGGCGACGCGACCCACTGGGAATGCATGAAGTTCCTGCGCCCCGGCGTCACCGAGAATCAGGTGACCGCGCATCTGATGGAATATCTCTACAACATTCCGGGCATGGAAGACGTCGAGGATGTGATCGTGTCATCCGGCCCGAATACCTGGCCGAACTGGCGCAACTTCTCCGACCGCATCATTCAGCCAGGCGACATCGTATTCATGGATTTGGCCGCGCTCACCTGGAACGGCTACAAGTCCTGCTATTACCGCACCTATTGCGTCGGCAAGGAGCCCTCCCAGGAGCAGAAGGACACCTACAGCACCGCGCTCGGCTGGCTCTACGACTCGATCGGCGCGGTCAAGGTTGGCGCCACCACGCGCGACATCGCGCTCAAGTGGCCGTCGGCGCAGGAGACCTGGGGCTACGAGGATGAGGATCAGGCGGCGGCCAATCTGTGGGGCCACGGCCTCGGCCTCGCGCAATACGATCCGCCGGTTATCTCGCGTATCTGGTCGCTCGACCATCCGGTGGAGATACAGGAAGGCATGACCTTCGCGCTCGAAACCCAGCACGGAAAGAAATTCCGTTACGGCGTGCGCATCGAGGAAATGCTGATCGTGAAGAAGAACGAGATCGAGATCGTATCGAACTTCCCCGTCAAGCAGATCACCGTGGTCGATCCGCTGCCGGGCTACGGCGATCACGTGAAATGACGAGAGGCTTGCCCTGGCCCCATCATCCTGATGGGGCCGGTGCGCAAAGCGGGCCTGAAGCGTGATCGGGCAAGGCCTCAGGATGACCGATCGAGGTTTGGGATATGACGCCGCAATTCATTCTCCCGCTCACCGATCCTGCGGCGACCGAACCTGAAAATGTCGGGCCGAAGGCGGCCAACCTCGCCAAGCTGACGCAGGCCGGTCTGCCGACGCCGGGCGGCTTCTCGCTCACGGCGGCGGCCTACCGGCATCAGGCGCGCCATATCGGCATCGACGAGATGCTGGCGCGCTACAACGACGCCGATGTGCCGACCTCGCGGCGGCTGTCGATCGCGATCCGTCTGGCTATTTATCAGCAGCCGATCGCGCCGGAAATTCTCGAGCCCCTGCTCGCCGCCTGGCGCGAACAACGCTCGCAATACCCGCTCGGCGTGGTGCGCTCGTCGGCACTGATCGAAGACCGCAAGGGCGCCAATTTCGCCGGCCAGTTCGAAAGTTTCCTTGGGCTCACCGACGAAACCGAATTCCTCACCGCGGTGCGCGCCTGCTGGGCGGCGCTGTGGACTTCGCATGCCCGCCGCTACATGGAAAATCATGATCTGTCCCCGGCCGACACCGCGATGGGCGTGCTGATCCAACCGCTGATCGAGGCCAAGGCCTCGGGCGGCGGCCTCAGCGAGACCGCCGAAGGGCATATGCTGATTTCCTCCACCTGGGGACTCGGCTCGGCCATCGCGCAGGGCGAAGTGGTGCCCGACCGCATCGTGCTCAGCAAGAGCGGCTTCCTGCGCACGATCGAAGCCGGCCGCAAGGGGCATCGCGAGACCTGCTCGCACGGCGTGTCAGCGCCGGAACCGGTGCCGACGGACCTCGTCAGCGAGCCGTGCCTGACACCGGGCCAAGCCGTCACGCTCGGGCGTCTGCTGCGCAAATGCGAGCAACTGGCCGATGGCCCGGTCGAGATCGAATGGGCGATGGACGACGACGGCTTCAAGCTGTTGCAGTCGCGCCCGCTGCATGTCGAAGCGCCGATCGTGCCGGACCAGATATGGCTGCAACATCCGCGGCTGAACGGTCATCCGGCCGGGATCGGCTGGGGCTCCGGCCGCGCCGTGGTGGTGAATTGCGAATGCGAATTGGCGCGCGTCGCACCCGGCGACATACTGATCACCAAAGCGGCCGGTCCGGCGCTGAGCCATATCCTGCCACGCGTCGCCGGCGTCGTCGCCGAACGCGGCGGCTCGACCTCGCACCTTGCCTCGCTCGCCCGCGAGCGCGGCATCCCGATGGTTCTCGGCGTGCTCGATGCGACCAGGCATATTCCCGACGGCGCCCAGGTCGCCATCGACGGCGTAGCCGGGATCGTGCGCTGGATTCGCTGATGCGCTCACGGATTTTCGTCACCCAGCCGATTGCCGAGCGGGCGTTGGAGCGCCTGCGCGCCGTTGCCGACGTCAACGTCAACGGCGATGCCAGCCGCATCATCGCCAAGCAGGCGCTGATCGAGGGCGTGCGTCAGGCCGATATCCTGTTCTGCTTGCTGCATGACCGGATCGATCGCGACGTCATCGCGGCCAATCCGGATTTGCGCATGATCGCGTCGATGGCGATCACGCCGGACAATATCGACCTCGCGGCGGCGGCGGAGCGCGATATTCCGGTCACGGTCGTGCCGGCGCTTGCGGTCGAGGCAACGGCCGATATCGCCTTCGCGCTGCTGCTGGCCGCGGCGCGCCGCGTGGTCGAGGGCGACGCGCTGTTGCGCCAGGGCGGATTCCCCGGCTCGCAATCGATGCATCTGATCGGCGCCGGCGTTTACGGCAAGACCATCGGGCTGGTCGGCGGCAAGGGCCGCATCGGCCGGGCGGTGGCGCGACGCGCGCTCGGTTTCGGCATGAAGGCGCTCTATTGGGGACCGAACCGGATGACGGACGAGGAGGAGGCGCAGTCGCAGATGCGCTACATGCCGCTCGACCGGCTGCTCGCCGAATCCGATTTCGTCTCGCTGCATTCGGCACTGAGCCCGGCCACGCATCACCAGATCGGCACCCGCGAGCTTGCGCTCATGAAGCCAAGCGCCTTCCTGATCAACACGGCACGCGGTCCCGTGGTCGACGAAGCCGCGCTAGCCAGCGCGCTCGGCGAGCGCCGCATCGCCGGCGCCGGGCTCGATGTCTACGAGCGCGAGCCCGAAATCCACCCGGCACTCGCCCGCTGCCGCAATGTGGTGATGACCCCGCATCTCGGCAGCGCGGTGTGGGAGGTTCGCGACGCCATGGCGAACACGACTGTGGACAATGTCCTCGCGTACCTGAAAGGCCGGGATTTACCTAACCGCGTTTAACTGACATGTCTGCAACAAGGATCTTGCACAACGCCCGATTTTCGGGCGAGTGCAAGGACTTGGTGAGTGCCCTGTTGGCGACCGCGATATTCCGCACGCGATACGGGCCGCTCAGGGTGGAATGCATGCGATAGAGTGCCGCCGGATCGGGCGGGCGCAGATAGGCGCTGGCAATTCGCTGTCGATCCTGTGCCTGATGGAGTACGGCACTCAGCACCGAGTGGCTGCCTCGTGTCGTCTCCGGCGAATGCATCGCCTGTTTCACGCTGACCGAGCCGCAGGCCGGTTCGAACGCCGCCGCGATCAATGCGACGGCCACTCGCCGATCCGACCGATATATGTTGCGGGGCACCAAGCAGTTCATCTCGCTCGGATCGGTGTCGCGGCTTGCTTCGTCTTCGCGATGACCGAACCGGGTGCCGGGGCGAAGGGCATTTCCTGTTTCCTCGTTCCGACCGACAGCAAGGGCTTCTCGGTGCTACGCAAGGAAGACAAGCTCGGGCTGCGCGCCTCCGCTACCTGTCAACTTGCTTTCGACAATATCGAGATCAGGCTACCGGCGCTGCGGATGCGGCGCTAACTGTGGCGTCACGTCATGCCAGCGAGCGCGAAGCCTTCGGACAAAGCTTTTCGAACATCAGGATATAGGTTTTCGTCTCGCAGACATGGCAACGCAGGTGCAGGCGGCGCGGCTGCTGAGGCGGCACGCCGCGGAATTAGAAACTTGGTTTGACGAACCCCGACACAGAACTCGATGCAGCGATCAAGGCTGTGTCCGAAAAGATGAAGAGCGACCACACGAAGAACAGGGTCACGGTATACTATTTGTTGGCCGAGCACTTCGGGGCCACGCCTTCGATCGGGATGTCGGTAACCGACGATCCTTGGCGGCGATGCGCAATCCTAGGCGCGACCAGCGCCGGTACACTGGCGAGATAACCGGACCGCGCTAGCATCGCGAACAGGATTTCCAGATCGTTGGACTCGAAACCGATACGCGGCAAATCCAATTCGCTTGCGGCGAAGTACGCGCCGAGCCGTGCGAAGTGCGAGCGATCAAACTTTGTGTGTCGCAGCTTTGCGACTGCTTGAAAGCTTTGCCTTGCGCTCTGCCTTGTTCGTTTTGAAGATGCCGTCGATAAATATCTCAGAATATTCTTCGATTAAATTGTCAATCGTCACTGCTCGAGGCATTGATCGCGCGCCGATCACGGAGTTGCAGAGACCGAGCAAGGCGAGCATGGCGAGCCGTGGATTTAGTTCGCGACGGAACTCGCCCTTCGCGACACCCTCAGCGAAAACGTTCTCCACTAAGAGTTGAAATTCACGCGCGAGAGCGACCATCCGCTTACGTGCGAGCTCAGAAAGTTCGTGACGATGCCGCAGAAACACCCGGATATAATCGCCATCTGGGTCTTTGCGTAGCGGGGAAAGTTGATTGGCGATGACCGCACGCACCTTTTCAACCGCCGGCTGATTGCTCTCAATGATGTCGCGCAGATTGCCGATGAAGTTCGTAATTCCGTGCTCGCAAACCGCTGCGAGTGCCGCATCCTTCGACGGCAGGTAATAGTAGAGGCTGGCCGCCCGAATTCCGAGCCTATCGGCGATGTCCTTAAGGCTGGCACCGAGATAGCCCTTTTCAGCGAATGAACGCGCGGCAGCGTCGCGTACTTCGCGGTAACGCGTCTCCCATTTCGCTGTCGGCTCCCATCGGGTCAGGGTTGCATTGTTTGCCACGGCCTGCCTATAATTCTAACGGCTATTAGATAGAACAAATATCAGAACGCCGAACGACGTCTAGGGGGGAAGCGTGAAAAGGTCGGGGCGAAGCCGCGGACTTTTTCGGATTTTCGCGGCGCCGGCATTCCACGCGCGGGTTTAGGCGGTGGACACGACGATCGCACTATTCCTGTCGCAGGACGGCGTCATCAATGGCGCGGTTTATGCGCTTGTCGCCATTGCGCTGGTGATGGTGTTTGCGGTGACGCGAGTCATTCTGGTGCCGCAGGGCGAGTTCGTCGCTTTCACCGCCATGACGATCGCGGCACTGGAGGCCGGCCGTATTCCAGCGACCGGATGGCTGCTGCTGGCGCTGGGCATCTTCGCGACGGTCGCGACCCTCATTCAGCAATTCAATATCCTGAATTTGCGGCGGCTGCTCGGCATCGTGCTTCTCTACGTCGTCCTGCCTGCGGTCTTGCTGTTTGCGACGATCAAGCTCGCGCCGCTCAAGCTCGGTTCGGCGGCGAATATCGCGCTCGCCGTCGCACTCACGGTCCCGATTGGCCCGATGATCTACCAGATCGCGTTCGCGCCGCTCGCGAAGGCGAGCGTCCTGGTCTTGCTCATTGCAGCGTTTGGCGTGCATTTTGCGCTGCTCGGTATGGGTCTGGCTTTCTTCGGCCCTGAAGGCATCGGCACCACGCCACTGATTTCGAAATCCTTCGAATTGGGCGATCTGGTCGTCACCGGGCAGAGCGTCGTCGTCTTGATCACCACGCTTCTGATGCTCGTGCTGTTTGCCTTGTTTTTCGAGCGCACATTGCTCGGCAAGGCGTTACGGGCGTGTTCATCCAACCGCCTTGGCGCGCGGCTGGTCGGCATTCCGACCGCGCTCGCGGGGCAGGTCGCGTTCGCACTCGCCGCGTCACTCGGCGCGGTGTCGGGCGTCCTGATCGGACCGTTGCAGACGGTGTATTACGACAGCGGCTTTCTGATCGGGCTGAAGGCCTTCGTCGCGGCGATCCTTGGCGGCCTGGTCAGTTTCCCGTTGACGGTGGCAGCATCGCTGTTTGTGGGCATAGCCGAAGCATTCTTCTCTTTCTGGACCAGCAACTTCAAGGAAGTTCTGGTGTTTTCGCTGATCATCCCGGTGCTGGTCTGGCGCTCGCTTCATTCTCCGTCGCATGCGGAGGAAGAAGAATGACGATGGCGCGAAACCTGCGCGGTGCGGTGCCGGCGGTGGCGGCTCTGGCTATTCTGATCCTGCCGTTCACCGGCCTCGTGCCGCTATATTGGGTCACTCTGCTCAATTATATCGGCATCGCGAGCCTGGTCGCGCTGGGTCTCGTTCTGCTGACCGGCGTCGGCGGCATGACGTCGTTCGGGCAAGCGGCGTTCGTCGGCATTGGCGGCTATACCACTGCACTGCTGACGGTGAATTTCGGCATCAGTCCGTGGCTCTCGCTTGCGGGCTCGCTGCTCGCCACCATGATCAGCGCGCTATTTCTCGGTGCGATCACGGTTCGGCTGTCCGGCCATTTCCTGCCGCTCGGCACGCTCGCCTGGGGCGATCGCGATCTTCTACCTGTTCGGCAATCTCTCGATGCTCGGCGCCCATGACGGCATTGCGGGGCATTCCGCCGCTGCGGATCGGCACCCATGCGCTGATCGATGCCCGCGAGTTCTTTCTCGTCGTCTGGCTGGCTGTGGTGCTCGCGGTGATGGCCATGCTCAATCTTCTGAGCGGCCGCATGGGGCGGGCGATCCGCGCGCTGCGGCGCGGTCGGTGGCGGCGGAAGCTTTCGGGGTCGGTCTCGCATCGGCGAAGCTGAAGGTCTTCGTCCTGTCCGCGATGCTGGCCGGACTTGCGGGCTGGCTCTACGCGCATTTCCAGCGTTCGGTCGCGCCGGGTCCGTTCGGGATCAATGCCGGGATCGAATATCTGCTGATGGCGGTGGTCGGCGGCGCCGGCTCGATCTACGGGCGCGATCCTCGGCTCGACCGCCGTGATCTTCCTGAAGGATCAGCTTGCAGGACGTACTGCCGCTGATCATCGGCAGCGCTGGCAATTTCCAGACGGTCGTGTTCGGCGCATTGCTGGTGCTGATCTTCAGAGCCGCGCCGCACGGACTGTGGCCGGTTCTGTTCGGCCCGCCGCCGGTAACGGTCCCGCCCAAGGTGACCGGCGACGCGCGACTGGCGAGCCGCCCTGCGATTGCGAGCGGGGAGACGCTGCTCGAGGTCTCGGCAGGTGAGCAAGCGCTTCGGCGGCTTGCTTGCCGTCAACGATGTCGACTTCACCGTTCGAAGCGGAGAGATCGTCGGGCTGATCGGACCGAATGGCGCCGGCAAGAGCACGACCTTCAACCTGATCTGCGGGTCGCTTCCGCTGAGTATCCGGCGACATTCAGTTTCGCGAGCCGCTCGATCTCCGGCCGCACGCCGCAGCAGATCGCGGGCATCGGCATCGCGCGCACCTTCCAGCATGCGCATCTTGTCGGCGACATGAGCGTGCGCGAGAACGCGGCGCTGGGCGCGCATCTGCGCGGACATGCCGGGATGGTCCGCGCCATCTTCCGACGCGAGCGCACCGAGGAGGGGCTGCTGTTCGCGGAGGCAGATCGTCAATTGCACCGCGTCGGGCTCGAGAAAGAGGCCGGACAGATCGCAGGCAACCTCGCCTTGGGGCAACTTCGCCTGCTGGAAGTCGCCCGTGCGCTCGCGCTGGATCCGGTGCTGCTGCTGCTGGACGAGCCAGCGGCCGGACTGCGTTACGGCGAGAAACGCGAACTGGCGAAGCTGCTGCGTCAATTCCGCGGCGAAGGCGTCGGTATCCTTCTGGTCGAGCACGACATGGATTTCGTGATGAGCCTGGCCGACCGGCTTGTCGTGCTCGATTTCGGCACCCGGATTGCCGAAGGCGTGCCGGCGGAGATCCGGAGCAATCCGAAGGTCATCGCGGCCTATCTCGGAGGCGTCGCATGACTGGCATGAGCCTTCGGGTCGACGATTTCTGCGCGGGCTATGGCCGCACGCAGGTGCTGAATTCCGTGTCGGTGAAAGCCGATGCCGGATCGCTGGTTACCATCATCGGCGCCAACGGCGCGGGCAAGAGCACCTTGCTGAATGCCATCATGGGCGTCCTGCCATCGAAGGGCAGCGTCGCGCTCGACGACCGGCCGATCGGTCTGTTGCCGCTCGAACAGCGCGTGGTCCGCGGCATGTGCCTCGTGCCGGAGCGCCGCGAATTGTTCAATGATCTTTCGGTCGAGGACAACCTGAGGCTCGGGGCGTTCCGCCGCAAACGTGAGGAGCGGCAGCCGGCGCTCGAAGCCGCGTTTGCGCATGTTTCCGAAGCTCAAGGAACGCCGCGCGCAGATTGCCGGCACCTTGTCAGGCGGCGAACGTCAGATGCTGGCGATGGGACGCGCTCTGATGGCAAAGCCGAAGCTGTTGATGCTCGACGAGCCGAGCCTCGGGCTGGCGCCGCTGATCGTGCGCGAAATCTTTCACACGCTGACCGCCCTGCGGCAGACCGGAGTGACCATCCTGCTGGTCGAGCAGAACGCGCGTGCCGCGCTTCAGGTCGCCGACTACGCCTACGTGATGGAGCTTGGCGCAATCACCGCGCAGGGCACGCCATCGGACATCGAGAAGAACAGCCGACTGATCGAGAGCTATCTCGGTCTTGGCGGCAAGGATTACTGAAATGACCAAACATCCGCGGGCGAAAAAATGCGCCGAGCCTGCGGACCCATCAAGCTGGCGTGCCAACGAAGGGAGGTTGTGATGACAATGCTGAAATCACTTGCTGCGACCGTGGTGCTTGCTGCGGCCGTCGCGATCGCGCCGACCGGCGCATCTGCCCAGATCAAGGTCGGAATCACCGTCTCCGCCAGCGGCCCGGGTGCCGCGCTCGGCCAGCCGCAGATGCGGACGGTGCAGGCTTTGCCGAAGGAGATCGCCGGCCAGAAGGTGACCTACATCGCGCTCGACGACGAATCCGATCCGACCAAGGCGGTTCAGAATGCGCGCAAGCTGATCACCGATGAGAAGGTCGATATCCTGATCGGCTCGTCGCTGACGCCGGTGAGCCTGCCGCTGATCGACATCGCGCACGAGACCAAGACGCCGCTGCTCACGCTCGCGGCCGCGGCGGTGATGGTGCAGCCGCTCGATGACAAGAAGAAGTGGGTCTACAAGGTCGTGCCCAACGACGACCTGATGGCCAAGGTCATCCTCGCGTATATCGCCAAGAGCGGCGTCAAGAAGCTCGGTTATATCGGCGTGTCGGACGGCTATGGCGAAGGCTATTACAAGGAGCTTAGCCGTCTCGCGCCGACCATGGGTATCGAGCTGACCACGCACGAAGTCTATGCGCGCAGCGACGCGAGTGTGACAGGTCAGGTGCTGAAGGTGATCGCCACCAAACCGGATGCGGTGTTCATCGCCTCCGCCGGAACGCCCGCGGTGCTGCCGCAGCGGGCGCTGCGCGAGCGCGGCTACAAGGGCCCGATCTATCAGACCCATGGCGTTGCGACCGAGGAGTTCATCAAGCTCGGCGGCAAGGACGTCGAAGGCGCGGTGTTCGCAGGTGAAGTCCTTCACCATCGCGCCAGACCTTGCTGCGAACGATCCGTTCAAGAAGCCGACCGAGGAATATATTGCCGCCTACAAGACGGCTCACAACAACCAGATGCCGAATCTGTTCGGCGCGCATGTCTGGGATGTCGTGCAGCTTCTCGGCCGCGCGGCGCCGAACGCGCTGAAGGCAGGAAAGCCGGGCACGCCGGAATTCCGCGCGGCCCTGCGTGACGAACTTGAGAAAAGCAAGGACGTCTATCTGAACAACGGGCTCTCCAACATAACTCCGACCGACCACAACGGGTACGACGAGCGCTCCGCCTTTCTGATCAAGGTGGACGGCGGTCAGTTCCGGCGTCTTAAGTAACGGGCGGGATGCAACGCGCGGCGTCGGGCCTTGCCCGGCGCCGCTGCAGGGATGGAGCCTCGCTTGTCCGCTGTCGACATGCAGAAATTCCGGGACGGCGTCTTCGCCACCAGCGGGTGGGGGCGGACGGAATATTCCGGCTGGATCGATGAAAGCCAGTCGTGGAAGACCAGTTGCTATATCGGCGACTGGTCCTTCCTGGACGAATTTCACGTTCGCGGTCCGGACGCGCTTCGGCTGTTCTCCGATTTTGCCGTCAACAGCTTTGCCATATTCGCGATCGGGCAGGCCAAGCATGTCATCTGCTGCAACAGCGACGGCAAGGTGATCGGCGAGGGCGTGCTGATGCGTCTTGCCGACGAGCGAGTTCGAGTTCCAGGCGCTCGGGCCGGTGACGGCCTGGCTCGAATATAATCTGCATTGCGGTGGATACCGGGCCGAAGCAACGACGCGGGTTGGCAAGTTCAAGTATCAGGTCTCCGGACCGAAGGCGCTCTATGTGCTGGAGCGGCTTGCGGACGGAAATCTGCGCGATATCGCGTTCATGCATCAGCGCGGCGTGCGCGTCGGATCGCGCGAGCTGACATTCCTGCGGCAGGGCATGGCGGGCGAAATCGGCTTCGAGATTCAGGGGCCGAAAGCCGACGCGCGTGCGGTCATGAACGAGATCCTCGCCGCCGGCCGCGACTATGGGATCCGCCGCCTCGGCTCGCGGACCGCAATGACGAACCATCTCGAGGCGAGCTTCCCGACGGTGACGCACGACTATATCCCGGCGGTTTGCGAGCTCGCCGAATCCGGTTTCCTCCGTTATCAGCGCAAGCGCGAGTCTGAAGGCTCGCAGGCCGGCCGCAGCTGGACGCTCGATGGCTGTCTCAAGATCAAGGGCAGCTTCGAGGCGGACTACATCAGCGGCTGGTATCGCAGCCCGGTCGAACTCGGCTGGAGCCGGAACATCAAGTTCGATCACGATTTCAACGGCCGAGCCGCACTGGAACGCGAGGTCGCTGCGCCGAAACGCAAGCTGGTCACGCTGGTCTGGAATGCGGACGACTGTATCGACGTCCAGGCCTCGCTGTTCCGCGGAGATGAAGAGCCCTACGACTTCATGGATATGCCGCGCCAGCAGCAATTCTGCATGAACGCGCACAAGGTGATGATCGGGGGCAGTCCAGTCGGTGTCGCGACTTCACGTGGCTTCAGCTACAGCTTCCGCAAGATGCTGTCGCATTGCGTCATCGACATCGCACATGGGGTGCCGGGGACGGAGGTCTCGGTGATCTGGGGCGATCCCGGTACGCGCCAGAAGGCGATACGGGCGATTGTCGCGCCGTCGCCCTACAAGACCGACAATCGCCGAGCAGATCTGTCCGCCATGCCGATCCGGCTGGAGGCGGTGACGAGATGAACCGCTCGTACCATATCGTGGTGTCAGGAGCGCCGGGCGATGACGCGGAGCGTCGATGTTCCGGTCGCGACCACGGTGTTGTCATCCTGCACGAGCTTCGCCCGGGTAAAGATCAGAGAGCGGCCGCGCCGCTCGATCTCTGCAATCGCGCGCAGCTTGCCCGCCTTCGCGGCGCGAAGATACGCGATGTTAAGATTGACTGTCGTCACCGATTGCCCGTCCACCACGACCGCGAGTGCGGCAAATGCCATCGCGAAGTCGAGCATGGTCGCGGTCGCGCCGCCCTGGATGATCTGTTCGGCCTGGAAGAAGAACGCGTCCGGCTTGAACGACAGCTCGATCCAGTTGTTGCCGGGGTCGATCGACGAAATGTGCCCGCGCAAGGCGTCCGCAAGTCGGCTCGACGCGATCGGTGCATGGGCGATCCGCTTGTTTTGAAAGTCACGGATCAGAATCTGGTCTTCGTTCATCGCAGGCGATCGATCGGCAGACATGTCTTGCACGTGCACACGCTCCCTTTGGTTCACCCTTTCTATCTGTGGAGCGGATCAAGTCAAAGGCTAAGCGAGAGAACAATGAAACAAAGAAACGATCGTCGTTGAGGCTGTCATGTATCTCACTCAAGGATTGCGTCGTGCTGCGCAGATTCGTCCGCGCGCGAAGGCGATCAGGGATGGCGACAGACAATGGACTTGGGCCGAGGTGCTGGAGCGCGTGTCGCGCGCGGCCGGCATGCTGCGGAATCTCGGTCTGCAAAAGGGCGACCGTGCCGCGGTGCTGTCGCTCAACAACGCGCAGTATTTCAAGTCTGCTGTTCGCTGTGCCTTGGGCCGGCGGCTCGGTGGTGCCGCTGAATACGCGGCTGATCGCTTCCGAAATCGACTACATTCTGGAAGATTCCGGCGCCAGGTTCCTGTTTGTCGACAGGACGTTCGCGCCGCTGCTGACTTCGCTGAAGGCAGTCAGGCAGATGCGGGCGGTGATCCGGTTCGATGCCGACGAGCGCACCGACGACATTCTGCCGTTCGAGCCGTCGATGCTGTCATCGCCGCCGGCGGAGGATGCCTTGCGCGGTGGCGACGATCTCGCGGGCATCTATTACACCGGCGGCACCACCGGGCGTCCGAAGGGCGTGATGCTGTCGCACGGCAACCTGGTCGCGAATGCCACCAACGTGATGATCTGCTCTTGGTTACGACCGCGATACCAATTATCTGCATGCGCCTCCGATGTTTCATCTGGCCGACGGCTGCTCGACCTTCGGCGTCACCATGCAGGGCGGCTCGCATGTCTTCATGCCGCGCTTCGATCCGCTGCAGTTTCTCGACATCGTGCAGCGCGAGCGGGTGACCGATGTCACGCTGGTGCCGACCATGATCAACATGTTCCTCAGCCACCCGCGCTTTTCCGAATTCGACCTGTCGAGCTTCAAGCGCATCTATTTCGGCGCGGCGCCGATGCCGGACGGACTGCTGCGCCGTGCGCTCTCGACGATGCCGGATGTGAAGTTCCAGCAGGCCTGGGGCATGACCGAATTGTCGCCGATTGCGACCACCATGGACCCGCGCTTTTCGGTCCTTGACGGTCCGAATGCCGGCCGTTTGCGCTCATGCGGGCAGGCGGTTTCGACGGTCGAGGTGCGTATCGCCGACCCCGACGGCAATGAAGTGCCGCGTGGGCGAGGTGGGTGAGGTCATCGTCCGCGGGCCGACCGTCATGCAGGGCTACTGGAACCAGCCGGAGGCGACGGCGGCCGCGCTGCGCAATGGCTGGATGCATTCCGGCGATGCCGGCGTGATGGACGAGGACGGCTTCCTCTACATCGTCGACCGGCTCAAGGACATGATCGTCACCGGCGCCGAGAATGTCTATTCCGCCGAGGTCGAGAATGCGATCTCGCTGATGGCCGAAGTCGCTGAAGTCGCCGTCATCGGTATTCCCGACGACACCTGGGGCGAGACGGTGCACGCGATCGTCGTGCCGCGCGCGAATTGCGAACGTCACGGCCGAAGCCGTGATCGCGCATTGCCGCAATCACATCGCGGGCTACAAGACGCCGCGCAGCGTGGAAATCCGCGCGACATCGCTGCCGCTCTCGGCGGCCGGGAAAATCCTCAAGACCGAATTGCGCGCGCCGTTTTGGCGCGACAGGGACCGCGGCGTCAACTGAACGCCATCATTCATCACAACAGAGCAGGTGTATTATGTCGATCAATCCTCCTTTCCGCGCAGAGCATGTCGGCAGCTTGCTGCGGCCGCCCGCGTTGAAGGATGCGTTCATCAAGCGAAGCAAGGGCCAGATCGCCGGAGGACGTCGTATGAGGCGATCTTGACCGATGCGATCGCGCGCGCGGTGAAGATGCAGGAGGAGGTCGGTCTGCATTCGATCACCGACGGCGAGTTCGGACGTGGGTCCTGGTTCGGCTTCTTTTTCGAGCGGATGAGCGGCTTTCGGCTCGAGCCGTCCGCCTTCAAGTTCAAGGACGGGCGGGGCAAGAATTTCGAATGGCCGACCTGCTACGCCTGCGAGCGCATCAAGCGGCACGGCGGGATTACGACGGACGAGTATCTGCGGCTGCGAAAGCTGACGCGAGAAACGCCCGAAGGTGACGATGCCGTCGCCCAGTGCGTTTCATTTCTTCCGGTTGAACGCCGCGGTCGATCCGAAGGTCTATCCCGATGCCGAGCAATACTGGGAGGACCTGATCGAGGTCTATCGTGCCGAGATCGCCGATCTTGCGGCGCTCGGATGCAGCTATATCCAGCTCGATGAAGTGCCGCTCGCCATGCTGTGCGACCCCTCGATCCAGGAGCAGGTGCGCGGCATGGGCGGCGATCCGCAGGCGCTGATCAGGCCGCTATGTCGAGGTGCTCGAGCGGATTCTTTCGGCCGCGCCGCCGTCGATGACAGTCGGCATCCATCTCTGCCGCGGCAATTTCCGCAGCCGCTGGATGGCGGAGGGCGGCTATGAGCCGATCGCCGAGCGGCTGTTCAATGCACCGAAGATCGACGCGTTCTTCCTGGAATATGATTCCGAGCGGGCAGGCGATTTCTCGCCGCTGCGCTTCGTGCCGAAGAGTAAGGTCGTGGTGCTTGGCCTGATCAGCAGCAAGACCGCGACGCTCGAACCTGTCGCCGATATCAGGAAGCGGATCGACGAGGCGACGAAGTTCGTGCCGCTCGATCAGTTGTCGCTCAGCCCGCAATGCGGCTTTGCTTCGGTCGCGGGCGGCAATACCGTGACGGAGGCCGACGAGCGCGCGAAGCTGAAGCTTGTCGTCGACGTGGCGTCGGACGTCTGGAGGAAATGAGGGTGTCAGGTTGGAGCGAGTTTGTCGCGGCGGCGCTGTTTGATAAACGGAAGGGCGTGAACCTTGGCTCGGATCAGTTGCGTCGGCTCATCCGCCGAAAAGCCTCCCCAGACAATAGCTAGCTCAGTGTCCGGTAATGCCAAATCCTTTCGAAGGCGTGCCAGCGAAATCATGCGTTTTAGAGTCGGGCTGTAGGTGACGCCAGAAGCCCAGCCGACATGCTCGTTGCCCTGCAGAACCTTAAGATAGAACATCCGGAATTGTCCGGTTGGCAAATCGGGCGGCGGTGCAGACGGGCCGTCGCGGAACAACCCCGAATACAGCGCGGTCATGTCGTCGCTGTTCCACATCAGCCCCATCAATTTGCGAGGGGGGCCGCCTGCGTCCTTTTCGCGGGCCAGCGCATCGCGGCCATAGAAATCATGGTTGTCGAGATTGATGGTGTATCCCCAGCCGAGTTCGGCGGGCGAGCAGAAATGCTCGCTCAGATCGCCCTCGAGCACATCGACCTCTTCCGGGCTGGCCCAGAGCTTGGCGAATTTGCGTATCGACGGTCCCGTCATGCGCGCCGGCAGGAAATCCCGGATTACGGTGGCGATGCCGGTTTCGGTGTGGCCGATCAACTGCGTCTTGAAGCCGAGTTCGCGCAGCCCGAAGTCCTGGCCGACGCGGCGGATCTCGCGCCATAACTCATGCGCTTTTCCGGAATCCGTGCGCGTCATGAATTCGTAGCCAACTTCCCCGGTCACGCCCTGCCGTCCGACGAAGACTTCCTCGCCGACCGCGCGGGTACGCCGCCAGCGCGAGAACTTCATGTCCTTGAAGTCTTCGCCGGTGACCGCTTCGAGAATGTTAGTCGCTTTTGGGCCCTGCAACGCAAAGCAGGTATAGTCTGGCGTCACATCTTCGAGCGTCACTTCGAAATCAGTGAGCTGCAGGATTTGCGGCAGCCAGCTTTGCGCGCCGGATTGCGTGAAGATGAAGTCGTTCTCGCCGAATTTCCAAGTCAGACCTTCGATCGCGACCTTGCCTTCGTCGTTGGTCATCGGCGTGTACATGATCTGGCCGACCTGCTGCCGGCTGATGTCCTTCACCGTCGCGAAGTTGAGAAAGCGCGCTGCATCGGGACCGGTGACGCGAACCTTGTTGAGCCAGCTCCAGTCGCCCAAGATCGCGGTCTGGCGCAACGCGAGCGATTCCTTCCACCAGCGGGTATATTCATAACCAATCAGGAAGCCGCCATTGATGTGGCCCCACACATTGCTAATGTTGGTCTCGGCCTGGGCCGGCGCGCCGGGCGAGCCGAAATAGGGCCGCTCAAGAAACGGCTGCTTGCGATACTGGTTCGCGCGCCGATAGACGTCCTTGTAGCTGTCGTCACTCATTGTTTCCTCGCTACCCTAGAACGATTCTTGTTGCGCCGCGGCTTGGCGGCTACTTGGATCTTGATGCAAGCACGCCGTAGGTAAACATCCGGGCATAATTCTCGATGAAGTCGTCGATCGAGGAAGTCTCCGGCAAGGCGCGTGCCGCGATTACCGAATTACATAGCCCGAGCAATGCGAGCGCGGCCCGTTGCAGGTTCAGGTCGTGTTGCAATTCGCCGGACGCGCGGCCGTCAATGAAAAGCTGTTCGATCAGACGTTGGTAATTGCGAGCAAGCGCCGCGATCTGGTGACGCGGTCCGTCCGGCAATTCATGACGATGCTGGATGAAGACGCGGATATAGTTTACGTCGGGATGCGTGCGCAGAGGCATCAGGTGATTGGCGATCGCCGCGCGAATCTTTTCCGTGACTGGCGCTTGCCGTGACAGGATTTCGCGCAGGTTCTCAATGAAGTCCTTGACGCCGAGTTCGCAGATAGCAGCGAGCGCGGCTTCCTTCGATGGGAAGTAGTAATAAAGACTGGCCTGCCGGACCCCGAGATGGTCGGCGATGTCCTTGATGCTGGCGCCGAGATAGCTGTCCTTTCCGAAAATGCCATCCGGCCTGAATTGGCACCGTAAGGCAGAATCATCGCACCATTGAGAGCGATGTTTTCGATCCTCCACGCGCTCGGAATGTTTGCCATCGACCTGTTCAAGTTGCGCAGTCGGCTCGAAGCCGAAAATCTGTTTCTTCGTCATCAGCTCAACATCGCCCTTCGGCGGCCACGACCGCGGCTCCGGCTCCGCAGCAGCGACCGCGTCTTGCTTCTATGGATGACCAAGCTCTGGCCGAGCCTTCTTGGCGCGGTGCAGGTGGTCCAGCCGGAGACGATTTTGCGATGGCACCGCTCTGGATTTAGAATGTTCTGGCGCAGGAAGTCGCGCAATAGGGCAGGGCGGCCGAGGATTGACCGAGGCCTGCGTGATCTCATCCAGCGAATGAGCCGCGAAAATCCGTTGTGGGCGCGCCCCGGATCCATGGTGAGCTCTTGATGCTTGGGTTCGAGGTAGCCCAGTCGACAGTTTCGAAATACATAGTGCCAGGTGCGAGGCCGCCGTCGCAAAGTTGGAAGACGTTTCTTCGCAATCACGGACCCGCCGCCAAATGAACGTTCAAGGGAATTACCTTGATCTAAGTCAAGCGTTGCCAGGCCAGCACTTTTTTTCAATTCACGTTCATTCTATCAAATCAACAATACAATAATGGTCTAGAATTGCGGGATCGGCTTCGGGTGCCCTTATGCCTCGATGCAAAGCCAGGTTATCGCCATGAAGAAGAATCCCCCCGACCAACACAATGAAAAGCAGGATTCAGCAAACGAGCCGACCACGCGGCGAACGGCCATCAAACGGATTGCCGCCGCTTTGTCGGGCGTTGTGGCGGGAGCGGGGATTGTCGGAAAGGCAAAGGACGCCTCGGCTCAGACGAGGTATACAAGCATCGGCACGATCTACGGCAGCAGCCACTACACCAGCGTCTACCGCGATACGGTGTACGGCAGTTACAAGCCCCGCTATAGCAGCAGTTATCTTTCTTATTACACGAGCTACCGCAGTCACTACAGCTCGGTCCCGCCTCCCTACAGCTCTCGCTACAGTTCTTCGCGGCGATGATTCCGGCATCGGCGGTAAAGTCCGTCCGGCACCTGGAATAATCATTCGGCCGGGAGATCGACATGCCGAATTTGCTCTTGACGTCATTATGTAACCGCTCCTGTCCATATTGTTTTGCGGAAGCGGAGATGACGGCGGTCACCGGCAGCCGCTTCATGACGTGGGAGAATCTGATCTACATCGCAGATTTTCTCGAAGAGTCGCACCGGCGCGCGGTATCTCTTCTTGGCGGCGAGCCGACTATTCATCGCAATTTCGTGGATTTCGTGCTCTATCTTCTTGAACGCAATTTCGACGTCTCGGTGTTCACCAATGGAATGGTAAGCCCGGCGCAGCTCGCGCAATTCAAGGCTCATTTCGAGGGCGTTCCGACGGCGCGGCTCAATTTTACCTGTAATCTGAACGATCCCGTGCAGACGCCCGCCTCCGAAAAAGAGAGGCGGCGCGTTGACGACTTTCTTGCCGTGATGGGTCCGTGGACGACGGCGGGATTCAATATCTATCGCACCGATTTCACGTTGGATTTTATCTTCGACCTGATCAATCGCTTCGGATTGAAGCGTTATCTTCGCCTTGGCCTCACTCAGCCCATCCCAGGCAAGCAAAACGCCTTCATTCGGCCGGCCGATATCCGGGCCGTCGTGCAACGGCTCTACTCGTATCGCGATCGGTTCGATGCGTTGCGCGTCAAGCCGGGACTGGATTGCGGCTTTCCGATCTGCCAGTTCACCGACGAAGAGCTCGGCTGGCTGCACCGCACCGGCGGCGACGCGATGTTCGGGTGCGGGCCGGCGTTCGACATATCGCCCGACATGAGCGTCTATTACTGCTTCCCGCTTTCCAATTACCGCAGAAAGTCGCTGTTCGACTTTGATTCAGTCGAGCAGGTCGAGGCCCATTTCCGCGCCACGCGCGATCCCATCAAGTCGGAAAGTCCCGGAATATTCAAGGAATGCGATGGATGCCGACACCAGGAAGACGGTCTGTGTGCGGGTGGGGGGCTTTGCCAGGCGGTTCACAGTTTCATCGACGAAGCACCGATACGCTTGCCGGAAATCGAACATGAATTGTCAAGGATTCGTTTGTCCCAATGACAAGGCTCTGTTGGGGAGCTTTACCGGATACGCGGTCGCGGTACGGGTGAACGACCCTGGCGACATCGCTGACGCCGCTGCAAACGTCCGAGAAACCGGCAACGAGTTGTTCTGTGTCATCCTGCATGCCGACCGGCCGTTGAGCGAGATCGTGTTTCGCGAAGATCAGGCCGTCATACCGCTCGCCATCGTGGCACCCGCAATGGGCGATTTCCGGACGCTGGCGAAATCGGTCGACCTGTTGAGGCGGTCGAATCTTCGCATTTTTCTTCCGTGCGACAATTTCGACAATCTGTCCGCGCTGCGAATCCTGTCGTCGCTCGGGATTTATAGCTGTGCCGATTTCGCCGCGAGCCCGTACGATTGGGAAGCGATCACCGATTTGATGACATACGCCGTGCTGGGCCGCGCACCCCACGCGCCGATCGAACCGTTCGCCTTCATTGCCGCCAATTACGATCCTCATTCGATCCTGCGCTGGGGCTCGATCGAGTTCGACGATCCGGCGCATTTCCTTCATCTGGATGCACAGGGGCAGGTTTCGCTCTCGCGCGATGAATTGCAGCAGGGCATTTTCATCGCCCCAAGCATTGGCGGGATCGAACCATCGGCTCTGAGTGCGGCAATCGATGAGCGCGCGAACGCATGGCGGCATTACTTCGTTGACAACCATCCGTGCGCGTCTTGCGCCGGCTGGAAGATTTGCCTCGGCCGCTTCTCGGGCGACCTTCCGGACGATGCAGGATGCGCGAAATTCTTCTCGGAACTGATCGACGTCGCCGCCATGCTCAAAGCGCCGGCTCCTCAACATGACGAGGGCGGGATATGGCGACCGTAATCTTCAAGCCGACCGAAGCCTGCAACGCGCGCTGTGTCTATTGCGATGTCGTGCACAAGGATAATCATACGTCGAAAAGAATGCCGCTCGACACGCTCGAGATGTTCTTTTCGCGCATCGACGAGTTCCTGCGCGAGCGGCCGAGCGAGACCATGGATGTGATTTGGCATGGCGGCGAGCCATTGCTGCTGGGGCCCGACTATTTCGCGAAAGCAATCTTTTTCCAGGAAAAGCACTGTACTGAAACCAGTGGCCGCATCAAACACAGCATTCAAAGCAATCTGACCCTGCTGTCGCGGGAACTGGCCGGGATATTGAAGAAGCTCGGGATCGACAGCATCGGCACCAGCTATGATTCGATCGAGAATGTGCGGGGCCTCGGCAAGCCGCGCGATTCGCGCGCCTATAATCGAAAATTCATGGAGGGAATTCGTCTGCTGGAGGAGGAGGGAATCAACTGGGGCATCATTTATGTCGTAACCAAGCTCTCCCTGGCAAAACCCGTCGAGATCTTTCAGTTCCTTTCCAATCTGTCGCCGAAAGGCGCATTCATGTTCAATCCGGTGCTCGTTTATACGCGGGAGTTCGAACACATCGCGGTCTCGGCGGAGCAATACGCCGATTTTCTCGGCGCCATCTTGCCGCATTGGTGGCGCCGGCGGGACGAATTGTCCAACATAGAGCCCTTCACTTCGCTCGTGACCAATCTGCGCGGCGAAGGCACGTCGTTAATGTGCTCGGACTCGGGCGCGTGCGCCTATCAGCACATCAACGTCGTGGCGGATGGCAGCCTGTCGCACTGCGGACGTTCGGCCGATTGGGGATTGCTGAACTACGGCTCGATCTTTGACCGGACGTTTGCGCAAGCCCTGGCGGACCCGCAACGCGACGAGTTTGTTCGCAGAAACGAAGTGCTCCCCGCAACTGAGTGCAAGGGGTGCCGTTTCTGGACCATTTGCCATGGCGGATGTCCGCTCGACGCATGGTCGTCGGCGGGGGGCTTCCTGCACAAGAGCGAATGGTGTTACGCGAAGAGAGGATTTATCGAGAAATATCTCGAGCCGATCCTCAGGTCCGGGTCGGACAATTCGATCCTCTCGCTTCCTCCAGGCGAAATGAGTGCAGGCACCGTCTGCGCGCCAAACCCTCCTGCCTCGTCGACGTCCGATTTTCCGATCGTACCGGGCGACGACATGCACGGGCGCTGGATCAATCCAATCGGCGGTCTCGGGGACAGCTTGATGATTTCGGGAGTCTTGAAGCTGTTTTCCGAGCAATATCCCGCGCAAAAACTGAACCTGGTCGAGCGAACGAAATACCGGCATATCCTTGAAGGCCATCCGGCGATTGACCGGATTGGCAATCCGCCGGATGGCGCTGCATTTGTTTCGACGAACTATTGGGACCATGACGACTACCGATTGCGTGGCAAAAGAGCCTATCAGGTGCTGGCGCGTATTTTCGGTGTTGATCCGCCGGTCGAGGAACGTTTGTACGTGCCTTGGGAGATACGTGACGATGCCCAGCTCGTGAGCATCGTTCCTTGGAAACAATCCAATGTTCTTATTTGTCAGAGCTCCGATTTGCCGCGCAAAGAGATGCGGACCAAGGCTTGGGAATTGCTCGTTGCGTCGCTAATCGCGCGGGGGCTTGGCGTCGTTCAGGCCGGCCGAATGGGTGACTGCTATGTGCGCGGGGCCTACAGCCTGCTTGGGCTCACGACACCCCGGCAAATCATTTCTCTTCTCCGCCATTTCGATGTGATCGTGACAGTCGACAACTTCATCATGCATGCGGCTCATTTGTGCGGCGTTCCGGCGGTGGTTCTGTGGGGGCCGACGAATCATCGCGTTTACGGCTATGCCGGGCAGACCCATTTTCAAGCACAACTGCAGTGTGACTTTCCGGGCGGCTGTATCGGCCCGGATCAGGGGGCTGTGTACCAATCGGTCTGTTCGAACGATTCCAATCACTGCATGAATTCGCTGAGACTGGACGCCATCATCGATTTGGTCATGCGCCGGCTTGGTACGAAGGACAGTACCGTAGTAACCGGGACAGGTCCGAGAGCTACTGGATTATTTGATTTGAGCGCCGCCTTTTGACGGCTTTGTCTTGAGACCGATCGCGGTCTCGTATTCTTGATCGATCCTATTGAAATGTACCGCGACCGGAAGGGCCGCCTGTCCCGGGTCAAAGCCATGGGTAACAGTGAGGCTCCGCAAAGGGCTACCGCTTCAAGGCTCGTCTCTACCATCCTCCGGATATGATTTTCGGAAAGGACAGTGCAGTTGCTCGTCTGCCTGTGAGCGAATCGTGAGTGAGACAAGGATATCGGCATTTTGACAATAGTCGGTATAGCTGGAGGCGCTCGTGCCGCTCAGGAGGTCGCTCTCGCATCGATCATGCGATTTGCAAGCAATGCATTTGCGTTGCAGTGTGCTGTACACTTGCGGTTGATCCGCACTTACCGTGGCTGGGTCCAGACCAATCGCTCGCATTAAGCGTTGCAGGAATCGTGCCGAAGCCCATTGCCGCAATTTGAATCGGCGCGCCTTGCCAGTTGCAGTTCGCGGTATTGAATCAACAAAGACGATTTGTCTTGGACACTTGAACCTGGAGAGGGTTCTCAGCAGCGTGTCCTGTACCTGTTGTTTCAGATGCTCGTCGCCGCCTTCTGGCGCAACGAGGAACATGTTGAGTTCGAACCAGACCATCTTCATCTTGCGCGCCGACGACGATAGCGTCGGCGACGCCTGGAACAGAAGTCGCGCATTCTTCAATTTCGCCCGGACTCACCCATTGCCCGGATATCTTCAACAAATCGTCGGCGCGGCCCTGGTAATACCACCAGCCATCGTCGTCGGTGACGAACACGTCGCCGGTTCGGAACCAGCCGTCGCGGAAGGCTGCCTCGGTCTTGTCGGGTTGTTGCCAATAACCGCGACACAGCGAATTCATGCGCACCCAGAGCGTGCCGGGCGATCCCGGCGTCGTCACCATCCGTTCTTCTCCATCCAGCAATTTCACCTCGACATAGGAGAACGGCTTTCCGGTCGCACCCGGCTTGTGCTCCTGCGGCGTGCCGCCGATCATCATGAAGATCGTTTCGGTAGCGCCGATGCCTTCCACGATCGGTGCGCCGGTGATGTCGCGCCAGCGATGATAGACGGCTTCCGGCAAGGGTTCGCCCGCCGACAGGTAGTAGCGCACGGCCTTGAAGTCTGGATGGTCTGCATGTCCGTCGCGCAACAGGGTGCGGAAGAAGGCAGGCACGCTCAGCATGATGGTGGGCCGGTAACGCTCGACATTGGCGACGATCGCTTCGCCGTCCGGCCAGCCATCGTACAGAATGATGGTCGAGCCGCTTCGCAAGCCGCCGATCAGGACGTGACCGAGCGCAAAAGCGAAGAACAGCTTCGACGACGAAAAGATTCGCTGACCCGGACCATAACCGAAAGCGTCCAAATAGGAATCGCCGACGATCACGTCGCCGTGGCAATGGACGGCCGCCTTCGGCGTGCCGGTGGTACCGGATGTGTAGAGCCAGAACGCCATGTCTGTGGAACGGGTGACTACCTGCGGCTTTTGCGCGGAGGCGCCGGCCACAAGCTCCTCGATCGTCGGAAAACCCCCGTCTGGCGCGCCGCGCACGGCCACGAATTCCGGAGGATGCGGCGTCAGTCCGGTCACCTGCTGGTACAGGGGAAGGAATTCGTCGTCGATCAAGAGCGCTTTCGCGCCGCTGTCCGCGATTGCAAAGGCGAGGTCGTGGGCGGATGACCGTGTGCTCAATGCCACCGACACTGCGCCTATCCGCATGATGCCGAGATAAGCAGCGACCAAATCCGGGCTGTCCTTGAGCAGGAGCAGCGCGCGGTCCTGAAATCCGAGATAGCGGGTGAGCGCGTTACCGAAGCGACTTGCCTGCGTCTCGAGTTCGCCAAATGTTATGCTCTTGTCGCCGAACAGGATCGCGATGTCGTCGCTCCTACCGCGCGCCAGGGTCGGCCCAAGAAGCTCGTCTGTGGCATTGAGCGCAACGGCATCACCGTCTTGTTTCACGTTGCTCATCGTTCCGATCCCGACACTCGCCATTTCTCGTTCGCAAGATGGTGGACTGTGTGCACCTTGACCGCCGGCTGCAATTGTCCGATCGCGATATCGAGCGTGGGCCGCTCGGTCATCGCCGCGATAGCGTCGACGACGGCGTTCGCCATAGACTGGCGTTCAGACGTATCGGCCTGATTGAGGAAAACACAACGCTTTGCCTGCGGCGGTAAGCGGCGCATCAGGCCATCCGGATGTGCGATCATGCGCGCGAGCGCAACGGGTGTCACCGGAGTGCCAGCCTTCTGCCCCGTCAGGGCCGACCAGCGTTGCGGCCGGAACACCGCGGCGTCGTCCAGCGGCTGTCCGAGGCCGCTCATGCCGGCCACGGCGATGACAGTATCGGCTGCCGCCGGAAAGACAGGCTCGTTAGCATCCGGCGCCTTCAACGGACGGCGGCGCGAGCCGTCCGCTTCGACGATGATGCGGGTGAATTCGCTGTCGCGCGCGACGGCGTCGACGATCTCGACGGAGAATCCCAGCAGCCGCTGCCGACCGACATCCAGATCGCGAAAGGCCAGGATCGGCGTCGTATATCGATTGCCGAGCAAGCGAAGCGCGTTCGCATCGCCGGTCTGGCAACCGCGCCAGGGGCCGGTTCGCTCGTCGATGCCGAATTTGGTGGTGGTGGTGGCGAGAATCCGCTCGGACGGATCGCGGGCGAAAGCGCGAACCAGCGCCGACATCAATCCGGTCTTGCCGCCGGAACCGCACAAGGCGATTACGCGGGAATTTTGCAAACAGAGCGATTGCACGAGCTGGCCGGCCGCCGCCGTATCGTGCGAGCACAATGCTTTGAGGTCGGCCGGCTGATCGATGTCGCTGAACTGAGCGGCACTTGAAAAGGCCAGCGGAACGCACGCCACCGGATGACGGTCGATGACGATCCGACCGCCACTGTCGCCGCTCAACTGCCGAAGCTCGGAGAAGAACTGCGAAGTGAAGATCACCGGATTGCCGCGCCGGGTTCCCAGGGAGGGAAAGCAAATGCCGGCTTTCGAAGCCACAAATGCCGAGATCAGCCGGTCGATCACGGAACTATCGATGAGCGGCTGATCGCCGACCATGAACATGGCGGCATCGCAGTCCGGGGCCAGGCGCGCTAGTCCGCAGGCGATCGAGGTGCTCTGTCCGTCTGCAAAAGACTCGTTCACCGTCAGGGTCAGTCGGGGATCGGTCGTCAGCGCTGCGAGCGCGGATCTGACCTTGTCATGTTCGTGCCCGAGCACGACATTCACCGACGCAAGATGTGATCGCAGCGCGGCTTCGACCGTCCATTGCAGCAGTGGTTTGCCGCGGAAGGGTTCGATCAACTTGTTCGTTCCGAAACGCCGAGACAACCCGCCCGCCAGAACGATGCCGGCAACGACCGGCACGTGGTCCGGCCGCGACGGGGAAACGGTATGACGAATGTTCGACGTGGCGTTCCCCCGGCTTGAACATGGTCAGAATTTCGGCATTTCAGTGCCGTTGTTCCCGCGCGAGCTTGCGCACGCCCTTGGCGATCTTTTCCGGTGTGAACGGCGTCGCGGTCATGCGGACGCCAGTGGCGTCATAGACGGCATTGGCAATGGCTGCGAGAATGCCTGAGACCAGACCTTCGCCGACTTCCTTGGTCCGGTATGGCTTTCCGACATTGTACTCTTCGGTGATGACGTCGGCGTCGTCGGACTCCGCCATCTCGTGAATCGTCGGCATGCGATAGTCGAGCCAGGTCGGATTGAGCGTGTATCCGTTCTTGGTCATGATTTCCTCGAGGAAGGCATGGCCGAGCGCCATCGATACCTGGCCATCGATCTGGCCCTTCACCAGCGCCGGGTTGATCGGAAAACCGCAGTCGTGAACGGTCAGCGCTTTGATCAGGCGCGCCTCGCCGGTCTCGATGTCCACCTCGACCTCCGCCACCTGACAACTGAAGGCGTAGTTCTCGGTCCAGCGTCCCTTTGTGGTGGCAAGGCTCGGGTGGGTCGGCTCGTCGCGCATGGTGCGCCAGAAGCCTTCGCCAAAGATGCTGTCGCCGCGGCGGCTGGCGATCGAATAGGCGATCACCTCGCGGTAGGTCATGCGCTCGGCCGGGTTGCTGCGCCGAAAGATCACCTTGTCCTTGACGGAGAGGTCTTCGATGTCGGTGTTGAGGCGCTGGGCCGCAAGCTGCAGCATCTTTTTGCCGCGCATTGCCCGCCGCCTGACGCGCAGCATTTCCGGTTACATAGCTCATGCCGCTGATCCAGGCGCCGATGTCCTGTGGCGTCGCGTCAGTGTCGGACGAAATGATCTTGACCTCGTCGAGATCGACCGAAAGCTCCTCAGCGACAATCTGGCAGATGATCGTCTCCGATCCCTGGCCGACGTCGATGCCGCCGGTCAATACCGTGGGCGTGCCGTCGTCGTTCATTTTGACGATCACGCCGGAGCCGTTCGGATAGATCAGCGATCCGCCGAAATAGCCGCTCACGCCCATGCCGATGCCGCGGCGAATATTGCCTTTGGCATTGCGGCTCTTGCCGTATTTGTTGAGGAAATCGGACTTCTCGGCGGCGACCTTGATGCATTCAATCAGACCCGCTTCGTGCACGTTGTCGCCGTTTGGCAACTCCTCCCACGGCTCGCGCGCGTTGCGCAGGCGGATCGTCACGGGATCGATGCCGAGGTCTTCGGCGATCTTGTCGAGCTGTGATTCGATGGCGAAGCGGATCTGCGGGCAGCCGTGGCCGCGCTGCGGCGCGCGCACCGGATTGTTCGTATAGACCGAAAGGCCTTCGAATTTGAGATTGGGTATGCGGTAGGGAATCATCGTGAATCCCCAGGCGAGGAAGATCACCACCACGCCGCTACCGCGATAGCCGCCGGAATTGTTGATCACGCGGATTTCCTGGGCGACGATGGTGCCGTCCTTCTTGACGCCGGTCTTGATTTCCATGGTCAGCGGCTGGCCGTGCCGATAGGCGGAAAAGATTTCCTCGCGGGTTGCGACGATGCGGATCGGCCGGCGCGTGATCATCGACAGACGCGAGGCGCAATATTCGTGCGAATACAGGTCGATCTTTCCGCCGAAGGTGCCGCCGACATAGACCTTGTGCACGCGCACCGCTGAATAGGGCAGATCGAGGGTGCGCGCGAGCTTGGCGCGCTTGATGAAGGTGCCCATCGATGAGGTCCAGACATTGAGTCGGTCATTGTCCCAATGGGCGGTGGTGACCTGCGGCTCGAGATAGCCATGGGTGCGCAAATGGCTTTCGAAACGATCCTCGCGCACGTAATCGGATTGCGCGAAGCCGGCCTCGACGTCGCCCCAGCCGGAGGTGGTGCGGCCGCCGACATTCGAATATGGCACCTCGTGCTTGACCTTGGGATGCGAAGGATGGACTTGCGGTGCGTCCGGCTGCATCGCCTCGAACGGATCGAAGACCGCGGGCAGAATTTCGTATTCGATCTCGATCGCCTCAAGGGCCTGCTGCGCCGTGACCTGATCGATGGCGGCGACCGCTGCAATTTCCTCGCCGACGTGAACCACCCGTCCGCGCGCGAGTACCTCCTGGTCTGGCGGATAGCGCGGCGTCTCCACGAAGCCGTGCTTGATGCCCTTGGTGTCGTCCACCGTGATCACCGCCTTGACGCCGGGCAGGGCGGCCGCCTTCGCGGTGTCCAGCCGCACGATGCGGGCATGCGCGTGCGGGCTACGCAGAATGCGTCCGACCAGCATGCCTGGCAGTTTGACATCCTGGGTGTAGACGGCGCGGCCAGTGATCTTGTCGGGCCCGTCCTTGCGGCGGACGCTCTTGCCGATATAGTTGAGTTCGCTCATGGCCTCGTCCGTTCGCTTGCGGTTATTGCATCACCGGATCGACGCCCTGGCCGGAGGCCTGGCGTATGGCGGCGACGATCGCGTTGTAGCCGGTGCACCGGCAAAGATTGCCTTCCAGCGCTTTCTTGATTTCAGGCAGCGACGGCGATGGGTTGCGTTCGAGCAGCGCGGTGGCCGACATCAGTACGCCGGACGTGCAGAAGCCGCATTGCACGGCGCCCTGGTCGAGAAAGGCCTGCTGCAGCCGGCTGATCCGGTCGCCTTCAGCCAATCCCTCCACCGTGCGGACGGTCTTGCCGTCGCATTCGATCGCGAGCGTCATGCAGGCCAGCGCTGGTCGACCGTCCAGCAGGACCGTGCAGGCGCCGCAGACTCCCTGTTCGCAGCCGTCCTTGGTCCCGGTCAAACCGATTTTCTCGCGCAGGACCTCGACCAGCATGTGACGCGGCCGGACCGGGACCTCGTGCGACTCGCCATTGACTTCGATCGAAACGATCCGTGCCTGGGTCTTCGAAGCGGATTCGCGTCCGGCCATGACCTCTTCCTTATGTCGCAACGTTGTCGCGCGCTCGCTCGACCGCCTGCGCCAGCACACGACGCAGATAGACGCGCAGACTGTCGACGATGTAGCTCTTGGTGAAACCGTGATGCGGAAGCGGATTGACGTCGGCGACGGCCTTGGCGGCAGTTGCAAGGGCCGCCTCGTCGAGCGCACTGCCCACCAGCGCCTGCTCGGCGGCCTTCGCGCGGACCGGCCCCTCGCGCACCGCGCCGATCACAATGCGGGCGTCCATGCATTGCTTCATATCGGCATCAAGGCGCAGCGTCGCGGCCACCACCGCGGTCGCGAATTCAAGGCCGCCCCGCCGCGCCAGCTTGCGATAGCCAAAGCCCGATCCTGCGGCCGTCGCGGGCACCGAAACCGATTCGATAATCTCGCCGCGCTCCAGCGTGAACGGCTTCAGCCCGTCGCCGGTATAGAGTTGCTCAAGCGGAATCGGCCGCCGTCCGTTCTCGCCGATCAGCTCAAGCTCGGCGCCAAGTGCGATCAGCGCCGGCGCCACGTCCGACATGTGAACCGACCAGCAGACGTCCGGCTTGTTTTGCGGAAACGGATAGCAGCACGCGCCCTCGCGCTTGTAGCAGGGCTCGACGAACTGGAAGTCGTGTTTCTGGTTGAAATACAGACAGCGCGTCTCTTGGCAGAGATTGCCGCCGAGCGTTCCCATTTCACGAATCTGCTGGCTGCCGACGGCATGCGCGGCTTCGGTCAGCATGGGCCAGCGCTCGCGGACGAGCGCGGATTCGGTAAGCGCGGACAGACGGGTCAGTGCGTCGAGCCGCAGGCTGCCGTCGGCGGCGACTTGCGGGGCCGCGGGTGCAATGCCGCCAAGGCCGATGACAGCGGCTGGCCGCGTGACCGCGACGCGCATGTTCGGCAGCAGATCGGTACCGCCCGCCATGAGCCGCGCGTTTGGTCCAAGCCCCGTGAGCAGGCCTGCGGCTTCCGCCAGCGATTGCGCCTTTTCGTATTGAAAATCAAAAAGGATCACGGATAGCCCTCCGGCGGGTGGGGCCTGACTTGCTGCATCGCCAAGGCTGCCCGCAAAGCCTGATCAGAGTATGTCTAATTAGTTTGATAATCAAACTATATTTTTAAAGCGCGGAAATGCGATGCTCTCCGGTGAGCGCCTCGCGACTAGCGATTGAAAACGCGGGAAATTCGCGCCAGCATGTCAAGCATTTGGGAGCGTTCGCCCGAGCGCAGGACGTGATCCATCGCTTTCTCCTGCGCCTCGACATGAGCGCGCGCGCCGGCGAGCAGACGCGCTCCCGATGGCGTCAACCAAAGGCCATAATAGCGCCCGTCATCCGCACTTCGCGTCCGGCGGACGAGACCGCGCTTGTGCAGTCGCGTCACCGCCAGCGATAAAGTCGACTTGTCGAGCCCGTAGACCTGCGCAAGATCGATCTGGCTGATGCCGGGATTGGCATCTACCAGGCTGAGCAGCCCATATTCACCCGGCGTGAGGTTGAGTGTGGCGGTGGTGGCCGCCAGATCCCGAAAAATGGCGGCCTGCGCTTGCCGGATCTGATAGCCGAGATAACCCGGCAGCGGTCCGAAACGCACCGGTCCGATGGTTCGGGGGGTGCCACGGTCGCCGTCGACTTTCCGTTCCCTTGCCTTCCTTCGCGCGCGCTTCTTTGTGATTGATGTCATTCAGCTCACTTCGATGCGTCCCGGCAGGTCGACCTCGACAATGGAACCGATCGGCGCGGCAACCTGCACGCCGCGATCGCCAAGGCCGGCAATCAACGCCGGCAGGGCCGATTCGTCCACCGCAATCAGCAATCCGCCTGAGGTTTGCGCATCCGCCAGCAGCAATTGCTCAGCGGTTCCGATGCCGGAAGCGAAACGCACATTGGGTGCGGCATATTGCAGGTTGCGCTGCGTGCCGGCCGGGCACAATCCCTCGGCGAGATAGGTGCGGACATTGGAAAAGATCGGAATGCGGTCGAAGAAGAGGCTGGCGCCGAGCGGGCGTCCCGCGGTTTCGCTCGAGGCCAGCAACATATTCCCGAGATGGCCGAGCAATCCGAAACCGGTTATGTCGGTAGCCGCATGAGCCTGCACCGCGATCATGGCTTCGGCGGCGGCGCGGTTGAGCGTGGTCATGGCGCGCACCGCTTCCGCCAACCCTTCCGGCGGCATGCGTCCGCGCTTGACCGCGGTTGTGAGAATGCCGGTTCCGAGCGGCTTGGTCAGGACCAGAGCGTCGCCCGGGCGCAGCCCAGCATTGCTGATGATACGTTGCGGGTGCACCAAGCCGGTGACGAACAGACCAAATTTTGGCTCCTCGTCCACAATTGAGTGGCCGCCGGAAATGGCGATGCCAGCATCTTCGCAGACCGCCGCAGCGCCCTCGAACACTCGCCCCAGCGGAGCGAGTCCGACATTCTGAACCGGCCAGGCAACAAAGCTCAGCGCATTCAGCGGGCGCGCTCCCATCGCATAGATGTCGCTCAGCGCGTTGGCAGCGGCAATCCGGCCGTAGTCATAAGGATCGTCGACAATCGGCGGGAACACGTCCACGGTCTCGACCAGAGCGAGTTCGTCGGTCAGACGAATAACGGCCGCGTCGTCGCCGCTCGTATGGCCGATCAGGACGCGCGAATCCTCCGCCACCGGCAGGCGCGCGAGGGCGGCTCGCAGATCGGCCTGACTGATCTTGGCCGCACAGCCTGCGGCGCGTGCGAGCTGCGTTAGCTGGGGAACTGGATCGCTCATTCAAGCCTCCGCTCGCACGCGCTGAGCATGCCGTTCGCGCACGAGTTCTGTCAGCACGCTCACCGCGATTTCGGATGGCGTATTGTCGCCGAATTTCTCGCCGACAGGGCAGCGGACGCGCTCGATGAAGTCGGCAGGCAGGCCCTCCTGCTTCATTTCGCGGCGCATGATAGCCGCCTTCGAATCGCTGCCGAGCGTACCAATGAAGCTGACATCCGCCTTGCTGCTCCAGATCGCGCGCAGAACCGGAAGATCGGTCGCATGTCCCATGGTCAGGACGAGCACAAAAGCGCCGCGCCTGATGAGATCGACCCCGTCGCGAAATTCCTCGACCAGACGACGCTCGAGGCGATCGTTTTTCGGAAGCCGATTGAGCCATTCCGGCCGGGTATCGACGCAGGTGACCCTGCAATCCATTTCAGTCAGCAGCCGGCATAGCTTCTGGGAAACGTGGCCGGCGCCGAAGATGACGATGTTCCATTCGAAATCAGGACGGAACACCTCGTAGGCAAGCGTCATTTCACCGGCGCAGGTCATGCCGATGTCGCGGTTCAGATTGACCCTCTCAAGCAAGAGGCGCTGCGTGGAGTCCGGCGCGAGCAGGTGGCGAACCTTGTCCATGCCGCGAGCCTCGATCCGGCCGCCGCCGATCGTGCCGTAGACCAGGCCATTGCAATCGACGATCGCCTTGGCGCCGATTTCCTGCGGAATACTGCCGCGTGCGTCGACCACGGTCACAATGCAGAACGGCACGCCGGCCTGCGCCAGCCGATTTGCTTCCTGCAGCAGGGCAACGGGATTCGCAGCCATGGGTCCCTAAGGATTGCGGCCGATAGGCGACCAGTATCCCACAAATTAGTTTGATAAGCAAACTAATTGATCATAGGCTTGACTGCCTCCGGCGCCATGGAACATGCCGGGTGCCCATGCAGAGCCGGCGCCAGCTTTTGGAGAACATGCGATGGCCGACGCCGCTCCGGCGAGACATCAGCGGATGACGGTCTCGCCGATGGTGCTGATCCGGGGCGCCGGAGAAATGGCGAGCGCCGTCGCCTGGCGTCTCTATAGGTCGAATGTCCGGCGCATTGTGATGACTGATCTTGATCAACCACTCTGCGTACGCCGGACGGTGTCGTTCTGCACGGCGATCCCGGAGGGCGAGGCAGTCGTTGAAGAGTGTCAGGGCTCGGTTCCGTGCAAACGTCGCGAGAACTCGAACGGACATGGAAGAAGGAGCTGATCGGCGTTGTTGCGCAAGGTCATTGGCGCGATTTTGCCACGATCAAACCTGATGTCGTGATCGATGCGATTTTGGCCAAGCGCAATATTGCAACGCGGATCGACGACGCTCCGCTCGTGATCGCGCTCGGTCCTGGATTCACCGCGCAACGCGATTGTCACTTTGTGATCGAAACCAATCGCGGCCACAATCTGGGTCGGATTATCGAGCGCGGCGAAAGCGAGCCCAATACCGGCGTTCCGGGCGACATCGCTGGCCATACGCGTGCGCGGGTGTTTCGGGCGCCCGCTGACGGCGTATTCGAAACCGAGCGGAGAATCGGCCAGCGGGTCGGTGAGGGCGATTGCCTCGGCCGCGTGGCGGATACTCCGGTAGTGGCGGCGCTGGGCGGCATGCTTCGCGGTGTGCTGGCGTCGGGCGTGGCGGTCAAGGCCGGCGTCAAACTCGGGGATATCGATCCGAGGGCGAAACCGGAGTATTGCGACACGATTTCCGATAAGGCTCGCGCCATTGCAGGCTCGGTGCTGGAATGCGTCATGCGTCGGTGTAACGCCTCCGAATAGTGCGGACCTGTGCCTGTGGCAAATCAAATCCGTACATACGGATGATGCAGCCCGCCCAGAACTGGACGGCAAAGAATGTGACCAACCGTCCCAATGGCACGCGGCGCCGGCGCATCCTTCTCCAAGGATAAATGGGTGCGCACCTCATTGTAATAGTTCATGTACGACAGCAGGACGTGTCGAAGGTGCCGTTCGCCCAGACGACGATATGATCGACGCATTCCCGTCGGATCGAACCGATGAGCCGCTCTGCATATCCGGTCTGCCATGGAGAGCGCGGCGACGTTGGTCATGCACCATGATCAAACAGCCATAGAGCAGACGGAACGAAATCGTCGGTACAACAAATAGATCCATCGCGGCGATGCCGTCGGCATCGTTACGAAGAAACGTCTTCCAACCTTGAGACGGCGAGGCTCTTCGCCTGACCACATATTTGGCCACGCTCGTCTGTCCGATATCGATGCCGACCTTGAGCAACTCCCCGTGGATCCGTGGCGCGCCCCACAGCGGATTGGCAATGCTCATCTCACGGATTAGCCGGCGGATCTCTGCCGACACGCGACGCCTACCACCACGGCGGCGCGACTTCCAACGCCAATACAACTTGAAACCCGCGCGATGCCAGCGGACAATAGTGTCCGGCTTAACGATCGCCAACGCATCGCAAACTCTCGGGAACAGCCGATAGAGACCGACGAATATCAATCGGTCGATGCCATTGAAGGAGAGTTTCCTTGGCGCCCCTCGTCGCAGGACGTTGCTGCCGCAACGTCCAAATCTCCGCTTCGAGCGCTGCTCGCGACCGAAGCAGATCGACGACCGCCCAGCCAATAAGTCTGCAAAGATCCCTTCATCTCGCGACAGGATTGCCCGATTCTCGATCTACTACCACCGGATAGGGCTTGCGACAGGGACACGGGGAGTACGTCGCCTCCTTGGTTGTCAAAACGACGGCCCAAATCGGCCGGTGTGGTGAACTGCCAAGCGAGGATGTGTCTGAAGTTGTCCGACGGCCGGTGAGGACCGGGTGAGCGGCGCAGAAGAACTCGGCTATGGCCGTTTTCACCGGGAAATCAATCGATCCG
>CAWDOW010000023.1:0-20697 GCA_963804015.1 uncultured Pseudomonadota bacterium
ATTGTTGCCTTTGTGCGGTATGAAATAATCTTGGTCATTCCGGGCTGCGCCGGAGGCGCGAGCCCGGAATCGATACTCCCGGTGGTGGTTATGGATTTCGGGTTCGCTTGCTGCGCAAGCGCCCCGGAATGACGGAAGCGATCAATGCGCCTCGTCCCAGTTGGAGGCGGCGCGCGCATCGACCTGCAGCGGCACATGAGCTGCACGGCGGGGTGCGGCGCGTCGACCATCACCGTCTTGACCACCGGCAGCGTGTCGCTCGACCTCCTCGTCCGGCACCTCGAAGACCAGTTCGTCATGCACCTGCAGCAGCATGTGGCCGACAGCTTCGCGCGTCGCCAGCGCCGTCGTCCATGCGCACCATGGCGCGGCGGATGATGTCCGCGGCCGTGCCCTGGATCGGCGCATTGATCGCGGCGCGCTCGTTGAAGGCGCGCATCGAGGGGTTCGTCGAGGCGATCTCCGGGTAATGGCATCTTGCGCCCGAACATCGTGTCGACATAGCCGTTCTCGCGGCAGAACTCTTGGTCTCGTCCATGTAGTCGCGGATGCCGGGGAAGCGCTCGAAATATTTCTTGATATAGGCGCCGGCCTCCTCGCGCGGGATGCCGAGCTGGTTGGCAAGCCCGAAGGCCGAGATGCCGTAGATGATGCCGAAATTGATCGCCTTGGCCCGCCGGCGCACCTCGCGCGGCATGCCCTCGACCGGCACGCCGAACATTTCGGACGCCGTCATGGCGTGAATGTCGACGCCGTCCTCGAAGGCCTGCCGGAGCTGCGGGATGTCGGCGACGTGCGCCAGCACCCGCAGTTCGATCTGCGAGTAGTCGGCCGAGACGAGCTTGTTGCCGGGGTCGCGACGAAGGCCGTGCGGATCTTGCGGCCCTGCCTCGGTGCGGATCGGGATGTTCTGCAGATTGGGCTCGGAGGAGGACAGCCGGCCCGGTGGTGGTGGCGGCCAGCGAATAGCAGGTGTGCACGCGCTGCGTCTTGGGATGGACATAGGTGGGCAGCGCGTCTGTATAGGTTGAGCTTCAGCTTGGAGACCTGCCGCCAGTCGAGGATTGCCTGCGGCAGCTTGTGGCCCTGTTCGGCGAGGTCCTCCAGCACCTTCGCGCCGGTCGACCATTGCCCGGTCTTGGTCTTGGTACCGCCCGGCAGTCCCATCGATGCCGAACAGTACGTCGCCGAGCTGTTTCGGCGAGCCCGGATTGAGCGGCTGACCGGCGAGCTTCTGGATTTCGGCTTCGAGCCGCACGGATTCGTTGCCGAACTCGCTCGACAATTTCGCGAAGCGTCGGCCGGTCGATCGAGATGCCGCGCTCTTCCATGCGCGCCAGCACTTCCACCATCGGGCGTTCCAATGTCTCGTAGACATGGGTCATGCGCTCGGCGGCGAGCCTGCGGCTTCAGCGCATGCCAGAGCCTAAGCGTCACGTCGGCATCTTCGGCCGCATATTCCGCGGCCTTGCCGATCTCGACGCAATCGAAGGTGACCCGGGTCTTTCCGGCCTTGGTGACCTCGTTGTAGTCGATCACATTGTGATCGAAATAGCGCCGCGCCAGCGGGCCGAGCCCGTGATCGGAGCGGCCGGCATCGACCACGTAGGACATCAAAAGCGTGTCGTCATAGGGCGCAATGGTGATGCCGCGCTGGGCGAAAATCTGCCAGTCGAATTTCAGATTCTGCCCGATCTTGAGCACGCCGGGATCCTCGAGCAGCGGCTTGATGGTTTCGAGCGCGTCCTTCTCGGCGATCTGGTGAGGCTCGAGACCGGCATCGAACAGGCCTTCCTCACCGCCATTCTTCTTGTGCGCCAGCGGCACGTAGCAGGCCTCGTTCGGCGTCACCGCCAGCGAGAAGCCGCACAACGCCGCCTGCATCGGATCGAGCGAATTGGTCTCGGTGTCGATCGCCACATGGCCATGCTCGATTGCGCGCACGATCCAGGCTTTCAGCCGCGCCAGATCGCGCACCACTTCGTATTTCGAGCGGTCGAACGGGATGGCCTTGAGCTTGGCGAGGCGCGCTTCGGCGAGCGAGACGGGCGTCATCGCGCCCTGCGCCGGCGCGCCGGACGGCGTCTTGCCCTTGTCGTTCATCGCGCCGCCTTCGAGCGCGAGCGTGGTGCGCGCGGCCCCCGGTGTGGCGGCTTCCGCCTGCGAGGCCTTCGCCCCCGACACCAATTTCGCGTTCGCTTCGACCTGGCTGATGTCGATTTCGGCGGCTTCGCCCACCCGGCGCGTCAGCGTCGAGAATTCCATCGCCTTCAGGAACGCCACCAGCTTGCGGTAATCCGGCTCATGCACCGCGAGGTCTTCGACCGGCACGTCGAGATCGACATTCTGGTCGAGCGTGACCAGCCGCCTGGAGATGCGCGCCAGCTCGGCATTGTCGATCAGCGTCTGGCGGCGTTTCTCCTGCTTGATCTCGCTCGCGCGACTGAGCAGCGTTTCGAGATCGCCATATTCGCCGATCAGTTGCGCCGCGGTCTTGACGCCGATGCCCGGCACGCCCGGCACGTTGTCGGTGGAATCGCCGATCAGCGACTGCACCTCGATGACCTTTTCCGGCGGCACGCCGAATTTCTCGATCACCTCGGCAATGCCGATCTTCTTGTCCTTCATGGTGTCGTACATGATCACGCAGTCGGTCACGAGCTGCATCAGGTCCTTGTCGGACGATACGATGGTGGCGCTGGCGCCGGCATCGCAGGCAAGCCGTGCATAGGTCGCGATCAGGTCGTCGGCTTCGTAGCCTGCCTGTTCGAGACAGGGAATGTCGAAGGCATGCACGGCTTCGCGGATCAGCGGAAATTGCGGGATCAGGTCGGCCGGCGCGTCGGGGCGGTGCGCCTTGTAGTCGGGATAGAAATCGGTCCGGAAGGTCTTCTCGGATTTATCGAAGACAACGGCAAGGTGTGTCGGCTTGTCCTCGGGCTTCATGTCGCGCAGCAGCTTCCACAGCATGTTGCAGAAGCCGAGGACGGCATTGACCTGCAGGCCGTCCGATTTGCGGTTCAGTGGCGGCAATGCGTGATAGGCGCGGAAAATGTAGCCCGAACCGTCGACCAGAAAGACGTGGTCGCCTTTCTTCAGGCCGTTGCCCGTGGCTTTGACGGGAGTGGATTTTTTTGCGGATTTCGGTGCTGGCATGGTGCCGAATGTGGGCTGTCCGGCCCGCCTTGGCAACGCGGGGCGGTGGATATCGGCTATTCATATTGCTGTCGTCTGCGGCTCGCAATTCATAAGGGGCTCTGCTAGGAGCCTGTCCCGATTGAACGGGGCTATCCGAAATCCGCTCATTCCCGCGAAAGCGGGAATCCAGTGTTCCTGGCTCTGGGTCCCCGCTTTCGCGGGGACGAGCGGTCAATAAAACTGCGTTCCAGAAACCGCAGCGGGGGAAGCCCCAAGCGTTACCGAGGTTATCGATGCAGATTGCGATGATCGGTTCGGGTTATGTCGGCCTGGTTTCGGGCGCCTGTTTTGCCGATTTCGGGCATCAGGTGACCTGCGTCGACAAGGACGCGCGCAAGATCGATGCGCTGCGTCAGGGCGAGATGCCGATCTACGAGCCCGGCCTGTCGGACCTCGTGGCCAGCAATGTGCGGCAGGGGCGGCTTTCCTTCACCACCGAGCTGAAGGCGCCGGTGGCGGAGGCCGACGCGGTATTCATCGCGGTCGGCACCCCGTCGCGGCGCGGCGACGGCCATGCCGACCTCACCTATGTGTACGACGCCGCGCGCGAGGTGGTGCAGGCGCTCGACGGCTTCACCGTGGTGGTGACGAAATCCACCGTGCCGGTCGGCACCGGCGACGAGGTCGAGCGGGTGATGCGGCAGACCCGCGCCGACGCCGATTTTGCGGTGGTGTCCAATCCGGAATTCCTGCGCGAGGGCGCCGCGATCCGCGACTTCAAGCTTCCCGACCGGATCGTGATCGGCACCGACGATGCGCGCGCCAAGGAGGTGATGGCGCAGGTCTATCGTCCGCTTTATCTCAACCATTCCCCGATCATGGTGACCGAGCGGCGCACCGCCGAGCTGATCAAATACGCCGCCAATGCGTTTCTCGCGACCAAGATCACCTTCATCAACGAGATCGCGGACCTCGCCGAAAAGGTCGGCGCCAATGTCCAGGACGTGGCGCGCGGCATCGGGCTCGACAACCGCATCGGGGCCAAGTTCCTGCATGCGGGTCCGGGCTTCGGCGGCTCGTGCTTTCCGAAGGACACGCTGGCGCTGATCAAGACCGGGCAGGATTACGAGGCGCCGATCCGCATCGTCGAGACCGTGGTCGCGGTCAACGACCAGCGCAAGCGCGCGATGGCGAGGAAGGTTCTGGCGGCGGTGGGCGGCAGCCTGCGCGACAAGACGGTGGCGGTGCTGGGGCTGACCTTCAAGCCCAACACCGACGACATGCGCGACTCGCCCTCGATCCCGCTGATCACGGCGTTGCAGGACATGGGCGCGACAGTGCGCGGCTACGATCCCGAAGGCATGGCGCAGGCGCGCGAGGTGCTGTCGAACGTCACCTATGCCGACAGCGCCTATGACTGCGCCAGGGGCGCCGACGTGCTGGTGATCGTCACCGAATGGGAACAGTTCCGCGCGCTCGATCTTGACGCCATCAAGTCGGCGATGAGCAAGCCGGTGATCGTCGATCTGCGCAACATCTATCCGCCCGAGGACATGGCGAAGTTCGGTTTCGCCTACGTGGGTGTTGGACGCGGGTGATGACTCTCACTCCCTCCCCCTGCAAGGGGGAGGGTGGGGAGGGGGTCTTTTAGAGAGACCCCCACCCGACTGCCTTCGCTTTCGCTCCGGCAGTCGATCTCCCCCTTGCAGGGGGAGGTAAGGAGCGCAAACGCTGCGCTGGAAATTACGATGACTGCCTTCGATTCCCCTCTTCCCATCGACGACGCTTTGCCCGCGCTGAAGCAGGCCCTGCGCGCGCGCGAGGCGGCGGTGCTGGTGGCGCCGCCCGGTGCCGGCAAGACCACGCGCGTGCCGCTGGCGCTGATCGACGAGCCCTGGGTGAAGGGCGGCAAGATCATCGTGCTGGAGCCGCGCAGACTTGCGGCGCGCGCGGCGGCCGAGCGGATGGCGAAGACGCTGGGCGAGAAGACAGGCGACACGGTGGGCTTGCGCGTGCGCTTCGGCTCGAAGGTTTCGAAGAAGACCCGCATCGAGGTCGTCACCGAAGGCATCTTCAGCCGGATGATCCTCGACGATCCCGAATTGAAAGGGATCGCCGCCGTGCTGTTCGACGAATTCCACGAGCGTTCGCTCGATGCCGATCTGGGCCTGGCCTTCGCGCGCGATGCGCAGCAGGGCCTGCGCGAGAATCTGAAAATTCTCGTCATGTCGGCAACGCTCGACGGCGCGCGGGTCGGCAAACTTCTGGGCGACGCGCCGGTTGTCGAAAGCCTCGGCCGTGCCTATCCTGTAGAGACGCGCTACCTGCCGCGCGAGGCGCGATCGCCGCTGGAGCCGCAGGTCGCCGACGCGGTGATGCGGGCTTTGCGTGCCGAGACCGGCTCGGTGCTGGTGTTCCTGCCCGGTCAGGCAGAAATTCGCCGAACAGAGGCATTGCTCGCCGAGAAGATCACCGAACCAACGACCGACATTGTCGCTCTGTATGGTGCTCTGGACGCGCAGGTGCAGGATCGCGCCATCGAGCCGTCGCCGCCGGGCCGGCGCAGGGTGGTGCTCGCGACCTCCATCGCCGAAACCTCGCTCACCATCGAAGGCGTTCGAATCGTTATCGATTCCGGTCTGGCGCGGGCGCCGCGCTTCGAGCCGGGCGTGGGGCTGACGCGGCTCGAGACCGTACGGGTGTCGCGCGCCTCAGCCGATCAGCGCCGCGGCCGCGCCGGCCGCATAAGTCCCGGAATTTGCTACAGATTATGGGCCGAACCCGAAACCGCCTCGCTCGAAGCCTATGCGCGGCCCGAGATTCTTGCCGCCGATCTTTCCTCTTTCGCGCTTGATCTGGCGCAATGGGGCGTCCCCGATCCGGGCAAGCTTGCCTTTCTCGATCCGCCCCCGCAGGCGGCTTATAGCGAAGCGCGCAAGCTTCTCACCGAACTTTCCGCGCTGGATGAGAGTGGCCGAATCACCGCGGAAGGTCGCAGCCTTCGCGCATTGCCGCTACCGCCGCGCCTCGCGCGCATGGTGGTCGATGCCGCGCGCGCGGGCGAAGGCGAACGCGCGGCGCAGATTGCGGTGTTGGTCACGGAGCGCGGCCTTGGCGGCAACGATGTCGATCTGTCGCATCGGCTCGATCAGTTCCGCCGCGATCGCTCGCGGCGCGCGGAAGAAGCGCGCGGCATGGCACGTCGATGGGCCAACGAAGCCGGCGACAAGACCAGCGCCGGCGAAACGAGTGTTGGCGCTCTGCTTGCGCTCGCCTATCCGGATCGGGTGGCGAAAAGTCGCGGCGGCGGGCAGGGCGGTTTCCTGCTCGCCAACGGACGCGGCGCGATGCTCGATCCGGCCTTGTCGCTGGCGCGCGAGCCGTACATCGTCGCCGCCGAATTGACCGGTACAGCCGCGCAGGCCCGCATCTTGCTGGCGGCCGCGATTTCGCAAGAAGAGATCGATCGCATCTTTGCAAACGAGATCGAAGCACGCGAGGAAGTCACGGTCGATCCGGCGTCCTTGAGCCTGCGCGGACGAAAGGTGCGAAGGCTCGGTGCCGTCGCGTTGTCGGAACAGATCGCTCCCGTAGAGGCCTCGCCGGAAAACGCAACGAAACTCGCCGTCGCGATTGCCGCCGCCGGGCTCGATCGGCTGCCATGGAGCAAACATCTGAACCAGTGGCGCGACCGCGTGATGTTCCTGCGCCAATCCGAAGGCGACGAATGGCCCGACTTGTCGAACCATGCGCTTGCCGAAAGCGCTTCGGAATGGCTGGCGCCGGTTCTTGGCGACAAGACCGCGCTGAAGGAACTCGCTGCCGACGAACTTTCGAATGCGGTGATGGAATTGCTGCCGTGGACCATGCGCCGCCGCCTCGACGCCGAAGCGCCGACGCATTTCGAAGCGCCGACCGGCACCCAGGCTCCGATCGATTATCAGGCGGAGGCCGGACCGACCATTTCGATCCGGGTGCAGGAATTATTCGGACTGAACCAGCACCCCTCTATTGCCGGCGGTCGCGTGCCGCTGGTGATCGCGCTGCTCTCGCCGGCGCATCGCCCGGTGCAGCTCACGCGCGACCTGCCGGGCTTCTGGCGCGGCAGCTACGAGGCGGTGCGGGCGGAAATGCGTGGCCGCTACCCGAGACATCCCTGGCCGGACGATCCCGCCAATGCGATGCCGACACGGCGCGCCAAGCGCCCGGGAACCTGAATCCGAAATCTAGAATTCGAACGATTTCCTTTATGGTTTTTCGCCCCTTTGGCGCGGAATCGGCATCACAACACCGTCCGTTAGCCGACCGTTGAATTGTTTCGTGATTTTCTGCCGACGCGGACCAGCAGGAATGCGGCGGACATGCGTTCAATCATCGTTTTTGCCGGGCTTGTGCTCGGCGCGGCAGGGCTGATCGGAAATTATCTTCAGCAGCCCGCAAAACCGGCTGCGGCCAAATCGCCGCCGCCAGCGGCGGCTGTGGCCGCCAACGCGCCCGCATCGGCGGCGCCAAGCCGCGTCAGCATCGGGCGTGACCACCGCGGTCATTTCCAGGCCAATGGTCGGGTCGACGGCCGGCAGGTTTCTTTCATGGTCGATACCGGCGCGTCGGTGATCGCGCTGACCGAACGCGATGCCGACCGGCTCGGCATCCGTCCCTCGCGCAGCGCCTTCACGGCGGCGGTTCAGACGGCGAACGGCACGGTGCGTGCGGCACCGGTGACGCTAAATTCGGTCGATATCGGCGGGCTGGTGGTGCGCGATGTGCGCGCGCTGGTGGTTCCGGGCGGGGCTTTGAACGAAAACCTGCTCGGCCTGTCCTACCTGACCCGGCTGAAACGATTTGAGTTCGCCGATAACCGGCTGGTGCTGGAGAAATAGGTTCAGATATTGAAAGGCGCAGGCCTGCGCCCCGGAATGACCGCGAAGGCAACCCTTTCCCTCGCCGCGGCGTTTGCGCTATGGCTCCCGCGCCGATTCCACCTCCCCTGAGGACACGCATGTTCCCGAAGCCCGCGGCCCAGCTCGCGCCCAACACCTACGCCTATGAATCGCTGCCGATGGTGAAGCCGACCGGCTTTCGCGAATACGACGCACGCTGGCTGCTCGGGCGCGAGATCAATCTGATGGGCGTGCAATGGCTGGGTATGGGGATCGGCACGCTGGTGCACGAGATGGGCGTCAAGCCCGATATCGTCACCGGGCACGATTTCCGTGGCTATTCGGCCTCGGTGAAGATGGCGCTGGTTTCCGGCATGATGGCGGCCGGCATGCGGGTGCGCGACATCGGGCTCGCTTTGTCGCCGATGGCCTATTTTGCGCAATTCGATCTCGACGTGCCCTGCGTTGCGATGGTGACCGCCTCGCATAACGACAATGGCTGGACCGGCGTGAAGATGGGGGCCAACCGGCCGCTCACCTTCGGGCCGGACGAGATGGGCAAGCTGAAAGACATCGTGCTCAACGCCCGCTTCAAGACGCGCGAGGGCGGCAGCTATCAGTTCATCGACGATTTCCCGGCGCGCTACATCAAGGACCTCACCAATCGCCCGAAGCTGAAGCGCAAGCTGCGCGTGGTCGCGGCCTGCGGCAACGGCACCGCCGGCGCCTTCGCGCCGAAGGTACTGGAGGCGATCGGCTGCGAGGTGATCGCGCTCGATTGCGAACTCGATCACACCTTCCCGAAATACAATCCCAATCCCGAAGACATGAAGATGCTGCACGCCATGCGCGATGCGGTGATTAATGCCGGCGCCGATGTCGGCTTCGGCTTCGATGGCGACGGCGACCGTTGCGGCGTGGTCGACAACGAGGGCGACGAGATTTTCGCCGACAAGATCGGCGTGATGCTGGCGCGCGACATCTCCGCGCTTCACCCCGGCGCGACTTTCGTGGTCGATGTGAAGTCGACCGGCTTGTTCGCGACCGATCCGGTGCTGATCAAGAACAAGGTAAAAACCGAATACTGGAAGACCGGCCATTCCTATATGAAGAGGCGCGTCAACGAGTCCGGCGCGCTGGTTGGTTTCGAGAAATCGGGGCATTTCTTCTTCAACAAGCCGTTCGGCCGCGGCTACGACGACGGCCTGGTCTCGGCGATCGCGATCTGCGACATGCTCGATCGAAATCCTGCCAAGAGCATGAGCGACCTGAAGAACGCGCTGCCGAAGACCTGGTCGTCGCCGACCATGTCGCCGCATTGCGACGACGAGAAGAAGTACGGCATCGTCGAACAGGTGATAAAGCATTTCGAAAACGCGAAGACGAAAGGCGACAGGGTCGCAGGCCAGGGCATCCGCGATCTCGTCACCGTCAACGGCGTGCGTGTCACGGTCGAGGACGGTACCTGGGGGCTGGTGCGCGCGTCATCGAACAAGCCGGAACTGGTCGTGGTGGTCGAAAGCCCGGCTTCGGAGGCTCGCATGCGCGAGATGTTCGAGGCGGTGGACTCGGTGCTGCGAACGCATCCGGAAGTCGGCGAGTATAATCAGAAAATCTGACCGGCCGGTCCGAAATTGCCGTTCAAAGCTCGGCGCGGAACCGCGCCGCGAGTTCTTCCGGCAGCGGATGCGACTTGATCTTGTTGTTGTCGGCTTCGTCGCGCTTGACCCAGGCACGGTTCTCAAGACCCTCGACGCAGACCTGGTGGTTCTTTCTGATCTGATGGCGGATTTCAAAGCTCGAACGGCCGACGCGCGTGAAGGTCGACTGGATGAACACGTCGTCGCCGAACCGGGTCGGCGAGATGAATTTGGCCTGGGTCGAGACCAGCGGATAGCCGCTGAAATCGTATCTCGTGAGCAGCTCGGCCTTGCTCACTCCCGACGCCGCGGTTATCAGCATCGTGGTCGAATGATCGAATATCGCGAAATAGCGCGGATAGAAAATGATCCCGGCCGGATCGCAATCGCCCCATTCGATGCGCACCATTCGGCTGTTGCTGAGCATTTGGATTCCCTGAGAGCCGTTTCTCTCCCGCGAAAGCGAGGACCCAGTTTTTCTGGATTCCCGCTTGCGCGGGAACGAACGGAGTTTGTTTAGGCGTGACTAGCAGAGACTTCAGCGCGGCGCCATGCGAAGTGCGGCGTCAAGACGGATGGTTTCGCCGTTCAGATATTGGTTGCGCACGATGAACATGGCGCAATCGGCGAATTCTTCGGGCCGTCCGAGCCGCGACGGGAACGGCATGGCCGCGCCGAGACTTTTCTGCGCCTCTTCCGGCAAGGCCGCGAGCATCGGCGTGTGGAAAATGCCGGGCGCGATGGTGGCGACCCGGATGCCGAATTGCGCGAGTTCGCGCGCCGCCGGCATGGTCAGCGCGGCGACGCCGCCCTTCGACGAGGCATAGGCGGCCTGGCCGATCTGGCCTTCATAGGCCGCGACCGACGCGGTCTGGATGATCACGCCGCGCTCGCCGCCTTGGAGCGGTTCGGCCTTGCTCAGGGCGGCCGCGAACAGCCGCATCATGTTGAAGGTGCCGATCAGGTTGATCTCGATCACCTTCTTGTAGTCGGCGAGCGGCATCGGGCCGTCGCGGCCGACGATCCGCTTGGGCGTGCCGACGCCCGCGCAATTCATCAGCACGCGGCCGGTGCCGATTTTCTTCTGCACCTCGGCGAGCGCATCGATCGCGCTTTGCTCGCTGGTGACATCGCATTTCACCGCAATGCCGCCGATTTTGCCGGCCATCTGCTCGGCCGCCGCCATGTTGAGGTCGAGGATGGCGACCTTCGCTCCCGCCGCAGCGAAAGCCTCGGCGGTGGCCGCGCCAAGTCCGGAGGCGCCACCGGTGACGATTGCGGTCTGTCCCTTGATATCCATGGATGGTCTCAGGCTTTCCTGTCGAAGGTGATGACGCGGGCGGGCGGCGGATCGGCGTAAAGGTCCTCGACCATATCCTTGCGATGGGCGAGCACCGCGCGCTGGTTGATCGAGCCCTTGTCGGTGATCTCGCCGACATCGAGCGACGGCGGCTCCGCGAGCAGGATCGCGCGCAGCACGCGGTTGGAACTGCCGGTCGAGGTCTTGGCGAAAGACTTCAGCAATTCGCTGAATTCCGCCTTCACATTCGGATGGTCCAGCACCTGCGCGGCCGTGGCGGCCTTCGGCAGGTCGGGAGCGAAAGTACGCAACACCTCGACGTCGGGCACGATCAGCACCGCGATATAGTCGCGGTCGGCGCCGCCGATCACCACGTCGCGGACATAGGGCGCAAAATGAGCGATGAACTTTGCGCGCAACGGTCCGACGCTGACCCAGGTGCCGGTGCCGAGCTTGAAATCCTCGGCGATGCGGCCGTCGAACATTAGCCCCTGAATCGGATTGTTCTCGTCCTCGAATTTCAACGCGTCGCCGATCTTGTAGAAGCCTTCCTCGTCGAAGCCCTTGGCGGTGAGTTCGGGCTGGCGCCAGTAACCCGGCGTGATATGCGGGCCCTTGAAGCGGGCCTCGAGCTTGCCGTCGACCGGCACGAGCTTCATCACCGTGCCGCGCGCCGGCAGGCCGATATTGACGCCGTGGCTGCTTTCCCACATCCGGCTCATCGCGAACGGCGCGGTCTCGGTCGAGCCGAGACCGGTGAGGAAGAGCACGCGCTCGCCGATGGTCTGTTGTGCGAGATCCTGCATCTCGTCATAGACATGCTGGGCGATGGCCGCGCCGGCGTACCACAGCACTTTCAGGCGGCTGAAGAAGTTGCGGCGAAGCTGCTCGTCCGCTGCGGAAGAACGGCAACAGCGCCTCGAACCCCTTCGGCACGTTGAAATACCAGGTCGGCGCGACATCCTTCAGGTTGCGCACGGTCGCCTCGATCGCGCCCGGCAGCGGCTTGCCTTCGTCGATGTAGAACGTGCCGCCGTTATAGAGCACCAGTCCGACATCGTGATTGCCGCCGGCGGTGTGATGCCAGGGCGACCAGTCGAGGATCACCGGCGGCTCGTCCTGCAGAAACTGCAGCGCCGAGCGGCACATGATCTGGTTCGAACACAGCATGCGCTGGGTGTTGATCACGCCCTTCGGCATACCGGTCGAGCCGGAGGTGAACAGGAATTTTGCGATCGTGTCGGGCCCGACCTTGGCATGCGCGGCATCGACCGCGGCGGTCGGCGTGGTCGCAGCGAGATCGTCGAAGCGATCGGATTTGCGGCCGGCGAGCGGATTGCGGGTGAAGACAAGCTCGGTATCGGGCGGGACGACCGCCTCGATCGCGCGCTGCGAATTGCTTGCCGTCGCTGGCGAATACCATGCCGGGCGTGAGCAGGTCGAGGATGTAGCGCAGCTTGCCGAAATCGGTCGAGATCAGCGAATAGGCCGGCGAGATCGGCGCATAGGGAATGCCGACATACATCGCGCCGAGCGCCGAGCATGCGCATGTTCGATGTCGTTGCCGGACAGGATCGCGATCGGCCGCTCGGCGAGAGGTTGCGCGTCAGCAGCGCCTGGCCGATGCTGCGGGCATATTGCAGCGCCTGCGCGTAGCTGATCTCGCGCCATTCGCCGTTGGCGTCGCGCGCGGCCATGAAGATGCGATCGGGCGTTTGCTTCGCCCAATGTACCAGCCGGTCGGTGATGCGGTCCGGATAAGGCGTCGAGCGGAAAGCGCGAGCGGATCAGCATCGTGCCGTCCGGCGCGGCGCTCGATGTCGATCTCGGGCTTTCCGAGCTTCACCGCGCGGAACGGCGCGCGGAGCATCGGGACGCAGCGGTTTTCGGCGCTTGCGCCATCGGTTTTTCCACCCTCGTGCGGCGTTTCGTGTCAGCCCTTCGTTGTGCAGGGCCTTGGGCGCGCGCTTTTCCAAGAAAGTCCTTCAGCCGTGCCTGCGCCTCATCGCTGCCCGAGGCAATCGCGGCGATCAGCGCTTCCATCAGATAGCCGCCCGGCCGGTCGACTGTCGGCGATGCGCGGCAGCGCATGCATGACGGCATAATTGGTCATGCGGCGTATTGGCGGCGATGCGCTTGGCGAGTTCGATGCCCTTTTCCAGGCCGGTACCGTTCTCGACCAGATAATGCGACAGGCCCATCGCCAGGCCTTCCTCGGCGCCATAGGTGCGGCCCGGTCAGCATCATGTCCATCATGCGCGAGGCGCCGATCAGGCGCGGGATGCGCACCGAGCCGCCGCCGCCGACATAGATGCCGCGCACGCCTTCCGGCAGCGCGTAATAGGCCGATTTTTCGGCGACGCGGATATGGCAGGCCGCGGCCAGTTCGAGCCCGCCGCCGACCACCGCGCCGTGCAGCACCGCGATCACCGGCACCTTGCCGAACTCGAACAGGTCGAACACGCGATGCCAGTTGCGCGAATGATGCATGGACTCGACGGTGTCGCGCACCGTCAGTTCGGACAGGTCGAGGCCGGCGGAGAAATGGTCGCCGTCGCCGTAAAGGACGACCGCGCGGATGTCCTGCGGCAGGCCGGCGAAAAAGACCTCGATGCCAACCACCAGCGTGTCGTTGAGCGCGTTGCGCTTTTCCGGGCGCGACAGGCGCAGGAAAGCGATTTCGCCGTCGCGCTCGGCGGTCACGGAGGAGGGCAGGTTTTGGATGTCGATCTTGGTCCTTGGCATTTGTCCCCGGCGGCCTTTGGCCTTTGCGTCTATTTGTTGTCGTTGACAACAATCCCGAAAGGGGCCCCGCGGTCAAGCCCCATCCTTGCAGGTATGGATCAAAAAATCGCGAAAATACAGGGATTGCTAGACGATGCCGGTGCGGCGCTGCTCTCGATATCTCCCACTCAAAGTGGGCCTCACCCTCCCCTGGAGGGGGAGGGTCGGCGAGCATCGAACGAAGTGAGATGCGAGAGGGGTGGGTGAAATTTGAGTTGTCCGGGCGGTCACCCCACCCGATCGCCTTCGCTGCGCTTCGCCGGTCGACCCTCCCCTCCAGGGGAGGGTGATCGAATGTGCGGAGAGGCGTGCGGCAAAATCGCTACAGAACCTCGTAAACATCGAGCTTCACCGCATTCTTCTCGCGCTGCCCCCGCGCCACCGCGAGCACCCGATTGAGCCAATCGAGGGCGGGATCGCCGGTCTCGAACCGCATTGCGGTGCGGAAATAATACAGCGACGGGTCGACGATCTCGCCGGTCATGAGGCGGGCCAGCACCTCGGGCGGGCCGTGCCGGATGCCCTCGCTGTTCACCAGGATCAGCGCGCCCCGGTCGCTTTGGATGGTGTAGCGCGCCTCGACATGGGCGGCGCCGTCGGCGCGGATAAACTGCCAGTCGGCGCCACCCGGCAGAACGCGGCCGTTCAGCCGGCCGGTCGACATTTCCCCCTAAAATATTGATGACCCGCCGCTCGCCGATCGGCGTCTTGCCGAATTCCTGGATATCGGCGAGTTCGGCATGAATGCGCAGGATCGGTTCGGCGGAGGTCAGGTTCATCGTGAAACGCACCGCTAAAACATTGGACTTGGGGTCGAATTCGCTGGCATTTGACCCTCCGAAACCGGCCTCCGTAAATTGAAAAATAACAGGGCTGCGTAGGCCGGTGCCCTCAGGGAATCGCGTGATATGTCGCGTGTGATGTCGCTTGCCGAAGCCGTATCCTCGACCATCCAGGATGGCGATACGGTCGCGATGGAAGGCTTCACCCATCTGATCCCGCATGCCGCCGGGCACGAGATCATCCGGCAGGGCAAGAAGCATCTGACGCTTCTGCGCATGACGCCGGATCTGATCTACGACCAGATGATCGGCATGGGCTGCGCCGACAAGCTGATCTTCTCCTGGGGCGGCAATCCGGGCGTCGGCTCGCTGCACCGGCTGCGCGACGCGGTCGAGAACGGCTGGCCGCAACAAGATCGAGATCGACGAGCATTCGCACGCCGCGATGGCCAATGCCTATGAGGCCGGCGCGGCCGGTCTGCCGTTCGCGATGTTCCGCGGCTATATCGGCATCGACCTGCCGAAGGTGAATCCGGCGATCAAGTCCGTCACCTGCCCCTATACCGGCGAGCAGCTGGCGACCGTGCCGGCGCTCCGGCCGGACGTCGCGGTGATCCACGCCTTGCGCGCCGACAAGGACGGCAACGTGCTGCTTGAGGGCATCGTCGGCGTGCAGAAGGAGGCGGTGCTGGCGGCGAAGAAGTCGATCGTGACGGTCGAGGAGATCGTCGACGATTTCGGCCCGCGCAATCTCAACGCGGTGATCCTGCCGGGCTGGACCGCTCGGCGCGATCGCGGTGGTGCCGGGCGGCGCGTTTCCGTCCTATGCGCAGGGCTATTACAAGCGCTTCAACGCCTTCTACAAGCAATGGGACGGCATCGCGCGCGATCGCGACACGTTCCTGGCCTGGATGAAGGAGAACGTGCTCGACAAGAAGCCGGAGGACTTCGCCCGCCATGTCGAGGCGCTTGCGGACGGCGGCGGAGTGAGCGCGATGAATTACAAACCCAACGAGATGATGACCATCGCCGCGGCGCGCGCGCTCAAGAACAACGACGTGACCTTCGTCGGCATCGGCATGCCGTCGGCGGCGTCCAATCTCGCCCGCCTCACGCACGCGCCGGACGTCACGCTGATCTACGAATCCGGCACGCTCGCCACCAAGCCGACCGTGCTGCCGCTTTCGATCGGCGACGGCGAACTGTGCGAGACCGCGCTCACCACGGTGTCGGTGCCGGAGATGTTCCGCTACTGGCTGCAGGGCGGCCGCATCACGGTCGGCTTTCTCGGCGGCGCGCAGATCGACAAATACGCCAACCTCAACACCACGGTGGTCGGCGGCCCTACGACAAGCCGAAGGTGCGGCTGCCGGGCGGCGGCGGCGCACCGGAGATCGCCACCTCCTGCGGCGAGATCTTCATCATCATGGCGCAGGGCAAGCGCTCTTTCGTCGACAAGCTCGATTTCATCACCTCGCTCGGTTACGGCGAGGGCGGCGACCATCGCGAGCGGCTCGGCGTCAAGACCAAGGGCCCGACCAAACTGGTGACCGATCTCTGCGTGTTCGAGCCGGACCCGGAGACCAGGGAAATGACCGTCATCTCGATCCATCCGGGCGTGACGCGCGAGCAGATCCAGGAAAATACCGGCTGGACCGTGAAATATGCCGACAAGGTCGCCGAGACCCCGGCGCCGACCGAGAAGGAGCTTGTCGGTGCTGCGCGAATTGCATGCCCGCACTGCGCGCGCCCACGGCGAGGCGGCTGAGAGATCCTGCGCCACTACGATGTCTCTGAACGACATCATCGGACAAAACAAAGGCATCGACCATGCGTGACGTCTTCCTCTGCGACGCCGCCCGCACCGCCATCGGCCGCTATGGCGGGGCGCTGTCGAAGGTGCGCACCGACGATCTCGCCGCGGTCCCGATCAAGGCGCTGGTGAAGCGCAATCCGAAGGCCGACTGGGCTGCGCTCGACGAAGTGATCTACGGCTGCGCCAACCAGGCCGGCGAGGACAATCGCAACGTCGCGCGCATGGCGCTGCTGCTCGCGGGTCTGCCCGAGTCCGTTCCCGGCGTGACCGTCAACCGGCTCTGCGCCTCCGGGCTCGATGCGGTGGGCGATGCGGCGCGCGGCATCCGCGCCGGCGAGATCGACTTCGCCATTGCCGGCGGCGTCGAATCCATGACGCGCGCGCCCTTCGTCATGGGCAAGGCGGCAGAAGCCTTCTCGCGCCAGGCCGACATCTACGACACCACCATCGGCTGGCGCTTCATCAATCCGCTGATGAAGGAGCAATACGGCGTCGATTCGATGCCGGAGACCGGCGAGAACGTCGCGGAGGAATTCCAGGTGAAGCGCGCCGATCAGGACGCCTTCGCGTTGCGCTCGCAGCAGCGCGCCGGCAAGGCGCAGGCCGCGGGCTTTTTCGCCGAGGAGATCGTCCCGGTCGAGATCCCCGGCAAGAAGGGCGAGGTCACGGTAGTCGACAAGGACGAGCATATCCGCGCCGACACCACGCTGGAGCAGCTTGCCAAGCTGAAGACGCCGTTCCGCGACAACGGCACCGTCACCGCCGGCAATGCCTCGGGCGTCAACGACGGCGCCGCCGCCATGATCCTCGCCTCCGAAGCGGCGGTGAAGAAGCACGGGCTCACGCCGCGCGCGCGCATTCTCGGCATGGCGTCGGCCGGCGTGCCGCCGCGCATCATGGGCATCGGCCCGGTGCCGTCGACGCGCAAGCTGATGGAGCGGCTTGGCCTGAAGATCACCGACTTCGACGTGATCGAGCTCAACGAGGCCTTCGCGTCGCAGGGGCTTGCAGTGCATGCGGCAGCTCGGCCTTGCCGACGATGCCGAACACGTCAATCCGCATGGCGGGGCGATCGCGCTCGGCCATCCGCTCGGCATGTCGGGCGCGCGGCTCGCGATGACTGCGGCGCATGCCCTGGAAAAGCGCGGCGGCAAGAAGGGCCTCGCGACCATGTGCGTCGGCGTCGGCCAGGGCGTGTCGCTGGCGATTGAAAGGGTTTAACTGATTTCCGCTCGTCCCCGCGAAAGCGGGGGCCCAGAGACAAAAGACTGGGTTCTCGTTTGCGCGGGAACGAACGGAGGAGAGACGAGAGGAAACGAAACGATGTCTCTGATCTATCCGCGGGAGGGCCTCAGCGCCTATCCCAAGCATCTGACGCCGGCCTACAAGAGCACGGTCAAGCGCTCGCCGACCAAGCCGCTGATCGCTGATGCCGCACACGCTGTCGGAACTGACCGGACCGGTCTACGGCCACGACGCCATCCAGGAAAACGACAACGACCTGACCAAGCAGGCCAAGGGCGAGCCGCTCGGCGAGCGCATCATCGTGCACGGCCATGTCCTCGACGAGGACAAGCGCCCGGTTCCGGATGCGCTGGTCGAGATCTGGCAGGCCAATGCCTGCGGCCGCTATGTGCATCTGGTCGATCAGCATCCGGCGCCGCTCGATCCGAATTTCACCGGCGCGGGCCGCACCGTCACCGACAAGGACGGCTATTACAAATTCATCACCGTCAAGCCGGGCGCCTATCCGTGGGGCAATCACCACAATGCCTGGCGGCCGAACCACATCCACTTCTCGGTGTTCGGGCATTCATTCCTGTCGCGTCTGGTGACGCAGATGTATTTTCCGGGCGATCATCTGTTTCCGTTCGATCCGATCTTCAATTCGGTGCCCGACGAGCGCGATCGCGCGCGCATGATTTCGACCTTCGACCTCGACAACACCGTGCCCGACTGGGCGCTCGCTTTCCGCTTCGACATCGTGCTGCGCGGCCGCGACAAAACTCCTCCGACTGGATATGGACTGATGTCTGAACTCACGCCGTCGCAGACCGTCGGTCCGTTCTACGCGTATGGCCTGACGCCCAAGGGCCGCGCCAAGTGGGATCCCAACGGTCATTATTCCTGGAAGGAAACCATCGGCGACAATCTGATCACGCCCGATGTGGTCGGCGACCGCATCCGCATCGAAGGCGGCATCTATGACGGTGACGGCAAGCCGATCCCGGATGCGATGCTGGAAATCTGGCAGGCCGACGGACAGGGCCGTTACTCGAACGAACCCGGCAGCCGCCGCCTGCTCCAACGCCGCCTTCAAGGGTCACGGCCGCTCGGCCTGCGACACGGACGGCATCTTCTCCTTCGACACGGTGAAGCCCGGCGCGGTCGCCGGTCCCGACGGCAAGAAGCAGGCGCCGCATATCGTGGTCTGCATCTTCGCGCGCGGCATGCTGCGGCAGGTCTACACACGGCTCTATTTCGACGGCGAGGCCGCGAACGCCACCGACGCGGTGCTCAATCTGGTGCCGGCCGATCGCCGCGCTACGCTGATGGCGAAGAAGCAAGGCAATGTGTGGCGCTGGGACGTCCACATGCAGGGCGACCAGGAGACGGTGTTCTTCGACGTTTGAGGGGCGCCGAAAGGAGCTGCTTCCCATCCTCTCCGCAGGAAATAATTTACAAAAAGCAGCCGGTAAATCGGCTGCTTTTTGGCTTTTATGTATACATAACAGACGGCTTGTTTGCCGTTGTTGCCGCAATCTCCCAAAAAGTACCAGCAAAAAGAGGCTTTTTGCAGAGCCCTCGACGCACGATTGCGGTCGTCCTGGAATTATTGTATACAGGACGCACTATAGAAATCAGGGAGGAGTTGCCATGCCGAGCCGTCCCTTTCCCTTGAATGCATGGTACGCGGCCTTCTGGGACGCCGAATTGCAGCGCGAACTCCTGCCGCGCACGATCTGCAACAGGAAGATGGTGTTCTATCGCCGCCAGGACGGTCGCGCGGTGGCGCTGGAAGACGCCTGCTGGCACCGGCTGCTGCCGCTTTCGAAGGGGCGGCTGCGCGGCGACGAGGTGGTGTGCGGCTATCATGGCCTCGTCTTCGACCCGCGTGGCCGCTGCACCTTCATGCCGTCGCAGGAAACCATCAATCCGTCCGCCTGCGTGCGCTCCTTCCCGGTGATCGAGAAGCATCGCTTTGTGTGGGTCTGGCCGGGCGATCCCGCGCTCGCCGACCCCTCGACGGTTCCGGACCTGCACTGGAACGATGACCCGGAATGGGAAGGCGACGGCAAGACCATTCATGTGAAGTGCGACTATCGCCTGGTGCTCGACAATCTGATGGATCTCACGCACGAGACCTTCGTGCACTCGACCAGCATCGGCAACGATGCGGTCGCGGAAGCGCCGTTCGAGCCGACGCATACCGACCGCACCGCCACCATCACCCGATGGATGCGCGATATCGAGCCGCCGCCGCTCTGGGCCGCTCAACTCGGCAAGCCCGGCAATGTCGATCGCTGGCAGATCATCCGCTTCGAGGCGCCATCCACGATCGCGATCGACGTCGGCGTGGCGCCGACCGGCACCGGCGCGCCCGAAGGCGACCGCTGCGCAAGGGGTCAACGGCTTCGTGCTCAACACCGTCACGCCCGAGACCGACCGCACCTGCCACTATCTCTGGGCCTTCGTCCGCAATTACAGCGCGGCGACCAGCGCGCTCGCCTCCGCGCTGCGCGACGGCGTGTCCGCATCTTCCGCGAGGACGAGCGCATTCTCGCCGCGCAGCAGATCGCGATCGACGCGAATCCGGACCACGTTCTACAATCTGAACATCGATGCCGGCGCGATGTGGGCGCGCCGCCTGATCGAGCGCATGGTGGCGGCGGAGACCGCAACGCGCAGGGCCCGGACGGCAAGCGGCCTGAGGAGGGCACCATGCGCAGCGACAACGCCTGGACCGAAGGCAGCATTCGCGCGATCCGCGATCTGACGCCGACCATCCGGATGTTCGAAATCGTCCCGGAAAGCGGCGGCGCGGTCTGAAATCCGGGCAGCCATATCAATGTCGGGGTGACCATCGATGGCCGCGCCGACAGCCGCTCCTATTCGTTGGTCGGCGAGCCCGGCGGCGGGGTCTATCGAATCGCGGTGAAGCGCAATGATGCGGGCCGCGGCGGATCGTGCGCGATGCACAGGCTGCGGCAGGGGATGCGGGTTTCGCTATCGTCGCCACAGAATAATTTCGAGCTGGAATTCGACCGGCCGGATTATCTGCTGGTTGCGGGCGGCATAGGCATCACCCCTATGCTCGGCATGGCGCAGGCGCTGAAGAAGCGCGGCGCCTCTTTCC
>CAWDOW010000024.1:0-84754 GCA_963804015.1 uncultured Pseudomonadota bacterium
GTCTTCCCGGTCCCTTTTGGTCCATAAAACAAAAAAGCATGTGGTATCTCTTTAGCCTGTAAAATTTATCAAAACTTAGTTTGGCTGATTCCAGATCCAACTCACTAATTTTTTTAGGACAGTATTCTAAATAATATGCCATACTTGTCGGCCTTTGGCTGAGTTAATGATGCTTACCTAACAAATGTAACATACTGTGTTTGATTAAAAAAGTTACGCTGTGTTTATGCTCCTCCGCCTGCTTCTTACAAATAACAATATCACCCAAGCGCATCACTCCATCCGGACCAACTTGCATGTCCAAAGGAAAAGACAACACGTGCGTTTGTTCGTTTTGTCCAGTTTTCGCCACCGTTTATTTAACTCCCTAATCTTTGCTTCACTTACAAAAGAAACTACTGCTTCTACCCTTTTAACTTTCATAGGTTAGATTTAACTGCTTCAGCTACCATCTTTCCATTTGCCCTACCCTTAACTTGAGCTAAAACCGCTCGCATAGCCAAGCCAAAATCAGTCCCCAGTTCCCCTTTTGCCTTTAGTCTTTCCACTACTTCTTTAACTTCAATCTCACTCATCATTTGTGGCAAGTATGCTCCAATTATTTTCATCTCAGCTTCTTCCTTGTCTGCCAATTCCGGCCGATTACCTCGTCTATACAGTTCAACTGCTTCCTGACGTTTTTTAACTTCCTTACTTAAAACTCGATTAACCTCATCTTCCTCTAATGGTTTTCTTTTAGCAATTTCTTCATTATGTAAGGCCGATAGCACCATTCGAAGGACCAGAGACCTTAGCTGGTCTTTGGCCTTCATCGCAATTTTTAAATCTTGTTCTATTGTCTTGCCTTGAGCCATTTTAATTTTTTTCTCCGGTTTTTTAAGCGTTTAAACTCGCTTAATCTTTCTTTTTTTAAGACAGAGGGTTTTTTATGAAACTCTTTTTCTTTTTAACTCGGTTAACAACTGATCTTGTAACACCCGTTTCTTAAAATTCTTAATCATCTGATCCGTCGAATCTCCCGGCTGGGCTTTGATAATGATGGTCATTTTAAATTTTTAAGCACCTCCTTAATTTCGGCTAAACTTAATTTACTCGGTTTAACGTCCAGATTATGTCTGGAACCATTGGAAATTATATGCTTACTTGAGTGAAAAAACCAGTCGGCTTGTTTATCTGCCTCTTTTAAAGCTTCATAAGCAGAAGTTAAATCCAGTTCCTCTTTCGGCTGACACTTAATCGACACAAATCCTTTATCCGGCTCTTTTCGAACCACCAAAGCATACCCCATCTTATGAGCCAGTTTAATATCAAACATCAGTTGAGTTTCAATCGCTAAGGATTTACCCCACTTAGTCTGAAACTCTTCCCCTTTTTTATCTCCTCTTCGCTTTTAATCTTTTGCCTTAAACCAAAAACTACCCCATCCAGTAACCCCATTCCCTGATAAACCAGTTCTTTATCATTAAGGTTTCCCGATAGTTTTAAACTATCCAATAAGTAGGGCAGAAAAAAACTCATACCGGTCGTCATTAGGTTTGTCCCAGAAAAAATCTTCAAAGTGATCCACTTGGACTACAACTTTAATCAGTCTTTCCAAAGCTCCAAAAACTTAATATTTAACTTTTTTTCACTCTTTAAATAATTAAAGACCAGCTCAGCCGCACAAGTTCGTTCATTTTTCTGATGATGGTCAAATCTACCCATACCCGTATCCACATGAACTATAGTCGGATCGCTATCCACTGCTTGTTCCATATATGTCTTACCTGCCGGCACAAACTCCACTCTGGCTTCTTTCCACTCCGGATCAAATTTTAAAAACAGCCAAGTAGCACAAATCGCATCTAGGTCCGGGAAAATATGGGTAACAACTATTTTTTCAGACATCTTTTAATTACTTCCGCTACAGTTATTAACTCAGCTTTTTCTCTATCTCTTTCTTTCCACTCTACTTTATCTCCTGACTTTTGCGAAATTACCAGTCTTACCGGAATTCAATTAAATCCGCATCTGCAAACTTAACTCCGGCTGAAACTTCTTCCCGATCATCCCACAAAACATCAATACCGGCCTTTTTCAATTGATCATATACCTTCTTTCCCTCAACCTTTAAACTGATCAACTCAACTTCAAACGGCGCCACTGCCTTGGGCCAGATAATTCCTTTCTCATCATGGTTCACTTCTACCAAAGCCCCCATCACTCTGGTTGGCCCGATTCCATAACTGCCAAACCAAACCGGCTTTTTCTTGCCTTCTTTATCGGTATACAGCATCCCCATTTTCTCCGCATAAAAAGTTCCCAAAGGAAAAATATTTCCCACTTCAATTGCCTTGGCTTTAACTACTTTCCCTTTCTTGCAACCCGGGCATTTATCACCTTCCTTGCCCTCAAATATCTCGTGGTTTTGTGACCACTCACAACTATCACAGTAAAAAATTGTGTCTTCTCCGTTTTCACATAACACTTGAAACTCATGGGTATGTTTATCGGTAAACACTCCACCTGAGGCTTCCGTCACTTTAATTTTAAATCCTAACCGCTTAAAAACTTTTATGTAGGCTTGAAGCACTTTTTGGTAATACTCCATTAGGTCCTTTTCATCAACATGGGCACTGTACAAATCCTTCATCATAAACTCCCGGCCTCTTAAGATTCCTGATCTGGCTCTAGGCTCGTTTCTAAACTTAGTGGAAAAGTGATATACCGCTATTGGTAAATCCTTGTAACTGGAAATATTTTTTCTTAGTAAATCCATCACAATCTCTTCGTGGGTAAAAGACAACACATACTCCCGTTCCCGCTTATCGATCAACTTATACATAATCTCATCTGCTTTATCCCATCGACCGGTCTCATTCCAGATTTCTTTAGGATGCAACAAAGGCATTAGCATTTCCTGACCGCCAACAGCATTCATCTCTTCCCGAATAATCTGATTGATCTTCGTCGCCACCCGCCAGCCTAAAGGCAACAAAGTCCATGATCCGGCCATTAACTGGTCAATAAACCCGCCTCCCACCAACAAGCGGTGATTAACACTCTCCGCCTTAACTTCTTTTCTGGTCTTAGGAAAAACTTGTGAATAACGCATACCCTTACTTTACCAAAAAAATCACTTCCCGGCTATCTTCATTAACTTTTTATCAAAACTAATAATCTTTCCGGACTTGCTTGCCTGATAAGCCAATAAATAACTGTCAACAAAATGAAAGCCCTTTAAATACCAATCCCAAACTCCCCTCAAAATTTCTTTACTTTCAACTGTCAGCCACTTTTGACTTAATAGTACTTCAAAAAAATCCTTTATTTCCTCTCTTTCTCGTTTGTAAAATGATTCCAAAACATATACCGATTCGGCAATAACTAAAACTAACAACTTTATTTTAATTTTTCCCAACTCCGCATCCCTAAATATCTTTTCTGCCTGTTTATGCTGTAAAACATTATCCCCGACAAAAAATCTAATTATGACATTTGTATCAATAACTCTAAACTTCATTCTTGCGCCCAGGCAGTTGAAAAAGACTTCCTGGCTTTTTTTAATTGAGCGTCAGTTAATTTAATATTCGACTTCATTCCGCCTGATAACTGCCAAAAATTCTTTTTCTGTTCCACCAACATTAACGATCCTTTTTTGCTTACTATTACTCTCTCTCCTTCTTTAAAATCCAACTGCCGATAAAGTTCTGCCGGAATCGTTAACTGTCTTTTACTGGTAATCGTTGCTAAATAATTCATAGTAAGGAAAGTATATCAAAACAAGGCAAATTGTCAAGTTCCTTACTTACGGTTCAATTCTTTTTATCCAATTTAATCTGTCGAAATGTTTATCATAAGAATAGATAACTTCAATGTTTCCAAAGCTTCAGTTCCACAGCCGCCAAAGCATCTTCAAAATCAATTGTTTTTTCTGCATAAATCTCCAAAGCTAATAAAAACTCTTTTCTCCACTTAATCTGCCAACCTTTTAAGGTCATTAATGGTTCCAGCAATTCCTTAACTCTCTTTCTGGGCAAAGCATAAAGAGCTTTCAACGACAAAATATATACCACTTCAGCTAAAATTGATTTTGTGGTAGTTAATAATATTTTATTATTCTTTGCTTCTTGAAAAAGTAAATAACATTTTTGGGCTTTAACCGGATCATCTTTAGTGATAAATCTGATAAAAATGTTCGTGTCAACAAACCTCGGCTTCATGATTTATATTTCTTCAATCTTTCTGATTTAGCAATTGATCTCATTTGTCTATAAGATTTTTTTATCGGTTTTACCGATCCGTAAATCTCTTCCAATGCCAATCCTTGAGTTTTTAACATCACTTTCTCCCCATAAACTACCGCCACAACCCGATTAGTACTCGCCACGTCCAATAATTTTCTAACCGCAATGGGAATAGTCACCTGGCCTTTTTCACTTACCGGTAAAGAATATGTTGTAAAGAATTCATATTATGTAAAGAATAATATAAAAGTAAAGATTGTCAAGCGCCTTACTTCTTTAAATTCCGGTAAATCCCAAACGGATAAAATTTGTTCTCTCCTTTAGCATCGCTCTCTTGTTTTAAAAAGGCCAACAAACACTTCAACTCGTTATTCTGGCAATCCGGTTGCTGTAAAGAAAAGTTCCGGCACTTCAGCTAAATAATTTACCCTAAACCTATCCCCGGGTTTTAGTTCCTAACTTCAAGCTATCAATAACTGTCTTCTGATCTTCTTGATTAAAGTAAGGAATCTGCGTTCCCACAAAAATCTTTCCCTCTTCTAAAGTTCCATCGTCCGCTGGAATAACTAACCACTAGATATCTGGTCTGATCCTCTTCAATCATTTCTTTAAACATTGGTTGGAAAAACTTAATTTTCCAGGTTTTTGCATCATCCAAAAACATTTCCGCCTCCGGAAAATACGGATATTGAAGGCTTTGTGTTTCTTCCGCTGCTTGGGGCGCTGGAGCCACTTGACTCTGCTTTCCCTGCTTTAGCTGAAAATACAGCCAATAAACCACCAAACCGATACAAATATTAATGACTAATAAAATCAACCAGGTTTTTTTCATAATTTACAATGCGACTTATGCCCAGTTAACTCCATATTTTCTAATTTCAAGCGCCAACGGATCCCACTTATCCGCCAAATCTTTAGGATTATACGGATGAGGTTCAATATCTAAGCTGGCTTCATCTATCAAACTCATCAATCTCACTCTTTCACTATGTCTGTTTTCCCAAAAGAATCCGATACAACACATAGATCTATATCACTCCACGATTTTGATTTTTCTTTCGCTTGTAGAGCCGAAAATTATTAATCTGGCTTTAATCCCAGCAGAAATCAAATTTTCTTGATAATGTTCTACCTGTCTACTAAGATTTAGGCCTTAAAAGTAATTTTTTTAGCCATTAAAATCAATTCACTAAGCTCTATTTTTTAATCCATTTTTCAGCATAACTTAATGTCGCTTTTTTCCGAAAACTAAATTTATAATCATAGTATCTTGCCTCAATATTAAAAGATGTAATCTCATTTAAAATCATTTTATTCCCCTCATTCACCGATATTTGCGCTATTTTTACTAATTTATAAAGATTATGAACTGGCGGTGCCACTAAGCCCTGTTTAGCAATTATTCCTTTCAAAATCTTTTCTATGGCTAACTGCCAAAAAAACAAACTCCAATCATAATGTTTTAACTTAAATTCTGATTCAGCCACTTTTCTGTTAAGTTCTGCTGACTTAATCCAATATTTCACTGCTTGAGATTGAGTCATATCTATTAATTATACCCTACGGTGCGACTTCTGCCCAAGTCATCCTTGGTTTTAATAAATATTTATAAGCATTTAACACTAAATCCGGCCTGAATTTAAACTTAATCACCGGTTCAGTATTATTCAACACCGTCCCATAATCCCTGTTGCCTAAGCTAAATCCTCCCCAGGCTGTAAATATTCCTTCGGCCAATAACTGCTGATCGCTGGTACCGGTATTTATTATCCCATCAGCTATATACACCCCTTCTACATTAGTGACGCTGTCTCCGATCGTAATATTACCTGAAGCAATAATCGCTAAAAACCCGCCTGCATTTCTCACATCAATATTACCGTTTATTGTTACTGAACCATCAACCAAGATTACATAAACATTCGGATTATATATTATCCAATCCCCACTGGTAGAAATATCTCCAACATAGGTATAAACCCCATTGCCGGAACTCGGCTTAGCTCCATTAAATGTCTTAAAAGCCACCGGATCATCTTCTAAAATCCGTTTAAAGTAAGCATACTTGGTCACCAAACCCTGATATATAGTTTGCGCCTTCCAATCTACTCCGCTTTGATTTACCCCAGTAGCCGACCCCATATTCAAAGACGTTCCGTAGGATGCCAATCCAATCGCGCGTGGCGCGGGTCGCCAAGGAACTGGAAGCCGTGTTCGGCGACACCTCGGTCGCGACCGAACGAATCCTGAAGGAGGCGGAGGGCATCGACGAAACCGCCAATGCGCTGGCCGCGCTCCTCAAGGGCGGTCACGAACAGGGCCTGGCGCAGGACATCCAGGACCGCGTCACCGCAATTTTCGAGGCGTGCAATTTCCACGATCTTACCGGTCAGCGCATTTCCAAGGTCGCCGCGACCCTGAAGATGGTCGAGGATCATCTGGCGCGCATGATGGAAATCTGGAGCGTGATCGACCGGTTCAACATTGAGGCGGCGCAGTCGGCGGCGAATAATCTCGAAGGCTTGCTGAACGGGCCCAAGCTCGACGGCGACAACGGCCATTCGACCCAGGACGAGATCGACAAGCTGTTTCACTGAATCTTTTCCGGCCGCCGGATCAGCAAGAAGCAGATCATCGCAACGACTGCAAATGCCGCCGTGACCGCAAGCACCGTCGGATCGCCGGCCCGCTCGACCACCAGCGCCAATGCCAGCGGCGCGATCGCCTGCATCACCTGAAACGGCTTGGCGATACGGCCCAGCACGCGGCCATAACCGGTGGCTCCGAACAAGGCGAGCGGCACCGCGCCACGCGCAATGGTGAGCAGGCCATTGGCCGCCCCGAACATCACCGCAAAGGCAATCGCCGCCGGCAGCGCAAATCCGAACACCGCGAGCAGCACAAAGCCGCAAAGCATCAGCGCCACTGCCGAGCGAGCCAGATTGAGCGGATGCATGTTGCCGCCGAAGACCAGTTCGCAAACCCGCGCCGCGACCTGCGAGGGACCAAACAGCGCACCGATGATGACGGCGGTCGCCGGATCGATGCCGGCGCGGCCGAACATCGCGAGCAGATGCGCGGCAAGTCCCGACGGCACGAACGCATAGGCGGCAAAACCGGCCGCGACCAGAAAGAAGGTGAGGCCCGTGGCCGGCACGAATTTCGCAATTTGCGCGGTCGATTGCGCGGTCACGGCATCGGGCTGCGCCCGTGTGCGCGGCAGCGCGAAGGCGTGCAACGGCGCAGCTACCAGCGCCAGCACCGCGGCGAACAGCAGATAGGTGCCACGCCAGTCGGTGAAGGTGAGCGCCAGTTGCGTGGCCGGCCAGCTCGCGGTCGAGGCAAATCCGCCGGCAAGCGTGAGGATGGTGATCGGACGCCGCGCGCCGATGCCGAAAATGCGGCCGAGCGTCGCAAAAGCAGGATCGTAAAGGTTGGACGCGATGGCGACACCCAGGATCACCCAGACTCCCAGATAGGCCGCGGGATGGGCGGCATAGACCAGCAGCACGATCCCGAGCGCGCCGATCAGCGATCCGCAGGCCATCACGATATGCCCGCCGAACCGGTCGATCCATCCGCCGATGGTCGGCGCCACCGTCCCCGCTACCAGCAGCGCCAGCGAGAAGCCGGCCATCGAGAAGGACAGCGACCAGCCGCGATCGGCCGCGATCAACGGCATCATCAGCACCGGCGGATAGAACAGGATGCCCCAGGCGAGGATCTGGGTGACACCGAGCACCAGCACGGCGCGCCAGGGACCGAAGACGAAATCGCGGAGATCAGGCATGCGGCGGTTCACTTCTGCGCCGTCATCCGCATCGGCGCAAGGCCTGCAGCGCTTACCCGAACAGCCGGGTCAGTCCGTAACAAAGGGCCGAGATGGCCGCCGTGCAGGGGATGGTGATGATCCAGGCCATGACGATGCCGTTGGCGACCCCCCAGCGCACCCCGGAAGCTTTCTTGGCGGCGCCAACCCCCACGATCGCGCCGGTGATGGTGTGGGTGGTCGATACCGGGATGCCGAGGCCGGTCGCCATGAACAGCGTGATGGCGCCGCCGGTCTCCGCACAGAAGCCCTGCACCGGCGTCAGGCGGGTGATCTGCGATCCCATGGTTTTCACGATGCGCCAGCCGCCGGCCAGCGTGCCGAGCCCCATGCCGGCCTGGCAGGCGATCACGACCCAGAACGGCACATGGAATTCGCTGCCGAGATAGCCTTGCGAATAGAGCAGCACGGCAATGATGCCCATGGTCTTCTGCGCATCATTGCCGCCATGACCGAGCGAGTAGAGCGAGGCGGAAACGAATTGCCCGGTGCGGAAGAACAGATCGACACCATACGGCGTGCGGCGGACGAAAATCCACGACACGATCAACGACAACAACAACGCGAGCATGAAACCGGTCAGCGGGGACAGCACGATCGCGGCGCTGGTCTTGCCGAGCCCGCTCCACACGATGGACGAGACGCCGGCCTTGGCGAGGCCCGCGCCGACCAGACCACCGATCAACGCATGCGAGGAACTGGACGGGATGCCGTAATACCAGGTGATCAGGTTCCAGGAGATCGCGCCGAATAGGCTCGCAAAGATGATGTTTGTGTCAACAATCTCCGCCGAGACGATGCCGGTGCCGACCGTATTCGCCACGCTGAGGCCGAAAACCAGAAAGGCGATGAAGTTGAAGAACGCCGCCCAGATGACTGCATAAAGCGGACGCAGCACCCGCGTCGACACAATGGTTGCAATCGAATTGGCGGCATCGTGCATGCCGTTGATGAAATCGAACACCAGCGCGACCGCGATCAGCGCGACCAGCAGCGGAAATGCAAGCGAAGCTTCCACTTTGGCCTCAGACGTGCTCGATCACAGTCGCATGCAGGACATTGGCGACGTCGTCGAAACGGTCGACGACCTTTTCCAGATGATCGTAGACCTCGTTGCCGGTGATGAAGCCCATCGGATCGGAGCGATGGCGGTGATAGAGTTCCTTCAGCCCGTTGTCGTGCAATTCGTCGGCCTGCCCTTCGAGCCGCGAAATCTCCTCGGTGATCGCGCTCAGACGCGCCGCTTCGGCGCTGATCGAATGCAGGAGCGGGATCGCCTCTTCCACGAGGCCCGCGCAACGCCGGATCACATCGGCCATCTCGCGCATCTGCGGAGTGAACTCGCGCAGTTCGAAAATCATGACCGACTTGGCGGTCTTCTGCATCTGGTCGATGGAATTGTCCATCGAGGTGATGAGTTCCTTGATGGCGCCGCGGTCGAACGGGGTGATGAAGGTGCGCCGCACCGCGATCAGGACATCGCGGGTGATGATGTCGGCATCGTGCTCGCGATCCATGACGAGCTGGAAATTGCCGGGCACCGCATCGCCGCCTTCGAGCATGGCGCGCAACGCCTCGGAGCCGGCAACCAGCATTTTCGAATGCTGCGCGAATAGCTCGAAAAAGCGCTCCTCCTTCGGGAGCAGCGCATTGAACCAGCGCATCATGGCGGCGTCTCCGGCAAGATCTCGACGCGCCGGACGCTACCCGATTCGAGGATATCAGATGACGAGATTATGACGGATCGCAGCCGTCAGGCGCGCGGTGCACAGCGGACGTAGATCTGCGTGCCATAGCGGCTGGAGACTTCCGGATCGAGAAACTTCACGGTCATCACGCGACCGTCGAACGAGGTGATTTCGCGATCCTGTGGGCCGCCTGCGGGCTCGCCCTGCGGTCCGATAAAGGTCTTGTTGCCCGGACCGCCCTTCAGCCGCAATTCTTCCGGCTGCGCCTTGTCCGGCATGTGCATGATTACACCGCCGGTCGGCCCCATCGCGATGTTGTAGGCCTGCTTGCATCCGTTACGGGCGGCCGTTTCGGTGCGCTTGAGATCCTGCGGATTGTGGAACGCGGCAAGCCCCCAGCGGCCGGTGATTTCCTGCGGCTTGATGGCTGGTGGAATTTCCGGCGCCAGGCCTGGCGGGACCGTCGCCTGCTGGGTGCCCGAACTCGCGCAGGCCGCAAGCGCCAGCATTGCGGCCAAGCCGAGCCAGGACCTGATCAGGACAGGAAGCCGTACGGACACCATGGTTCGACCTCTACTCTGCCGGGAACGTACCCGACCGCATTTAAGAATACTCTGCGTGCAAGACCGACGCCGTGCAAGCCATTTGGGCATCGGTCAGCGGTCCAGCATGAGGCTTGCGCGTGAATTGAGCCTTAATCGGGCGCCGGCGGCCGGGCAAAGCAGCACGACCGGACCGGGCCCGCTCTGGCTTGGCGCTTGACAGGATAGCCTTCCCCCCGTATTTCCGCAGCCGCTTGGCACTCATTCCTAGAGACTGCCAAGACTTTAGCAAGTCTCTGCAAAATCACGAAATTTCTGGCGCCTGCCGGCGCCCGCCCGCGAGGATCCCATGGCAAAGAGCAAGTTCCGTCCGCTGCATGACCGCGTGGTCGTGCGCCGCATCCAGGCCGATGAAAAAACCAAAGGCGGGATCATCATCCCGGATACGGCCAAGGAAAAGCCCCAGGAAGGCGAAGTGGTCGCCGTCGGCCCCGGCGGGCGTGACGAGGCCGGCAAGCTGATCCCGATCGACGTCAAGGCCGGCGACCGCGTGTTGTTCGGCAAATGGTCGGGGACCGAGGTGAAGCTGGACGGCGAAGAACTCCTGATCATGAAGGAGTCCGACATCATGGGCGTGATCGCCTGATCTGAGATTGCCCACGCTCTCGCTTGTCATGGCCGGGCTTGTCCCGGTCATCCCGGCAAGGAGTGCACAATGCCTCCCTAAGCGGGATCGCCGGGACAAGCCCGGCGATGACGATCGTAAGGGAGCGATCCTTTAACGGAGCAAGCAACATGGCTGCCAAGGACGTGAAATTTTCCGGCGATGCCCGCGATCGGATGCTGCGCGGCGTCGATATCCTCGCCAATGCGGTGAAGGTGACGCTCGGCCCCAAAGGCCGCAATGTGGTGCTCGACAAGTCGTTCGGCGCGCCGCGCATCACCAAGGACGGCGTGACCGTCGCCAAGGAAATCGAGCTCGAGGACAAGTTCGAGAATATGGGCGCCCAGATGGTGCGCGAGGTCGCGAGCAAGACCAACGATCGCGCCGGCGACGGCACCACCACCGCGACCGTGCTGGCCCAGGCGATCGTACGCGAAGGCGCGAAGTCCGTCGCCGCCGGCATGAACCCGATGGATCTGAAGCGCGGCGTCGATATCGCCGTTGCCGCCGTGGTGAAGGACCTTGAAAAGCGCGCCAAGCCGGTCGCCTCGTCCGCCGAAGTCGCACAGGTCGGCACGATCTCCGCCAACGGCGACCAGACCATCGGCTCCATGATTGCCAAGGCGATGCAGAAGGTCGGCAACGAGGGCGTCATCACGGTCGAAGAGGCCAAGGCGCTCGACACCGAGGTCGACATTGTCGAAGGCATGCAGTTCGATCGCGGCTATCTCTCGCCCTATTTCATCACCAATGCCGACAAGATGATCGCCGAACTCGAGGACGCCTATATCCTCCTGCATGAAAAGAAGCTGTCGGGTCTGCAGGCGATGCTCCCGCTGCTCGAAGCGGTGGTGCAGTCGGGCCGTCCGCTCGTCATCATCGCCGAGGACGTCGAGGGTGAGGCGCTTGCCACGCTGGTAGTGAATCGCCTGCGCGGCGGGCTGAAGGTCGCGGCCGTCAAGGCGCCGGGCTTCGGCGATCGGCGCAAGGCCATGCTCGAAGACATCGCGATCCTCACTGGCGGACAATTGATTTCCGACGATCTCGGCATGAAGCTCGAAAGCGTCACGCTCAACATGCTCGGCCGCGCCAAGAAAGTGATCATGGAGAAGGAAAAGACCACGATCATCAAGGGCGCCGGCAAAAAGGCCGACATCGAGTCTCGCGTCGCCCAGATCAAGGCGCAGATCGAGGAAACCACCTCCGACTACGACAAGGAAAAGCTGCAGGAACGTCTGGCCAAGCTCGCCGGCGGCGTCGCGGTGATCCGGGTCGGCGGTGCGACCGAAATCGAGGTCAAGGAGAAGAAGGACCGCGTCGAGGACGCGCTCAATGCCACCCGCGCGGCAGTGGAAGAGGGCGTGGTCCCGGGTGGCGGTACCGCCCTTCTCCGCGCCAAGAAGGCGATCGGCCGCATGCACAACGAGAATCCCGACGTCCAGGCCGGCATCAATATCGTGATGAAGGCGCTGGAAGCGCCGGCCCGTCAGATCGCCGAGAATTCCGGCGTCGAGGGTTCGATCGTGGTCGGCAAGATACTCGAGAACAAGTCGGAGACGTTCGGCTTCGACGCCCAGAACGAGGAATATGTCGATCTGATCGAAAAGGGCATCATCGATCCGGCCAAGGTCGTCCGCGCGGCTTTGCAGGACGCGGCGTCCGTCGCAGGCCTGCTGATCACCACCGAGGCGATGGTCGCAGAGCTTCCGAAGGAGCCGGCGCCCCCGATGCCCGGCGGCGGCGGCATGGGCGGCATGGGCGGCATGGGCTTCTGAGCAACATGCGCGTCTGAATGTCTTCCGACATTCGCAAATTCAAAGGCGCGGCTTCGGCCGCGCCTTTTTCTTGCGCAGATCATCGCTGCGCACATTTGCGCGAGGACCCGGCTTGCATCGACGGCGCAAGAGGTTTGGTGCTAAATTCAATTCATAGCGTCCTTCAGGAGGCGAATATGCGGCTTGTAGCGGTTGCGGCTTTGGCGCTTCTGGTCAGCGGACCTTGCGCCTACGCGCAGAACACGGTGCGCTATTTCACCGGCGTGCCCAATCTTCTGGAGGAACTCGACACCGACGTGATCCTGAAGGAGACGCGGGCCGGCGCCAAGATCGTCTCCGCCGAAATCGATGTTTGCCACCTGCCGACCGCGAACTCTCCCTTGCGCGAACGCTTCGTGGTCGCGCTCAAGCCGCAGGGCAACCGGCTCGTCGGCAGCGGCCAGAGTCAGGAGAGCAAGACGCCGATCTCGATCGACCTCGCGCGCACCGTCGCCAACAACGAGGTAAAATTCGAGGGCACGATCAAATATGGCGACCGCACCTTCAAGGCGCTGTCCGAAGAGAATACCGACATCACAGAAAAGGAATTCAAGGAGCAGACGGCGATCGAGGAGAGTATCGTCGACAGCCCCGCCGACTTTCGCGAGGTGACACCCGGCACCATCGCATTCCGCGTCACCCGCGCTTCGCTGATCGATTTCCTGAAGGCGATCCGCGCCGAAAACGTCAAGCTGCAGACCTTCAGCATCGCGCCGAGCTGCGACGCGCTGCGGCGCGGCTATGTCGATGTGCAGGCCGATATCGATCCGGAGCGCGCTGCCGCCCTGATCGCCAAGGCAAAGTCGCTGCCCGGCGTCACAAGGGCCGGCTGGACGTCCGGCGGCATCGATCTTTCCCGCGCGATCCGCTTCCCCGCTGCCGGCTGGCGCGATGCCGGCGGCAAGCTCGATCGCGAAAAGCTCGGCAATGCCATCGCCGCGGTCGCCAGCAAGGTGCTGGGCGGCAAGTCGGCGACGGCGGAATGGGACGACGCGACCGGCGAACTCGGCGTCACCGTGAAGCGTCCCGACATCACCGTGCCGGGCCTCGCGCTTACCGAAGTGATCGAGGCGCCCTTCGTGATCAGCGGCGAGAAGCCGGGCGCCAACAACACCATCGTGGTGCGCGTGGGCACGCTTGCGAGCGAACTGAAAGACGAAGGCGCCTCGCCAAGACTTACTCTGAGCAGCCAGAGCAACGGCGACTCGCCGGAGCCTTATGGCGCCGACGGCCTGCTGGAGGCGCTCGCCAAGGAGTTCAAGGCCGAAACCTGGGATTCCGAGAAGGAAACCTGGGTGAAATAGGCATAGCCGGTGATCGCCAGGACCTTTCTGGTCGCAGTCTGCTCGCTGGCGCTTGCGGTCTCCGCAAGCGCCGGCGACCTCGCCCCGGGCGATACCTTGCGCGCGGTCTATATCGACTTCGAATCTGGCGCAGGCGCGACGCGATCCGGCCAGCGGCGAAGTGCGCGGACCCGCCGCCGATCTCGCACTCGACCTTGCCAGGCGAAACGGGCTCAAGCTCACGATCGCGCCGGCTCCCGGCGTTGCGGGGGTGATCGCCGCGGTGAAATCAGGTGAGGCCGATATCGGCTTCGTCGCCTATGACGCAACCCGCGCAAAAAAAGTGGATTTCTCCCAGACCTATCTGCTCGCGCACAACACCTATATCGTGCGTCAGGATTCCAGGGCGCAAACGACTGCCGATCTCGATCAAGCCGGACGCAAGATCGGCGTCGGCGAGAAAGATGCCGCCGATCTGTTTCTGTCGCGTCATCTGAAGGCTGCGGCATTGCATCGGATGCCAAGCAGCGATCTCGACAACGGCATCAGGCTGCTGCTCGCGGGCGAACTCGATGCGTATTCCGCCAATCGCACCCGCCTCCTCGCCGTCGCCGACAGGCTTCCCGGATTGCGGCTGCTGCCGGACAATTTCTACGACGTCGAGCAGGCGATCGTGGTCGCCATGGGAAATCCGAAGCGGCAACAGATTGTCGAGCAATTCGTCATCGAGGCCAAGGCCTCCGGTCTGGTCAAAGCCGCGATAGAGCGCGCCGGCCTGCGGGGCGTCAGCGCGGCACCGGCGAAATGATTTGGTCATTCCGGGACGACGCAAAGCGTCGGACCCGGAATCCAGATACAAAATCCGAGTTTGAGACTGGATTCCGGGTTCGTCCGCCTTCGCTGCGCTCCAGCGCCCGCCCCCCGGAATGACGTCAATTCGAAGCCGGACGCCAGCGCAGCGGCTGGGGGCCATCGAGTACCAGGATGAACCCCTCCCAGCGCCAGCCGGTAACCTGGGTGAGCTTTTCCAGAAATTCCTCGTCCAGCTTGAGCCGGTCCTGCGGACATTGATCGTCCCGCATCGAGACCGGCACGATGGTAAGCGTCTTGTCCACCACCATTGCCCGTCCGCGCCCGCGGACGCACCACAGATCGATATCGACGCTGCCATCCTCGGAGAATTGCAGCCAAGGCACGCGCTTGGAACCCTTCAAGGGCTTGGCATCCAGCCGCAACTCGGCCCCGAACGGAAACGCCTTTTGCGCTGCGGCAGACGCCATCCCGGCAAGACCCATCGCTACGGTGAACAGCAGCATCCGGCACCAATGGGCTATGGCACGGTCAAGGCTCGGCCGCATACAAACTCCGTTCATGGATGAGAATTTCATGGGAAAAAGGCGATGAGGCGACGCAACCGGTCAACGCCGGCCCGGTGATCGGGGCGCTTGGATTGACCGGCAATCGCAACCTATAATGCCGCAATGGAACGAGCAATGAAACGTCTGACCCTTATTCTCGCGATTGCGATTGCGCCGCTGTCCATGGCTTCCGCCCAGAGTCCGGGTCAGGACCAGCGTCTGCGCGTCGTCACCACCACCAGCGACCTGCGCGCCCTCGCCAAGGCGGTCGGTTCCGAGCGTGTGATCGTGTCGAGCCTCGTGCCGCCGGGCGAACGGCCGGAATATTACCAGCCGCGCCTGCAGGAGACCTCGGTCCTGAAGGGCGCGCGGGTGGTCATCCGCGCCGGCACCAGCATCGATCCGTGGTTCGACAAGCTGCTCGCGCGCGCCGCCAAGGTGAACGGGCCGTCCGGGATCGAGCGCGGCGAAAAGGGCCATCTCGACGCCTCCGCGGTGATCGCGGCGAGCGACCCGATGCTGGTCAGCGCGGGCTTCGCGCGCACCCGGCGCGCCTCACGCGGCGGCCCGACGCTGCATTTCTGGCTCGACCCGAAGACGGCCGATGCGATCACGGCCGCGATCGTGACGACCTTTTCCGAGGTCGACCCGCAGAACAGGAAATATTACGAGGACAATCGCAGGAATTTCCTGTCGCGTCTGAATTCCAAGATCGAGGAATGGTCGGCGCGGCTCGCGCCTTTGCGCAAGGAGCCGATCGTCGCCTTCCACGACGACTGGGACTATTTCGCCCATCGCTTCGAGCTCAACATCGTCGACTTCATCACCGCGCGCGATCGCGCGCCCCCGAAGCTCGGCCGCATCGGCGAACTCGCCAAGATCATGAAGGACAAGAATGTCCGCATCATCATCTCGGAAGCGAACCAGCCGGACCGTCATGCCAAGATGCTGTCCGAGCGCACCGGCGCCAAGATCGCGCTGCTCGCCGGCACGGTCGGGATGCTGCCGAACACCGACGACTATATCTCGCTGTTCGACGCCAACGTGAACGCGCTGGTGGCGGCCTACGAGAAGAAATAGGCGGTCGCCCCTGAGCTTGCATACATCTCAATTGGCCTCATCCTGAGGAGCGCAACGAAGTTGCGCGTCTCGAAGGATGTGGCCGCCCTCGTCCTTCGAGACGCGCGGCTACGCCGCGCTCCTCAGGATGAGGGCGGATTGCATCAGCTCCCTAGCACCTCCGTCACTGCGCGCTGCGCCTGATCGATCGCGGCATGCGCATAGGAGCTCCATTCGGAATCGGAATTGGCAATGGCGACGCGGCCCGCGGGCTTGCGGGCGCGCTCGACCAATGACTTTTCGTCCGGCGAATCAAACAGCGAATTGCCGCCATAGGAATATCCATGCGACCAACGATTGACCGTGATCGCCGCGATGTCGCGCTGCGAGGAGAAGCCGCCCGGCCCCAGCATGCGGTCGAGTTCGTCGCGAATGCGCGCTTCGAAATCCGCAAAGCTCAGTTCCAGGAGCTTCATGCGGCCGATGCGGAACATGTCGCGCGCCTCCATCCCGGCATTCGATTCGTTCGGCACATGCACAAGATGCAGGCCGATCGGCTCGGACGGATCGCGCGGATGGCGATAGCCGCCCATGCTTACCGGATAGTCGAGCTTGACGCGGCTATAAAACGACATCGGCCCCGAAATCTCGTGTACGCCGAGCCTCGCCCAAGGCTTCCAGTCGCGCACCAGAACCTTGCTGTAGACCAGCGGCGCCTTGACGTTGCGCAAGAGCGCATTGCGCTGCTCCTCCGGCAGTTCCGGCATCATATAGGGGATCATCATGTTGAAACCGGCAACGATCGCGTGACGCGCGCGCAACCGATGCGTATTTCCATGCCGGATATAGGTGAGATCGGCCGCGCCCTTCGCATTGTTCACATGGATGCAGGTCGAGTTGAGCCGCAGCCGCACGCGATTTTCGGGGCGGTCGAGCCGGTCATACCGAAACTGCGCGAGCACGATGTCGTCCATGGTGCGGCCCGGCGCGGCATCCGGCACCAGCGCACGCACCAGAAGCCGCGCGATCGACGCATTGCCGTCGGGGAAATGATAGATATAGGGTTCGTCGTGCTCCGGACTCGATTCCTCCGGCAGACCGAGAGCGGCGAAGCCGGGCAGCCCGATCTCGCGCGCGCTTTCGGCCGAGATCATGTCGCTGGCAAGCGCCATGAAGTCGAGCGAGCGGCCGTGAAAGCAATCGGCGGCCTTCGCATCAAGCTCGCAATATTTCGTCAGGTAGTCTCGATAGGTGGTCTTTTCGAGCAGCGCCAGCTTTTGCTTCGCGCTGCGGCCGGCAAGCGGATCCGGACCCTCTTCATAGAGTGCCGCGACCTTCGCCTTCTGGTCCTCGGATAGCGGAAAGGCGGCGACGAAATCGCGCGGCGATTTTTCGTTCAGCAGACCGGGACCGAGATCGTCGGCCACCATCGCCGTCGGATCGCCGGTGACGAGCGTATCCTTGCCGAAATGCTCGCGCGGAAAGAATAGGCCGCGCGACAGCCCGAGCGAGGGATAGAGCTTGCGATCGAAAGCCGCCTCGAAACGCGCGATATCGACGCCAAGCTCCTTCAACAGGCCCTTGGCGGTGTCGCTATAGAGACCTTTCGGCGATTGCAGGGATTCGCTGCCGCCATAGCCCAGGACCAGCCGGCCGCCGATGGTGAACTCATTGCGCTTGGCATGGCCGCCGAAATCGTCGTGATTGTCGAGAATGAGAATGCGGGCATCCGGCTCTTGCTTGCGATAGAAATACGCCGCCGCAAGCCCGCTGATGCCGGCGCCGACCACCACCAGATCGTAATCCTCCTCGAAGGCAAGCTTGTCGAAAGAAGGCGCATTGCCGTCGCGCAAGGCATGCGCGGCCTCGTAGGAGCCGTCGTGCTGGCCGCGCATCCCGGTGAGTGCAGGCGGATAGGCGGACGCGGCCGCGAGCTGATCGGCGGGCGTAAGCCCCGCAGCGACCGTCAGCGCCATGCCGTTGAAGAAATCGCGGCGGGAGATGTCAGACATGATGCGCACCTGTACTGCGCCACCCTAGCATCATGCGCATTCGGGCGGGAGCAGTCCGTCACCACCCGATCGCCTTGGGCAGCCAGGTCGCGAGCCCCGGGTAGAGAAACACCAGCAGCAGAGCGACGAACTGCATCCCGATGAACGGGATCACACCGCGATAGATGTCGCCGGTAGTGACTTCCGGCGGCGCCACCCCGCGCAGAAAGAACAGCGCCCAGCCGAAGGGCGGCGTCAGGAACGAGGTCTGCAGGTTTACGCAGATCAGCATCGCCAGCCACACCATGTCGACATTGGCGGCGACGAACACCGGCAGGAACAACGGCACGGCGATATAGGAAATCTCGATCCATTCGATGAAGAAGCCGAGGATGAAGATGATCAGCATCAGGAACCAGATGTCGGAATTGATGCCGCCCGGCAGGAAAGCGAACAGGTCGTGCACAATCTTCTCGCCCTGCAATCCGCGGAAGGCGAGCGCGAAAGCCTGCGCGCAAATCAGGATGAACATCATCATGGCGGTGATCTTGGTGGTGGCCTGTGCGGTCTCGCGCACCACCTTCCAGGATAGCCGGCCGCCTATCGCGGCCACCACGATCGAGCCGAGCGCGCCCATCGATGCAGCTTCCGAGGGAGCCGCAATTCCTGCGATGATCGAGCCCAGCACGGCGCCCACAAGCGCAACCGGCGGCGCCACCACCTTGAACGACTTCGTCAGCAATTCCTTTTTCGAGACGAGGTCGCGCTCCTCCTTCGAGAAGGCGGGCACCATGTCCGGCCGAACGATCCCGAGCACGAGAATGTAGATGACATAGATCGCAGACAGCAGCAGGCCCGGCATGACGGCCGCCGCGAACAGCGTGCCGACCGATTCGTTCAGGATGTCCGCGAGCAGGATCAGGATCAGGCTCGGTGGAATAATCTGCCCGAGCGTGCCGGAGGCGCAGATCACGCCGCAGGCCAGTCCCTTGTCGTAGCCGCGCCGCAGCATGCCGGGCAGCGTCAACAGCCCGAGCGTCACGACCGTGGCCCCGACAATGCCGGTGGTGGCGCCAAGGAGAACGCCGACCAGCACGATGCCGATACCAAGCCCGCCGCGCAGCGAGCCCGCGAGATGCCCGATGACATCCATCAGGTCCTCGGCAAGCTTGGATTTCTCCAGCATCATCCCCATAAACACGAATAGCGGGATCGCGAGCAGCGTCGAATTGGTGACGACGCCGAATATGCGGCTGGGCAGAAGATTGAACAGCAGGCTGCCGAAGCCGATATAGCCGAAGACGAGGCCTGCGGTCGCAAGCGTGAGCGCGACCGGAATACCGGCCATCAGCAGCACGAAGAACGACACCAGCATCAGAATGGCGAGAATTTCGGTGCTCGCCATCATGATCTCCGCATTGCGAGGGTGCTTTTGATCGCCTCGGACAAGGATTGCAGGAACAGGATCGCAAAGCCGATCGGGATCAGCGACTTGACGATGTAGCGATATTCAATGCCGCCGGGATTGGCGGTGCCTTCGCCGATCGACCAGGACTGGTACACGTAGGGGACCGAGAGCCAGATCACGATCAGGCAGAAGGCCATCGAGATGAAGGCCGAGATCACTTCGACGCGATGCTTGTTGCGCGAGCTGAAATACTGGAACAGCACGTCGACCCGAACATGCTCGCCGTGCAAGAGCGCATAGGACATTCCGAACAGGCAGATCGGCACGAAGATGTGCCATTCCAGTTCCTGCGCCCAGATGAACCCGTAGGAGAAGGCATAGCGCAGCAGCACATTCGCGCCCATCACCAGCGCGATGCCGAGCGCAAGCCATGACGTGATACGGCCGACGAGATCGACGAAGGCGTCTATCCCGCCGGCCAGCTTCTGCGCAGCTTGCAAATCAGGCCTTCCGGATCTTGGTGTGGTAGACGAGTTCGCTCAGGTCGGCCCAGTTGTCGTATTTGGCCTTGTAGGCGAAATACGAGTCATTGACCTTCTTGGTCACCGGATCTTTCGCGACGGCTTCCGCCAGGATCTTCGTGGTCGCCGCACGCAAGGCCTTCACAACATCATCCGGCAAGGGCTGCGCGATCACGCCCTGGTTCCTGATCAGATCCTCCATCGCCTCGGCGTTGTTCTTCTGGCACCAGGCCTCGCTGATCACGTTGCAGGCCGCGCAGGCATTCTCCACGATCGCCTGCAGGTCCGGCGGCAGCGAATTCCATTTCGCCTTGTTGATGGTGAGCTCGCTGGTGGTCGCCATCTCGTGCCAGCCGGTAGTGTAGTAATATTTCGCGACCTTCTGCAGCCCGAGCTGACGATCGAGATAGGGGCCGACAAATTCGGCGGCATCGATCACGCCGCGTTCCAGCGAGGGGAAGATTTCGCCGGGCGGGATGAGCCGCGAGTCGACGCCGAGTTCCTTATAGACGCGGCCGGCGAGACCCGGGATGCGCATCTTGACGCCTTGCAGATCCTCCACCTTTTCGATCGGCTTTCGGAACCAGCCGGTCATCTGCACGCCGGTATTGCCGCAGGCGAACGGCACGAGATTGAAGCGGTCATAGACCTCGCGCCACAATTCGCGGCCGCCGCCGTCATAATACCAGCCGTTGAAGCCCTGGAAGTTGAGACCGAACGGCACCGCCGTGAAGTATTGCGCGGCGAAGCTCTTTCCGGTCCAGAAATACGAATTGGCGTAATTCATCTCGACGGTGCCGGACGACACGGCGTCGAAGCCTTCTGCCGCCGGGATCAGTTCGCCGGCGCCATAGAACTGGATTTTCAGTCTTCCGTTCGACATCTCGTCGATGCGCTTGACGAGGTCCTTCGCGCTGCCCGGGCCGGTCGAATAGAACGCCGCGTTCGGGCCGTAGAAGCTGGTCATCTTCCAGGTGAAGGTGGTCTGTGCGCGCACCACCGCAGGGGCGGCAACCGTCGCGGCCGCGCCCGCCAGAGCTATTTTCGTGAAGTCGCGACGTCGCATGGGACACTCCCCTCATTGGTTTCGAAGCGTCTTTTTTAAGCAAGTTGCAGGCCAGCCCAGCCTTTGCACAGCTCCGTCTTTCCGGCATTCAACACCGGCGGATTGGTTATATTCTAGGCACAGCAAGGATCATGCGGCAATCGGCCTCAACCACGGGCCAGCCACGCAGGCCTGCGCGACGCACGTTCCGCACCCTGATTTGAGGGCGGAACTTACGATTTCTGCGAGCGCCGCTTGCCCTTCGGGGCAACCGCCTGGATCAGCCAATTGGCGGTTCGCAGCAGCCGCGCATCGTCATGAGGGGCGCCGACCAATTGTACACCGACCGGCATGCCATCTGCGTCTTCCAGCAGCGGCAGCGACAGTGAAGGAAGCCCCGACAGGGTCCACAGCGTGCAGAAGACCGGATCGCCGGTCGTCTCCAGGCTCCTGGGGGCTCCGCCGCGCGCCGCCGGCGTGATAATGGCATTGCAGTCTTCCAGATAATCGCCAAGCGACCGCGCGAAGGAGCGCGCATCGTCCAGCGCCTGCTGGTACGGCACCGCGCCGATCGTCCGGCCTTCGGCCACCAGATCGCGCAGCACCTTGCTGATCGCCTCCCCGCCGCGATCGCAGACGCGGCCGAGCCGGTAGGCCATCTCCGCCACCATGACCGTGCGATGCACATTCCAGGCGTCGGCGTAGCGCTCCGGCAGGTCGACCCGCACACAGGCATCGCCGAGCTTGTCGGCCAATTGTTCGAAGGCGGCCTGCGTCGCGGCATCGGCCTTGTCCCAGACCGGGGTCCGGACCAAAGCAAAGCGCGGCGGGATCGGAAATTTCTCTTCGGCCAGCTTGCGGAAATGCGGCGCCGCGAACGGCCGGCTGTCCGGATCGTTCGGATCGTGGCCCGCCATCACGTCCAGTATCAGCGCCAGGTCGCCCAGCGAACGAGCGAACGGCCCGACCACATCGAGCGACGGCGACAGCGGTAGCACACCATAACGCGATACGAGGCCCGTTGATGGCTTTGCGCCATAGACGCCGCAGAACGAGGCCGGGCGGATCACCGAGCCGTTGGTCTGGGTCCCGATGGCAAGCGGTATCATCCCGGACGCCACCGCGGCGGCGGAGCCCTGCGAGGAGCCGCCCGGCGTGTGTTCGGGATTATGCGGATTGCGGGTCGGTCCGGGGTGGAAATACGCGAATTCGGTGGTGACGGTCTTGCCGATGATCACCGCACCGGCGTCGCGCAAGCGCTTCACCACATGCGCATCCTGATAGGGTCTGCGTCCGGACAGAAAGGGCGAGCCGCATTCGGTCGGAAAGTCGCTGGTGTCTATGATGTCCTTGATCCCGACCGGAATTCCATGCAGCGGACCCAGCGCCAAACCCCGGCTCTTGCGCTCGTCAAGCGCGCGCGCCTGCGCGATGGCATGGTCGGGATCGAGATGGGCGAAGGCATGGACCTGCGGCTCGACCGCGGCGATGCGCTCCAGGCAGGCGCGCGTATAGTCCTCGGCCGAGATCGCGCCGCGCGCGATTTCGGCAACGGCATGCGCAGCGGTCCAGGCGGAAAGATCGGCGGTGGCCACGTTCAGGCTTTCGTAACGGGACAGATCAGCCGATTAGCCCGAGAATCCCGCTCAACGTCAACGTGAAGCTCAGCGCCACGCCCGCCGTGAATGCGACCGCAACATAGGGCTCGGCCTCGGTGCCGACAAAACGGTGATATCTGCCGCCGCGCGGCAGGCACATCCAGAACGCGACGATGGTCGCAAGCAAGACCACGATGCCGGCAATAAGCAGTGTCATGGTTCATTCCTTGTGTCGTCCAGCCGCGTCATCGGATGCTACCGATACAGGTAATTCGGCAGCCACAGGCCGATCTGCGGGAAGGAATAGAGCAGCACCATCGAGATGATGACGATGATGAGATAGGGCATCACGCCGCGGAAAATGTCGTTGATATTGACCCAGCTCGGCGCCACGCCCTTCAGATAGAATGGCGCCATCGCCACCGGTGGCGACAGGAACGAGGTCTGGATATTCAGCGCCACCAGAAGCCCGAAGAACAGCGGATCGACGTTGAAGGTCTTCAGCAGCGGCAGAAAGATCGGCATGAAGATGACGATGATTTCCGTCCATTCCAGCGGCCAGCCCAGGATGAAGATGATGATCTGGGCAAGGATCATGAATCCCAGGGTATTGAGATTCATCGCCAATACGAATTTCTCGATCGGCTCGTGACCGCCGAGATAGGCAAAGACCGCCGAGAACAGGAAGGAGCCGATGAACAGCCAGCACACCATCGCGGTGGTGCGCGCAGTGAGGAACACCGATTCTTTCAGCGCCGGAAGCGAGAAACTGCTGCGGGGAATGAAAACGATACCGATGGCCAGCGTGATGAAGCCCATCGCGCCCAGCACCCGGCGGTCGACATTGACCGCGGTGAAGGCGCAGACCAGCAGATAGACGATCAGCAGCGCAGCCAGAATCCCGTAACCCTGAACCAGCCGCAACGCCCAAGGCCGGGAATAGTCGGCGCCATACATCACCGCGAGGATCAATGCGCCGAGCGAGCCCATGGCGGCAGCCTCGGATGGCGTCGCGAGCCCGAACACGATCGATCCGAGAGCGGCTGCGATCAGCGCGAAAAGCGGCGCGAACGAGGTCAGCAGCGACCAGAGCACGGTCATGATCGGGACGTTGCGCTCTTCCAGCGGCAATTTGGGCGCAAGCCTCGGATTGAGCAGCGCCATGATCATCGTAAACAGAATGTAGAGGCTGGCCAGCATGAGGCCGGGGAAGAAGGCGCCGGCATAGAGCTTCACCACCGACACGCCGGCGGTGGCGCCATACAGGATCAGCATGACGCTTGGGGGAATCAGGATGCCGAGACAGCCTCCCGCGCAGATCACGCCCGCGGAAATCTTTACGTCGTAGCCGGCCCGTAACATGGCGGGGAACGCCAGAAGACCCATCAGCGTCACGACGGCACCCACGATGCCGGTCGCGGTAGCGAAGATGGCGCAGGTCGCAAGCGTGGCGATGGCGAGCGACGCCGGCATCGGACCGGCCGCCAATTGCAGCGACTTGAACAATCGATCGAGGATGTTCGCACGCTCGATCACATAGCCCATGAATACAAAGAGCGGGATCGAGATCAGGACATCATTCGTCATCACCGAATAGGTGCGCTGCACCAGCAGCGAGAAGACGAGATCGCCCATCGCGAAATAGCCGAAGAACACACCGAGCGCCATCAGCGTGAACGCAATGGGGAAGCCCAGCATGATGAACACGACGAACAAAAACAGCATCAGAACGCCGAGTTCGGGATTTCCGAAACCGAACATCAGACCGCACCCTTGCGTTCGCCGATTTCCTCGAGCTCCTTGACGATGGCGTAATCGCCGTGCTCGGCCTTTTCCAGCATGATCTTGTCGAGCTCTTCAACGTCATGCAGGCGCTTGGGCCATTCGCCGGTGCGGATGCAGATGATGCAGCGCATCACTTCGACGATGCCCTGCAGCACCATCAGCACGCCGGTGATCGGGATCAGCCATTTGAACGGCCAGATGATCGGCCCGTTCGGGCTCGCGGCCGAGCGCTCGTTCATCAGCCAGGCCATCTTGGCGAAGCCGAAGCCGGAATAGACGAAGGCGATCATGCCCGGGAAGAAAAACAGGATGAACAGCAGCAGATCGCATTTGGCCTGCGTGCGCTGGCTCCAGGAGCGATACAGGAAATCGCCGCGCACATGGCTATTGCGGGCAAGCGCGTAGGCGCCCGCCATCATGAACAAGGTGCCATAGAGGATATACGAGGCGTCGAAGGCCCATTCGGTCGGCGCGCCGAAGAAGTAGCGCGAGAAGACCTCGTAGCTCGTGGTGAAGGTGAGGATGAGGATGCACCAGGCGAAGGTCTTGCCGACCCAGGTGCTCAGCTCATCAATGTAGCGCATGAAGCGGTCCACAAATCCCCCTACCGCTCAACGGAGTTTCCGTTGCGTTTATTCTTGTCGTTTCCAGTTTGCTTATTCGTTTTTCCGGCGGTTGAGAAGGGCAAAGAGGGCGCGCGCAAGACCGCTCTTGCGCGCGCCGTTTACGCCGAATTTATCCGTGGAAGTGCTTGTAGGCCTTCTCGAGCGCTGCCGTGTCGAGAGGGTTGACCAGCGTATAGGCGCCGGTGCGCTTCGCCCAATCCTTCTGCGAGGCCGCGACCTTCGCGAAGAACGGCTCCTTGCTCTGTTCGGCGATCACCTTGTTCCAGGCATTGAGCTGGTCGCTGAGCAGCTTGTCCGGCGTCTTCATCACGTTCACGCCGCGCTTCTTGATCGCCTCGAGATCCTTCGAGTAGCGGTCATGCGCCATCGCGTATTGATCGGCGGTGGCGGCAAAGGCCGCGTTGCGAAGGATTGCGCGCAGTTCCGGCGGCAATGCGTCGTGCTTCTGCTTGTTGAAGATGATCTCGAACGCTTCCGCCTGCTGGTGATGGCTGCCGAGCATGAAGAATTTCGACACGTCGGGGAAGCCGAGCAGGATGTCGGACGACGGATTGTTGAATTCCGCAGCGTCAAGCAGGCCGCGGTCCATTGCCGGCACGATTTCGCCGCCCGGTAGAATGGTGACGGCGGCGCCCAACTCCTTGAACAGGTCGGCCGACAAACCGACGGTGCGGTATTTCATGCCCTTGAAGTCGTCGCCGGTCTTCATTTCCTTCTTGAACCAGCCGAGCGGCTGGGTCGGCATCGGATAATAGAGAACGCCGGTCAGATTGAGCTTCAGGATGTTGTTGACCAGTTCCTTGTAGAGGTCTTCGCCGCCGCCGTAATAGAACCAGCCGAGGAAGCCGTGCGCATCCCAGCCCCATGAGGGCGGCGTGCCGAACAGCGAATAGGCCTTGTGCTTGCCGTACCAATACGCGCACACGCCGTGACCGGCATCGAGCACGCCCGAATGCACCGCGTCGGCCATCTGGAACGCCGGCACCACCGCGCCGGCCGCGAGCACGTCGAGCTGCAGGCGGCCGCCGGACATGTCGTTCACCTTCTTCGCATAGTCGGCAGCGAATTCGTGGAAGATGTCCTTGGTCGGCCAGGTCGACTGATATTTCCAGGTCACCGTCTGTGCGCGCGAGACCTGCGGCATCGCGACGGTGGCGGCGCCAGCGGCACCCGCCGCGAGCAGAAATTTGCGGCGCGACGTCGATTTTTCGGATTTCTTGGTCATGAGGTATCTCCCTAGGGACCGTTTTATGTGCGGGCGCTTGCTGCGCCGCTTTTCGTGATAAACCGCGGATGGGTATATGATATTCCAGCGGTCTTCCGCCATAGTTTGAACGGGTTGCCGTCATTCCACAAGCCTAGCAATCGGGCAATTCGGCTAACCCGCCCACGCGCCATAGCGCCGCACGGAGAGCGACCGTTCATGTCATCCCAGAGTGGGCGGCGAAGTCTTGTTTGCAATGCACACAAGCCGGACTATGTGAACCGATCGCAGTTCGAGGCCGCCGCCTCAGAGGTGAACCCGTGAACGGCCTATCCCGGCTGATGCGCGATGTCTGGGCGTTGTCCCTGCCCTATTTCCGGTCCGAGGACCGCTGGCCCGGCCGCTTCCTGCTTGGCGCCGTGATCGCTATCGAATTGTCGATCGTCGCGATCAACGTCCTGATCAATCAATGGAATGCGCGCTTCTTCAATTCTCTGCAGGACAAGAATTGGGAAAACTTCTTTTGGGAGTTGCAGGTTTTCTGCGCGCTGGCGGCGGCCTATGTGCTGCTCGCGGTCTACCAGCTCTATCTGAACCAGTGGCTGCAAATCCGCTGGCGGACCTGGATGACCGGGGCCTATGTCGCGCGCTGGCTGAAGGACTCCGCCCATTACCGCATGCAATTACGCGGCGATGCCGCCGACAATCCGGACCAGCGCATCGCCGACGACATTAACCAGTTCGTCGAAAAGACCCTGACCGTCGGCATCCGGCTGCTCGGCGCGGTGGTGACGCTGTTTTCCTTCGTCGCGATCCTGTGGTCGCTGTCGCAAGCAGCGCCCCTAACGCTGTTCGGATCGACGATCGACATCCCGGGCTATCTGGTGTGGACGGCGCTGATCTATTCGATCGTGGGCACGGCGATCGCCCATTGGATCGGCTGGCCGCTGGTCGGCCTGAATTTCCGTCAGCAGCGCTTCGAGGCGGATTTCCGCTTCAATCTCGTGCGCGTGCGCGAGAATTCCGAACAGATCGGCCTGCTGCGCGGGGAGACCGCGGAAAATGCGCGCCTCGGCGAGCGCTTCAGCAAGGTCGCGGAGAATTTCAAGCAACTGATCTCGCGGCAGAAGCGCCTGACCTTCTTCACCCAGAGCCATTCGCAATTCGCGATCATTCTGCCCTATATCGTCGTCAGCCCGGCTTATTTTTCCGGGGCGATGCCGCTCGGCGGGCTGACGCAGACCGCAAGCGCTTTCAACAGCGTGCAGGAATCGCTGTCCATCCTCGTCACCATCTATCGCTATATGGCGGAATGGGCGGCGGTGGTGGAGCGGCTGGCGGGCTTTAGGAGTTCGCTTGAGGATGCGCATGGGGCGGCAGCGTCTTCGAAGATTGCCGTGTCACCCGGCAGCGAAGGCGCGCCGGTCCGCATCCGCGATCTTTCGGTCGACAGGCCCGACGGCACACCGCTCCTCACCTCGGTCGGAGCCGAATTCCATCCCGGCGACCGCCTGCTGCTCACCGGGCCGTCCGGCGCCGGAAAATCGACGCTACTGCGCGCACTTGCGGGGCTGTGGCCCTACGGCGAGGGGCAGGTGTCCCTGCCCGCCGGCGCGCACATCATGCTGTTGCCACAGCGCCCCTATTTTCCGGTCACCACGCTCGCCAACGCGCTCTCCTACCCCTCCGATGCCGGCACCTTCGACGACGCTACCCTGTCGGCGGCCCTGGGCGCGGTGGAGCTTCCGGGCCTCGCCGGTCGCCTGCATGAAGAAGCGCACTGGAACCGCATCCTGTCGCTCGGCGAACAGCAGCGGCTCGGCATCGCACGCGCGCTGCTGCAAAAGCCGGATTTCCTGTTTCTGGACGAGGCGACGGCTTCGCTCGACGAGGCATCCGAGGCGAAGCTCTATGGCCTGCTGCACACCCGGCTGAAGGGCGCGACCATCGTCTCGGTCGGTCATCGTTCGACGCTGACCGGACTGCACGACCGGCATCTTGGGCTGCAACCCGACGGCGACGGCTTCCGATTGACGGAACGTCTGAAGCAGCCCGCCAAGTGATGTCAGCACCAACGGTCGGGCCAGGGCGTCCGCCGCATCCAATTGGTCCATAGCCAGGTATAGGCCAGCAAAATCAGCGCACCGGCCGCGACCGGAACCAGCACGAAGCTCCACGACATGCCGTGGGTCACGATGATCAGCGGGTTGATGCCCGCCGGCGGATGGAAGCTGTCGGTCGCGAGCATCGCCAGGATCGCAACGCCGACCGCAAGCGCGGCGATCCAGGGCTGCGAACCGCCCAGCATCAACGCGATCTCGCCGATCACCGCCGACAGGACATGACCTCCGACCAGGGCGCGCGGGCGCGCCGGGGTCGCCTCCGGCGATCCGGTCACCAGCACGATCGAGGTCGCGAACGGAATATATTCGAGCGGAAATTCGGTCTGGATCGACAGCAGACACATAATGCCGATCGCAACCGCACCGCCGGCGGCACCGGCGGCCATTTCGAACCATTTGCGATCGGTTTGCATTCGCCGTCAATTCCGCACAGCCCCGCTGGCCCACGAGCCGAGACTGCAACGGGGATGCCAGAGTTCGCGGTTCGCCAAAAGAAAAGCGGCGGCCTCTCGGCCGCCGCTCCTTTGGAATTTCGCTATCGACTCTCGATTACTTGATCGCCGCGAGCGTGGTGTCGAAGGACAGCTTGCCGATGAAGGCTGCGCTGCACCACTTGGATTGCAGGCCGATCGGATTGGTGATCGCGATCGCGTTGCTTGCTGAAGGTCGCGCCGGGATCGCCGGTCAGAACGTTACACTCTTCCTTGCTGAGGTTGGTGTCGTAGTAGCGCAGGTCCAGCGTCATGGCCTTGTAGGTGAAGCCGATACCCGCGTTCCAGGTCGTGTAGCTCGGCAGATCCCAGCCGGTGCCGCCAGGTCCGGGGAAGGCAATCACGTCGAACTTGGTGGTGCCGAGGTCGTAATAGCCGAGTTCGCCGGACACGTACCAGTTCCAGCCGCTCGGGAGGGCGGTGCCGGTGTATTTCGCGATACCCGAATAATAGGTGCCGCTGGCGCCGGTATTCAGCCAGTTGTCGGTGTAGTAGACCGCACCGGTAACGAGGAAGTTGTCGTTAAAGGTGTAGGTCACCTTGCCGTAGAACTCGAGGAAGTCGGTATTGGCCAGGCTGGTGTTGCCGTTCGGCAACACAATGAGCGTGGTGCCAAGGCCACCGTCCACCTGACGCTCGACCGGATACAGGTAATACATGGCGCCGAGATCGAGGGTCCACTTGTCCCAAGTCAGGCGCACGCCGCCGTAGAGATCGATTTCCGCGGTCGGATCGGTGATCAGCTTCACCGTGTAGGCCTGCGCGCCGGCATACCATTCGACGTCCTTGATCGGCTTGTAGCGGCCTTCGATGTAAGCCGTGACCGCCAGCGCCGCGGGCCGACTGCGAGATGCCGCGGAAGTTATAGTCGGTCATCAACGCGCCACCGATCGCAACATCCCACGGATTGTACGAGCACCGGCGGTGGCGGCGCCTTGTAGACCGGCTTCAGGTCTGCGGCGGCTGCTGGCGCGCTCGATCAGAACGGCGGCGGCAACGATCGCCGGCAAAACGTAATTCTTCATGGCTTGCCCCTTCATTTCGACGCTCTCGGTGGCTTCAGCTTCGGCGATTGTTCGCGACCAGACCGCCGGAACCCCCAAACGCCACCCCCTGCATTGCCTGCAGTTGCGATAATTCCGCATGGAAGGCGCTTATGAGCCAATGCGAAGATTTTGGCATGTGCTGCCTTTTTGGGCGTTTTCAGCCTGAAAACGGCTCTAATTCACACCCCTCTGTCACAATGCGTTAATCTGTTGCCGGAAAGTCACGAAAAAGACGCCGGAAACCCGATGTTTCCGGCGTCTTTCAGCTCGGATCGATCTTTCGGGACACAAAGCCGGATCAGGCCGCCTTCTTCCGGTTCGCCTCCAGCCGCGCATCCACCAGCGCCACCTGGGCGTCGATCGCCGGCAGGCTCAGGCCCTTCTGCTTGGCGATCAGCTGCACCAGCTTGTCGGCGCGCTCGATGTTGGGCGCGCCGTTGTTCAGGGCGCGCGCGGCCGAGGCCGGACGCGACAGGCTCTGCGCCGCGGCGGCGTATTTCTCGAACGGCACGAGGTCGTTCGGATTGGCGCCGAGCTTCACCACCAGATCGTTGACGAAATTATAGACCGCCCGCGACGTCTCGATGTCGCTATGCACCGCTTCCTGCGCGGTGCGCATGCCGTCCGGGTGATGCAGCGATAATTGCCGGCCAGCAGCATCGCCCATTTGGCGAGCGGCACGAACAGCGAATCGTGCACGCGCAGCTTCACCGGCAGCTCGATCCTGGTGCCGTCGCCCGGATCGAAGCGGATCGCATCGATGTCCTTTCGAGCTGGCGCAGGATCGCGGTGTCCTTGTCGTCGTCGAACTTCGCCACCTTGAAGTTGGTCGGCAGCGTGACCTGCAGCACGTTGGCCTTCTCGTCCGGCGGGCGGATCGCCTGCGGATCGGGGCTGCACAGCGTCAGCTTGCCGGGATCGAAACTGTCCCACACGCTCGGATCGGTGTAGGCGGGCTTCAGCGCAGTCCGCATTCAGGCCCGGGATGCGCTTCATGTAGGGCAGCGGCGGCATGTTCATGATCGACATGCAGGGCACGCGCGACTTCGCCACCGCATCGAGCAATTCGCGCACGCCGGGCGAGCGATATTGCGGCTCCTGCATCGCAAGCCCGACCAGATCGTAGTCCGACGGGTTGACGCCGGCCGCGCCGCCGGCGGTCACCTTGCCGGGCAGCTTGCGCGAATCCAGCACCACCGGATCCTTGCGGCCCTTCACCGGCAGCCGCACGCACGAAGCCCTCGGCGTTGATCAGATCGGCCTCCGCCGGCAGGCAGACGTGATGGATCTTGTGGCCGCCGAACAGCATCTTGGAGGCGAGCAGCGAGCCATAGGCCGCGCCCAGAATGAGGATGTTGTACGCCATCGACCGAACCTCCCGATTGTCATTTATGCTTGCGTACGGGGCCCACGCCGCCGCATCGAGCGGCGATGCTATTCAGCCGGGGGCCGCGATGCAATGCGGCGGAATTCGTCGCTCGATCCGGATTTCTTATCGCGAAGGAACCGCGGGGCAGTGGCGGACATTTTCGTGCCCTCTCCCGCATGGGGAGAGGGCACAGAAACGCGAGCACCACGATTGCGCCGCAGCCTACGGCTTGTAGACGATGTCGAACAGCGGCGCGATTTCCTGCGCGGTCTTCGCGACCGCGATATATTTGTAGTCGAGCGCGTCCTTCAGCGTCAGTTCGAGGCCCTTGATCTCGCCGATTTGCAAGCCGGACTTCGGATAGAATTCGGCGACCGCCTTTTTGGCGATGTCGGGCGGCAATTTCATGTTGTCGGCGAAGATGTCGATCGCCGCGTGGTTCGCATAGGCCCAGTCGATCGCGCGCGCGTAGATCCGCATGAACTTCTCGATCGCCGCGCGCTTGGTCTTGAGCGATTGCTCGTTGGCGATGTTGACGCGGATGGTCTGGTTGGCGAGTTGCGGCACATCCGTGGTGCGCGCAATCACCTTGATCTGCTTCTCCATGAGCTGCTTCAGCCCGAACGGCGCCGCCGCCCAGCCGACATCGATCTGCCCGGTCATCACCTGGGTCAGCGTCGCCGGCGCGCCGCCGGTCGCCACCGTCTTGGCGTTCGACGCCGGCCTGCTTCATCAGCGCCAGCAGGATCAGGTTCGACGACGAGCCCGGCGAGGAGAAGGACGTGGTCTTGATCGCAGGGTCCTTGAGCGAGGCGATCGGGCAGTCGGACTTTGACGTACCAGTAAAGCTCGCCGGCGCCGGTCATCTGCGCGGAGATGATGCGCACCGGCGCGCCCTTCACATAGGCGCCGATCACGCCCAGCAGCCCGTTGGAAAGGCCGATATCGGCACTGCCGGACAGAACCGTGGTCAGCGTCGCCGCACCGCCGTCGGTATAGAACGGCTCGACGGTGAGCCCGGCCTCCTTGAAGAAGCCGGCCTTCTCGGCGAATTCGACGAACGACGAAATCCCAGAAGAAGCGCTGCGAAATCGCGACTTTCAGCGTGTCGGTCTGCGCGGATTCGCCGCGAGCGGCGAAAGCAGCAAGCGGAACGGCGGCGACGATCAGCCTCACCATGACGTCCTCCCTGTTTTTCCCGGACTTTCTTCCGCTCATACCCGCGAGCGCGGGAGCCGGATTCTTTGCGCTGGAGCCCGCGCTTGAGCGGTGCAACGGCTGAGCCGATCGCTTCAGATTCAGCGCTACGCCACCCGCGCCATTTTCTGCGCGGGCAGCTTCAGATTGAACAGCTTGATCGCGTTGCCGCCCAGAATATTGCGCTTGGCGGTCTCCGACAGGAACGGCAAATCGTAGATCGTCGACGGCAGGTCGAAATCCCAGTGCGGATAATCCGACGAATACATCAGCTGGGTCTCGGCGTTGATCATGCGCATCGTCGTTTCCAGCGCGCCCATGTCGGTCATTTCCATCGGCTGCGAGGTGAAGAACATGTCGCGCATGTAATCGCTCGGCAGCTTCTTCAGCGCCGGCGCTTCCGAGGAGCGCATCATGTATTCGTTGTCGAAGCGCTGCATCATGAACGGAATCCAGGCGAGCCCGCTCTCGATCCAGACCACTTTCAGTTTCGGGAACCGCTCCGGAATGCCGTTCACGATCCAGTTCGCCATGTGGACCATGTTGTGGAAGGTGAAGCCGAGCGCATGCACCGAGATGAACCGGTTCAGCATCGACATCGACTGGTCGTTCCAGTTATAGGCGGCATGGAAGCCGAGCGGCAGGCCGAGTTCTTCCAGCAGCGCGTAGGTCTTCATGTAGGAATTGTGGTGCACCGGGCGATAGCGCGCCGCCGTCACCATGAAACCGCAGACGCCTTCGTGCTTGCCGAATTCCTGCACCATCCGGAACGAGGCTTCGGCATCGTTGAACGGCAGATACAGCATCGAGCGGATGCGCGGCTCCTTCGCCAGCACCTTCTCGCACAGCCAGCGATTATAGGCGCGCGCCAGCGCGACCTCGACCTCGACCTGCGGATGCACGCCAAGCTGCAGCATCGGCGTCGGAAACAGGATCGCGACATCGACGCCGATCGCGTCCATCCAGCGCTTGGTGAGCGCGATGTCGCGATGCTCGGGCCCTTCGGTCTTTTCCATCTTGCGCAGCGGATAGCGCGTCACGCGTCCGCCCATGTCCTGATAGCCGACGCCGGTCGGCAACACGCCGTTATTCTTGGCATTGGCCTGACCCGCACTCTGCATCAGCTGACGCAGCACCGGGTCGTCGAGATATTCGAGGATCTCCGCCATCAATTCGGATTCGTAGTGATGCGAATCCACGTCCACGATCGGGAAGCGGTCATAGCCGCGCTCTTTCGCCTGCTGCGAGGCATGCGCGAGCAGCTTGGTGGTGTCGAATTCGGCGACCGCCATCTTGCGGTAGTCGCTGAGCGGAAGCTCCATGCCCTCTCCTCTTCTTCAGCGTCCCGACCAGGATTGCCACATGCCGAGTTCGAATACCTGCACATTCACCGCCTTCATGATGGCGGAGACGGCAAGCATCGCCTCGGTCGCGGTCACGCCCGATTGCGGCGGCAGTGCCGGCAGCGGCTCGTCGCTGACTTCGGCGCGCGCGGCATAGCTCTTGATCGCGGCCGCCAGCAGCGCCTGCAATTGCGCGTCCGACATCGCGCCGATAATTCGCAAAGCGTCAATCGGCGCGGACATAGATATCCTCGCCACGGCGGACCACGTCATAGGATTTCAGCTTGAGCTTGCGGTCGGCGGCACATTCGCCGGTCCGGATGTCGTATTCGTAGCCGTGCCACGGGCAGACGAAATGCACCTCGTCGGAGTGAGAATTTCTGGCCGTGCCAGGTGCGGTCGGGCGCCAGCACGTCCTCGACCTTGTGCATGATCACGCCTTCGCAGGCCGGACCGCCCTGATGGGCGCACAGATTGCGATAGGCGTAGAACGCACCCTGCCAATGGAAGACGCCGATCTCGACGCCGTCATGCGGTGACGATGCGGCGCTCGCCGTCGGGCAGGTCGGACAGCTTCGCGACGAAAATTTCCGTCACCTGTTCCTCCCCGGCCTGGATGGGTAGCAACGCTACACGAAAGGGAGGCGTTGGCGAGGGCGGGACTGCGATAAAAAGACGGCCCGGATCCTTGAAAGGTCCGGGCCGTTTTCACGATCTGAATGGTGTCAAACCGTACGCGGCTCAGTTGCCGCTATTGTCGCTGCCGAACGGCTTGTAGCCGCCCATCCCATGCCGCCCGAGGGCGCGGCCGGAGCAGGTGCCGGCGGAGGGGTCATTGGGTGCCGGCGCGGGCGCGGCCATCGGGGCGGCGGGCTTGGGAGCCGCGGGCTTGCGCGCCGCGGCCGCTTTTCGCCTTCTTGGCCTTTTTCGCTTTCTTCGCCTTCTTGGCTTTCTTCGGCGCGCTCTTCTTCGCACCTTTCTTTTTCTTCGCGGCTACTTTCTTGGTTTTTTTGGCTTTCTTGCCCTTCTTGGCCTTTTTGCCCTTCTTGGCCTTCTTCGACTTCTTCGCCATGACTTGTCTCCGAATGGGTTGCGCTACACTGCCTCTAAGCAAGAGCTGACGTCTTCGCCGCGACCGTGCCCTTGCTGACCGGCACCGCATGCGCGCCGCCGGACCACCCCGCCGGCTTCGGGCCTCCCGTGGACCAATCGATCAACTCGATCGGGTGGACCACCGGTATCGCCGTGCCCGACGCGATCTGAGTGATGCATCCGATATTGCCGGCTGCGATCACGTCGGGACTCGATACGAACGATATTCGCGATCTTACGATCCCGCAGCGTCTGCGCAATCTCGCTTTGCAGGATATTGTAGGTCCCGGCCGATCCGCAGCACAGATGACCCTCGGGGATATCGACCACGCGGAAGCCGTGGCGCGCCAGAAGCTCCTTCGGCTGGCGGGTCACCCGCTGGCCATGCTGCAGCGAGCAGGCGGCATGATAGGCGACGGTGACGCCTGACGGAGCGGCAGGGGCACCCTGCGGCAGGGCGGCCAGATATTCGCTGATGTCGCGGGTAAGGCCACTGACCCGGCTGGCCTTCTCGGCATAGGCCTCGTCGTTGCGCAGCATGAAGCCGTAATCCTTCACGGTGGTGCCGCAGCCGGAGACGTTGATCACGATGGCGTCGAGGCCGGCGCCGTCGATCTCCGCGGTCCAGGCGTCGATATTGGCCTTGGCCTGATCGTGCGCCTGATGCTCGCGGCCCATGTGATGGACCAGCGCCCCGCAGCAGGTTTCGCCCTGCGGGGTCACCACCTCGATGCCCTGACGGTTCAGCACCCGGATGGTCGCTTCGTTCACATGGGCACCGAGCACGCGATTGGCGCAGCCCTGAAGCAGCGCCACCCGGCCCCTGCGGGTCCCCTCGGCCGGATGGATCTGTCGCTGCGGCAAGGCCTTCGGCAAGCCGCCGGCGGGCGCGAGCCGCAGCATCGCGGCCAGCGGCTTCATCCCGAATGCGGCCAGCAGCGGCGCAAACGGCTTGCCGAGGAAGGCGAGCGATAAGCGCCGCCCGCATCCGCGCCGGATAGGGCAGCACGGCCGCCAGCAGCCAGCGCACCAGCCGGTCGCGCAGCGGCCGCCGATAGGTCGTCCTCGACATGCGCACGGGCATGGTCGACGAGATGCATGTAATGCACCCCCGAAGGGCACGTGGTCATGCAGGCAAGGCAGGACAGGCAGCGGTCGACATGCTTGACGACATCGGCGGTCGCGGGCCGCCCCTGCTCCAGCATGTCCTTGATCAGATAGATGCGCCCGCGCGGGGAATCGAGCTCGTCGCCCGAGCAGCACATAGGTCGGACAGGTTGCGGTGCAGAAGCCGCAATGCACGCAGGCGCGCAGAATCTTGTCGGCTTCGGCGATCGCCGGATCGGCAAGCTGGGCGAGCGAGAAATGCGTTTGCATCGTTAAACCCCCGCCCACATCCGTCCGGGATTGAGGATGCCCTTCGGGTCGAAGCTTTCCTTCACCCGGCGGCTCAGAGCCGCCACGCCTTCGTCCTGCGGCTCGAATACCGCGACCGCGGCGCGGATCGCGGCGGGCGCCCGGATCAGCGTCGCGTGTCCTCCCGCATTCGCGACCATCGGCCGCAACCGCGCGGCGCCGGCATCGTCGGACGGCGGCAGCGACAACCAGATCAGCCCGCCGGCCCAGTCGAGAAACCAGACGCCGCCCGTGGCCTGCGCGATCCCGGCGGCCAAAGCCGCGCCCTGCATCGGCGCTGTGGAAATGCGCCAGACCGGCGCTGCGCTGCCATCGGCCGGGCTCTTGTCGGCAAATGGGGTGACGTCGCGGATCGCCCGCCAGAGATCGCGCGGAGACTTCCGCCGGCAAGCGTCTGCGCCGTGCCGAAGGCCTTGAGCTCGGCCGCCAGCGTCGCGCTGCGGTGCGAGACCGAGGGCTTCACGCCTTCCAGCCGGAACAGGGTTGCGGATTGCCCGCCGTCCAGGCCGGAGACGCAGCCTGCGACCGCGGCCGGCAGGTACGCCGCGCCGGACACGTCGAAGGACGAGCCCATGGCCTGCGCCATCGCGCGGGTGGCCTGCGCTCCATCGAGGCCGGTCACCAGCAAGGTCGCCTGCGTCTCCGCGCGCGGCAGCGTCTTGATGGTGACGTCGGTCATGGCACCGAGCGTGCCGAAGGAGCCGGCCATCAGCTTGCAGAGGTCGTAGCCGGTGACGTTCTTCACCACCCGCCCGCCCGACTTGAAGGTCTCGCCGCGTCCCGACACCGCGGTGAAGCCGAGGAAATGATCGCGCGCGGCGCCCGGCCTTCAGCCGGCGCGGGCCCGACAGATTGGTGGCGAGCACCCCGCCGAGGCTGCCGGCGCCGGCTGCGCCGCCCAGCAGCGGCCCGTAATCGGCGGGCTCGAAGGCAAGCTCCTGCCCGCTCTCGGCCACCAGCCGCTCGATCTCGGCGATCGGTGTGCCGGCGCGCGCCGACAGAACAAGTTCCTCCGGCTCGTAAAGGGTGACGCCCGGACAGGCCCGAAAGATCGAGCGTGAGGTCGGACTGGCTCGGCCGCCCGAGCGCGCGCTTGGAGCCATGGCCCGCGATTTCCAGCGTCTTGCCCTCGGCCAAAGCCCAGACGACGGCGTCTTCCACGTCCCTGGCGTCGCGCGGTTTCAGGGTGTCGGTCACAGCGTCTTCCTTACGCCTTCACCCTCTCCCTGCAAACGCCAAGCGGCAAGAGGAGGGAGTCAAGAGACCGGCCGCTCGTCGGCGATGACCTTGCCGTCATTGGCGAGCGTGCCGGGCGCGACGAGCTTCACCGCGCCTTTCAGCTTGGTGACGGCCTGCAGGGTGGCGGCAATCGCATCGCTCAGGCCGGCTTCGCGCCTGCGCGATCTCCGCATGCAGCGTCATGGCGTCCTGCTCGCCTTCGCGCGTGACCACGAGGCGCAGGCGGCCGAGTTCCGGATGACGCTTCGCGATCTCGGCGATCTGCTCGGGCCGCACGAACATGCCCTTGACCTTGGTGGTCTGGTCGGCGCGGCCCATCCAGCCCTTGATGCGCGTATTGGTGCGGCCGCAGGGCGAGCGGCCCGGCAGCACGGCGGAGAGATCGCCGGTGGCGAGCCGGATCATCGGATAATCGGGATTGAAGGTGGTGACGACCACCTCGCCGACCTCGCCTTCGGGGACCGGATCGCCGGTGCCGGGCCGCACGATCTCGACGATGATGTCCTCGTTCACGACCAGCCCTTCGCGCGCCTGCGTCTCGTAGGCGATCACGCCGGTCTCGGCGACGGCATAGCATTGCAGCACCTCGACGCCGCGCGACGACAGTTCCTGCCGCAGCGACGGCGGCAGCGCCGCGCCCGAGACCAGCCCGCGCTTGATCGAGGACGCGTCCTTGCCGGCGGCCTGCGCGGTATCGAGCAGGATCTTCAGGAAGTCGGGCGTGCCGGTATATCCGTCCGGGCTTCAGGCGCGCGATCGCCTCGACCTGCTGCTCGGTATTGCCGACGCCGCCGGGAATGACCGCGCAGCCGAGCGCCTGCGCGGCGGATTCGAACATCCAGGCGCCGGGCGTGAGGTGATACGAGAAGCAGTTCAGCACGATCTGGCCCTCGCGGAAGCCCGCAGCAAACATCGCGCGCGCGACGCCGGCAAAATCGCTGCGCATGCCCTTCCGGCTCGAAGATCGGGCCGGGCGACATCAGAAGGCGCTTGGCCTTGCCGGGCGGCGTGACATTGAAGCCGCCGAACGGCGGCGTCTCGGTTTGCAGGCGCGGCAGATCGGATTTGCGCAGGATCGGCAGCTTTGCGAGCGCCGCGCGCGAGGTGACGCGATTTCGGATCGACGCCGGAGAGATGCTTCGCCCAGCCGGGCGCGGTCATGGCATGCGCGATCAGCGCCGGCAGCTTGGCGAAGGTCTCCGTTCGCGCTGCGCCGGATCGCGGGTTTCGAGAGAGTCGTAGTGATGCTGTGTCGACATGGCACGTGCGCGTCGGTTTCACTGCCGGAAACTACGCCAGCCACCGCTTGCGCCGCTTGTAATGCTTGCCCTCGCGGAACGACTTGCGCTTGCCCTCGGCGATGCCGAGATAGAATTCCTTGACGTCCTCGTTCTCGGACAGCGACTTGGCGTCGCCGTCCATCACCACGCGGCCGTTCTCCAGAATGTAGCCGTGGCGCGCATATTTCAGCGCCATGTTGGTGTTCTGCTCGGCGAGCAGGAACGACACGTTTTCCTTGACGTTCAGATCCTTCACGATCTCGAAGATTTCCTCGACGATCTGCGGCGCGAGCCCCATCGAGGGCTCGTCGAGCAGGATCATCTTCGGCCGCGACATCAGCGCGCGGCCGATCGCGCACATCTGCTGCTCGCCGCCCGAGGTGTAGCCCGCCATCGAAGTCGCGCCGTTCGCGCAGCCGCTTGAAATAGCCGTAGACCAGTTCGAGGTCGCGCGCGATCGCGGCCTTGCCGTCCTTGCGGGTGAAGGCGCCGGTGAGCAGGTTTTCCTCGATCGTGAGATGGCCGAAGCAATGCCGGCCTTCCATCACCTGGATGCAGCCGCGCCGCACCAGTTCGTTCGGCGACAGCGCCTGCACCTCGGCGCCCTCGAACACGATCGAGCCCTTGGTGACCTCGCCGCGTTCGGAATGCAGCAGGTTCGAGATCGCCTTCAGCGTCGTGGTCTTGCCCGCGCCATTGGCGCCGAGCAGCGCCACGATGCCGCCCGCGCTCGATATCGAGCGACACGCCCTTCAGCACCAGAATGACGTGGTCGTACAGCACCTCGATATTGTTGACGGAGAGGATTTTCTCCGGGGCGGGTGCGGGCGCCGACGAAGCTTTTTGAACGGCGATCGACATGCTGCCTCCTTCCCCTCCCCCTTGTGGGGAGGGTCGACCGCTTGAGCGAAGCGAAAGCGGTCGGGGTGGGGTCTTCACAACTATTCGAAACTACCCCCACCCCGGCTCGCTTCGCTCGCCGACCCTCCCCACAAGGGGGAGGGTGAGCAGAGCGTGTGGGGAGAGGGAAGACAGCTTACGACGCCTTGTCGCAAGGCTCCGTGCGCTTCGGCCAGGGCTGGTTCTTGGACGACATAGTCCGTGGCCGCGGCTTCCAGCAACGGGCGCACGCGCTCCTTCATGGGCGCGATCCAGTCGGAGACCTTCACCCATTTGGTGCCGTCCCATTGCTGCATGTAGGCGGCATGGTGGCCGTTGTGGTCGGTGCAGGACACCGCTTCGATCGGCGCACCGAAATCGGGCAGGCCGATTTCCTTCCAGCGCGCCGCCGAGATCTTCATGGTCTCGAAGCCGCGCCGCACATCTTCGCCGGTCACGACCTTCTTGCCGGTGATCTTCTGCGCGTTGCGGATCGCTTCCGCGATCAGCACCGAGTTGTAGACGCCGCGGTTGTAGAGGTTCTCGCCGAACTTGTCGGCGACCACCTGGCTCTTGCCCTTGTCGACCACGAACTTCTTGATGTCCTGGATCGCCGGATATTGCGTGCCGACGCCGTTGAAGTTCAGCGTCAGTATAGCCTTTCGCATCGGCTGCCGCCAGCCGCGCGCGTCGTCCTCGCCGCCCGACCACCAGATGCCGACGAACTTGTCCATCGGGATAGTTGATGCGGGTGGCTTCGCGCACGGCCGTCGGGTTCATCGCGCCCCAGCCCCACATGATCATCCAGTCCGGACTTGTCGCGCCGCACGTTCAGCCATTGCGCCGACTGGTTCTGCATTTCGGTCGCCGGCACCGGATAGAGCTTCACGTTGAAGCCGTAATCCTTGGCGAATTGCTCGAGCAGCGGGATCGGCTCGCGGCCATAGCCGCCGTCGAAGAAGATGTAGCCGATGGTCTTGCCCTTCAGCTTGTCGAGGCCGCCTTCCTTGCCGCCGATATAGCGGAAGATCATCGACAGGCCGTCCCAATAGGTCGCCGGCGGATTGAAGATCCAGGGGAACTGATCGCCGACCGCCGACGCCGACAGGCCGTAGGCCATCGACAGAATCGGAATCTTGTCGACCGACGCCTTCGGAATGAGTTGCAGCGTGATGCCGGTCGAATAGGGATTCATCACCACCGGCTTCTTCGACTTCACCTGCTCGTAGCATTCGACACCCTTCTTGGTGTCGTAGCCGGTCTCGCATTCCTCGATCGCGAGCTTGACGCCGCCGATGCCGCCGTCGCGCTCGTTCAGCATGGCGAGATAATCATGCATGCCGTTGGCGATCGGGATGCCGGAGCCGGCGAACGGCCCGGTGCGATAGGTCAGGAGCGGAACATAGATCGATTCCTGCGCCGATGCCGGCAGCGGGATCGCCGAGCCGGCCGCAAGCGCGGCGACCGCTATAGCGAAGGCAAGTCTCTTAGCACACATCGCGTTTCTCCCATTTTTATCGCCGGCGGCACGCGCCGGCCGTCTTGGTTCCCGCCCGGCATACCCGGGCAGGGAATTGGGGTCATTTTGCCCGTTCAGTACGGGAAAGGCCACATCCTCAGTTTCTGCTTTCCGATCTGCCAGAGCCGCGCCAGGCCGTGCGGTTCCACGATCAGGAAGAAGATGATCAGGGCGCCTACCACCATGAACTGGACATGCTCCACGGTGGCGGATCGAATGGCAACGCCGAAAGCCTCCGGCGCCGCACGCAGCAGGATTGGCAGGCCCCAGATGAAGGCGGCGCCCAGAAACGAACCGATCAGGCTGCCGAGCCCGCCGATGATCACCATGAACAGGATGATGAAGGACTGGTTGATGTTGAAGCTGTCGGCCTCGGCGGCGCCGAGCCACAGGAAGATCATCAGCGCGCCGGCGACGCCGCAATAATAGGACGAGATCGCGAAAGCGAGCAGCTTGGTGCGGTACAGGCCGGATGCCGATCAGTTCGGCGGCGATGTCCATGTCGCGCACCGCCATCCAGCTTCGTCCGATGCGCCCGCGCACCAGATTGGAAGCGATCCAGGTCATGAACACCACGACCGACAGCACCACCAGATAGCGCGTCACCGGCGTCGCGTTCGGACCGGTGATCGGAATGTCGAACATGGTGCGGGTCGGCACCTCGATGGCGTTGGAGACGTTGTAATTCACGAGCCAGGGCACGCGCACGAAACACCACGACAGGAAGAACTGCGCCGCCAGCGTCGCGACCGCGAGATAGAAGCCCTTGATGCGCAGCGACGGCAGTCCGAATACCGCACCGACCGCGGCGGCCGCGAAGCCCGAGAGCAGGATCAGAAGGATGATATTGACGCCCGGAAGCCAGGTGGTGAGCTTGTAGCAGGCATAGGCGCCGACCCCCATGAAGCCCGCGGTGCCGAGCGAGATCAGGCCGGTATAGCCGGTGAGCAGATTGAGCCCGATCGCGGCAAGCGAGAACACCAGGATCGGGATCATCACCGCCGACAAGGTGAAGCTCGACATGGTCAGCGGGATCACCGACGAAGGCGACCAGCAGAATGAGCGCGATGCCGATCCGGTCCTGCCGGATCGGGAACAGCGCCATGTCGGCGGCGTAGTTGGTCTTGTATTGGCCGGTCTCGCGGTAGAACATTTTTTTCAAATCCGCTCGATGATGCGCTCGCCGAACAGCCCTTGCGGACGGAACAGCAGGAAGACCAGCGCGATCGCGTAGGCGAGCCAGCTCTCGATGCCGGAGCCGAGCAGCGGACCCCAATAGAATTCGCCGAGCTTCTCGCCGACCCCGATGATGACGCCGCCGACGATCGCGCCCGGGATCGAGGTGAAGCCGCCCAGGATCAGCACCGGCAGCGCCTTCAGCGCCAGGATCTGCAGCGCGAACGACACGTCGGAGCGCGCGCCCCACATGATGCCGGTGGCGAGCGCGACGATGCCGGCCGCGAACCACACGATCACCCAGATCTGCTCGAGCGAAATGCCGACCGAGAGCGCGGCCTTGTGGCTGTCGGCGACCGCGCGCAGCGCGCGTCCGATGCGGGTCTTCTGGAAGAACACCGCCAGCGTCGCCACCATGATCGAGGCGATGATGGCGGCGGCGATGTCGATCTTCTGGAACGACACGAAGCCGCCGAACACTTTCCATTCGACCGCGCCTTTCGGCAGGCCGAGTTCGCTTGGCGATCATCACCTTGGGTTCGCCGCCGAAGATGATCTCGCCGAGCCCGATCAGGAAATAGGTCAATCCGAACGTCGCCATGAACAGGATGATGTCGGGCTGGTTGACCAGCGGCCGCAGCATCAGCCGCTCGACGCCGATCGCCAGCACCAGCATCACGACGATGGTAAGCGCGAGCGCAACGAAAGCCGGAATGCCCTTGGCATGCAGGCCGACCAGCGTCAGCGCCGCAAACACCACCATGATGCCTTGCGCGAAGTTGAACACGCCCGAGGCCTTGAAGATCAGGACGAAGCCGAGCGCGATCAGCGCATAGAGCACGCCGGAGACCAGCCCCTCCCACAGCGTCTGGATCAGGAGATCGGGCGCGCCGCCCATCTGCACGAAGGGATCGATGAAGATTTTGTAGAGGAGGTCCATCAGCGTCGCCCCGAGCCCTGTCCTCTACCTCCCCCGCTTGCGGGGGAGGTCGGCGAGCGAAGCTCGCCAGGAGGGGGCATTTCCACGTCGACGCAAATACGCACGTCCCCTCCCCAACCCTCCCCCGCAAGCGGGGGAGGGAGAAGGCTGGAGCAAGCGTTGAGGTCACACCGCATCACATCCCCTCAATGCGCCACGCCGAGATAGGCGTCGATCACCGCCTTGTCGGCCTTTACCTGGTCGGGCGTGCCGTCGGCAATTTTCTGACCGTAATCGAGAACGATCACGCGGTCGGACAAATCCATCACCACGCCCATGTCGTGCTCGATCAGCGCGATCGTGGTGCCGAAATGCTGGTTCACGTCGAGGACGAAGCGCGACATGTCCTCCTTCTCTTCGAGATTCATCCCGGCCATCGGCTCGTCGAGCAGCAGGAGGTCGGGCTCCATCGCCAGCGCACGGCCGAGTTCGACACGCTTCTGCAATCCGTAAGGCAACCGGCCGACCGGGGTCTTGCGGATATGTTCGATATGCAGGAAATCGATGATGTCTTCGACCCGGCGGCGATGCTCGACTTCCTCCTGCAAGGCCGGCCCGAAGCGGATCAACTGCCAGAACAGGCCGCGATGCATTTTCAGTGTGCGGCCGGCCATGATGTTGTCGAGCGCGGTCATGCCGCGAAACAGCGCCACGTTCTGGAAGGTGCGCGCGATGCCGCCGCTCGCGGCGTCATAGGGGCGCATTTTCGAGCGGGTCTTGCCCTTGAAGGTGATGCGGCCTTGCTGCGGCGTGTAGAAGCCGTTGATGACGTTCAGCATCGAGGTCTTGCCGGCGCCGTTCGGACCGATGATGGCGCGAATTTCGCCCTTCTTGATGTCGAACGATACGTCGCGGATCGCCTTCACGCCGCCGAAGGATAGCGAGACATTCTCGACTGCGAGCAGCACTTCGCCCGCCGCGACATCGGCCTGCGCGGGCGGTCTCACGCTGCCTTCTCCGTGCGCACCGGCACCGGCTCGATCTTCATGTCGCGAATTTTCACGTCGCCCGAGATCACGCCCTTGCGGCCATCCTCGAAAGTCACCTCGGTCGAGATATGAGCCTCCTTCGAGCCGTCATAGAGCGCATCGATCAGCGGCTTGTAGCGCTCGGCGACGAAGCCGCGCCGGACCTTCTGCGTGCGCGTCATCTCGCCGTCGTCGGCGTCGAGTTCCTTGTGCAGAATCAGAAAGCGCCTGATCTGCGCGCCCGCCATGACCTCTTCGCCCGCAAGCGAGCGGTTCACCTCGGCGACATGCTGCTCGATCAGATCATAGACGCGCGGATCCGCCGCCAGTTCCTGATAGGAGCCATAGACCACGTTGTTGCGTTCGGCCCAGTTGCCGACCGCGGTCATGTCGATATTGATGAAACAGGCCACGAAGTCGCGGCCGTCGCCATAGGCAACGACTTCCTTGATATTGGGATAGAATTTCAGCTTGTTCTCGATGTATTTCGGCGCGAACAGCGAACCATTCGGCAAGCTTGCCGACATCCTTGGCACGGTCGATGATTTTCAGATGTCCGGTCTGGTCGAAGAAGCCGGCATCGCCGGTCTTCACGAAGCCGTCCGGCGTCATGACCTCGGCGGTCTTCTCGGCTTCCTTGAAATAGCCGAGGAACATGCCGGGCGAGCGGAACATCACCTCGCCGGTGTCCGAGATGCGGATGTCCACGTTGGGCGCCGCGGGCCCGACGGTGTCGGGGCGGATTTCGCGGTCGGGCTGGCAGGTGACGTAGAGGAAAGCTTCGGTCTGCCCGTAGAGCTGCTTCAGGTTGAGGCCGAGCGAGCGATAGAACGAGAACAGCTCCGGCCCGATCGCCTCGCCCGCGGTATAGGCGGCGCGCACGCGCGAGAAGCCGAGCACATTCTTCAGCGGACCATAGACCAGCAGTTCGCCGAGCCAGTAAAGCAGCCGCCCGCCGATCGGCACCGATTGCCTGTCGAGAATCTTCTCGCCATAGCGCCGTGCGACGCCGATGAAATAGTGGAACATCTTGCGCTTGAGGAAACCGGCATCCTCCATGCGGATCATGACGCGCGTGAGCAGGTTCTCGAACACCCGCGGCGGCGCGAAATAGAAGGTCGGCCCGATCTCGCGCAGATCCTGCTGCGCCGTATCGGGCGATTCCGGACAGGCCATGCAGAAACCCGCGACCAGCGACTGCGCGTAGTTCAGATAATGGTCGCCGACCCAGGCGAGCGGCAGATAGGCGAGCACAGTGTCGCGATCGGTGAGCTTATCGAACGCGACGGTGTCGCTTGCGGCCGCGATGCAACGGGCGCCCGACAGCACCACGCCCTTGGAGCGGCCGGTGGTGCCCGAGGTATAGAGGATGATCGAGGGGTCGGAGCCTTTCCGCGCCGCGATTTCGCGGTCGATGCGGGCCGAACTTTCCGGATCGCGCGCCATCAGCGCCTCGTTATCGGCGATCAGCTTGCCGAGATCGTGCAGATGGCTGTGATCGTAATCGCGCAGGCCGCGCGTCTCGTCGTAGACGAGATGCTTCAGCTTCGGCAGTTGCTCCTGCACCGACAGGATCTTGTCGACCTGCTCCTGGTCCTCCACCACCGCGACCGTGACGTCGGCATGATCGAGCACATAGGCGAGCTCGGTCGCGATCGCATCGGCGTAGAGCGGCACCGGAATGGCGCCCAGCGCCTGCGCCGCAAGAATCGATTCATAGAGGCGCGGGCGGTTGTTGCCGGCGATGGCGACGGTATCGCCGCGCTTGATGCCGAGTGCCGACAGCCCGAGCGCGATCGCGCGCACCTCGCGCGACAGGTCCGACCAGTTCCAGGTCTGCCAGATGCCCACATCCTTATGCCGCAGCGCGGGACGATCGCCCCGCACCCGGGCATGGTGCAGCAAAAGCTTCGGAAACGTGTCCGCAGCAGCGTCCTGCGCTGTGGCCAATGCCGCCAAGTGACTTCCCTCCGCATTCACCGCACTGCCCGCGCGGCTGACGGCTGGCCATTTACCGGCGCTTTTCCCGTCGCTTGCGATAAGAAATCAGCGCGATGGGCCGGTCAAGCCTACGGAAGGCGAAGGGGCAAGATCGGCGGCTATTCGGCCGCCTTGAGCATCGGCGCCGCGCCCGACCGGAATTGCTCCAGAAGCGCCGCCTCGTCGGCCTTGGCGGCCTTCAGGTTGCGCAGCTTGACATGGCCGAAGCCGCGGATCTTCTCCGGGATCACCGCGAGACCGACCGCCAGCGGATGGTTGTCGGCATTGAGCTTGCCCAGAACTTCCGTCATCAGACCTTCGTATTCGGCGATCAGCCTGCGCTCGGTGCGCCGCTCGGCGGTATAGCCGAACGGATCGAAGGCGGTGCCGCGCAGGCCCTTGAGGCGCCGAGCAGTCCGAAGGCCGTCATGATCCAGGGCCCGAAGCTCATCTTGCGCGGCTCGCCGGTGACCTTGTCGGTGCGCGCGAGCAGCGGCGGCGCGAGATGGAATTCGAAGCGCAGCGCGCCGGGTTCGAAGGCGGTTTCGACCTGCTTCGCTGAAAGTGCCGTCGGTGTAGAGCCGCGCCACCTCGTATTCGTCCTTGTAGGCCATCAGCTTGAACAGATTGCGCGCGACCGCCTCGGCGAGCCCGGTGCGGCCCGCGGACCTCGCCTTCGGCCTTGCGGGCCTTCGCGACGAAATCGCTGTAGCGGCGCGCATAAGCCGCATTCTGATATGCGGTCAGGAATGCGACGCGGCGCGCGACGATCTCGTCGAGACGTCTGCGACAGCCGGCGATTGTCGTCCTGCGACGCCTGCGTCGGGATCAGCTTCTCGACCGCGGCGATATCCAGCGCGGCGCGGCGGCCCCAGCGGAAGGCGGCCTGGTTCATCGCCACCGCCTCGCCGTTCATCTCGATCGCCTGCTCGATCGATTCCGCCGACAGCGGCAGCGCGCCCATCTGGAAGGCATAGCCGACCAGGAACATGTTGGCGGCGATCGAATTGCCGAGCAACGCGGTCGCAAGCCGCGAGGCATCGATGAAGCTGACATTGTCGCTGCCGGCGGCGGCGACGATGGCGCGCTTCAGCCGCTCGGTCGGCAGCGAGAAATCGGCGTTGCGGGTGAAATCGCCGGGCAGGAATTCGGCGGTGTTGACCACCATCCTGGTCGCGCCGTGCTTGACCGCCGCCAGCACCTTCTTGTTGCCGGCCACCACGATGTCGCCGCCGAGCACGAGATCGGCGCCGCCCGCCGCGATGCGGATGGCGTGGATGTCCTCGCGGCGAATTGGCGATGCGGATATGGCTGTAGACCGCGCCGCCCTTCTGCGCGAGGCCGGCCATGTCGATGATGCCGACGCCCTTGCCTTCCAGATGCGCCGCCATGCCGAGGACGCCGCCGATGGTGACGACGCCGGTGCCGCCGATGCCGGTGACGATGATGCCGAACGGCTTGCCGATCTTCGGCAGCGTCGGCTCCGGCAGCGTCGAGCGTCATCGCCTTCCGCCACCGCCGTGCCGCGCCTTCGGCTTCGCGCCATGCACGGTGACGAAGGACGGGCAGAAGCCCTTGACGCAGGAAAAATCCTTGTTGCAGCTCGACTGGTCGATGGTGCGCTTGCGGCCCCATTCGGTCTCCAGCGGCTGCACCGAGACGCAGTTGCTCTTCACGCCGCAATCGCCGCAGCCTTCGCAGACCAGTTCGTTGATGATGACGCGCTTGTCGGGATCGGGGAAGGTGCCGCGCTTCCGGCGGCGGCGCTTCTCGGCGGCGCAGGTCTGGTCGTAGATCAGGACCGAGGTGCCGGGAATCTCGGCGAATTCGCGCTGCACCTCGTCGAGGTCGTCGCGGTGATGGAAGGTGATGCCCTTCGGCCAGTCGATGCCGCTTGGATATTTGCGCGGCTCGTCGCTGACGACCGCGATGCGCTTGACGCCTTCGGCCGCCACCTGCTGGGCGATCTGCGGCACGGTGAGCTCGCCCTCATGCGCCTGGCCGCCGGTCATGGCGACCGCGTCGTTGTAGAGGATCTTGTAGGTGATGTTGACGCCCGAGGCGATCGCCGCGCGGATCGCCATCGAGCCGGAATGATTGTAGGTGCCGTCGCCGAGATTCTGGAACACGTGGTTGCGCTTGGAGAACGGCGCCTCGCCGATCCAGTTCGCGCCCTCGCCGCCCATCTGGGTGTAGCCGAGCGTCTTGCGGTCCATCCACTGCGCCATGTAGTGGCAGCCGATGCCGGCATAGGCGCGCATGCCTTCCGGCACCACGGTCGAGGAATTGTGCGGGCAGCCCGAGCAGAAATACGGCGTGCGGCTCGCCACTTCCTGCAATTCGGCGAGCGCATGCTGCGCCTGCTTCAGCCGCGACACCTTCATGGCGATGGCGTCGTCGTTGCGCCGCGCCAGCAGGCGGTCGCCGATGGTGATGGCGACCTCGTTCGGATCGAGCGCGCCCTTCACCGGGAACAGCCAGTTGCCGCGCTCGTCCTTCTTGCCGATGCAGACCGGCTGGTTGGCGGTGCCGTAGAGTTCCTCGCGCACCTGCACTTCGATCAGCGAGCGCTTCTCCTCGACCACGATGATGAGGTCGAGGCCGCTGGCGAAGTCGACCAGCTCGTCGCGCGGGATCGGCCACGGGCAGCCGATCTTGAGAAGGCGAAGCCCGAGCTCGTTGCAGCGCACTTCGTCGATGCCGAGTTCGTCGAGCGCCTGGCGCACGTCGAGATAGGTCTTGCCGGTGGTGATGATGCCGATCTTCGGATTCGTCCGCCCGAGGTGATGATGCGGTTGAGCTTGTTGGCGCGGACGAAGGCCAGCATGGCGTCGCGCTTGTAGTCGTGCAGCCGCGCCTCCTGCCCGAGAATGGTGTCGCGCAGGCGGATGTTGAGCCCGCCCGGCGGCATCTCGAAATCGGTCGGGATGACGATCTTGACGCGATCCAGCGAGCCGTCGATCACGGCGGTCGATTCCACCGTCTCGTGCATGCATTTCAGCGCCGACCCAGGTGCCGCAGTAGCGCGACATCGCCAAGCCGTAGAGGCCGTAGTCGATGATCTCCTGCACGCCGGCCGGGTTCAGGATCGGGATCATCACGTCGACGAAGTGATATTCCGACTGATGCGCGGTGGTGGAGGATTCGGCGGTGTGGTCGTCGCCCATCAGCGCCAGCACGCCGCCATGCTTCGAGGTGCCGGCGAAATTGGCGTGCCGGAACACGTCGCCGGTGCGGTCGACGCCCGGCCCCTTGCCGTACCAGATGCCGAACACGCCATCGAACTTGCCTTCGCCGCGCAGCTCCGCCTGCTGCGTGCCCCACAAGGCGGTCGCGGCGAGATCCTCGTTCAGGCCGGCCTGGAAGATGATGTCGTTGGGCGTCAGAGAACGCTTGCGCGCGCATGAATTGCTGGTCGAGCCCGCCGAGCGGCGAGCCGCGATAGCCGGTGACGTAGCCGGCGGTGTTGAGCCCGGCCTGCCGGTCGCGCTCCTTCTGCATCAGGCAGAGCCGGATCAGCGCCTGATAGCCGGTGACGAAGACCGGGCTTTTGGTCAGGTCGTATTTGTCGTCCAGACTGACCCGCCGCAAGGTCATGCGCGCAATCCTCTACGCCTCATGTGCGTACCGGAAATAAGCATCGCCAGTCCGCACGCTGTTAAACTTGAGCAAGGTGGCAGATTAGGTCAGCATTGCTGACCATTTATGGGCACCCCCGTCATTTGTCGAGGGCTGGGCGGTGCCGCTGCCGAGGCGGATTCGGGCAAGACCATTTTGTGCGACGCAGGGGCGCGGCGCAAGTCCGCCCCCTACCGCACCGCACGCATGGCATTTACTGCAAGTATTACGAAATGCGCGACATTTGCTGCTTCCGCGCTCAATATTGCGGTCGTCCACGCGGAGGAACGCCATGGCTTCCATTCACGCCGTCCCGACACAGCGCCCGCGCCATATCAGCGAAGAGGAATGGAATACCCGCGTAGCGCTCGCGGCCTGCTATCGCCTCGTACATCTGTCAGGCTGGACCGACCTCGTCTTCACCCACATTTCCGCGCGGGTGCCGGGAACCGAGCATTTCCTGCTCAACGCGTTCGGATACGCCTTCGACGAGGTGAAGGCCTCGAACCTGGTTCGCATCGATCTCGACGGCAACGTGGTCGATGGCAGCAACGCCCGCATCCACAAGGCCGGCTTTGTGATCCATTCGGCGGTGCATGGCGCGCGCCAGGATGCCGGCTGCGTCATCCACACCCATTCGACCGCCGGGATGGCGATCTCGATGCTGAAGGACGGCTTGCTGCCGCTGTCGCAGCACGCGCAATTCTTCTTTGGCCGCCTCGGCTATCACGATTACGAGGGCCTGGCGCTGGAACTCGACGAGCGCGCGCGGCTGGTGCGCGATCTCGGCCCGCATCCGGCAATGATCCTGCGCAATCACGGATTGCTGGTCGCGGGCCGCGATGTGCCGGAAGCCTTCAGCATCCTGCATCATCTGGAGCGCGCCTGTCAGGCGCAGCTCGCGGCAATGGCGACGGGCGCCGCGCTCAATATTCCGCCCGAGGAAGTCAGCCGCAAGACCGCTGCGCATGGGCTTCGGCTCGGAAGGCGCGCCGTTCGGCGAGGTCGAATGGCCGGCCATGCTGCGCAGGCTCGACCGGCTGGATGAGAGCTACCGGAACTAGTGGTCCGATTCCGACATGCGAGCCCGCGGCGAGGTGGGTAGCGAATGTCAAATCCGCTCCACTAGGCCGTTGCCGGACGCGCGTTCGGCCGCCCGGCAAGCAGTAGCCAGAACGCAACCGCGAGCGTGATCAGGTTCCAGGCAATGCCGTTGGCGAAGGCGGCGCGATAGGAGCCGGTATAGTCGAAGATCGCGCCCGACATCCAGCCGCCCAGCGCCATGCCGAACACGGTTGCAAGGATGAGAATGCCGACCCGCGTTCCCGCCTCCTTCGGCGGAAAATATTCGCGGATGATCACCGCATAGCTTGGCACGATGCCGCCCTGGAACAGGCCGAACAACATCGAGATCAGATAGAGCGAAGACAGGCCATCGAACAGAAAGATACAGCGCGAGCGCGACCGCCTGCATCAATGCGCCGATCAACAGCGAGACCACGCCGCCGAAGCGGTCGGCGATGAAGCCCGAGCCGACCCGGCTGACGATGCCGAAGGCCAGCATCAGCGACAGCATTTCGGCACCGCGCGCCACGCCGTAACCGAGATCGCCGCAATAGGCGACGATATGCACCTGCGGCATCGCCATCGCGACACAGCATCCGACTCCGGCGATGCATAGCAGCGCGAACAGCATGTTCGGCGAAATGCCGAGATCGGGCGCACGGAAAGTCGTGGCATCCTGCGCCTGCACTTCGGACACCTGCGTGCCGCCGCGGAACATCAACGACAGCGGCAGCATGGCGACGACACAGAAAATGCCGATGCCGATATGGGTCGCGCGCCAGCCCGAGCTTGCGATGAAATGCGCGATGAGCGCCGGCCAGATCGCGCCGGCGACATAATTGCCGGTGGCCGCGATCGCGACTGCAATTCCGCGCCGCTTCAGGAACCAGTGCGAAATGTCGGAGATCATCGGACCGAAAAACGTCGCCGCTCCGAGCCCGATCAGAATGTGACATGCCGACAACATCCACAGGCTCGGCGCCAGGCCCGCTCCCGACATAGCCGGCGCCGATCAGGGCAATGCCGAACAGGATCGGCGTGAAAATCCCGATGCGGTCGGTCAGCCGGCCAAGCAGCGCATTGCCGGTGCCAAAGCCGACCATCGCCATCGTAAAGGGCAAGGTCGCATCCGCGCGCACGACGCCGAATTCGCTCTGCACCGCCGGCAGCGAGACCACATAGGTCCACATGCCGACGCTGCCGAGCGTGCAAAGCAGCAGCGCTACGCCGAGCCGCAGCCAGGCATAGGACGAATCGACGAGTTGGGGCCGGCTTCCGGCGGGGCCGTGCATCATCGCGGCGCAGACTGGTCGCTTCGCGCCATCACATCAAGACAATTGAATGCAAGCCACGCATTCGCGTGGTCGATGGGTCCGTCTTTTCATAGGACGTCATTCCGGGGCACGAGCGAAGCTCGTGAACCCGGAATCCAGCTCCAATCTTCTGCGCTTGGCTCTGGATTCCGGGTTCGTCCGCCGCGCTTCGCTTCGGCGGACGAACCGGAATGACGGAAGCAATTTCAGCCTAGCGCCACCACCTGGCCGCCATCCACGAGAATCGTCGTCCCCGTCATGTAAGCCCCGGCCTGCGAGGTCAGCAGCAGGAGCGCGCCGTCGAGATCGCCGTCCTGGCCGAAGCGGCCCATCGGGATGGCGCGCTTCAGCGCCTCGCCCTTTTCGCTTCTGAGGAACGATTCGTTGATATCGGTGACGAACCAGCCGGGCGCGATCGCATTGACCCGCACTCCCTTGAAGGCGAGTTCCAGCGCCAGCGCCTTGGTGAGCTGGACGACACCGGCCTTGGCCACCGCATAAGCCGCGGTTCCCTTGGACACGCCGAAGCCGAGCACCGAGGCGATATTGACGATCGCGCCCTTCTTGTTCGCCGCAAGCATGCGGCGTGCGCCCTCCTGCGACCAGGCGAAGACGGAATCGAGATCGAGCGACATCACACTCCGCCATTCGGCTTGCGTCATGTCGAGCGCGCGCATCGATTGCGCGATGCCGGCATTGTTGACGAGAACCGTGACGGTGCCGAATGTCGCCTGCGCTCGTCGAAGGCGCGCAGCATCGCGGCGCGATCCAGCACATCGGCCTCGACCGCGATCGCGGTGCCGCCAGTCTTCTCGATCTCTCCGCGCAGCCTGTCGAGCCTGTCCTTGCGGCGCGCCACCAGGACGACCTTGGCGCCGTTCGCCGCCAGCACCTGCGCGAAGCGGCTGCCGAGCCCGGACGACGCGCCGGTCACCAGCGCCACTTCGCCGGTGAGATCGAACAATGAGGACGCCTTCATGCTTATCCACCGCCATAGAGCGCGCGCGGCAAAGCCGTCGCCAGGCCCGGCACGAACCACAGCACGAGCAACGCCGCAAGCTGGATCGCGACGAACGGGATGATGCCGACATAGATGTGGCGCGTGGTGATTTCGGGCGGCGCGACCCCGCGCAGGAAGAACAAGGTCGGGCCGAGCGGCGGGTGGATATAGGAGGTCTGCAGATTCATCGCCATCAGGATGCCGAGCCAGACCGGATCGACGCCCGGCATCGCGAGCAGGATCGGCGCCACGATCGGCACCACCACGAAGATGATCTCGAAGGCGTCCATCACGAAGCCGAGCAGAAACATCGCCAGCATCACCGCCAGGATCGCGCCGGCGGTGCCGCCCGGCAGATCGGTCAGCGCGTGGTGCACCAGGCCATCGCCGCCGAAACCGCGGAATACGAGCCCGAACAAAGTGGCTCCGATCAGGATGACGAAGATCATGCTGGTCATCTGCGCGGTCTTCATCACCGTCTCGACCAGATAGCCGCCGATGGCGCGGCCGCTGCGGAGCGCCGCCAGCGCGATGGCGCCGACCGCGCCGACCGAAGCGGCTTCGGTCGGGGTCGCGATGCCGGCGAGGATCGAGCCCAGCACCAGCGCGATCAAGGCGAGCGGCGCGACCAGAGCCGCGATGACCTTGCGGATCAGCGCTGCGCCATGCGGCCCCGACGGATCGGCCGGGATCGCGGGCGCCGCCTGCGGCTTCAGCACCGCGATCGCGATCACGTAAAGAATGTAGAGGCCGACCAGCAGGAAGCCGGGAACCAGCGCGCCGGCGAACAGGTCGCTGACCGTCACCGATGCCGGCGCGAAGATGCCCTTCGACAATTGCGCCGCCTGATAGGCATTGCCGAGCTGATCGCCGAGCAGCACCAGCACGGTCGCCGGCGGAAAAATCTGCGCCAGCGTCGCGGTGGCGGCCACGATGCCGGCGGCGAGCCGCGGGTCATAGCCGAAGCGCAGCATCGCCGGCAGCACGATCAGCCCCATGGTGGCGGTCGTCGCGCCCACGACGCCTTTCGCCGCCGCCAGCAGCACGCCGACCACGATGACGGAAATGCCCAGGCCCCCGCGCAGCGGACCGAACAGCCGGCCCATGGTCTCCAGCAGGTCCTCGGCGATCCGCGAGCGCTCCAGCATCACGCCCATGAAGATGAAAAGCGGGATCGCGATCAGCACCCCGTTGGTCATCACCCCGAAGATGCGCTGCGGCAGCGCCGCGAGAAACCCGAAATCGAAAATGCCGAAGCAGACTCCCCACCACCGCGAAGGCGAAGGAGAGACCGCCGAGCGTGAAGGCGACCGGATAGCCCGCAAACAGCGCAAGGCAGACCGCAAGCACCAGGAGGATCGCGAACACTTCCGCCATCGGTCAGGCCGTGCTCTTGCGGGCCAGCAGGTCGTAGGCGCGGATCGCCTGCGACAGTCCTTGCAGGATCAGCATCCCGGCGAAGACCGGGATCAACGTCTTGAGCAGGAAGACCAGCGGCAGCCCGCTCGCCTCGCGCGAGCCTTCGAACATCGACCACGAGCGCACGACATAGGGCAGCGAGAAATAAAGGATCGCGCCTGCGAACGGGATCAGAAGCAGGAAGGCGCCGAATAGATCGATGATCGCTCGGGTGCGTGCGCTGGCGGTCGAATAGAAAATATCGACCCGCACATGGCCCTCGTTCTTCAGCGTCCAGGCGGCGGCCAGCAGGAACAGGGCCGCGTGGCTGTAGACGATCGATTCCTGCAGCCAGATCGAGCCGATGCCGAACAGATAGCGCAGCACCACCACCGCGAACTGGATCGTCACCACCGCAAGGCACAGCCAGGCCGCGGCGCGCCCAATCCACGAATTCAGCCGGTCAATAAAATCGGCGACAGCGATCATGCCCGCATCATAGCGGGAGATTTCTCTATGCCGCGAACATGCGCTCGCTGGCGACATAGCCCATCAACAGCGCGACGCCGAAACACAGCACCAGCAGGGCTGCCGCCACCTCGATCCCGCGCAGCACCAGCATGCCGGGCCCCGGCCGCGCATCGGCGAAGCGCTGGGCGAGTCCGCGCGCACCGACCGCGAGTGCCGCGATGGCAGCCACGGTGATCGCGGTGCCGATCCCCATGATGAAGGTCGCCGCCACGCCGGCCCAGAACAGCCCCTGCGCCAGCGCGAAGACCAGCACCAGGATCGCCCCCGAACAGGGCCGCAAGTCCCACCGCGACGATCGCCGACAGCCCGCGCTTCCAGCCGCCGGGACCGGCCAGCTCCTGCGGCTCCGGCGCGTGCGCGTGGCCCCAGGCCGAGGCGTGGTCGTCGTGATCGTGGTGGTGGTGGTGGCCGCAGGCCGGGCCATGCTGATGATCGTGGGAGTGATGCGCGTGGCCGTGATCGTGATCATGCGCGTGATGAACATGCGCCGCTGCAGGCGCTGCTGCACGCCGCGATATTTGTGCCAGGCAGCAATGAAAGCGCGTCCTTTCACCCAGAGCAGCCGCAAACCGAGCATCGCGATCAAGCCGTAACTGACAACCTCGATCCAATAGACCGTGCCATCCATCGCGCGCCTGGTGGCGCCGAGCAGCACCGCGGCGACGCCCACGATCGCGACCGCGACCAGCGCCTGCAGGATCGCCGAGGCGAAGGACAGCGCGACGCCGCGCCGCCAGGTCTCGCCATTCGCCACAACGTAAGAAGAGATCACCGCCTTGCCGTGACCGGGACCGGCGGCATGAAAGACCCCATAGGCGAAGGACAGGGCGAACAGGGTCCAGACCGCGCTGCCATCGGTCTTGGCGGCGCGGATCTGCGCCGACAGCCCGCGATAGAATTCCGACTGCTTCGCAAGGATCCAGCCGACGATGCCGTCGGAGGCGGCGGCGCCGCGCGCGGACCTGCGCCGAACGGATTGCCTTGCGCGAAGGCCGGATCGATCAGGAGCGCCACCGCGAGCGCCGCCGCCACAATGCCCAGAACAACAAAGACCAGCGCGCGAGCGCGGCGCGGAATCAGCATTTGATCGCGATCTTGTTGGCGAATTGCGCGCCGAACGGATTGTTCGGATCGGGCCTGGCGAAGATCAATTCACTCAGCGACTTGGACTGCGTGCCGTCACCGAGCTTGACGGTATTCAGCTTGCAGCTCGGCGGCGCGTCCTTCAGCGTGATCGGATTCTTCTCGTCGAATTCGAAGGCGACGAAATAGAGCGGGTCGTAGATTTCAAGGTCGATCGATTTGGTCTGTACCGGCTCCTTCAGCGGCAGCGTGAAATGCAGCGTCAGCAACTGGTCCTTGAGTTCGAGGAAATAATCCTTCGGGGTCTCGAACTCGACCTTCTTGCCGTTCATCTTGCCCTCGGTGAAGAAGTCATATTCCTTCATCGAGGTGATGTTCACCTCGGCGAGCGGCTGCAATTCCTCACGCGTGAACTCTCCCTTCACTTTCGATTCCAGTCCCTGGGTCGCATAGGACGAGAACATGTCGTCGAAGGTCCAGTGATGCCGGATGCCGGTCATGCGGCCCTCGGCGTCATAGACGATCTCGCTCTTCATCGTGACATAGACATGCGGGTGCGCGAGCGCCGCGCTCAACATCAGCGGCCATGCGAGAGCCGCGAGCGCGAGGGCCTTCAGAATGCGGGGAATCATGGGTTTCCAGCTTCGAAACGGGATTTTGGCGACAATATCACGGAAGGCGGCGGAAACGAGGCGAGCGTTATAACATCAGACCCCATAGGCGCCGGGATCGGCACGCGGATCGTGTGCGGCTTCCATCGTGCCATCGGGATGCAGCACCACGGCGCCGGCATGGCCCATCGTATCGGAATGGCCTTCCTCCATAACTTGCACATCATGACCGGCCGATAACAGCGCCTCGACCAGATTGCCGTCGAAGCGGCTTTCCATCCGCAGATTGCTGTGCGCCGAGCCCCAGGTGCGGCCGAGCAGCCAGCGCGGCGCATCGACCGCCTCCGGCAGGGATTTGCGGAACAGCGCGTAACGAGAGAAAACCATGCCCTGCGTCTGCGGCTGGCCGTCGCCGCCCATGGTCCCATAGGCCATGACGCGCCCGTCCTTCAGCACCGCAAGCGCCGGGTTGAGCGTGTGGAATGGCAGCCGCCCGGGTTCCAGCGGGTTTACCGCGTTTTTGTCCAGCGAGAAGCTGGCGCCGCGGTTCTGCATCAGGACGCCGGTGCGCGGCAGCACACAGCCCGAGCCAAATTCCCAATAGATCGACTGGATATAGGAGACGACGAGACCGGAAGCGTCGGCGGCACCCATCCATACCGTATCGCCCTTCACCTGCGGCGCCGGCCAGGGCGCGGCTTTGCTTCGTTCGATCTGTCGCGCCTCCGAATCCAGAAACGCCGCCGACAGGTGGCGATCGAGCGATTCCTGGATGCGGGCGGGATCGGTGATCACCCGGTCGCGCAGGCGAAAGGCGCGTTTGGTGGATTCGACCAGGCCATGCACGAAGTCGAAGCTTTCCGCCTCGGCCACGCGCAGGCGCTCGAACAGCGCAAGAATGATGAGCGAGGCCAGCCCCTGCGTCGGCGGCGGCGCATTATAGAGCGTGCCGGCATCGAGCTTCACCGACAATGGGTCGGCGACATAGGCGCGGAATTTTTCAAGATCGGGACGGGTGACCGGCGAGCCGATGCGCTCGAGATCGGCCGCGATCTCGCGCCCGACATCGCCGCGATAGAAATCCGCGAGTCCGGCCTTGGCGAGATGATCGAGCGTCGCGGCGAGCGCCGGCTGCTTCATCGTGGCGCCGGTCGGCGGCACCTTTCCGTCGGTCAGAAAGGTCTGCGCGAAGCCCGTGGCCTCACCCATTTCCGGCAGCTTGTCGCGGGTCAGTTCATGCTGACTGCGGGTAACGACATATCCATCGCGCGCCTGCTTGACGGCGGGCTCGAGCAGCACATCGAGCGGCATCTTGCCGCCAAGCGATTTCGCCGCCTGTAGCGCCAGCATCCAGCCGCCGATCGCGCCCGGCACGGTGAGCGCTGCGAGCGGCCCGCGCGACGGGATCGTGTCGTAGCCGCGCTCCTTATAGAAGCCGATCGTCGCCTTTGCGCCCGCCGGTCCCGGCGCCATCAGGGCGCGCACCCGGCCCGAAGGCTCGCGTAAAACCCAGAAGCCGTCGCCGCCGACATGATTCATGTGCGGATAGACTGCGGCGATCGAGGCCGCCATCGCCACCATCGCCTCCAGCGCATTGCCGCCGTCGGCGAGCACATGCCGCCCGGCTTCCGCGGCGGCGTGATGCGGGGCCGCAACGACGCCGCGGCGATGGCCGGAGGTGTGGGGGTTCATAGAACTTTCTTCCAGGGCGCGCCGTCCCGACCGCGCGACATTTCAATCCAAAGCGTCAATCTCATGCTGAATGGCGGCCCGCAAGGGCGGCAGGTCGCGTTGTGCGGTGTTCCAGACGTAGCGGGCTGCGACATCCTCATAGTCATGGCGATAGACGTTGCCCGCAGCCGCCATCTGTTTCCATGGAATTTCCGGATGACGCGACTTCATGGCATCCGGAATACGACGCGAGGCTTCCGAAATGATTTCGAGGCAGCGTGTCACCGCATAGACCGTGCGTCGTGTCGTCGACGAAGCTTTCTCGATCGAGCCCGACGACGAAGTGCTGCGCAAGATCGATATGATGCAGGATGTCGCGAAGAGCTGTTGCAGCGGTCTTAGAAGGCATAGACTGCGTCGGCCGTGGCGGCCGGGCGGATATAGGGCTTGAGGCTGTCGCGGCTGACAACATCGACAGGCGCATCAAACAGGCCGGCGATATAATCCTTCAGGCCAACATATTCATAAACGCCGATCGGCGCATCCGGATCGATCTCGATCATGACATCGATATCGCTGTCCGGCCGGCTCTCGCCGCGCGCCACCGAGCCGAAAAGTGCCGCACGACGGACACCGCGCGCCCGCAGTTCAGCCTGCGAATGCCGCAAAACCTCAAGTGCGTCGTTACGGTTCATTGTTAAAGTCTACCACAAACCGGGCCCGGACGCGAGTTACGCCTCTCCCGCCGGCACCAGGTCCACGAGGCCGCGGCGCGCCAGCAACGCATCCACGCTCGGCAGCTTGCCGCGGAAGGCGATATAGGCCTCGTCGGAGGAGCGGCGGCCGCCGGCCGCATAGATATTGTCGCGCAGCCTCGCCGCAGTCTGCGGATCGAAGATGTCGCCCTTCTCCTCGAAGGCCCGGAACGCGTCCGAGTCGAGCACCTCCGACCACATATAGCTGTAATAGGCCGAGGCATATCCGCTGCCGGCGAAGATGTGCTGGAAATGCGGGGTGCGGTGACGCATCACGATTTCCTCCGGCATGCCGAGCCGGTCGAGCGTCTGGCGCTCGAACGCCGCAACGTCGAGCCGCTCGGCGCCGTCGGCCGAATGCAGTTCGAGATCGACCAGAGCGGACGACACATATTCCAGCGTCGCTGCACCCTGATTGAAGGTGCGCGCCTTCAGCAATTTCGTCAGCATCTCTTCCGGCATAGGCTCGCCGGTCCTGTAATGCAGCGCGAATCTTCGAAGCACGTCGGGCTGCTCGAACCAATGCTCGTAGAGTTGCGACGGCAATTCGACGAAATCGGTATCGACGCTCGTTCCCGCGATCAAGGGATAGGTCACGTCCGACAGGATGCCGTGCAGGCCGTGGCCGAATTCGTGAAACAGCGTGCGCGCGTCGTCGAAGGACAACAGCGCCGCCTCGCCGTCGGCGCCCTTGGCGAAATTCATCACATTGACGATCAGCGGCCGGATATCGCCGCGCAACCTTTCCTGTTCGCGCAGCGACGTCATCCAGGCGCCGCTATGCTTGGAAGGACGCGCGAAATAATCCCCGAAGAACAGCGCCACATGGCGCCCCGCCGCATCGGTGACGTCCCACACCCGCACATCGGGATGCCAGACCGGGACGTCCTTCAGTTCCTTGAATCGAAGCCCGAACAGCCGCGTCGCGGTGTCGAAGGCCGCCTCGATGATCCGGTCGAGTTGCAGATAGGGCTTGGTCGCCGCCTCGTCGACATCGTGCAGGCGCTTGCGCAGCTTCTCGGCGTAATAGCGCCAGTCCCAGGGCGCGATCTTGAAATTGCCGCCCTCCGCCTGCACCAGCGCCTGCAGGGCGTCGCGGTCGGCCAGCGCGCGCTTCAGCGCCCGCGGCCACACTTCGCCCAGCAGGTCGCGCACCGCGCCGGGTGTCTTCGCCATCTGATCGTCCAGGCGATAATCGGCATAGCTCCGATAGCCGAGGAGCCTGGCGCGCTCGGCTCGCAACGCCACCATCTCGGCGATGGTCGCCTTGTTGTCGGTCGGCCCGTTATTGTCGCCGCGGGCGATCCAGGCACGGAACGCCTTTTCGCGCAGGTCGCGGCGGCTGGAATATTGCAGGAAGGGCTCGACGCTGGAGCGGCCGAGCGTGATCACATGCTTGCCGGGCAGGCCGCGCGACTCGGCGGCCTTGCCGGCGGCGGCGCGCAGGAAATCCGGCAGGCCCGCGAGATCGGCTTCGGTCTCCAGCACCAGCATGTAGTCGCGCTCGTCGGCCAGCAGGTTCTGGCCGAACGAGGTGCCGAGCGTTGCCAGGCGCTGGCCGATCTCGGCAAGCCGCGCCTTGGCTGCCGGCTCCAGATGCGCGCCGGCGCGGCGGAACATGGTGTGATAGCGCTCCGCCACCCTCGCCTGCTCTTTCCCAAGCACACCGGCGCCACGGAACACCTGCTCGATCCGCCGGAACAGGTCGCCGTTAAGATAGATCCGGTTGTGATGGGCGGCGAGCCGCGGCGAGATTTCGCGCTCGATCGCCTGGATCGCATCGTTGGTGTGGGCGCCCGACAGCGCGAAGAATACGTCCGCGACCCGCGACAGCGCGTTGCCGGAACGTTCGAGCGCGGCGACGGTGTTGTCGAAGCTAGGCTCGGCCGGATCGGCGAGGATCGCCGCGATCTCCGCATCGTGCTCCACCATCGCCTGTTCGAAAGCCGGCAGGAAGTGATCGGGCGCGATCTCGCCGAATGGCGGAACTTCGAACTCGCCCGGCCAGGGCGCGAGCAGGGGATTGGCGGCTATATTGCCGGAATGAATCGGGTTGTGCGCTGTCATGGTGCTGAAATGTCGCTGCTTTTTGAGATGGAAACAGGGCTGCGGCTCTCCGGAAATGGGGTTTCGGCGGCCCCAAATCCAGCCTTGATTAGGGGCCATGTTTGAACGACATTGCGGCCGCAAAATTGGATCAGCCAAGCCATGAATACCTCCGCCGCCCCGCAAGCCAGTCGCCGCATCCTCTGGATCAACGTCGTGACCGTGGCGAGCGCGGCAATTTTGATCGGGGCGGAAGTGTTCGGTGCCGCTTTTGCGGGTTCCTGGGCCATCGCCAACCTGTTCGGCCTTGGCACGACGATCGCGCGCATCCTCGATGCCATCTTCCTGGCCTTCGGCGCCGTGATCATGTTCCAGTTCGTACGGTTCGCGAAGAAGGTCGAGCCGTTCAGCAAGTGACCGGCGTCGGGTAACCGACCAGCGACCAGCAAGCGCCGCCGCGGACCGGCGCTCCCCACGCTCCTCAAGATCGAGACGGCGATCACGCGCGGCCCGATGCCGCGACCTTGCTCTTCGCCGTCATGAAAGCCGACTCCGTATGCGCGCGTCGATGCTTCGCGCGTCGCAGACGGCCTGCACTTCGCCGCCTCCGCGCCCCGCGAGCGTCACGCTTTGTGCTCGCGACACACTCCGCGCCGCTCCGCGCGAGCGCGCGACGTTAACGAAGCTGTAATGTCTGAAGTTTTTTGGCGTGGCAGCGCGCTTAATGCTTGACACGCAGCCTGAATATATTATTTCGACATTTGCCCAATTTCGCACGTGCCTGTGGTCGCGTGTCGGTCGGTAGGTAGCGGGACAAGAGGCCCGCCAGCCGCCTGGGGAGACAAAGCTCTCGAAGGAGAGTCTCTCCAAGAACTCTGACCGGCAGCCGGAGGCGAAACCGGCGAACTCAGTTCTCCACTGAGGACGCGACTTAAAGCAACGACGGAGCGGGCTTTTTTGGCTATCGCCGGCTGTCCAAAAGCCGGTCTGGTTACCGAAGAGGCTTGTCCTTCATTGCCAGGTGTGCGGCGGGGTCTCCCCACCAATCCACGGCAGCATTGTCCGGTGTTGAAACGCTCGTTGGTCGTGTCCTCCATCGCACGATAACGCGGCTTCACCACCAGGCACTCACCCGGACGCGGTCGCACGCGTCCTAAAGGCTGTTTGGGGAAGACGATGACCGATCGTATTCGCAATTTCCTGCGCACCCGTGCCGACGACGGACCCGTGCTAGTGGTCGATCTCGAGGTCGTGCGCGACAATTATGCCGCCTTCGCCAAGGCGCTGCCGGATAGCCGCGTGTTCTACGCCGTCAAGGCGAACCCGGCGCCGGAGGTGCTTTCGCTGCTCGCCTCGCTGGGCTCCTGCTTCGACACCGCTTCGGTCGCCGAGATCGAGATGGTGCTTGCGGCCGGCGCGCCGGCGGACCGCATTTCCTATGGCAACACCATCAAGAAGGAGCGCGACATCGCGCGCGCCTTCGCGCTGGGCGTTCGCCTGTTCGCGGTCGACTGCAAGGCCGAGGTCGAAAAGGTCGCCCGCGCGGCGCCCGAGGCGAAGGTGTTCTGCCGCATCCTGTGCGACGGCGCCGGCGCCGAATGGCCGCTGTCGCGCAAGTTCGGCTGCGAGCCCTCGATGGCCGCGGACGTGATCGAGCACGCCCACCGGCTGGGTCTCTCCGCCTACGGCATCTCGTTCCATGTCGGTTCGCAGCAGCGCAACCAGCATGCCTGGGATCGTGCGCTGGCGCAGGCGGCGGCCGTGTTCAAGGAATGCGGCGAGCGCGGGATCAACCTGTCGATGGTCAATCTCGGCGGCGGCTTCCCGACCAAGTACCTGAAGAACGTGCCGACCGTGCGTACCTACGGTTCGGCGATCTTCCGGGCCTTGCGCAAGCATTTCGGCAACCGCATCCCGGAGACCATCATCGAGCCGGGCCGCGGCATGGTCGGCAATGCCGGCGTGATCGAGACCGAAGTCGTCCTTGTCTCCAAGAAGAGCGAGGAGGACGACGTGCGCTGGGTCTATCTGGACATCGGCAAGTTCGGCGGCCTCGCCGAGACCATGGACGAGGCGATCCGCTATCCGATCCGCACACCGCGCGACGGCAGCGACATGGCGCCCTGCATCCTCGCAGGTCCGACCTGCGATTCGGCCGATGTATTGTACGAGAAGCAGCCTTACCTGCTGCCGGTCTCGCTGGAGATCGGCGACAAGCTGCTGATCGAGGGAACGGGCGCTTATACGTCGACCTATTCCTCGGTGGCCTTCAACGGCTTCCCGCCGCTGAAGACGATCCACATCTGACACCAACCTCGGTGTCCCGGACGCAGCGCGGCACGCTTGTGCTGCGCTGCTGATCCGGGACCCATCCTTCCCCATCAATCAGAATGGGCCCCGGCTCTGCGGCGCATCGCTGCACGCTGCGCCGCGTCCGGGGCACGAGGGTGAATGCCATGATCCAGATTCGCCAGGAGCGGAAAACCGATGCGGCGGCGCGCGAGCATTTGCTCGATCACGCCTACGGCCCGGCCCGTTTCACCAAATGCTCCGCGCGCCTGCGGGAAGACCGGCTGCCGGCCCAGGGCCTGTCCTTCGTTGCAACAGAAGGCGGCCGCATCGTTGGAACGGTGCGCCTGTGGAACGTGTCCGCCGGCGCCGGGCGCCCCGCGCTACTGCTCGGCCCGCTGGCGGTCGCGCCGGAATACCGGAGCCAGGACATCGGCGGCAAGCTGATGCGACACGCGATCGCGGTCGCGCGCATGCGCGGGCATGGCGCAATCCTGCTCGTGGGTGACGCCGCCTATTACGAGCGATTCGGCTTTTCCTCGGAAAAGACCGGATCGCTTTCGATGCCCGGACGTTACGAGCAGAGCCGCCTGCTCGCGCTCGAACTGGTTCCGCGCGCGCTCGATGGGGTCCGCGGCATGATCGGCGCCACCGGCCGCCTTGCACCGAAGCCCGACCTGGCTTCGCTGGTTGCGGCGGCTTCCAAAAGGGCTGTCAAAAGCCCGACACCGCGCGCAGCCTAAATTTGCGCGCGAAAGCTTGGGCGGGTATCGCTGAGGCCAGCGGACTCGCCCATTTCCTTTTCCACTTGCCAACTGACTGGAGTTACACGCGATGACCGACTGGCCCGTTCACGGGAAGATCGACGGCCCCATTGTCATGATCGGCTTCGGCTCGATCGGCAAAGGCGCCCTGCCGCTGATCGAGCGCCATTTCAGCTTCGACAAGCAGCGCTTCGTGGTCATCGATCCGGAGGACAAGGACCGCAAGATTCTGGACGATCGCGGCATCCGCTTCATCCATGAGGCGGTGACCAAGGACAATTACAAGGCGCTGCTGACCCCGCTCCTGACCAAAGGCGGCGGCCAGGGCTTCTGCGTCAATCTTTCGGTCGACACCTCCTCGCTCGACATCATGGAGCTGTGCCGGCAACTCGGCGCGCTCTATATCGACACCGTCAACGAGCCCTGGGCGGGCTTCTATTTCGACAAGAAGAAGGGGCCCGAACAGCGCTCCAATTACGCGCTGCGCGAGGCGACGCTCGCCGCCAAGCGCAAGCGCCCGGCCGGCTCGACCACGGCGGTGTCGTGCTGCGGCGCCAATCCCGGCATGGTGTCCTGGTTCGTCAAGCAGGCGCTCCTCAACATCGCGGCCGATACGAACACCAAGATCAAGGAGCCGAAGACGCGCGAGGACTGGGGCAAGCTCGCCAAGAAGCTCGGCGTCAAGGGCATCCATATCGCCGAACGCGACACCCAGCGCGCGAAATATCCGAAGCCGATCGAGACCTTCGTCAATACCTGGTCGGTAGAAGGCTTCGTGTCGGAAGGCTTGCAGCCGGCCGAGCTCGGCTTCGGCACGCACGAGAAGTGGATGCCGAAGAACGGCAAGAAGCACAAGACCGGCTGCCAGGCCGCGATTTATCTGCTGCAGCCGGGCGCCGACACGCGCGTGCGCTCCTGGACCCCGACAGCGCAGGGCCAATACGGCTTCCTGGTCACGCATAACGAATTGATCTCGATCGCCGATTATCTGACCGTGCGCGACGGCCGCCGCGTGACCTATCGGCCGACCTGCCATTACGCCTATCATCCCTGCAACGACGCGGTGCTGTCGCTGCACGAGATGTTCGGCCGTTCCGGCAAGAAACAGGACAAGATCCACATCCTGGACGAGAACGAGATCGCCGACGGCATCGACGAACTCGGCGTCCTGCTCTACGGCCACAAGAAGAACGCCTATTGGTACGGCTCGCAGCTCTCGATCGACGAAACCCGGGACATCGCGCCGTATCAGAACGCGACCGGCCTGCAGGTCACCTCAGCGGTGCTCGCCGGCATGGTCTGGGCGCTGGAACACCCGAACGAAGGCATCGTGGAAGCCGACGAGATGGATTTCCGCCGCTGCCTCGAAGTGCAAATGCCCTATCTCGGTCCGGTGATCGGCACCTATACCGACTGGACGCCGCTCGATGGCCGCCCCGGTTTGTTTCCGGAGGACATCGACAAGCGCGATCCGTGGCAATTCAGGAACGTGCTGGTGCGGTGAGGTTTTGCTCCCTCTTGCGCAGTGGGATCATTGCAGTCGTCCCCGCGAAAGCGGGGACCCATATTCCAGAGCGGTGGTTATGGTCCCCGCTTTCGCGGGGACGACGGTCAGCTACGGCAAGCACTTGTTCCCGAGCGGCATCTTCGCGCGTTTGCCCCAATCGTTCGCCGGCACCTTGTCGAACGGCGCCTGAAACGTCTGTTTGACCGCATTGAATTTCGTCGGCACGTCGCTCGCGGGATTGCCGAATTCCACGATCCAGAAATAATCGTAGTTCTGGCCGGGCCAGGTGTCGGGCACATCTTTCAGCTTGTCGAGATTGAGAAGCTGCCGCAGCGTGATCTTCTGGTCGGGGAATTTCAGCTCCAGCGCCTTGTCAGCGATGTGATGATGCTCCCAGACCATGACGACGGTCTTGCCGTCGTAGCGCGGGTCGTTCATCAGCGCGCCGAAGGCCTGCTGCGTGCGCAGATTGAACTGCGGGGTCAGATCGATGCCGGGAAGCGGCACCGACGAGAACGTCGCCACCGGCAATTCCCAGGTCGCGGCGGCGGGCGAGGCCAGTTCGAGCGTATGCAGCGTGATCGCGAAGAAAGCCGCAGGCTTCTCGCCCGGCGGAAACAGCGACAGCTTGGCACCGTTGCCAAGATATTGGGTGGCGAGCGCCAGCGACCGGTCGACGCCGATCTGGCACAGCGCAAAGTCGTTCAGCTTCTCGCCGTGACGCAGGATGATGACGGTCTTCGGCTTTGCGAGCGCCGGCAGGCTCACGCCGCACGCGAGAAACACCAGCGCACAGACTTGAAATATCCGGTTCATGGTCCGACCCGACTCAGGGATGGTCAGGCCAAATCTACCACACCCGCGATCCGGTCCTCGCAGGCAAAGGCGAGTTGCAACCCGTCAGGGCTCCACGCCAGCGCGGTGACCGGCGTGTCGAGCTCGGGCGCATGCACCAGCACCTCGGCACCGTCGAGCCGCACCAGCAGCACCATACCGTCCGCATAGCCCGCGGCCACCACCGGCTGTTTCGGATGGCAGGCGACCACATCGAGCTTGCGCCCATGCGGCGCAAGCAGCGTCGGCTGCTTGCCCATCGGGCCGTCCTTGCTGGAGAACGGCCAGAGAATGAGTTGGTCGGAGCCGCTGGTCGCGAGAAACGCACCGTCCGAAGTCCAGTTGAAGGAGCGCACGCGCGCGGAATAGCCCGACATGCGCATATGCTTGCTGTCGGCAAGCCGCCAGCCATGCAGCATCGGCTCCTGCATCGTGGTGACGAGGAAACGTCCGTCCGGGCTTACCGTCACGCCGAGATGCGAACCTTTCCATTCCAGCATTTCAGGCTTGGCCTGCGCATTGGGAAACCACAGCGAGGCGCCATTGTAATGCGCGATCGCCAGCCGAAAGCCTTTCGGCGCGAAGGCAAGCCCGCCGGCGCTCGACGGCAATTCGAGCGATCTGATCTCGCCCTTGCGATTGACGACCTGCGCGAGCTTGCCGGACGACCAGGCAACGGCGCCGTCCGGCCCGAGCGCGACATGATCGATCCATTTCTTCTTCGGATCGGCGAAGACCGTGCGGGTCGCAAAGGAGGAATTGATCTCCACCACCTTGCCGTCGTCGCCGCCGGTGACGATACGCGAGCCGTTTCCCGCCGACGCCAGGATGCCGCCGTCATGCAAGGCCAGACGCTGCGGAACGCCCCCGTCCGGCCCGGCCAGCATGACTGCTTCCTCGGCAATGACAAACGCCGCGCGGCTGCCGATGAAATAAGTAGCGATCACCGGACCGCCGGTAGCGACCGGGCGCACCCGTTCGGTAATCGAAGTCGTGTTGGGGCGGGTGTCGGTCATCACAGATCCCAGTCGTCCCGGAAGCCTGAGCGAAGCGAGGGCTGTAAAGGACCCATAACCACTAAACTCTCGATGAGGAATGGCCTCGCCACAATTCGAGGCTACGGGTCCCGGCTCTCGCTGACGCTCGGCCGGGACGACGGCTAAGCGATGCAGGCTTCGAAGCCGGTGCGGATCTTCTCTTCCGGCAGATGCCGGCCGATGAAGACCAGCCGGCTCTCGCGCTTCTCGTCGTCCTTCCACGGCCGCTGATGATCGCCGTCCAGGATCATGTGCACGCCCTGGAACACGAAGCGCTCGGGATCGTCCTTGAAGGCAAGAATGCCCTTGGAGCGCAGGATGGCGGGCCCGTCGGTCGCCACCAGTTCCTGAATCCAGGGAAAGAACTTGTCGGGATTGAGCGGCTTGTCGGTCTTCAGCGACAAGGATTGCATTTCCTCGTCGTGATAATGCTTCGCGCCGTGATGATGATGCTCGTGACCATGATGATGATCGTGATCGTGCGCATGATCGTGTCCATGATCGTGTCCATGATCGTCGCCGTGCAGGAAATCCGGCTCGAGATCGAGGATGCGGTCGAGATCGAACGCCTTGCGGTCCAGCACCTCGCCGATCGCGATATTGGAGCGCGTTGTACGATGCAGCCTGGCGTAAGGATTGATGCCGCGGATGCGGGCCTCGACTTCCTGCAAGCCGGCCTCGTCCACGAGATCGGTCTTGTTCAGCAGGATCACATCGGCAAAGGCGATCTGGTTCTTGGCTTCGGGCGCGTCCTTCAGCCGGTCCTTGAGCCATAGGGCATCGGCCACCGTCACCACCGCATCGAGCCGCGTCTTCTTGCCCACTTCCTCGTCGACGAAGAAGGTCTGCGCCACCGGCGCCGGATCGGCGAGCCCGGTGGTCTCGACGATGATGGCGTCGAACTTGCCCTTCCTTCGCATCAGGCCCTCAATGATCCGGATCAGGTCGCCGCGCACCGTGCAGCAGACGCAGCCGTTATTCATCTCGAACACTTCCTCGTCGGCATTGACGATCAGGTCGTTGTCGATGCCGATCTCGCCGAATTCGTTGACGATCACGGCGTATTTCTTGCCGTGCGGCTCCGACAGGATGCGGTTGAGCAAGGTGGTCTTGCCGGCGCCGAGATAGCCGGTCAGCACCGTGACGGGGGTCTTGTCGGACATGAACGCTCCAGCCGATTTCCGGGCCGCCCTCGGAGCGGCCTCCGGTTCGGACGGAGCGCGGCGGCTAGGACTGAAGCGCCGCGCTGAGCGTCCTTATATTGTGCCGGATGAGGTCGATGTAAGTGGGGGCCGGGCCTTTTTCGTCCGTCAGGGCATCGGAATAGAGCGTGCCGCCCACCTTGGCCCCGGTCTCGTCGGCGATCTGCTTCAGGAGGCGGGGATCGCTGATATTTTCGAGCAGGACCGCTCGAATCCTGTCCTTCTTGATCTGCTGGATCAGACGCGCAACGTCGCGGGCGGAGGGTTCCGACTCCGTCGAAACTCCCTGTGGCGCGATGAACTCGACCCCATAGGCGTCCTTGAAATACCTGAAGGCGTTGTGGGTAGTTATGATACGGCGCTGGTCGGCCGGAATTCGCGCAATCGTCTCCCTCACTTCGCGATCCAGGGCGTCAAGCTTGGCGAGGTAGGCCGCCGCGTTGGCCTCATAGGCGGCCTTGCCGGCGGGGTCGGCGGCGATCAACCCGTCGCCGCACATTGGCGACATAGATTTTCACATTGCCCACGGATTGCCAGGCATGCGGGTCGCTGCCCGGTGGTCAGCCCATGGTCATGACCGTGGTCTTGCTTCTTCGCCTGTTTGGTGAGTGGCTTCACACCCTTGGTTGCGACGACATTTGGAGCCTTCGAATTCGAGGATTTGATCAGACGGTTGAGCCAGCCCTCAAATCCGAAGCCATTCGTGAAGACGACCTTTGCAGCGGCGACGGTTTTCACATCGGCAGGCGATGGCGAATAGACATGCGCGTCTCCGTTCGGCCCCACAATACTGGATACCGAAACGCGATCGCCCCCGACATTCTTTACGACGTCGGCCAGAATCGAGAAGGTCGCGACCACCGGCATCCTGTCCTGCGCGGTGGCGGGCGACGTCGCCGCGAACAGCGCTAATGCTAACAGAAGTTTTTTCATGATCATGCCTCCAGATGCCGCCCCGGAAAGAGCTGCCGCACAACTCCGCCGACGCTGCCGAACAGGACCGACAGCGCGTAGAGGATGCCGGCAACGAGAATGACTGCCGGCCCCGCCGGCGCCGCGGTATGGAACGACAGCAGCAGCCCCAAATAGCCCGACAAGGTGCCGGCGGCCGCGGCAATCAGGATCATCGACGTCACGTCGCGCGCCCAGAAGCGGCCGATGGCGGCGGGCACCATCATGATGCCGACGGCGAGCAGCGTGCCCAGCGCGTGGAAGCCGGAAACCAGATTGACCACCAGCAGCGCCAGGAAGATCAGATGCGCCGGCCCGCCCGCGCCCGAGACCGAGCGCAGAAAAAGCGGATCGACGCATTCCAGAACCAGCGGCCGATAGATGAAGGCAAGCCCGATCAGAGTCACGGTGGCGTTGACCGCGATCAGGATCAAGGTCTGGTTATCGAGCGCCAGCACCGAGCCGAACAGGAAATGCAACAGGTCGATATTGGTGCCGCGCACCGAAATGATGGTGACGCCGACCGCAAGCGAAATCAGGAAGAACACTGCCAGCGAGGCATCCTCCTTCAGTTCGGTGGCGCGTGAAACCAGACCCGCCAGCAAGGCTACGACAAAGCCCGCGACCAGACCGCCCAGGGTCATGGCGTAGATATTCAGGCCCGAGATCAGAAAGCCCACCGCCGCGCCCGGCAGCACCGCATGCGCCATCGCGTCGCCGACAAGCGACATGCGCCGCAGCATCAGGAAGACGCCGATCGGACCGGCGCCGAGCGCGAGCGCGAAAACGCCGACCAGCGCGCGGCGCATGAATTCGAATTCGGCGAATGGCGCGATGAGGGTGTCGTAGAGCATTTAGTCTCCGGTCGCCCCCGCGAAGGCGGGCGCCCATATTCCAGAGCGGTGGTTATGGGTCCCCGCTTTCGCGGGGACGACGGTTGATGGATTCATGCCGCGCATGCATGGGCCTCGTCATCGAAGGCCTCGCACATGCGGCGCGCCTTCAGCATGTTGTCAGGCGTCAGCACATTCGCGGTATCGCCCCAGGCCACCTGCTCGCGCGCGAGCAAAAGCGTCTGCGGGAAATTCGCGCGCACCAGATCGATGTCATGCAAAGCGGCGAGTATGGTGCGGCCTTCCTTGTGCCAGCGCCGCACCAGATCGATCAGGTCGGCCGAGGTCTTGGCATCGATGGCGTTGAACGGCTCGTCCAGCACCACAAGCTTCGCATCCTGCAACAGCAGACGCGCGAACAGCATGCGCTGCATCTGCCCGCCCGACAGCGTGCCGATGGCGCGCCGCTCGAAGCCGGTAAGGCCGACCGCGGCGATCGCGGCTTCGATCTTTTCCCGATCTTTCCTGCCGATGCCGCCGAACAGACCGGTCTTGCGCCACAGCCCCATCGCAACCAGGTCATAGACGTTGATCGGGAAGCTGCGGTCGATCTCGGCCGCCTGCGGCAGATAGGCGATGTCGCGCGCCGACAGGCCGGAAAGATCGACGTGACCAGACAATGGCCGAATTGCACCGACAATGCCCTTAAAAAGGGTCGACTTGCCTGCGCCATTAGGACCGACAACGGCCAACAACGCGCCCGGCGCCACCTCGCCGCTCAGATGATGCACCGCCGGGTGACGGTCATAGCCGAGCGTCAGATCGCGAAATTGCAGCTGCGCGCTCATCAATGCATCGCCCAGAACACGGCCGCCCAGATCGCAGCGATCAGGACCGACACGATGCCGAGCCGCTCCACCACCGACAGCCGCAGGATCGACGGCGCGATCGCGGCCGGCGGATGCGCATGCCCCAGCGGGTGGTGATGATGATGGTCGTGGCTCATGAATGCCGGTCCGGCGGCCTCAAATCGGATATTTGTTATAGTATAACATTTCGGAACGCCAAGTCCTGTAACGATCAAAAATGCCCGCCGCGTCCGCTAATTGCCTGATTCTTCTTAAAAATCGGCGCCAATTAAGGAATTCGCCTGTGGTTCGTTGCCAAGCCGGCGCAACCCGGGTCATGGTGCGCCTCCGCCCCATTAGCCCCCATCGGCGATCCGTTCCATGAACCAGCCGCGCAGCCTCATCGTTTCCATCGGCGAAGTCATGATCGAGATGACGCGCGGACCGGACGGACGCTTCCGGCAAACCTGCGCCGGGGACACTTTCAATACCGCAGTCTATCTGGCGCGCCGCGGGCTGCCGGTCGCCTTCGCCAGCGCGCTCGGCGATGATCCTTATTCCGACCAGATCCTCGCCCTCGCGGCGGCCGAAGGCATCGTGACCGAGCTGGTCGCACGCGTGCCGGGCCGCCTCCCCGGTCTCTGCCTGGTCGAGACCGATCCGGCCGGCCAGCATATTCGAAATTACTGGCGCGACGGCTCGCCCGCCTGCCAGCTATTCGAATTGCCGAATTGGGGACGCATCGCCGAGAGTCATGCTCGGCGCGCGTATCATCTATTTTTCCGGCATCACACTGTCGATCTATTCCAATACCGGGCTCGGCCGCTTCCTTGCGGTGCTCGAAACCGCGCGCGAAGCCGGCGCCAAGGTGGTGTTCGACGGCAATTATCGTCCGGGCGCCTGGCACGGCGACGTGCAGCGCACCCGCAAGGTGTTCATGGAGACGCTGAAGCGCGTCGATATCGCACTCCCCACCTATGACGACGAGGCTTTGCTATGGGGCGATCCGTCGCCGGATGCGACCATCGAGCGGCTGCAGGCCTTCGGCATCGGCGAGATCGCGATCAAGAACGGCTCCAACTCTGCGCTGGTCGCGGCCGGCGGCCATCGCGAAGCAATCCCGGTTCCCGATGTGGTGGTGCCGATCGATAAAACCGCCGCGGGCGACAGCTTCAATGCCGGCTACATGGCGGCGCGGCTCGCCGACGAAAATCCGGCCGATGCGGTGATCGCGGGCCACCGGCTGGCGTCGGAAGTGATCCGCCATAGCGGCGCGATCCTGCCGCGAACGGCGCACGCGCACTGACTTGGTCATGCGCGGGCATAGCCGTCCGAAGGACGGCGTCGCTTCCGCTCGCCGATGACCCGCGCATCCATCTTCCAAAAGAACTTTCTTGCTGATGGATTGCCGGGTCGAGCCCGGCAATCACAAAGCGTCACGGCCTCCCGAGCAGCATCGCCAGCCACGCCGCGATGAACGGCAGCGGCAAAGACGCGACCACGCGCAGCCACACCACGCGCGCCGGCATGATCGGCAATTCATAGGAAAGGAGCCGCGGGAACGCATAAAGCGCCCAGGCGGTGGAATAGGCGATCACCTGCGGCGCGCCGGCCCCGCCCTTCAGCGCCGCGGCGGCAATGGCAAAGCCGACCACCGGGCCACCCGGCGTCATCGCGCCAGCCAAAGCCGCGATGCCAATCCCGAGCACGCCCGAGGACGAGCCAAGCCAATCGGTGACGACGTCTTGCGGCAGCGCGGCGGCGATGAATCCGGAACCGAGCACGCCGATCGCGATCCGGGGCACGAGATGCAGAAATTCGCTGCCGCCGCCCCGCAAGCTTTCCCGCAACAGCGGAGCGCTGCGATTGGCGACGCCAAGTGCGAGCGCTGCGACCATGATCCAGAGCGCTATGATGACGGCGAGATCGATCACGATTTTGCCTTCGTCCGCAAATGGCGCTCGATCACTCGCACCGCGAGGCCCGCAAGGATCGCGAGCGGCAAGGCGGCCAGCCACCGCCACAGCACAAAATCAAAGCCGAGAAACGGCATTTCCCAGACCAGTACGCGACTCAGGCCGATGGTGGTCCAGCTTGTGATGAGCGTCACGACGGCCGCTGCATCCGCGCCGATGCCGAGAAAGGCCGCGGCGATCGGATAGATCGTGAAGGGGCCGCCCGGCACGATGATGCCGACACCGGCCGAAATCAGGATGCCTTTTATGCCGGAATCCTTGCCGACCCATCGGCTGATCGTGTCGCGCGGCAGCAGCACCGTCACCAGCGCCGCGATCAGACAGCCAGCCAGCACATTCGGCAGCATCCGCGCGAACAGTCCGGCATCGGACCAGACAACTTCGAGGAAATGATCCAGGCCGTCGCGCCAGAACACATAGCCCGCGGCCCCGACCACGATCGCGATCAGCATCGCGGTCGGCCAGTCGAGAGCGCGCCGCTTCGGGCGCACGTGATGCGGAGGCTCCTTCTGCATCAGCGTCGCAGAAGCCGCGCGGGTGCGCGGAGACATGCGGAAAGGTCACCGGCCATGGCCGGCACACTTGCCTGCGAAGCGGGCGCGGTTCAAGCGCCCGTCATCGTCTGGCCGCGCATGGCTCCGATGTGCCTCATAGCGTTTTCAAGCGAAGTGGGTACCGGTTCGCGTGAAGAAAACGCGTCGAAACAAGAGCGCCGGCTATTCGGCCGGCGCCATCCCGACGCTCTTGGGCGCGTCGGCCGCAGACTTCTCGAACATCAGCGGCTGTTTGCTGAGCCCGAACAGGAAGGCCGCGACCACCAGATAGCTGACGGCAACGCCAGGCGTGACCCCGAAGCCGCCGCCGATGCCGATCGCCTCGCCGTGCATGAAGCCGAAGAAGGTCAGCACGGCGCCCGGCGAGCGCGAAGGCCGCGGCCTTGCGCGAACTCGCGCTCGATGATGAAGACCGCGATCGCGCCGAGCACCAGGCCCGACAGGATCGCGCCGCCGCCGATGACCTCGAGCCCGTGATAGAGCACGCCGTGCCGCGCCATGCTTGTCGATGCCGATCGGCCGCCGCAGTGGTGCCGGCCGCGCCGAGCGCGCCGTCGATCAGCGTCTTGGCCCAGGCCGCCAGATGCGGCGTCAGCGCCGAGCACGATCGCCGGCGCATGCGCTGTCGGCGTGGTCTGGAAGGCCTGCGCGCCGATCAGCATGCCGATGTAGAGCAGGATCGGCGAGATCGCGACCACCGGGATCAGCGCCAGCATCAGCGAGATGATGCCGAACCAGCAGAGCACGATCACCATGACGCCGGTGGCCGCCGAATAGCCGATCCGCCCGCCCATCGCCTTCCAGCCGGGATGGCCGATGTAGACGGCGTTGATGAAGGGGTTGCCCATCAGGCAGCCGATCAGGCTGACCACGCCGTCGGCGGTGAGCACGCGGGTGGTCGGGATAGTGGTCGCCCGCCGCCTCGGCGCTCTCGACGTTGTCCATCGCCTCGACGAGATCGTAGATGCCGAAGGGGATCGCGGTGACGAGGATGATGCCGAGGAACTCGAAGCCGCGCGAACACGTGGTCGATCGCCGGCAGCGGCACCGAGAAGCCGAAGTTCGACGAAGCGCCGTCGACAGCTCGCCGAGGCTCATGCCGCCGATCTCGCAGCCCGAACAGCGCGGCGAGCCCCAGGCGATCACCATGCCGACGGCGATCGCGACGAGGCCCGGCCGGAATGCCGCGCGGATAGCGCACGCCGCCGAACCAGCTCGACGAGGATGATGCGCGAAGCAGACCATGCCGATCACCGGCGTCATGAACATCTCCAGCGCCGGCCGCATCGAGATGAAGGCGATCGACACGCCGGCCAGCGTGCCGAGCAGCGCGGCGCGCGGCGTGATCTGGCGGATGATACGGCGCGACGAAGCCGCCGATCATCAGGATGAAGCTCTGGATGAACACCCAGACCAGGCCGGCTTCCCAGCCCTTGATCGGATCGCCGGTCGCGCAGCGCGATCGGCAGCATGATCACGAAGATGACGACGAACATGTGCGGCACGCTGATGCCCGACGGCAGCGCGCAGACGTCGTCGCGCCCGGTCTTCTTCGCGAGCCGGTAGGCGAGCCAGGCGTAGTACAGCGTGGACAGGCACATCATCAGGCCGGCGCCGGGCAGGATGCGGCCGAAGACGATGTCGTGCGGCATCTTCAGCACGAAGCGCAGCAGCCCGGTCAGCACCAGCAGGTTGACCAGGATGTTGGTGCCGAAGCCGAAGAAGGCGTTCCAGTCGCCCGGCGTCCAGAGCGCGGGCCTGGCTTGCGCGGTCGTCGTCGTCGCATGCCCTCGTCGTGTTCCGTGCGATGCCGGCGCACGGCGCCGCGTCGAGCGCGCGACGGCGTGCGGCGCAGTCGGTGACCCAGCCGAAGATGCCGCCCTGGGCCTTGATCATCTCGAGGCCGGCCTCGTGGAACTCGGGGAAGTAGGAGCGCGCAGGCATCGCCCAGCACGACGCAGCGGTAGCCGCGGTCGTTGGCCTCGCGGACCGTGGTGTGGACGCAGACCTCGGTGGTGACGCCGCAGACCATCAGCGTGTCGATGCCGCGGTTGCTGCAGGATCGGTTCGAGGTCGGTCGGCGTAGAAGGCGCCCTTGCCGGGCTTGTCGATCACCGGCTCGCCGGCGACCGGGTAGAGCTGCGGCGACGATGTCGTGGCCGGGCTCGCCGCGGATCAGGATGCGGCCCATCGGCCCGGGATCGCCGATGCGCTTCGACGGCGCGCCGCGCGCGACCTTGGCCGGCGGCGCGTCGGACAGGTCGGGCCGGTGGCCCTCGCGGGTGTGGATCACCAGCATCCCGGCGGCGCGCGCGGCGTCGAGCAGCGCCCGGCACGGCGCCGACCGCGGCGTGCGAGCAGCGAGACGTCGTTGCCGAGCGTCTCGCCGAAGCCGCCCGGCTCGAGGAAGTCGCGCTGCATGTCGATGATGACGAGCGCGGTTCGCGCCACGTCGATCTGGATGGGATATGGCTCGGCTTCGATCCTGACTGGCACAGCATCCCCCGATCCCGGCAGGGAGAGCTACGCAAGTTCGGGGCCAAGTCCGCGCTATTGTATACAGTGCGCGAGACGACCTTTAATTTCGGCTAGCGCGTTGAATTGGAACGACAAAGCCGCAATCGCTCAAGCGCGCTTGCAGATGCCATGCTGGTCCGCTGCCGCAAACACAGGCGATTTCTGGCGCGGCTTTGGTCAGCGCACCTCAGGAAAAATGCCGAACCAGCCAAAGGCCGGCAAACAGCCCGCCGATCGAAAGCACCACCGATCCGATCACATAGAAAGCCGCCGCCCCAAGCTGTCCGCGCTCGTAAAGCAGGGCCGCATCCAGCGAAAAGGCGGAAAATGTGGTGTAGCCGCCGAGAATGCCGGTGGTGAGGAACAGCCGGACCCCCTGGGAGGCATCGGCCTTCAGCGCGAACCAGCCTGCGATCAGCCCCATCGCCAGCGAACCGGTCACGTTGATGAAGAAGGTGCTCCAGGGAAAGGCGGTGCCGATGAGGCGCGCGGTCGCGAGATTAACCCCATGGCGAAGCATCGCGCCCAACCCACCCCCCAGGAAGACCAGCACATATCCCATTGTTCTACCGCTGTTTTCGACGCCGATGCCGGGCCTTCCGGCGGCCCCGCCGGCACCTTTATCGCTGACTTTGCGGTTGCGTCCAACAGGCGGCCCCGTCATGGTCCCGCCCATCATGCAATCTCTCGATCAATTCGCGCGCGGCAAGCTGAAGGAACGCGATGCGCTGAAGCTGCGCCGCTCCATCGTCGAGACCGATGCCGGCGACGGCGTGCGCGTGATCCGCAACGGACGCACATTGCTGTCGTTCTGCAGCAACGATTATCTCAACCTCAGCCAGCATCCGGCGGTGAAACAGGCGGCGGCGAAGGCGGCCGGGCAATTTGGCGCCGGCGCCGGCGCCTCGCGCCTCGTCACCGGCAGCCATCCACTCTACGCCCAGCTCGAGGAAAAGCTCGCGCGTCTGAAAGGCAGCGAGGCGGCCTGCGTGTTCGGCTCCGGCTATCTCGCCAATACCGGAATCATCCCGGCGCTGACCGGGCCGGGCGATCTGATCCTGCTCGATGAATTGTCGCATGCCTGCATCCATGCCGGCGCGCAATTGAGCGAAGGCGAGGTTCGGCTATTCCGCCACAACGACACCGATCATCTGCAATCGCTGCTCGAACATGAGCGCAAGCAATTCCGGCACGCGCTCATTGTCACCGAAGGCGTGTTCTCGATGGACGGCGATCTCGCGCCCTTGTCCGAGATGTCGACGCTGGCAAGCCGGCACGACGCCTGGCTGATGACTGACGATGCGCATGGCATCGGCGTGGTCGGCGGCGGCCGCGGATCGGCTTATGTGGGCGACCCACCGGCCGAAATCCCGTTGCAGATGGGCACGCTGTCGAAGGCGATCGGCAGCTATGGCGGCTATCTCTGCGCGTCGCGCGAGGTTATCGAGCTGATGCAGAACCGCGCCCGCACGCTGATCTATTCCACCGGCCTGCCGCCGGCCGCGGTCGCAGCTGCCATCGCAGCTCTCGACATCATCGAGAGCGAGCCGGATTACGCCGCGCTCCCTCTAGAGAAGGCGCGCGCCTTCACCCGCGCGGTCAATCTGCCGCTCGCCGAGAGCCCGGTGGTGCCGGTCACGATCGGCGAGGCCGGAGCCGCGATCCAGGCGTCGAAAATTCTGGAAGACGAGGGCTTTCTGGTGGTTGCCATCCGTCCGCCGACCGTGCCGGACGGAACCGCGCGCCTTCGAATCACGTTCAATGCCGCACAGCCCGACGACGAGATCGCACGGCTGGCGCATATCGTTCGCACACGCATTCAGACGTCGGCATCGGGACACTAGATCATGACAGCGATCTTCATTACCGCGGCGGGCACCGATGTCGGCAAGACCTTCGTGGCAGCCGGGCTGATCCGGCTCCTTCGCTCGAAAGACAGCGCGGTCGATGCGATCAAGCCGGTGATTAGCGGCTTCGATCCGGCACGCGCCGGCGACAGCGATTGCGGCGTGCTGCTTCGCGCTCTCGGATTGCCGCTGAGCGAGGAGGAGATCGAGGATATTTCGCCCTGGCGTTTTGCCGCGGCGCTCTCCCCCGACATGGCCGCGCGTCACGAGGGCAAGGAGATCGATGTCGAGCAACTCGTGTCGTTTTGCGAGACCGCCATCGACGAGGCCGAAGGCGACATGCTGGTCGAGGGGGTTGGCGGCGTCATGGTGCCGCTCGATCAGAAGAACACGGTGCTCGACTGGATCGCGACGCTCGGATTGCCGACGCTGCTGGTCACCGGGACCTATCTCGGCAGCATCAGCCACACGCTGACCGCCTATGAAGTGCTGGACGCCGAGGAATGCGACGTCCCGACCATCGTGGTGTCGGAAAGCGCCGGCAGCCATGTCCCGCTATTCGAGACCGTGGCGACGATCCAGCGCTTCCTGCCGGCAGTCGACGTGATCGCGCTGCCGCGGCTCGCCGTGGGCGAAGAGCACCCGGCCTTCGAGCAGATCGCGAAAAGCTGCGGGCTGTTGTGAAGCCGTCACCCTGCGAAAGCCGCGGTCCATATTCCAGAGCAGAGGTCATGGGTCCCCGCTTTCGCGGGGACGACTACGAATTTAACGTTTCTCTCTCAAGACGTCCCCGATCACCCGCGTCAGAAACGCCACATCCTCCTCGCCGATGGTCAGCGCGGGCGCCAGATAGATCACATTGCCGATCGGGCGGATGAAAGTACCTTTCTCGACGAAGGCGCGGCGCAGCGCATTCAGATCGTCGATGCGTTCCAGTTCCACCACGCCGATGGCGCCGCGCACCCGCACATCCGTCACGCCCGGCAGATCGCGGCAGCGCGACAGGCCGGCGGCCAGCCATGTCTCAATCGAGCGGACATGGGAGAGCCGCTCGCCATCGGCGAACAGATCGAGCGAGGCATTGGCGGCGGCGCAGGCGAGTGCATTGGCCATATAGGTCGGGCCATGCATCAAGGCCTGCATCGGATCGTCCGACCAGAAGGCGTCGAAAATTCTGGACGTCGCAACAGTCGCGGCCAAGGGCAGCGTGCCGCCGGTCAAGGCCTTCGACAGCGTGACGATATCCGGCGTGACGCCGGCAGCATCGCAGGCGAACATCGCGCCGGTGCGGCCGAAGCCGGTGAAGATTTCGTCGAAGATCAGCAGCAGGCCGAACCGGTCGGCGAGCGCGCGCAGCCGCCGCAACACCACCGGATCGTGGAAGCGCATGCCGCCCGCGCCCTGCACTAAAGGCTCTACGACGATGCCGGCGATCATGTCGGCATTTCGCTCCAGCAAAGTCGCAAGCTCGGCTTCGGAGGCCTCGTCTTCCGGCAGCGCCGCCGTCAAATGCTGCTGAAGAAGCCCGGAAAATTTCTGATGAATGCCGGTCTCGAAATCCGAGATCGCCATCGTCGCCAGCGTGTCGCCATGATAGCCGCCACGGAAACACACGAATTTCGGTGACGCCGGCTCTGTCCGGCATTCAGCCAATACTGGATCGCCATCTTCATGGCGACCTCGACCGAGACCGATCCGGAATCGGTGAAGAACACGCGGTTGACATCGCCCGGAAGTATTTCGCTGAGCCTGCGCGCGAGCGTCAGCGGCTGCTCGTGCACCAGGCCGCCGAACATCACATGCGGCATGATCTCGAGCTGCCGCTGCACGGCGTCGCGGATCTGCGGATGGTTATAGCCGTGGCAGGCGGTCCACCACGACGCGATGCCGTCGACCAGTTCGCGGCCGTCGGCGAGATGAATGCGCGTGCCCTGCGTGCGCACCACCGGAAGCGGCGCGGGCGCGGTCTTCATCTGCGCATAGGGCAGCCAGATATGCTCGAGACCTGCCGCGTACCAGTCGCGCTGCTCGAGCATGCGCCTTACACCTGCATCACGCGCAGGCCGAGCCGGTCCATCAATTGCCGGTCTCGGTCGGCGGCGGGATTGGGGGTGGTGAGCAGCTTGGCGCCATAGAAGATCGAATTGGCGCCGGCGAGGAAACACAGCGCCTGCATTTCGTCGGTCATGTCCTCGCGGCCCGCCGACAGGCGCACCAGCGAGCGCGGCATCAGGATGCGCGCCACCGCAATGGTGCGCACGAAGTCGATCGGATCGAGCGCCGCTTTCATTGCTGCGCGGTTGGCAAGCGGCGTGCCCTCGACCTGCACCAGCATATTGATCGGCACGCTCTCCGGATGCGCGGCAGGTTCGCCAGCTGCATGCAGCATGCCGGCGCGGTCGTGCGCGGCTCTCGCCCATGCCGACGATGCCGCCGCAGCACACATTGATGCCGGCGTCGCGCACATGATCGAGCGTGTCCAGCCGGTCCTGATAGGTGCGGGTGGTGATGATCTCGCCGTAGAATTCCGGCGACGTGTCGAGGTTGTGGTTGTAGTAATCGAGCCCGGCATCCTTCAGCCGTTTGGCCTGCGTCGGCGTTCAGCATGCCCAGCGTCACGCAGGTTTCCAGCCCGAGGTCCGCGCACGCCGCTCGACCATGGCGCAGCACCCTGCTCAGGTCGCTGTCCTTCGGCTCGCGCCATGCCGCGCCCATGCAGAAGCGGGTGGCGCCCGCGTCCTTGCGCGCCTCGCGCGCTGCCGCCATCACCTCGTCGACCTCCATCAGCTTCTCGGCCGTTGACCACCGGTGTCGTAATGGGCGCTTTGCGGGCAATAGGCGCAATCCTCCGGGCAGGCGCCGGTCTTGATCGACAGCAGCGTCGAGACCTGCACCTCGTTGGGATCGAAATGCTGCCGATGCACGTCTGCGCCTGAAAGATCAGATCGGTGAACGGCAGCGCGAACAGCTCGCGCACTTCCGCGCGCGTCCAGTCGTGGCGCAGGTCGCCGTCAGGGCCGGCAAATCGGGGGGCGGTCTCGAAGGCGGAAACGGACATTCAAAACTCCTGCATCGTCGGCCTGTTCTGGCAAATATTCCAGCTTTCGCCAACGGGTCCAGCCGGTTGGCGGCCGGACCGCCGTTGAGACAGTAGTACACCCTTCCGGAACCCGGCGGCCGCATTTGCCGGCGCCGAATTGGGTTGCTAGGAGAGCCGCCATAACTGAAGCATTGGACGCGACATTGGACCCGACCTTTCCGGACCGACTTTCCGCCGACCCCGACAGCCCCTATTACAACGAGGAATTGCTGTCGCGCGATGTCGGCATCCGTTTCGACGGCAAGGAAAAGACCAATGTTGAGGAATATTGCGTGAGCGAGGGCTGGATCCGGGTCAGCGCCGGCGATGCCAAGGACCGTTTCGGCAAGCCGCTCACCATCAAGCTGAAGGGCAAGGTCGAGCCCTATATCCGCAACGCACAGAAGACCTGAATCGCGGGACGGCCACGCGGACTCACTTTCGCCGGCGGCCGAAATCGACCTCACAAACCGTTATGCGGTCCGTTTTCCGATTTCTTTTCCAGCGATACGGCGGCCTCCGCCTGCACCAGATAATAATGTGCCATCGCGGCATGGGTTCTCATCTGCGCGGGATCTTTGAAATCCGCCGCATCTTCGAATGCCTTGCGCGCGAATTCGAGCAAGCGCTCGCTTTCCCGCATGGCCCGATCAGTCTTCAAACAAGGAAGGAATGTGCTTCTGTCCCGGCGCCGTTTCGACGATGGCTGAGAGCGCATCGGCGCGTTTCAGAAAGCGGAGGCCGGCAGTGGCAAAATCCCGCATCGCCACAATACACGTCGCATCGGCGGCCATTCGGAATGCGCCCCGTGCCTTCTCAAAATTCTCGTCGCACTCCACCACTCTGCGCTCCCGGTTGAGAACAGATGGCACGACTACCGGAAGTCGACCTTGACCTCCGTCAAGGCCGTTGCGTCGCTTACCCGGCGATCGGCCGCGCAGTGCCTTCCACCTGGATGCGGAGGCCGGACCGCACATTCGGCCAATAATTCCAGATCGCCTTGTGATGGGTACAGCGATTGTCCCAGAACGCGATAGAATGCGCGCGCCAGCGAAAGCGGCAGGTCCATTCCGGCTTGTTGCAATGATCGATCAGGAATTCCAGCACGCGCTCGCCTTCGACCTTCGGCAATTCGTTAATCTTCGCCGTGAAGTCGGTGTTAACGAAGATCGATTTCTTGCCGCTCTCGGGATGGCGGATGATCACCGGATGCACCGAGACCGGCGTGCCCGGGCCGAAAACCCGTTTCCTCCGCCGGATGAAACCAACGCGTCCGATCTTATCCAGTTTCCCGGCCGGGGAGGAAGTTGCGCGCGGTTCCGCCAGCTCAATTGCCGTCGCGCTTTGCGGACATTTTCTTGAGCAGGGCGATCTGCCGGAAAAACTCGCGTACCGGCTGGGCCGGACTACCGAGCAACCGGGCCTTGGGCTCGACATCGGAGATCACGCCGGACTGGGCACCGATCTGCGCGCCGTCGCCGATCCGCAGATGTCCGGCCATCGCCGCCTGACCGCCCACCTGCATGAAATCGCCGAGAATGGTCGAACCCGAAATTCCGACCTGCGCAACAATAATACAGCAGCGCCCGAGCACGACATTGTGCCCGATCTGAACGAGATTATCGAGCCTGGAGCCTGCACCGATCACGGTATCGCCTGCAGAGCCGCGATCGACGGTGCTGTTGGCGCCGATCTCGACATCGTCATGCAGCAGCACGCGTCCAAGCTGCGGCACGGTCAGAAATCCGCTACCGGTGACCGCAAAGCCGAAGCCCTCCTGTCCAACTCTGGCGCCCGGATAGACATAGACCCGGTCGCCGAGAATGGCGTGACTGATACTGGCATGCGCGCCGATCCGGCAATCGCGGCCCAGCACGACGCCGCAGCCGATCACCGCCGCCGGGCCGATGCGGCAGCCGGGACCGATCTCGGCGCCGGCTTCGATCACACAAAGCGGACCGATCTCGGCCGATGGATCGATCATGGCCGTGTCGTCGACCACCGCCGAAGGGTGGATACCGGGCGAAGCGCAAGGCGCGGGATGAAACAGCGCCGCCACGCGTGCCCAGCCGGTATAAGGCTCGTTCGTCACGATCGCGATCGCACTGTCCGGAACGCGCGATTGCATGTCCGGATGCACGATCACTGCGCCGGCCTGTGTCAGGTCGAGCAGCGGCGCATAGCGCCTGTTGTCCAGAAAGCTGATCTGGCCGGGACCCGCGGGCTGCACCGGAGCGACCCCGTCGAATACGCGATCGTGGTCGGAAGACACAGACCCGCCGGCGGCATCCGCTATTGCTGCGAGGTGGTAGGGGCCGCTTCGCTGAAAAAAGCGATTATTACCTGTAGATGCCGGCTGCATACTTCGTCCTTGAGGGGAAGACAGACTGCTAGCCGTAAGGGTGGGCGAACACAAGCGTCGAAGCGGCAACTTTACATTGCACGCTCGAAGCTGGAGCCGTTCCAGCATGGCGCCGCCACATAGGCGCCACACTGTAACGCGCGAGCCCTGCTCCATCGCCACTTCCTGCTTGCGGGCAAAGTCAACGGCCCGCCAGCGTTTGCGTCCTGAGCGTCCGGCCAGTCCAGCGGCGATAGAGCCATTCCGCAACGAAGGATACGGCGGCGATAAGAACCAGAGCAACAATCGCCGCCGGCTGCTGCTGCCAGGTATACACAGAGAGGAT
>CAWDOW010000025.1:0-241919 GCA_963804015.1 uncultured Pseudomonadota bacterium
CAACGTCGTCGAACCGGCCTTGTTCGCACCGATATGAAAGACCGGCCGCCTCGACGACATCACATGATCCGGGGTCCGCGCCGCGCGAAGATCCGGCACCTCAGCGGAAGTCCGCGCCCGACAGCACGAGCTGACGAAGTTCGTCCTTAGGCCTTGGCACGAGGTCGAACAACGGGGTCCGGCGCTTGCGCGCCTTGTGGGGCAGCATGTAGCTGAGGGTCAGCACCCGACGCTCACCGGCCTTGCAACGGCTGCCGAAATGGAAGCAGTTCGAGGTGTCGACAAAGCCGCCTTTTCCGACGTCGCCGGTCAGCACTTTTTGATCGTCGCGCGAGCAATGCAGGAAGACTGCCTTGTCGTCGAGACGGCCGTCGCCGCGGTAATAGACGGACTCATAATTCGTCTTGCGCCTCACCTTGTCCGATATGTCGGCGGGCAGGAATGTCAGCGCCCCCGCATCTTCGTCGGTGCGGCTGATATTCATGAAAAGCTTGAGCAGCCGGCCTTCCGGCTTGTCCAGGTGATAGAGCTGACTGCTGAACTGATGATCCTGCGGCGGCGTCACCCAGATTCCCAGTTCCTTCATCTGCGGCACCAGCCCGAAATAATCGGTCACGATCTGCAGCACCGCGTCGCTCAGCGCGAAGTTCATCAGCGCCGGATAGTCGCGCAGGAATTGCGGCGTTTCGAGCTCGAAGAACGGGTTGCTCTTTCTGGCCTTGTAGCCTTCCTTGGGCGCGGTCTCGATGATCGTTCGCGCCGCGTCCAGCGCTTCTTGCGCGCCCGGAAGCATGCTCGGATCGGTCAGAGCAAATCCGCGATCCTTCGGAATGAACCCAACCCAGGGCGATCCTGCCAGCACTTGGCGGGCTACCCGCCGGCGCGCGTTGTTCTCACTGGCATGACGCGCCACGTCGAAGGCATTGGCCACCGAATTCAGGGCCCGGAAGGGAACTCCGAGTCCGAGACCGTAATGATAGAGCCTGCTCTCTATTCTCATTTCCATGACGGCTGATCCTCAGTGCTCCGATAACGTTGACGCCGATATTCGGATACCTGCTTGTTTGGCCATCTTATACATTTAAGGCTTTAGTGAGAATGGTTTCATAGAGCGGCCCGCTGCGGGCCTCGATCATCGCCCGGTTCGTCTCCGATACTACCTTACCTCTTTCGAGCGGCGCCCGGATCAGACCGGCCTGCTCGACGCTGAAGCTCGAATTGGCGCGCATCACGTTCCCGTTGAATGTCGGCTGGGCAAGCGCGGAGCAATATGGAACCCCAAGTACGTTGGCCACCGCCTGCATTGTCGCTTCCGGACGGGCGACCACGTCCTCGAACTTCAACACGATATGTCTTTTGCCGAACTTCTCGATGTTCCGCAGCATGCCCTCGCCCGAACGGACCCACCTGTCCAGAATGAGATCGGCGTCGATATTGGGCCCGGACAATGAAGTCTTGGCATGGTTGCTGATGGAACCGAACCAGCTCCTCGGTTCCCGAACGACCTGGATGAGAAAGCCGTCCGGATAGACCTTGGCGAAATGCTCCATATTGCCCGCGTCATTGGCAAGACGCGGCGCAAAGGCGGTGATGTACCGCTTTTCCTCGATCCGTCCCTGGTAATCGAGCCATCCATTGAAGAAAGCCGTGAAGAAATAATCAAACAAGTCGCGCTGCGATGCCGGGGGCTTTTGGTCGCACATTCGCTTGAAAATGACGAATTGCAGGCGCGTAATCAGTGCGAACCGGAACCGTTCGGGGTTTTGGTACCCCTTCGCGAAACCGAGCTTTACAAGTCGCGGAAAATTATAGTCCATCAACCGCAGAAAGTTCTCGGCCGCGCCATCCGCAACATCAAGCACCGGCCACGGATTGTTGATCCGCCCGCCAAAGCGCAGCTCGTGCGGGTAGGCTGCGATCTGCGGATGCCCGTCAAACAACTGGCTCAACACGGTACCGCCGGAGCGCTCCGCCTGAGAAATGAGCACAAGCGGCGCGGACAGCGGAATGAACTTGTCGGACAGAAAATGCTCGAGGTCGTCAAGATTGGCGACCCGGCCGGCGATCGCGCGATGCGCCAGCCTCGAATGATACCGCTGCTTCACAAAAGCGGCGCTCGCGCGAACGCGGTCGCGAAGAAGCGGCGTGAGCCAGCCCGGCGCAGGATTTCGCCTGGCCATCGCCTTCATCCAGTTGAGGAGAATTGGATCCATATGCTGCCGATGCCGTGCGCGGAATGGTGCGAATAAAGCTGCCGGGCGCCGTTAAGCGCAACGAGTCAGATCTTCAATAATAGCCCAGGGCTTTCAGGTTCAGCCCGAACAACTCGTCGAGCCTGCGGTTGTCGGCCTCAAATATCTTCAGGATATCCTCGCATTGACTCTGCGCCAGCGCGCTCTTTTGCGAGGGCAGAAACTTTTCGAGCCTGTAGCCCGACAGGTTGTTCAACTTGCGCATCACATGCCCCATCGGGACATAGCCCTTCGGCAAGTCCGAATATTTGTGCGAGGTCGTATTGCGTCTTGGCAGACTGCTTTCTTTCTGGCGCGTCAGATCCTCGTCCAGACATTCGCCAAGACGCGAATAGAACAAATCCTTGTCGGAGACGAGCTGCTCATAGGGCAGGATCCAAATCCGGTCCTTGCCAAATAGCGGTAGCAACGGAACGATGGAGCGATAGTAATTGTAGGACGCTATCAGCTTGTCGAACAGCGACTCGAATTTCAGCGCGCCGAAGACGGACCGGTTCACCGGATAATCGACCATGAACATGCGTGCATCCGACAAGTAACGCTGCTTGTAGCGGATCATGCTGTCTACGATCATGTCCTGACGGCGAATGACCACCAGTATCCTGCAGTCCTCGCCATACAACTCCCTGAGATTCGTTACGACGATGTTATCGTCCCAATGGAGCCTCCCCGCATAGGCTCGCTTGGAACACAGGATTTCCTCCTGGCTGAGCAGCACCGACCTTCCCACATATCCCTTCCAGCGATCGACATGGGCTTTGTCCATCTGGCTCAAATGCGCATAGCCAAGCGCGCTGATGCTGGATCCGGTTCCCGGCCGCACGAATTCGCGCCGGGACAAAGACGGAAAAATTTCCAATTGCAGAAACGTCGAGGCGCACCTTGTCATTCCAAGGTGGAAAACCGGCATCTCTTTCATTGCTGGAACTCCAGCTCGCAATGTGCGGTCAAACTCTTGACGGCCTCCGGTATCGCCGAGACCTCGCCCGAAAAGCTGTGCGCGTATTCGGCGTCGATCCGCCAGCCGATGCGCCTGGCATTCACGTCGGCAGCGACCGCCGGCGGACGGGACAACAGCTCGATCATCGCCGCGGGAAGCTCCGAGGGGTCGGAGACATAGTGAGTCAGATCGACGCCGTCATAATGAGAGGCGGCGAGCGACAGGACCGGCTTGCCGAGCATCGAAGCCTCCCAGCCGGACGTGCCATTTTCGGTGACGACCAAAGCCGCGTGACGAAGATACATGAACTGGGATCCGAACGGATCGACCAGCACGACATTGGGCAGCCGCTGCAATTCCCGGTACCAGCGCGAAGGTCTGTCACCGTGATTGGAACGATGTTCCCGGACCAGCAAGACATAGCCCGCCGGCAAGGAGGCGCTCAATTGCCGAACCGTGTTGGCCTGGTCATACCAGGCCGGAGCCTGGAACGTGAGCGCCACCTCACCTTCCTTGTGCAACGGAAAATACACAAACCGCAATTTCGTCAGTTCTTCTTCGCCATAGCTCTTGAAATAGCCGCGACAGCGCGACCGCATGATCGCGGAGCGGTATTGCGCGAACAGCATCCCGATCGCGGGATCGGGCTGACTATGCGGCACGCCGCGCAGCCGCGCCAAAGTCTGGGAGGCGAAAATCCGCAAATATGGAAGATGCGAACCGAGCAAGCCGCGCCGGTCGCGCCGCATCCATTTCTCTCCGACATAGCCCAGCGTCTTGGGCTGGTTGCGGAACGCCTCGATTTGCTCGCGAGCCCGGCCGCTCACCTGTGCGGCGGCGAGCGCAAGCTTTTCCGCGGCAAGGCGGCTTCGACCGTTGAACATCGACAAATCCGACGTCCAGAAGAAATTTCCGGAGACGATTTTCGAGTTCCGGTTGGCCGCGCATTTTATGCCGCGCGCGCGCGCAGCAAGCACGATCGCATAATACAGCGGCGACGACCATTCGCCGGCAATCACGATATCCGGCTTCATCGTATCGAGCAGGTCGAATGCAAACCGGAACATCCGGCGCAAGACGCGAGCGCTCGCCATATTGTCGCTCAACGCATGCCGCGCCAGCCGGCTGTTCGAGGTCAGGTGGTTCGGCGCGCTGAACCCGCGCCCGATATTTCTCGCCCCGGACAGCAAAAGCTGATTGGCCGGCACGCCGCTGAAGCGTTCGCATTCGGCGATCCGCGCATCGAGCGCGCCCGCCGCGGCCGGATCCGATTCCCAAGCCTGCGGCGCCGTGAAGTCGGGCAGAGCAAAACATTGACCGCCTCCCGCCGTGATGTCCTTGAACGCGGCTCTGTGCGCTGCCTGGCATGGCACGCCGATGCACCATCCCTCGTGCTGCCTGCCGTGCAGCAGAAAATGCCGGAAATATTCCGCGCGATTGCCTTTCGGCAAATACAGCACCTTCAGGCCGACGCGGCCCGAGGCGTTGTCCATTTCGGCCGGCATGCTCATTGAGCCGCGACCGCCCGTTTGCTCAGCAGCGTGCCGGCCATCGTTGTGGCCAGACTGTCGGCATCGAGCCCGCTCGCCTGCAGCACTTCGCTATTCTGCCCGCAGACCGGGAAATCGGTGAGACCGAAACGGCGCACCAGCGGCGCGCGCTCGAGCGACAGTTCCGCGATCGTCGCGGCGATCATGCGGCCCTGACCGCCTTTGACCAGATGATTGTCGAGAGTGAAGACCGCACGGCGGCCGTCGACCGCGCGGCGCAGCCAGTCCGGATCGATGCGCGAAAGCCACGGCAGATTGACCACCGCGACCTCGAGCCCGTGCCGCTGGCGCAGGAGTTCCGCCGCCTGCCAGGCCTGCGGCAAGCAGCACCGGACCGTAGCCGATGATGACGCGCGTCCTTGCCCGGCCGCAGCTCGACGCCCTGTCCGGGCACGGCACGGTAATCCGTCCGGCAGCGCATACGGGATATCGCACGGGATCGAGACCAGACGCAGATAGCCGCTGCCCGTTGTCCCGCTCAGCAGATGATTCAGCAGCGGCGCAACCTCCGCCGCGCAGCACGGCTCGACCACTTCCAGCCCGGGAATCGAGCCGAGCAGCGCGATGTCGTTCACCGACTGATGCGAATGGCCCGGGCCTGCCCGGCAGCAGGCCGGCGAGCGAAGCCGACATAGATGACCTTGGTATGTTCGGACGCGTTGTTGAAAATCTGCTCCGCCGGACGCGGCGCGAGGAAGCACGCAAAGGAATGCACCAGCGGCATGAGCCCCTGCAGCGCCATTCCGCCGGCTTGCGACACCATGTCCTGTCTCGGCGATGCCGCATTCCAGGAAGCGATCGGGAAACCGCTCGCGAAACGGAATCAGGCCGGTATCGAGGACCAGGTCGCCGTCGAGCGCAACGATGCGCTTGTCGGCGCTCGCGGCGGCGATCAGCGCCTCGCTATAGGCCGGAATCATCCGCTGCGGGCTGCTCGGACTGACGCGCGCCGGATCGCGCACTCGCCTTCAGCCGGATCGGCTCGGCGCCGACGAGCAGCAGACGCGCGTTGATCCGCTGCGATCAATTCGTCCAGAGCCCTGCGCGCATAATCGTCCGGCCGACGGCGCACCGCGAATGAAAGCCGATAGAGCAATCGCGCGACGAGCGTCAGCCGGGCCTCCATGAACGACACGCCCTTGCCCTTCACGGTATCGGCGATGATGATTTTCGGCTTGCCGTTGACCGCATCGGTCTTCGTCGAGCGTCGTCGCGAGGGCTTCGAGATCGTGGCCGTCGCAGCGTGTCGACATACCAGCCGAAGGCCGCGAATTTGGCTTCGAGGTTTCCGAGATCGCTCGTGTCCTTCACCCAGATGTCGGATTGCAGCTTGTTGTGGTCGACGATGACGGTGATGTTGTCGAGCTTGTAGTTGACCGCCGACGCCAGCGATTCCCAGATCTGGCCTTCCTGCAATTCGCCGTCGCCGGTCATCACGAAGATGCGGCGGTCGCGTCCGGCGAGCTGGTCGGCGAAGGCCATGCCCTTCGCCTTCGAGATGCCCATGCCGAGCGAGCCGGTATTGGTGATCATGACGGGCGTCGTGGCGACGTCGGGATGACCGGGCAGCCCGCCGAGCCGGCGCAGCTTGAGCAGCGCAGTCGGCGGGCAGCTGTCCGCACGCGATCATCGCGGCATAAAGACCGGGCGCGTCATGGCCCTTCGACGAGAAATAGAGATCGCCGTCGCCGTCGACCTTGCCGTCGACGCCGCGCAGTTCATTCAGGAACAGCCAGGTGACGATGTCGAGCGACGAGAAACTCGAACCGATGTGACCGGAGCCGGCATAGGCGATCATCGACAGCGTATTCAGCCGGCACAGATCGGCGAACACGGCCGCACGCTCGAATTCGGAAATATTCAGGCGCCGCAGCCGCGTCGAATTCCGTACGGGTCGGCGAAAGAAAAGATCGTTGCTGCGGACGAGCGCGTCACTTTCTGGTCAGGGGGCTTGGAGACTTGCCGGCAAGAACGCTCGAGAAGGCGAAACGCGTCTTCGGAATTGTCTATCGTCGATCGGCGTCGTGTGCTCCCATTCGGCGTCGAGCATGCAGGCGAGCTGCTGGTCGTGCCGCTCCCAGTTGCGCACCGGACCGTTTTCAAGCATCTCGAGGACTGCGCGGCCGAGATCTGGTCGAAGTCGCAGACGCGGCGAGCCAGCCTGCGCCATCGTAAGAGGTATCGGCGCCAGCGTCATGACGCGGCGACCGAGCATGCAGCGCTTTCCCAGCCGGTCGAGCCGTTGTCGGTCACCACCAGATCGGCATTGCGCGATATATTTGAACTGATCGTCGAAGCGCATCGATCAGCACCACGCCCGGCAGCCGCGTCGCAGTTGCCGGTACCAGGACGTCGGACGCCGCCCGGAATTGTTGCGTTGCTCGCGGACCAGCAGGCGAATACCCATTCGGCAGCGCAGTCGCACAGCAATGCAATGGTGTTGAGTCTGGTTCGTCCAGAACGGCGCCTGATGGTTCAGCGCCTGCTCCGGATCCTTGTGCAGCGCGATGTAGATGTATTTCATCTCGCGCAAGGCGGGCTCATCGAAGCGGCGGAAGAATCCTGCCTGCCGGCGATTGAGAAAGAGCCTGCGATAATATTCGAGCGTGAGCTGAAAGATCGGCTTGGCCGCCGTCCGGTCGTGGCCGCCGATACGATGGCGCATATTCGCGAACCACATTCTCGCAAGGTCGATATGCATGCCGAAAAAGCCGCGGCTGTCGAGGAAATCCCATTTCTGTTTGACGTAACCAAGCGTTCCCGGACGGTCGCGAAAGTCGGCGATGCGCTGACGTGCACGATCGCTCACCGGTGCGTTCTCGGCCCGCTTGCGCTCCGCCGTCTGGCGAGCTGCGTCATTATACATGAGCGGCCCTGCCGACCAGAACAGACGTCCGCTCCACAGCTTGGATCGGCGATTGACGACACAAGGAATGCCTAATCGTCGCGCCGCCAGATAAAATGTGAACCAGAGCGGATCGGCCCATTCCCCCGCGACAACCAGATTGGGCTGCGCGGCCTGCAGTGTATCGCGCGCGAATGCAAACATTCGCCGCACGATCCGCGTCGGCTCGCGATTGTCAGCGAGTACCTTTCGGGAGATCGGCGTCTTGAACCAATAATAGATCGGCTCGGAATATCCGCGCCCTATTTCGCGCTCGCCCGCCAGCATGATGCGGCCGGCCGAGATGCCGGCCGCCTTCTCGCATTCCCCGATGAAGATATCGAGACCGCTCGAAGCGGCGGCATCCTGCTCGAAGGCTTGACGCTGGCTGAAATCCGGCACCCGGAAGAAGCCGCCGTGCTCTCCGACAATATTGGTCCAGACTTTCGCATGGGCCTGCGGACCGACGACCTGCGTTTCCCAATCGAGCGTTCGTCGACCGCCATCCAGAAGACTGGAGAAATACGGAGTGCGGCTGTTCTTCGGCAGGAACAGCACCCGCAATCCGCGCAGCGACGGGCGCTGATTGCCCGCCACGGCATCGTCGTCGCGATGCAGGATTGTCGATTGCCCGTTCATGCGGAAGATGCCGTCGCGCGCCCCGATCGCGATTCACGCGGCCTTCTGCTGCGCCAGCTTCAGATAGCCGAACTCGTCCAGCGCCTTGCGCACCTGCGCCTGCTCCTCTTCATTAAGCTCGGTGTAATACGAGGTCATGTGGGGCTGGCAGATGCCGCGCAGCGACAGGATGTATTTCTCGTCGGCGCCGGTGAGGAAATTCCAGGCCTTGGCGCGCTTGGGCATGCGGCCCTGGAAGTCGTTGAACTTGCGCTGCGCCGACCAGCGCCTCGTCTCGACGGCCCTGCTGATAGAGATTGTAGATTTCCAGCAGCGGCTCCGGCAGCGCGCCGGCCTGGCTTGTGGTCGCACGCGGCGACGCCGACACCCAGCACCATGATGAATTGCGACGCCACCGCGGTGATGACCTGGAAATCCCTTTCCGCAAGCCCGATCACCTTGATCTGATCGGTGGTGCGGCTCGAGGAGAATTTCACGCCGGCGATATTCTTGTGGCTCTTCAGCTTCTCGAAGAATTCCGGCGGGAAGGCGCGGCACCAATTGGCGCTGGTATACATCCACAGCGGCTTCGGCGCGCGGTCGGCGATGTCCTTGTAGAATTTCTCCATGCCGTCGAGGCCCAGCAGCGGATGATAGGGCATGACGTGATAGGCGTCGAATTCCAGATTCTTGGTCGCGTCCATGAACGCCAGAATGTCGTCCATCGCAAAGAAGCTCGAGCCCAGGATCAGCGGCAGCCGCCCGGCATTGGCCTTGGTGATGGTGCGCGCGACCGTGAGCCGCTTCTCGAACGACAGGTTCATGTCCTCGGAGCCGGTGCCGAGCGCCCAATAGCCGCCGACGCCCGTGCCGTTAAGGAACTCGATCAGCCGCGTCAGGCTTTCGGTATCGACCGCGCCGTCCCGGTGGACCGGCGTCTGCACCACCGGAATGACACCTTTCAATTGTCGGCAGGCTTGCATGAGTTTTCTCCGTGAATTGAAATCAGGATGAGGCGGAAACGGCGGTCTTGGCGCCCGGATATCGATCGCCGAACGGGTCCCAGCGCAGATGGTCGAAGAACGCCTCGGCGATCAGCGCATCGACCTTCTCGTCGATATCGGCGGAATGGAAGCGGTCCATCACCAGCGGCACCGAGCGCTGCGACACGAACGACATCTCGCGCAGGAAGAAGTCGCGCTTCATCGCGTAGAGCGCGGCGTTGTACATGTAGCAGCCTTCGAAATCGCGCGCGTCCTCGGCCGGATTATAGGGCTCGAGCACGCCGTTCCGGATCGCCTTGATATAGGGATCGCGCTTCTTGATCGGGCCGCGCACGCTGGCAAGCGTGTCGAGCGGCGACGACCAGAGCAGGTCCACCGCCTCGTCGAGATGCGACGGAGGAGCGGATCGGACAGGTCGGCTGCAGCAGCATGATGATGTCGTAGCGGCGGCCGGTCTTCTCTTCCATGAATTCCAGCGCGTGCCGCATCACCGCAGTGTTGCGATCGGCGTCGCCGGAAATATTCGACGGGCGGATGAACGGCACCGGCGCGCCGTAGCGCTTCGCGGCCGCCGCGATTTCCTCGTCGTCGGTGGAGACCAGAAAATCCGTGAGCTTGGTCGCATCCTGCGCCGCCTTGATCGTATAGGCGATCAGCGGATGGCCGCGCAGCACGTAGATATTCTTGCGCGGAAAGCGCTTCGACCCGCCGCGCGCGGGGATCACCGCCAGCACATTGGGCTTCTCGGCCATCTACACGCGCGCCGGGTTGATCGTCATATAGACGTTCTTGAGATTGGAATAGAAATCGATCGCCTCGGTGCCGGGCTCGCGGCTGCCATTGCCGGATTGCTTGACGCCGCCGAACGGCATGTGCGGCTCGCTGCCATAGGTGCCGGCATTGACCGAGACGGTGCCGGCCTCGACGCGGCGCACGAATTCGGAGGCGCGGTCGAGGCTTTTGGTGTGGATGCAGGCGGTGAGGCCGTAGGGCGAATTGTTGGCCATCGCGATCGCCTCCTCAAATCCGGCGACGCGATAGAGGCAGGCCACGGGCCCGAACAATTCCTTCACCGAGATTTCGTCGGCGGCGCCGACATTCTCCACGATGGTCGGCGCGAGATAGCAGCCGCGCGCATGGGCGGGATCGGTCAGCCGCGTGCCGCCGGCCGCGATCGAGGCGCCGCCGGCCCGCGCCTTGTCGAGCGCCGCCAGCATGTTCTTCAATTGCCGCTCGTTGATCACCGGGCCGAAATCGTCGTCGTCGGCGCACCGATTTTCAGCTTGCGGGTGCGCTCCAGCAATTTGGCGCGGAACGCGTCGTAGACGCTCTCGAAGATAATGATGCGGCTGCCGGAGGCGCAGCGCTGGCCGGCATTGCTGAAGGCCGACAAGCACGGTCCATTCCACCGCGGCATCGAGATCGGCATCGTCGCAAACAACAAGCGGGTTCTTGCCGCCGAGTTCGAGCGAAATCTTCGCCAGCCGTTCGCCGCCGACGCGCGCGATCTCGCGTCCGACCGCGGTCGAGCCGGTGAAGCTCAGCACCGCAACCCGCGGATCGGCGACCAGCGGGCGCCCGGCTTCGGCGCCGAGGCCCTGCACGATATTCAGCACGCCCGCGGGCAGTCCTGCGTCGCGCGCGATCTCGCCGAACAGCCAGGCCGTCGCCGGCGCATCCTCGGACGCCTTCAGCACCGCGGCATTGCCGCAGATCAGCGCCGGAAACACCTTCCAGGCGACATTGGCGACCGGCGTATTGGCGGCGATGATCAGCCCCGCAACGCCAAGCGGCGCGCGCACCGTCATCGCCTGCTTGTTCAGGCCGCCGCTCGTCGTGGTGCGGCCGTAAAGCCGCATGCCCTCGCCGGCCATGAACAGGCCCTGCAGGATCGCGCCTTTGGTCTCGCCGAGCGCATCCTTGAACGACTTGCCGGTCTCGAGCGCGACCACGTGCGCCATGTCCTCGGCGCGCGCCTTCAGGGCGGTCGCGACATTATGCAGGATGTCGCCGCGTGCGACCCCCGGCATCGCCGCCCAGGAAGGCTGCGCGGCAAGCGCTGCGCTCACCGCGGCTGCGACATCGGCCTCGCCCGAACGCGCGGCGCGGCAAACCACCGAGCCGTCATGCGGGGAAATCTTCTCGAACACGTCGCCGGACGCAGCCGAGCTTTTCCGCGCCGCCGATCCAGTTGGCGATGCGCTCCGGAAAAAGCCGCGGCTGCGCGGCCGCGCGGCTACCAAGCGGTCCAGCCACCGTCGATCACCAGATTGGCGCCGGTCATGTAGGACGACGCATCGGAGAGAAGGAAAATCACGCCGCCATTCATCTCGTCCTCATGCGCCATGCGGCCCATCGGCGTGCGCCGCGCATAGCCTTCGAGGAAGTCGCGTTCCTGATTGGCGAACACACCGCCCGGCGTGAGCGTGTTCACGCGCACGCCCTGCTTCGCCCAATAGGTCGCAAGATAGCGGGTGAGATTGAGGATCGCGGATTTGGACGCCGAATAGGTCACCGGCTTGAAGAAGGTCTCGCCGCGATCGCGCCGGTAGTCGTACAGGCTCTGGTCCGGCGAGACGAGGCCGTAGGTCGAGCAGATATTGATGATCGAGCCGCGGCCCGGCCTTCGCCATTCGCTCGCCGATGGCCTGGCAGCACAGCATCGTGCCCTTCACATTGACCGCCATGATGCGGTCGAAGGACGACGCCGGATAGGTCTCGAACGGACCGTTCTCCTCCGGCGGCGCGTCGGGCGGCGCATCGATCGCGGCCGCGTTGATCAGGCCGTGCGGCGCGCCCCATTCGCTTTCGACATGGTCGAGCGCATCGACGATCGAGTCGCGCTGCGTGACATCGACCTGATAGCAGCGGATTTGCGCCTTGGCGTCCTGATCGGAATAGCGGTCGCGCACCGCGCCGGCGTCCGCCGCATCGAACACCGCGACCTTGGCGCCGCGCGCCAGCAGCGCGCGCGCGAATTGCCCGCCGAGCTTGCCGCCGCCGCCGGTCACGACGACGACGCGGTCGCGCACCGCGAAAAGCGGATCGGCGATCATCGCAGCGCTTCCGGTTCGGCGAATGAGTTACTGCGCGCGGCCGCCGGCGGCCTGACGCGGCGCGTCAGCGCTCTCGAGAATGTCGTAGGAGAAATTGCCGTCGGTCTTGAGCGGCGCCGTCAGCCGCATGCCGAGCACGTTGTCGTATTCGAACGGCGGCAGCCCGTCATTGGGCGACTTGATCGCGATATCGGCGTCGGTCACCACATGCCCGGCCGGCAGGTCGTGCGCGGCGACGAGCTTCTTCTGCATCTTGTAGAGCGGGCCCTTCTCGCTCTCGTAGCAGCGCTTGACGCCGTCGCCCATCGACTCGCGGGTACGGCGCAGATCGCGCACCATGCGGTCGCAGGCCCTTCGGCGTCAGCGAGAAGGCGTGATCGGTGCCCTTGGCGGCGCGATTGAGCGTGAAATGCTTTTCGACCACGCTCGCGCCCATCACATAGGCGACCGGTCGCCATCGCGATGCCGTTGTCGTGGGCGGACAGGCCGATCACCACATCCGGGAAACGCTCGCGGAAGGTCTGGATCACCTTCAGATTCAGTTCGTCGAATTCGGCCGGATAGCCCGAGGTGCATTGCAGGATGCAAAGCTGCGGATTGATCGGCATGATCGGCGCGATAGGCGCGCACCACGTCTTCCATCGTGCAGCCGCCGGTCGAGATGATCATCGGCTTGCCGATCTTGGCGACATGGCGAAGCAGCGGAATGTTGATGGTGTCGCCGGACGCGATCTTGTAGGCCGGCATGTCGAGATCGGCGAGAAAGTCCGCGCTCGGAATGTCGAAGGCGGTGGAGAAGAAGGTGATGCCGATCTTCTTGGCATGCGCGATCAGTTCGAGATGCTGCGCCTTGGTGAATTCCAGCTTCTCGCGATGCTCGCCATAGGTCGGCGCGTAGCTGTTGCGGTGCAGATAGGGAGAATCGAACATCTCCTTGGTGAACATGGTGCGGTTGTCGCGCTTCTGCAGCTTGACCGCGTTCGCGCCGCATTCCTTCGCGACATCGAACATCTTCTTGCACTGCTCGAGATCGCCCTGGTGATTGTGGCCGATCTCCGCGATCACGTAGCAATCGGAGCCGTCGTTGATCTTGAAGCCGTCGATTACGAGCTCACGCGCCATGATTGACCCCATGTCGTGTAGGATCATGTCGGATGATCGCGATGCTAGCGGAGGCGATCGCTTCACAACGATCTTGCTCGCAGCCTGATTCGAGCCGCGCCCATCATCTTCGTTGGATTGATCCGTAAGTCGCTGTTCGACCCGAGAAGCCGCGCAGATGCGACCGTCAATGCAGGCTCGTCTACAGCTACCGCAGTCCGGGTGACCTTGATACCCAGACTTCAGCCGCATTGTCCGACATTCTCGGGAACATCCGGCCACCCACGCCCGGATCCCCGTAAGCGTCGGGACTGTTCATGAATTGAACATGGATGTCAAGCTGGGCTTCGGCTATACCGGCCGCCGCTTGCACCGGCCGGCGACCAAGTCGAAAGCCCTGTTTTTCGGCCCTGACACAACCACCGCGCCCGTCGCTTGCGACCACCGGAGCCACCTTTTGAACCACAATGTCAGACTGGACCAACACGACGCGAGGGCTCGCACAGGGGACCCGGCGCACAGCGACATGACCGCAAGGCATGGCAGAACCAAGACCATCGCGGACGACGCGGAATTGCTGTCGCTTCTGGTGAAAGATGCCGGACAAAGCGGACCGCTCTGGACCGCCACCGCTTATTGGCAAGGCTATCGCGACCGTATTCTGCGCGAGCTTGGCCGCAATGGTCTTTCCAATTTTCGCGTCAACCAGACCCTGCTCAAGGGGTTCTCGTCCGGCGGCATGCCGCTCGCGGAAATGCCGACCGCGCCATGGAAGCGCACCCTATGGCGCTGCCTCTCGGCGCTTCCCGGCGTGCGGCAGATTGTTGCCGAGCACCGTCGCGTCCTGTCTGCCGAATACGGGCGCCACAAGGAAACGCGCCGCAATCACGCGCGGCTTGCCATGGACGAGATCGCGACACAGTTTCCCGATCTGCATCCGCCTGCGGGCATTACGAATGGTGGCGCCGACGACGCCTTCGAATGGCGCGGCCATATGCTGACACCGACATTCGTGATGTATCTGAGCCGCCTCGCCGACTTCCACACATTCGTCCCGACCCGCGAGGTGACGGCGGTGCTGGAGATCGGACCGGGGCTGGCCTTGAGCTCGCTCGCCCACATGACAATCGATCCGAATCTGCGCGTGATCGCCAATATCGACATCGTGCCGATACTTTACATGTCGACGCAATTCCTGCGATCGGTCGACGGCGTGGACCTGCTCGATTACCGCGCCTTGCGCGATCGAACGACGATCCGGATCGAGCCGCCGGAGAGCGGTACGCGCATCTATCACATGACGCCGTGGCTGCTGCCGAAACTCGAAGGCCGCATCGATTATTTCTTCAATGCCTATTCGTTTCAGGAGATGGAGGCTGCGGTCTGCAGCAATTATGCGAAAGAGATTTTGCGTCTCGTCGAGGGCGGCGCGCTACTGCACAGCATGCCGGCCGGCCACAAGCCCGGCGCCGGCGGCCAGCGCTCTCCGGTTACGCTCGAATTTCTCGCCTCCCTGTTCGCGAAAAAATTCCCGCGGGTCCGGACGGTTGACGGCTTCTGGCCGCGGCTTTTCGGCGGCGACCCGGCGCAGACAAGACTGCTGACGCGCTGACGTCAAAAAAGGGGGTAAATCTTGAAAGCTGTTATTCTCGCAGGTGGATTCGGCACTCGTCTTTCCGAGGAAACCGGTCTCAAGCCCAAGCCGTTGATCGAAATCGGCGGCCGGCCGATGCTCTGGCATATCATGAAGACCTATTCGGCCTATGGCGTGAATGAGTTCGTCATCTGCTGCGGTTACAAGGGCTATCTCATCAAGGAATATTTTGCCAATTACTCGCTGCACATGTCCGACATCACTTTCGACATGGCGAACAACGAAACGTTGGTCCATCGAAAAAAGGTCGAACCGTGGCGAGTGACGCTGGTCGACACCGGGGAAAACACGCAAACCGGCGGGCGGCTGAAGCGCGTCGCGGAATTCATCAAGGACGACGATACCTTTTGCTTCACTTATGGTGACGGCGTCAGCGACGTGAATATTGGCACCTCGATCGAATTTCATCGACGGCACGGAAAGCTGGCCACGGTCACGGCGGTGTTGCCGCCGGGTCGTTTCGGAGCGCTGGAGCGCTCCGGCGACAACGTCACCGCATTTACCGAAAAGCCGCGCGGCGATGGGGCTATGATCAACGGCGGTTTTTTTGTGCTCTCGACGAAATGTCTCGAGTTTATCGAGGGCGATCAGACCAGCTGGGAGAGCGCGCCTCTTACGAGCCTTGCCGCCAAGGGGCAATTGATGGCGTTTGAGCATCGATGGTTTTTGGCATCCGATGGATACCCAGCGCGACAAGAATGCATTGGAAGAGCTTTGGGTTTCCGGAAAGGCGCCATGGAAGGTCTGGGAATAACGGCTTCGCCCGGTTCTGGCTTTTGGCGTGGCAAGCGCGTCCTGCTCACGGGCCATACCGGTTTCAAGGGCGCATGGTTCGCGTTCATGCTTCATCGACTGGGCGCGGTGGTGACGGGCATCGCCCTGCCTCCGAACAGCAAGCCCAATCTCTATTCGGCGGCGCGGGATCGAGGAGCTTTGCCAAAGCCATTTCTGCGACATCCGCGATGCGTCCGCACTTGCAGGCCTGATCAGGACGTCCCGGCCGGACATTCGTTTTTCATCTGGCGGCCCAGGCGCTGGTCCGGGCCAGCTATCGCGATCCATTGGGCACATTCGCGACCAACATCATGGGGACCTGCAACGTGCTGGATGCGCTGCGCGGGCTCGACGAATGCGCGCGTGGCCGTGATGGTGACGACCGACAAGGTGTACCGGAACATGGAGCACCAGCGGCCATACCGCGAGAGACGATACCCTGGGCGGCCACGATCCCTACAGCGCCAGCAAGGCCGCAAGCGAGATCGTCATTGCCGGTTACCGCGATGCCTATCTGTCCGCGCAGGGGCTGGCGGTGGCCTCCGCTCGCGCCGGGAACGTGATCGGCGGAGGCGACTGGTCGGAAGACCGCATCATCCCCGACATGATACGGGCGTGGCAGGCGACCGAGCCGATGAAGGTTCGCCGCCCGCAGGCGGTGCGTCCCTGGCAGCACGTGCTGGAGCCGCTCAGCGGCTATCTGACGTTGGCGCGGAAGCTCTGGGACCACCCGGGCTGGCGGGCGCCTATAATTTCGGACCGGAAAGCAGTGACGCCATTTCGGTGCGGGAACTGGTCGAAATGTCCCGCGCTGCCTACGGCAGCGGCGACGTGGTGTACGAAGACGGTGCGGAAGGCCCGCATGAAACCGCCTGGCTGGCGCTCGATACTGCAAGAGCACGCGCCGAACTGGGGGTCGAACCGCGCTGGAGACTCCGCCGAAGCGGTCAGCAGAACAATGGCGTGGTATAAGGCGCAGAAGGCGGGGACGGACGCACGGTCGCTGTGCGAGTCCGACATCGCCGACTACGAGAAACTCCCTTGAGCCGGTTCACATTCGATGACCTGCCTCTGGCCGGCCTGAAGCTGGTCGAACGCCAGCGCATCAGCGATGCGCGCGGCTTCCTGTCCCGCATGTTTTGTCGGGAAGAGCTGGAGGCTCACGGCTGGAATCAGCCGATCGCGCAAATCAATCACACCTGCACGGCACGCGTGCCGGCACGATCCGCGGCATGCATTTTCAGCTTCCGCCCTGGTCCGAGGTGAAGCTGGTGAGCTGCCTCCGCGGCGAGATTTGGGACGTTGCGGTCGATATCCGTGCGGGCTCGAAGACGTTTCTGCAATGGCACGCCGAGCGCCTCTCGGCCGATAACGGCCGGGCCTTGTTGATCCCCGCCGGCTTCGCCCACGGCTTTCAAGCGCTGACCGACGATGTGGAACTGTTGTATTGCCACTCGGCTCCGTTCAATGCCGCTTTCGAGGCCGGCCTCAACGCCGCGGACCCGGCGCTCGCCATCGACTGGCCGCTGCCGATCACCGAGATTTCCGCGAGGGATACGCAGCATCCGATGCTGAATGGGAAATTTGCGGGGGTGAAACTGTGAAGTGCCGCCACTGCGCCAGCGTTCTGGATCACACATTCCTCGACCTTGGATTTGCGCCGCCGAGCAATGCCTATCTGACGTCCGACGATCTGCGGCGCCCGGAAAAATACTATCCGCTGAAGGTCAGGGTTTGCGACCTGTGCTGGCTGGTCCAGACCGAGGACTACGCCGGAGCGGAAGAGCTGTTCAGCCCGGACTACGCATATTTCTCGAGCACGTCGACCGGCTGGCTTGCGCACGCTGCAGCGCTACGTGAACGACATCACACGCCAAGCTGCGGCTCACGCGAGACAGCCTGGTGATCGAAATCGCGTGCAACGACGGCTATCTGCTCAAGAATTTCGTGACCGCCGGCATCCCCTGCCTCGGCATCGAGCCGACCGCCAGCACGGCGGCCGCGGCCGAACGGCATCGGCATCCCCGTCATGCGTGAGTTTTTCGGGGAGACGCTCGGCCAGGATGTTGGCGGCTGACGGCAAGCAGGCCGACCTGATTGTCGGCAACAATGTCTATGCGCATGTGCCCGACATCAACGACTTCACCCGAGGGATGAAGACCGCGCTGAAGCCGCGCGGCACCATCACGCTGGAATTCCCCCACCTGATGCGGCTGCTCGAACATACGCAGTTCGACACCATCTATCACGAGCATTTCTCCTATCTCTCGCTGTACACGGTGGCGCGTATCTTCGAGAGCGCGGGGCTGCGCGTCTTCGACGTCGAAGAACTGCCCACCCATGGCGGCAGCCTGCGCATCTATGGCTGTCATGCCGACGATGACTCGCGCGTCGACCGAGGCGGTCGCCGCACTGCTCGACGAAGAAGCGCAGGCGCGGCTTGCGAGCGCTCGACGTTTACCGGGATTTCCAGGCGAAGGCAGACCGGCTGAAGGACGACCTTCTCACATTCCTGCTGCAGCAAAAGCGCGCAGGCGCGACGGTGGCCGCTTACGGCGCCGCGGCCAAGGGCAATACGCTGCTGAACTATGCCGGCGTGAAGCCCGATCTGCTGCCGTTCGTCTGTGCGACGCGGCAGCCGCCAAGCAAGGCAAGTTCCTGCCGGCAGTCACATCCCAATTCTGCCGCCGGCCGTGCATGGCGGAACGGCGTCCCGACTTTCTGCTGATCCTGCCCTGGAACATCGCCGACGAAGTAATGCAACAGGCGTCAGCTCTGGCAGCAGCAGGGACCAAATTCGTTACAGCCATTCCCAAGTTGGCGATTGTGTAAAACCTCGCATCCATTATACAAAACCTTCAGTCACCGACCTTGAAGCTCGCCATGCTGCCGGCGCCGCCCGCGAACGGTTGCGGAGAAAGAGGTCTTCGAAAATCGTCCGGGCATAGGATTTATAAGTTGGCTACGACGAGTTGCATTGGCGCGCGGCATATGGATTTAGCCGCACTCGGGATTGGTCCGGTTGGCGAAGTCATACATGATGATTCACACCGGGTTGCCACTGTCGCTCCAGTTGTTTATCTCGCGGCAAAGCATTCCTGCGGATTCACACACGAGACTGACCCGTGATCACCATCGATACAGAACGCAATATGGTTGTTGTTGAAAGAGAGGGGCAGCGCGTCGAGCACCCGTTATTCCAGCCCCCAAGCATTTCGCGAGGTTGCAAAAATCTATTTGCGGGTAGGCTGGGACACTAAATATGTCTACAGCTTCTCTTGGCTGGGCCGACCAATCATTCAATTGCCCGATGATCTCATTCGCCTGCAGGAGGTTATCTATCGCATTCAGCCGGACTGCATCGTCGATATAGGCGTTGCTCACGGCGGGTCTCTGATTTTCGATGCAACGCTTTGCCATGCGATTGGCAAAGGGCGCGTTATCGGAGTTGATATCGAGATACGTGCGCATAATCGAGCCGCCCTGGAGCGCCACCGTCTTTACAGCTATATCACCCTGATAGAGGGGGATTCGACATCCGACGCCACCGTCAGCGAGGTTGCCGCTGCGATTGGGAACGCAAAAACTGTCATCGTACTATTGGATGGCAATCACACCAAAGCTCATGTGACGAAGGAACTGGCAGCCTATTCGCGCTTCGTCAGCAAGGACTCTTATATTGTCGCGATGGACGGCATCATGAAGGATCTCGCGGGTGCGCCGATCGGATGCGGATTGGGAAACCAACAATCCTTTCACCGCCGCTCGGGAATTCGTGGATGCGCACTCCGATTTTGCGATAGAAGAACCGATCCCGCCTTTCAATGAGGGCCTTATAGCGGAACGAACCCCGTCTTACTGGCCGGGCGCGTTCATAAAAAAAGAATTAGCTAGCGCCAAGATCGACGTATCAGACGTGCTCATCATCTCTCCCACCGCCCGAGTTTCCCCTCTCGCAGACATCGAGGATTCGGTTCGCGGGACAAAAATCATCATTGGAGATCGCGTTACTATCGATGCGTTTGTAAAAATGAAGCCCGCCGGGGGGCTGGGTGACATTTCCATCGGAGCCGGCAGCTACATCAATTCGGGATGCGTCCTATATTGCGGCAACGGCATATCAATCGGGCAGAATGTTCTTATTGCCGCAAACTGCACTTTGGCGGCGAGCAATCACGACTATCGTCGCCGGGATACTCTGATCGTCAATCAAGGGTTCCTTTCCTCTGGGGCGGATTTCATTGAGAGCGACGTTTGGATAGGCGCCAATTGCGTCTTGCTCGACGGCGCTGTATTGCGCGAGGGGTGTGTGATCGGAGCCGGTTCAGTTGTAAGGACCGAAGTTCCGAGCTATACGATCTGGGCGGGGAGCCCACTAAAGGAAATCGGCAAACGGCAATAGCCGCGCAGTGTCCAAAGACACCAGCAGGCAATTTGTAACGGATAGTGCGTTGCAGATTTCATGATGGCGCATCTGGGTTCATCGGCGCTGCGATGACGCAGCATCTTCGTCGCTTGGGCTACGACTGCCAGGCGATTGGACGCCGGAATTTTGAACTCCCGAAGGGCAATTTAGGTCACGTGATTTACGCTGCAGGTGTTACAGGGGATTTTAGAGCTCGCGCGTTTGACACCGTCGATGCGCACGTCACCCGGCTAAACCAGACGATTGCATCGATGGATTGCGAATCGCTCCCTCTATCTGTCGAGCGCGCGGATATATTACGGATCACAATCAACTACCGAAACCGCTGACATCGTCATCAATCCTCAAGATCCCGATCAATTCTATAACGCGACGAAAATTGCCGGCGAGGCAAGGTGTCTCCGGACGGAACGCCGCACCTTCCGCGTGGCGCGATTGTCAAACGTATACGGCACGCAAGACCAGTCCGGCAATTTTCTGACCTCCATTATACGCGACGCGCGCAAGGGCCTGGTTGAATTGCAAACGTCCTTTTCGTCTGCGAAAGACTATATTTCTATTGAAGATGTGATCCGCGCGCTGACTTCTATTGCCTTGCATGGACAGCATCGCATCTACAACGTCGCAAGCGGTGTAAATGTCACAAACGGTGTGATCGTTGAGACGTTGGTGAGGATTACCGGCTGCGAAGTCCGAACGGTGCCCTCGGCCCGTGCCCACACGCCTGTTTCCCGTCATCGCCATAGAAAGACTGGTGAGCGAATTTGCATTTCAGAGCGAAAGACCTCGTCAGCGAGTTGCCTGCACTCGTAGCGGGATCGGATGCGGCCCTAAAATTGGATGCGATAGAATAGTAGGTTCAACGCGCTTCCGAGGCGATTTGAATGAAGGGCGAGGAAACGAGGATGGCAAGTAATGTTCGGCTGGTCAGTATTGGGCTGCCGGTGTGGAATGAAGCTGCCCGCATCGTTGAATGCATCAATCGCATTCAACGGCAGACCTATCCCAATATCGAAATCTGCATCTCGGATAATTCCTCGACTGACGACACCTACGAACTTGTAAAAAAACTTGCCGCCGAACACGGCAACATCCGGCTTCAGCAGCACCAGCAGAACATCGGGGCGGTACGCAATTACGATGCTGTAAGACGGATGGCCCGCGGCGACTATTTCATGTGGCTCGGTGCGGACAACTCCATTGAACCAACCTATGTCCAGAAGATGGTGCGCGAGCTTGACGAGCATCCCGCCGCGGCTGTCGCCCACAGCGCCACCCTGCGCGTTGGCAGCAACGGCCTTACGATTAGCGAGGTCAGGTTCCTGAACCAATTCAATCCGAACACGCAAGGCCCGCTACGCCAAGCCTTGAACGTTCTGTCTCCCTTCAAGACCACGCGGGAAAAGAAGCTCAACCTCTATGTCTATGAACTATATCGAAAGACCGTGCTGGACGGCATCTTCGAGAGTATGTCAAACCCGTTATATTTCGGCGACCGGGTGTTGCCCGCCTTGGCAGCGGCTTCAGGCGGTCAGCGCTATGTAGACGAATATCTTTTCCACAAAGGCGTCCACGAGATATCGCACAGCAAGCGGCATCCGACGGAGCCGACCTTCAGCGTGAGAGATCAGAACAGGAAAATCGGCAATTTGGTACTCTGGTTTTATCGGTGCAGTACGATTCCGCTCTGGCGCAAATGGTATGGATTTGTCATCGCGCTTCCATTTGTTTTAGATCGTTTTCAGAATCGGCTGAAAGCACTTGGCATGCCGCCATTAGTCGGAACCAAATTCAAATTCTGAAAGTCCGCGACCAAGCCACGGATTCTCTTGCCACGTCTGCGTGGGCCTGCGCGGTATTGAAGACCGTTCCTACAAGCGCCAAGTCGGTCTCACAAGCCGGCCTCAGACGAAAATGATCGGACAGCCGAGCCCACGTGCCATATCCTCCAGACGCGCGATCTGCAAATCCGACATCTTCTGCCGGCCCCTGCCGCCCTGACCGACGTTGAACCGCACGCCGTCCCTGCGGTTGGCCGCTATGCTTCGGCGCTCGGGCATGACCTTGCAATCAAGATGCACCGCGATGTCGGACAATGTCTTTTCCGGGTTCGAAAACAGCTCCGAATAAGTCAGAAAATACGGGCGTTGCCACAGTCTCGTTGTTTGCCACTCCCATGACGCGGCAAACTTCATTAACGGAGGTGCGAAGAACGTAATGAGGTGGTCGATCTGTTCGCTTTCGGTTCTCTCGAAATAGGACGCGGGGAACGCGCCAAATTCCGTGATCATCATGCGAGTGTTCGTCTTCCCCGGTCTCCCGGTATCAGAGCGCCGCCCAGAAATCCCTGAAGCTGACTATGACGTCCGGCACCTCCCGCGTCAGAACAATCGTCGAAATCCGGTATTCGTTCATCTTCGTGACGGCATGATCGGGTAGCCGGCAAGATGCGACCTGGAGATAATCGCCCGATTTCCGAATTCATCGAGCCGTTTCATGTCAAGACTTGAGACCGACATGCCATGGTGCAGTTTGACCTTGGGCCGCGCGGTAATGTCGGACAGCGCCTTGTGCAAGAACGTCGACCCGCTCTTCGGCATGGCCGCTATCAATATCGGATTTCCACGGCTCGGCCGTTTCGACCACATAGCTGCCATCTCTGCCATTCAGAGGTTGGTAAGGGGCGTATCGACTGGATGTCGCAACCGGCGTGAGCCAGCCCGTATACCAAGGAGGCCTTAATTAGGCAATTTTACCACTTTTCGCGTCGTGTGATCTTGGTAGAAAGAGCCAGCAACAATCGGAACTTAAATCGTAATGGTTTTGATTAGCCCAAGGCAAATTTTCCGCATCGCGGGCCGGCTTGGCCTGTCGCGGCGCGTTTTCGTGCTGCTGCTGCTTCTGGATCTGGTCAGCGCTCTGTTCGAAGTTGTCGGCCTGAGCATGTTGCTGCCCATTTTTGAGCTGCTCCAGAATGCGAACGGCCAGATCTCGGATTTGCGGGGCAAGCATTGGGAATTGATGCGATCCCTCTCGGAGCGCTTTGGTTTCAACATCACACTGGAATTGCTGCTGGCCGTAAGCTTCGGCTTTCTGGTTTTCAGGCAGCTATTCCGCTATTTCGCCATGCGTTACGCCATCGTCGTGCAGCGCCGGATGGAAGATTCGGTCCGCACCTCGGCGTTCAACAAGTTTCTGAGAGCCGAAACAGCGGTTCAGGATCAAACCAGCATCGGCAATCTGGTGTCATCTATTCACGGCGAGCTCAAACGGGCGCTCGACGCGTTGATGTCAATTACGAATTCAATTGGCATTGCAATGCAATTGCTGGCGTATCTGGGCGCTCTTTTCTTGTTGTCGCCTATCATGAGCCTGTTGTGCATTCTTCTGATGTCGATCGTGGTCGTGGCAACGCGGGGATCGTTTCGCAAGATCAGATCTCGCGGCGCCTCCATGACGACGTTGAACAGAAAGCTCTACGGCTTCATGGTCGAACGTCTGGCGCATGCCCGGCTTATTCGATTGTCGGGCACGGTAAGAGCTGAAGTCATTTCATTCGGCCGCTTTAGCAAGGATGTTTCCGAGGAAGTACTGCAGCAGAAGCTCGTGAGCACGCGAATGCAGCTCATCCTGGAACCGGCCGTGATTGGTGTCGCCTATGTGGGAATATTTGTCGGAAGCAAGCTCCTCGGAATCAGTCTGGAACGGCTGGGACTGTTTGGGCTTTGCCTAATTCGATTTGTGCCATTGTTGCGCAGCATGCTCGCGCAATATTCCAGCATTCTTGGCCAGATGCCCTCGCTTGATCACGTCGACAAGCTCATGACCGAATTCTCGCAAGGCCGCGAGACAACCGGCGGCTCGGTCGAGTTCCAAAAACTCACCAAGGAAATTCAGTTCGATCGAGTATCTTTCGATTATCCCTCGAATAATGCGCCTGCGCTCATCGACGTGAGCGTGCGCATTCCTGCCAATCGAATGACCGCCCTGGTCGGCCCATCGGGCGCGGGCAAATCGACGTTTATCGACCTGCTTCCCCGGCTGCGCGATCCGACCTCGGGCGAAATTCGCTTCGATGGCATGCCGATCAATTCCTTCTCCGTTGCCAGCCTCAGGGCCGGAATCGCATTCGTGGCGCAACAATCGCAAATGCTCGACCTCACGATCGGCGAACACATCCGTTATGGCAACGAAGGTGTTACGGACGAAGAGGTGATGGAGGCGGCGCGCCTTGTCGGCGCCAGCTCCTTCATCGAACAGCTGCCGAACGGCATCAATACCCGTCTGGGCGAAGGCGGAAAGCGCCTGTCGGGGGGACAGCGCCAGCGCCTCGACATCGCGCGCGCGATCGTGCGCGGCGCGAATATCCTGATCCTCGACGAACCGACCAGCGCGCTGGATGCCGAAGCCGAAGCGGTTTTCCGCGATGCATTGCGTTCGTTGCGATCGCAGACCAAGCTGACATTGATTGTTATCGCGCACCGGCTATCGACCGTGGCGGATGCCGATCAGATCGTGGTTCTGGAAAAAGGTCGTGTGGCGGAAATTGGCACACACGAGGAGCTTCTGGCGTCGAAGCGCTGGTATTACGACGCCTATCGCACGCAGATGAGCCGTAAAACCAAAGAATCCCTGCAGGACCATTGATGCGCGGATTGCCGCCTGCTCACGACACCGGCGCGATCGCATCCACCGGCAATTGCACATGCACCTTGCGGCCGAGCAGCGACAGCAGCGCATGCACGCGCACCTCGTCGCGCTTGGTCTCGAAAATCGCGGTATGGCCCGTGAACGGTCCCGACGCGATGGCGAATTTGTCGCCGCGCGAAAGATTGAGATGATTGCCGAGCACGACGAAGCCGCCTTCGTCCTCGCGCGCGCGGATTTCGGTCAGGATGAATTCCGGCACCGGCGCCGGATCGAGCCCGTTCTTGACCAGATCGATGACGCCGCGCGTGGAACGGATCGCCTGCCAGCGCGCGGCTTCCGGATCGAAGGCGATGAACACGTAGCGCGGGAACAGCGGCGACGCGACCAGGTCGATCTTGCCGGCATGGCTGCGCCGCTTCTGGTAGCGCGGGCAATAGACGTCGAAGCCCTGGCGCGCGAGATGCTCGATCGCCAGCGCCTCGTTGCGCGGCTGCGTATAGGCGGCGTACCAGCGGTTCATTCGGCGGCCTCGGCGCCCGCCCCTTCCGCCCGCAGTGCGCGAGGCGATGCCGAGCATCGCGGGAAGCAGCACGCGTTCGCGTCCGACCTCGATCTCCATCGCGCGCACGATGGTTTCCGAACCTGGAATGCCGGTGACGATCACGACATCGACTTCGCCGAGTTCGGCGAGCGTCGCCGCGACCTTCAGGCCGCAGAAAGTGCTTCCCGCGCGCTTCTCGTCGACCACGCCGACGAGCTTCACCGGAAAGTCATGCGCGCAAAGCGTGCCCGACTTCGGCCAGTTCCGACGCGCCGGCAAAGGCGATGCGGCTCCTTCCGTCGGCGGCGCATTGCGCCATCAATTGCGACATCTGTTCGCGCGCGCGCCGGAAGAAGGTGAAGGAATAGGAGAAATATTCGGCGGTCAGCCGCGCTTTCTCCGCAAAGCCGTTGGGCGTGAGATAATAGGCATAGCGCCGCGCCGGCGCCTGGCTGACCTTGATCAGGCCCTTGTTGACGCAGCGCTTCAGATACGCGTTGGCGAGCCCGAGCGCCACGCCAAGCTCGGACGAAATCGAGCGCTGCGAGGTGCGCGCATCGCGCTCGATCGCGTTCAGCACCCCGAGCAGGATCTCGTCCTGATCGGCGAAGGGAGCGGGTGTCTCGGATTTCTGCGGAGGTCGGGCCATGGTTGATCGATTGGTATTTATCGTTCATAGCATGAACGTCAGGCGATATCAAACGCGCGGGTCGAGACCGCTCGGATAAATAAGTCAGAGGACTCGATCCGATGTGCGGCATTGCCGGCCTGTTCCACCTGCACGGTTCCGCGCACGAGCGCGATCCCGCCGGCATTGCGCAGCGCATGGCCAATGCGATGCCCTATCGCGGGCCGGACGGATTCGATGCCTGGGGCGATCGAGGCGGCCGGGATCGGGCTCGCGCACCGGCGGCTCGCCATCGTCGATCTCTCCGATACCGGCAAGCAGCCGATGCATTCCGCCGACGATCGCTTCGTCATCACCTATAACGGCGAGGTCTATAACTTCCAGGATCTGCGCGCCGAACTGACCGGCCTCGGCCATTCCTTTCGCGGCACCTCGGATACCGAGGTGATGCTGTCCGGCCTTCCTGCAATGGGGCGTGACCGAAGCGACCAAGCGCTTCGTCGGCATGTTCGCCTTCGCGGTGTTCGATCGGCGCGAGCGCAGCCTGCATCTGGTGCGCGACCGGGTCGGCGTGAAGCCGCTCTACTGGACCATCCAGGACGGCACGCTGCTGTTCGGCTCGGAATTGCGCGCGCTGATGGCGCATCCTTCGTTCCGGCGCGAGGTCGACCCCGACGCCATCGCGGCCGTGGTCGCCTATAGCTATATCCCCGCGCCCGCGACCGCGTTCAAAAACGTCTTCAAGCTGCCGGCCGGCGCGATCCTTTCCATCAAGGCCGGCGGTGAGCCGTCGATCGAGCGCTATTGGCGGATCGAGGACGTGGTCGCGCAACGCGGCCGCAACCGGATCGACAGCGGCGAAGCGATCGAGGCGCTCGACGCGCTGCTGCGCGACAGCGTTCGCCGGCGCATGGTCGCCGATGTGCCGGTCGGCGCGTTTCTGTCCGGCGGCATCGATTCCTCCACCGTGGTCGCGCTGATGCAGGCGGAATCCAACCGGCCGGTGCGCTCCTTCACCATCGGATTTTCGGATGCGGCCTACGACGAATCCGAGATCGCGCGCAGCGTCGCAGACCACCTGCATACCGATCACACCGAGATCCGCCTCGATGCGCACGACGCGCTGAAGCTCGTGCCCGACATCGCCGAATGGTTCTCCGAACCGTTCGCCGATTCCTCGCAATTGCCGACCTATCTGGTTGCGCGCGAAACCCGCAAGCACGTCACCGTCGCCCTGTCCGGCGACGGCGGCGATGAATTGTTCGCAGGCTATCCGAAATATGCCTGGCTCGACGGGCTGTGGCGCGCGGCCGGCGGGTCTGCCGCGGCCGCTGCGCGCGCTTGCCGGCGATGCGCTGTCGCTCGCACCGGAAGCCGCGCTGAAACCGATCGCCGCGACCCTGCTCGATGCCGCGCGCGCCGAGCGCATCGGCGAGAAATCGCGCCGGCTCGGCCTCGCCTTGCGCGCCTGCAGCTCCGACCATGCCAGCGCTGGCGCTGGCCCGCGTCGGCATCGACGGCAATCTCGTGCATGGCGCGCGCCACGGCTATCGCCTCTCGCCGCTCGCCGGCCTCGACGACAGCCTGCCGGACCTCGTCTCACGCATGCAGGTCAACGACATCGCGACCTATCTGCCCGACGACATCCTGACGAAAGTGGACCGCTGCACGATGGCGGTGTCGCTCGAGGCGCGCGAGCCGCTGCTCGATCATCGGCTGATCGAATTCGTCTGGTCGCTGCCGCGAGACGTCCATCACACCGGCGGGCCGAAGGGCCTGCTGCGCGCGGTGCTCGCCCGCTACATCCCGCCGGCCTGGATGGATCGCCCCAAGCGCGGCTTCTCGGTGCCGCTCGCGCAATGGCTGCGCGGTCCCTTGCGCGACTGGGCGAGCGATCTGCTCACACCGGCGAAGCTCAGGCAGGATGGCTTGTTCGATGCCGCGGCGGTCGAACGGCTCTGGCAGCGCCATTGCGCCGGCCGCGAGGACAATGCCACCGGCCTGTGGAATATCCTGATGGTCCGCGCCTGGTCGGAGCGCTGGCTCGCGGCCTGAGCTTTCCGGACATTCCACGAGGCGACATCGAAGCGGAATCGCGCGATTTCCATTCCCGGCCGGAATTTCGTATACCCTGCCGCCTAACCGCCAGCCGGGAACCCGCGATGGTCGAGCCCAAGCCCCAGATTTCCGACGATGACGCGCTTTTCGGCACGCGCATGGTCGAATCCGCGGTGCGGACGCTGGAGGCGGAGGCCGAAGGCGTCGCCGCGCTGTCGGCCGCGCTGCGCGACGGGCTCGGACGCTCTTTCACCGCGGCGATCGAGACCATCCGCGCCTCGCAGGGCCGCCTGATCGTGACCGGCATGGGCAAATCCGGCCATGTCGCGCGCAAGCTCGCCGCGACCTTCGCCTCGACCGGCACGCCCGCCTTTTTCGTGCATCCGAGCGAGGCCAGCCACGGCGATCTCGGCATGATCATGAAGGACGACGTGATCTTCGCCTTGTCCTGGTCGGGCGAGACCGCGGAACTGAAGAACCTCATCGACTATTCCAAGCGCCACACCATCGCGCTGATCGGCATGACCGCGGACGCGAATTCCACGCTCGGCCGCGCCTCCGCGGTCGTGCTGGCGCTGCCGCAGGCGCGCGAAGCCTGCCCGCATAATCTCGCGCCCACCACCTCCTCGCTGATGCAGCTTGCGCTCGGCGATTCGCTGGCGATCGCGCTGCTGGAAGCGCGCGGCTTCTCGGCGCAGCAATTCCACGTGCTGCATCCGGGCGGCCGGCTCGGCGCGCTCTTGAAATTCATCCGCGACGTGATGCGCACCGGCGACGCGCTGCCGATCGCGCGAAGCGGCTCGCGCATGGCCGAGGCCGTGGTCGAGATGTCGGCGAAGGGTGTCGGCTGCGTCGGCGTCATCGATGCGCGCGGTCAGCTCTGCGGCATCATCACCGACGGCGATCTGCGCCGCCACATGCGGCCCGGCCTGACCGAGGCCGATGGTCGACGAGGTCATGACCAAAAATCCGAAATCCTGCCGGCCGGACCAGCTGGTCAGCGAGGCGATCGAGGCCTTCAATTCCTCCAAGATCACCGCCATGTTCGTGGTCGAAGGCAATCGTCCGGTCGGGGTCGTGCATCTGCACGACCTGCTGCGCATCGGCGCCGCCTGATTTTCCTGCAATGAGCGAAGCGCTGATCGTTGCCGGTGCCGCGGCGCTGACCGCGATCCTGATCGTGCTTCTGAAGCCCTGGCTGCTGCGCTACGCGCTGGCGCGGCCGAATGCGCGCTCTTCGCACCTCACGCCGACGCCGCAGGGCGGCGGCATTGCGGTGATCGCGGCCTGGCTCGATTGCCTCGCTCTGCGGCCTCGCCGCGACCGGCCTCTGGTCGGCGCGATCGCGCCCGGCCTGCTCGCCATATTCGGCGCGACCATCCTGATCGCGATCCTTGGCGCCATCGACGACATCCGTCACCGTTCCGGTCGCGCCGCGCCTGCTGATCCAGTTTCTTGTCGGTCGCGATCGTGATCGCCGTACTGCCGTCCGATTTCCAGATGACGCCTTATCTGCCCTGGTGGCTGGAGCGCGCCCTGCTCGTCGTCGCCGGCGTCTGGTTCGTCAATCTCGTCAACTTCATGGACGGTCTCGACTGGATGACGGTCGCCGAGATGGTGCCGCTCATCGGGCGGGCTCGTTCTGATGGGCTGGCTCGGCGCGTTGCCACCCTATGCGGTGATTTGCGCGCTGGCATTGCTCGGCGCGATGATCGGCTTTGCGCCGTTCAACCGCCCGGTGGCGCGGCTGTTTCTCGGCGATGTCGGCAGCCTGCCGATCGGACTCGTGGTCGGATGGCTGCTGGCACTGCTTGCCAACAAGGGGCATCTCGCCGCTGCGATGCTGCTGCCGCTTTATTACCTGATGGACGCGACCCTCACCTTGCTTCGCCGCCTGTCACGCAAGGAGAAAGTATGGCAGGCGCATCGCACCCATTTCTATCAGCGCGCGACCGATAACGGCTTCAGCGTGAAGGAAGTGATCGCGCAGGTCTTCGCGCTCAATGTCGCGCTGGTTGTGCCTGGCGCTGATCTGCGTGCGGGTGAATACGCCTTTGGCGGAAATCGCCTGCCTGGTCGCGGGTGTCGCGATTGCAGGCTTCCTGCTGACGCGATTTTCGCGAAAGCGGGCCTGATGCGGGTCCTTGTCACCGGCGCCAGCGGTTTCGTCGGGCGTGCGCTGACCCGCTCATTGTCGCAAGCGGGTCTGACGGTTCGCGCCGCGGCTCGCAACGTCTCGGTCATTCCGGCGGCTGCAAATATCGAAGCCGTGACGATGCCCGATCTGGCACAACCGGTCGATTGGCGGCCGCTGATCCGCGATGTCGATGCCATCGTGCATCTTGCCGGCATCGCGCATGCGTCGAATGAAGTCGCCGACGCACAGATTTGATCGCTCCAACCGGCTCGCGACCAAGGAACTGGCGCTCGCGGCCTCGATGGCGCCGAATATCCGGCGGCTGGTTTTCGTGTCCTCGATTCGCGCACAGAGCGGGCCCGCCTGCGATCATGCGCTGACCGAGACCGACCCACCGCAGCCGACCGACGCCTATGGCCGCTCCAAGCTTGCCGCCGAAGCCTTCGTGCGCAGCTATGGCGTGCCCGCCAGCATTCTGCGGCCGGTCGTGATCTATGGGCCGCAGGCGCGCGCCAATGTCGCGCAATTGATCCGGATCGCCAACCTGCCGTTACCGCTGCCGTTCGGGGCCTTCACCAACAAGCGCTCGCTGCTCGCGCTCGACAACATGGTTTCGGCGATCCGCTTCGTGCTCGACACGCCCTCGACCGCTGGCGAGACCTACATCGTGTCCGATCCGTCGCCGGTGACGCTCGCCGACATGATCGCGATCCTGCGCAAGGGCCGCGGACGGGCGCCGGGCCTGTTTCCGGTGCCGCCGGCATGGGTCGGGTCCGCGCTTCGGGCCGCCGGCAAGCACGATGTCTGGGAGCGGATCGGCACCTCGCTGGTCGCCGATTGCACGAAGCTGCGCGCCGCCGGCTGGCAACCGCCGACCGATACGCCGCAGGCGCTGGCGCAGATCCTTACGCCGCCTCGCCCTTGAAGTCGGGCACCGCGTCGCGCAGCACGCGATAGATCGCAGAGCGATCCTCGCGCGCGAGTCCCTGCTCCAGGGTGGCAAGCCAGGCGCGCATGGTCTCGATCGACGGCGACAGCGGGCGCGCGGCGACCACGCCGGCAATGCCGATCTCCGCGGTCGGCTCCTCGCGCGCGAACAGGATTTCGTGCAGCCGCTCGCCCGGCCGGATGCCGGTGAAGGTGATGTCGATATCGCGGCCGGGCTCGAGTCCGGACAGCCGGATGATCCGCTCGGCCAGTTCCACGATCTTCACCGGCTGGCCCATATTCAGCACATAGACCGCAACATCGGAACGCTCCGGCCCGAGCGCATGGGTGCCGGCGGTGACCACGAGGTCGCAGGCCTCGCGGATGGTCATGAAGTAGCGCACCATGTCGGGATGGGTGACGGTGACCGGCCCGCCGGCCTCGATCTGCGCCTTGAATTTCGGCACCACCGAGCCGTTCGACGCCAGCACGTTGCCGAAGCGCACCGCGATCAGCCGCATCGGCGTCCTGCCGGGCTCCGCCTTGCGGGCGAATTGCTGGTCGAGCGCCTGGCAATACATTTCGGCGAACCGCTTGGTGGCGCCCAGCACCGAGACCGGCTCGATCGCCTTGTCGGTCGAGATCATCACCATCGCGGTCGCGCCGGATGCGGCCGCCGCGTCGGCGACATTGACCGAGCCGAACACGTTGGTCTTGACGCCCTCGCCCCAGTCCTGCTCGAGCAGCGGCACATGCTTGAGCGCCGCCGAATGGAACACGATCTCGGGCTTGAAATCCGCCATCAGGCGCATGATGCGCTCGCGATCGCGGATATCGGCGAGACGGCCGGTAATCTCGGCATCCGGGTTCTTGCTGCTCAAGCGCTTCGAGCACCGCATGCAAGGCGGGTTCGGAATTCTCGATCACCAGCAGCCGCGACGCGCCGAAGGTGACGATGCGATCGCAGATTTCCGCGCCGATCGAGCCGCCGCCGCCGGTCACGACGACGGAGCGGCCCTTGATGAAATCTTCCAGCCGCCGATAGTCGATCTTCACGCTCGGGCGAAGCAGCAGATCTTCGACATTGACCGGCGCGAGATGCAAGCGCCTCCACGCTGTCGTCGAGCGACGGCAGGCGGCTGGTGACCAGACCGAGCCTGCGCGCCCGCATCAGCAGCGTGTCGGTCGCCACGTCGGGCGCGAAGGCGGACGGCGTCAGCACCACGCGCCGTGACATTGGTGCCGCGATTGGCAAGATCGGACACCGCGACTTCGAGATCGTCGAAATCGCCGAGCACCCGGATGCCGCGGATCGACTGGCCCTGATCGGCCGGCGACGGCGACAGCACGCCGACCGGCCAGGTTTTCTTCACCGCGCCGCTTTCGATCGCTCGCAGCAGCACCTCGGCATCGGCCGCGCGTCCCAGAATGAGGATCGGCGCCGACTCGTTGCGACTCGCCTTCATGCGCGCGCGCGAGTAGCGGAAATAGCGATAGGCGACCCGCGGGCCGCCCAGGAAGAACATCTGCAGCACCCAGTAGATCAGGATCGTCGTCTTGCCGAAGAAGAAGTCGCCGTACACATTGGGCGCGACCATGATGTAATCGAGCACGAGCAGCGTAAGCGCGAGCACGGTCGCGGACCGGAAGATGTTCCAGAGATCCGGCAGCGAGGCGAAGCGCCATTTGGCGTCGTCGAGGTGGAAGAAGTGATAGACGATGCCGGCATAGACCACGATCGCGGGCAGCATCCACCACAGCAGATCGATGCGCACCGACAGCCGCTGTTCCTCGAAGCGGATATAGAAGGCCGCCACCAGAGCGGCAGCCGTCATGACCAGATCGTGCAGTACGATCAAGGCCTTACGGGTCGTCATGGTGCGGAATCGGAACATCAATTTCGGTCGGCGATCGAGGGGGTTGGAGGACTGAATAGCGACGTTTTGGGCGCCGCGCCACCCTCAAGGCTGTGCTCGGCAAGCGCCTCCTGCACGGCGCCGAGCACGACACCGACAGGCATCTGGTCGAGGCAGAGACTATGGCTGCCGACGTGGCGCAGGCAGCCTTCGAGGCCGCAGGGCATGCCCGGCAGCGGGTTTTGGACCAGCCACACACGGCCGCGCCGCTGCACCGCCTGACTTTGTTGCCAGGGCTCGCGCAGGCCCTCGAGCGGCCAGGGTCCCCACCGCCTCGGATCGGTCGGGCCGAACAGCGCGACGGTCGGACAGCCCGACGCCGCGGCCAGATGGGTTACCGAGGTATCCGGACCGATGAAGATTTGGGCATCGGTCAACAAGCAGGTCAGCGCGGGCCAGCTCAGGCGTCCGTCCAGTCGTTCGACGCCGGGCGCCTGGTTCCAGACCTCGTCGAGATAGTTTCGCTCCCGCTCGCCCGGACCGCCGGTCGCTATCACCTGCAATCCGCGCTCGGACAGAAAGCGCGCCAACGCGCGCCAGCCGTCGGCGTGCCATTGCTTGTAGCGGAAGAACGGCGAGGCATGCAGCACGGCGTAGGGCTGCGGTCGCCGCGCAATATCGGTTGCGCGCGGCGGCACGGTTTGCGGCACGCGCGCAATGCCGAGCAGGTCGGCCAGCAGCAATGTTTCCTCGACGCGATGCAGATCGTCTCGCATGCCGACATGCCGGTGCAGCAACAGCCGCCTTGAGTTTGCCGATGGTACGCGCTTCGGTCACGCCGACGCGTTTGCGGCCGGCAACGATCGCGAAGAAGGAAGGCCGGTCGCCGGCCTGCGTGGTGATCGCAAGATCGTAGCGGCGCCAGAGTTGCCTTGCGAGCGCGAGACTCTCCGAAAGCGACGGCCGCTCCGGACAGGTCACGATGCCGTCGATATCGGGATTGCCGTCGAGGATCTGTGCGGTATCGGCGAAAACCAGCACCTCGATTCTCGCGTCCGGCCACGCCGTTCGAAGGCTGCGAATGAGCGGCGTGGTCAGCAGCACGTCGCCGAGCCGCCGCAGGGCGACCACGAGAATGCGCGGCCGGGCCGGCAGATCGAGCCGCGCGCTCACGTCGAGGCTTCGCTTTCAGCCGGCGGCGCGGTTGCGCTCTCAGCGCCATCGCGCCGGCGACGCCCACGCCGAACATGTAGATCCATGACTGCGTGAAATCGGTGAGGTGATTGTTGAACAGCGAACCGATGACGTTTTGCGCAACCACCGCCATTCCGACCCAGCCGGCAAGCCCCGCGACACGAAACAAAAGAAAATGCGACAGCCACATCGCGAACAATAGCGCGACGCCGACGAGGCCGAGCTGGATCGCAACGCTCAGCGTCTGATTGTGCGGGTTGGTGGTCGGCCGCCGGTTCGAGCGTGATTCGGTCGCGACCTTCTCGAACATCTGGCGGATCGATCCGGTGCCATGCCCGATGACCGGCGCCGTCTCCACGATCGCAAGCGAGGTGGTCCAATATTCGACCCGCTCGCCGGCCGAGGTCGACAATATGCCTGGTGCGCGCATCCTGCACTTCGGTCACGATGCCGAGAATGCGCTTCTGGACCGCCGGCGACGACAACCCAGATTCGCCGCACAAGCCGACGACAATCGCGCAGGCGATGCCGAGCGTATGGGAAATTCGCATATGCGCCGCGACCAGGATCAGCAGCAGCACCGGAAAGGTTACGAGACCGGTGCGGCTCGGCGCGACGAATACCACATTGGCGAAGAACAATGCCGCGAGCACCGCGCAGCCCAGGGCAAAAGGCCAGCGGCGCTCGCGCAACCTCATATAGGCGACATAGATCAGCCCGATCGCGCACAGGATGAATTCCTGGCTCTGCGCGATGTAGTCGCGCACCGGCACGCCATAGCTGGTCGAACCGCCGCGCGGCAGCGGTTTGATGCCGGTGACGACCTGGAACCACGACACGGCGAGCAGGATGGTGCAGGAGGCGAGAAAGCCGAGCAGCACCCAATGCCCGCGCGGTGAATTGCGAAACTGCACCAGCAGAACCGGTATGGTGAGCAGCTTGACCAGCGAGGCGAAGCCTTCAAGGCGTTGCGGCCACGGCACGCCGAACGCCCACAGCATGCCGATGGCGGCAAAGATCACCAGCGCAACCGGCAGATAGGCCGCGGGATGTTTCATCACCGAGCGCCAATCGGCCGGATCGGTGTTCGGCACCGCCACGATCGCCCAGACCAGCATCAGGATATAGGCCGCCGAGGTCGACCACGGGATCGCCACCACGACCGCCGCGGCGAGACCGTCGGCGAGCTTGCGAGCAGCCTCCGGCTCCATGCGCCATTTCATGCCGGCACCGGCGGCAGCGCGATCGCCATATCGCGCATCGCCGACATCCCGCGTTCCGCCATCACGCGGCCGCCGGCGCGGACCTCGTCGAGCCTGCGGTCGTTGTCCGGCAGCCAGGAGCGATCGGCCGCCGGATGCCACAGGTGCAGAACGCCGGTTGCGAACACGCCGTCCTTGCGCCGCACCCCGGCATGCAGGAGCCGCACCAGCAGGTCGGAATCTTCCCGGCCCCAGCCCTCATAGGCGCAGTCGAAGCCGTCGATGCGATCGAGGTCGTGCCGCCAGACCGCGAGATTGCAGGAGCGCGCGCCGCGCCAGGCGCGGAAGCGCAGCTTGCGCAAGCGGTCCGAGCGGCAGGCGCATCAGCGGCACGGTGCGGTTGATGCCGCCGCGGCCGCGCTCGCGCGCCCATTCGCGATAGCTCCAGGATTCCGGATCGAGCTTGTCGCGCAGGATGGTAGCGGTCAGATGCTCCGACATCAGGATGCGGTTGCCGGTGACGAACCAGCCTTTCTCCGAAAGCTGCCGATGGGTGGCGATGAAGCCCGGACGCGCGATGCAATCGCCGTCGAGAAAGATGCAATAGGCGCCCTCGCTCGCCAGGATCGCGCGGTTGCGGATTTCGGCGGCGCGGAAACCGCGATGCTCCTGCCAGACATGCTTCAGCGGGCGGCCGAGCTTGCCGCTGCCACTCCGCGATCAGCTTCGCGGTGCGCCTCGCCCGATCCGTCATCGGCGATGATGACCTCGAAATCGCGATCGGTCTGCAGCGCGAGCGAACGCAGGACGGCGTCGAGCGCGTCCTCGCGGTTCCAGGTCGTGACGATCACCGAAATCAGATCAGCCACCCGAACGCCTCTTCAGCCACGCCTTCATGTACCGGTAATAGGTGCCTTCGGCATTGGCGACCGCGAGCAGAAAGCCCTCGCGGCCATCCAGGAAGCCGAGCCGGATAATGTAGGTCTGGATGAAAGTCCACCAGCCGCGGACGATGCCGGTGAAAAACCAGACCCGGCGGCCGGAATCGACGATCATCTGCGCACGCGCCGTGGAATAGCGATCCATGCGCGACAGCGAATCTTCCAGCCGCTCGACCGGATGATGCGTCAAGCGGCTCCTGCAGGCGACCGACCGGTGCCGTCGCAGATCACCCGCTCATGCACGAGATCGTCGGAGAAACGCGCGCGGCCGCGCCGGAACAGCCGCAGCACGTAATCGGGATACCAGCCGGAATGCCGCATCGGCCGGCCGCAAAAGGTGGAAAGCCGCGGCATCTCGTAGGCATCGTGCAGGCCTTCGGTGATCGCGCTTCGCATCAGGGCTGCCAGCTGCGCGCTCACCCGCTCGTCGGCATCGACCGAGAGCACCCAGTCGCCGGTGGCAAGCGACAGCGCGAAATTCTTCTGCGGCCCGAAGCCCTTCCATTCGCGATTGACGACGACGCGCGCGCCCTTCTTTTCGCGCAATCGCCGCGGTCGCGTCCTCGCTGCCGCCATCGACCACGATCCGCTCGTCGCAGAATTTCAGCGAAGTCGAGACAGGCCGTCGATATTCTTCGCTTCGTTCTTCGCGATCACGATGGCGGAGAGGCGCGGCATGTCACGCGCGTCCCCGAACGCGGATGCGGTCGCGCAGCCGCCGCCGCCAGTCGCGGAACATCCGGAACGGCAGCGCCAGATAATATTTGCGGAAAATCTGCCAGCGCCCGAGCAGGTCCATCGGCGGCGCCGACGCCGCGGCACATACCAGCCGTTCAGGCCGGTGCGCCGCATCAGGCTGTAGCCCGCCCGCTTCATGAAGCGATGCTTGTCGAGGCTCGAGACGTGATCCTCCAGCAGGATCAGCCGCGGCTGCCAGCGCTCGAAATCGAACCCGCTCAGCACCTCGAGTTCGTGGCCTTCGACATCGACCGACATCAGGTCGATCGGCCGCGGAGCCTCGCCCTCGCTCAGCACGTGGTCGAGCGTCTCGACCTTCACGTCGATGGTGCGATCGGCGCGCATGCCGGTGACCGCAAGATTGGGGTCGAAGGACGAGAACGGGCCCGCGACATGCAGCGTCATCGTCTGCCCGGCGTGCTCGGGCGAGGAACACGCGACCTCGAATACCTGCGCCTTGCGCACGCCGCCGCAATTCGCTCGCCAGTTCCGGCAACGGCTCGACCAGAATGCCGCGCCAGCCGGCTTCCTCGAGATGAAAGCTTTGCGAATCCTTCTTCGGATCGTTGGCGCCGACCTCGACGAAAAAGCCCTGCTGGCGTGTCGGCGAAGAATTCGCGCACGAGCGGCACTTCAAATTCGGGTTTGAACACGGCGGACACGGCAGCTTCCATCATCCGGCGTTCAGTTCTTCGCCGTCGTGCGCGAGCGCTTGACGATGTCGGTGGTGGAATGGCCGGCCAGCAATTCCACCAGCACCACTTCGCCGCCATAGGCCTCGACGATGTCGTGGCCGACCACCTGATCGCGCGTGTAATCGGCGCCCTTGATCAGCACGCTCGGCCGCACCTTCGCGATCAGATTGCGCGGCGTGTCCTCCTCGAACACCACGACGAGATCGATCGCTTCGAGCGCCGCCAGCACTTCGGCGCGCGCCTGCACATTCTGCACCGGACGATCCGGCCCCTTCAGGCGCGACACCGAGGCGTCGCTGTTCAGCCCCAGCACCAGCCGGTCGCAGGCCGCGCGCGCCTGCGCCAGCAGCTTGACGTGGCCGGGATGCAGGATGTCGAAACAGCCATTGGTGAAGCCGATGCGCAGCCCCTGCTTGCGCCAGAGGTCGAGCCGCTGGTCGAGTTCCGACCAGTCGAACAAAATCTTTTCCTCGGCCGCGAGCGTCGCCGCCGGCAGGATGCGGTGGCGCAGTTCGGCGACCGACACCGTCGCGGTGCCGCGCTTGCCGACCACCACGGCCGCCGCGGCATTGGCGGCGCGCATCGCGGATTCGTAATCGGCGCGCAAGGCCAGCATCGCCGCCAGCACCGCGACCACGGTGTCGCCGGCGCCCGACACGTCGCTGATCTTCACCGCATAGGACGGCACATGCACCGGCGGCGCGTCGCGCGCGACCAGCGTCATGCCCTCGTCGCTGCGCGTCACCAGCACCGCCTCGCAATGCAAGGCGTCGCGAAGCTCGGCTCGCGGCCGCGGCGACTTCCGCATCGCTCCTGGCGTCGCGATGCACGGCTTCCGACAATTCCTTGCGGTTCGGCGTCACCAGAGTGGCGCCGCGATAGACCGAGTAATCGCTGCCTTTCGGATCGACCACCACCGGCTTGCCGGAAGCGCGCGCGGCATCGATGACATGGCGGATCAACGCCGGCGTCAGCACGCCCTTGGCATAATCCGACAGCACCACGGCGTCGGCGCGCGGAAGCTGCGACAGCACCTGATCGAGCAGCGCCTTTTCGATCTTGGCATCGGCCGGCCGCGCCTCTTCCCAGTCGGCGCGCAGCATATGCGTCGCATAATGCTCCGACACGAAGCGCACCTTGCGGGTGGTCGGACGCGAGCCGTCGACCACGAGCTGCGCCTCGATGCGCGGCTCGGCCGCGAGCGCCGCTTTCAGCGTGCGCCCGGCATCGTCCTCGCCGACCAGACCGACGAACAGGCAGCGCGCGCCGAGGCTCGCGATATTGCGCGCGACATTGCCGGCGCCGCCGATCACCATCTCGCTGCGCTTGACCGCGATCACCGGCGCCGGCGCCTCCGGCGAGATGCGCGCGACCTCGCCATAGACGAAGTCGTCCAGCATCAGATCGCCGACGCACAGCACGGTGACGCCGGAAAGCTGCGACAGGCTATGGTCGAAATCGAACATCAGCGATAGCGGTCTCTTAGCGATAACGGTCTTGCCGGTCGAGGAAGTCGGTGACGTAGCGTCCGACCGCGTCTTCGAGCGAGGTGAAGCCGGCATTATAGCCGGCCGCGCGCAGCCGTCCGACCTGGCTTTGCGTGAAATACTGATATTGCCCGCGGATCGATTCCGGCATGTCGACATATTCGATCTTCGGCGCGCCGGCCCATGCGCGGCGAACATCGCCTCGATCATCTCGCGGAAGCTGCGCGCCTTGCCGGTGCCGACATTGAACAGGCCGGAAATGCGCGGGCGTTTCCATCAGCCAGCGCACCACCGCCACCACGTCGTCGACATAGATGAAGTCGCGCCGCTGGTCGCCGTCGGCGATGCCGGCGCTTGTGCGACTTGAACAGCCGGACGGTGCCGCCGGCCTTCGCATCGTCGAACACCTTGGACAGCACGCTCGCCATCTTGCCCTTGTGATATTCGTTCGGGCCGAACACGTTGAAGAATTTCAGTCCGGCCCATTGCGGCGGCAATTTCTCGCCACGGACTTTTCGCGCGATCAGGGCCTGATCGAACAGATGCTTGCGACCAGCCATAGAGATTCATCGGCCGCAGCGACCGCAGATAGTCGGGCGAGGCATCGTCGTCGAAGCCCTGGTCGCCGTCGCCATAGGTCGCCGCCGACGAGGCATAGATGAAGGGCGTGCCGGTCTGCGGTGCACCAGTCGAGCAGCGACAGCGACAGCCGGAAATTGGTGTCCATGACCAGGTCGCCGTCGTCGGCGGTGGTGTCGGAGATCGCGCCCATATGGATGACGGCGTCGAGCTTGCGGCCGTCGAGCCAGCGCGGCAGGTCGGCCGGCGGCACGACATCGGCGAGCTGGCGCTTCTGCAGGTTGCGCCAGCGCCGGTCGGTCCCGAGCGTGTCGTTGACCACGATATCGGTGCGGCCGGCCTCGTTCAGGCCCGCGACGATATTCGATCCGATAAAACCGGCCCCACCGGTCACCAACAGCATCGGTTACTCCGGCGCCCGCCTAGATTTGACGCGTTTTCTTCACGCGAACCGGTATCCACTTCGCTCGAAAACGCTCTGACCCCGCCGTGTCTTTGCCCGACACGGCCAAAGCGTGCAACTTGGGTTACCAAAGGCGGTAAATGCAGGCGGCGTGTCATTGGCTCGACTTTCGGGGCGGTTTCAGGGTAACCCCGGTCCGCGCTCGGCACCATAAAGAAACGAACCTAAATTCATTTCAATAAGAAATGGACCAGATTTCAGATCATAAGCCGGCTCCGGAGAGCCCGATCCTGATCGTTCCTTATATGTGGATCGGCGATTTCGTGCGCGTGCATTCGGTGGTGAAGCTGCTGCAGGCCCGCTGGCCCGGGCGGCCGATCGACCTGCTGACCTCCTCGCTCTGCGCCCCGATCCTCGATTACCTGCCGGGCGTCCGCAAAGGCATCGTCGCCGACCTGCCCCGCCGCCGGCTGCCGATCGGCCGATATCGGCAGCTGGCGCGCCGGCTGCGGGCCGAACATTACGGCACGGCTCTGGTCATGCCGCGGACCTGGAAATCGGCGCTTGCGCCGTTTCTCGCCGGCATTCCCGAGCGCACCGGCTTTGCCGGCGAGGTCCGCTTCCTGCTGATCAACGACATGCGCTGGGGCGAGCGCGATCTGGAGCGGATGATCGATTGCTTCGGCGCGCTGGCGCTGCCGAAGAACGCCGCGCCGCCCGCCGACTGGCCGCTGCCGGATATCGAGGTGCCGACGGCCGAACTCGAAGCCTGGCGCGCGAAGAACGGCCTGGCGGCCGACGAGCGGCCGGTCGTGGCCTTCGCGCCCGGCGCGGTCGGACCGGGCAAGGCCTGGCCGCCCGAGCGCTATGCCGAACTGGCGCGACTGCTGACGGCGAACGGCGCCGACAGTCTGGGTTCTCGGCGGACCGATGGAGAAATCGATCGCCAACGTCATTCGCGACATCGGCGGCGACACATGTGCGCGATCTGACCGGCAACGATCTGCGCAACGCCATCCTCGCGCTGGCGGCCGCCGACATCGCCGTCACCAACGATTCCGGCCTGATGCATATTTCCGCCGCCATCGGCACGCCGACGGTTGCGATTTTCGGGCCGACCTCGCCCAGGCTCTGGGCGCCGCTCAATCCGCTCGCCGGCGTGATCGAGCCGGAGGGTGCTTACGAGAACATCAAGGACCGCAGCACCGCAGGCGTCACCGTCGCGCGCGTGCATGAGGCGGTCCGCGGCGCGCTCGCCGCCTTGCCTCGCAAGCCGGCCACGGCTACCACAGGCCATTCATGAAACCGGCCGACGACATCGCCGCCTATTTCCGCCGCTCGCGCGAAGCGATGCAGCGCGCGGAAACCGACACCGCGCTGTCGCAATCGATCGCGGAGATCGCGAAGCGGATCGCGCAATCGCTGCGCGACGGCGGCAAGCTGATGCTCGCCGGCAATGGCGGCAGCGCCGCCGATGCGCAGCATATCGCGGCCGAGCTGCTGTCGCGCTTCAAGCTGCGACCGCAATCCCCTGCCCGCCATCGCCCTCACCACCGACACCTCGGTGCTGACCGCGATCGGCAACGATTACGGCTACGAGCTGGTGTTCGAGCGCCAGGTGCGCGGGCTCGGCCAAAAGGGCGACGTGTTCATCGGCATCACCACGTCCGGCCGCTCGCCCAATATCACGGCGGCGCTGCTGGCGGCGCGCGAGCGCGGCGTCGTCACCATCGGCTTCACCGGCACCGGCGGCACCGCGCTGACGCCGCTCTGCGACCTGATGCTGATCGCGCCCTCCGACGAGACCGCGATCATCCAGCAGATCCATATCACCGCGGCGCATGCGATCTGCGGCCTGATCGAAACCGAATTGTTCGGCGCGAGCCTGACGATGGCCATAGCGTTTCGAGCGAAGTGGGAACCGGTTCGCGTGAAGAAAACGCGTCAATGCAAACGCAGCGCAAGCCGGCAGCGTTCCTCGACCGCGACGGCGTGCTCAATCGCGACGACGGCTATATCGGCACCATCGAGCGTTTCCACTGGATCCCCGGCGCCGCCGATGCGGTGCGGCGGCTGAACGAGGCCGGCTATTTCGTGTTCGTGATCTCCAACCAGTCCGGCGTCGCGCGCGGCAAGTTCACCGAGGACGATGTCGTGCGCCTGCATGACTGGATGCGCGCGGAACTGAACAAGCAGAATGCGCGGATCGACGACATCCGCTTCTGCCCGTTTCACCCGGACGCGCCGCTCACCGCCTATCGTCAGGATTCGGATTGGCGCAAGCCGAAACCCGGCATGCTGCTCGACCTGATGGAGAACTGGCCGGTCGAGACCAAAGGCAGCTTCCTGATCGGCGACAAGGAAACGGACTTGCGCGCCGCGCAGGCGGTCGGGATCGACGGCCATTTGTTCTGCGGGCGGCAATCTCCTGACATTCATCGATCAGGTGCTGGCCGCACCCAGAAGCGGTCGATAGACCGCGACGATATTTCTCGGCCTCCGACTCGATGCTGAAATGCGTCGCCACATAGTCGCGCGCGCGCACGCCCATGTCGGCGGCGAGTTGCGGATCGCGCATCAGGGGTTCGAGCGCCGCCGCCAGCGCGCCGGGGTCGCCCGGCGCCACCAGCAGCGCGATCTTGCCGCCGGTCACCACCGCCTCGGCCGCGCCGGCGCGCGCTGCGACCAGCGCATTGCCGGACGCCATCGCTTCGAGCAGCGTCAGCCCGAAGCCTTCGTTGCGCGAGGTGAAGGCGTAGATCAGGATGCGGCGATACCAGAGCGGCACGTCGTCGATCGGCAATTCGCCCAGGAAACGCACGCGATCGGCGAGACCGGCGGCCGCGACCTTGTCCTTCATGTCCGGTCTCGAACGAGGCGTCATCGACCGCGCCGATGATCACGGCGCTGAAGGCCGGATATCGCGGCAGCAACCGCGCACATCGCCTCGACGAAGACGTCGGTGCCCTTCTGATGGCGCACGCGTCCGAAACAGCCGATCGCGTATTGTGCCGCGCAGCCCGCTGATGGCGAATTCGGCATCGCGATTCTTCGGCGGGTGATAGCGCTCGGTATCGACGCCATGCAGGATCACGGTCGCCGGCACCTTCAGATAGGAAGCCGCGGCGTCGCTCGTGGCGATCACCGCGTCCATCCTTGCGACCAGCCAGCGGGTGATCCAGGTATGGTGACGCTGCGCGGCCGAGGTGAAGACCAGCTTGATCGGCCAGCCCAACCATCGCAGAACAAGGCCGACCATCATCTCGTTATTGCGGCGAGCATGCCAGACCAGGGGCCGACGTTGGCCGAACCGCAGGTCCATCAGGTCGCCGAAGCCATGGTTTCGATCCCCTCCGGCGCATCCCGGCCGAGCCAGCGCGCCGTCGCCAGCCGCGCGATCTGCGGAGCGATCATGCGATTGGTGGCCGTCACACCGGTATAGTTCCAGTGCAAATTCGGGATGATGACGTCGAGTTCGTCCAAGGCAGCGCTTCTTCGGCTTTGTTCCAGGCGGCCTTTATTACCCAATTTTTCACGCCCGTCGCCTAGGATGAAAAGGATTCTGACGGAGACATCCCCTCATGGCGGTCCTGGTCACCGGCGGCGCCGGCTATATCGGCAGCCACATGGTTTACGAATTGCTCGATGCCGGCGCCGAGGTGGTGGTGCTCGACAATCTTTCGACCGGCTTTCGCTGGGCGATCCCCGATCGCGTGCCGCTCTATGAGGGCGATACCGGCGACGGCGAGCTCGCCCGCGCGATCATCGTCAAGCACAAGGTCGACGCCATCATCCATTTCGCGGCGTCGATCGTGGTGCCGGATTCGGTCGCCGATCCGCTCGGCTATTACAAGAACAACACCGCGAATTCCCGCACCCTGATCGAGGCCGCGGTCAAGGCCGGCGTGAAATATTTCATCTTCTCCTCGACCGCCGCGGTCTACGGCAATCCGCAAACCGTGCCGGTCGCCGAAGACGCCCCGCTCGATCCGATGTCGCCCTACGGATCGTCGAAGCTGATGACCGAAATCATCCTGCGCGATACCGGCATCGCGCATGGACTGAAATACGCGATCCTGCGCTATTTCAACGTCGCGGGCGCCGACCCGCAAATGCGCACCGGCCAGTCGACGCCGGCCGCGACGCATCTGATCAAGGTCGCGGTGCAGGCCGCGCTCGGCATGCGCAAGAAGATGGACGTGTTCGGCACCGATTATCCGACGCCGGACGGCACCTGCATTCGCGACTATATCCACGTCACCGATCTGGTGCGCGCGCATTCCGACGCGCTTGCCTATCTGCGCGCCGGCGGCGATTCCTCGACCTTCAATTGCGGCTATGGACGCGGCTTTTCGGTGCTGGAAGTGATCGACACCGTCAAGCGCGTGTCGGGCGTGGATTTCCGCGTCGATCTCGCGGAGCGGCGGCCGGGCGACCCGGCGCGAATTGTGGCGGCCTCCGACCGCGCGCGTTCGATGCTCGGCTGGACGCCGCGCTACGACGATCTGCCGACCATCGTGTCGGACGCGCTGCAATGGGAACAGAAATTGCGCACACGCAACTCCTGAATGCGCAAAGCCTGAGCGGACAGCGCCTGCAAAAGCCTTGAAATATCCGCCCCAAGCGGGCAGGTAACCGGCCTGACCCGCTCGCGCCTGCCAGGCCGGGCGGGTCTATAATGTACGGCCGGCCGACGCGGGAACTGGGAAACCGAAATGGCGCCATATGTTCTGTCCGACACCGAGACATCGTATCAATTGATACGACGGCTGGTGGCCGAATATGGCGTCAAGCATTGGAAGAGCTACGCCGCGGCGTTCGTGTTCATGGCGGTGTCGGCGGCCGGCACCGCCTCGATCGCCTATCTGATGGGCACCATCGTCAACAAGGCCTATGTCGATCGCAGCTTCCACGCGATCGTGGTCATCGGCCTGTTCACCATCGTGATCTTCTGCGCGCGGGGAGCTGCGACCTATTTCCAGGCGGTGATTCTGTCGCGCGTCGGCAACGCCATCATCGCCGAGAACCAGCGCAAGCTGTTCGACCGGCTGATGCAGCAGAATCTCGGCTTCTTCGCCGAGCGGCATTCCTCGGAATTCCTGCACCGGCTGTCGACCGGCGCCACCTCCGCGATGCAGGTGCTGAACCTGCTGATCACGGCGGTCGGCCGCGATTTTCTGTCGCTGATCGGCCTCGCCGCCGTGATGGTGATTCAGGACCCGGTGATGTCGATCTCGGCAGCCATCATCGCGCCGCCCGCCATGTGGATGATCCGCAAGCTGGTGCGCCGGGTCAAAGCGGTGGCCAAGGCGCAGTTTACCGGCGGCACGCGGCTGTTCGAGACAATGCAGGAGACCGTGCAGGGCATCCGCATCGTCAAGGCCTTCACGCTCGAAGACCGTTTGCGCAAGCGCTATTACGACAACGTGGCCGCGGTCGAATACGAAGCCAACAAGATGGCGCGGGTGTCGAACCGCTCCAGCCCGATGATGGAGGCGCTCGCCGGCGTCGCCATCGCGATGGGCGTGATCTATGGCGGCTATCGCACCATCGAGATGAGCGCGACGCCTGGCGAATTCTTCTCCTTCATCACGGCGTTCCTTCTGGCCTATGAGCCGGCGAAGCGGCTGGCGCGTCTCAACATCGAACTCAATGCCGGCCTGGTCGGCGTGCGGCAATTGTTCGAGATCATCGACGCGCCGTCGAGCGAACCCCTCGACGATTCGAAGCCCAAGCTCGTCATCGACAAGGCGCGGGTCGAGTTCAAGGACGTACGCTTTGCCTATCGCGACAAGGAGCCGGTTTTGCGCGGGCTGTCGCTCACCGCCGAGGCCGGGCAGATGACGGCCCTGGTCGGACCTTCCGGCGGCGGCAAGTCGACCATTCTCAATACCATCCTGCGTCTCTACGAGCCGCAATCCGGCGCGATCCTGATCGACGGACAGGAAATCGCGAATGTGTCGCGGCACTCGCTGCGCCAGCAGATCGCCTATGTCGGCCAGGACGTGTTCCTGTTTCACGGCACGATCCGCGACAACATCGCCTTCGGCAAGGACGCTGCGACCGAGGACGAGATCGTCGCCGCGGCCAAGGCCGCCAACGCGCATGATTTCATTCTGTCATTCCCGAAAGGCTACGACACCCATACCGGCGAACAAGGTCTGCAATTGTCCGGCGGGCAGCGCCAGCGCATCGCGGTAGCGCGCGCACTCATTCGCGACGCCAAATTGATCCTGCTCGACGAAGCCACGGCCGCGCTCGATTCGGAATCCGAGCGGTTGGTTCAGGATGCCATCACGCATCTCACTCGCGGCCGCACCACCATCGTGATCGCGCATCGCCTGCACACCGTCGCGCATGCCGACCGCATCTATGTGATCGAGGATGGCGTGGTCGCCGAATCCGGCCGGCACGAGGAATTGTTGCGCAAGAGCGGCCGCTATGCGTCGTTCTACCGGCTGCAATTGCAGAGCCAGGAATTCGAGCCCGCGGCCGCTGCAAGCGCCTGAGAAAAATCGAACGCCGGGATCCCCCGATCCCGACGTCCGGTCGCTAGCCCCCGCCAGTAATTTCAAAGTCTCATCAGTAACAAGGCACGACTCGCATTCGTCCGCTCCGGGTCCGCACGTAGCATGGCTCCGGCGGCGCAACGGCCGCACCGATGAACGCGCCCGCGGCGGTGCCGATCGCGCCTCCCACCCAGGCGCCGCTGCCGCCGGACGAAGCCGCACCGATGATCGCGCCGGTCGCTCCGCCGATGACCGCGCCGGTTGCGACATATTGCTGGCGGACCGTTTGACAGCCCGCGAGTAGTAGAGACGTGGCGCAAAGCAGCAGGATTTTCTTCACTGCTCCCTCCGTCGCTTTGACGCCCCCCGCGGCTATGCTATGCGGTGGCCCCTCCCGCAGCCAATTCCAAATCCAAGTTGGCCACCGCTAATCCCGCCGAAGTCCGGCCTCCTGTGACAAAAAAGTACCAACCGCTATGAGCGATCGATACGTCATCCCGCCGCCGCCGCAAGCTGCGCTGGCCGTCAAAGGCTCGGACAAATTTTTTCCGGTCCGCAGAATTTGGTGTGTCGGCCGCAATTACATCGAGCATATCCGCGAGATGGGCCAGGACGAGCGCGCGCCGCCGTTCTTTTTCGCAAAGCCCGCCGATGCCATCGTGCCGGATGGTGGAGTGGTACCCTACCCGCCGCTGACCAAGGACATGCATCACGAGGTCGAGCTGGTGGTCGCGCTGAAATCCGGCGGGCTGAACATCAAGCCCGAGAAAGCCAATGACTGCATCTGGGGTTACGGCGTCGGCATCGACCTCACTCGGCGCGACCTGCAGATCGCGTCACGCGAAGTGAAGCGGCCGTGGGAAATCGGCAAGGCGTTCGATGCCTCGGCGCCGTGCGGCCCGCTGGCGCCGGCATCGCAGATCGGTCATCCGACCAAGGGCCGCATCATGCTGAAGGTCAACGGTACCGTGAAGCAGGACGGCGACCTCAATCAGATGATCTGGAACGTGCCGGAGACGATCTGGAAATTGTCCGAGATCGTCGAGCTCGCGGCCGGCGACATCATCATGACCGGCACGCCTGCGGGCGTCGGCCAGGTCAATGTCGGCGACAAGATCGAATGCGAAGTCGAAGGCATCTCGAGCCTTTCCGTTACCATCGGCAAGCCGAAGGCGTAATCGCAACCCGTGTCCCGGGCGCAGTGCAGCAAGAGCTCTTGCGAAGTGGTGCGCTGCTGAACCGGGACCGTCGCATAGCCGGTATCCGAATGGCCCCGGCTCTGCGGTGCATCACTTCGTGCTGCAACGCGCCCGGGGCACATTCATTACGCCGCGGCCTTGATCAGCCCTTCCGCCTTCATCGCTTCCTGTACACCGGGCCGCGCGCGGATGGCGGTCTGAAGCGCCTTCACGTTCGGCCATTGCGCGATGTCGATATCCTGAAATCGCCCCCAATTCGAAACCACGAACAGATAGATGTCGGCAATGGAGAGCTTGTCGCCGACCAGAAATTGTTTACCGGCGAGATGCTTGTCGAGGTGATCGAAGGCTGCGAGCAGATTCTTCTTGGCCACCGGCTTGTAATCGTCGGGCGTGCCGTCCTTGAACAGCGGCGTGAACTGCTTGTGAATCTCCGACGAGATGAAGTTCAGCCATTCCAGCACGCGGTAATATTCCATCGTGCCGTGCTTCGGCAAAAGCCCGGTCTCGGGCTTGCGTTCGGCCAGATACAACAGGATCGCCACCGCTTCGGTCAGGATCTGGCCGTCGTCGAGCTTCAGCACCGGCACCACGCCCTTCGGATTCACGTCCCAGAAATTCTCGCCGCTCCTGGTGGTCTTGGCCTTGTTGTCGACCCGTTCGAGCTCGAAGGGAATGCCGGCCTCGTGCATCGCGATATGGGGCGCAAGCGAGCAGGCGCCGGGCGAGTAATAGAGCTTCATGCGGTTCTCCTTGGACATGCGGCTTTCGCCTTGCAGGCGATATTGCCGCCATAGAGACAGGCCAAAGCAGCGCTTTGCAAGCGCCACGGATCAGGCACAAGCCACTGATTTAACTTCGGAATATCCGGTATTCACCGGATGCAGGGCAGACCGATTTCAATTTGGAACCCGATCGGTTAAGCCGCGTTTCAACCGCGAACCGGCGATTTGAAATTGCGAGCCGATCGATCATGGCATCCCGTCCAGCACTTCGAATTTCCGACCCCGACCCGTTCGGCGAAGTGACTCTGGTCCCCGCCTCGATCGAGCGGGCCGAGCGAAATGCCGGCTTGCGCGCGAGATGGCCGATGGCTCTGGTCGACGAACATCCGGGCACCGCATCGCAGGCGTTGAAGCAGTTGCGGCTGATGTTTCCAAAGTCGCCGCTGACCGCGCGGGTCGCGGCGCTCAACGCGCTGATGCGGCGCTGAATCACAGTCCGAGATAGGCCTTGCGGACGCGGTCGTCGGCCAGCAATTCCTTGACCGGTGCCGGTCAGCGTGATGCGGCCGTTCTCCAGCACATAGGCCCGGCTCGCGAGCTTCAGCGACACCGCCACATTCTGCTCGACCAGCACGCAGGTCAGCCCTTCCCGGTTCAGTTCGGCGATGGTCGCGAGCACGTCCTGCACCACGGCCGGCGCAAGGCCGAGCGAAGGCTCGTCGAACATCACGAGTTCCGGCGCGCCCATCAGACAGCGGCCGATGGCGAGCATCTGCTGCTCGCCGCCCGACAAGGTGCCTGCGGCCTGCGAGAAGCGTTCGCGCAGGCGCGGAAACATCGACAGCACCCGCTCGCGATTGCGGTCGCGGCCCGAACGCGCGCGCGGAATCATCGCGCCCATATCGAGATTTTCGGAGACCGAGAGATTGGGGAAAATCTGCCGGCCTTCGGCGACCTGGCCGATGCCGAGATTGCAGACCCGGTAGCTCGGCCAGCCGGCGATATCGTTGTCGTGGAAACGGATCTGCCCGCGCGCGGGCCTGACCATGCCGGCAATGGTGCGGATGAGCGAGGTCTTGCCGGCACCGTTGGCGCCGACGATCGCCACGATCGCGCCCTTCGGCACTTCGAGCGAGACGCCGTCGAGCGCCTGCGCGTCGCCATAGAACACATCGATCTGGTCGATCCGCAGCATCAGTGCAGAGCCTCGGTGCCGAGATAGGATTTCACCACCGCCGGATCGCGCACGACGTCGGCCGGCGAGCCTTGCGCGATCGCCGCGCCGTGATGCAGCACCAGCACCTTCGAGGCGAGCGCCATCACCGCCTGCATCACATGCTCGATCAGCACGATGGTGAGCCCGCTCTCGCGATTGAGGCTCTTGAACACATCCACCATGCGGTTGGTTTCGGTCGGACGCAGACCCGCCATCACCTCATCCAGCAGCAGCAGCTTCGGATCGGTCGCGAGCGCGCGCGCAACTTCGAGCCGCTTGCGGTCCGGCAGCGTCAGCGACGCGGCCTGCTGATCGCGCTTGTCGTAGAGATCGAGCTGCCGCAGCACCTCCCGGGCATGCGCGGTGGCCGACGCCATGTCGTGCCGCCGCAGCAGCGCGCCGACCGCGACATTCTCCTCGACGGTCAGCCCGAGAAACGGCTTCACGATCTGGAAGGTGCGGCCGATGCCGCGCCGGCAGATCTCGTCGGAGCGCAGGCCGTCGATGCGGGCGCCGTCGAAGACGATGGCGCCCTCGTCGGCATGGAAAATGCCCGGCGATCATGTTGAACAAGCGTGGTCTTGCCGGCGCCGTTCGGGCCGATCACGGCGAAGATTTCGCCGCTTTCCACGGTCAGATCGACCTTGTCGACCGCGAGCAGGCCGCGGAAGCGCTTGGTGACGCCCTCGACCTTCAGGATCGCGCTCATGGCTTGCGCTCCGAAAGCCCGAGCTTCTTCGACAGCCACGGCCAGACGCCGTCGGGCAGCGCCATCACCACCACCAGCAGGCACAAGCCGTAGAATACCTGCTTGGTGCCGGGCGCCTCGATGCCGAGTCGCGACAGAATCTCGTGCATCGATTCCGACAGGCCGGTGAGCAGGAAGGCGCCGAGGATCGGACCGAACAGCGTGCCGATGCCGCCGATGATCGGCGCCAGGATCAATTCGATCGAACGCGCGATGTTGAACACCTGCTCCGGAAACAGGTTGTTGTAATAGAAGGCGAAGAACACGCCGGCGACCGAGGTCATGCCGGCCGACAGCACCACCGCATACATCTTGTAGCGGAAGGTATCGATGCCGAGCGTGCGCGCGGCCTCCTCGTCCTCGCGGATCGCGAGCCAGTAATAGCCGATGCGCATGCGAAGCAGCGCGCGGCACAGGACGAAGGCGATCACGCACCAGCGCCAGGATCAGGTAATAGAACATGATCGGCCGGCCGCGCAGATTCCAGAGATCGTTGTGGGTATATTGCGCGACCGGCAGGAACAGCCCGCCCGAGCCGCCGACCCACCAGAAATGATCGAAGCCGACGCGCGCGAATTCGGCGAAGGCGATGGTCAGGATCGCGAAATAGACGCCGGCGACGCTGAAGCGGAAGGCGAGATAGCCGATGATGGCGCCGGCCGCCATCGCCACCGGAATGGCGGCGAGCAGCCCGATCCAGGGCGCGACGCCGTAATGGAAATAGAGCGCGGCCGCGGTATAGCCGCCGAGCCCGACATAAAGCGCGTGTCCGAGCGACAGATAGCCGGCAAAGCCCATCAGGATATTCCAGGCCTGGCCGACATAGGCGAAGTAGAGAATGAGGATGAGGATGGTCAGGAAATAATCGTTGGCGATCGAGCGGCGCGAGCAGCAGCGCTGCGAACAGCAATGCGAGCAGCACGAGCGCGCGCGTCGGACACTCCCTCGAGCAGACGCGCGATCATGTCGTGCGCTTTCCGAGGATGCCCTGCGGCCGCAGCAGCAGCACCAGCACCAGCATGCCGGTCGCGAACATGGTCTTGGCCGACGGCGTGAAGAACAATCCCGCCATCGCCTCGGTCAATCCGATCAGAATGCCGCCGAGCAGCGCGCCCGGCATCGAGCCGAGCCCGCCGACGATCACGATGATGAAGGCCTGCAGCGTATAGGCGGGCCCGAGCGCCGGCACCACGTCGATGACCAGGATCATCATGGCGCCGGCCGCGCCGACGCAGGCCGCGCCGAGCCCGAAGGTCAGCGAATAGAGTCGCTTCACATTGAGGCCGACCACCAGCGCGCCGGTGTAATTGTCGGCGCAGGCGCGGATCGCCTGCCCGACATGACTGAACTTGAAGAAGGCGAACAAGGCGGATGCCACCGCGATCGCCGCGATCCCGGCATAGACCTTGGTGGCGTCGATGATCAGCGGACCGAGCGCGAAGCTGTCGAAGGAATAGCGATGTCTGAACGCCCTGCGCGTCCGGGCCCGTCGACGATCAGCTGCACGTTGACCAGGATGATCGCCACCGCCACCAGCAGCATGAACTGGCTGTGTTCCGGCCGGTTGATGAAGGGATTGATCATGCCGGCCTGCATCGCATAGCCGAGCGCGAACAGCACCGCCGCGATCGGCAACAGCATGACCAGCGGATCGAGCTTGAACAGAGCGAAGGCCGCGACCGCCATATACATCGCGAGCGTCATCATCTCGCCATGGGCGAAATTGACCACGCGCACGACGCCGAAAATGACCGACAGCCCGAGCGCCATCAGGCCGTAGACCAGCCCGGTCAGAACGCCGCCGATGGCGACATTCAGGATGAGTTCAAGCGGCGGCATGGGATCGGCTTACTTTGCTCTTGAATCGCTGCAGCCCATCCACCCGCTCGTCCCCGCGAAGGCGGGGACCCAGTGCAGGGCTCTGGATTCCCGCCTGCGCGGAAATGAGCGGAGATTGGATGGCCTTGATCGGTCAGATCAGCGCTTGCCCCAGCCCGGCACCGGGAATACCGGCTTGGCTTCGGCAGCGTCCGCGGGCAGCACCACGGTCGGCACGCCACCCCGGTTCTGCAGGGCGACCGAGGCGATGGTGTTGCACTGGCCCTTGGCGTCGAACTCGATCGGGCCGCCGACCATCACGCGCTTCTCGATCTTGGTGGCGCGGACCGCATCCGCCAGCGCCTTGCCGTCATTCGAGCCCGCACGCTTCTGGGCGTCGGCGCAGACCATCAGCGCCTCGAAGGTGAAGCCGATATTGAAGATGTGACCCGGCAGCTTGTCCTTGGGCGTCACTTTCTTGAACTCGGCTTCCACCATCTTGGTGATCTCGGCCTTGGGATTGGCCCACGGCACCGTGGTCAGCACGTAATCGCCGAACTTGCCCATGGTGTCGAGGAATTGCTGCTCGTACATGCCGGGCGATCCCGGGCTCATGATGCCCATCGGCTCCCAGCGCTGCTTGACCATCTCGCGCACCAGGATCTGCGCGTCGTTCAGGCGCGTCACCGTCATCAGGATATCGGCATTGGTGGCCTTGGCCTTGGCCACTTCGACCGACAGGTCCTTCGCCGCCGGATCGTAGGCGATCGATTCCACGATCTTGAACGGCATGTTCATGGTCGGGAAAATCTTGTCGATCGCGTTCTTGTTGGCCTGGCCGAAGGTGTCGTTGATATGCATCAGCACCGCGGTCTTCGGCGTCGTGCCGGTCGCCGCGAAAATCTGCGGGAACAGCGCAAGCCCGCGCGTGATGATCTGCGGCGCGGTCTGGAAATTGCGGAACACGAACTTGTAGCCCTGCTCGGTGATCTGCGGGGCGGCGGCGATGTTGATGACGAAGGGAATGCCCTTCTGTTCGGCGACCTGGGCGATGGCGGCCGCGGCGCCGGAATCGAAGGGGCCGACCAGCATATGCGCGCCGTCCTGAATCAGCCGCTCGGCGCGAGCGCGCGCGACGTCGACATTGGTCTCGAAGTCGGCGACCGTCATCTCGATATTCTGGGTATAGCCGAGCTGCTTGAGCAGGCTCGGCGCGATATCGACGCCGCGCTTGCAGGACTGGCCGATGCCGGCCTGGACGCCCGACAGCGGCAGGATCACGCCGATTTTCAGCGGACCGCCCTGCGCGCGCAGGATGTTGAAGGGCGCGCTGCCGGCAACAAGGCCCGCGGCCCCAAGGCCCGCGGCAAAGGTGCGGCGCGAAACGCGCGAATGACGGATTTTACGGCTCATCTTGGAATTCCTCCCTCGTTTCCGGTCCAGCAGGGGACCCTTGCTTGGTCCCCTTTTCTTATTGTTGCGCCCAACTTGCAATCCCCAGCGCCGAAGGCTGCGGCGTCATGGAGTGTCCCTGTTGGCAGCGACAAAAGCCGCTTCCCGCACGCGCCCGATTGTTGTTTACTACAATCAATGTCGTCAACAACTATAATCGGCTGCCGGCCTGTCCAGAGCGGCCGGCAGGGAGCATCATGTGACGGAGAGCCACAGCTCGGTATCGGCGACGCCCGCGCGGCGGCCATGCGCCGCTCGCGCCGCGACATCGATCTCGACGCGTTGACCCAGCATCTCGGCTATTTCCTGCGGCGCGCGCAGGTCTGGGTATTCCAGGATTTCATCCGCACCCTGTCGGCCATCGACATCCGGCCGGCGCAATATTCGGTGCTGATCGTGATCGGCGCCAATCCCGGCTTGTCGCAGGCCGAGCTTGCCGACAAGCTCGCGATCGAGCGCGCGCGGCTCGTGCATATGCTCGACCAGCTTGAAAAGCGCGGGCTGATCGAGCGCCTGCCCTCGCCGACCGACCGGCGTACCCATGCGCTGCAATTGACCCGCGAGGGCCAGAAGACGCTGAAGCGCGCCAAGACGCTGGCGGCCAAGCACGAAGCGCGCCTCGCCGAAAGGCTCGGCGCCCGACGCGCACCGGGAATTGCTGCGGATGCTGGGCACGTTCGGGACGCGGAAATAGCCCTCACAAACCGGGATCGCCGCACGCACGCGCGCGGCATTGAGAAGATCGCGCGCCCCGAGCCATCATACGAGACGCGGCCGGTTTGCATCCCATCGTCGCGGTCGGCGATCCGCATCGCGTTGACACCCGAATTTCCGACCCATATTGACTATCCGACCGACCGGTCCGTCCAGTGCGAGGCGGTCGCAGAACTGAAATCGAAGCGCAAAAGCGCCGAAACCGGGAGGGGATACGGATGGACGAGAGCCCCATTCTCGTCGAGATGCGGGCGGGCTATCGCATCGTCACGCTCAATCGTCCGCAACGGCTCAATGCCTTCACCGACGACATGCATCGTCGCGCTGAAAGCTGCGCTCGACGCGGCCGAAGCCGATTCCACCTGTCGCGCCATGCTGATCACCGGCGCCGGACGCGGCTTCTGCGCCGGCCAGGATCTGAACGACCGGCTCGCCAAGCCCGGCGAGAAGATCGTGCTCGGAGTGACGCTGGAGCAATATTACAATCCGCTGATCCGCCAATTGCGCCGCCTGCCCTTCCCGGTCATCGCCGCCGTCAACGGCGTCGCCGCCGGCGCCGGCGCCAATATCGCGCTCGCCTGCGACTTCGTGATCGCGGCGAAGTCGGCGACCTTCCTGCAGGCCTTTTCCAGGATCGGCCTGGTGCCGGATTCCGGCGGCACCTGGTTTCTGCCGCGCCTCGTCGGTCCTGCGCGCGCGCGCGGGCTTGCCATGCTGGCCGAACCGCTGACGGCGGAGAAAGCCGAAAGCTGGGGCCTGATCTGGAAATGCGTGCCGGACGGCGTCCTGCTGGGCGAAGCCGGCACCTTGTGCGAGCGCCTCGCCGCCGGTCCGACCTTCGGGCTGTCGCTGATCAAGCGCGCGCTCGACGCCGCCGAGACCAACGATCTGTCGACGCAGCTCGATCTCGAACGCGATCTGCAGCGGCAGGCCGGCGACGAGCCCGGATTACGCGGAGGGCGTGACGGCCTTCATGGAGAAGCGCTCGCCGAACTTCACCGGCAAGAAGGGCTCCTGAGCGATGGACGCGGGAGCGATCGCGCGCGCCTGCGCCGAGCGGATGTGGGCGGAAGATTCGGCGAGCAAGGGTCTCGGCATGCAGCTCATCTCGGTCGAGCCCGGCCGCGCCATCCTGGCCATGACCATCACCGACAAGATGGTCAACGGCCACAATATCGCGCATGGCGGCTTCATCTTCACGCTGGCCGATTCCACCTTCGCCTTTGCCTGCAACACCTACGACCAGCGCATGCGTCGCGCAGCAATGCGCGATCACCTTCGTCAATCCCGGCAGGCTCGGCGACCGCCTGACCGCGCGCGGCGTCGAGAAGCAGCGCGCCGGCCGCTCCGGCATCTACGACATCACGGTCACCCGCGAGGACGGCACCGTGATCGCGGAATTCCGCGGCCATTCGCGCACCATCGAGGGAAAGATTCTCTCCGGCGAAAATGGATAGAGGCCGATCATGGTCGACGCATCCTACAAACCCTATGGCCTCGAGCCGATCGAGACCGCCTCGCGCGACGAGATCGCAGGCCTGCAGACGCAGCGCCTCGCCTGGTCGCTGAAGCATGCCTATGACAATGTCGAGGCCTACAGGAAAAAATTCGACGCCGCCGGCGTTACGCCGTCCGATTTCAAGCGGCTCGAAGACATCGCGAAATTTCCGTTCACCACCAAGGCGGACCTGCGCGACAATTATCCGTTCGGCATGTTCGCGGTGCCGCAGGACAGGATCGTGCGCATCCACGCCTCGTCCGGCACCACCGGCAAGCCGACCGTGGTCGGCTATACCCAGAAGGACATCGACAACTGGGCGAATCTGATGGCGCGCTCGATCCGCGCCTCGGGCGGACGGCCGGGCATGAAGGTGCATGTCGCCTATGGCTACGGCCTGTTCACCGGCGGGCTCGGCGCGCATTACGGCGCCGAGAGGCTCGGCTGCGCCGTGATCCCGATTTCCGGCGGCATGACCGAGCGGCAGGTGCAGCTCATCTCCGATTTCAAGCCCGACATCATCATGGTGACGCCGAGCTACATGCTCGCGATCCTCGACGAATTCCGGGCGCGCAATCTCGATCCGCGCGATTGCTCGCTGTCGATCGGCATTTTCGGCGCCGAGCCCTGGACCAACCAGATGCGCGCCGAGATCGAGGATGCGTTCGCGATGGACGCGGTCGATATCTACGGACTGTCGGAAGTGATGGGGCCCGGCGTCGCCAATGAATGCGTCGAGACCAAGGACGGGCTGCATATCTGGGAGGACCATTTCCTACCCGGAAGTGATCGACCCGGAGAGCGGCAAGCCGCTTGCCGGACGGCGAGAAGGGCGAACTGGTCTTCACCTCGCTGACCAAGGAAGGCCTGCCGGTCATCCGCTATCGCACGCGCGATCTGACGCGGCTCCTGCCCGGCACCGCGCGCAGCCATCGCCGCATGGAGAAGGTCACCGGCCGTTCCGACGACATGATGATCATCCGCGGCGTCAATGTGTTTCCGACCCAGATCGAGGAATTGCTGCTGCGCTGCCAGGGGCTGTCGCCGCATTACCTGATCGAGCTGACGCGCGAGGACCGGCTCGACGTGGCGACGCTGCTGGTCGAGGCGCGGCCGGAGACGCATGGCGCCGCCGCGCGCGACGCCGAAGCCGCTTCGCTCGCCGCCCATATCCGCAACAATATCGGCATCGGCATGAAGGTGCGTGGTGCAGGACCCCGGCGCGATCGAGCGCTCGGCCGGCAAGGCGCGCCGCGTCGTCGACAAGAGGCCGAAGAGCTGATGGCCGCCGACATGCGCTGAGATTCTGTGTAGACTGCGGATCGGGATCAGTGCCCGAGCCCGCCCTTCTGCTCGATGAAGCGCGCGATCTCGTCGACGCCCTTGCCTTCCCGCATATTGGTGAACACGAACGGCCGCTGCGCCGCGCATCTTCTTGGCGTCGCGGTCCATCACCTCGAGCGAGGCGCCGACATAGGGCGCGAGATCGATCTTGTTGATGACGAGCAGGTCGGAGCGCGTGATGCCGGGCCCGCCCTTGGACGGGATCTTGTCGCCGGCCGCGACATCGATGACGTAGATCGTGAGATCGGCAAGCTCCGGCGAAAAGGTCGCGGCGAGATTGTCGCCGCCGGATTCGATCAGCACCAGATCGAGATCGGGAAAGCGCGCGCGCATGTCGGCGACGGCGGCGAGATTGATCGAGGCATCCTCGCGGATCGCGGTATGCGGACAGCCGCCGGTCTCGACGCCGGCGATGCGCTCGGGCGCCAGCGCGCCGGAGCGCACCAGATATTCGGCGTCCCACTTGGTGTAGATGTCGTTGGTGATCGCCGCGATCTCGTAGCGGTCGCGCAGCTTCTTGCACAGCGCATCCATCAGCGCGGTCTTGCCGGAGCCGACCGGGCCGCCGACACCGACGCGCAGGGGACCGTTGGGAGTTTTTGCGTCATGATCGGAACAGCCTCGTATATTGGGTTTCGTGCGCGCATCGAGGCGAGATCGGCGCGGAACGCGGCGCTGCCGATGATCGTCGAGCGTCGGATGCGAGCGCGCGTGCGGCGGTCGCGGCGATGACCGGTTCGAGCGCCGCCAGCACGCGCTGGCCGTCGGTCTGGCCGAGCGGGATCAGCCGCACGCCGGCGGAAATCCAGTTGGCGGCGATGGCATGCAGGAATGCCGGCAGCGCCGCTTCGAGCGACGATGCCGTGGCCGGCGCAGGCGACGCCGACCGCGACCGGATAGGCCACCGGCCCGTCCCATGCCGCCGCCAGCAAGTCGAGCGCCTCGCACGGCCAGGCCGCGCGGGTCGCCGCGAGGAAGGCGCGCGCCCTGCGCGGTGGTTTCGAGATGCCGCTCCTTCGAGGGCGAGAAGGCGGCGGCGAGTTCGGCGACCTCGCGCAAGCGCCGCGTCGTCGCTCGATCGCGGCGCGATGCGCGTGCACGAACAGCACCGCGTCGCAAAAGCCCGCGCCGTCGCTCATCATCAGCGACAGCCAGTCGGCGAGCGTCGCGGCATCGCTGGATGTCGCCCGCCTCCACCGCCCATTCGATGCCGCTCGAATAGGAGAACGCGCCGACCGGATAGGACGGCGACAGCCAGGCCATCAGGCGGTAGAGGCGCGGCTGCGTCATTCCGGGACGCGCCGGCTTCCGGCTGTTCGGGAATGACGCGGTCGGATCGCTTGCGCTCGCCCTTCCCGCGCAGCGGCATGATTCTGTTTCTCAGTCATGGTCGTGGTGACCATGATGGTGATGATGGTGCCCGTGCGCATGATCGCATGCGCATGAGCGTGCGGCACCGTCGCCTGCGGATCGAACGGCGCCTCGATCGCGGTCACCGTGCGCGCCGAGCCCGCGCAGCATCTCCTCCAGCACGTGATCGCGCCGGATGCGGATGCGACGCCCGTCGATCTGCACGTCGGTGTGGCGATTGCCGAGATGCCAGGCGAGCCGCACGAATTCGCGCGGCGAGCGACGCCGCGATCTCGGCGAGCGGCTCCGGCATGCCGGTGACCAGCACGACCGAGCCATCCTCGAGCACGAGGCCGTCGCCGTCGCGCAGCGTCACCGGCTTGTCGAAATCGAGCAGGAAGCTGCGTGCCCTTCTCGCCGGTCAGCACGATGCGCCGGCGCGTGCGGTCGTCGGCGTCGAGCGTGACGCGGTCGATGGCGGTCGCGGCGTTCCAGGTGCCGGCGGCGGAGATGGAGGAGACGCGGTGCATGGTCTTCACTCTAGCCCGGTCGTCCCGGCCGAGCGAAGCGAGAGCCGGGACCGCATAATCACTCAGCCGGCTGGCTTCACTGGGTCCCCGCTTTCGCAGGGGACGACCGGAACGAGTTCAAAACAGAAAATACCGCTGCGCCATCGGCAGCACGTCGGCCGGCTCGCAGGTGAGCAGTTCGCCGTCCGCCCGCACCTCGTAGGTTTCGGGATCGACGTCGATGCTTCGGCGTCGCGCCGTTGTGGATCATGCTCTTCTTGGAGATGCCGCCGCGGGTGTTCTCGCACCGCCACCAGCTCCTTCTGGATGCCGAGCTTCTTGCCGAGCCCGCCGCGCACCGCGGCCTTCGACGCGAACACCACCGACGACGCGGTCAGCGCGCGTGCCGAAGGCGCCGAACATCGGCCGGTAATGCACCGGCTGCGGCGTCGGGATCGAGGCATTGGGATCGCCCATCGGCGCGGCCACGATCGATGCCGCCCTTGATGATGCAATCGGGCTTCACGCCGAAGAACGCCGGCGACCACAGCACGAGATCGGCCAGCTTGCCCTTCTCGATCGAGCCGATGATGTGCGAGACGCCATGCGCGATCGCCGGATTGATGGTGTATTTGGCGATATAGCGCTTGGCGCGGACATTGTCGTTGTCGCCCTTCTCCTCCTTCAGCCGGCCGCGCTGCTTCTTCATCTTGTCGGCGGTCTGCCAGGTGCGGATGATGACCTCGCCGAGCCGGCCCATCGCCTGGCTGTCCGACGACATCATCGAGAGCGCGCCGAGATCGTGCAGGATGTCTTCGGCCGCGATCGTCTCCTTGCGGATGCGGCTTTCGGCGAAGGCCAGATCCTCGGCGATCGACGGATCGAGATGGTGGCACACCATCAGCATGTCGAGATGCTCGTCGATGGTGTTGCTGGTGAACGGCCGCGTCGGATTGGTCGAGGACGGCAGCACGTTCTTCAGCCCCGCCACCTTCATGATGTCGGGCGCATGGCCGCCGCCCGCGCCTTCGGTGTGGAAGGCGTGGATGGTGCGGCCCTTGAAGGCCTTGATGGTGTCCTCGACGAAGCCCGACTTCGTTCAGCGTGTCGGTGTGGATCATCACCTGCACGTCGTGATCGTCGGCGACCGACAGGCAATTGTCGATCGCCGCCGGCGTCGTGCCCCAGTCCTCGTGCAGCTTGAGCGCGCAGGCGCCGCCCTTGACCATTTCCTCCAGCGCCGCCGGCAGCGAGGCATTGCCCTTGCCGGCAAAGCCGAGATTGATCGGGAACGCATCCGCCGCCTGGATCATGCGCGCGATATGCCACGGCCCCGGCGTGCAGGTGGTGGCGAAGGTGCCGTGCGCCGGCCCGGTGCCGCCGCCGAGCAGCGAGGTGACGCCCGACATCAGCGCATCGTCGACCTGCTGCGGGCAGATGAAATGGATATGCGTGTCGAAGCCGCCGGCGGTGAGGATCTTGCCCTCGCCCGCGATGATCTCGGTGCCCGGGCCGATGATGATGGTGACGCCGGGCTGGATGTCCGGATTGCCGGCCTTGCCGATGGCGTGCGACGCTTGCCGTCCTTCAAGCCGACATCGGCCTTGACGATGCCCCAGTGATCGAGGATCAGCGCATTGGTGATGACGGTGTCGACCGCGCCCTGCCTGTTGGTGACCTGCGACTGGCCCATGCCGTCGCGGATCACCTTGCCGCCGCCGAATTTCACCTCCTCGCCGTAGATGGTGAAGTCCTTCTCGACCTCGATGATGATGTCGGTATCGGCGAGCCGCACCCGGTCGCCGGTCGTCGGGCCGAACATTTCGGCATAGACGGCGCGCGGCGAGATCTTGACTGGCCATCGCGATCGGCCTCAGAGCTTCCCCATCACGTCGCCGCGGAAGCCGTAGACCGTCGCGCTTGCCGGCGAGCGCGACCAGCGTGCACCTCGCGGGTCTGGCCGGGCTCGAAGCGCACCGCGGTGCCGGCCGCGATGTCGAGCCGCATGCCGCGCGCCTTCTTGCGGTCGAATTTCAGCGCCGGGTTGGTCTCGAAGAAATGATAATGCGAGCCGACCTGGATCGGCCGGTCGCCGGTATTGGCGACCGTCAGCGTCACGGTCTTGCGGCCGGCATTCAGCTCGATCTCGCCGTGCTTGATCAGCATCTCGCCGGGGATCATGGCTTCGTTCCTTTCCGAACTGGCGCAGGCAACGACAGCGCCGCCGACCAGCAAGGCCGCGAGCAGCAAGGCGCCGAGATCGGGCAACAGGCTCACGCCATGCGGATGCTCGTGCGGCATGACCGAAGGATGCGCCGCAGCCGCAGCCGGCACCATCACGCCGATCGAAACAAGGAATGCTCTCTTCATCGTCTGTCCTTCAGCGGATCGGCTCATGCACGGTGACGAGCTTGGTGCCGTCGGGAAAGGTCGCCTCGACCTGGATGTCGTGGATCATCTCGGCGATGCCGTCCATCACCTGCTCGCGCGTCAGGACATGGCCGCCGTCGCCCATCAGTTCGGCGACGCTCCTGCCGTCGCGCGCGCCTTCGACGATGAAATCGGTGATCAGCGCGATGGCTTCCGGATGGTTGAGCTTGACGCCGCGCTCCAGCCGCCGCCGCGCCACCATCGCGGCCATCGCGATCAGCAGCTTGTCCTTTTCGCGCGGTGTCAGCAGCATCGTCTTCTCTCAATTCTCAATTCGTCCAGAGCCGCGGCAGCGCGCCGCCGGCGGCATTGAGCACCGAAACCAGATCGCGCCGCAAGAGCGCGGCGTCGCCTCGCGCACAGGCGCACGACGCCGATCCCGTTCCAGGCCGAGATCGCCGCCTCGCTGCCGCAAGCCGCAAGCGCAGTCGCGCACCGTCTCGACCAGCGCCTCGTCGCCGGGCGCAAGCAGCACGGTCGCCAGCGCCACCGCGCCGTTGCCCGCCGCCGGCCGCGCCAGCAGCGCGCCGATGTCGCCGCCGAGCCGCAGCGTCTCGGCAAAGACCAGCCGGCCGTCGCGGCGAATGCGCCAGCGATCGATCAATTCGCCGCTGCGCACGCTCTCGCCCATGGCGGTGCGGCCGAAGATGACCGCCTCCGCCAGCAGCAGCGAGGCGCCTTCGGACAAGTCGACCTCGATGCCGCGGTGCAGCCGCGCCCGGTCGAACAGGATGGTTTCCTGCGGCAGCCAGCGCAAGGTCGCGCCCGGCTCAGCCGACAGCGTCACGCTGCATCCGCGCCGGGGCCGCGATCGCCCGATAGACCTTTTCCGCCGCCGCGGTGGTCACCGAAAGCCGCGTGCCGGCCTCGGCCGCGATCGACACCGAGAAATCGTCGCCGCCGGCGACGCCGCCCGCGGTGTTGACGATCACCGCCTCGCTGCCGTCGCCGTCGGTGTCGGGAAAGCGGACGCGGTAGCGACCCGTCTTCGATCCACGCTGCTGCCGATGGGTGCTGCCGTCGCGCGCCACCACCGACAGGCCGATATGGCCATGCGCGCGGTTGGCGTCGAAAATCGCCGCCGTTGTCAGGCTGTTGCCGATCGTGTCGCCGCATGGCAACGACCTAGCACATTTCGCACGTGACGCAGATTACAGCGCCAGCGCGCGCCGCAGGGCCGGCTCGTCGAGATCGTCCTTGCCGGAGGAATAGACCACCTCGCCGCGATCCATCGCCACGAAGCGGTCGCCGAGTTCGCGCGCGAAATCGAAATATTGCTCGACCAGCACGATCGCCATGTCGCCAAGCCCGCGCAGATAGGAGATCGCGCGGCCGATATCCTTGATGATCGAGGGCTGGATGCCTTCGGTCGGCTCGTCGAGCAGCAGGAGCTTCGGCCGCATCACCAGCGCGCGGCCGATCGCGAGCTGCTGCTGCTGGCCGCCGGAAAGATCGCCGCCGCGCCGCCGCAGCATGTTGTTCAGCACCGGGAACAGCGAGAACACGTCGTCGGGGATATCGCGCTGGTCGCGCTTCAGCGGCGCAAAGCCGGTCTTCAGATTTTCCTCGACCGTCAGCAGCGGAAAGATCTCGCGGCCCTGCGGCACGATGGCGATGCCGGAGCGCGCGCGCTGATAGGGCTTGAGCGCGTTGATGCTGTGGCCGTCCCAGTCGATGGTGCCCTTGCTCACCGCCTGCTGGCCGACGATGGCGCGCAGCAGGCTGGTCTTGCCGACGCCGTTGCGGCCGAGCACGCAGGTCACCTCGCCCGGCGCGCGCGACCAGCGACACGCCGCGCAGCGCCTGCGCCGCGCCGTAATGCAGATCGATGGCTTTCACGTCGAGCATGGCTAATTCTCCGTCATTCCGGGACGCGCACGAAGTGCCGGACCCGGAATCCAGATGCGCGTTCCGAGTCTCCTTCTGGATTCCGGGTTCACGCGCTTCGCGCGTGCCCGGAATGACGTGATGAGAGATTCGCGCATGCGCTCTCACCGCCCCAGATAGACTTCGACCACGCGCTCGTTGGCCGAGACGTCGTCGATCGAGCCTTCCGCCAGCACCGAGCCTTCGTGCAGGCAGGTGACCTTGACGCCGAGCGCGCGCACGAAATGCATGTCGTGCTCGACCACCACCACGCTCTTCTCGCGATTGATCTCCTTCAGCAGCTCGGCGGTCTGCATGGTCTCGGCATCGGTCATGCCGGCGACCGGCTCGTCGACCAGCAGCAGCTTCGGCTCCTGCGCCAGCAGCATGCCGATCTCGAGCCACTGCTTCTGGCCGTGCGACAGCGAACCGGCGAGCCGCCCGCGCGCCGGCTTCAGGCGGATGGTGTCGAGAATCTGTTCGATGCGGCCGCGTGTCGTTCGCATTCGGCGCTCCAGCGCAGACTCGGCGCGCGCGCTCTTGTCCATGCTGAGCGCGAGCAGGATGATTGTCCTCGACCGTGTGCATCTCGAACACGGTCGGCTTCTGGAATTTGCGGCCGATGCCGAGCCGCGCGATCTCGGTCTCGTCGAGCGCGGTCAGATCGGCCTCGCCCTCGAACACGACATCGCCGACGTCCGGCCGGGTCTTGCCGGTGATGACATCCATCATCGTGGTCTTGCCGGCGCCGTTCGGGCCGATGATGGCACGCATCTCGCCGGGCTCGATCGCAAGCGACAGGTTGTTCAGCGCCTTGAAGCCGTCGAACGAGACCGAGACGCCGTCGAGATAGAGCAGCGCTGTCGGTGGTCCGCGGTATCCATCGGCTACTCCGCGGGCTTGGGCGCTGCATTGGGCTCGGCTTCGGCGGCCGCTTCGTCGGCTGCCGTGCGCGCTTCGCCTTGTGCTCGTTCCAGTAATGCGAGACGGTGCCGACGATGCCGCGCGGCAGGAACAGCGTGACGACGACGAACAAGCCGCCGAGCAGGAACAGCCAGTAAGGCGCGAGCATGCCGCTGGTGAAGGTGGTCTTGGCATAATTGACCAGGATCGCGCCCAGCACCGCGCCGGTCAGCGTGCCGCGGCCGCCGACCGCGACCCAGATCACCGCCTCGATCGAATTGGCGGGTGCGAATTCGCTCGGATTGATGATGCCGACCTGCGGCACGTAGAGCGCGCCGGCGACGCCCGCCATGCAGGCCGACAGCGTCAAGACGAACAGCTTGTAGTTCTCGACCCGGTAGCCGAGGAAGCGCGTGCGCGACTCGGCATCGCGGATCGCGACCAGCACCTTGCCGAACTTCGACGTCGACGATCATCGCGGCAGATGATGAAGCAGATGACCAGCGCCAGCGCAGGAGATCGACGAACAGCGCCGCGCGGGTCGACTGCGCCTGCACGTTGAAGCCGAGAATGTCCTTGAAGTCGGTCAGGCCGTTATTGCCGCCGAAGCCGAAATCGTTGCGGAAGAAGGCGAGCATCAGCGCGAAGGTCAGCGCCTGGGTGATGATCGACAGATAGACGCCGGTGACGCGCGAGCGGAAGGCGAACCAGCCGAACACGAAGGCGAGCGCGCCCGGCACCAGCAGCACCATCAGCAGCGCATAGGGGAAGGACTGGAAGCCGTACCAGAAGATCGGCAATTCCTTCCAGTTCAGGAACACCATGAAGTCCGGCAGGATCGGATTGGCATAGACGCCGCGGCGTGCCGATCTGGCGCATCAGATACATGCCCATGGCGTAGCCGCCGAGCGCGAAGAAGGCGCCGTGGCCGAGCGAGAGAATGCCGCAATAGCCCCAGATCAGGTCGATCGACAGCGCCAGCAGCGCGTAGCAGATATATTTGCCGAACAAGCGCGACCGCATAGGTCGGCACATGGAACGGGCTCGTGACCGGCAGCAGCAGGTTCGACAGCGGCACCAGGATCGCGACCGCCGCCAGGATCGTGAGGAACACGATCGAGCCGCGATCGAGCACTCGCATGAGAGGCCCGCCGCATCACGCCTCCACCGCCCGGCCCTTGAGCGCGAACAGGCCGCGCGGGCGCTTCTGGATGAACAGGATGATGAGCGACCAGGATCGCGATCTTGGCGAGCACCGCGCCGGCATAGGGCTCGAGGAACTTGTTGGCGATGCCGAGCGTGAAGGCGCCGACCAGCGTGCCCCAGAGATTGCCGACGCCGCCGAACACCACGACCATGAAGCAGTCGATGATGTAGCTCTGGCCGAGATTGGGCGAGACGTTGTCGATCTGCGACAGCGCCACGCCGGCGAGCCCGGCGATGCCGGAGCCGAGCCCGAAGGTCAGCGCGTCGACACGGCGGTCTGGATGCCCATCGACGCCGCCATCCGCCGGTTCTGCGTCACCGCGCGCATCTCGAGCCCGATGCGGGTGAAGCGCAGCATGCCGCAGCAGGCCGAAGAACACCGCCGAGCGTGAACACGATGATCCACATGCCGGTTATAGGTGATGGTGATGTGGCCGAGCTCGAAGGCGCCGCTCATCCAGGACGGATTGCCGACCTCGCGGTTGGTCGGACCGAAGATGGTGCGCACCGCCTGCTGCAGGATCAGCGAAATGCCCCAGGTGGCGAGCAGCGTTTCGAGCGGCCGGCCATAGAGCCACTGGATCACCGTGCGCTCGATCAGGATGCCGATCGCGCCGGCGACCAGGAAGGCGAGCGGAATGGCGATGGCCAGCGAATAATCGAACAGAGCCGGGTTGTGGACGCGGATCAGCTCCTGCACCACGAAGGTGACATAGGCGCCGATCATCACCATCTCGCCATGCGCCATGTTGATGACGCCCATCACGCCGAAGGTGATGGCAAGTCCGATGGCGGCGAGCAGCAGCACCGAGCCGAGCGACAGCCCGTACCAGGCATTCTGCAGCGCCTCCCAGAATACGAGCCGGTTCTGGATGCCGGCGATCGCATCCTGCGCCAGCTTCTGCACCGCAGGCGGCGTGTTCGCCGGCAGCCCGGACAAGAGCGCGATCGCTTCCTGATCGCCGCGATCGCGAATGACGGCGACGGCGTCGAGCTTCTGAACTTCGGTGGCGTCGTCCTTGTAGAGAAGGACCGCGGCGCGCGCCTGTTCGAGCACGAGTCTTGACGCGCGGAATCGGTCTCCTTGGCGATCGCCGCGTCGAGCGCGGGCAGCGCCGCCGTCTCGCGCGACTTGAACACCGCCTGTGCCGCGGTCAAGTCGCTGGCGCGGATCGGGCGACATCAGCGTCAGGCCGCCGAGCGCCGCATCGATCGCGCGCCGCAGCCGGTTGATTGATGCGGACGATCGGTGAGATCGGCGGGCGACCGGATCGACGGCGGCGCCGGTCGCGGCATCGAGCACGCGGCCGCCCTCGCGGATGAAGACCTTCTTGCTGTCGCGGATCGAAGAGCAGCCGGCCGGCCTGCAGCGCTTCGATGATAGCGACTGGCGCGCGGCGAGCCGGTCGCCGCCACCGCCGCGATGCCCTCTTCGGTCTGGTTGAAGGAATCCGCGGAGAATTTGGTCAGCGCGTCGTCGAGTGTCTGGCTGATGGCGGGCGACGTCGCCACAAGACAAGGCAAGCGTCAGCACGCAGCGCGACCAGACGGCCGCAGAATGTTGTCATTGCACTTTGTCCCGGCAGGGATATGGAGCGAGGAAGCGGCGGCATGCCGCCGCTTCCCAAGTCGATGTCGCAAACTGTGCGTCAGGCGCGACGGATCAGAGGTCAGATCCTTACGAACCCTGCCCGCCGCACTTCTTGGTGACCTTGTTGTAGTTGCCGCATTTCAGCTTCAACCCAGTCGGCTACCAGATCCTTGGAGCCTTCCAGATGCGGCGACCAGGCGGCGCCCGGAACGAGGCCGTCGGTCTTCCACACCACGTCGAACTGGCCGTCGCCGCGCACTTCGCCGATGAAGACCGGCTTGGTGATGTGATGGTTCGGCAGCATTTCCGAGATGCCGCCGGTCAGGTTCGGCGCCTTGATGCCGGGCAGCGCGTCGATCACCTTGTCGGGATTGGTGGTGCCGGCCTTCTTCACCGCCTCGACCCACATCTCGAAGCCGACGACATGGGCTTCCATCGGGTCGTTGGTGACGCGCTTCGGATTCTTCGTGAAGGCTTTCCACTTCGCGATGAATTCCTTGTTCGCGGGCGTGTCGATCGACTCGAAGTAGTTCCAGGCGGCGAGATGGCCGACCAGCGGCTTGGTGTCGATGCCGGCGAGTTCTTCTTCGCCGACCGAGAACGCCACCACCGGGATGTCCTTCGCCTTCACGCCGCGATTGCCGAGCTCCTTGTAGAACGGAACGTTGGCGTCGCCGTTGATGGTGGAGACCACGGCGGTCTTCTTGCCGGCGGAGCCGAACTTCACGATGTCGGCGACGCGGGTCTGCCAGTCGCGAGTGACCGAACGGCGTGTAGTTGATCGAGATGTCTTCGTCCTTGACGCCCTTGGACTTCAGATAGGCCTCGAGGATCTTGTTGGTGGTGCGCGGATAGACATAGTCGGTGCCTTCCAGCACCCAGCGCTTCACCTCGCCGCCTTCCTTCGACATCAGGTAGTCGACGGCCGGGATCGCCTGCTGGTTGGGCGCGGCGCCGGTGTAGAACACGTTGCGCTCGCTCTCCTCGCCCTCGTACTGGACCGGATAGAACAGGATCGAGTTCAGTTCCTTGAACACCGGCAGCACCGACTTGCGCGACACCGAGGTCCAGCAGCCGAACACCGCGGCGACCTTTTCCTTGGTGATCAGTTCGCGCGCCTTTTCGGCGAACAGCGGCCAGTTCGACGCCGGATCGACGACCACCGCCTCAAGCTTCTTGCCGAGCAGGCCGCCCTTCTTGTTCTGCTCCTCGATCAGCATCAGCATGACGTCTTTCAGCGTGGTCTCGCTGATCGCCATGGTGCCCGAAAGCGAATGGAGAATGCCGACCTTGATCGTTTCCTGCGCTTTGGCGGGCAAAACGGCCGCCATCGAAAGCGCAAGCCCGGCCGTGGCGGCGAGCCAGCGGCGGGCAATCGGTCGCTCTGCGACCGCACGGATGGAGTGAATCATTGTTGTTTCCTCTGCTTCACGCGCACGCCAGATGACCCGGCATCCCGCGCCGCAGCAGAGTTCGCAAAGGCCGTGCCAATTTCTGAAACTGGTGCAAGGCCTTGAGTCGAAACCGGAAACCCATCAAAGCCTTCGCCTCTTAAATGGGCAGGTTAGGCCAATTGTACGAAATCTGCGCTCTTCGCCTATTTTTTAGGCAATCACAATCCCGCGCGCTTTCGTCGGGGTGAAATCGACAGGCCGCCCAAGCACATGTCGGTCGGCCGGGCCCGGTTACGGCCGCCTTCCGGCATCGGGAAGGAAGCCGGGCCGTCCAGCGGTCATGCTTTTGTCAAACGCCTGGTATTCGACGGCGCGGAAGCGGCGGCGCTACCGCGTGACTCCGATCCGCGCCGACATTGCCTGAAGACGCATTTGTAAGCATCAGCATTTGGAGACATCCATGCGCAGGCATATTGCTGCGTTGCTCGGACTCTTCCTCGCCGCTGGCGTCGCCATGCCCGCGCACGCGCAGCAAAACGATATCAACGTCATCGTCGGCCGGTTCGACGCGCTTTACAATTCCGGAAATTACCCGGCGGCGCAGGCCCAGGCGCAGAAGCTCGAGGCGCTGGTCCGGGCGCGGGTCGGCACCGAGCACGCCTTGTATGCGATTGCGCTCAGCGGCCTCGCCCAGACCTACGACGCGCAGGGCAAATATCCGGAAGCCGAGGCAACCTATCGCCGCGCCCTCGCCGTCACCGAAAAGACCCTCGGGCCCGGCCACACCAACACGGCGGCTGCGCTCAACCGGCTCGCCGGCGTGTTGCAGCGGCAGGCGAAATACGCCGATGCCGAGCAGCTCTACCGGCGCGCGCTCGCGATCGACGAGAAGGCTCAGGGCCCCGGCCATCCGGACCTGATGATCCCGCTCAACAATCTCGGCAATGTGCAGCAGCGTCAGGGCAAATATGCCAGTGCCGAGGAATTCTACCGACGCGCGCTCCCGATTGCCGAGAAGTCGAAGGGCGCCGGGCATCCCGATGTCGCGATGATCCTGAACAATCTCGCGGTGGTTTCGGCGACCCAGGGCAAGCTCACCGACGCGGAGCGGCTGCATCAGCGCGCGCTGGCGATCCGGGAGACCGCGCTCGCCGCCGGCCATCCCGAACTCGCCAACTCGCTCAACAATCTCGCCAATGTCTACAAGCAGCAGGGCAAGAATGAAGAGGCCTATGCGCTGTTCCGGCGCGCGATTCCGATTCTCGAAAAGACGTTTGGCGACAACCATCCCGAGGTCGCGGCCTCGCTCAACAATCTCGCGGTGGTGTCCGAGAAGTCTGGGAAAATACGAACAGGCCGAAGCGCTCTATCGCCGTGCGCTTCCTTCGATGGAAAAGGCGCTCGGACCGAACCATCCGAATGTCGCGGCGGCGCTCAACAATCTTGCGATCATCTATGAGCACCAGGGAAAATACGCCGATGCCGGCGCCTTCCATCAGCGGGCGCTTGCGATAAAGGAAAAGACGCTCGGCGAAGGCCATCCCGAGGTCGCATTGGTCCTCAACAATCTCGCGGCCGTCTATCAGCGCCAGGCTAGGTTTAGCGATGCGGAGCAATTGTTCCGCCGGGCGCTGCTGATCCGCGAAAGTACTCGCGGCGCGACCCATCCCGACGTGGCGCTGACGCTCAACAACCTTGCCTCGCTTGCCGGTGCCAATGGCAACCCCGCCGATGCGCTGGCCTATTCGCGGCGCGCGACCGCCGCCATTCTGGCCCATGCGCGGATCGACGTCGGCAACAATCCGTCGACCGGCGAAGCGGGCGGGCTGGTCGAACGGCGCACCGATTATTTCCGGCGCCATGTCGCCGATCTCGCCGCCGCCGCGCGCGCGCAAGTCGAGCCGGAAAACGCGCTCGGTCGCGAGGCTTTCGAAGTCGCGCAATGGGCGGGGCAATCCAAAGCAGCGGCTGCGTTGCAGCAATTGGGCTCTCGCTTCTCCGCGGGCGGGGGCGCGCTCGCCGCGATGATGCGCGATCTGCAGGATCGGGCGGCGGCACGTCGCACCGCCGAGGATGGTTTGATCGCGGCGTTGTCGAAGCCGGAACGGCAGCAGGACCGCGCTGCGATCGAAAAACTCCGCCGGCAGATCGGCGAGATCGACCGCGCCATCGCCGCAACTTCGGCTCAACTGGAAAAGCAGTTCCCCGATTACGCGGCCTTGTCCGAGCCGAGACCGCTCAAGGTCGAGGAATTGCAGGCGCTGCTCGGCCTCGACGAGGCGCTGGTCTTCGTTCTCAACGGCGAGAAGGAGGCGGAAGTCTTTGCGCTGACGCGCGAGGGCTTCCAATGGGCGCCAGTCGCCATTGGCGACGAGGCGCTGGCGCAGAAAGTGGCCGCGTTCCGGCGCGGTCTCGATGTCGACAGCGCGAACAATTCGATCGCAGGCAAGGTCGTGAACCTGTTTGACCTCGGCACTGCGCATGAGCTCTACAAAATTCTGTTCCAACCCGTCGACACGCTGGTGAAGGACAAGAAACACCTGCTGGTGGTGCCGTCCGGCGCGCTGACCGCATTGCCCTTCCATCTGCTGGTGACGGAAGCGCTCGGCGGCGGGCGCTGCAAGTCTCGCCGGCTATCGCGATGCGGCCTGGCTGCTGAAGCGGCAGGCCGTGACCGTGCTGCCGTCGGTTGCCAGCCTGAAGGCGTTGCGGTTGCAGGCACAAGGCACGCGCGGCGCAAAGCCGATGACCGGCTTCGGCGATCCGGTCTTCGATCCGGCAAAGCCCGGTCTCGCCAGGGGGGTCCGGTCCGCGTCTGCCGGCAAGATCGCCGCCTATAGCGATTTCTGGCAAGGCGCCGGCATCGATCGCAATCAGCTGGCGAAGGCGCTGCCGCAGCTTCCCGACACCGCCGACGAATTGAATGCGGTGGCACGGAAGCTCAATGTGCCGGCCAGCGATATCCATCTCGGTCCGGACGCCAGCGAAAGGCAAGTCAAGTCCAAGAAGCTCGACGATTATGCCATCGTCTATTTTGCGACGCACGGCCTGGTCGCAGGCGATATCAAGGGCGTCGCGGAGCCGGCGCTGGCGCTTTCGATTCCGAGGCTGGCAACCGCCACCGATGACGGCCTGCTCACCGCCAGCGAAGTGGCGCAGCTCAAGCTGAATGCCGACTGGGTGGTATTGTCGGCCTGCAACACCATCGCCGGCGACCGGCCGGGTGCCGAAGCCCTGTCGGGCCTCGCGCGCGCTTTCTTCTATGCCGGCGCCCGCGCGCTGCTGGTGTCGCATTGGGCGGTCGACTCGGCTGCCGCGACGCGATTGACCACCACGACCTTCGACAAGATCAGGGCCGATCCGACGCTCGGCCGATCCGAAGCGCTGCGGCTCGCCATGCTCGATTACCTCGGCGATACCTCCGATCCCAGAAATGCGCATCCCGCTTACTGGGCGCCTTTCGTGGTAGTCGGCGAAGGCGCGGCGCGCTAAATACGCGCCTCACGCGACCGGAGAGACCTTTGATGCGTTCCAAACTTGCCGCGGCGTTGTGCGTTTCCGCGGCGCTCGTTCTTGCAACGCCGGCGCAGGCGCAGACCGCCCTCGATCCGGCGTCGCTCTATGCCCGGGTGATCGAGCTGTTCAATGCCGGCAATTATGCCGAAGCGCTGCCCTATGCGGAGCGCATTCTGGCGCTCTACGAGAAGCAGCCGGACAGCGCGGAACTCGCAACCGCTCTCAACACGCTCGCGGTGCTCTATCAGAAGCTCGGCCGCAACCAGGACGCCGAGCCGCTCTACAAGCGCGCGCTGGCGATCCGCGAAAAGTCGTTCGGACCCGAGCATCCGCATGTGATGGCCACGGTCGCAATCTCGGCGCGCTCTACCGCGGCATGGGCCGGCTTGCCGAAGCCGAGGTGCTGTTCAAGCGCTCGCTTGCCTATCGATGAAAAGACGCGGCGGCCCCGACCATCCTGAGGTCGCGGATTCGTTGTTCAATCTCGCCGCCATCTACTGGGTGCAAAACCGCACCGAAGCAGTCGAGCCGCTGTTCAAGCGCGCACTCGCGATCCGCGAAAAGGCGTTCGGGCCCAATCATCCCGCGGTCGCCCATACGCTCAACAACATGGCGGGGTTCTATCGCGACAATGGCCGCCATGAGCGAGGCCGAACCGCTGTTCAAACGCGTGCTCGCGATGCAGGAAGCCGAACTCGGCGCCGACAATCTCGCGGTCGCCACCGCGCTTAACAATCTCGCCGTGCTTTACCAGGAGCAGGGTCGCAACGCCGAGGCGGAACCGCTGCACAAGCGGGCGCTGGCAATCCGCGAGAAGGCGCTCGGGCCCGACCATTCGCATGTCGCGGCGTCGATCAAGAATCTGGCGGATCTTTACAAGGCGCTCGGCCGTAATGCCGACGCCGAGGCGCTCGCAAAGCGCGAGCAGGCCATTCGCGCCAAGGCCAAATAGGCGGTTTCGCGGTAGCGAGCGCAAAAAGCCTTGTATCGCGCGCCGCTTATGGTGAAAATCCGCCTCCATTTCGAAGGCGGAGAACAACAACATGGCCCAGAAGACCGGATTGGTCGTCACAGCTCACCCGGGCGATTTCGTCTGGCGCGCGGGCGGCGCGATCGCGCTGCATGCGAAGAAGGGCTATCGCATGAAGATCGTCTGCATGAGCTTCGGCGAGCGCGGCGAAAGCCAGTTCGCCTGGAAGGAAGCCGGCGCGACGCTGGAAAAGGTCAAGGCCGGCCGCAAGGACGAGGCCGAGCGCGCCGCCGCCATGCTCGGCGCCGAGATCGAGTTTTTCGACGCCGGCGATTATCCGCTGCGGCTGACCGACGCGCATTTCGACCGCATGGTCGACATCTATCGCGAGCTCAATCCGTCCTTCGTGCTCACCCACGCGCTGGAAGACCCGTATAATTTCGATCATCCCAATGCCGCCCATTTCGCGCAGGAGACCCGCGTGGTGGCGCAGGCGATGGGCCACAAGCCGGATGCGAATTACAAATATGCCGCGGCTCCGGTTTTCCTGTTCGAGCCGCATCAGCCCGAGCAATGCAATTTCAAGCCGCAGGTCATCCTCAACATCGATGAGGTGTGGGAGACCAAATACAAGGCGTTCCAGGTGCTGGCGGCGCAGAAGCATCTGTGGGCCTATTACGAGCGCGTGGCGCTCAATCGCGGCGTCCAGGGCGGCCGCAATACCGGCAAGCCGATGACCTATGGCGAGGCCTATCAGCGGCTGTTCCCGATGGCGGTGGAGGAATTGGGGTGATCGCAGTCGTCCCCGCGAAAGCGGGGACCCATAACCACCGCTCTGGGATATGGGCCCCCGCCTGCGCGGGGGCGACGATGAATTGGAGAAGAAAAATGAAACCCGTCGTCGTCCGCAACATCAAGCGCGCCGATGCCGAACGCCTGCGGCGTGCTCGGCGGGCTCGGCGTCTCCACCACGCATGAAGCGCTCGGCCGCTTCGGCCTGATGAAGCCTTATATGCGGCCGATCTGGCCCGGCGCGTCGATCTGCGGTCCCGCCGTCACGATCCTGGCGCAGCCGGGCGACAACTGGATGATCCATGTCGCGATCGAGCAATGCAAACCGGGCGACGTGCTGGTGGTCGGCTGCACCGCCGACAATACCGACGGCATGTTCGGCGATCTGCTTGCGACGTCGCTGAAGGCGCGCGGCGTGAAGGGCCTCATCATCGATGCCGGCTGCCGCGACGTCGCAGTCGCTGAAGGAGATGGGCTTTCCGGTCTGGTCGAACGCGATCTCGGCCAAGGGCACGGTGAAGGCGACGCTCGGCTCGGTGAATATTCCGGTGGTCTGCGCCGGCGTGAATGTCGATCCGGGCGACGTGGTGGTGGCCGACGATGACGGCGTCGTGCGTGATCCCGCGCAAGCACGCGGCCGATGTCGCCGCAGAAGGGCGCAGAAGCGCGAGGCCGACGAGACCGGCAAGCGCGAGAAGCTCGCCTCCGGCATTCTCGGCCTCGACATGTACAACATGCGCGAGCCGCTGGAGAAGGCCGGGCTGGTTTACGTCGACAATCCGGAAGACGTGTAGGCGTCAGAAACCCCAAAACCTTCCTGTCGATCCGACCAGCACGGTAATCACGCCGAGCGCGAGATTGATCGCGACCAGCTTCCGGATCATCGCCAGCTGCTTGCCGGCATTCTGCCAGTCGGCGGCCTGAACCGTCTTCTGCAGGCGCCGCCACGGCGCGAAATACAGATGCAGATAGAGCAGCATCATCAGGATGCCGGTGCCCTGCATGACATGGACGAATAGCGGCGCACGGGCAAAGCCGCCATAGACCAGGAACATCATGCGCGTAGCCGCTGATCAGCAGCGCCACGATCGAGACCGCCGACCCAGGGCAGGAAGCGCTTGAACACGTCGCGCCACAGCGTCAGCCGCACCGGCGCCTCCAGCGCGCCCGCGGCCGGGCGCAGCATCGTATAGGCGAAGGCCATGCCGCCGACCCAGAACAGGGCGCCGAGAATATGCGCGGCCAGAAGCAGGATCATCATGGCGTCTCCGCTGCGGTCGTTGAAATCTTCTATTTGATGCAGTCTGCCTGGAATGTCTACAAAGAGGCATCATGACCCATCCGCCGCAAAATCCGTCGCAACCGGTCGCCGACGACGATCCTGCGTCTCGATTCGCGCGGCCTTTCACCGCAATCACGAGCCGATCTGGGCGGTGCTGTCGCGCTGGATCGAGGACAAGCCGGGCAATGTGCTGGAGGTCGGCAGCGGCACCGGACAGCATGTGATCGAATTCGCGCGCAAATCCCCTCACCTGCTGTGGTGGCCGACCGATTATGACGAGCGCAATATCGAGAGCATCGATGCCTGGCGGCGCCATGCGCATCCGCAGAATGTCGAGGCGGCGCGAAAGCTCGATCTCTGCGCGCTGGAATGGGGACTGAACGAGGCGGATTCCGGCGACGCTCAGCGATCTCACCGCGATCTTCTGCGCCAATGTGCTGCACATCTCGCCCTGGCGCACCACCCGCGGACTGATGTGGGGCGCCTCGCAGCGGCTGCATCCGGGCGGCAGGCTGTTCCTCTACGGTCCGTTCAAGCAGGACGGCCAGCACACCGCGCCGAGCAACGAGGCCTTCGATGCGTCGCTGCGCGCCCGCAATCCGGAATGGGGCGTGCGCGACATCGCCGACATTCGCGCCGTCGCGCATGAGCACGGCCTGATGCTGGTCGAGATCGAGCCGATGCCGGCCAACAACATGATCCTGATTTTCGAGCGGCCGGGCCGACGCATCATAGCGACGGCAACGATATTTTCGGCGACGGTGTAAACGTGGGGAGCTGAGCTGACCGCGGATATGGTGTGCGTGTGGTTTGAGCAGTGCGCGAAAGCTGAATTTCGGTTTGAGATATGGGAGCAGAGTGAAAAACCTAGCGGTGGTTATGCGTTGATACCGAAGGCGCGCGCGGATGGCAGGCTGAACCGTCTGCGGGTCAAGCCGGACACGTGAGCGACCGTCGATTGCCGTGCTGCCGTTCAGAACATCAGCGGGATACGAACAGGATTATTTCGCGATGGAATTTGAAGACATCATCACCGGCTGTCAAAGCTGCGCTGGTTTTCGTGATCGCCGCAATTCCTGTTGTTACAAGGGCAAAGCGTTGAAGTGAAGCGCGCCGACGCGACTGGAGTGCGTATGTGCTGAGGCAGCGTCGCAAGGGCGGAACCGGGCGCCGCGCATGACAGAGCGCAGGGCATCAAACGCTGATCACCCCGTCGCGCATCACGAACACGCGGCTCTCGTCGATCGCAGCCGGGCAGCATTGCCGCGACATGCTTGCGCAGCCTGAGATCGGACTGGTCGTCCACCGACCAGACGGTGACGTAGATGTCGTTATCCCATTCCAGCAGGTCGTAATCGGCGATCATGCCGGAAGCCATCATGATGGCGAGCGCACCCGCCGCCGCCTTGAGATAATTCATGCCGCACCCTCTGTTTCGAACGATTTCAACAAGCAGAGGCAATCGCCGCCATCGGCCGACGATGCGGGTTGCGTGTAGGCACGGCCGGCGTCGGCACGATGTCGACAAAATGTCAGAAGCGAGACGCGGCGTCACGGCGGTGTGAGAGTCATTGCGCAATGAAGCGTGAATGGTCAGCGAAGCTTCATCAAATCTTCATCAATGTTACATCGAGCTTCTCAACAACGGGCGCGCAACCATGGAGACCCTCATCATGCGCGCCGTCGTCATCACCCTTCTCTCCGTCGCAGGAATTTGCGGCGCCCACGCCGAGTCCGTATCCGGCGGTGCTTGCCGGCCATGTCGTCATTCCGGCGCAGACCTTATCTCAAGGCGCCGGCGGATGCGCCGGCCGATCTGAAGGTGTCCGGCAAATTCACCACCGGCAACGCGCGTCGATGCGATCGGATCGGTCGAGGGACAATCGCGCGGCCGTCCGACCGGCGTGAAGCTGCCCTTCGACGGCCAGCCGGCGCAGGGACATTCCGGCATCAAGCGGATGCCCGACGGCACGTTCCTGGTGCTGACCGACAACGGTTTCGGCAGCAAGGCCAATTCGCCGGACGCGATGCTGTTTCTCAGCCAGTTGCGGATGAACTGGGACAAGGGCACGGCCGACCGGCTCGCCACCATCTTCCTGCACGATCCCGACAAGAAAATTCCGTTCCGCATCGTCGCATGAAGGCACCGAGAAGCGTTATCTCACCGGCGCCGATTTCGATCTCGAAAGCTTCCAGCCGATCGGCGACAAGTTCTGGTTCGCCGAAGAATTCGGACCCTTCCTGATCCGCACCGACAGGAACGGCAAGGTCGAAGCGGTGTTCGAGACCATGATCGACGGCAAGCCCGCGCGCTCGCCCGATCATCCCGCGGTGACTGACGCCGAACGTGCCGGGCGGCGCGGTCACTTTCAACATCCGCCGCTCCAAGGGCTATGAGGGCATGGCGGCCTCGCCCGACGGCCGCTTCCTCTATCCGCTGCTCGAAGGCCCGGTCTGGGACGCCGAGAAGAAGGATTGGGAAAAGACCGCCGACGGCAAGGAATATCTGCGCATCCTCGAATTCGATGTGACTGCCGAGCAAGTGGACCGGCCGGCACTGGAAATACGTGCTGGAAGCCAACGGCAACGCGATCGGCGATTTCAACATGATCAGCCCGACGCAAGGCCTGATCATCGAGCGCGACGATGACGAGGGCACCGCCGACAAGGCCTGCCCGGCCGGCACCAAGGCGCCGACCTGTTTCGACGCGGTCGCGAAGTTCAAGCGCATCTACAAGATCGAACTGACCGACGCCAATGCCAACGGCCCGGTCCGCAAGATCGCCGATATCGACCTGATGAAGATCGCCGATCCCGACAAGAAGGCGCGCAAGCCCCTGAATGACGGCGCGCTGACCTTCCCGTTCTTCACCATCGAGAATGTCGACATCGTCGACGGCAGCCACATCATCGTGGGCAACGACAACAACCTGCCCTTCTCCACGAGCCGCGATCCCAACAAGGCCGACGACAACGAGTTCGTGCTGCTGCGGGTCGAGGATTTCCTGAAGGCGAAGTAAAGCTCGATGTCATTCCGGGACGCGCCCGCAACGGGCGCGGACCCGAAATCGCAGTCTCGCACGCGAATGCGCTCTCCTCGGATTCCGGGTTCGCCTGCTCGCGCTGGCGCCCCGGAATGACTTTGAATCATGCCATCGACGCGCGCCGCCACTCATGTTAGGTCGCAGGCGATAATCATAAACGCCTGCGCGAGCCTGACATGATCAAAGAACCCATCCTCGATATTGCCCACCTTGCCCACCTCGAAATCCTGACGCCGAAATTCGAGGAAAGCCGCAAATTCTTCATCGACGTGCTCGGCATGACGCAGACCGCCGAAAAGGGCGACAGCGTCTATCTGCGCGGCTGGGACGATTACGAGCTCTATTCGCTCAAGCTCACCGCCTCGAAGACCTCGGGCCTCAAGCATGTCGCCTATCGCTGCCGCACGCCGCAGGCGCTGGAGCGGCGCGCCGCAGCCTTGAAGGGCTCGGGCTTCGATATCGGCTGGACCGACGGCGATGTCGGCCACGGCAAGACCTTCGTGTGCAAGGACCCCGACGATCACGTCATCGAGCTTTACTACGAAACCGAATGGTACCAGGCGCCGCCGGACAAGAAGCCGGCGCTGAAGAACCAGGCGCAGCGCTTCCCGGCGCGCGGCTGCAATGTGCGCCGGCTCGACCACTGGAACGGGCTTGCGGTCGACATCAAGGCCAACCGCGAATTCTACGAGGATTATCTCGGCTTCCGTCTCACCGAGCAGATCGTGCTCGACGACGGCTCGGAAGCCGCGATGTGGATGACCGCGACCAACAAGACCTACGATTTCGCCTATACCCGCGACCATACCGGCACCAAGGGCCGCTTCCACCACATCACCTACGCGCTCGACACCCGCGAGGAAATTCTGCGCGCCGCCGATATCTTCCTGGAGAACGGCGTGCATATCGAGACCGGTCCGCACAAGCACGCGATCCAGCAGACCTTCTTCCTTTATGTGTATGAGCCCGGCGGCAACCGCGTCGAGGTGGCCAATGCCGGCGCGCGGCTGATCCTCGCGCCGGACTGGAAGCCGATCCGCTGGACCGCCGCCGAACGCGCCAAGGGCCAGGCCTGGGGCCTGAAGACCATCGAGTTGTTCCACACCCACGGCACCCCGCCGGTGGAAGCGAAGGGGCACTAGCGTCGGCGGCCGCGCGTCACATCGCCGCCGACCCGCATTCCGCCTGTAGCAAGTCTGTCATGAACTGCCGGTACCCACCCGGCATTTCATGATGGAGGAACTCATGCTCTCAGGCATTGCACGCTCGTTTGCGCGCTTCGTAGTTGCCCGCCGGACTTTGCTGCTCGTCCCTCGCCGTGGCATTCGGCTTCTTGTCTCTCGCCGCCGCGGCACCGGCCGGCGCTGGCCGCCGACGCGAAGGGCAAGGTCACGATCTATGTCATTCGTCACGGCGAGACCGACTGGAATCTGCAAGGACGGATTCAGGGAAACACCGATAATTCGTTGAACGCCAAGGGCCGCGAACAGGCGGCCGCGATTGCGTCGCAGCTCGCACAGATATCGATCGATCACATCTATCCGAGCGGTCTGTCGCGCGCGATCCAGACCGCCGAGGCCTTCAAAGGCAAGGCGCCGATCACGCCGCAGCCGCTCTTGAACGAGCGCTCCTTCGGCATCTACGAAGGAAAGGTCGACAAGGAAGTCGCCAAGGAACTCGGTCCCCGCGCCACCAGCCTGAACGACGACATGGACGGCGGAGAAAGCCTGGCATCGATCGCCAAACGGGTCGGTCAGGCCACGCGCGAGATCGTCGAACGTCATCCCGGCGGAACGGTGATGATCGTCGCGCATAGCGGCGTAAATCCGCTCGTCATCGGCGAACTGATCGGCCTCGCACCGGAGAAGGCGATCAAGGAAATTCGCCAGAGCAACGACGAAGTCTACAAGCTCGAAGTCTTCGGCAAGGGCTCCGTTCAACATCTGGAAGCTGATCCCCGAGTCCAGGCTCGATCAGCTCTGAGACGCGACGGCCTAACGCCAGCATTCCGCAAGTTGACGATTGCGGAACGCAGCAACTTGTCTCCGGATGTGATATATGCCGGTTCGCGTCTCCGTGAATCGGTAGCTGTCGCATGCCCATCTCCCACCACCGCCCTTCCCTCCGGCGAGCCGATCCCGGTCTACGGGCTCGGCACCTGGATGATGGGCGAGAGCGAGAAGAAGCGCGCCGACGAAGTCGCGGCGCTGAAGCTCGGCCTCGATCTCGGCGTGACGCTGATCGACACCGCGGAAATGTATGGCGACGGCGAAGCCGAGAGCATCGTCGGCGATGCCATTGCCGGCCGGCGCGACGGGTTGTTCCTCGTCAGCAAGGTGCTGCCGGAAAATTCCTCGCGCAAGGACACGATCGCGGCCTGCGAGCGCAGCCTGAAGCGGCTGCGCACCGACCGCATCGATCTCTATCTGCTGCATTGGCGCGGCTCGACGCCGCTGTCAGCACACGCTGGAAGCGTTTCAGCACATTGCAGCGCGACGGCAAGATCCGTCACTGGGGCGTCAGCAATTTCGACACCGACGACATGGAAGAGCTGATGGCGCTGCCAGGCGGCGACGCCTGCGCCACCAATCAGGTGCTCTACAATCTGAAGCGCCGCCGCATCGAATACGATCTCGTGCCGTTCTGCCGCGCGCGCAACATTCCGGTCATGGCCTATTCGCCGATCGAGCAGGGCCGCCTGCTCGGCATCTCGGTGCTGAAAACGGTCGCCGAGCGGCATGGCGTGACGCCGGCGCAGGTGGCGCTGGCCTGGCTGCTGGCGCAAGCGGGCACGATCGTGATCCCGAAAGCCACCGATCCGGCGCATGTGCGCGACAATTTCGCAGCGCTCGACCTGAAATTGACCGCGGACGACCTCGCCGACCTCGACCGCGCCTTCCCGCCGCCGCACAGGAAATATGCGCTGGAGATGCTTTAGGGTCTGATCCAACTTCGTTGAATCAGACCCGTCGCTATCTTATTGCTCGGGCATGATCTATTCCGAAAACCGGTTTCCACTTTTCGGGATCATGCCCTAGGCACCCGCGTCGTTATACTCAGTCCGCAAATTGAGTATAACGGCGTCGCACCATTGCGAGCGGATTCATGACCGACCTCTCCAAACTCAAGCCCGGCCTGAAAGGCAAGGCGCAAATCCTCGTCGGCGAGGAGCAGACCGCGCCGCGCGTCGGTTCCGGCCGCGTGCGGGTGCTGGCGACGCCGGTGATGATCAACATGATGGAGGCCGCAGCTCTCGACGCGATCGAGAACCTGCTGCCGGCCGGCCATCAGAGCCTCGGCACCCATCTCGATGTCGGGCATTATGCGGCGACGCCGGTCGGCATGACGTTGCGCGCCACCGCCGAGGTGACGAATGTGGACGGCCGCAATGTCACCTTCCGGGTCGAGGCATTCGACGACAAGGAACGTGTCGGCGACGGCACGCCATAGCCGCGTGGTGGTGAATGTGGAGCGGTTCGACACCCGCATCCAGAGAGAAGCTGAAAGGTGAAGCATGAGCCCGCGCATTTCCTTCATCGGTTTCGGCGAGGCCGGCCAGGCGATGGCGGAAGGGCTGCGCCAGGAAGGCTTGCGTGAAGAAGGCGTCTCGCAGATCGCGGCCTGGGATATCCTGTTCCCGGAAGCCTGCGGGCGCGAAACTGATCGAGGCTGCGAACAAGGCGGGCGTGCGCGTCGCCTCATCGGCGCGGAAGACGCTATGCGCGACGCCGACATCGTGATCGCCGCGGTGACGGCGGCGTCGAGCTTCGAGGCCGCGCAATCGGTCGCGCCGCATCTGCAAGGCCGTCCCTTCTATCTCGACGTCAACTCGGTCTCGCCCGGCCGCAAGCAGGCGACCGCGAAACTGCTCGGCGACAGCGCGCGCTATGTCGACGTCGCGATCGTGTCGGCGATCCATCCGTCGCGGCACAAGTCGCCGATGATGCTGGCCGGGTCCGTTCGCCAGCGAAGCCGAGCCCCTGCTCGCCTCGCTCGGCATGAAAACGCAGATCGTGGGCGACAAGGTCGGCGATGCGGCCGCGATCAAGATGATCCGCAGCGTGATGATCAAGGGCATCGAGGCACTGACCGCCGAATGCTTCCTCGCCGGCTTCGCGCGCCGGCGTGGTCGATCAGGTCGCGGCGTCGCTGAAGAACAATTACCCGACGCTCGATTGGAACCAAGCTGTCGGAATACAATATCGAGCGGATGGCGAGCCACGGCATCCGCCGCGCCGCCGAGATGCGCGAAGTGGCGGAGACGCTGCGCGAACTCGGCATCGAGCCGCTGATGACGTCGGGCACCATCGAGCGCCAGCAGCAGCTCGGCGAAATCGGGCGGCAGCCTGCGATCCAGGATGCAGTCGCCAAGGGCCGCGCCGAGATGCTGGAGGCGATCGACGCGGTGCTCGCGTCGAAGCCCGCGGCAAGAAAAGCTTCTTGACGAAGTCGTCCCCGCGAAGGCGGGGACGCATAACGCGCCACTCTGGAATATGGGCCCCCGCTGGAGCCTGTCATCGGGCGCTGCGTAAGCGCGGCCCGTTGGCGCGGGGCGCACCCATCCGCCTCGTGTCCCGGACGCGGTGCAGCGCGATAGCGATGCACTGCAGAGCCGGGACCCATTCCTGATCCCGCTCGGACGACGATGGGTCCCGGTTCTGCGTCGCGGCACTTCGCACCGCGCCGCGCCCGGGACACGAGCGGCGGAATTTCCCTCACCGTCATAATCTCGCCGCGATCTAGGACTATATTCCCATTCATCCCGCTCCGTCGAAGGAGCGTTTCATGAGCGTCACGAGACGCGGAGCGGGATGCGGCGGCTTCGCGTGCGGCAGGACGTGCCGCGCGCGAAGCACAGGTTCAAGCCGCGCCACGCCGAGGCACTGTGCCCGGAGACGGCGGTGGAGCGTTCCACCGGTGGCGTTGGAGCAGACCTGTAGCGCGCCGCGCGCGGAACGCCGGAAGTCTTTCGGCGGTTTCCGTGGTGACTTTGCTCGTGCGGAAATCTCTCAACACATCCGCATGAGGCCGCGGGCAGGCTGAAGCCCGGCGTTCCGCGCGCCCTTCACGGGGCATGGAATGCGAGTTGGGCATACGGGCGCGACCCCGCGCCGGCAAAGAACAGGGGCGGCGGAGCTATGCCTGAAGTCTCGGCAAATGCGCTGCAGTGCGTCCTCCGCCACAAGCGGGACATATTGGCAGCTATAGGCCGCATGCGGACGAGGTCAGTCTCACGACCCCGCCGGCGGAATCTGGATCAGTTCCGAAAGCTGTTCCTTGGTCAGCGGCGCGTCCAGGAATTTCACATCGACCGCATCCTTCATGACGCCGTCGAGATCGGAAAGCCGGTCGGGCGACATCGCTTCCTTCGGATTGAACTGGTCGCGCTGGAAGATCACCAGGCTCTCCGGCCGCTTGATGATCTCGGCATACATCTTCACCGCGTCCGGGCTGGTATACATCCAGTCCAGCGTCTCGCGATAGGCGCGCATGAAGCGCACGAACACGTCCTTCTTCTCCTTCAGCGCGTTGGCGTTGACGATCTGCACGCGGACGGTCTGATTCTTCAGCGACGGCACGTCGCTGCCGCGCGCGATGATGCGGATCTTGCCTTCCTGCACTTCGGTGAGCGCGAACGGCACCACCGCCCAGCCGATATCGATCTGGCCGCTCATGGTCATGGTCAGCGTCGCGGGCGGGCCGCCGGTCGCGGTCGGCTTCGCCTTCACGCCGTTCTGCTTGACGAAGCCAAGCGCGATATTGTGCGAGGTCGAGCCGTTGGTGGAATAGGACATGGTGTGCTTCTCGGTCGCATCCGCCAGCTCTTGAGCGGCGAATTGGCCGGCACATACCAGAACTGGTCCTGCACGCCGGTATAGCCGGAGGACAGCACCCGCACCGGCGCGCCCTTGACGAAGGCGCGCATCGCACCGGACGTGCCGATGCCGATGCCGATATCGGCCGAACCGGAAATCACCGCCTGCAGGGTCTCGCCCGCACCCTGGGTGCCGAAATTCTCCAGCTCGATGCCGTGCTTCTGGAAAATGCCGGCCTTCATGCCGAGCGTCGGCATCATGTTGGCCCAGGCATCCATCTGCCCGATCGCCACCTTCAGCTTGTCGGCCGCGAGCGCACCGGATGCGACTACGATTTGCGCAACGATTGCTGCGACCAGGCTCAGCACACGCCACATGGCCTGTTCTCCCGTTCTATGGCTTCGTTATCGCGGAGGAATTTGCAAGAATTCGGCCAATTGCTCCTTGGTCAGCGGCGCGTCGAGAAATTTCAGCTTGACCGCGTCGGCAACCGCGCCATCGAGATCGGCCATGCGGTCGCTCTGCATCGCCTCCTTCGGGATGAAACTCGGCGATCGACTTCCTTCAGCAGGCTCTCATCCGACTTGATCTTCTGCGCGTACATCGCGATCGCCTTGGGATCGGAATACATCCAGTCCACGCTCTCGCGATAGGCCTTCACGAAGCGCAGGATGGCATCCTTCTTGGTCTTCCACGCATCGGCATTGACGATGATCGTGCGCACGGTCTGGCCCGCTCAGCGACGGCACGTCGCTGCCGCGAGCAATGATGCGGATCTGGCCTTCCTTGAGTTCCTTGACGCCGAAGGGCGGCGCGGCCCAGCCGATATCGATCTGGCCGCTCATGACCGAGGTCAGCGTGCCGGGCTGGCCGCCGGTCGCGGTCGGCTTGGCCTTGCACGCCAAGTTCCTGCGACGAAGGCAAGGACGATGTTGTTGGACGAGGACCCGCTGGTCGAATAGGCGATGGTGTTCTTGTCGGTGGTGTCCTTGAGCGATCTTGATCGGCGAATCCGCCTTCACGTACCAGTAGAGATCGCCGGTGCCGGTGAAGGCCGGCAGCAGAATGCGCACCGGCGCGCCCTTCGAGAAGGCGCGCATCACGCCCGCGACGCCGACGCCGGCGCCGAGATCGGCCGAGCCGGAAATCACCGCCTGGATGGTCTCGCCCGCGCCCTGCGTGCCGACCGCCTCGATCTTCAGATTGTGCTTGGCGAAGATGCCGGCGTCCTGCCCGAGCGTCGGCGGCTGGTTTTCCCAGTTGTTGATCTGGCCGATCGCAATCTTCAGTGTGTCCTGCGCCAGCGCCTGACCGCCGACGAGCGCGGCAATCAGCCGCGCCGAGCAAGCGTCTTGACCAGTCTCATCGCTTCCTCCCTTTGACGTTTTTTGCTTTGGCTTTGCGGACGCTAGCACGCTTGCGCGGCGCGGAAATCGACTTTTTGCCGCGCTTTTCGGGCCGAATGCCGTTGCCGGATTTCTCCAGCCGCGCCGACCAATATTCCCAGGTCCGGAATTGCGAGGTCGGCATCGAGTGGATTTGCGCGGCCTTGTCGACTTCGCCCGGGCCGAAGCGGCGAGACCTTGCCGAGCATGCTGGCGAGGAACTGAAATTCCGCATTGCGGCACGAATAGATCGCGCGGAACACCAGTTCCTGTACATTGGAGCCGACCACGGTCGCGCCATGGCCTTTCATCAGCACCAGCGGACCCTTGCCGAGCGAGCGGGCCAGCGAGGCGCCCTCCTCCGGCTTGACCAGCAGCAGGTTGGTGTCGCCGAATTCGTCATATTGATCCCACATCGGCACCTTGTGGCCGACGATCGCGCCGAGATGCATCACCGGCAGAAGCTCGGCACCGGCGATGCAGAACGGCATCATCGCCGGCGCGTGATGATGCACGATCGACATCACGTCCGGCCGCGCCTTGTAGATTTCGCCGTGAATGACCCGCTCGGCATAGAGCCGCTCCTTGGTCGGGCTTCACCGGATTGGAATCGAGGTCGTATTCCAGCACGTCGCCGGGCTCGACCAGTTCGGGCGAACGCGAGCGCGACAGGAAATACCGGTTCGGGTTTTCCGGATTGCGGATCGAGACATGGCCGAAGGCATCGAGCACGCCCTCATTGGCGAGAATCCGGTTGCCGAGCGCAACCTCGATCCGGGTCTTGTCGGTGGCTGACGTCACGGGATTTCCTTTCATGCTGCCGCGGGCGCGGAATGATGCATGCCAAGGCCATAACGGCAATCGCAATATGCGCTTGGCCCGCAAGCTGCGCCGCATGGCAGCGGTTTGACACTGCCTGCCCCCCTTCCTAAACATGCCGCAAAACTCAAGGATTTCACCGTGCCGGAAACAGTCGAGTATCGCCGCGAGGGGCCGATCGCGGTCGTCACCGTCAATCATCCGCCCGTCAACGCGCTCAATATCCCGATGCGCAAGGGTCTGGTCGAAGCGCTGCAGCGCGCGCGCGAGGACAAGGAAGTCGAGGCGGTGGTGATCGCTGCGGCCGGCCGCACCTTCATTGCCGGCGCCGACATCACCGAGTTCAACAAGCCGCCGGTGCCGCCGACCACCATCGACGTGATCGAAGTCATCGACGCGATGCCGAAGCCGGTGGTGGCGGCCCTGCACGGCACCCCGCTCGGCGGCGGCCTCGAAGTCGCGCTCGGCTGCCATTTCCGGGTCGCGGCGCCTGGCACGCGGCTCGGCCTGCCCGAGATCAAGCTCGGCCTGATGCCGGGCGCCGGCGGCACCCAGCGGCTGCCGCGGCTGGTCGGCATGGACAAGGCGATGGCCATGATCCTGTCCGGCGATCCGATCGATGCCGACGATGCGCTGAAATCCATGGGCTGGTCGACGAAATCGCCTCCGGCGATCTGCTGCCGGCCGCGATTGCATTTGCGAAGAATGTGGTCGCGACCAAAAAGCCGCTCTCCCGCGCGCGCGAGCGCGAGGAAAAGCTCGAACGAGCTGCGCGCCAATCCTGCGAAATTCGACGAGATGGCCGCGCCCTATCTGAAACGCTCGCGCGGACTGCATGCGCCGGCCAAGGCGATCGAGGCTCTGCGCTGGACCCTCGACGTGCCGGTCGCCGACGCGCTCATTCGCGAGCGCGACACCTTCCTCGAACTGAAGAACGGCGAGCAATCGAAGGCGCAGCGTCATATCTTCTTCGCCGAGCGCGAAGCCGCCAAGGTCGCCGACCTGCCGAAGGACGTGAAGCCGCGCGACGTCAAGAGCGCAGGCGTCATCGGCGGCGGCACCATGGGCGGCGGCATCGCCATGTGCTTCGCCAATGCCGGCATTCCGGTCACCATTCTCGAGACCAGCGACGAGGCGCTGAAGCGCGGGCTCGATCTGGTTGCGAAGAACTATCAGGCCTCCGCCAAGCGCGGCGGCCTGTCCTCGGAGGATGTCGATATCCGGCTCGGTCTGATGACCGGCACCACCGACATGGCGGCGCTCGGCCATGCCGACATGGTGATCGAGGCGGTGTTCGAGGATATCGGCGTCAAGCGCGAGGTGTTCGGCAAGCTCGATGCCGACGACCAAGCCGGACGCCATCCTCGCCACCAACACCTCCTATCTCGACGTCAACGAGATCGCGCATTTCACGCAGCGGCCGCAATCGGTGCTGGGCATGCATTTCTTCAGCCCGGCCAACGTGATGAAGCTTCTGGAGATCGTGCGCGGCGCCGATACCAAGCCGGAACTGCTGGCGACCGCGATCTCGGTCGCGCGCAAGATCGGCAAGGTGCCGGTGGTGGTCGGCGTCTGCCACGGCTTCGTCGGCAACCGCATCCTGCGCGTGCGCTCGACCGAGGCCGAGCGGCTGCTGCTCGAAGGCGCGCTGCCGCAGGATATCGACGGCGCGCTGACCGCGTTCGGCTTTCCGCTCGGGCCGTTCGGCGTCACCGATCTCGCCGGCCTCGATATTTCCTGGCGCATGCGCAAGGCGCAAGGCGCGCGCGCCGAGATCGCCGATCAGCTTTGCGAGATGGGCCGCTTCGGCCAGAAGACCGGCAAGGGCTTCTATCTCTATGAAGCGGGCTCGCGCGCGCCCAAGCCCGATCCCGAAGTGGAAGCGCTGATCGTCGCGACCTCGAAGCGGCTCGGCATCGAGCGCAGCGCGATCTGAGCCGCGAGGAGATCACCGAGCGCCTGCTGTTCCCGATGATCAACGAAGGCGCGCGCATTCTCGAGGAAGGCATCGCGCAGCGGCCGGGCGATATCGACGTGATCTGGGTCTATGGCTACGGCTTCCCGGCCTGGCGCGGCGGGCTGATGTATTATGCCGATCAGGTCGGCCTGCCGCATATCCGCGACCGGCTGACGGAATTCGCCAAGGATCACCGGCGACACGAAGCTCGAGCCCGCGCCGCTGCTCGTGAAGCTCGCCGAGCGAAGGCAAGGGCTTCGGATCGCTGAGCAGGAAAGACTGACATGCTCGCGTCATCGTCACCGCGTGCCCAGGAATTGGCGAAGCGGTTGACGGCGTTCATGGAGGAGCATGTCTATCCGGCCGAGGCCGTGTTCGAGCGCCAGCTTGCGGAAGCCACGGACCGTTGGGCCGAATTGCCGATCACGGCCGAGCTGAAAGCGAAGGCCAAGGCCGCGAAGCTCTGGAATCTCTGGCTTCCGAAAGCGCATTACGAGGAAGGGCCTGACCAATCTCGACTATGCGCCGCTCTGCGAGATCATGGGGCGCTCGCCGATCGGGCCGGAAAGCTTCAATTGCTCGGCGCCCGACACCGGCAACATGGAGACGCTGATCCTGTACGGCAGCGCCGAGCAGAAGAAGCGCTGGCTGCCGCCGCTTGATGGACGGCGAGATCCGGTCCTGCTTCGCCATGACCGAGCCGGAAGTCGCCTCCTCCGACGCCACCAATATCCGCACCGAGATCGCCCGCGACGGCGACAGCTACGTCATCAACGGCCGCAAATGGTGGACCACCGGCGCCCCCGACAAGCGCGCGAAGATCGCGATCGTGATGGGCCGCACCGATCCGTCCGCGCCTGCGCACAAGCAGCAATCGATGGTGCTGGTGCCGATGGATACGCCGGGCGTGAAGGTGGTGCGTCCGCTCTCGGTGTTCGGCTATGACGACGCCCCGCACGGCCATGCCGAAGTGCTGTTCGAGAATGTGCGGGTGCCGGTCGCGAACATCCTGCTCGGCGAGGGCCGCGGCTTCGAGATCGCGCAGGGCCGGCTCGGGCCGGGCCGCATCCATCATTGCATGCGCACGATCGGACTGGCCGAACGCGCGCTGGAGACGCTGTGCCAGCGCGCGCTGACGCGCACGGCCTTCGGCAAGCCGCTGGCCGATCAGGGCGTGACCCGGCACTGGATTGCGGAATCGCGCATGGAGATCGACCAGGCGCGACTGCTCACGCTGCATGCCGCGCAGATGATCGACGAGGTCGGCACCAAGGCGGCGCGCGCCGAGATCGCGATGATCAAGGTGGTGGCGCCGAACATGGCGCAGAAGGTGGTCGATCGCGCGATCCAGGTCTGCGGCGCCGGCGGCCTGTCGCAGGATTTCCACCTCGCCTATGCCTATGCGCGCGCCCGCTCGATCCGCATTCTCGACGGGCCGGACGAAGTGCATCGCGAGACCATCGCCAAGATGGAATTGCGCAAGCAGCCGCGGGCGGCGGCCGAATGCGGGGTAGCAGTCCCAGTCTCCGTCATTCTCAGCGCACGGCGAAACCAAACTGTACCGAAATCGGGTTGCACAATCCGGAGTCCCCGCTTTCGCGGGGACGAACGGAGTTCGTGGTTACGGCCCGATACGCTACTGTCGCTGATGGACGCGCCCGCCCCCGCAAAGAGCCAAACCGACCCGCCGTCCGCCCGGCGAGCGCGACCCGGAGCGCACGCGCGCCGCGATCCTTGCCGCCGCGATCGAGGAATTCACCGCGCATGGCCTCGACGGCGCCCGCGTCGACGAGATCGCGCAGCGGTCCGGCGTCAACAAGCGGATGATCTATTATTATTTCGGCGACAAGGGCGGTCTCTATCTCGCGGTGCTGGAAGCGATCTATGCCGACATCCGCAATGCCGAGATCGAAGCTGCATCTCGACCGACCGCGATCCGATCGACGCGATGCGCGAACTTGTCGCCTTCACCTGGCGCTATTTCATCGACCATCCGGAATTCCTGAGCCTGCTCGGCACCGAGAATCTGCACCGCGCCCGGCATCTTGAAGACATCGAAGAAAATCCGCGAATTGCATTCGCCGCTGGTCGGCAACATCACCGCCCTGCTCGAGCGCGGCGTGCAGGCGAAGGTGTTCCGGCGCGGGCGTCGATCGCGGTGCAGCTCTACGTCACCATCGCCTCGCTCGGCTTTTTCTACCTGTCGAACCGGCATCACGCTGTCGACGATTTTCGGCCGCGACCTCGCCACACCGGACGCGCTCGCCGAGCGCGGGCAGCATATCGAGGATGTGGTGCTGGGCTATTTGCGGCCCTGACCGTCCGATTTCGGCGGCGAAGCCCGCCTGAATGCGGCGGGACGAACGGTCGAGCTTACGAGGTTTCCTCTTGACCCCCTCGCCCCCGGCGTGGTGCATTTGTAACCAGATGGTTACTTAGCGGAAAGTCGCAGACTGGCGCCCATTGCCCGCCAGCCCTGACCGCCCGCTAACCTGATCCAAACCGGCGAAAAGCCGGACCAAACATAACGATCTCGGGAGGAACGACAGATGCTGCGAACAACCACCATACTTGCGGCCGCAATCCTTGCCGTCACCGGCAGCGCGTCGGCGCAGAATTATCCCTGGAAGCCGGAACGGCCGATCACCATCATTGTCCCATGGGCCGCGGGCGGCTCGACCGATCAGGTGACGCGCGTCGCCGCGGTCGAGATCGAAAAGGCGCTCGGCCAGAAGGTCGTCATCGTCAATCAGGGCGGCGCATCCGGTTCGATCGGCACCAAGAGCGCGCTGGATGCCGCGCAAGGACGGCTATACCTGGACCGCCGGCGCCGCCAAGGACATCGGCACCTATGCGGTGAGCGGGCTGCTCGACACCAAGCTTTTCCGACTGGCGCCCCTATCTCAGCGTGGTCAACGTGTCGGTGCTCGGCGTCAATCCGGACACGCCCGTACAAGGACGCAAAGGATCTGGTCGACGCGATGAAGGCGAAGCCGAACGGCGTTTCGGTCGCGACCGCCGGCATCAATTCGTCGGGACACGCCGCGATCGAGGCCTTCACGCGCGCGCTCGGCGCTCACCTACAAGCACGTGAGCTATGACGGCGGCAATCCGGCGGTGAACGCGACCGTCGCCGGCGAAACCGAGGTCACGACCCAGCTTGCGGTCGAGCAGGCGGCGATGCTCCGCGCCAAGCGGTTGCGTCCGCTTGCCGTGCTGTCCGACAAGCCGCTCGAACTTGAAGGCTATGGCACCATTCCGCCGGTGACCGCGTCGGTTGCAGGGCTTCAAGCCGGACGCGAATTATTTCGGCATCTTCATCCACAAGGACGTGCCGGCCAATGTGCGCGAGACCGTCGATATGGTCTGGAAGAACGTGGTCGCCAATTCGGACACGTTGAAGAAATACGCCGCGTCCAACGGCGCGCAATTCGCGCCGGTCTATGGCGACGAGGCGGTGAAGGCCGCCATGCCCGCGATTCAGTCGACCGCCTGGCAGTTGCATGCGGCCGGCAAGTCGAAGGTCTCACCCGACACCGTCGGCATCGCAAAGCCCTGACGCGGACTGCGTGACAGCGCCGCCCCGGACATTCCGGGGCGGCCTTTTTCATCCGGCGCTCCTCGACATGGACGACAAGAAGCCATCCGCCTTCGCTGATTTCGATGTCCGGCCTCGTATGGCTTGCGCTCGCGCTCGCCATCGTGATCGGAAGCTGGCAGATGGACCGGCTCGAGCATCTGAAGGTCAGCCTCTATACCGCTCCCGGCCTCGTGCCCGGACTGCTCGGGCTTGCGCTTGCGATCATGGCGCTGCTGCTGATCTTGCGTTCGCTGCGTGCGGGCGCGCTGTCGGAAGCGAAGCTGCCTTCCTTCAGCCTTCGCGAGCATTGGCGGCTCCTGATCGCGCTCGCGCTGTGTCTGATATTCGCGCTCGGGCTGCTCGGCAGCGGCCTGCCGTTCTGGCTTGCCGCGGCAATCTTCATTTCCGATCATTCGTGTTCGTGTTCCAGTTCGAAGACCGCAAGCGGCCGGCTCGCTGTTGAGGGGCGCGGCGCTTTCCGCGGCGTTCGGGCTGATCTGCGGCGGCGCGATCCACTTACGTGTTCCAGGACCTGTTCCTGGTCCGGCTGCCCGTGAGCGCGCGATGTTCGACGGTCTGATCCTGTTCGGACATTCGATCGCGAATTTCGCGACCCCGACCACCATCCTCTATGCGCTCGGCGCCTGTCTGATCGGGCTGATCATCGGCGCCCTGCCCGGCCTCACCGCCACCATGGGCGTGGCGCTGATGACGACGCTGACCATCTCGCTGCCGTCGAATGTCGCGCTGCTGATCCTGATCTGCACCTATGTCGGCGCGATCTATGGCGGCAGCCGCAGCGCCATCCTGCTCAACATTCCCGGCACGCCGGCCTCGGCCGCCTCCTGTCTCGACGGCTATGCGCTGGCGCGTCAGGGCCTGGCCGGTCGCGCCATGGGCATCGCGACCTCGGGCTCGGTGCTCGGCACCTGGATCGGCATGCTGGCGCTGGCATTGTTCACGCCGATCCTGGGCGAGATGGCGCTGAAATTCGGTGCCTATGAATTTTTCTGGCTGGCGGTATTCGGCGTCGTCATTTCCGGAAACCTCACCGGCAACGATCCGCTGAAGGGATGGATCGCGGGCTTTGCCGGCTTGTTCATCGCCGCGATCGGTCAGGAGGGCATGTATGCCTATGACCGCTTCACCTTCGGCATCCACGATCTCTCCGGCGGCATCTCGCTGATACCCGGCGCTGGTCGGCGCCTTCGGTTTTGCCGAAGTGCTGACCGTGATCAAGGACCGTCCGCCGAAAATCATCATCAACACCTTCGATACCGTCATTCCGCGCATCCAGGACGTGGCCAAATACTGGCGCACCATCATCCGCTCCGGCCTGATCGGCACCGGCATCGGCATCGTGCCCGGCGTCGGCGAGGATGTGGCGGCCTGGAGTTCCTATGCCGCCGCCCGGCGCGCCAGCAAGGAAAAGGAATTGTTCGGCAAGGGCTCGGTCGAAGGCCTGATGGCGGCGGAAACCGGCGACAATGCCTGCGTGCCGGGCGCGGTAATCCCGGTGCTGACGCTCGCGGTGCCGGGCTCGGCGCCGGCCGCCGTGCTGCTTGCCGCGATGCTGATCCACGGCGTGCAGCCCGGCCCGCTGATCATGGTGCAGAACCCGCAATTCGTCTATGACGTGGTCGCGATGATGCTGTTCGCCAGCATCGGCATCCTGATCTACGGCATCACGCTCACGAAGCTGCTGGTGAAGATCCTGCAGGTGCCGCAGATCGCTGGTGATGCCGGTGGTATTCGTGCTGTGCGCGGTCGGATCCTTTGCCATCGCCTCACGCTTTTTCGACATTTATGTCATGCTCGCCTTCGGCATCATCGGATTTTTTCTGCGCCAGCTGAATTATCCGATGGCGCCGCTGGTGCTCGGCATCGTGCTCGGCGACCTGCTGGACAAGAATTTGCGGCGAGGACTGACGCTGTCCGACGGCGACCTGTCGCCCTTCTTCACCCGGCCGATCTCCTTCGTGATGTTCTGCCTGGTGGCCGGCACGATCCTGATGAACATTCCGGCCGTTACGAACGCTCGTCGGCCGTGGGCTGGACCGCGACCACCGCCGGCTTCCGCCGCAAATCCGACGTCGCCTGAACGCGTGCATGAACATTTCACTCTGCAACGAAGTGCTGGCGGAATACGACTTCGCGCGCCAATGCGAACTCGCGCAAACAGCTCGGCTATGACGGGCTGGAAGTCGCGCCCGTCACCCTGTCGGAGGAGCCGCATCTGCTGTCGCCGGCGCGACGCACGCGAGATCCGCAAGATTGCGGAAGACGCCGGCGTGCCGGTGACCGGGCTGCATTATCTTCTGGTGGCGCCGAAGGGCTTGTCGATCACGTCCCTCGATGCCGCCGTGCGCGAGCGCACGATCGACGTGATCCGCCGCCTGATCGCGCTCGCGCACGATCTCGGCGGCACGATCATCGTGCATGGCTCGCCGGCGCATCGCCGGCTGGAGCCGGGCCATGAGGAAGACGGTCGCCGCTACGGCATCGAATGCTGGGCCGCGATCGCAAAGGATGCGGAGGCAGCGGGCATCACCTATTGCATCGAGCCACTGCACCAGCCGGACGCCAATTTCGTCAACACGGTCGAAGAGGCGGCCGCCATCGTGCGGCAGATCGGCAGCCCGGCGGTCCGCACCATGATCGATTGCTCGGCGGCGACGATCTGGGAAAAGCAATCGGTGCCGGACCTGATCCGGCAATGGATGCCGACCGGGCTGATCGCGCATATCCATTTCAACGACCCGAACCGCCGCGGGCCGGGCGAAGGCGAGCTCGCCTTCGGCCCGATGTCGCGGCGCTGCGCGAGACCGGCTATACCGGCAACGCCACGATCGAGCCGTTCATCTATATTCCCGGACGGCGCGACCTGCGCCGCGCGCAACATCGGCTATATGCGCGGGGTGATTGAGCGCCGGCTACGCAATCTCCGCTCATTCCCGCGAAGGCGGGAATCGGTTCTTGCTTGGGTCCCCGCTTTCGCGGGGACGAACGGAGAGATTCCACGCCTCGAACAGCGCGCGCACGTCGGCTCGGAAATTCCGCGCGTGATGAACACCAGCCGGCTTCGGCGATCCGCATCCGGCCATGCCTGCAATTCGACCGGCGGATGCGCGAGATGCTGCACGAACTGCACGACCACCGGCCCCGTGCATCCCTCGATCTCGAGCAGACCCTTGGCGCGCAGGATGTCGCGCGCCGCGCAAGGCCAGCAGCGTGTCCATCGCCCGTGCCACCACCGGCCACGCAAGCGGTCGCTCCCAGGTCAGGGTGAAGCTGCCGATGCCATCGCTGTGACGCGGCTTCGGCATGGCCGCATCGGCCCTGAAATCCGACGCAGCCTGTGCGGTCGTGAAAATCGCGGCATCCGCCTTGCCATGCATCGGCCGTCACGATCCGCGCGCGCGGGTTGAGCGCGCGCAATCGCGCGACCAGCCCTTCGCAGACCATCAGGCGGTCGCGAGATCGGTCTTCGATATCACGATGGTATCGGCGAGCATCACCTGCTGCCGCGGCTTCGGCGAATTGCTCGAGCGTGGACAAACCGTTCACTGCGTCCGCAACCGCAATCACCGCCTCGACATGACATTCGCCGCCAAGCGCACGGTCGGTCGCGAAGGTGCGCAGGATCGGCCCGGGATCGGCGAGGCCGGAGGTCTCGATCACGACACGCCGGAAATGCGGCACCAGCCCGCGCTCGCGGTCCGACATCAGCTTGCGCAGCGCCATCTGCAGGTCGGAGCGCACATTGCAGCACAGGCAGCCATTGCCGAGCAGCACGCGTCTCGTCGGCGCTCGGCGCGCAGCAGCGCATCGTCGATCCCGGCCTCGCCGAATTCGTTGACGACGATGGCGGTGCCGTGGCCCTCCGCGCTGTCGAGGAAGTGCTTGACCAGCGTGGTCTTGCCGGCGCCGAGAAAGCCGGTGACCACGATCACCGGAATGCGCGCGCCGCGCTCATGCCGCAGCCGGCGGCCGAACAGGCCCGCATCGGGGGAGCGGAAGAGATCACCTAGTCTCCGCATCGATCAGCTGAACCGGCTGGCTCACGGGGTCCGGTCGAGGCGCAAGAGCTCCTAAAACTCCATCTCCAGAATATACAGCCCGCCGACGTGCCGGTCGACCGTGTAGACGATGCCGCGCTCGTCGACGAACACGTCGTTGAGCTGGATGGTGCCGCGCGGGGCAAGCGGCGGCGCCTCCGGCACGAAGGTCGCGATCTCCTTCGGCTGATACGGATTGGAGATGTCGTAGGCGCGCACACCGCCATTGAAGAAGGTGCCGATCACGACCTGATCGGAGAACCAGGCATGCGGCGACGGCACATTCTCGTGGATATTGTGCGCGCCGAAGCGACCGCCCCGCGCCTTGAAGGCATCGTAAGGCAGCGGGCAGGTCGCGATCGGCACCGGATTGGTTTCGTCGCGCCCGTCGAGAATCCAGATCAGCTTCGGCCAGTCGGCGGCATCGTCCACCACCGACTCGTCGGTGACGACGAGCAGCCCGCGGTCGAACAGCGGCATGATCGTGTGCGTGAAGCCGTGATAGGGCGGCGAGTTGTCCCAGCGCGCAGATCGGCTTCGGCCGCGACATGTCGGAAATGTCCATGATGAACATGCCGCCGTCGATATAGCCGAGATAGCAGCGGTCCGGCCGCTGCGGATAGACGTTGGTGTTGTGCGCGCGGAAGCCCATGTCACAGAGCGGCTTCGGATGGCGCGCCGGCGGCGGCACGTTGTCGCCCTCGCGCGTGCCCGGCATCCACCAGCGCCCGACCTCCACCGGCTTCGACGGATTGCGCACGTCGAAAATCTGGTAGCACTGGTCGTCGAGCGGATGCGTCGCTTGGAAGTCGGCGCGCACCGGACGCCATGTGCACGTAATTGCCGTCGCAGAACCAGAACTGGTGCACGCCGCGCGAATGCGGCCCGGAGCGGTCGACGAAGGCGATGCTCTTCGGCTTCTCCGGCACCGAAATGTCGAACAGCTCGAAGCCCGCCGGCTTCTGCCCGACCTTCTGGCACTGATAGGCGACCGCCATGACGTCGCCGGTGATCTCCAGCGAATTCGAGCGCATGAAGCTTTCCGGCAGATCGGTCTGCACCACGATCTTCGGCTCGCGCGGATTGGTCACGTCGACCGCGGTGAAATTCTTCGGCGCGCTCTCATGGGCGAGCCAGATGATGCGGCGGCCGTCTTCGCGACCTGCACCGACATGCCCTCGCCCATGCCGCCGAAGCCGGCGAGCTCGTGGTGGCCGAGCAGCTTGAAATTCCAGGCGATGGAATCGGAGCGCGGGACTTGAGCGGACTTGCGGGCATTGCATTCTCCAGACAGCGACGCATGTCATCGCTCGGCCCGCGTGCACGAGCATCCAGGTGCCACACGACGGGCATCAAGACGTCGGCTTGCGCCGGGACGAGCGCGGCCATGACGCGGCTCGATTATGAAACCTTACGACGCCGGCCCTCGCCTTCTCCATCAAGTCGGGGCGCAGCGCCTTCTTCCAGTCCGGGATGCCGCAGATCTTCTTCTCGCGCAGCAGCATCTCGCGCCTGCTCCTGCATGTAGGGCTCGAGATCGGTCGGGAAACCCGGGATTGACCTCGACCCGCGCCGAGCGCCTTCTCGAAGGTCTCCGGCGCCATCTTGTAGCCCTTCGTCGGTGATAGAAGGCGTAGATCACGTCCGCGACCTTGTTCGGCTGCTCCTTGAAGTCGCGCGCGACATCGAGCCAGGCCTGCAGATAGGCGATCACCGCTTTCGGGTTCTTCTCGAGGAAATCGGGCGTCGCCGCCATGAATACCGGCATTTTGTCGAAGCGCGAGAAGTCGATGATCGATGGTGGCGATGCCGTCGGCTTCCGCGATCGCGTTGTACGGCTCGACCGTGCACCGCGGCGTCGATGGTCTTGGCGGCCAGCGCCGCCACCATGTCGTTGACGTTCATGCGGACTTCCTGCCAGTCGCCCTTCTTCAGGCCGGCCGACGGCGCGATCGTGATCGATGAAGATGTTGCCGATCGAGGCACCGACCTGATTGCCGATCTTCTTGCCGCTTCAGCTCCTCGACCTTGGTGATGTTGAGATCCTTGCGCGCCAGCACCGCCGCGGTCTTGCCGACATATTCGATCTGCGCGATGCGCGACCAGGCCGCCCTTGTCGTGCCCGAGGATCAGCGACTGCCCGGCATAGGTGCCGAGATCGACCTGACGCGCCACCATCTGCTGCATGGTGAGATTGCCGGACGGCACCGCGAATTCCTCGACCTTGAGCCCGCGCTTTTCGAGCATGGCCGGAGCGCATCAGATAATAGGTCGGCATGCCCCAGATATTGGTCTGGTAGCCCTGCCGGATCGTCGTCTGCTGCGCGTCGGCGAGGCGCATGCCGCCGAAGCCCGGCCGTCGAAGCACGGCGCCGGTCGCCGGCGAGATATTGCCGGCGGGTCAGTCCTCTTTCGCGTCGTCATGGTCGAGTCCTCCCTGTGGCCGGCTGAGACCGGCTTGCTATTCAGTTCTGCATCTGGCCAAGTTCGCGCAGCAGCTTCTTCTGATAGTCGAGAAATTCCACGCTCAGCGGATCGCGCGGCCGCGGCAGCGCGATCGGCACTTCCGTCTTCACCGTGCCGGGATGCGGCGTCATCACGATCACCCGGTCGGCGAGATAGACCGCCTCGGAGACATTGTGCGTCACGTAAATCACGGTCTTCGGGTCTCGCGCCAGACATCGGCGAGCAGCCGCTGCATGTCGTCGCGGGTCAGCGCGTCGAGCGCCGCGAACGGCTCGTCCATCAGCAGCACCGCCGGATTGTAGGCGAGCGCGCGTGCGATCGCGACGCGCTGCTGCATGCCGCCGGACAGATGGTGCGGATAGGATTTGACGAACTTCTCGAGCTTGACGAGCCGCAATTGCTCGAGCGCGATCTCCTCGCGCTCGTCCTTCGGCGACGCCCTTCATTTCCAGACCGAAGGCGACGTTGCCGAGCGCGGTGCGCCAGGGAAACAGCTGCGCGAAATCCTGGAACACCACGCCGCGGTCCATGCCGTGGCCGTCGACCGGCTTGCCGCCGATGCGGATTTCGCCGCCGGTCGGCGGCGATGAAGCCCGCAATGATGTTGAGCAAGGTCGACTTGCCGCAGCCGCGACGGACCGACGAGGCAGAGGAATTCGGACCGCTCGATATCGAGAGCTGACGTCCTGCACGCCCGGTCACACGGCCCGGCGGGCGTGTCGTAGTTCAGGGAAACGTCGCGAATTTCGATTTCGGACATTCTGCACAACGTTGCGCACACCTCGTCTCGCGATCTACGCTCGTCGCCGCCCGCACCATGCCCCAGCGCATGACGGTCGCCTTCTCGATCGACCCGAACAACAGCCGTTCGAACGCGAAGCCGATGACGCCGATCACCGCCAGCGAGGCGATCATCAGGTCGGCGTTGAGGAATTCCTTGGCATCGAAGATCACCCAGCCAAGCCCCCAGTCGGAGGCGGCCAGAAATTCCGCGCCGATCACCGCGATCCAGGCGCGCAGGAAGGCCTGCCGCACGCCCGGTGATGATGAACGGCGAGGCGCGCCGGGATGATCACCTTCCAGAACAGCGACGGCCCGTTCGCGCCCATGGCGCCGGCCGCGCGCAGCCAGAGCGGATTGACCGAGCGCACGCCCGACCAGGTGTTGAGCAGGATCGGAAAGGTCGCGGCATAGAACACGATCAGGATCGCAACCGTGTTGCCGAGCCCGAACCACAGGATGAAGACCGGCACCCAGGCGAGCGACGGGATCGGCATCAGCGCGCTGGCGAGCGGCAGGAAGAAATTCTCGACCGGCTTGAAGCGCGCCATCAGGACGCCGAGCGGAACCGCGACCATGACCGCGAGCGTCATGCCGAACAGCACGCGGTACAGCGTCGCCGCGGCATGCTGCAGCATCGTGCCGTCGAGCAGCGACGGTCCACAGCGTGCTGCCGACCTTCGACAGCGGCGGCAGCAGCACCGCCGGGAAATAGCCGCTGCGCGCGACGACCTCGTAGAGCACCAGCACGCGCGATGATCGAGGTCGCGGCCCGTCGCCAGGATCGGATGCGTTCGCTGTCACGGTCAGCGTCATCGCATCATGCCCCAGCGCACGAGCGTGAAGTCCTCGAGCCGCTGGAACACGAGCTTCTCCAGCGCAAGCCCGATGATGCCGATCACCGCGACGCCCGGCCAGCATCACGTCGGTGTTGAGGAATTCGCGCGCGCCGAAGATCAGCCAGCCGAGCCCCCAGGACACGGCGGCAAGCATCTCGACGCCGACCAGCACGCGCCAGGCCTGCGCGAGGCCGAGCCGCAGGCCGGTGAGGATATAGGGCAAGGCGCCGGGCAGGATCACGTGCCGGAACAGCTTGCGGTCGTTCGCGCCCATCGCCTGCGCCGAGCGCAGCCAGATTTCCTTGACCGCCTTCACCCCGGTCCAGGTGTTGAAGATGATCGGGAACGCGACACGAAGGCGACCAGCAGGATCGCCGGCAGATTGCCGAGCCCGAACCACAGCAGGAACAGCGGCGCATAGGCGATGCCGGGGATCGGCGCCAGCATCGCGACCAGCGGCAGGATGTAATCCTCGGCCCGCTTCGAGCGCCCCATCACGATGCCGATCACGACGCCGACGACGGCCGCGAGCGCGAAGCCGGCGATCAGGCGCAGGATGGTCTCGATCGCGTGATGCGGCAAGATGCCGGAGACGGTCAGCCGCCAGAACGTCGCGGCGATGTCTTCCAGCGGCGGAAACAGCTTGCGCGGAAACATGCCTGCTCGCGCCACGATCTCCCAGACAATGCCGACCACGACGAAGGGAAAGGCGTTGCGCAGCGATCGCACGCCAGCGCGCCTCGCCCCGGGCAGCCGGGGCGATCTCGCTCGCGGACGCGGCCTGCACGGCATCGGTCATGACGATCCGGACGTTTCCTTTTTCTGGGTCGACTTCTTTTCTTGCAGGCTGGTCGCCCAAGGCAGAATATTCACCATGTTTCTGACGGACAACCGCCTTTCCGCCGCTTCTCGCGAACCCCGATTTCGCGATGCGACATGGTGAAATCGGGAGCCTAATCCCGATCCTGGAACGCACATTCCCAGTCCTCGACACCGGGTCTTGGCGCCTGCGGCAGAATGACGGATTAACCTCGCAATCAATTCCGGGCCTTTGGCGCCGGAACTTTCGTGTTAAAAGCAGCCGGGTGCGAGCGGACGCTCGGACTTCGAGCTGCGTCCCAAGAATTGAATATGAGCCGGCAAAAAGCCGGCCAGCATCACAAAGGGAGGTACAGATGCATTCGATATACTTGAAAGCGCTTGCGGCGGCGGCATTGACCGCGGCTATCGCGCTACCTGCGCAGGCGCAGGACAAGCTCAAGATCGGTTACGCGATTTCCAAGACCGGGCCATTTGCCGGCGGTGCCGCGATCACGACGCTTGGGTCCTACAATACCTGGGTCAAGGACGTGAACGACGCCGGCGGCCTCAATGTCGGCGGCAAGAAGATGATGATCGAGGTCGTCGAATATGACGATCGCTCGTCGTCGGAAGAGATGATCAAGGCGGTGGAGCGGCTCGGCACCCAGGACAAGGTCGATTTCATCCTGCCGCCCTGGTCGACGGGCTTCAACCTCGCGGCCGGCCCGCTTCTGAACAAGATGGGCTATCCGCATCTCGGCGTTACGGTCACCTCCAACCGCGCCGCCGAACTCGCGCAGCGCTGGCCAAATGCATTCTTCCTGCTCGGCACCCCGAATGAGGGCGTCGATAACCTGCTCGGCGTGCTTTCCAAGCTGAAACAAGAAGGCAAGATCGGCGACACCATCGCCATGGTTTCGGTCGCCGACCAGTTCGGCATCGAGTTGGTCGACGGCTGCCCGCGAAGGCTTCAAGAAGGCCGGCTTCAAGGTGCTTTACGACAAGACCTATCCGATCGGCACGCAGGACATGCAGCCGCTGATCAAAGAGGCGATGGACACCAAGGCCGACACTTTCGTCGCGTTCAGCTATCCGCCGGACACGATCGCGATCACCGAGACCTCGCGCGTGCTGAACTTCAATCCGAAGGTCTTCTACACCGCGGTCGGCACCGCCTTCCCGCTCTACAAGCAACGCTTCAAGGAGAATGTCGAAGGCGTGATGGGCATCGGCGGCGTCAATCCGGATGCTCCGGCGTTCAAGGAATATGCCAAGCGTCACGCCGCCGCGAATGGCGGGCGCGAGCCGGATCGCTGGGCCAATCCGGTCACCTATGCCAGCCTGCAAATGCTGCAGCAGGCGATCGAGCGCGTCGGCACCGACCGCGCGAAGGTGATCAAGGAACTGCAAACCGGCACCTTCGACACGATCATCGGGCCGATCAAGCTGGAGAAAAACCTGCGCGTGGATTCCTGGCAGGTCGGCCAATGGCAGAATGGCGAATTTTATGGCGTAGCGCCGGCCAAGCTGCCGGGTGCGAAGCCCGTGCAATTCCCGAAGCCGGCCTGGAAGCCGGGTTCGTAACGATTATCGGCCGGGCGCGGCTATCGCGCCCGGATTCGCGTAACGAGTGATGTTGGTCGCGTGATGTTGTTGACGTGGGACATTCTGCTGTCCGGGCTTATCCTCGGCGGCATGTATGCGCTGATCGCCATGGGGCTGACGCTCCAGTATGGCGTGGCGCGCATCATGAACCTGTCCTACGGCGAAATTCTCATCGCCGCGGCCTTCATCGCCTTCTGGCTGTTTTCGTCGATGTCGGTGAGCCCGTTGATCGGGCTCATCGTCATCATCCCGGCAGCTTTTGTGTTCAACTGGGCGATCTACCAGCTGTTGCTGACGCCGCTCGTCAAGCGCGCCAAGAACCGCGACCTGCTCGAGGTCGATTCGATCCTCGCCACCTTCGGTCTGCTCTTCATCATCCAGGGCGTCATGTTCGTCGTGTTCGGCGGGCAGTATTACTCCTCGTCCTATCTCTCGATCCCGCTGCACATCTTCGGAAGCACCGTGCCGTTGAACCGGTTGCTGGCGCTGGTCCTCGCCGCGGCGATCGCGCTCGTCGTCTATCTCGCGCTCACCCGCACCCGCACCGGCACCGCGATCCGGGCGGTCGCGGTCAATCCGGTCTCGGCGGAATTGTCCGGGATCGACGTGCGGGCGGCGGCGGCCTTCGCCTTTGCGCTCGGCGGCGCGATGGTAGCGGCCGGCGGCGTGCTGATCGCGATGTTTCTCACCTTCAATGCGGCGATGGGCGTGCTCTTCACCATGAAGGCGCTGATCATCGTCATCATGGGCGGCGTCGGCAACATGATCGGCGCGCTGGTCGCGGGTCTCATATTGGGTGTCGCCGAAACGGCGGTGGCGCGCCTGATCGATCCCGGGCTGACGCTGGCGGTCACCTTCGCCATCTTCCTTGTCGTTCTCCTGGTGCGGCCGACCGGGCTGTTCGGGAGGCAGGCGCGTTGAATCTGCGAAACCTGCCGTGGTTCGTCACGGGCCTGCTGGTCGTCATGGCGCTGGCGGCTTTGCCGCTTTTCGCCAATGCCTATCACCTGGCGCTCGGCATCAGCTTTCTTTATTTCACGGTGCTGGCGACCGCCTGGGCGATGTTCTCCGGCCCGACGCGCTACATCTCGCTTGCGACCGTCGCCTTCTTCGGCATCGGCGCCTACACGGTCGCGATCGCCGCCGATCACATGTCCTACCCTCTCGTGCTGGTGGTCGCAGCGCTGGTCGGCACCGTGATTGCGCTGATCGTCGGTCTCTCGACGCTGCGGCTGTCCGGCATCTACTTCGTGATCTTCACCTTCGGGCTTGCGGAACTGATCCGCCAGCTCGTGACCTGGTACGAGGTCAATATCCACGGCTCGGTCGGCCGCTATATCTTCATCGACGTGCCGCGCGAAGCGATCTACTGGCAATTGCTGGGCGCTCACCGTGCTGGTGTTTCTGGTCGGATGGCTGATCGGGCGCTCGCGGCTCGGCCTCGCCTTGCGCGTGATCGGCGAGGACGAGACCGTCGCCAAACATGCCGGCATCAACACCACCGCGCGCCAAGCTCATCCTGTTCGCGGTCGCATCGGCGTTCATGACCGTGACCGGCGCGATCATGGCGCCGCGCTGGACCTATATCGACCCGACCATCGCCTTCAACCCGATGCTGTCGTTCCAGGTGGTGATCATGGCGCTGCTTGGCGGCGCCGGCTCCCTGCTCGGGCCGGTGCTCGGCGTGATCCCGCTGGTGATCCTGTTCGACGTGCTGTCGGCGAACTTCCCGAACTATTTCAGCATTCTGCTCGGCGTCGTCTTCATGATCATCGTCTATTGGCTGCCGCACGGCGTCTTCGGATTCGTGCAGACGCACTGGCCAAAGGCATTTGCTTCGGATGCAGGCGCGGCTCCGGTGGCGATCGCACCGCGGCCAGCGGTCAAGCGCCCGCTGCTGATGGTCGGCAATGCGCGCAAGACCTTCGGCGGGCTGGTGGCGGTCGACGACCTGTCGTTCCAGGTCAATGAAGGCGAGATCGTCGGCCTGATCGGACCGAACGGCTCCGGCAAGACCACGATGCTGAACCTGATTTCCGGCGCGCTGACGCCCGATTCCGGCGATATCCGGCTTCAAGGGGGTCGCGATCGCGGGCAAGAATCCGTTCCGGATCGCGCAGGCTCGGCATCGCGCGCACCTTCCAGCTCGTGCGCGTCCTGCCGACCATGAGCGTGACGGAGAACGTCACCGCGGCACTCTCGCATCGCGAACATCCGCTCTGGGGCGCCGACGCCGCCCGCGCGGCAGGCGATCTGCTCAACCGCGTCGGGCTTGCGGAGCGCGCCGGCCTGCACGCCGACCAGCTCACCTATATCGACCAGAAGCGGCTCGAATTGGCGCGCGCGCTCGCGCTCGAACCGCAATTGCTCCTGCTCGACGAATGGCTCGCCGGCCTCAACCCGACCGAACTCGGCGAAGGCATCGCGCTCATCCGCTCGCTGCAGGATTCCGGTCTGACCATCGTGCTGGTCGAGCATGTGATGGACGCGATCCGCTCGCTGTGCGGGCGCTGCATCGTGATGAATGCCGGCAAGAAGATCGCCGATGCCCCGCCCGCGCAGGCGCTCGCCGATCCGGAGGTGGTGCGCGCCTATCTCGGAGAGGCCGATGCTTGAGATCGGAAAACTCTCCGTCGCCTACGGCAAGCATCGCGCGCTCGACGGCGTCGCGATCCACGTCGTCGCGCGGCGAGATCGTCACTATTCTCGGCGCCAATGGCGCCGGCAAGACCACGCTCTTGAAGGCGATTGGCGGGCTTGTGCCTGCCCTGCCCGGCGCAACATGCCTGCTCGACGGCAAGAACCTCGACGGTCTGCCGCCGCGCGAGATCGTGGAAGCCGGCGTCGCGCTGGTGCCGGAAGGCCGCGGCATTTTCGGCGAACTGACCGTGCGCGAAAATCTCGCGATGGGCGCCTATGCACGACGGGCGCGCGCGGCGAGAATCCGAATCGCTTGCACAGGTGCTCAGCCTGTTCCCAAAGCTGCGCGAGCGCTTCGCGCAGACCGTGCGCACCATGAGCGGCGGCGAGCAGCAGATGGTCGCGATCGGACGCGCGATGATGACGGCGCCGGATATCCTGCTGCTCGACGAGCCCTCGCTCGGCCTGTCGCCGATCATGTGCACGGAATTGTTCGCGGCTCTGGCTCACATCCGCGAGACCGGCGTCGGCGTGCTGCTGGTCGAACAGAATGCGAGACAGAGCCTGAAGATCGCCGACCGCGGCTATCTGATCGAATCCGGCCGCATCGTCGGTGAAGGCAGCGCCGAATCGCTGCGCAGCGATCCGGCCGTGCAGGCGGCCTATCTCGGCGGCGGCACGGTGCATGCCGCGCCAGTTTTGGAAGCTGCCAAGCCCAAAGCAGAGACACTTCCGGAAGTGCAGGCCGAAACAAAGCCGCAGAGCCTATCGGCAGCGGTCGCAACCTATTCTCGACAGGAGAACGCCATGAAGCATGTCAGTCTCATGATCGGCGAGCGCGACATCGGCGCCGCCGACGGCCGCACCTTCGACCGTCTCGATCCGTTCACCGGACAGGTTGCGAGCCGCTCGGCCGCGGCCTCGGTCGCCGACGCGATTGCGGCGGCCGATGCCGCCGCCGCCGCCTTCCCGGCCTGGGCCGCGATCGGTCCCGGCGAACGGCGCATGAAGCTTCTGAAAGCCGCCGACCTGCTCGACGCCCGCGGCGCGGAATTCTCCGAGATCATGACCAGCGAGATCGGCGCCATCGGACCCTGGGGCCATTTCAACACCCATTTCGCCGCGAGCCTGCTGCGCGAGGCGGCGTCCATGACCACGCAGATCACCGGCGAGGTGATCCCCTCCGACAAGCCCAACAGCTTTGCGATGGCGATCCGCCAGCCGGCGGGCGTGTGCCTCGGCATCGCGCCGTGGAATGCGCCGGTCATCCTCGGCGTGCGCGCGATCGCGATGCCGCTCGCCTGCGGCAACACCGTGGTGTTCAAGGCCTCCGAGATGTGTCCGGCGACGCACCGCCTGATCGGCACCGTCATGCGCGAAGCTGGAATCCCGGCCGGCGTCGTCAACGTGGTCACCAACGCACCGGCCGATGCCGCGCGCGTGGTCGAGACGCTGATCGCTCATCCGGCGGTGCGGCGCATCAACTTCACCGGCTCCACCAAGGTCGGCCGCATCATCGCCGAGACCGCGGCGCGCTACCTGAAACCGGTGCTGCTGGAACTCGGCGGCAAGGCGCCGATGATCGTGCTGGACGACGCCGATCTCGACGCGGCGGTGAATGCGGCCGCTTTCGGCTGCTATGCCAATATGGGCCAGATCTGCATGTCGACCGAGCGGCTCGTGGTCGATCAGTCGATCGCGGATACCTTCGTCGAGAAGCTCGCCGCCAAGGCGCGCTCCCTGCCGCACGGCAATCCGCGCGACCACGTGATCCTCGGTGCGCTGGTGACGCAGGAGGCCGCGACCCGCAACAAGGAATTGCTGGACGATGCGGTCGCCAAGGGCGCCCGCGTCGTGGCGGGTGGCGATTTCAACGGGGCGGTGGTGAGCGCGACGCTGGTCGACCGCGTGACACCCAACATGCGCATCTATTCGGAGGAATCCTTCGGACCGGTGAAGCCGGTCGTGCGCGTGAATGGCATCGAGGAAGCGATCCGCGTCGCCAACGACACCGAATATGGCCTCTCGGCCTCGGTGTTCGGCCGCGACATCGCGCGCGCATTGTCGGTCGCCAAACGCATCCAGTCCGGCATCTGTCATATCAATGCGCCGACCGTGCACGACGAAGGCCAGATGCCGTTCGGCGGCACCAAGGCGTCCGGTTATGGCCGCTTCGGCGGCAAGGCCGCGATCGACGAGTTCACCGAACTGCGCTGGATCACGATGCAGACCGGGCCGCATCCCTATCCGTTCTAGCGCCCGTCGCGCAGCGCGCTTCGCTGAATCTTGCCGGTGATCGTCTTCGGCAGCGCCGTCACGAACTCGATCGCGCGCGGATATTTGTAGGGCGCGATCTGCGCCTTCACCAGTTCCTGCAATTCGCGCTTCATCGCCTCGCCATTCGCCGCGCCATCGCGCAGCACGACGTAAGCCGCGACGATCTGCCCGCGCTCCTCGCTCGGCAGCCCGACCACCGCGCATTCGGCGACCGAAGCATGCTGCAGCAGCACGCCTTCGACCTCGGCGCCGGAGATGTTGTAGCCCGCACTCACGATCATGTCGTCGGTGCGCGCGTGATACCAGAAATTGCCGTCGGCATCGGTCTCGAAGGCGTCGCCGGTGAGGTTCCAGCCATCGCGCACATACTTCTTCTGACGCTCGGCGTCGTCCAGATAGCGACAGCCGGTCGGACCGCGCACCGCGAGCTTGCCGACCTGTCCCGGCGCGCATGGCTTCATGTCGTCGTCGACCACCATCGCGCGATAGCCCGGCGCCGCTTTGCCGACGGCGCCCGGAATGCGATCGGTCTCGATGATTGGCGAGGAAGCCGTGCAGCATTTCCGTCGAGCCGATCGAATTGGTCAGCGGCACCCCGGTCGCGCGCAGCCAGCCTTCGAATACCGCGGGCGGCATGTGCTCGCCCGACGAGATGCAGGTCTTGCAGGCTCGATGTGTCGTAGCCGACAGCGAGCGGCGTCATCGCGCGATAAAGCGTCGGCACCGTGAACAGGCGCGTGACGCCCGTCACTTTCGATCGCCGACAGCATGGCATCGGGCGTGGGCGTTTCCAGCATCACCGCCGAGGCGCCGAAGCGCAGCGGAAAGACCAGCATCGCGCCGAGTCCGAAGGTGAAGGCGAAAGGCGCGGAACCGACGAACACATCGTCCGGCGTCGGCTTCAGAATGTGCCGCGGCAGACAATCGGCGATGGCGAGCACATCCCGATGAAAATGCACCGTCGCCTTGGATAGCCCGGTGGTTCCCGAGGTGAAGGCGATCAGCGCCACATCGTCATGCGACGGGATGACATTGTCGAAAGTGCCGCTCTGCCGCGCCATGCGCGCTTCGAGACCGTCGGCTGCGTCGGTGTGGAAATAGACCGTCTTGCAGGCCGGGCGCGGACGAAGCCGCCTTGTCGAGTTCCTCGCGCAGCCGCGCGTCGCACAGCGCGAACTGAACCTTCGCCTTGCCGAGCATGTAGGACAATTCCTGCGCCCGCAGGAGCGGCATGGTGGCAACCGCAATGCCGCCCGCTTTCAGGACGCCGAGCCAGGCGGCCGCCTTCATCGCATTGTTGGCGGAGCGCAGCAGCACGCGATTGCCCGGCACGAGGCCGAGGTCGTTGTTCAGCACCGCGGCGATGCGGTTCGCCTTGTCGAGCAACTCGTCATAGGTCCAGGTCGCGGCCTGCGTCCGGATCGCAAGGCGCGGCCCAAAGCCCGCCGCCACCGCCTTGTCGATCAGTTCGACGGCGGCATTGAAGCGCTTCGGATAGCCGAGCGCATCGAGACCCTCGAATACCGGCCAAAGCTCCATTGGCGGCAGGTGGTCGCGGGCGAAGGTGTCGGGAAAGGTGCTGGGATCGAGCATGCGAGATTGACGTTGCTGGAGCAACCTATCCGCCCGCAGCGTCCTGTGACAACTCTGCGATGATGCTTGCGCGATTGACGGCCCTGCCACCAGCGCATATATTTTAAGTATAAAATATCTTCGGGCGAACAGCAATGTGGCGACCGGCGGAACGCATCCAGTTTGAGGCCAAGCACGGCCGGGTTCCGACCCGCGCCGAGGCGGAAGCCTCTCGGCTGTTCTCGCCGGTCAAGGTCGGGCCGGTGGCTCTCGAACAGCGCACCTGGGTGCCGGCCATGGTGCCGTGGCGGGCGACGGACGATGGCTTTGTCACCGACGCCGTGATCGAATGGTATGCGCGCTTTGCCCGCGGCAGGCCGGGTGTCATCGTCGTAGAAGCCACCGGAATACGCGATATTCCGAGCGGTCCATTGCTTCGTATCGGCGATGATCGGTTTGTTCCGGGCCTGAAGGAGCTGGTCGAGGCGGTGCGCGAGGCCAGCGAGGGCCATACCCGCCTGTTCATCCAGCTGATCGATTTTCTCAATATCCGCCGCCGGCCGGACGCCAAGAAATATTTCGAGCGGTTCCTCGCCATCACCGACGCGCATCGCGCCGCGCTCGGCGGCAGCGACGCCGAGATCCGCGGCAAGCTCGCCGCCATGAAGCGCGACGAACTCGCCAAGATCCTGACCGAGCGCGAGCTCGAATCGCTCGAATTCGGCTATCGCGAGCGCGTCACCGACATCGACCTGCCGCATATCCGCGACCTGCCGCAGGTGCTGCCCGGACCTGTTCGCCGATGCCGCCCTGCGCGCCCAGGAGGCCGGCTTCGACGGCGTCGAGCTGCATTACGCGCATGCCTATACGATGGCGTCGTTCCTCTCCCGCAAGAATACGCGCGACGACGGCTATGGCGGCTCGCTGGAAAATCGCGCGCGGCTGCCGCTCGAAGTCTTCAAGGCGGTACGTGCGCGGACCGGGCCGGATTTCGCGGTCGGCTGCCGCTTCCTCGCCGACGAATGCATCGAGGGCGGCAGTCACGTCGAGGACGCGGTCTATTTCGGCGTGCAATTCGCCAAGGCCGGAATGGATTTCATCTCGACCTCGCGCGGCGGCAAGTTCGACGACGCCAAGCAGCCCGGCGTCGGCGGTGCGGCCTATCCCTATACGGGACCGAGCGGCTACGAATGCATGCCGCAATATATCTCCGACGCGAAGGGCCCGTTCGGCCGCAACATCGATGCGACCTCCGCGATCCGCAAGGCGATCCATGCGGAAGGTCTGGCAACGCCGGTCGTCTGTACCGGCGGCGTGCACAATTTCGAGTTCGCCGAGAAGATGCTGGAAGACGGCGTCTGCGACATCGTCGGCTCGGCGCGCCAGACGCTCGCCGATCCGGACTGGTTCCTGAAGACGCGGCTCGGGCTCGGCGACAGCGTGCGCATCTGCGAATTCACCAATTACTGCGAAGGCCTCGACCAGAAGCACAAGACCGTCACCTGCCAGCTCTGGGACAAGGAAGGCCTCGACGATCCGAAGGTGCGCAGGACGAGCGACGGCAAGCGCCGCCTCACCCCGCCGGACTGGACGCCGCCGAATTGACCGCTTCCGTCGTCATGGCGGGCGGCCGAAGGTCCAAACCCGAAATTAAACCTTTCGAAGTACGGCAAATGCATGCGGGTTTCGCAATTGCGCGTCCCGCATTAACGACCGTCATTTGACAAGCGCCGCGCGCCTGCCTAAGATCACAAAAAACGATACAGATGTACCGCATTGCGGTACACTAAAAGGGAGGATCGGCAGGCCGGGTTCAGACCGCCTTGCCGCGCGTCGGCATGAAAAAGATCGCGCTCGAAGAGCACTTTCTGGCGCCCGGTTTCGAGCCCTATTGGCTCAAGACCGTGGAGGATGTGGACCCGCAGCTCTACGGACAGGTGCTGGCGCGCCTGAACGACTTCGGCGAGCAGCGCCTCGCCGCGATGGACACGACCGGCATCGAAGTATCGGTGCTGTCGATCGCAGGCCCCGGCGTGCAGATCGAGCCCGATGCCGCCAAGGCGACGAAGATCGCGCGCGAGGGTAACGACTTTCTCGCCAAGGAAATCCAGAAGCGCCCCGACCGCTATCGCGGCTTCGCGCATCTTGCCGTGCAGGACGCGAAGGCCGCGGCCGACGAACTCGAGCGCTGCGTTCGCGATCTGAAATTCTGCGGCGCCATGATCAATGGCCACACCAACGGCCAATATCTCGATCACCCCGACGACTTATCCGTTGTGGGAGCGCGCCGAAGCGCTTGGCGTACCGCTTTATCTGCATCCGGCCGATCCGGTCACGCCGATGCCGGCGCTCGACGGCTATCGCGGGCTGAAGCGCGCGACCTGGGAATGGACGGTGGAGACCGGCACCCATGCGCTGCGGATCGTCTTCAGCGGGCTGTTCGACCGCTTCCCGCGCGCCAAGCTCGCGCTCGGCCATCTCGGCGAGACCCTGCCCTATCAGCTCTGGCGCTTCGACAGCCGCGCCAAACTCTACGGCGTCAAGCTGAACAAGCGGCCGTCCGATTACATCCGCGAGAATATCGTGGTCACGACGTCGGGCATGTTCTCGTTCGAGCCGATCGATTGCGCGCATCAAGGCGCTCGGCCGCGAGAACGTGATGTTTTCGGCGGATTATCCGTTCGAGAATCCGGCGGAAGCCGGCGCCTTCATGCAGGAACTGCCGCTCGACGCCGGCCTCCTCAACGGACATCGCCTACAACAATGCAAGCCGTCTGTTTCGCATCGGAACGCCAACATGAATGTTGCGATAAAACATGCGTCCAAGAACACCGGGTGCTGAAAAAGGCATCAGGAAAAGCATCAGGAAAAGAACCAGGTGCAGGTGATCGCGCGCGCGGCCTCGATCATGCGCGCGCTGGAGGACACGACGACCGGCCTGAGCCTCGGCGAGATCGCCATCAAGGTGGGTCTCGCACGCTCGACGGTGCAGCGCATCGTGGCGGCGCTCGAATCCGAGAAGCTCGTGGTCGCGGCCTCGCCCGCCGGACGCGTGCGGCTCGGGCCGACGATCCTGCGGCTCGCCGGCTCGGTGCGCACCGATTTCGTCGCGCTGGCCGGCCGTTCCTGATGCGAATTGTCGAAGGAACTGCACGAGACCGTCGATCTCGCCTCGATCAAGGGCGATCATCTGGTCTTCATCGATCAGGTGATCGGCTCGCAGCGGCTGCGCACCGTGTCGGCGGTCGGCGAAATCCTTCCCGCTCTATTGCACCGCCAACGGCAAGGCCTATCTCGCCGAACTCGACGACGCCGCGATCGAGGCGCTGATCGGCAAGAGCTACAAGGCGCGCACGCCGAATACGCTGACCAGGCTTGCCGCAATTGCTCGACGAGATCCGCGCCATGCGCCGCAACGGCTTTGCGGTCGACCGCGAGGAGCACACGCTCGGCATCTGCGCGGCCGGCGTCGCCATGCGCGACATGCTCGGCAATTTCGTCGCGATCTCGGTGCCGGTACCGGCGCAGCGTTTCAGCAGGAGCGCACGCAGATCTGCGAGCGGCTGCTCGCGACCAAGCGCGGACGCTGCGAAAATCATCTGTCCAGCATCAACGCAGCATAAAAGGGAGGACGATGCATGGCGAAAATTCGCGGCATCGATTTCGAGGAAAATCTCAACAACGCGATGGGACTCGAGTTCTACAACCTGTCGCATCGCTTCGGCTATCAGTCGCCGAACTGGCCCTATTTCGAGGACGTGAAGATCGAGCGCATCCACTACATGGCGAAGTCGGGCGTGCTGTCGCAGCGCATCACCACCTCGATGCACAACACCACGCATATCGATGCGCCCGCGCATGTGATCCAGGGCACGCCGTTCATCGACGAGGTGCCGCTGCCGCACTTCTTCGGCTCCGGCATCGTGGTGTCGATCCCGAAGAAGAAATGGGAGCCGATCACCTATGACGACTGGAAAAGGCCGCCGGCAAGATCGTGCGGCCGCGCGACGTCGTGATCGTCAATACCGGCTGGCACCATCAATACGAGGACAGCGAGGACTATTTCTGCCGCGCGCCCGGCTTCGTGCACGTCGGCCGGCGAATGGTTCGTCGAGAAGAAGGTCAAGGTGGTCGGCCACGACACCCAGGCCAACGACCATCCGCTCGCCACCGCGATCGGCCCGCAGCGCAACGGTCCGCTGCATCCGCATCTCGCCGACGAATACAAGGAATGGTCCGGCGGCCGCGACTGGAAGGACGACTTCCCGGAATGGGAGCCGGTGCACCGCATCCTGTTCAAGAACGGCATTCTCGGCATCGAGAATGTCGGCGGCGATCTCGACAAGGTCACCGGCCAGCGCTGCACCTTCGCGTTCTTTCCCGTGGAACTGGGATCGCGGCGACGGCTGCATCATCCGCCTGGTCGCCATCATCGATCCGAAGGGCAATTATCGCATCGAGAAGGGGGAGAAGTTCGATGATCGTCCGCAAGTTTTCCGAGGCGAAGTCTTACGACGCGCCCAATCATCGCGACTATTCCTCGCTGCGTCTGTTCGGCGCCGAAGCTGGCGGCTCCAAGGACGATGATCGTCGGGCTCTCGCATTTCCTGCCCGGCGGCGGCGCCGGGCCCGACGCCTCGCCGCCGGAGAAGGTCTATTTCGTGCTCTCGGGCGAACTGACCGTGATCGTCGACGGCAAGGAGCACGTGCTGAAGGCGAACGACAGCTGCTACATCGGCCCGAACGAGAGCCGCGAGATCGTCAATCGCAGCAACGACGTCTGCACCATCGTGGTGGCGGTGCTGCCGCCGCGGAAGTGAATTGCTGGTCATTCCGGGCGCGCGCCGAAGGCGCGAACCCGGAATCCAGAAACGCACTCCGAATTTGTAACTGGATTCCGGGTTCGCCGCTGCGCGCGCGCCCCGGAATGACAGATGGAGAGGACTCCATGTCGTCCGAAGACTTCCTGAAAAATCCCGCTCTCCCTGTTCGACATCAAGGGCAAGACCGCGATCGTCACCGGCGCCTCCGGCGCGTTCGGCGCGCTCGCCGCGAAGGTGCTGGCCGGCGCCGGCGCCAATGTCGTGATCGCTGCCGGCAAGGCGGACGAACTGAAGAAGACCGCCGCCGAATGCGAGGCGCTCGGCGCCAAGGTCGAGAGCGTCGCGATGCGGCCGAATTCGGAAGCCAATTGCGACAAGATCGTCAAGGCCGCGGTCGAGCAAGTTCGGCCGGCTCGACATTCTGGTGGTCGGCTCCGGCAAGAACGACGTCGCCAAGATCGTCGACATGACGCCCGAGCGCTTCCTCGACGTGATGGACGCCAATGTCACGCAATCCTGGCTGATGGCGCGCGCGGCCGGCAAGCAGATGCTGGCGCAGGGCAAGGACGGCAAGACGTCGGGCAAGATCGTGCTGATGTCGTCGGCGCGCGGGCTGCTCGGCCATCCGGCCGGCTACACCGCCTATTGCGCGTCGAAGTCGGCGGTCGACGGCATCACCAAGGCGCTCGGCTGCGAATGGGGCGATACCGGCATCACCGTGAATGCGATCGCGCCGACCGTGTTCCGCTCGCCGCTCACCGCCTGGATGTATGAGGACACCGAGAAGCGCCAAGGGCGTGCGCAGGCGCATTTCTCGCGCGCGTGCCGAAGGGCCGGCTCGGCGAGCCGTCCGATCTCGCCGGGCCGCTGCTGTTCCTCGCCTCCTCGGCGTCGGATTTCTATACCGGCCACATCCTCTATGCCGACGGCGGCTATACGGCGGGGTGAACATGGCGCAAAAGCGCGCATCGCCGTCATCGGCGCCGGCCTGATGGGCCACGGCATCGCGCAGGTGTTCGCGCTCGGCGGCCATGACGTCACGATCACCGATTCCTTCACGGCCAATCTCGACACGGTGAAGGAGCGCATCGCCGCCAACCTGCGCGATCTCGGCGACGATCCGAAAGCGGTCGAGCGCGTGACGCCGATGGCCGATCTGGCGGCGGCCGTGCGCGACGCGGACTTCGTGGTCGAGGCGGTGCTGGAGGATCTGCCGCTCAAGCAGAAGCTGTTCGCCGAGATCGAGCAGCATGTGCGCGCCGACACGATCCTCGCCAGCAACACCTCGGTCATCCCGATCACCAAGATCATGGAAGGGCTGAAGCATCGCGAGCGCGCGCTCGGCACCCATTGGTGGAATCCGCCTTACCTGGTGCCGCTGGTCGAGGTGATCGGCACGCAATGGACCTCGCCGCGGCGCGATCGACACCACGATGGCGCTGCACAAGGCGATCGGCAAGACGCCGGTGCATGTGAAGAAGGATGTGCGCGGGCTTCGTCGGCAACCGGCTGCAGCATGCGCTGTGGCGCGAGGCGATCGCGCTGGTCGAGCACGGCATCTGCGATGCCGAGACCGTCGATACCGTGATCAAGGCCGCGTTCGGGCGCAGGCTCGCGGTGCTGGGCCCGCTGGAGAATGCCGATCTCGTCGGCACCGATCTGACGCTCGCGATCCACAAGACCGTGCTGCCGGAGATCGAGAGCCGGCCGGGGCCCTCGCCCTATCTCGAAAAGCTGGTCGCCGACGGCAAGCTCGGCTTCAAGTCCGGCGAAGGCTTCCGCACCTGGACGCCGGAGCAGCAGAAGGAATTGCGCGCCAAGGTCACGCGCCATCTCAAGGCGGCGCGCGCGCAGGATCGCTGAGACAGAAGGCCCGCGACGGCGAGAAAGGCCGTTCCGGCTCCCTCCCGGGTATTATTCTTCGGCCGCATGGATCGGCCGTTGATTTTCGATGTGTACCGTATGACAAGACCTCTGTATCGTCCACCGACGATGCCGGCCAACGACGTATTGTAAAGACGATGAGCGAAACCATAGGCGACATCGTCGCCGCGCATCGCTCTGGCGCCGCGTCGCCGGAACAGACCATCCGCCGCAGTTTCGAGCGCATTCGCGCCCACGGCGATCCGGCCGTCTTCATCTCGCTGCGCGAGGAGGAGGACGCGGTTGCCGAAGCGCGCGCACTGATGGCGGCGGGACCCGAAGGCAAGCCGCTCTATGGCGTGCCGATCGCGGTGAAGGACAATATCGACGTCGCCGGTCTGCCGACCACGGCCGCCTGCCCGGCCTTCTCGTATCAATCCGGCGGCGGACGCGACCGCCGTGACGCGCGCGCGGCTCGCCGGCGCCATCGTCATCGGCAAGACCAATCTCGATCAGTTCGCGACCGGGCTGGTCGGCGTGCGCTCGCCCTATGGCATGCCGCGCAATCCGTTCCGCGAGGGATTGATCTCGGGCGGATCGAGTTCGGGCTCGGCGGTCGCGGTCGCGGCCGGACTCGTGCCGGTCGCGCTCGGCACCGACACCGCGGGCTCCGGCCGCGTGCCGGCGGGGCTCAACAATATCGTCGGGCTGAAGCCGAGCGCGGCCTCGTCTCGACCACCGGCGTGCTGCCGGCCTGCCGCTCGCTCGATTGCGTGTCGGTGTTCGCGCTCACCGTCGACGACGCCTTCACCGTGCTTGCAGGCGCTGACGATCCCGGACATGAGCGATCCCTATTCGCGGGTGATGCCGCTCGGCACAGCCCGGCACGGTGCCGCCATCGATGGTGATCGCGGTGCCGGATTCCAATGGCCGGCTGTTCTTCGGCGATGCCGACAGCGAGCAATCCTTCGGTACCGCGATCGCGCTTCTGCGGAACATGGGCGCGAAGATCGAGGAGATCGACATCTTCCCGCTGCTGGAGACCGCGCGGCTGCTCTACGAAGGGCCCTGGGTGGCGGAACGCTATGCCGCGGTCGGCGCCTTCATCGAGAAAAATCCCGGACAAGGTGCATCCGGTCACCCGCGAAATCATCATGGGCGGGGCGAAGATCGTCCGCCGCCGAGGCCTTCCGCGCCTTCTACCGGCTGACCGCGCTGCGGCGCACCGCGTTCGAGATGTTCTCGCGCTTCGATGCGCTGATGGTGCCGACGGTGCCGGCCGCCTACACGCAGGCGCAGATCGAGGCCGACCCGATCGCGCTCAACAGCAATCTCGGCACCTATACCAATTTCGTGAATCTGCTCGATCTGTGCGGGCTGGCGGTGCCGATCTCGTTCGCCAGCAACGGCACGCCCTATGGCGTGACCTTCCTGACCCGCTCGCGGGCGCGACGCGATGCTCGCAGGCCTCGGCCGCGTCGTGCATGCGCAGACCGAATTGCCGCTCGGCGCGCTCGGAGTGAGGCAGCCGCTGCTGACCCCGCTCGCTCCGATGACGCGCGCCGGCGAAATCACCATCGCCGTGGTCGGCGCGCATCTTTCCGGCATGCCGCTGAACGGCGAATTGCGCGCGCTCAATGCCCGCTTCGTCGAGGAAGCCGACACCGCGCCGGATTATGCGCTCTATGCGCTGGCCGGCACCACGCCGCCCAAGCCCGGCCTGCTGCGCGTCGCGGACGGCAAGGGCGCACCGATCGCGCTCGAAGTCTGGGCGCTGTCGGCGGAGAATTTCGGCCGCTTCGTCGCCGGCGATTCCCGCGCCGCTGTCGATCGGAACGATCCGCCTTGCGGACGGCAGACAAGTGCAGGGCTTTCTGGTGGAGCCGGAGGCGGTCAAGGGCGCGCGCGACATTTCGGAATTCGGCGGCTGGCGCGCCTTTGTGGAGCGCGAAGGCACGCGGCCCAGAGCGGCATCGCCTAAAGCGCCTGCACATAGGCCTCGTATTCCTCACGCACGGTGAGGATATGGGCGCGCATCGCGTCGGCCGCGGCCGCGCGCTGGCCGCGCAGGATCGCCTCCACCACCTTGTCATGCTCGACATAGGATTTCGACAGCCGCCCGAGATTGCGGAATTGCGCGCGCCGGAACGGCTGCACCCGCGCGCGGGTCGCGATCGCCACCTCGGCGAGATAGGCATTATGCGCGCCGTCATAGATCGCGCCGTGAAACGCCTCGTTGATCTCGTGATGGCGTTGCGGATCGCCGACCTGGATCAGCAGACGCAATTGTTCGTGCACGGCCTCGAGATGCCGCCGCTCCGGCGCATTCATGCGCTCGGCCGCAAGCCCCGCGCACAGGCCCTCGATCTCGCCCATCGCCTCGAACATGCCAACCAGGCGATCCTCGCTCGGCCGCGCCACCAGAGCCGCGCGATGCGCGCGCGCATCGACCAGCCCGCTCGCCGCCAATTGCCGGATCGCCTCGCGCACCGGCGTACGCGAAACTCCGAAGCGCGCGGCAAGCTCGGTCTCGTCGAGCGCGGTGCCCGGCATCAACACGCCGCGCACGATCTCGTCGGCGATCTGCTGACGCAGTTCCTCCGCCAGCGTGCGCCGGCCGGGATCGGAAATGCGGATTTCGCGCGCGTAGAGATTCATGCGCATCAGCCTGTCTTCGGAGGGTCCATGAGGCTGACATGCGCCGCCACCACCCGCCAGCCTTCCGGAAAGCGCACCCAGGTCTGCATCTGCCGGCCGATCCGGCCGGGCGCCGAGGGCCGCTCATACAAGGTCGCGGCCACCGCGAAGTCGCGGCCATAGGTGGTGATCACGGTCTTCGACAGCGTGCGGCCAAGCGCCACCGGCGAGCGGGCGGCGCGGAACGACTTGATCTCGGAATAGCCGTAGAGATTTTCGGTCGCGCCATAACGGATGGTGCGCGGATCGTCGCGGAACAGCGCATCGAGCGCCTCGACGTCGTTGCCGACGAGCGCCTTCTCATATTGCTGGAACATGGCCGTCACTTCGGCGACCACGTCCGGAAGATTGATTTCCATTCCCATTCCCAGATTCCTCCCGCCTTTTCTCTTCGTCATTCCGGGCGCGAACGAAGGTCCGCGATCCGGATGACGCTTAATTCAGCGGCGGTCTTGGCGCAGACACTGTGCCCATATCCTCCAAGCTTTGCGCGATTCTGAGTGCGATGTCTTCCTTCCAGGGCGCAGCGATGATCTGTACCCCGATCGGCAACGGCTTCAGCGGCACCGGCACCGCCACCACCGGCAAGCCGATGAACGAGATCGGCTGCGTGTAGATGCCGAGATTGGGCCGCACCGGCAGCGTGACGCCGTCGAGCATGAAGGTCTGCTGGCCGATCGCGGGCGCGGTGCAGGGCGTCGACGGCGCAAGGATGGCGTCGACATCCTTGAACAAGGCCGAGCACCTGATCGCGATACCAGCGGCGGAATTTCTGCGCCTTGACCACGAGCGAGGCCGGAATCATGGCGCCGGCAATGAGGCGGTCGCGCACCGCCGGATCGAAATCACTCGCGCGCTGGCGCAGGCGGTCGAGATGCAGGGCGGCGCCTTCGGTCGTGGTGATGATATAGGCCGCGGCCCGCGCGCGCTGCACCTCGGGCAATTCCACTTCGCGCGAGACATTCAGCGCCTTGGCGACCTTGTCGACTGCCTGCAAGGCCTCCGGATAGGCCTGCTGGCGGAAATAGCCGCCTGCGACCGCGATCGCAGTCCCTCCAGCCCGCGTCCGAGCGACGGCAGCGACGGCTCGACCGGCCGGTCGACGCAGCCCGCATCCTGCGGGATCGAAACCCTGCATCGCGTCATAGGAAAGCGCGAGATCGCGGGTGCAGCGCGCGAACGGACCGAGATGATCGAAGCTGACCACGAACGGAAAGCTGCGCGCGCGAGACAGCCGGCCATAGGTCGGCTTCAGACCGAAGATGCCGCACAGCGAGGACGGCACCCGGATCGAGCCGTTGGTGTCGGAACCGAGCGCAACCGGCACGAGCCCGCCCGCAACCGCGCCGCCCGAGCCGCCGGACGAGCCGCCGGTCATGCGCGTCACGTCATGCGGATTGCGCGAGGGCCCGTCATGGACGTTCTCGCCGGTAAAGTCATAGGCGTATTCGCCCATATTGAGCGCGCCGACCAGCACCGCGCCCTGCGCTTCCAGCTTTTCGATCAGCGGCGAGTCATGTTGCGCCGGAGGCAACTCGCGGTTGATCTTGGAGCCGGCACGGGTCGGAAGGCCCTGCAACATCGAACAGGTTCTTCACCGCGAACGGCACGCCCGCCAGCGGGCCCGAGCGGCTTGCCGGCGGCATGCGCGGCATCGAGCGCTTTCGCGCGCGACAGCGCTCGCTCGGTGGTGACGTCGGTGAAGGCGTTGAGCACCTGATCGCGAGTGCGGATCGCGGCGAGCGCGGATTCCACCACGGTCTGCACGCTGACCTCGCCGCGCGACACGGCGCCGGCGATCTCATGGCCTTTGGCGAAAGTCCAGTCGGCCATGGTCAGGTCTCGTAGACCGGCGCGGGCTCGCTCTCGTCCGGAAGCGGGAATTCGTCGATCAGCCTGGCGAGCCGGAACGTCACCTCGACATTGGCCTCGATCGTCGGCAGCCACGCCGGCTCGAGCGGCAGCTTGAGCATCGCCGCCGACGATCTGATCCAGGCATCGGTGAGATTATCGTCGCTCATCCGCGCAACCTCTATAGCGGCGGATGCGGAATGGCGGCGAGAAGCTCCTTGGTATAGTCGGACTTCGGCGAATCCATCACCTGTTCCGCGCTCCCCTCTTCCACGATCTTGCCGGTTTGCATGACGATCACGCGGTCGCAAAGCAGCCGCACCACGTTGAGGTCGTGCGAGACGAAAAGATAGCTCATGCCGAGCGAATGCTTCAGATCCTCGAGCAGGTTGAGCACCACCGCCTGTACCGACACGTCGAGCGCCGCGGTCGGCTCGTCGAGGATGACGAGTTCGGGAGAGAGCGCAATGGCGCGCGCGATGCCGACGCGGGCCTTCTGGCCGCCGGACAATTGATGCGGGAAGCGGTCGAGCAATTCGACCGGCAGCCCGACATTGCGCGCCAGTTCCTCGCAGCGCGCGCGCACCGCGTCCCGCCCCTTGATGTCGCTCATGCGCAGGATCGGATCGGCGATGGCGCGAACCGCGGTGAAGCGCGGGTTGAGCGATTCGGTCGGGTCCTGAAACACCATCTGGATGCGCTTTCGCATCGGCGACTTGGCGAATTCCCTGCGCCGGAATCGAGCCGATATCCTCGCCATCGAAGGTGACGATGCCGGAGGTCGGATCGAGCAGCCGCATCACCATCATCGAGGTGGTGGACTTGCCGCAGCCGGATTCGCCGACCAGACCGACGCTCTCGCCGCGCTTGATCTCGAAAGAGATGCCGTCCACCGCCTTGAAGGTCTCGGCCTGCGGCAATTGATCCTTCTTGCGGAAGAAGCTTGCGAGCGTGGAGGTCGCGCCCTGACGCGGATATTCCTTGACGAGATTGGAGACCACCAGCAGCGGCGTCTTGTCGGCGCTTTCCTCTTGCGGCGCAGACGGCGCAAGCGGCGCCGGCGCATCCTCGGGCAGAAGATCGCGCAACGAAACACCGAGCCTCGGCGTCGCACGCATCAATTTGCGGGTATAGGCGTGCTGCGGGTTCTTGAAGATGGTCGAGGAGGCGGCGGTCTCGACCACCTTGCCCTTCTCCATCACCACGACGCGGTCGCAATAGGCGGCGGCAAGACCGAGATCGTGGGTGATCAGGATGGTCGACATGCCGCGCTCGCGGGTGAGTTCGACCACGAGGTCCATCACCGCCTTCTGCGTCGTCACGTCGAGACCGGTGGTCGGCTCGTCGGCGATCAGAAGCTGCGGCTGGCAGGCAAGCGCCAGCGCGATCACCACGCGCTGGCACATGCCGCCGGAAAGTTCGAACGGATAGGCGTGATAGCGCTCCTCCGGGCCGCGCGATGCGGACCCGCTTCAAGCGCCTCGATCGCCTTTTCCTTCGCGTCGGAAGGCTGCGCCTGCACGTGCTGCAGCAGCACGTCCTCGATCTGATGCCCGACCTTGCGGATCGGGTTCAGCGCCGTGCGCGGGCTCTGGAAGATCATCGACATTTCGCGGCCGCGCAGGTCGCGCATTTCGCTTTTCCGGCGCGTCGCGCACGTCGAGGCCGGAGAAGGTGATCATGCCGTCGGCGATCTTGCCGGCGCGGTCGAGAATGCGCATCACCGCATAGGAGGTGACCGACTTGCCGGAGCCGGATTCGCCGACGATGCCGACGGTCTCGCCCTTCGCCACCGTGACATTGACATGCTGCACCGCCTTGACGATGCCGCGGCGGGTCATGAATTCGACCGTCAGGTCCTGCACGTCGAGCAAGGTCGTGGACATTGCTATGGCCTCAGGTACGGCGCTGCGGATCGACGATGTCGCGCAATCCGTCGCCCAGAAGGTTGAAGCAGAACACCGCCAGCATCAGCGCGGCGCCGGGGAAGAAGGCGATCCACCATTCGCCCGAGACGATGAAGCCCGCGCCCTCGGCGACCATGATGCCCCATTCCGGCGTCGGCGGACGCACGCCAAGGCCGATGAAGGACAGGCCCGCGGCGTTCAGGATCGCGTAGCCCATGGTGAGCGACATCTGCACCACCATGATCGGCATGATGTTCGGCAGAATCTGCGTGAGCAGAATGCGGAATTCGCCGTTGCCGGAAAGCCGCGCCGCCTGCACGAAGCCGGCTTCGCGCCGGACATTGGCTTCGGCGCGCGCGACGCGGGCATAGAGCGGATAATTGATGATCGCGGTCGCGATCACGATGTTGGTCACGGTGTTGCCGAGCGCGGCCACGATGCCCATCGCCAGCACGAAGAGCGGGAAAGCCATGATGGTGTCGGCGATGCGGCCGACGATGCGGTCGGTCCAGCCGCCGAAAAAGCCGGCCGCGGTGCCGGACAATCCGCCGAGCGCGAACACCAGCGCTACCGAGAACACCGCGATCGCCATGTCGAGCCGCGCCGCCACCATCACGCGGCTCAGGATGTCGCGGCCGAGCTGGTCGGTGCCGAACCAGTGCTTCGCCGACGGCGCCTGCAAGCGCTGACAAGCGTGTTGCTCGCCAGCGGATCGTAGGGCGCGATCCAGGGCCCGAAGATCGCGCAGAGCGCGATCAGCAGGAACAGTCCGAAGGCGATGCCGGTGACCGGATTTTCCGAGATCACGTAGCGCGCATGCGCGAATACCGAGGTCTGTTTCGGCGCCGCCGCCGGACGACGACGGCGGGCGCTGCGATCGCGGCCGCCGCCGCAGCGGCGGCTCGGTCGCCGCGATATGGGCGGAGTTGAGATCGGGACGCTGGTTCATCCTTCGAGCCTCACGCGCGGATCGATCACGCCGTAGAGCATGTCGATCAGGAGGTTGAGAGCCACATACATGATCGCCATCGTCAGCACGAAGCCCTGCACCGGCGCGAAGTCGGACGCGATCAGCGCCTCGATGGCGTAGGAGCCGATACCCGGCCAGGCAAACACCTTCTCGACCAGCACATTGGCGCCGAGCAGGAACGAGAACACCATGCCGAGCGTGGTGATGACCGGCAGCATGGCGTTGCGGAACGCATAGGTGACGATGACGGTGCGCGGCGTGAGCCCGCTCGCGCGCGCGGTGCGCACGAAATCCGACGACAGCACCGCGAGCATGGAGGCGCGGGTCATGCGGGTGATCGGCGCCAGCGAGAAGATCGCCAGCGTCGCCGCCGGCAGGATCAATTGCGACAGCGAGGCGCGGAAGGTTTCCCACTCGCCCGCAATCAGGCTGTCGATCAGATAGAAGCCGGTGACGTGCGGCGGCGCCGAATAGAACACGTCGAGCCGTCCGAGCGGCGCCGGCGACCAGCCGAGGATATAATAGAAGAAATAGACCAGGATCAGGCCGGTGAAGAACACCGGCAGCGACACGCCCGCGGTCGCGACCATGCGGCAGGCATGATCGACGAATGAGCCCTGCTTCACCGCGGCCGCTATTCCGAGCGGCACCGCGATCAGCATCGAGACGATCAGGCCGACCAGCGTCAGTTCTGCGGAGGCCGGCAATCGCGCGGCAATGTCGCTTGCGCACCGACTGGCCGGAGGTCAGCGACTTGCCGAAATCGCCGCGGCTCAGATCCGTGACATAGCGGACGAATTGCTCGGGCAGCGACTTGTCGAGACCGAGCGATTTGCGGACTTCCTCGATCGCCTGCGGTGTCGCCGCCGGACCCGCGAAATAGGCCGCCGGATCGCCCGGCAGCACGCGGGTCAGCAGGAAGGTGACGATGATCACGCCGATCAGGCTCGGGATCGTGGTGACGAGACGTTTGCCGATTTGCCGGATCAGCATGTCGCCCCTCCTTCGTCGTTCGGGGCGACGCGAAGCGCCGGACCGGACGCGCAGACATCAGTCCTTGCAATCGATTCGCGCCCCGCGCAAGATCGGCGGGGCCGGAATACAGCGCTTACGACTTGCCAGCGCGCGATAATCCAGCCGGCGGTGGAACCAGTATTGGTAGCCGGAGATGTTCTTCTGCATCGCGACGTTGGAATAGGGCTGGAACAGCGGGATGCGAGGCAGGTCGCTGAAGGCGAGATCGACGAAGCCCTTCACGTCCTTTTCGTATTTCGCCTTGTCGCCGATCGCCGCCGCATCGACCGCGCCGTCGATCATCGCGTCCATCTCCTTCGACTGGTAGCTCATCGTGTTGAAGATGGAATTCTTGCCGTGATAGCACCAGATGAAGAAATATTCGGGATAATCGAGCCAGCCCGAGAACACGTTCAGGTAAAGCGGCAGCACCTTCTTGTTCAGTTCGGTGCGGAAGTTCGAGCCGGGAATCTTGTTGATCGTGGCCTTGATGCCGATCTGGCCGAGGCTCTCCTGGATCAGCACCGCGGTCGGCTCGTTGACGGTGGCGAAGCCCAGGTCGAACGACAAAGTCGTTTCAAAGCCGTTCGGATAGCCGGCTTCCGCCATCAGCGCCTTGGCCTTGGCAATGTCGGTATTGTAGCCCGTCGGTTGCGGCCATGCGACCTGGGTCGCAGCGCCGGGCGCGCGGCCATACAGCGGCGTGCCAAGGCCGTAAAGCACCGCGTCCATGATCTTCTGATAAGGCACGGCGTAGGCGACCGCCTGCCGCACCTTCGGATTGTCGAAGGGCGGGTTCTTCACATTCATGCCGAGATACTGGCAGCCGTTCGAGAACGGCGTGGAGACGATGTTGAGCTTGCCGGCGTCCTTCAGCTCGACGAAGTCCTTGTTCGGCAATTCATAGGAGATGTCGGCGTCGCCGCGCTCGAGCAGCGCGCGCCGGTTGCCGGCGGACGGCACCATGCGCCAGATGATGCGCTGGGCCTTGGGCAGCGGGCCGCCCTTCCAGTCGTCGAAGCGCTCCAGGATGACTTCGGAGCCCGGCTGTCCACTTGGTGACCTTGTAGGCGCCGCTGCCGGCGGTGTTCTGCTTGGTATATTCGAGGCCCCAGGGATCCTTCTCGGTCGCGTTCTTCTTGCACCAGTCCGGAATTGTAGATCGCCGGCACCACCACCGCGAGATCGGGAATGGTGAGACGGTCCTTCTTCATGAAGTCGACGCGCACGGTGTTGTCGTCGACGACCACGAATTGCTCGGGCTTGGTGAGCGAGCCCGCGCCCATCTGGAAGGTCGGGAAGCCGCCGACGGAGACGGCGCGGTCGAGCGACCATTTCACGTCCTTCGCCTTGACCGGCGTGCCGTCCTGGAAGGTGGCGTTCTTCTTCAGTTTGAAGGTCACCGACATGTCGCCGATCTTCATGTCGTCGGCGAGTTCGGGCTTGAACTTGTCCTTGTCGTAATAAGGCTGGCCGGCCGGGCCGGTCTTCATCTCGTGGCTGATCAGGCGGTCGTAGCAATTCCACGACACCTCGTAGCCGGGGACGTTGGTGCCGACGCCGTGAATGTCGACATTGTTCGGTCCGCTTTCGGAAACGACCAGAATGGTTTCGGAACGCGCCTGCGCCTTGGCGGACGAGAAAATGGCGGGGGCCGATACACGGCGGACGTTGCGGCAATGGCAGTCGTCGATTTCAGAAATTCACGGCGATTCATCTATGCCTCCGAAGGACTTTTTTGTGTCGACCTCGGGCATGTCTCCGCAAAGCTCGTGCCAGCTTGCGAAAGCCTCCACTGGAATTCTGATAAGGTGCTGATCTGCCGACCGGATTCGCCGCTTTCCGCCTGAAAGGCGAGCATGGATTGCTCCGCGCGACCGAAGGTCGCAATTGCATACAATAGAGGTATTTGTGCTTATTCTGATGTGCAAATTCGTTGGGTGGCTAGTTTGATGATCGCATCGGCGCGCCCGACCTCTTGCAGCTTGCGGTTCGACGGCGGCGGGGCGAAACCAATCACGATGACACAAGACCCGCTCCCGACCGGACAGACCTGTCCGGCCAAGACCTGCCCGGCCAGGCGTTCTGGGAATTCTCGCTTCGCGTCTATGCGCAGCCAGGCGTGCAGGAAGAATGTCTCGGCCTGCAGGAGCGGCTTCGGCTCGACGTCAATCTGCTGCTGTTCTGCGCCTATGCCGGCGCGAAACTGCGCATCGCGCTGTCGCCGCAGGACATTGCCGGACACCATCGCGCTCACCGAGGCGTGGCATCACTCTGTCGTGCGGGAGCTGCGCGCCGTTCGCACCACAATGAAGCGCTGGAGCGAAGACAAGACGCTGCCGATCTCGGAGCCGGCGGCGGCCCTGCGTCTCGCCGTCAAGAAAGCCGAACTCGACGCCGAGCGCATCGAACACGAATTGCTCGCGGAATGGGCCGCAAGCTCCGCGAAGGCCGCGCCACCCAGGCGCCGCAGGAAGCGGTCGCCGCCAATATCGGCCTGCTGCTCGATCATTATACGCGCATCAGCGGTGAGACGGCGGCTGCGCCCGCGCCAATTGATCGCCGCGGCGATGAGCGAGCGATAGGCCGGACAGCGCCGGTATCGTCTCTCGACGGAGATGGATTTATCGCGTGAAACGGCTATCGTAGCGCAACGTCAGCCGATCGGGAGACCCAGACCATGCGGATCGTGCGTTTGCTGCCTGCCTTTTGTTGCCGCGGCGATGCTGCTTTGGCCGGCAACCTCGCAAGCCCAGCAGCCGGTGAAAATTCGCGTCGCCTGGATCGCGCCGGTTTCGAACTGGGCGTCCCTGCTGCTCGAAAAGAAGGATCTCGCGCGCCATCTCGGCAAGACCTACATCCTGGAGCCGACGCGCTATGTCGGCACCCCGCAGATGATCACCGCGCTCGCCAATAACGAACTGGAAGTGGCGAGCCTCGCCTTCTCCACCCTGCCGGTCGCGATCCTGAATGCCGGACTGACCGACCTTCGCGTCATCGCCGACGAATTGCAGGACGGCGTGCCCGGCCATTACTCGCAGGAATATATGGTGCTCACCGACGGCCCGATCAAAAAGGTCGAGGACCTGAAGGGCAAGGTTGTCGGCACGGTCGCGCCGGGTGCCGCGGTGGATGTCGCGATCCGCATGATGCTGAAGAAACACGGGCTCGAGGACAAGCGCGACTTCGTGATGCTGGAAGCGCCTCTGCCGACCATGCGCGCGATGCTGTCGGAGAAGAAGGTCGATCTCGCTCCCTTCGTGCCGCCCTTTGCCTTCGATCCCGCAGCTTCGGCAGATCGCAAAGCCGCTCTTCGTCAATCGCGATGTCGCGGGCGTGACCCAGCTTCTGTTCTGGGTGGCGCGGCAATCCTTCATCGACAAGAACCGCGCGGCGATGGTCGATTTCATGGAAGATACGTTGCGGATCACCGCCTGGTACACCGATCCCAAGAACCACAAGGAAATGGCGGAGATCGCAGGCCGCATCACCAAACAGCCGCCGGAACGCTTCGGCTGGGCCTTCACCGAGAAGGATTATTACCGCGCGCCCGGCATGGTCCCGAACCTCGAAGCGCTGCAGAAAAATGTCGCGATCATCAGGGAACTGGGCTTCGTCAAAGACGACATCGACGTGAAGAAGCACTCCGATCTCAGCCTGATCGAAGAGGCCGCAAAGCGGCTGAAGTAATCTCGCCCGACAATCGCGCAAAAACAAAGGCCGCCAGCCGAAGCTGGCGGCCAGTCGACAGGCCCTAGAAGAACCAGCCAGCAGCCCGCTATTTCTTGACCAGCGGGCAATCGCTTTCGCTGAGCGGACGGAAGGCATCGTCGCCCTTCACCGTGCGCAGCACCTTGTAATAATCCCACGGCCCCTTGACCTCGCCCGGCGCCTTGACCTGCACGAGATACATGTCGTGCACCATGCGGCCGTCGTCGCGGATTTTGCCGCCGGTCGCGAACATGTCGTTGATCGGGGTCTGCTTCATTTTCGCGACCACCGGCAGCGCCTCGTCGCTCTTGGCGGCGGCGATCGCCTTCAGGTAATGCGTCACGGCCGAATAGACGCCGGCCTGCGACATGGTCGGCATCGCACCGTGCTTGTCGAAGAAACGCTTCGACCAGGCGCGGCTTTCCGGCGTGCGGTCCCAGTAGAAGGCCGTCGTCAGCAGCAGGCCCTGCGCGGCCTGCGGGCCGATCGCATGCACGTCGGTGATGAAGATCGCGAGCGCCGCCATCTTCATCTTCTTGGTGAGGCCGAATTCCTGCGCCTGCTTGATCGAGTTGGAGGTGTCGCTGCCGCCATTGGCGAGCGCGATCACGTCGGCGCCCGAGGACTGCGCCTGCAGCAGGAACGAGGAAAAGTCCGAAATGTTGGTCGGGTGACGCACGCCACCCGCGACCTTGCCGCCCTGCGCCTTCACGATGCGGGCGACGTCGGCTTCCATCGCGTGGCCGAAGGCGTAGTCGGCGGTCAGGAAGAACCAGGACTTGCCGCCGTCCTCGACGATCGCGCGGCCGGTGGAGGCTGCCGCGGCGTAGGTATCCCAGGTCCAGTGAATGCCGGTCGGCGAACAGGCCTTGCCGGTGAGCGCCGCGGTGCCGCCGGCGGAGGCGATGAAGACGCGGTTCTTTTCCTTTGCGATGCCCTGCACCGCGAGCGCCACCGCCGAGTTCGGCGCATCGACGATCATGTCGACGCCGTCGACATCGAACCACTTGTTGGCGACCTGCGAGCCGATGTCGGGCTTGTTCTGGTGATCGGCGCTCAACAGCTCGATCTTCTTGCCGAGCACCTGGCCGCCGAAATCGTCCACCGCCATCTGGGCGGCGACCACCGAGCCCTTTCCGGACAAGGCGGAGAGGTTGCCGTTCATGTCGGTGAGCACGCCGATGCGCACGGCGTCGCCGGAAAGCTGCGCGAGCGCGCTGCCGCTCAGCAACAGGGCGGTGGCGAGCCCGAGCAGCGAGCCCTTGATCGTGGCGGTCGAAACCGCGCGAAACGCGACCGGTGATTGCATGGCGTTCTCCCAATGATCGGCTGTTACCGATGCTTTGTTGTCGACGTGAATTTGCCAGAAGCGGCGAAGCGCAAGGCCGCCAAGTGTTCCGCTATGCGGAAATGACCGCCTGCGTCAGAGCGGCACATCCTTGTTGAAATTCGGTGGGCGCTTGCCCCGCAGCGACGCCAGCCCCTCGCGCACATCCGGGCCGCAGAAGCCCATGAATTCCAGCGCCAGCGAGGTGTCGAATGTGGGGCCCGCCATGCGCAGCCAGTTGTTGAGCGCATATTTGGTCCAGCGGATGGCCGATTGCGAGCCGGCCGCGAGCTTTGCCTGCGACCTCCAGCGCCTTGTCCTGAAGCTGATCGTCCTCCACGCAGAGCGAAACGAGCCCGATGCGCTCGGCCTCCTCGCCGGTCAGCGTTTCGCAGAGCAGCAGATGATATTTCGATTTCGCAAGCCCGCAGAGCAGCGGCCACACGATCGCGGCATGATCGCCCGCCGCAACCCCGAGCCGCGTATGGCCATCGATGATGCGCGCGCTCTTGGCCGCGATCGATACGTCCGCCAGCAGCCCGGCGACGAGGCCGGCACCGACCGCGGGGCCCTGCATCGCCGAGACCACGGGCTTGGAACAATTGATGATGTTGTAGACGAGATCGCGCGCTTCCTTCCACACGCGCGTCAGCACGGTGAAATCCTCGCTCATCTCCTTGACCAGGTCGAGATCGCCGCCGCCGGAAAACGCCTTGCCGGCGCCGGTGATGATCGCAACGCTGACATTCGGATCGGCGTCGATGTCGCGCCAGATCTGTGCCAGCTCCGGATGCATCGAGGCATCGGCCGAGTTGAGCCTGCCCGCACTGTCCATCACGATGCGCAGGATGCGCTCCTGCGGCCAGTCGAGCTTCAGCCTGCGATAGCCCGCGTAGCGATCGCTCATATCTTCTTCTCCTTGTTCTGCCAGTAGGGCTCGCGCAGGATGTTCTTCTGAATCTTGCCGATCGGCGTCTTCGGGAAATCGTCGACGAACTTGATCGCGCGCGGCCGCTTGAAACGCGCGAGGCGCTGCGCACAGAACTCGATCAGGGTCGCCTCGTCCACGCTCTTCGTTGCCCTTCAGGGTCACATAGGCGATCGGCACCTCGCCGAACTTGTCATCGGGAACGCCGAATACCGCGCATTCGGCGACCGCAGAGTGCTCATAGAGCGCGTTCTCGATTTCCTTCGGATAGACGTTCTCGCCACCCGAAATCATCATGTCCTTGGATCGGTCGATCAGCGTGACGAAGCCGTCCTCGTCGATCGTGCCGACATCGCCCGACCAGCCCCAGCCGTCGCCGAGCTTGAAGAAGGCCGCAGTCTGCTCCGGCTCATTGTAATATTCGAGCATGATGTTGTCGCCGCGCGACACGATCTCGCCGATCTCGCCGACCTTGACCGGCTTGCCGTTCGGATCGACCACCGCGATATCGACATTGTAGGGCTGGCGGCCGACCGCGCCGAGCTTTTCCGGCAGATACCAGTCGCGCAAAACCGCGATCACGCCCATTTCCGACTGGCCGTAGATTTGCGTCAGCAGCAGGTTGGGCAGCTTCGCCTTGAGTTCGCGCTGCACCCAGTCCGGCATCGGCGCGCCGGCAAAGGAGAGCTTGCGCCAGGTGCGAAGCTTTCCGGCATCGAAATCGGGGTCGCGAACCAGCGTGCTCGCCTGGGTCGGCACCATGAAGCCCGCGGTGATGCCATGTTCGTTGGCGTTGTCCATGAAGGCCTGCGCCGACCAGCGGGTGACGAACACGGTCGTGGCGCCGGCAAGGATCGCCGGCTGAAACATGATGTTGAGCGCGGCGACATGAAACAGCGGCGTCACGATCGCGACCACGTCGCGCTCGTCGATATTCTCCTCCACCATCACGGTATGGGCGGTGACGTTGCGCGCGCGATGGCTGCAGAGCACGCCCTTCGGGCGCCCGGTGGTGCCGCCGGTATAGGTCATGCAGAACGGATCGGTTTCGTCGATCTTCGACCGAGGGCGGCGTCGAAGGCGCGTCGCGGATGAAGTCGTCCAGCGTCTGCGCATCCGGCACGTTCGGGGCCGCACCGATCGAGATACGCTTCTGGATGCGCGGGGTGTTTTCGCGCACCGCCTCGACCTTCTCGCTCAAGAACGGATCGAAGATCAGGACGTCGGTATCGGCCTTGTTGAGCACGAAGGTCAGCTCTTCCGGCGCATAGAGCACCGATACATTGACCAGCACATAACCGGTGCGCGCGACGCCGAAAAACACCGCCCCGTAATCGAGCAGATTGCGGCTCAGGATGGCGACCTTGGCACCCTTGGGCAGACCGAGCGCCAGCAAGGCATTGGCGAGCTTGTTGGCGCGCGCGTCGAGTTCCGCATAGCCGATGCGCTCGTTGCCACAGATGATCGCGGACTTTCGCGGAAAGCGTTGCGCGGAACGGCGCAGCATATCGCCGGCAAGCACGGGACCCATCCTTGTCTGGTTTCTTCCCTTTGAAATCCTTCTTTCTCAGAAGGCGTCAGGTGTGACAATATCCGCAACAGGACTTTCCGCACTGCGGAATAGGGGAAACGCGATGCCCGCACGCCGCCCGGCCAAGGACCGGGGAAAAGGACCGTCAATTCGTCACCTCGCTCGAGCGGGGTCTTCAGGTATTGCGGGCGTTTTCCCGCAGGAACGGCGGCTTGCGAAACGGGCAATTGGCCAAGCAGACCAAGCTCGCACCCTCCACGATTTCACGCCTGGTCTATACGCTGCGCGAACTCGGCTATCTCAGCTACGACCGCAAGACGCGTTCCTATGTCCTGATGCCGCAGGTGCTGAGCCTCGGCTACCCCATATTGTCGCAGGCGCCGCTGCTGCATCAGGTGCGGCCGGTGCTGGTGCAGATCGCTCAGGAGACCGGAGAAACATGCGCCTTCGCCCAGCGCGACGGCCTGCACGCGACCTTTCTCGATTGCGTTCAGGGCCGCAACATGCTGGCGGTCCGCATGGAGATCGGTGCCCGGCTGCCGCTTTCGAATTCGGCCTCGGGCCTGTGCCTGATCAAGGCCAGCCCGGAAAACGAGCGGCGCGTCCTGCTCTCGCGCATCCGCGCGACGCTGACCCGCCGGCGCCTTCCGGTCGGTGCGTTCGAGCAGCGGGTGAGCGAGGCGCTGGCTGGCCCGGTCGTGATCTCGCGCGATACCTGGCACAAGGGCATCGGCGGCGTCGCGGTGCCGGTCTCGAATGGCAGCGAGATCGGCGCGATCACGATCCCGGTCGCGACCTCGAATGTCTCGGAAAAGGAGATGCGCGGGCCGCTCAGCGACATGATTCTGGAGCTGGTCGAGCGCCACCAGCTCGGCATCCGGTGACGCTGCCACGGGCGGGCGTCAGCGACCTTTGAAATCCGGCCGGCGCTTCTCCATGAAGGCCGACATGCCTTCCTTCTTGTCCTCGGTCGAGAACAGGAACTGGCAGGCCCGGCGTTCGAATTCGAGCGCTGCCTCAAGCGGGGCGTTGTCGGCGAGCAGCACCGCTTCCTTGATGAATTTCAGCGACAAGGGCGGCAGCGTCGCGATCTCGCCGGCAATCGCGATCGCCGTCTTCTCGACTTCCGCGTCGGCCACCACCTCGCTCACCAGACCCATATTCAGCGCGGTCGCCGCGTCGAAAATCCGGCCGGTCATCAGGTAAAGGTTGGCGCGGAATTTTCCGACCGCCCGGGTCAGGCGCTGGGTGCCGCCCGCCCCAGGCATGATACCGACCTTCACCTCCGGCTGGCCGAAGCGCGCGGATTGACCGGCGATGACGATGTCGCAATGCATCGCGAGTTCGCAACCGCCGCCGAGCGCAAAGCCGGAGACCGCGGCGATAAGCGGCTTCTGAAAGCCCGCAATCGCCTTCCAGACCTTCGGCGTGTTCCAGGCATGCATTTCGACCGCGTCGACTTTCGACATTTCGGAAATGTCGGCGCCGGCGGCAAAGGCCTTCTCGGTGCCGGCCAGCACCACCACCCGCACCTCGTCGTCGTCCGCCAAGGCTGTCAGTCGGTCCGCGATCTCGCGCCGGATTGCGACATCGAGTGCATTCAGGGTCTGGGGCCGGTTGTAGCGAAGGACAACGACACCGGGGAGCGGACGCTCGATGCTGAGGTCGGACATTTGCGCCCTGTCAGATCAAGCCGCGGACCAGGCCGCCATCGACCGCAATATTCTGGGCGGTGATATAGCTCGCCTGTCTCGAACACAGGAACGCGCAAAGCGGCCCGAAATCGCCGGCCTCGCCGAGCCGGCCGGTGGGAATCGATGCCGCCATATCCTGCCGCACCCGCTCCTCGCTCGAGTCCTGCTTCTTGACCCGCGCATCGATCACGCGCTGCAACGCGCCGGTATCCATCAGGCCGGGCAGGATGTTGTTGACCGTTATCCCGTGCGCCGCCACTTCGCGCGCCAGCGTCGACATCGCGCCGGTGAGGCCGACCCGGATCGAATTGGCGAGCGCCATGTTCGGATAGGGTTCCTTCACCACGAAGGACGTGATGTTCACGATGCGGCCGAAACGCGCTGCCTTCATGCCCGGCAGCACCCGCTGCACCGCTTCGACCGCGGAGAGCATGTTGACGTCGATGGCGCGCTGCCAGACCTCGATCGCATGCTCGTGGAATTCGCCAGGCGGCGGCCCGCCGGCATTGGTGACCAGAATATGGATCGGTCCGAGTATTGCGCTGCACGGTCTCGATGATGGCCGCAACCTGGCCGGGCTCGGCAATATCGCCCTGAACGAAGATCGCGCCTTCGCCGAGCTGCTTCAGTGCGTCGGCACCGCCCTGCGCATCCCGTCCATTGATCGCAACGCGGACGCCCGCGCGGCTGAGTTCCAACGCACAGGCGAAGCCCAAACCCTTGCTGCCGCCGAGGACCAGCGCGTTTTCACCGGCAATCCCTAAATCCACTTTTCGATTATTCCGTCTGGTGCGAATGTCGGACGGCACCCTAGCGCAAGGGTCCTGCGCTGAGTAGCGCGGGCAGCGACCACGCACGCAATGTTCCGCATGGCGGAAATGCAGGTTAGGCTCGCTTCGCGGCCATCGCATTCTCGATCAGCGTCTTGCCGAGCGACCAGATTGCGCCCGGCAGACGATGGCTCTCCGCGATCACCTGTTCGAAGGCATTCTCGATCCATGCGCAATCGTCGTCGGTGATGACATATGACGGAAGCAGCTTGATCGTGTGGCTGCCGTGTCCGGCCACCTGGGTCAGGATCTTGTGATCCTTGAACAGCGGAATGGTAATCAGCTGGCAGAACAGACCCTTGTTGGCGGCTTCGATCATCGCCCAGGATGCCCGCAGCTTGAGCGACTTGGGAGCGCTGAATTCAACGCCGATCATGAGGCCAAGGCCGCGCGCATCGCACAGCATCTCGTGGCGCGCCGTCATCGCGCGGAACGCGGCCAGCAAGCGCTCGCCGGTACGGGCCGCGTTCTCGATCAGCTTTTCGGATTCGAGAACCGACAATGTCGCAATTCCGGCCGCCATCGCGAGATCGTTCTTGGCGAAGGTCGAACCATGCACCACCGCGCGATCCATCCGGTTGAACAGCCGGTCGTAGATTTCCTTGCGTGTCAGCAGGGCGCCCACCGGCACATGACCGCCCGACAGCGCCTTGGCCACCAGGATCATGTCCGGCTCGACGCCCCAATGCTCGACCGCGAAGAACTTCCCGGTGCGACCGAGGCCGCACTGAATTTCGTCGGCGATGAACAAGCTGCCATAGCGGCGGCAAAGGTCGGCCGCCGATTTCAGATAATCGGGAGACGGCAGATGGACGCCCTTGCCCTGGATCGGCTCCACGATGAAGGCGGCGACATCGCGCCGGCGCAGCGCGCCCTCGAGCGCGGTCAGATCGTTGAATGGAACGGCCGCGCAATCGCCGAGCAGCGGCTCGAAACCTTTCTTGAAGATTTCGTCGCCATTCAGCGAAAGCGAGCCGAAGGTCAGCCCGTGAAAGGCGTGCTCGCAGGACAATATCTTCGAGCGGCCGGTTGCCGCGCGGGCGAACTTGATCGCCGCTTCCACCGTCTCGGTGCCGGAATTGGCAAAGAAAACCTTGTCCAGATAGGGCGCTTTCGCCAGCAGCCGCTCCGCCAGAACGCCCGCCAAAGGCGGCACATCCATCTGCACGAGATTGGGCAGTTCGGCATCGAGCACGCTCTCCAGCGCGGTCCGCAGGGCCGGATGATTGCGGCCGATGCCAAACACCCCGAAACCGCTCAGCAGGTCGAGATAACGCGCCCCGGTCCGGTCGTAGAGATACTGGCCGGTGCCGCGCCGAAAGCCGACGTCATAGCCGATGGTCCGCAGCACCCGGACCATCTGCTCATTCAAGAAGCGGTTATGAAGCTCGAAACGGCTGCTTTCGCGCTCCTCAAATATAGCCGCAATGTCGTAGTTTTTGGGTTCGAGCATAGGTCGATCTGCTAGAATGTAGGAATTGCCGATGCGGCATTTCAAAGGCAACCGGCACCCGCCGCGTTCGTCGCGAGGTGGTTAGCATGAAAAGGCTATTGTTGCTTGCGGTGTTTTTTGTCCTGATCTCGGGCCGAGGCTTCGCGGCGGAGCCGATCGGCGACTGGCAGGTCGAGGACGGCTCGGCCCATATTCGGATCGTGATTTGCCGCGGCTCGCTTTGGGGCGTGATCGGCTGGGAAAAGACGCCGGGCAAGGACACGGAAAATCCCGACCCCGCCAAGCGGACGCGGCCGACGCTCGGGCATTCCGATCCTGATCGACATGAAGCCTGCCGCCGGCGGCAAGTGGGAGGGTCAAATCTATAACGCCCAGAACGGCAAGATGTACCAGGCCAATGTGAGCCTGAAGTCCGACAACGAACTGAAGGTTCAGGGCTGCGTGCTGGGAGGCCTTTTCTGCGGCGGTGAAACCTGGACGCGCGTGACCGGCATTTCAGGTCCGACCCCCAACATCTGCGCCCGGCTCAGCCTCGTCACGGGGGCGGCCCATTAGAGCCGGCTGAAACAGCACCGCGGCGCACATCGTGGTGACGAGCGACAGCGCCAGCAGCTTGCCCATGCTGGACGTGCCGGGATGGCTCGACAGCCACAGGCTTCCGAAAGCGGTCGCCGTGGTCAGCGCGCTGAAGAACACCGCGCGGGTGAGACTCGATTGCAGCAGATCGGTCTGCCCTGCCCGCCACGCCATGATGTAATAGATCTTGAAGGCGACGCCGATGCCGAGCAGCAGCGGCAGCGCGATGATATTGGCAAAGTTCAACGGCAGGCCGATCACGACGCATAGCTCCATCGTGATCACGCCTGCCAGCAGCAGCGGCACGATGGTGAGCAGCACGTCGCCGACACGGCGCAGCGCCAGCCACAGCAGGATGCTGATCGAGAGCAGCGCCAGCAGGCCGGCCTGAATGAAGGCGACGACGATCGTATCTCCCGATTTCAGGATCGAGATCGGACCTCCGATGGCATTCGGCTCGACCTCCAGCACCCGCTGCGCGAAGGTGCGCAGCGTTTCGTTGTCGTTCGGATCGCCTTTCGGAAACACCTCGACGCGGCTTTTGCCGTCGGCGGTTTCCCATACGCTCTTGATGTCTTCCGGCAGGTTTTCCGCGCGTGACCGGACGCGCCTGCAGGAACTTCTTCATTTCCGCAAGCTTGAAGACGCAGCGGCACCACGAAAACCTGTTCGGCAGCGTTGCGCTTCTGATCGGAACTGGCGGCAAGCTTGCGCAAATGCGCGGCAAGACGTTTCGCCGCGTTTGCACCCGGCCCCGGTTTTAGCGGCGACGGCATCCAGAGTGTTGGCGGCTTGCGTCAGCGCTGCGCCGGCTTCCTGTGGCGTCGGCGGCGGCGCCGGCTTGATATCGAGCGCCTTTCGGAGCGCCGGCGCGAGCTTGCCGGATCATCGCGAGCTTGGCTTGCTGATCCTCGGGCACGAAACTGTCGATCGTCATGACGCGCGACGACTTCGGGCAGCTTCGCCATCTTCTGCGCGATCGCCTGCGCGTCCTTGCGCGAATTGGCAAGGATGTTGATCGAGCTCGCCCCCGTATTCGGATCCTTGCGGAGTTCCAGATAGGTCGAGATCGACTCGACCGAGGCGCTTCGAAGGTTGAGCGGATTGAAATCGAAATGCAGAAAATACAGAAGCGGCAGGCCGAGAATGGCGACGCCAAGCGTTCCGACGACGACCGGAATGCGGTTGCGCTCGACGAATTTGTCGACCGGCGCGAGGCTCGCATAGCCGAGCGGCTCTTTTTCGCCGGGCGGGTTGATGCACCGCCAGCAGCGCGGGAAGCAGCGTGATGCTGACCAGGAATGCTATGATCATTCCCATGCCGGCGATGGCGCCGAGTTCCGACACGCCCTGATAGTTCGTCGGCAGGAAGGCGAGGAAGCCGGCCGCGGTCGCTCCGGCCGCCAGCGTCAGCGGACCGCCGACATTGCGTCCGGCATCGATCAGCGCTTCGTTGAGGCTGTCCTTGTGAAAGCGCTCGTCGCGATAGCGCACGCTGTACTGGATGCAGAAATCGACGCCGAGGCCGACGAACAGCACAAAAAACGCGACCGAAATCAGGTTGAGCGAACCGACCGTCAGGAATCCGAGCGCCGCCGTGATCGCCAGGCCGATCGTCAGCGCGATGAAGACGGCAACGATGATGCGCGCTGACTTGAGCGCAAGCCACAGGATCAGGAGCACGATCGCAACCGTTCCGATCCCGTTGATCAGCGCCCCCTCCTTGACGGTGGCAAATTCCTCGTCGGCGATCGGGACCGATCCGGTCAGGCGAAGGCGCGCCTGATAGTCGGCCTTCAGGTTGGCATCGGCAGCCGCCTTGCGCACCGCATCCGTCGCCTGACGGCCCGGTTCGAGCGCGCTGTAATCGAGCATCGGCCAGATATCGACGAATCGCCGTACTTCGTTCGGCTCGGACTTCTTGACCGGTCAGAAGTTCCTGCCAGGAAAAGCTCGCCGGCCGATCGGCAGCGATGTCGTCCAGCGTGTTGGAAAATCGGTCGAAGATCGGCGCCAGCGCATCGAGGCTGTATTGTTTCGCCTGGACCCCGCCGAGTGCCGCAAGCGCTCCCTGCGACAGGCCCCGCCAGTTCGGGTTGCGGGCCAGGATCGAGATGAACGGCGTCGCCGCTTGAAGCTGCCCGAGCGTTTCGCCGAGGCGTTCGACCGGCAGGAACAAGCAGCGCATTGGTCTCGAAAAACTCGCCCCCGTCCGGCCGGCGCACGGAATGGAACAGGGCCGATTGCGTCTTGAGGCGGGCGGTGAGCGCGTCGGCCCCGAGCGAGGCCAGTTCCGGCGTCGGCGCATCAACCACCGCCAGAATGGTCTGCACGCGGCTCGGGAAGGCCTTTTCCAGCGCAATTTCACGTTGGCGCCAGTCGATGTCGGGCGCGATCAGATTGCTGATGTCGGTATTGATGGAAAAGTTCCGCGCCGCATAGATCGCAGAACCCACGCCCAGTAGCGTGAACAGCAGAATCGTGATCCAGGGATACCGGATACACATCCCTGACGATGGAACCGATCGACATCCGCCAGGGAAGTGGTTTTATTCCTATTCACCATCAATTGCGCTTACCTGCAAATCTTACCATTATCAATAGGCCAGTTCCCTAGCTTTTGGGTTGCGAAAAACACACATTTCCGGTCCAAGTCCTTCATCGGGTATGTATTTTGCTTTTGCACCTAAAGGTCCGGTATTGCGTTATAAGATAACATCCAGGCGAGCGAAGGTGTCCCAATAATGACTTCTGCTGTCCCTCTTCTCGATACCCTGGCGACCCCCTCCGACCTCCGAAAGCTTCAAGACCATCAGCTCCGGCAAGTCGCCGACGAATTGCGTGCGGAGACGATCAACGCAGTCGCGGTAACCGGCGGACATCTCGGAGCCGGCCTGGGCGTCGTCGAACTGACCGTGGCCCTGCATGCCGTGTTCGACACTCCGACCGACCGGCTGATCTGGGACGTCGGACATCAGGCCTATCCTCACAAGATTCTCACCGGCCGGCGCGACCGCATCCGCACGCTGCGGCAGGGCGGCGGGCTTTCCGGTTTCACCAAACGCACCGAAAGCGAATATGACTGCTTCGGCGCCGCGCATTCTTCTACTTCGATTTCCGCCGGACTGGGAATGGCGGTGGCGCGCGATCTTTCCGGTCTGCGACACAATGTCGTTGCCGTGATCGGCGACGGCGCGATGTCCGCAGGCATGGCCTACGAAGCGATGAACAATGCCGGCGCGATGGATTCGCGCCTGATCGTCATTCTCAACGACAACGAAATGTCGATCGCGCCCCCGGTCGGCGCGATGTCGGCCTATCTGGCACGGCTGATTTCCGGCCGCACCTATCTGTCGCTTCGCGAAATCGGCAAGCAATTCGCCAAGCGGCTGCCGCGCTTCATGAAGGATCAGGCGGCGCGCGCGGAGGAATATGCCCGCGGCATGGTGACCGGCGGCACATTGTTCGAAGAACTCGGCTTCTATTATGTCGGGCCGATCGACGGACACAATCTCGATCATCTGCTGCCGGTGCTGCGCAATGTGCGCGATGCCGATATGGGGCCGATCCTTGTCCATGTGGTCACCCAGAAGGGCAAGGGCTATGCGCCGGCCGAAGCCGCCGACGACAAATATCATGGCGTCGTGAAGTTCGACGTCGTCACCGGCCGGCAGTCCAAGGCCAAGGCCAACGCGCCGTCCTACACCAAGGTGTTCGGCGAGAGCCTGGTCAAGGAAGCGGCCAAGGACGATCAGCATCGTCGCAATCACCGCGGCGATGCCGTCGGGAACCGGCGTCGACATCTTCTCCAAGGCATTCCCGAAACGCACCTTCGACGTCGGCATCGCCGAGCAGCACGCCGTGACTTTCGCGGCCGGGCTTGCGACCGAGGGCCTCAAGCCGTTCGTCGCGATCTATTCGACATTCCTGCAGCGCGCCTACGATCAGGTCGTGCATGACGTCGCGATTCAGCACCTGCCGGTCCGCTTCATCCTGGATCGCGCGGGGCTGGTCGGCGCCGATGGCCCGACCCATGCCGGCTCGTTCGATCTCGCCTATCTCGGCTGCCTGCCGGGTTTCGTGCTGATGGCGCGCCGCCGACGAGGCGGAACTGGTGCACATGGTCGCGACGGCGGCAGCGCATCGACGACCGGCCGTCCGCCATTGCGCTATCCGCGCGGCGACGGCGTCGGCGTCGATCTGCCGGAAGTCGGCGTGCCGCTCGAGATCGGCAAGGGCCGCGTCCTGCGCGAAGGCAACACGGTCGCGCTGCTGTCTTACGGAACGCGGCTCGCCGAATGCATGAAGGCCGCCGACGCGCTGGCCGCGCATGGTCTGACCACGACGGTGGCGGATGCGCGCTTCGCAAAGCCGCTCGATGTCGACCTCGTGCTTCGCCTTGCGAAGAATCACGAGGTGCTGATGACGATCGAGGAAGGCTCGATCGGCGGGTTCGGTTCGCAGGTGCTGCAGACGCTCGCGGAGCACGGCGCCCTCGACCGCGGCCTGAAGGTGCGATCGATGGTGCTGCCGGATATTTTCATCGATCACGACACGCCGGCGGCGATGTACGCGAAGGCGGGACTGGATGCGAACGGAATTCTTGCCAAGGCGCTTCGAGGCCCTCGGCAAGGACCTGAAACAGGACAAGGTGCAGCTTGCGTAAGCCTGACGACACTCCCCGCTCCGGTCTGCGTCCACTCAACGTCGTTCTTGCTCAGCCTCGCGGCTTTTGCGCCGGCGTGGTCCGTGCGATCGACATCGTCGAGCGCGCGCTGAAAAAATACGGCCCGCCGGTCTATGTGCGCCACGAGATCGTTCACAACAAATTCGTGGTCGAATCGCTGAAGGCGAAGGGCGCGCGCTTCGTCGAAAACGTCTCCGAGATACCGGATGGCGCGGTCTCGATCTTCAGCGCGCACGGCGTGTCGAAGGATGTCGAGCGCGAGGCGGAAGACCGCGATCTGCCGGTGATCGACGCCACCTGTCCGCTGGTCACCAAGGTCCACAATCAGGGCAAGCGCTATGTCGGCCAGGGCCGCACCGTGATCCTGATCGGGCATGCCGGTCATCCCGAGGTCGAAGGAACGATGGGCCAGATTCCGGGGCCGGTCGTGCTGGTGCAGACCGTGGCGGAAGTCGACAAGCTTGACCTGCCGACCGATGCGCCGGTCGCCTACGTCACGCAGACGACGCTCAGCGTCGACGATACCCGCGAAATCATCGCGGCGCTCGACCAAGCGGTTCAGCGATATCCAGGGGCCCGACACCCGCGACATCTGCTATGCGACCCAGAACCGGCAGAGCGCGGTGCGCGATCTGTGCAAGATCGCCGAACCTTCTGCTGGTGGTCGGCGCCACCAACAGTTCCAATTCCAACCGCCTGCGCGAGATCGGCGAGGAAATGGGTATCCCGAGCTACCTGATCGCCGACGGCAGCGAACTCGATCCGGCCTGGCTCGACGGCGTCGAGACCGTCGGGATTACCGCCGGGGCCTCGGCGCCGGAAGTGCTGGTGAACGACGTTATAAGCGCTCTAAAGCGGCTGCGGATCGTGGATGTGGCGACGCTGCCCGGCCGCGAGGAAAATATCACGTTCCGACTCCCCGCCGAAGTTGCGTCGGTTTAAGGATTTTGGGATAGGCTTCGGGTTCATGGCGATACCGTTCCACAAAGAAATTCGCATCGGCGCCTACCTGCTGAAGCAGAAGCTGCTCGGCCGGAAGCGTTATCCGCTGGTGCTGATGCTGGAGCCGCTGTTTCGCTGCAACCTCGCCTGCATCGGCTGCGGCAAGATCGATTATCCGGACGCGATCCTGAACCGCCGCATGTCGGTGCAGGAATGCCTGGACGCAGCCGACGAATGCGGCGCGCCGATGGTCGCGATTCCGGGCGGCGAGCCGCTGATCCACAAGGAGATCGGCGAGATCGTCGCGGGTCTCGTGGCACGCAAGAAATTCGTCTCGCTGTGCACCAATGCACTGCTGCTCGAGAAGAAGCTGCATCTGTTCAAGCCGTCGCCCTATCTGTTCTTCTCCGTGCATCTCGACGGCCTTCGCGATCATCACGACAAGGCGGTGTCGCAGAAGGGCGTGTTCGACAAGGCGGTGAAGGCGATCAAGGCCGCGCAGGACGCGGGCTTCGCCGTCAACGTCAACGCCACGATTTTCGACGGCCATGCCGCCGAGGACATCGCCGCCTTCCTCGATTACGCGAAGGAAATGAACGTCGGTGTCTCGATCTCGCCGGGCTATGCCTATGAGCGCGCGCCCGACCAGGAGCATTTCCTCAACCGCAAGAAGACCAAGGAATTGTTCCGCAAGGTCTTCGCGCTCGGCAAGGGCAAGGGCTGGAAGTTCATGCATTCCAGCTCGTTCCTCGACTTCCTCGCCGGCAACCAGGAATACGAATGCACGCCGTGGGGCATGCCGGCGCGCAATATCTTCGGCTGGCAGAAGCCCTGCTATCTGCTCGGCGAAGGCTACACCAAGACCTTCAAGGAGCTGATGGAGACCACCGACTGGGATTCCTACGGCACCGGCAAGTATGAGAAGTGCGCCGACTGCATGGCGCATTGCGGCTACGAGCCGACCGCGGCCAATGCGGCTATCAACAACCCGCTGAAGGCTTTGTGGGTATCGCTGCGCGGCATCCGCACATCCGGCCCGATGGCGCCGGAAATCGCCATGGATAGGCAGCGCCCGGCCGAATACGTGTTCTCGTCGCAGGTCCAGATGAAGCTATCGGAGATCCGCGCCGCCGAGGCCGAAGAGCGGACCAAGAAGACGGCGAACGCGGCGTAACGAGGCGAAGGCGCGTTCGGAATCGAACCCGGCCGCGATCAGCGCCGGGATTTGCCCGGGGACGCAGCAGCACTCCGAGCAAGCACTTTCGGCAGATCGACATTGCCGTCGCGCGTCAGCGCATTCGCTGCGATGTCCGGCAGACTGCGCGTCGCCGGATCGCTGATCGCGCGAATGAGCGGCGAACGGCAGTCCGTGCCGGCGCGCATAAGCCGCCGCGATATGCGATTCCATATCGACAGCCAGCGCGCCGCTGATCGCATGCAACGCCGCCTTGTCGGCGGATTTCGTCAGCACGCGATCCACTCCCGCAATCAGCACCGCGATGAAGGCGGACAATGCCGTCGAGTTTCGAGGCGATCGCGACGATGCCAGTCCAAGGTTGCGTCGTGGTGCGCGTCGCCTGCCACGACATGCGTCGCCAGGACGACGTCGCCCGGCTTCAGGTCCGGTGCGAGCGCCACCCGCGAGACCGAAGCTGAGGACGCCGATGAATGGCAACGCTATCGCCGCCCTCATCCCGAGGAGGCCGGGAGAAAGCCGAGAGGCGCTCACGCAACACCGCCGGATCGCCGCCGCTGCACAAGCGTCACGACGCCGTCGCCAGCGGCGATCTGCGCTTCGCGTCGAAGACCGGTGATGACAAGCAGCGCGGGCTGTGCGGGTCATCACGGTCGGCCTCACATGCCGAACGCGACGCGGCGGTCGTTGGCCGCGGTCAGATTGCGATAGCGCGCCACCGCCCAGAGCGGGAAGAACTTCCGGTAGCCGTGATAGCGCAGATAGAACACGCGCGGGAAACCGGTCGCGGTGAAGCGCTCTTCGTCCCACAGTCCTTCGCCGGTCTGATGGTCGCAGCAGATAGCGAATGCCGCGCTGGACCTGCGGATGGTCGACCTCGCCTGCCGCCATCAGGCCGAGCAGAGCCCAGGCGGTCTGCGACGCCGTGCTCGGCGCCGGCTCATAGCCGCGATAATCGAGCTTGTAGCTCGCGCCGTCCTCGCCCCAGCCGCCATCGGCATTCTGGATTTGCAGCAGCCAGTCGGCGGCACGGCGCACCATGTCGGACTTGCCATCGAGACCCGGCGGCATTGAGCGCGCAGAGCGACGACCACGTGCCGTAGATGTAGTTCAGGCCCCAGCGGCCATACCACGAGCCGTCCTTGAGCTGCGTCCTGCGCAGATAGTCGATGCCGGCCTCGATCGCGCGGTCGCCCTCGTCATCGCGCGGAAGCTGCGCCAGCATCGAGATGCAGCGCGCCGTCACGTCCTCGGTCGGCGGATCGAGCAAGCGCGCCGTGGTCGGAGAACGGAATGTTGTTGAGATAGCTGTAGGTGTTGTCGGCATCGAAGGCGGCCCAGCCGCCGTTCCTGCTCTGCAGTCCGAGCACCCATTCGCGGGCGCGCGCGAAGCGACGCATCGAAGCCGTGCGCATGGCTGCCGGCCTGCGCGCGATCCATCGCCATCGCGACCACCGCGGTGTCGTCGAGATCGGGATAATGCGCGTTGTTGTATTGAAACGCCCAGCCGCCCGGCCGCACATCCGGCCGCTGCTCGGCCCAGTCGCCCGTCGACATCGAGAACCTGCAGCGGCACCAGCCAGTCGAGGCCGGCATTGCGCCGCAGCCCTGGCGCGTTCGCTGCCCGCTTCCAGCATGGCGTGCGCGGTCAGCGCCGTGTCCCAGACCGGCGAGACGCAGGGCTGGCAATAGGCCTCGTCGTCCTTGATCACCAGCAGCTTGTCGATCGACAGCCGCGCGATGGCGCGATCGGGATGGTCCGGCGGATAGCCGAGCACGTCATACATCATCACGCTGTTGGCCATCGCCGGGTAGATCGCGCCGAGCCCGTCTTCGCCGTTCAGCCGCTCCTTCACGAAGTCGACCGCGGCCTCGATCGCGCGTTTGCGCGTGGTCTTCGGAAACAGCGGCTCGGTCGCGCGCAGCACGATGTCGACGCCGCGGAAGAACAGGAACCACGACCATTTCTGATGGCCGGCCTTCTTCACGCGCGCCGACCGATTGCGGCGGCTCCAGAAACAGTTCGTCGATGGTGACGCCCTTCGGGTTGCGCGCGAGCGGCTTCAGCGCGCCCAGCACCAGCAGCGGCGCGATCACCGTGCGCGCCCAATAGGAAATCTTGGACAGGTGAAACGGAAACCAGCGCGGCAGCAGCATGATTTCGACCGGCATCACCGGTACGCTGCGCCAGCGACGTCACGCCGTAGAGCGACAGCAGCGCGCGCGTGAAGACATTGCTGCTGCGCAGCGCCGCCCCGTTGCAGGATCGCCTCGCGCGCGCGCCGCATGTGGTCGGCATCGAGCGGATCGCCGATCATCTTGAGCGCGAAATAGGCCTTGACGCTGGCGCTCATGTCGAAATCGCCGTCATGGAACAGCGGCCAGCCGTGATGCTTGCCCTGGATGCGGCGCAGATAGACCGCGATCTTGCGCTCGAGCTCGGTGTCGACGGGCTCGCCGAGATAGTGACGCAGCAGGACGTATTCGGCCGGTATCGTCGCGTCGGCCTCGAGTTCGAAGACCCAATGGCCGTCCGGCTGCTGCAGCTTCAGCAGCGCGTCGGCGGCGCGATCGACGGAATTCGTCGAGCGCGTCGCGCGAGATCGGCAGCGCCGTTTCATGCATCGTCTGCATCATGGGTGGCGGACGATGTCTGCGGCGCGCGCGCCCGACCGGATGGCACCTTCGATCGTCGCGGGCAGTCCGGTATCGGTCCAGTCGCCGGCGAGGAACAGATTGCTCCAGCGCGTTCGCGCGCCGGGACGGCGCGCATTCTGCTCAGGCGTCGCGGCGAAGGTGGCGCGGCGCTCGCGAACCAATTGCCATTTCGGAAGCGGCGCATCCATACCGAGAATGTCCGTGATGTCATGCCACACCGTTTCGGCCAGTTCCTGACGCGGAAGGGCCAGCAGCCGGTCGGCATGGCTGATGGTCGCCGAGATACGACGTTTGAAAGCGAAAATCCACTCGACGGTGCGGTTGAGGACGCCGGTCATGAAAGGCGCGCCGGCGGGCGGCGGCAGATCATAGTGAATATTGATGATGGCGCGGAATTGATCGGGGGCATCGAGGCCCGGCAGCAACGCGGTGGCCGCATAGGCCGGCACCGCGAGGATGACGACATCATCCGAACCAAGCGCAACATTGCCATCCTTGAAGACCAGCTGCCGTTGCACCCCGATCGGAGAGCTTGAGTGATTCGAGTTCGTGTTCGAACTGCACCGCGATACCGCGCGTCTGAAGAAACGAGATGGCGGGTTCCACAAAGGCGGAACTGAGGCCGGATTCGAACACCAGCGGCCGGCACGACTGGCCGCCCTTCAGCAGGGTCTCGCGCGCCACCTGTGCAGCAAGTTTCGACGACCCGCTCGGCGTGTCGATATTCAGTGCCGCGACCATCAGCGGATCGAGCAGCCGGCGATACAGCTCGCTGTGCAGGTCGAGAACCTCGCGCAGCGGCCGGTCGGCCCCGCCCAGCAGAAGCGGAGCCAGCTTGAAATAATCGGTGAACCCGGTTCCGGGCACCCGGCTGGACGGCGAGAACACCCACCAGGGAAGCCGCTGATCGCCAAGCCGCAGCACCCATCGCTCGCCATTCGCACCATCGATGAAGTGAAAATCCGCCGGCGCAAATTCCGGCGCAACGCCGATGCTATTCAGGTAAGAGATCGCGGCGTGGTTGCCCGACAGCAGCAGATGGGTGCCGTTGTCGATATGCATGCCGGTCGCAGCGTCGTCATAGGAGCGGCATCGCCCGCCGGCCTGGCGCGTGGCTTCATGCACGGTGACGTCAATGCCCGATTGCGCCAGACGGACGGCCGCGGAAAGGCCGGCAAGGCCGGCGCCGATGACATGTACGCGTTTCGACATCACACGATCGCGTATCGCAAGACCGCCCAGAGCAGATGGGCGCGGTCGATCCGCACGCGTTCGCGCGGCGCCGTAAAGCCTCGCATCTCAAGGCGGTCGAGCATCGGCGCATAGGCTTCCGCCATGATGCGCGGGGCCTTCACGCTCGCACGAGGCTGCCGGTTCATGATGGCGCGGGCTTGCGCGAAATGTTCGCGTGCCCGGGCAATCAGAGGCATGCAGGCCCGCTGCAGATTGGGATGCGCCAAGGCCGCTTTCGGATCGTCGGTCAGAATACCGGCGGCCGTGAGATATTCGCGCGGCAGATAAAGGCGACCGATGTCCGCATCCTCATCGAGATCGCGAAGGATGTTGGTAAGCTGCAGGGCGCGGCCGAGATGGTGGGACAGCAACAAGCCATCCTCGTTCGACATTCCGAAAACCCGCACCGACAGACGTCCGACCGCGCTCGCGACCCGGTCGCAATAGAGATCGAGCGTGGCCAGATCGGGCGCGCGAATATCGGAGACGACATCCATTTCCATGCCGTCGATGATCGCCAGAAAATCCTCGCGCCGCAGGCCGAATTCCTTCACCGGCTCCACAAAGCCACTCATCCGTTCCGACGGCCGTCCGGCATAACAGGAAGCGACATCGTCGCGGTAGCGGTTGAGTTCCGCCAGACGCGCGTCGCGCGGACCGGGCGAGTCGGCAACGTCATCGACCTTGCGGCAGAATTTGTAGACCTCGAACATGGCTTCGCGCTTGTGGCGCGGCAGAATCCGCATCGCCAGATAGAACGAAGAGCCGCCGGCAGTTTGCGCGGCATCGTCCGATGCACCGGACATCGTCATGACCGCAAACCCTGCGCCCGCCGATGCGAGGCGGCGCGCGGCATCAGCCTGCGCGCCAGCGTCTTCGTCAACGCACCCAACATCGTCGCCATCAGAGTGCCGCGCCCGAGGTGAACCTTGTCCGCCAGCGGGTCGCGTCGCTTCAGCAGCGCAAGCAGCCTGTGGGCGAGCGAACCGATGACGGCGACCTCGCAGGCGAGGCGAGTGTCCGCAATCGCATCCGCCAGGGGCGGCCGAGCATCGAGATATTCTTCGGCATGTCGCGCCAATTGATGCAGGCAGGCCAGAAGCGCGGGCGAGGATGCGGAAGCGGCAAGCTCCTCGGTCACGGCACCATTCGCAACCAGGCTGTCCTGCGGGATATAGACCCGATCGAGTGCGCGATAGTCCTTCCCGCAATCCTGCAGATGATTGATGATCTGCAGAACCGCGCACAGCGTATCCGAGCGACGCCCAGGTCGACTTGTCTTCGCCATGCACATCCAGCACGAAACGCCCGACCGGCATCGCGGAATAGGTGCAGTAATCGATCAGCTCATCCCAGTCGGCGTAGCGCAATTTCGTGACGTCAAGGCGGAACGCTTTCAGCAGATCGAGCGCATGGATCGGTGCCAGCTTCCGGTCCGCGAGTTGGTCGCGCAGCCGCACCGACAAGAAATCGTCGGAGGCAGCACCGGTCAGCGAGGCTTCCATGCGATCGAGCTGAAGAAGCTTCTGCTCGGCCGGCAAAGTCGGATGATCGGCGACATCGTCGGCGGCTCGCGCAAAATCGTAAAAGGCCATGATCACCGGCCGGTGCTTCGCGCTGACGAGCCGCGAGGCGACGGGGAAATTCTCGTCGCGATGGCCCTTGCCGGACCGATAGTCTAGTGATTGATTCATCAGACCTTTTTTGCCTGGTAGCGACCCTTCCAACGGCCGCCCTGCCCGAGGCTATGCTGTAGCGCAGAACTGAATGTGAATGCCATGTAGCCGGTCGCGATCGCCGGCAAGGCCGGCGCCCAAAAGGGTGTCAAACCGTAAAAACGCAAGGTTGGCCAGAAGGTTAGCGCCATTAACGCCCAGGCGGCAAGAGCCAGAATCGCGCGGTTCCGTGCCCGAAAATGGCGATCAGCGGCGGCGCCCAATAGGTCAGCGCCATGCCGGCGAGCGTCAGCGCCAGCCATATCGGCGAATATCGCAGTTGCGCGTAGGCCGAGCGCGCCACCATGGCGTGAATGTCGGCGATGGTCGGCGATGTTCTGATGGACCGGACCCGCTCGGTCAGCGACAGCCGGATCGGCCCCTGCGCCTTCATGAGCTTTGCGAGCGAGCAATCGTCGATCAGCGCATCGCGGATCGCGGCGATCCCGCCCGCCTGCGCCAGCGCTTCGACCTTGACCAGCATGCAGCCGCCGGCGGCAGCGGCGATCCGGCGGCGCGGATCGTTCACCCAGGAAAACGGATATAGCATCTGAAAGAAATAAATGAAGGCCGGGATGAAGGCTCGCTCGGCGAAGACTTTCGCAGCGCAGCTTCGCCATCAGCGAGGTCAGCACAGTGCCGCGCTCGACCGAGAGCGACGCCAGCGATGCCATCACATCCGGTTCGTAGACGATATCAGCGTCGGTCAGCAGCAGGAAATCGGGCCGGTCTTTTTCGGCGAGAGCGATGCCCTGCTGAAGCGCCCACAGCTTTCCGGTCCAGTTGTCCGGCAACGGCTCGCCACGAAGCACGGTCAGCGATACCTGCGGAGTCCGTTGCGCCCTGCAGGCCTTGCGCAATGGATGCGGTGGCGTCTTCACTGTTGTCGTCGACCAGGACGATCGAAAATCTCCCCGGGTAATTCTGCTTCAACAACGACGTGAGGCTGCTTGCAATGACCTCCGCCTCATTGCGAGCCGGGACGACCGCGACGATATGCGGCCACGTTGCGGGCGTGTCCGATACCACGTTGTCGGTGACGTTGCCGCGCCAATAACCGCCGCGCAAAAAGACGCAATAGAGCCAGATCGCAAGCGACAAGGCCGCAACGGCGAGGATCACGTCCTCTTTCACGAGACTCATCGATCAGAGCCCGGCCGGAACACCGCTCCAGACCTCGGATGGCGTCATTGCTTTCGGCAGCATTTTCTGCGCCGAGATATATCGCAATGCCAGTTCGATGCTGGGCTCGATTTCGGCGCGGCCGAGCGGCAGCGCGCTGCCTTTCGGAAGCTCTTTCCAGATGCTCTCGACGGCGCGATAAAAAGTCATCACCGCGTCCGGCTGTGCATCCAGCGTGGACTGACGAACCACCACGACATGATTCACCGGCACGAAGCCGTGCTTCTGCCTGAACTGGCGGCCCGCCGCTTCCGCGTCGGGATAGACATCCTTCAGATCGGCACTGACCGGCTTGTCGTTGCCGACGATCACGGCATCCAGCTCGCCGGCGCGCAGCATGGCCATCATGTCGCTGCCCGGCCTGGCGCGCTCCGCGAAGGGCGGGTCCTTGTATTCGGCGACATGAGCATCCTCGAAGGTCACCCAGCGGATATCTTCCGGACGGATGCCGAATTCATCGCCGAGGATTCCGCGTATCCAGGCGCCGGTGGTCTGGCTATAGGCGCGAACGCCGACCCGCTTTCCGACCAGATCGGCGGGACCGCGAATGGCGTCGTTTTTCGCAAGACAAATAAGGCTGATCTCCTGCGACCGCGCCGCCACCGCAAACGGCAGCAGAACCAGCGGCTTGCCATAGGCCTTGGCCTGCAGAAAGGTCACCAGCGCCATTTCGGAGATATCGTAGGCCTGTTGCCGCGCCATCGGTGCGAAGGCCTTGGTGATCGGCTGGATGTTCACGAAATTGAACAACGGCGATCCCGCAAGCCGGCTCTTCAATTCCCGCGTATGGGGGTAGTCACCAAGGGCAATTTCAAGCACCCGCGCCTCCGTCGGCAATCTGCTTTGCGCCCGGAGACGGCTTCGGCCGGTTCCAGGACGCGCCTGCGGATTATCGCCAAAGACGCGAAGATGCAATCGCGGGCGCCTCAGCAGGCGCCGTCAGCCCGGCACAGGCCTTGCCGGGTCTCGTCGCCCGTCTGCGCTTCGCTTGCTGCGATCCGTCTCAGCTCGCCAGACGAAGCGCCAGCGACCTGAAGGCATCGAGCTGATCGGATTTCAGATTGCGATTTTCGTCACGGCCGACGAAAACCTTGAACATGATGGCGCCGTTCCCGTTGAAAAACAGGATCGATGCCGACGGCCTGCCCATGAACGGTCGTTCGACGAAGGCAATCCCGGTGCAGCGATCGTGCCGGAGATGCCCGTGAAACCCGCTCGAGCCCGGTACGTTGTAATAGCCGCGCGCCACCTGGCCGGCCGGTATCGGCCCGCCAAATTCCATGATGCCGTCTTCGGTATGGACGATCAGCGTGACGTCGCCCCATTTCGCGACATCCTGCATGACATCGACAAAGTGAGCGCCATCCGCAAATCGCCGCAACGCTACCGGCAAGGCCTGCACCACCGCGTGGGGGGTGATGCCGGATTCGCTGGCGAATTGCTCGACGATTACATCCGGGTGGCCGGCGAGATATTCCGCGATCGAGGGAGGAACGCCCATCGTTGCCATGTCAGGCGGCGCGACTGCGCGAGATCGTCTGTCGGACCTCAAAACCCTCGAATTGCGGATGCGCCAGATAGAGCGACGCGGTCGAACCGTCTCCCGCCCTTTCATGTGCGATCCGGAACTCGTCGGATCTGGTCCATGCCTCGAACAATTCCCGGCTCTGCCAGACAGTATGCGAGGAATAGAGCGTGTGGTCTTCGGCCTTCGGGCCCCTGAGCAGATGAAATTCGACGAAGCCCGGCATTTTTTCGAGCTGCGAATCGCGCGATTTCCAGACCTGCTCGAATTGCTCCTCGGAACCTTTTTTGACCAGGAACCGGTTCATCGCAATAAACATGGCAGTCACTCCTTTGAGCTGGCGTATTGCTGGCTGTCGTGTCTCCGGTCCGCCCCCGAGGCGGCGGACCGATCTTGTGTCGGCGTCCTACATATGTGGACGTTCTACATGGCGCTGAAGCGCATGCGCACGGTTCCCTTGTAGACGATACCGGGCGGCACCGAGGCCCAAAGCGTGTCGTTCTGAACTTCGGTCGGCGAGGCCTTCGGGATCGCATAAGGCCGGTAATAGCGGTTGAGCGCGTTGTCGACCGTGAAATTGACCCACACGTCCTTCACCGGTTCGTAGGAAAGATAGAGGTTCAGCAGATCGTAGGACGTAGCCGGGAGATAATTGATGGGCACATTCTGGTTGCTTGCGACGGAGGACCATGACGCTCCGATCGTCATCTTGCGATCGAGAAGCCGAACGCCGCCGGATGTCACGATCTTGTTTCCGGGGATGGTCGCGAGACCGACACCGGTCACGTCGTTGTAGCCCCGCAAGAGGGTGACGGAAACGCCGACAAACCAGGCACCCGCATCGTACATCGTCTCGGCTTCGAAGCCCTGGATGTGTGCCGACTGGATGTTCTGGTATTGATAGAAGGGATAATAGATGTTCCCCTGATATGTTCGGGGCGACCCGAACTGCGTCAGCTCGATATAATCCTCGAGATCGTTGCGGAAGACGTTGAACTTGCCGCGGAAGCTGTCGCCGGCTCCGAAGATGTCATTGTATTTGAGATTGACGCCGGCTTCCTTGTTCTTGCCGACCTCAGGACGCAGATTGAGGTTCGGCAGGAAGCAGAACAGGTTCAAATTGAACACGGGCGGTCCGGGCGGCGGGTACGTGCCGGAAGGACAATAGAACAATCCCGCATAGGGGTTGGGACCGATATGTGGCCCGACCAGCAGCGTCTCGGTAATGGACGGAGCGCGATAGCCTTCCGCATAGCTGACATAGGGCGTAAAGCCCTGGATCGGCGTGACGCCCACCGTGATTTTCGGTGACAGACGGTCGCCGCCGGAAGAGTTCGGACCGGACGTCAGTTCATAATTGTCGTAGCGGACGGCACTGACGATCTCGAGCCAGTTCGAAAAATTCGACTTGAGCTGCGCGAAGGCACCGGTGACCGAGCGCACGCCGCCCGGTGTGGTCACGTTCGAATTGCCCTGCGCATCGAACGTGCTGACATCGTCCTGGAAGCCGTCGCCGCCGATCGTCAGGGCATTGCTGAAACCGAAAGCGTCGAAGCGAGACGTATTGTTTACGTTGAAGCCTTTGGTGTCGATGTTATAGCCGCGATTGTCTCCCACGCAGCCGGAAATCGCATTGCCCGGGGTCTGGAAGCAAGGCGCGTAGTAGATGGTCGAGGGCCCGAAGGCGAGGCCCGCCGGATGAGGATCGTAGATCTTGGTCTGACCCTGTTCGGTGCGGTTCCAGTAGATATTGGCGTCCCAATTGAAGAGCTTGTCTTCCGGACGGTAATATTTCCAACGGGCGTTGGCCTGATAGTTTTTTACCTGAGTATCGAAAACAGACGTGCCCTGATTCACCGCCTCGAGACTTGCGGTATCTATCGGGCCCCTATTGAACTGGCCGGCATTGTAGTTGTTTTCCTGGAACAGCCCGCCAAACTTGAATTCATGTCCGTCCAGCGGACGTACCGCCACTTTCGCGAGGCCGGTGCCGACACGATTCGCAGTGTTGGAAATCAAAATATCGTCGCCACCTCTATAATCGCCCTGGGTGCGATAGGTGCCGCCGAAAATATAATCGATATTCTGGTTCGGCTTGCCGGCGATGAAGGCCGTACCCAACCCGCGGTTGGAATTCGATCCCGCCATGCCGCTGACTTCGGTAGCGAAGCGTTCGCCGGGCTTCAGGATGTCGTCGGCATCCTTGGTTCGGAACGCGACCAGACCGCCGATGGCACCCGAGCCATAGACGTTGGCAGTCGGGCCGCGCACGACCTCGACGCCGCCGACCAGTGCGGGGTCGAGAAAGAAGGCGCCATTCGCATTGTGGCCGGTCACCTGATAATTCTGCCGCGCTCCGTCGACGACGACAGCGACGCGCCCGAAATCCTGAAGACCGCGGATATTGATGGAGTTCGCAGGACTATCGCCCCGATCCGTAAACGACACGCCGGGCACATTATAGAAGATGTCCGAAATTCGTTTCGCAGAGACGGTGTTGATGGTGTTCAGCGTAATGACGCTGACCGGAGCGAGCGTGTCGATGGCCGCTTCCTGGGGTGCCGAGAATTCCTGAGTCACCGGCTGTTGCTGTTGCGGCGCCTGCACCGGCGCGACGGCGGGACTCGATCCCGCGCGAGGCTTCGCGGCCGTGCGTCCGATGGTCGTGATCGTAATCGTATCGAGCGTCTGGACATCCTGCGCTTGCGCTGGAAGCGAACAAGCCGACAGAATTCCAAGAACGGATGCGCACACCAGCGATCGCTGGCCGCGACAGCGGCAACGCAACATCTCAGCCCCCATTTTCAGTTTTCTTCGGGCTGGCTGGCGCTGCTTTCGCAGTGGCTTGCTGGCTTTATCCGTTTCCCGGCACAAAACCCTATTGCTCGACCCGGATATGGTCAACGCTGCAGCAGGTAGTTTCTAACGTGATTGTACGTATTCCAAATTCGGTATCTTGTTTGAAGTAAATCTAAATTATAGTTCGTGACGCGCGCGTCTTCCGCACTAGATTGCGATCTTCCGTCAGCTCATCGAGATCGCGCGCCATTCCCGGATATGGAGATTGACCCCAAAAGCGAAAAGCGTTCGTCCGTTTCGACGAACCGCAATATCGCGGTGCGCGAGAACCGTCTGGATAGCCACGATATTTTTGTCGGCACGCGGGAAGTCACGATTCTGCATGGCGAGGAGCTTTATCGCCTGCGCCTGACCGCACAGAACAAGCTCATTCTGACAAAATGATCTTCGCTAATCATCTCCTGCGGCTCTTCATGCACGTCGCGACGATAACGGCGTTCGCCGTTTCAGCGTCGGCTGCCGCAACCGTTCGCGATGCCTCGGGCCGGGAGGTGGTGATTCGCGATGCTTCTCGTGTCGTCTCGATCGGTGGTGCCGTTACGGAGATATTGTATGCGCTGGGACAGGCAAGTCGCATTGTCGCGGTCGACACGACTAGTCTGTATCCCCCGGAGGCGCTGAAGACGAAGCCGAATGTGGGCTATTTCCGGCAATTGTCGCCGGAAGGAGTCATCGGACTTACACCCTCCCTGATCATCGCGGCGGACGGCTCCGGGCCCAAAGAAGCCGTGTCGGTGCTGGAGGCTGCATCCGTTCCGTTCGTGCGCATCCCCGACCATTTCGACGACAACGGCATCATCGAGAAGATCCGGATCATCGCGAAGGCGACCGGCGCCGAACGCCAGGGCGATTGTCTGGAAAAGCTGGTGTCGGAAGATCTCGAATCCCTGTCCGCGATCCGCAAGCAGATCAAGACCCCGGCGCGTGCGATGTTCATCGTCTCCTTCATCAACGGCAAGCCGATGGTCGGGGGCCGCGGCACCGCTGCCGACGGCATCATCCGGATGGCCGGCGCCGTCAACATCTTCGGCGAGTTCGAGGGCTACAAGATCGTCAATGACGAGGCGGTGGTGGCGGCGGCGCCGGACTGGGTGCTCGGAATGCAGCGCCCCGGATTCGACCTCGATGCGGCGGGCGTGTTTTCCCATGCGGCTTTCCGCCAGACGCCGGCCGCTCGCCAGGGGCACTTTTTCTCCATGGACGGTCTTTATATGCTGGGCTTCGGGCCGCGAACCGCGCGCGCCGCTCGCGATCTGAGCCGGGCCTTGTATCCCGATCTGAAGGCCGGCAGCCTGCCATCCGACGACAGCGGGCGCGACGCACAGATCTGCGCAAAATGAGCGCTGGCGGGTCGTCGCTGATTGCCGCCTTCGCCAGGGGACGTGCAAGGATGCGGCCGCCGGGCTGGCTCGTTATCACGCTGCTTGTGGTGCTGCTGCTTGCGGTCATCGTGGTGTCGGTGATGACCGGGGCGGCCGGCATTCCGCCCGGCCGGCTGTTCACGGCGCTGACCGGTTACGGCGCCGACGTGAGTTCGCTCGATCGCGACCGGCTGATCCTGTGGTCGATCCGCCTGCCCCGGATCGTGGCGACCTTGATCGTCGGCGCGCTGCTGGCCTCGGCCGGCGCCATCATGCAGGGGCTGTTCCGCAATCCGCTGGCCGATCCGAGCCTGGTCGGTGTCTCCAGCGGCGCCGGGCTCGCCGCCGCCGCGACGATCGTGATCGGCGACAGGTTTCTGGCGACGTCGATCGGAACGATTCCGTTCGAGATCCTTCCGATCACCGCGTTTTTCGGCGCGCTGGTCGCAACCGGCGCACTCTACCGGCTGGCGACCCATGATTTCCGCACCTCGATCGCGATCTTTCTGCTGGGCGGGCTGGCGATCGCGGCGCTCGCCAATGCGGGCATCGGGCTATTGGTGTTTGTGGCCGACGACCGGCAATTGCGGGATGTGACGTTCTGGCTGCTTGGCTCGATGGCGGGGGCGACCTGGCTGAAGGCCGCCGCGATCGCTCCCGCTCTCGTTGTTGTCGCTGCGGCATCGCCCTTCATCGCCAGAGGGCTCGATCTGCTGGTGCTGGGAGAGGCCGAGGCCTTCCATGCCGGCATTTCGGTGCAGCGGTTGAAGCTTGTCGCCATCGTCATCGTTGCGGCGGCGACCGGTGCCGCGGTGTCGATCTCGGGCGTGATCGGCTTTGTCGGAATTGTCGTGCCGCACCTGTTGCGGTTGCTGGCCGGGCCGGCCCATCGTCTGCTGTTGCCGGCGTCGATGCTGCTGGGCGGCGCCCTGCTGCTCTGCGCGGATACCGCCGCGCGGGTGCTGGCGGCGCCGGCGGAGGTACCGATCGGAATCATCACCGCAGCGATCGGCGCGCCGTTCTTCCTCGCCTTGTTGCTGCGGCAGCGTTCGGTCGCGACCTTATGAGCGCGTTGATCGAGGCATCCGACGCCGTGGTGCGGATCAACGGCCGGAACATTCTCGATCGCGCGACGCTTGCGGTCGAACCCGGCGAAATTGTCGCGCTGGTCGGACCCAACGGCGCCGGCAAATCGACGTTGCTGCGGGTCCTGTCCGGCGAATTGCGGGCCTTTGGCGGACGCATCCTGCTGAAAGGCCGCGCCATCGAATCCTTTGCGGCCCACGCCCTCTCCCAGCATCGGGCCGTGTTGTCGCAGCACACCTCGGTGGTGTTTCCGTTCACCGTCGCCGAAATCGTGCGGATGGGAGCCAACCCCGCAAAATCCAGCCGCTCGGTCGACGCCGCGGCGACGCAGACCATGGCGGAATGCGACGTGACGCATCTGGCCGAGCAAAGCGTCACAAGGCTCTCCGGCGGCGAGCAGCAGCGCGTTCATCTGGCCCGCACGCTGTTGCAGCTTCGGACCGCCGACGATCCGTCCGAGCCGAAACTGCTGCTGCTCGACGAACCGACCGCAAGCCTCGATCTCGGTCACCAGTTGCGTGTACTCGAACTGGTCAAGCGTCTTGCCGCTTCCGGGACCAGTATCGTGGTGGTCATCCACGACCTCAATCTGGCCGCGATGCTCGCAACGCGCGTCGCCATGATGAAGCGCGGCGCGGTGGTTGCGACCGGAAGGCCCGGTGAGGTAATCGCAAACGATATCATCGAGAGTGTTTTCGGCGTGACCAATTCGGTCGGTGTCCTGCCGGACGGCACGGTGCCGTTCGTGCTGCCGCAATCCATGCGAATTTGCGAGTAGCGCTTCCTTGCCTCCCGGCGCGGCCCGGGGCGTCCCGCGACTGGTTTGCGCATCCGGCTCGGGCTATGTCACAGGTTGCGGCTTTGCGAATTTCCTTCCACCAAGGGCGGCGACCGTGGCGTCTGAAAATGCATCCCCTCCCCGGGCAAAGAAACCGATCATCGGCGGTCGCGTCGGGGCGCGTACCGAACTCGATGGCCGCTCGGTCCTCCTGCTGACCGCCAACAATTATCTCGGGCTTGCCGGCGATCCGGACCTGATCGAACTCTCCTGCGCGGCCACCCGCCAATACGGCAACGGATCGACGCTAAACCCTCCCCTTGCAACCACTCCGCTGCACGAGGATCTGTGCGACACCATCGCACGGTTTCACAGAACCGACAGCGCGCTGCTGTTCAATTCCTGCACCTCGGCCAATGTCACCGTCGCCTGCACGCTGGTCGGCAAGGGCGACCGGATTTTCAGCGATCGCCTCAATCACGCCAGCATCATCGACGGCTGCCGCCTGAGCGCGGCCGAAACCCGCATTTACAACAACCGCGACCTCGATCATCTGGAGGCGCTACTGGCCGAGCCGCATTCCGGGGCGAAGCTTGTCATCACCGACGGCATCTTCAGCATGGAAGGCGACGCCGCCGATCTGCCGCGGATGATCGCGATCTGCAGGCGGCACAGCGCAACGCTGGTCGTGGATGAAAGCCACGCAGCCGGCGTGATCGGCCCCGGCGGCCGCGGCACGGCTGCCGCGCAAGGCTGCGTCGGCCGGATCGACCTCTATACGGGGACTTTTTCAAAAGCGTTCGGCGGATTTGCCGGCGGTTACGCCGCCGGCCGCGCCGACCTTATCCGCAGGCTTCACGATCACGGTCGCTTCCATATCTTCACCACCGCGATACCGGCGGCATCCGCGGCCGGCGCGCGCGGCGCGATCGAGCGCGTGATGGCCGACGAGACTTTGGTGCAGCGGCTTGCAGAGAACACGAAAAGGCTGCGCGCGGGACTGAAGGCCCTGGATCTGCGGATTCTCGGCGACGATCACCCGATCACCCCCATTCTCGTCGGCAATGAAGAGAAGGCCATGGCCTTCAGCCGGGAGCTTCTCGGCGAAGGCGTCTATATCGGCGCCATCTGCTTCCCGATCGTGCCGCGCGGCGAGGCACGGCTGCGGGCGCAGCCGTCCGCCGCCCATAGTCCGGCCGATATCGACGAAGCGCTCGAGGCAATCGGCAGAGCGGCGAAGCGAATCGGACTGATCTAGGCGCGCAAGTGGTGGCGGATATCGCCGCGTGCTATCGTTCCTTGCGGAGTCAATGAGATAGCAGCCGGACCATGCGATTCGTCATACGCCTGTTGCAACGGCTTTTGATCTTTGCAATCGGCATCGTGAGCGCGTGGCTGATTGTATTCGTGGTCTTCGAGGACGCGGATCGCAGGCTGCCATGGTTCCTGGCCCTGGCCGTCACCTACGGCATCGCCGCCTATGTCATTCTGCCGCGCGCCATTCGCATGGGCCTGAAGGTCCTGCAACGCAAATCGGTGCCGAGCTTCACCATCACCGGAGACGGATTGCCGGGCGACCCGGTGAATGTCGCACTCATCGGCTCGTTGCATCAGCTTCGTTCCGCCTTTGCAATTGCCGGCTGGTCCGAAGCGGACCGGCTGGGCATCGCAAGCTCGTGGCGCATGATCCGGGCATTTGTGCTGAATTCGCCCTATCCGACCGCACCCTTCAGCAGCCTCTACCTGTTCGGACGCCGCCAGGATATCGGCTTCCAGAAGGCGATCGATGACAGCCCGCGGAAACGCCATCACATAAGATTCTGGGCTTTAAGTCTGGAGCGTGCCGACGACACCTTTGGATCGGCGAGCTTCTGGATGAACACCGATCAGCCGCCGGAGGATGCGCGCGTCATGTGGGTCGGGGCCGGCACCAAGGATACCGGCATCTCGCTGACCCGACTGACATTCCAGGTCACCCACGCCACCGATTCGGACACCAATGCGGAGCGGGATTTTATTGTCGCCGAACTGAAAAACTATCGCGTGATCGACGCCGCGACGCTTTACCAATCCGGCGAGCCTCTGCCCACGGAACGCGTCAACCACTACATCACCGACGGCGAGATAACGATTGCCGCTCTGGCGGTCGGGGAAAGTGATGGATCTCCCGGACGGCCGGCTATGTCGTAGCGGCTGGGCCGCGATCGCGGTTCAAATTCTGAGCCGGGCTCGCGGAGTTGCCGTCACCCACCTTCCGAAAGCAGACCTCTCGCCTCCTGCGGCGTGGCGGGGCGATCGCCCAGCTCCGCGACGATGCGGACTGCTTTTTCGACCAAAGCGGCATTGCTCTGCGCCGGCACCCCGCGACTGAGATACAGATTGTCCTCGAAGCCGACGCGCACATGCCCGCCCAACAGGACCGCCTGCGCCACCATCGGAAATTGCGCGGCGCCGATCCCGAAAGCCGCCCAGATCGCGCCTTCCGGCAAGTGGTCACGCATGGCGAGCATGGTCTCGGAAGTCGCGGGCGCGCCCCATGGAATGCCGAGGCAGATCTGAAACAGCGGCGGCGAGGCGATCAATCCGGTCTCGATCAGGTGCCGCGCCAGCCGGATATGTCCGAGTTCGAACACCTCAAGCTCGGGCTTGGTGCCGTTGTCCAGGATCGCGCGCGCCATCTGGCGCAGATGCGCCGGCGTGTTGAGAAACACCACCTCGCCGAAATTCATCGAGCCGACATCGAGACTGCAGACATCCGGCTTCAGCGCGAGCACATGTGCGACCCGCCGGTCCGGATGCGACAGGCTCGATCGCGGGTCGGGGATCCGCGGCTCGTCCGCGCCCGGAATGAACGATGCACCCGCCCCCGTCGTCAGATTGATCAGCATGTCGATTCCGGACTGACGGATGCGGTCTACCACCTCGCGATAGAGATCGAGCTTCATGCTGGCGCGCCGGGTCTGCGGATCGCGTACATGGATATGGGCGACCGCGGCGCCGGCTCGCGCGGCTTCGATCGCCGAATCCGCGATCTCGCGCGGCGTCACCGGCACGGCGGTATTCTTGCCGGAGAGTTCGGCACCGCCCGTGAGCGCACATGTGATGATGATTGGCCGGCTCATACGACTTTCTCGTCCTTTCCGGCTGTCTTTCCGCCGCGCGCAAATTTCCCGGCCGCGACCGAAAGCGCGACAACAATAGCCACGATCATTCCGACGACGGCAACGACGTGACCGACGAGCGGCGACAGCTCAAGCAATTCGCTGCGCCGGCCGGAACGATCAAGCGATATACCGCTGTTCAGGACCAGATAGGCCCATAACGCCAGCACCAAAGCGGTGACGACCAGCCAGAACGCATCGATCCGCGCATTCACCGACGGCGGCAGGTGGGACGTCGCGACATCCACGACGATATTGCCCTCGACCCGCAGGCACCGCGCCAGACCAAGAAATCCCAGTACCACCATCAGCAACTCGGTCTGCTCGACACCGGAACCGATTACGAGGAGGCCGAGCGATCTTCCGACGATGTCCAGAACCGTCAACGACATCATGTAGAGAAGCGCGATGCCGGCGATCACCGCGAAGACGAAATCGAGCCGCGATATCATTTTCCTGAATATCTTCACGGCGCCACTCCATAGAGAAGGTTGGGCAGCCAGAGCACAATCGCCGGAAACAGCATCAATAGTCCGATGCGTACGAGGTCCGCGGCGATATAGGGATAGACGCCGCTGAACGCCTCGGCGGTCGTGATGCCCGGCACCACCTTGGTGAGCACGAACACGTTCATGCCGAAGGGCGGCGTGATCAGGCCGAACTCCACCACCATCACCATGATGATGCCGAACCAGATCGGGTCATAGCCGAAGCCGGAGACGATCGGGAAAATCACCGGCGTTACGATGAACAGAATGGCGATCGAATTGAGGAAGCAGCCAAGGATGATCAGCACGCCGATGATCACGATCATGGTGCCGGTAGGGCCCCAACCGAGCGTGCGGACCAGTTCCTCCACGCCCTGCGGCACGCGCGCGGCCTGCAGGAAATATTCGAACACCGAAATGCCGATGACAGCGAACAGGATCATGACGGACGTCTGCACGGCTTCGACCACCGCGTCGAACAGCTTGGGGAACGTCAATTCCCGCTGCAGGAAGCCCAGCACGATCGCGCCGAAGGCGCCGACCGAAGCGCCTTCCGTCGGCGAGAAAATGCCGGAGAACATGCCGCCCATCACGATCGCGAACAGCGCCGCCACGCCCCACACCCCGCGCAACGTGCGCCAGCGCTCGGGCCATGGCGTCTTCTCGCCGGCCGGCCCCATCGAAGGATTGAAACGCATCCAGGCGCTGGTTGCGAGACAGTACAGAAGCGTGGCGAGAATGCCGGGGATGATGCCGGCGGCAAACAGCCGGCCGAGCGATGCCTGCGTCACCATCGCATAGATGATCATGGCGACGGACGGCGGGATCAGGATGCCGAGCGTGCCGCCGGCGGCGAGCGAGCCGGCGGCAAGCTGCTTGGAATATCCGTAGCGCAGCATTTCCGGGATCGATACGCGCCCGAGCGTGCTGACGGTCGCGACGCTCGATCCGCAAATCGAGCCAAAGCCGCCGCAGGCGACGATGCTCGCGATCGCAAGGCCACCGCGACGATGGCCGACAAAAGCATAGGCCGCGCGATAAAGCGCCTCCGCGAGGCCGCCCTTCACCGCCACCGTTCCCATCAGCACGAAGAGCGGCAGCACCGACAGCGTGTAGCTCGACAATACCGTGATCGGAGCATTGGCCAGCACGAACAGAGCAGTCTTCGAGCCATGCAGCACCCATAGCCCGACAAACCCCGAAAGGATCAAAGCGAGCCCTATCGGCGCGCGGAGAGCCGCGATCACCATCAATCCGACGACGCCTAGCACGCCGATCGTCATGGGTGTCATCGACAGGTCTCCGCGCCCGCGTTGCCGTCAGTTTCCGGGCTTGCCGACCAGGGACATTTCCTTCTGCAGCGCGTCGTAGAAGTCGCGCGCCTTCTTGCCCTTGCCTTCGAGGCCGGCAATGTAGTCGTCGGTCACCGCCTTCGCGACCGGCGCCACCTTCGCGCGGTCTTCCGGCGTGAATTCGACGAAGACATGCCCTTCGGATTTGAGCTTGTCGGCGACCTGCCGGCCGAGTTTCTGCCAGCACATCGCGGCCCGCTCGCCGATGGCGGGGCCCGAGAACTTCGTACGCACGATTTCCTGGATGTCCTTGGGCAGCGAGGCAAGCTTCTCCTTGTTCATGCCGATGAACAGGAGCGCCGAACTCGCATTGGCGAGCAGGTGGGTCTTGGTGACCTCACCGATGCGAAAGGCCTGCAGCGCAGTGAACTCGGCGAGCGCGCCGTCGATCACACCCTTCTGCAGATTTTCGTAAACCGCGGGCGCCGGCATCGCGACCGGTGCGACACCGAGACCCTTGAGCAGATTGGTGGCGCCGACGCCGGTGGCACGGACCCGCTTGCCCTTGAGATCGTCCAGGCTCTTGGCGTCGCCACGCATATGGACGTAGAGCGGCGGCGTGACCAGCACGGCCATCAGGTGAATGTCCTTGAACTCGTCGGCGAGTAGTTTTGGCGCGAGCTTGTTCACCGCGATCGACGCCTTGCGGGCATCGTCGACCAGGAACGGCATCGTGAGCACTTCAGTCAATGCGAACTGGCCCGGCGTATAGCTGAGCACGCCTTGCGAGATATCCATCACGCCTTGCGCGACCTGTTCATATTGCTTGAGCGGATGCGCGAAGGCGGTGCCGCCCATATAGGTCTCGAAGTCGATACGCCCGCCGGTCGCGGCCTTCAGTTCGTTCAGAAGCGGCATGGTGAAGCAGCCGACGAAGGGATCGTTCGGCGCTTCCATTGTGCTGAATTTCAGCTTGGCGGCCTGCGCCAGAGCGGGACCGGCCTGTGCCAGCATCGCGGCACCGATCAACAGCGGTGCGGCATATTTCAAGGCGTTCTTGAGTGTCATGCGCGTCTCCTTTCCCAATTATATTGTCGTTGTCATTATCCGTTTAGCCTTGTCCCGCTGCTGCACGCCCCTCCTGCAGCATGTGGCGTGCGATCACGAGTTGCTGAATTTGCGTCGTGCCTTCGTAGAGCCGGAACAGCCGTACATCGCGGTAGAAGCGCTCGATGCCGTTATCGGCGATGTAACCGGCACCGCCGAAAATCTGAACGATGCGGTCCGCCACGCGGCCGACCATCTCGCTCGCGAACATCTTGCAGCAGGCCGCTTCCGCGGCGATGGCAGCGCCCCGGTCGCGCCGGCGCGCCGTATCGAGAACCATGCAGCGCGCGGCCAGCGCCTCGGCCCTGGAATTGGCCAGCATCGCCTGCACCAGTTGAAACTCGGCGATCGCGCGGCCGAATTGCTTGCGCTCCAGCGCGTAACGGACCCCTTCTGCGATCAGCCGTTCGGCGATGCCGACGCAGACGGCGGAAATATGCAGCCGACCGCGATCCAGCACCCGCATCGCCGTCCTGAAACCCTGCCCGCGAACGCCGCCAAGCAGTGCCGAGGAATTGACCCGGCAATTCTCGAATACGATGTCGCAGACATGCGCGCCCTGCTGGCCCATCTTGCGCTCCGGTTTGCCGCGCGTCAGGCCGGCACGCGGCGCCTCGACCAGAAAGGCGGAGATGCCGTCGGCGCCCGGCTTTCCGTATTCCGAACGGGCGAACACGGTGAACAGGTCGGCATGTGGTCCATTGGTGATGAAGCGCTTGGTTCCGTTCAGGATGAAGCCGTCGCCATCATCGGCCGCGCTGGTGAGAAGCGACGCCGCGTCCGATCCAGCCTCCGGTTCGGTCAGCGCAAAAGAGCTGACGATTTCGCCGGTGGCAAGCCGCGGCAGATAACGATGTTTCTGATCCTCGGTGCCGGCAAGAACCAGCGCCTGCGCGCCGATGCCGTTATTGGTACCGACCACCGAACGAATGGCGGGTGAGGTCTTCGACAATTCGAAGACCAGCAGCACTTCTTCTTCCATATCGAGCCCGAGGCCGCCGTAATCCTGCGGGATCGCAAAGCCGAACAGGCCGAGTTCGCGCATCTTGACGACCAGGCTCTCCGGCACCTCGTCCCGCTCCGCGATCTCGCGCTCCAGCGGCACGCATTCATTCTCGACGAAGCGGCGGACACCGTCGATCAACATCGTCAGTGTATCGCGGTCGAGTGCCATCACGCCTGCGCCTTCGCCTTGCGCGCGGTGCGGCGCTTGCGTGCTTCGTTGGCGAGATGGTCCTGGAAGCGCTTGCGGACAGTCATTGCCTGTTCCGGCGTCCAGCGGCGGAAGCCTTCGCCGACCGCCATGCCGGTTGTCCCGGCTGCGACTTTGGCCTCCAGCAGAGGATGCGGGCCGGGCGTGCGGTCAAGGTCCGAGATCAATACGCGATGCGCGTCGAGGGTAAGGCTGAGCCCCACCATATCCGACTGTTCGAGCGGCCCCAGCACGCCGAGTCTTGAGCCGAAGCCTTCGGTCACCACGCGGTCGAGGGTTTCGGCGTCGCAGACGCCGCTGGCAACGAGCGCGATCGCCTCCCGTTTCAGGGCATGTTGCAGCCGGTTGCCGATGAAGCCCGCGATGTCGCGCTTGACATGTACCGGCGACATGCCGGCATCGGCAAGCAACTTCATGGTGCGCTCGACGAATTTGACATCGGTCGCGTCGGACTGGATCACCTCGACCAGCGACACGAAATGCGGCGGATTCCAGAAATGCGCGCCGAGGATGCGATTGCGGCGGGCGGCCTTGGCGGCGATCTCCCGGATCGGAATCGCCGAGGTATTGCTGGCGAGGATGACATCCGGCCCGGTCAGCGCATCGAGGGTGGCGAAAATCTCCTGCTTGATCGGAACGCGTTCCGGGCCGGCCTCGATGACGAATTGTGCGCCTTGCACCGCATCCTCGAGCCGCTCATGCAGCGAGATACGCTCGACCGGCGACGGATCGGCATCGAGCTGCCGGAAAATCTCGCGCACTCGCTCCGGCACACGCGCAAGGGCGGCAGGATCGGGATCGTGGATTGCAACCGGATGACCGGCATCGGCAAAGACCTGAGCGATGCCGTGGCCCATCAGGCCGGCGCCGATCACCGCGATCTTTTCCTTTTTCGCATGCATGGTCATCGTGTCATCCCGCCGTGTAGCCGCCGTCGACATACATCACCTGTCCGGTGCAGAAATCCGACGCCGGCGCGAGCAGATAGACCACAATGCCCATCAGATCCTCGGGCTCACCGAGCCGTCCCAACGGAATTCGCGGCAGCGATTGCACGCGCGAGGCCGAGGCCTTCGGGTCGTCGTCGAACATCCAGGCGGTGAGCTTGGAGCGGAACACCGTCGGACCGATCGCATTCACCGTGATCTTGTGCTGCCCCCATTCGGTGGCGAGCGCACGCGTCAGCCCATCGACCGCGCTCTTGGACGGGCAATAGGCGGAATAGCCGCGCGGCGTGCCGTGCCGCCCCCGCACCGAAGAAACCAGCACCACCTTGCCGCCCTGCCCCTGCGCGATCATCGGCCTGCCCGCGCTCTTGCACATCAGCCAGGAGCCGCGGACATTGGCGTCCATCACCTGCTCCCATTCCTCAGGTGCCATGTCGCCGATCATCTTCGGGATGTTGGTGCCGGAGGCGACCAGGAGTCCATCGATACGGCCATAGGCGTCGAGCGCCTCGGAGGTGATTGCCTCCGAATCCGAAAGCGTATCGGGGCGACGCGCAATCAGCCGGCAGGTGCCGCCAGTCTTCTTGATCTCCGCGCCGACAGCATCGAGGTCGTCCTTCGAGCCTGCGGCCAGCGTGAGTTTGGCGCCGAGGCCGGCAAGCGTGAGCGCCGCGGCGCGGCCGAGCGCGCCGGTCGCACCGGTCACGACGATCGAACGGCCGGACAGATCAAACAGCGCGCTCATGTGGCCTCCTCGATCGCAACCACCCGCACGCCGGAACCATCACCACCGGTCCAGCGCCAGGGGAAGGCCGCGAAGGTGCAGCGTTTGCCGGTAACGGCGTCGAGTGCACCGCCGACATTCTCGATGCCCGGAATGCCGTTGCCGAGCATGATCTTGTGCGCCGGCTCCCAGAGCGGAAAATCTTCGAGAATGTCGCGGCCGGTTTGCGCGCGATATTCGTCATTGAGATGCGGCTGGTTCGGACCGGGGCCGTGCGGCGCCAGATAAGTGCCGAGCGGATGATCGAGCGCCTGCACATCGATGCCGACCATCTTCACCCCGCGCGCCACCAGCCATTCCGCCGCTTCCTTGTACAGGCCCGGCGAATAGGCGTGGTAATCCGGGTTGTCGCCATAGATCCGATGCAAGCCGGTATTGATCATCACGATGTCACCCGGCTCGATGCGCGGCCGCGCGTTCTCGAGATCTTGCGCGGTGATGACCTCCCACTTGCCCTTGGGGATCGACACCGCAACGCCGGTCCCGAAGAAGCGCCACAACTCGAATTGCGTGATGTCCGGCGTGTTTTCCAGCACATGGAGCGGCGCGTCCATATGCGTGCCGCGATGCATGACCGTGGTGAAATGCTGTACCGCCATGCCGTCGCGTGCGTGATAATAAAGCCGCCGGAAATCGTGGATCGGATTCTTGCCCGGCCAGAATGGCACGGCATGGCCCCAGGGATGGGTGAGGTCATGCAGCTTCGCTGCCTTTGAGTGGGGGACGATGTTCCCGTCCGGCTGCACCATCGCGACCACGCGCACGATCGAAGCGTCGCCGCCGACCCAGCGCCAGGGAAAGGCACAGATCAATGCGCGACGGCCGGCAAGAGCGGCAATCTCGCCGCCGAGTTCCTCGATGGTCGGAATGCCGGCGGCCAGCAGCATGCGATGCGCCGGATTCCAGTCCGGGAACGCGTCCTTCGGATTCCTGCCGGTCTCGCGTTTAAAGTTCTCGACCACCCGCTTGTCGATCGGACCGTTGCGATGCGACGCGAGCGAGGTCGCGAGCGGATGATCGATGGCCGGCAAATCGACGCCGATGAGCTTGACCTTGCGCTCGATCAGCCAGGCGGCGGCGGAAGACGAAAGTCCCGGCGCCTCGCCGAAATAGGCATAGCTGTCGGACCAGCGGCGGTGCCAGCCGGTATCGATCAGCAGGATTTCGTCTGCTTGCAGGTCCGGCGCCGCGTGCTGCAGGTCTTCCGCCTCGATCAGCTCCCACTTGCCCTTCGGGATCGAGACCACGCGCCCGGGTCCGAAGAAGCGATCGAGTGCAATCTCGGCAACGCCTTCGGACATCGGCACCAGATGCAGCGGTGCATTCACATGAGTCGACGCATGCATCACGGTCGCGAAGCGCTGGGTCAGCGTACCATGGCGGGAATGATAGGCACCCTGCTCGAACCGCACGCCTTCGTAGCCCGGCCAGACCGGGATGCCGAAGCCCCAGGGGTGGCTGAGATCGTAGAATTCAAGCCCGGTCTGAGGCTCGCGAACGCCCGGCATTTTCTCTCCCTCGCGGCGCGCTCTTGACGCTCGGCGCATCCGCATTTCCTTCAGTCTCATTTGAGGGAGGCCGCGTGGCGAGGTCCAATGCCGGTCCGGCATTTCGTCATGCCTTGGATTTATGGCGCAAACCGCCTACCGTCCGGGCCGACCGGGGAATTTGGAATGCAGATAGACTTCCGGCAATTGCGCCAGTTTCTGGCGGTGGTCGAATTGAAGAGCTTCACCGCCGCCGCCGAAAAGCTGCACATGACACAGCCGGCGCTCACGCGCAGCGTGCAGCAGATCGAAGAGCGTTTCGGCGTCAAGCTGATCGAGCGCGGATCGAAGAGTTTCGAGCTTACCCCTTTCGGTCACATGCTGGCCGAACGCGCGCGCCTGATCGAGCAGGAATTCGCCCATATCGATTCGGAAATGGCGGCACTGAAGAGCGGTGAAGCCGGGACGCTGCGGATCGGCACCGGCGTCAGCGCCATCGGCTATCTGCCGAACGCCCTTGCCGTCTTTCGCGAGCAGCGCCCGAATGTCTGTGTGCGCGTCAATGTGGATTCGATGGATTCGAACGTCGCGGCCTTGCTGCGCGGCGACCTCGATCTGATCTGCACGGCCATCGAATTTCCGCGCCATCCCACGCTGAAATCGGAACGGCTGCTGGAAGTCGGCAATGTGGTGATCGCCTCCCAATCGCATCCGCTTGCCGATCACAGCACGGTAGCGCCGAGGGACCTGCTCGCCTATTCTTGGGCGACATTTTCCAATGACGAGCTGGCGCGGGCGCGGCTCGGCGCCTATTTCGCCGCGAGCGAACTCGACCTGCCGCGCATCGGCTTCGAAACCAACGATCTCGAATTGCTGTTTGCCATGCTCGCAAAGTCGGATTTCCTGGCGAGCGTGCCGGCTTTGGTCCTGGACGATGCGCGGGCGCGCGGTCTCACCCAGTTGCGCATCAAGGGCTCGTTCTGGAGTATCGGCCTCGGCTATGCGCATTTGCGCACCGCACATTTACCATCGGCGCTATCGAGCTTCATCACGATCTTGCGTGCCCAGATCGTGGCGCTCAAGCCGGTGCAGCCCAATGTGCTGGATGCTTGATCCCCTCGGCGCGTTGGCCCCTCGCTCGGAAGCTCCGGCGTCGGACACCGCGCGCTTTCCCATGCTTCATCATGCGACACACCGACCATGCCCGGAACAACATGAAAGTTGACTGATATTCACTTTGCGCTAACGTACGTATCCAAGCCGCCATTCCTGAGCACAGGAAAAAACGAGCGGATCGGGGAGAAAATCTGTGATCGAAAAATTTCCGCAAGACCGCGCGTCCAAGCGCAAGATGCTGCTCGACGCCGTGACGGCGATTGGCGATACGCTCAAGGCCTCCGGCGCCAGGAGCGAAGAGCTTGGCACGCTGGCGCCGGAAGCTGTGACCGCCTTGCGCGATTCCGGAATGTTCCGGCTCAAACTGTGCAACGAAATGGGCGGCGCGGAGGCTGATCCCGTCACCGAAATGCTGGTATTGGAAAATCTGGCCTATCACGACCTGACCAGCGGCTGGTGCACGATGGTGGGCGCCACCGCGATCGCATCGCTCGGGACTTTCCTTCCCAAGACAGGCCTCGATCGCGTCTTTGGCGGCGGAAAAATTCCGACCGGCTCGATCTCATTCTTTCCCGCCGGCCGCGCGCGGCGCGACGGAGACGGATACAGGGTCAGCGGCCGCTGGCGTTTCAACAGCGGCATCGGTCATGCCGAATGGGTCATTGGCGGCACCGTCATCGAAGATGCCGAACCGGGACAACCGCAGGTCATGTTCTCGGCCTTTCCGGCCAAGGACGTCACGCTTTACGACAATTGGGGCGGCGTCACCGGCTTGCGGGGCACGGGCTCGGCGGATTGTTCGGTGGACAATTACTTCCTGCCCAAGGACCTCACCTTCGTCTGGGATCTGCTCAATCCTGCGCCGGCCCGCGGCGGGGTGTCGTACCTGCTGCCGCCCTTCGCCTATGTGGCCAAGGAGCACGGCGCCGTTGCGCTCGGCGGCGCGCGCCGCGCGCTCGACGAGCTCATCACCATCGCCACCACCACCCGCGGGACGTTCCGCGCTTCCAAACTCGACGAGCGGCAGGTCGTCCATCGCTTCATTGCGGAGGCGGATATCAAGTTGCGTTCGGCGCGCGCATTGATGCACGAACGCTATGAGGCGCTGTTCGACAAGGTTTCGGCCGGGCACAAGCCCGACGGCGCCGATATCGCCGACGTGCGCGCTATTTGCGTCTACGCAACCGATGCCGCCATCTCGGTCGGCACGATGGCTTACCATTTTGCGGGAAATACCGGCCTTCACCATCCCAACGTAATCGGACGTCTTTTGCGCGACCTGAACACCGCCGGCATCCATCAGGTCATGAGCGATACCGCCTATGAAAATCACGGAAAATTCAGATTGGGTCTGCCGGCCGATCCACTCGCCTGACTATCGACCGATACCGTGCTAGTTCTTTTTGCACGAATCCGTACAGAGCCAAGGGCGCAGCCCAGACGCCCGCAATGCCAACCAACAGGAGGAAAAAATGTCAGGCAATGAAAGCAATCCGAAACCCGGCGGCCTGTCGCGTCGTCATCTGATTCAAGCCGGCATCGGCGCCGTCGCCGCGCCCGCCGTGCTCACCATCATTCCGGTCGATGCGCAAAGCCGGACCATCAAGATCGGCCACGTCAATCCGCGAACCGGGCCGCTCGCCGGCTTCGGCGAGGCGGACACTTTCATCATCGAGCAGATCAAAGGCGTCATCGGCAAGGGCATTCAGAGCGGCGGCAAGACCTATCCGGTCGAAATCCTGTCGCGTGACAGTCAATCGACATCGACGCGCGCGGCCGACGTCGCGTCAGAGCTAATCCTGCGTGACAAGGTCGATATCCTGCTCGGCGCTTCGGCACCCGACACGACCAACCCGGTCGCCGATCAGGCCGAAGTCAATGAAGTGCCCTGCATCACGACCAACGCCCCCTGGCAGCCCTATTTCTTCGGCCGTAAAGGCGATCCCAAAAAGGGCTTCACCTGGACCTACCACTTCTTCTGGGGTCTGGAAGACGTGATCGCCTCGTTCCTGGCGCTGTGGGATACCGCACCGACCAACAAGGTGGTCGGCGGGCTGTTCCCGAACGACGCCGACGGCAATGCCTGGGGCGACAAGGAGCGCGGTCTGCCGCCGGCGCTCGCCGCAGCCGGCTACAAGCTGTTCGATCCGGGCCGCTATCAGGTCATGAACAATGACTTCTCCTCGCAGATCGCCGCGTTCAAGGCGCAGGGCGCAGAGATCGTCACCGGCAACATGATCCCGCCGGACTTTGCCACCTTCTGGTCGCAGGCCGCGCAACAGGGCTTCAGGCCCAAGGTCGTCACCATCGGCAAGGCGTTGCTGTTCCCCTCGACCATCAATTCGCTCGGGGCGCGTGGCAACGGCCTGACCACGGAAATCTGGTGGACGCCGAACCACCCGTTCAAATCCGGTCTCACCGGCCAGAGCGCGAGGGAATTGTCCGACGCCTACATGAAGTCATCCGGGCGGCCGTGGTCGCAGCCGATCGGATTCCAGCACGCCTTGTTCGAAGTAGCGATCGACGCGCTGAAGCGATCGAAGAGCCTGGAGCCCAAAGCCATCCTCAATTCGATCGTCGCCACCAACTATCAATCGATCGTTGGAAAGGTTAACTGGGACGGCAAGCCGGTGAAGAATGTGAGCAAGACACCGCTGGTTGCCGGACAGTGGCAGCGCAAGGGCGATGTCTTCGATCTCGTCATCACCACCAACAAACCGGCGCCGGAAATCCCTGTCGGCGGCAAGCTTGATTTGTTGTCCTGAGCGATGCTCGTTTGCCTCTCCCCGCTTGCGGGGAGAGGCGCCGAAGGCGGTTCGGTGAGGAGCCCTTGTTTGCTGGGCATTGCCGCATTAGCGTGCCCCTCACCTCTTTTCGCAAGCAGCGCGCGGGGCCCGACGGAACGCTGATGCCCTCCATCCTCGCTCTCTCTTCCATTTACAAGCGTTTCGGGGCCATTGTTGTCGCCAATGGCATCGATCTCGCCGTCAGCGAGGGAGAAGCCCTCGGCATCCTTGGGCCGAACGGAGCGGGCAAGACCACCTTGTTCGGCATGATCACCGGCACCGTGCCGCCGGATGCCGGCCGCGTCGTTTTTCAGGGCGAGGACATCACCCGTTTGCCGCCCGACAAGCGTTGCCGCAGAGGCATCGCGCGAGCCTTTCAGATTCCGCAACCATTCGGCGGCATGACGGTGTTCGAGAATCTGGTCGTCGCCGCCGCCTTCGGCCAGAACAAGAGCGAACGCGATGTATATGCGACGAGCGTCGAGATCGTGGAACGCTGCGGCCTTGCCGCCAGGATCAATCGCCCGGCCTCCACCCTTACCCTGCTTGACCGCAAGCGGCTGGAACTCGCGCGCGCCATGGCGACGCAACCGAAGCTGCTTTTGCTCGACGAGGTAGCCGGCGGCCTCACCGAACAGGAATGCCACGAACTGGTGGCGCTGATCGGCGACATTCGCAAATCCGGCCTGACCATCGTGTGGATCGAGCATGTAGTGCATGCGCTCACCGCCGTGGTCGATCGTGTCGTGGTGCTGCATGGCGGCGCCTTGATCGCGCAGGGCGATCCGCACACCGTCATCCGCTCGCCGCAGGTCGCGGAAATCTATATGGGGATTCCCGCTGATGGGTGAGAATATCGCCCGCCCCCAGCGCCGTCATGCCCGAGTCTATTCCGGCCATGACAAGGAAACATTCGGACTGCCGCGATGGAATGGCTGAACACCATCGTGCAGGGCATATTGTTGGGCGGGCTTTATGCGATGTTTGCCGCCGGCTTGTCGCTGATCTTCGGGATCATGCGGCTGGTGAATATCGCGCATGGCGACCTGATCGTGCTGGCAGCCTATATCGCGCTCCTGGTCACCGATGCTCTTGGCCTCAATCCGCTTTTGTCCATCGTCATCGTCGCCCCGCTGATGGCTGTCATCGGCTATGCGTTGCAGCGCACGATTCTCAATCCGACGCTTGGCGAAGACTTGCTGCCGCCGTTGCTCGTCACATTCGGATTATCCATCATTATCCAGAACGGATTGCTGGAGCTGTTCACGGCCGATAGCCGCAAGCTGAATGCCGGTCCGATCGAGATCGCGAGCGTGCAGATCACGCAGGGGCTGACCATCGGCATTCTCCCGCTGCTCCAGTTCGTCGTCGCCATCGCCGTGATCGGCGGATTGCAGCTCTTGTTTTTCCGCACCCCGATAGGCCGCGCTTTCCGCGCCACCTCCGACGATCAATCGACCGCGCAATTGATGGGTATCGACAACCGCCACCTGTTCGGTCTGGCGATGGCGCTGTCGCTTGCGGTGGTCGCAATTGCCGGCGTATTCCTGGCGGTGCGCACCAATTTCGATCCGTCCATCGGGCCGGCGCGCCTGATTTTCGGCTTCGAGGCGGTGATCATCGGCGGGCTCGGATCGATGTGGGGCACGCTCGCCGGCGGAATCATTCTCGGCGTGTCGCAGGCGGTCGGCGCCAAGCTCGATCCCGGCTGGAATTTGCTCGCGGGGCACCTGGTCTTCCTCTTCATCCTTGCGATCCGGCCGCAAGGCCTGTTTCCGAAGGTGCATTGATGAGCGCGCCGGCCTTCACCATCGAGCACGCGACACGCTTCAGCCGCGTCGGCATGAGCGTGCTGGCGGTGGCGCTGATTGTGCTCGCGGCGGCTCCCTATTGGGCAGGCCGCGCCGACCTGCGGCTGCTCGCGGAAATCTTCGCCTATATCGCGCTCGCAAGCTTATGGAATCTGCTCGCCGGCTATGCCGGCCTGGTCTCGGTCGGTCAGCAGGCCTATGTCGGACTCGGCGCTTATCTCCTGTTCGGCCTGGCGATGTTTGCCGGCATCCCGCCACTTTGGACGATCCCGATCGCCGGGCTGATATCGGCCTTGGTCGCGATCCCGGTGGCATTCCTGATCTTCCGCCTGCGCGGACATTATTTCGCGATCGGCACCTGGGTGGTGGCCGAGGTCTTTCGTCTGTTCGCTTCGCAGGTTACCGCGCTCGACGGCGGATCGGGAACGAGCCTGCCGTCGCATATCGTCACCTCGATGGCCGAAAGCCGGCAGATGCGCGAATTCCTGATGTATTGGATATCGCTTGCCTTGATGACCGGCATTCTTGGGCTGATCGTGATGCTGCTGCGCTCGCGCTACGGACTGGCGCTGACCGCGATCCGCGACAACGAGACGGCCGCCTTGTCCAGCGGCGTCGATGTCAGGCTCACCAAACTGATCGTTTATGTCATCACCGCCGGCGCGACCGCGATGGTCGGAGCTCTGATCTTTTTGCAGAAACTGCGCATTTCGCCCGACACCGCCTTCAGCATCAATGACTGGACGGCCTATGTGATCTTCATCACCGTGATCGGCGGGGTCGGACGGCTCGAAGGTCCGATCATCGGCACCATCATTTTCTTCATCCTGCGGCAGACCATGTCCGATCTGGGCGCACTTTATCTGCTGATGCTCGGCCTCGTCGCCATTGCCATCATGCTGAAAGCCCCGAAGGGACTCTGGGGATACGTTGCCGATCATTACGGCTGGCAATTGTTTCCGTTGGCGCGACACGTCGTGCTGAAGCGTGCGGACAAATAGCGCCGCCATTGCATGCGGGGCGCCAACGCAAAGCGGCGGTCTTGCTGAACTGAACAACGGCCCGGACAGAATCGGCGGGATCGTTGACGGCCGTCGAACCCGGCCCTCACGCCGACGCCGAAATCAGCAGCAAGTGCACGAATGCCCGGTGTCGGCATTCGACGCGGTCTTCGCATCCTGCAGAAGCGACCAGCGCAGCATCCGTTCGAGCGTCGTGCGCGCCGGATCGTCGCTGCGCTCGATCGCGGTCATCAGCGCCAGCCAGTCTTCGCTGGAAGCAAGGTTGGAGAAGCGGCGCACGGCCCCGCAAGCATATTCGCCCGGCGATTCGTCATGTTGCGCGCCACAGGCCTGCACCTGCGCGTAAAGAACTATGTCATTGAGCGCCGCGAGCGCTTCGTCGGCGGCGCCTTCGTCGCGCAAGGTTGCGAGGATCGCGCCTAGTGTCATGGCAGTCTCACTGCACCAGCGGCGAAGGCGAGGCCGCGATTTCGACACCCTCGATGGCGGCACGGCCGGCCAGGATGGAAAGATATTGTGCGATGGCGGTGCGCCGGACCTTCTCCGTCAACCATTCTGCGATACGCTCACGCACCTGCTCGAACGGCAATTCGCGACCCTCGATCCGCCGGTCGACGACGACGACGTGAATCCCGTATCGGGTTTCGACCGGATCGGCCGCGACCTCGCCCGAAGCGACTGTCGAAAGCGCCCGCTCGAATTCCGGCACCGTCTGGCCAGGACCGATCTGGCCGAGACTGCCGCCGACCTTTGACGAAGGACAGGCCGACAATGCCTCCGCCAGCGCCGCGAAGCACGAGGGATCGCGTTTCAGTTCATCGATGACCTGCTTGGCCTGTTCGCGGCTTTCGGCGCGCGCCTTGGCGTCGTTCGGGGCGGCTGCAAACAGAATGTGGCGCGCTTCGAACAAATCGGCCGAACGGAATCGCTTCCGGTTGCTTTGATAATATCTCCGGCAGGCATCTTCATCCGCTTGCGGCGTCTGCACCTGCTCGGCAATCAATTGCCGTATCTGCGCCTCGGGGTCCGTCTCGCGTCGGCCTTCCGCGTCGGCGAGCGGCTCCGCCACGATCTGCAGGCGCTGCGCTTCCTGCAGGAGGAGTTCCCGCACCACCAAGGCACGCGCCGCGGCTTGCCATGCGGCAAGCGGCTTGTCGGCCGGGTGGTTCTGGGTCTCGCGCGCGATGTCCTCGCGCTCGATCGCGACGCCGTTCACGCTGACGCGGCGCGGCCGGTCGAGGCCGGTCAGTTGCTGAAGGGAGCAACTCATCTTCGTCACTCCGCCGGTATGCCGCGGGCATTGGAGGCGGACCGCGCCTGCACCACCTTGATCCGACCCGACTGCGGCAGCGCGGAGGCGGATCCGGACGGACGCGAAGAGCGTACGACCTGATAGCCGCGACGACCGAGATACCAGACCGGCGCACTCCACACATGCACCAGCCGGGTGAACGGAAACACCAGGAAGATGGTCATGCCGAGGAACAGATGCAGCTTGAAGACCGGGCTGACATCGGCGATCAGCGCCGAAACGCCGGGCTGCAAGGTCAGGATGCCCTGCGCCCAGGTCATGAACTTGACCATTTCATGCCCGTCGAGATGCTGCAGCGAAACCACGATGGTGGCGAGACCGACGATCAACTGGGCATAGAGCAGCAGAAGGATCGCGATATCGCCGAACGACGAGGTGGTGCGGATACGCGCGTCGAACAGACGGCGATGGATCAGCAGCGTCATGCCGACGAAGCACATGATGCCGGCCACACCGCCCAGCACGATTGCCATCCATTGCTTGAAGCCGTGCGAGATGCCGAGCGTGTCGAAGATCCAGATCGGCGTCAGCAATCCGACGAAATGCCCAAGGAAGATGACGAGGATGCCGACGTGAAAGAGATTCGATCCCCACATCAATTGCCGGCGCCGCAGCAACTGGCTGGAGCCGGTCTTCCAGGTATATTGCTCGCGATCGAAGCGCAGCCAGCTGCCGACGATGAAGACGGTCAGGCAGAGATAGGGATACCAGCCGAACACGATGTGATTGATGGTGTCGCGCATCGTCGATCCCCTTAATGCCGTGTGGCGGGATTTTGAGGTGAAACCGGCATATCCGGTGCGGGGCGCAAGCCCCCGCGCACGCGCGCAATCAGGCCATCCTTGCAGCCATCGCCCGCGCCCGGACCGAACCGGACTTCTTCGTCTTCCCAGGCCGCATCGAGTGCGGCGAGATCGTTCGGATCGATGTCCGGCGCCTGCAAGGCGGCGGCGATCAACTCGCCCTTCGGCTTGTCCTTTGCCAGAGCAACGAGCGCGCGGAAAACCGCCTCATAGGCGGAGTCGCGCTTGCGCAGCCGCTCGGCCATGGCCGCGAAAATATGGGCCGGCTGACCCAGCAGATTCATAGGCCTCCGCGCGCGGCAGCAGCGACAGGAATTCGAGGAACAGCGGCAGGAAATCCGGCAGTTCCGAGGTGCCGAGTTCGAGGCCCTTCTCGGCGTAGAGATTTTGCAGATCGACCATCGCCTGGCCGCGGTCGCGGCTTTCGCCGTGCACGTGCTCGAACATATGCAGCGACAGCGAACGGGTGCGGTCGAACAGCAGCACATAGCGTTCCTGCAGATCGTATAATTCCCCGGTCTCGAATTCCTCGAGCAGACGGGTCAGCGCGCGCGCCTCGGCTCGCGGCAGCAACTTCTCGGCCTCCAGCGCCGCTCGCATTTCCGCGATCGCCTGCTGCAACTCGGCGGTGGGATAGTTCAGCAACACCGACAGAACCTTGAACGTCATGCTCATCACGCGATCTCCATCGGATTCCTGGCTCGCTTCGGCGTGGCGAAGAGATTGACTTCGCTTTCGCCGCCCGAGCAGCCGTTGCCGAACGAGAAGCCGCAGGACCCACGCAGGTCATAGGCATCCTCGCCGAGCTCGCGATGCGCCGTCGGGATCACGAAGCGATCCTCGTAATTGGCGATCGCCATGATCTGGTACATTTCCTCGATCTGCAGCGCGGTCAGGCCGACCCGCTTGGCGATCGCCTCGTCGATGACCCCGTCCACCGTCTTGGCACGCATATAGGCGCGCATCGCCAGCATGCGTTCGAGACCGAGCGCGACCGGCTCTTCCTTGCCGGCGGTCAGCAGATTGGCGAGATACTTGAGCGGAATGCGCAGGCTGCGCACGTCCGGCATTTCGCCGTCATGCCCGATCTTGCCGGCGGCCGCCGCCGACTGGATCGGCGAAAGCGGCGGCACGTACCAGACCATCGGCAGCGTGCGATATTCGGGATGCAGCGGGAACGCGACCTTCCATTCCATCGCCATCTTCCAGATCGGAGAATTGCGCGCGCCCTCAAGCCAGGACTCCGGAATGCCGTCCGCGCGCGCCTGCTCGATCACCCGGATATCGTTGGGATCGAGAAAGATGGAGAGCTGCGACTCGTACAGGTCCTGCTCGTTGGCGACGCTGGCGGCCTCCTCGATCCGGTCCGCGTCGTAGAGCACGACGCCGAGATAGCGGATGCGACCGACGCAGGTTTCCGAGCACACCGTCGGCTGACCCGCCTCGATGCGCGGGAAGCAGAAGATGCACTTCTCCGATTTGCCGCTCTGCCAGTTGTAATAGATTTTCTTGTACGGGCAGCCGGACACGCACATGCGCCAGCCGCGGCACTTGTCCTGATCGATCAGGACGATGCCGTCTTCCTCGCGCTTGTAGATCGCGCCGGACGGGCAGGCCGCCACGCAGGCCGGGTTGAGGCAATGCTCGCACAGCCGCGGCAGATACATCATGAAGGTGTTTTCGAACTGGCCGTAGATCTCCTTCTGCACGCCCTCGAAATTGTAATCCTGCGAGCGCTTGGCGAATTCGCCGCCGAGAATCTCCTCCCAGTTCGGGCCCCATTCGATCTTTTCCATGCGCTCGCCGGTGATCAGCGAGCGCGGACGCGCGGTCGGGAAGGCCGGCACTTCCGGTGCCTTCTGCAGATGCTCGTAGTCGAAGGTGAAGGGCTCGTAGTAGTCGTCGATCTCGGGCAGATCCGGATTGGCGAAGATGTTCGCCAGCACGCGCCATTTCGATCCGATCTTCGGCTCGATCTTGCCGTTGCGCTTGCGGGTCCAGCCGCCGTTCCAGCGCTTCTGGTTTTCCCAGTCCTTCGGATAGCCGATGCCGGGCTTGGTCTCGACGTTGTTGAACCAGGCATATTCCATGCCTTCGCGATTGGTCCATACGTTCTTGCAGGTGACCGAGCAGGTGTGACACCCGATGCACTTGTCGAGGTTGAGCACCATCGCGATTTGCGCGCGGATCTTCATTCTGCTGCCTCCAGCTTGCTGGGCGACGGTGAGCGGTTCGGGCTGATCGGCGGTCGGCTTGTCGAGCCAGTCGACCTTGACCATCTTGCGCACGATCACGAATTCGTCGCGATTGGTGCCGATCGTGCCGTAATAGTTGAAGCCGTAGGATTGCTGCGCGTAGCCGCCGATCATGTGCGTCGGCTTCACGCATCGTGCGCGTCACCGAATTGTGGATGCCGCCGCGCTGGCCCGGTCATCTCGGAGCCCGGCACGTTCACGATCTTCTCCTGCGCGTGATACATCAGGCACATGCCCTGCTTCACGCGCTGCGACACCACGGCGCGCGCCACCAGCGCGCCGTTGACGTTGTAGGCCTCGATCCAGTCGTTATCGACGATGCCCGCCGCCTTGGCGTCGACCTCGCTGATCCACACGATCGGCCCGCCACGCGACAGCGTCAGCATCAGCAGATTGTCGGTATAGGTGGAGTGGATGCCCCATTTCTGGTGCGGGGTGATGAAGTTCAGCACGATCTGCTTCTCGCCGTTCGGCTTCAGGTCGATGACCGGCTTCACCGCCTTGAGATCGATCGGTGGGCGATAGACGCAGAGCGCCTCGCCGAAAGCCCGCATCCACAGATGATCCTGATAGAGCTGCTGACGTCCGGTCAGCGTGCGCCACGGGATCAGCTCGTGCACGTTGGTGTAGCCGGCGTTGTAGCAGACCTTCTCGCTTTCGAGCCCGGACCAGATCGGCGAGGAGATGATCTTGCGCGGCTGCGCCACCACGTCGCGGAAGCGGATCTTCTCGTCCTCCTTCGGGATGGCGAGATGGGTGTGATCGCGGCCGGTGGCCTTCGACAGCGATTCCCAGGCCTTCACGGCGACTTCGCCATTGGTCTCCGGCGCCAGCGACAGGATGACTTCGGTCGCGTCGATGTCGGTATCGATTCTGCGCGAGCCCCTTGGTCGCGCCTTCCTCGGTCACGACGCCGTTGAGCTGCTTCAGAAAATCGACTTCATGCTCGGTATTCCAGGACATGCCCTTGCCGCCATTGCCGAGCTTCGACATCAGCGGACCGAGCGCGGTGAAGCGCTTGTAGAGATTGGGATAGTCGCGCTCGACCACGGTCACCGCGGGCATGGTCTTGCCCGGGATCGGTTCGATCTCGCCTTTCTTCCATTCCTTGACGTCCAGCGCCTGCGCGATCTCGCCCGGCGTGTCGTGCATGATCGGGGTCAGCACCACGTCCTTCTCGACGCCGAGCACTTCCGGCGCGATCTTGGAGAAGGTCTTCGCGATCGACTTGTAGATGTCCCAGTCGCTGCGCGCTTCCCAGACCGGATCCACCGCCGCGGTGAGCGGATGAATGAAGGGATGCATGTCGGAGGTGTTGAGATCGTTCTTTTCGTACCAGGTCGCGGTCGGAAGCACGATGTCGGAATAGACGCAGGTCGTGGACATGCGGAAATCGAGCGTCACCAGCAGGTCGAGCTTTCCGATCGGCGCATCGTCATGCCAGACGACCTCTTTCGGCTTCTTGCGGCCGGTCTCGCCCAGATCCTTGCCCTGCACGCCATGCGAGGTGCCGAGCAGGTGCTTGAGGAAATATTCATGCCCCTTGCCGGACGAGCCCGAGCAGATTGGAGCGCCACACGAACATGTTGCGCGGCCAATTGTCCGGATGGTCCGGATCCTCGCAGGACATCTGCAATTCGCCGGACTTCAGCGCCTTGGCGACATAGTCCTTGGCTTCAAGGCCCGCGGCCGCGGCCGCTTTCGCGACCGCCAGCGGATTCTGCCTGAGCTGCGGCGCCGACGGCAGCCAGCCCATGCGCTCGGCGCGCACGTTGTAGTCGATCAGCGCGCCGTCCCACGGACCGGGAGGTGCGGTCGGCGAGATGATCTCGTCGACGCCGAGCGTCTCGTAGCGCCACTGATCGGTATGCGCGTAGAAGAACGAGGTCGAGTTCTGTTGCCGCGGCGGACGCGACCAGTCGAGCGCGAAGGCGAGCGGCAGCCAGCCCGATTGCGGCCGCAGCTTCTCCTGCCCGACATAATGCGACCAGCCGCCGCCGGATTGCCCGACACAACCGCACATCACCAGCATGTTGATGACGCCGCGGTAATTCATGTCGCAATGATACCAGTGGTTCATCGCCGCCCCGATGATCACCATCGAACGGCCCTTGGTCTTCTCGGCGTTGAGCGCGAATTCGCGCGCCACCGTGATGATCTGATCGCGCGGGACGCCGCTGATCTTCTCGGCCCAGGCCGGCGTATAGGGCACATTCTCGTCGTAGGACTTGGCGACATGCTCGCCGCCGAAGCCGCGATCGACCCCGTAATTGGCGAGGAAAAGGTCATAGACCGAGGCCACCAGCGCCTCGCCGTCCTTCAGCGTGACGCGCTTCGCCGGAACCTTGCGCATCAGCACGCTCGGATGGTCGGTGCCGGCGAAATGGTCGTGCTCGCGGTTGCCGAAATACGGGAAGGCGACGTCGGCAAGCTCATCCTTCACGTCGTCTAGCGAAAGACGAAGCTTGGTCTCACGGCCGCTGGAATCCTTTTCTTCGAGGTTCCACTTGCCTTTCTCGCCCCAGCGGAAACCGACCGAGCCGTTCGGCACCACGATTTCGCCGCTCGCCTCGTCGATGGCGACGGTCTTCCATTCCGGATTGTTGGCTTCGTTCAGGTTTCCGGCGAAGTCCGAGGCGCGCACGAGCCGTTCGGGCACCAGCCGTCCGTCGGTTTTCACCAGCCGCACCAGAAACGGCATGTCCGTATATTGGCGCGCGTAATCGGCGAAATACTTGGCCTGCCGGTCGACGTGGAATTCGCGCAGGATCACGTGACCCATCGCCATCGCGAGCGCCGAATCGGTGCCCTGCTTCACGGAAATCCACAGATCGGCGAATTTCGATGCTTCCGAATAGTCCGGAGCAGATGACCACGCTCTTGGCACCGCGGTAGCGCGCCTCGGTGTAGAAATGCGCGTCGGGCGTGCGGGTCTGCGGAACGTTCGAACCCCACAGGATGAGGAAGCCGGAATTGTACCAGTCGGCGCTTTCGGGAACGTCGGTCTGCTCGCCCCAGGTCTGCGGCGACGACGGCGGCAGGTCGCAATACCAGTCGTAGAACGACATGCAGACGCCGCCGAGCAGCGACAGATAGCGCGAGCCGGCCGCATAGGACACCATCGACATCGCCGGGAATCGGCGAGAAGCCGATGACGCGGTCGGGGCCGTGCTTCTTGACGGTATAGGCATTGGCGGCCGCGACGATCTCGGTTACCTCTTCCCAGTCTGCGCGGACGAAACCGCCATGTCCGCGCTTGGTGGTATAAGCCGCGCGCTTTTGCGGATCCTCGACGATCGAGGCCCAGGCCGCCACCGGCGTGCGCACCGCGCCTCGCCTCGCGCCACAGCTTCAGCAGGCGGGAGCGCACCAGCGGATATTTCACGCGGTTGCCGGAATACAGATACCAGGAATAGCTCGCGCCCCGCGAACAGCCGCGCGGCTCATGATTCGGCAGATCGGGCCGCGTGCGCGGATAGTCGGTCTGCTGCGTCTCCCAGGTGACGATGCCGCCCTTGACGTAGATTTTCCAGGAGCAGGAGCCGGTGCAATTCGCGCCGTGCGTGGAGCGGACGATCTTGTCGTGCTGCCAGCGCTTGCGATAGCCGTCCTCCCATCGGCGATCCTCGTTGGTCACGATGCCGTGACCGTCGGAGAAGTCGTCGACGACGCGTTTGAAGAAGGTCAGGCGGTCAAGAAAATGGCTCATGATGCTTTCCTTACTGCGCCGGCTGCGCGGCGGCAGGAATCTTGGTCCGCCGCGTTCGATGTCACGCAGCAACCCGCCGCGTCGCGTGTAGTAGAACCACGTCACCAAAACGCAGGTGACGTAGAAGACCATGAATCCCCACAACGCCATTTCCGGGCCGCCGGTGATGGCGATCGAGGAGCCGTAGCTCTTCGGGATGAAGAACGCGCCGTAGGCTGCGACCGCGGAAGTGAAGCCGATGATCGCGGCCGATTCCATGTCCGCCTGACGGACACGGTCGGTCGCGTTGAGTTTCGGCTCGAGCCGCGGCATTTCGGCACGCATGATCGCGGGGATCATCTGGAAGGTGGACGCGTTGCCGACTCCGGTGGCGAAGAACAGGATCATGAACATCGCAAAGAAGCCGGTGAAGGCGTAGGGCTGATCCTTGATGCCGAGGAAGTAGAGCACGCCGCCGACCGCCGCGATCATCAGCGATGAACACCCAGAAGGTCACGCGGCGCCGCCATACTTGTCCGACAGCCAGCCGGTCGCCGAGCGCGAGATAGCACCCACCAACGGGCCGAGGAAGACAAGTTTCAAGCGAATCGACCTGCGGGAACTGGGTCTTGGCGAGCAGCGGAAAGCCCGCGGAATAGCCGATGAAGGAACCGAAGGTGCCGGTATAGAGCCAGCACATGACCCAGTTGTGCTTGCGCTGGAAGATCACCGCCTGGTCGGCGAACGACGCCTTCATCGCGGCGATATCGTTCATGCCGAACCACGCCGCCGTCGCCGACAATGCGATGAACGGAACCCAGACGAAGCCGGCATTCTGCAGCCACAACTTGGTGGCGCCGCTCGCTTCGGCCGCGGTCTGCGGATCGCCGCCGAGCCAGCCGAACACGCCGGCGGTAATCACCAGCGGGATGACGAATTGCACGACGCTGACGCCGAGATTGCCCAAGCCCGCATTCAGCGCAAGCGCGTTGCCCTTCTCCGATTTCGGGAAGAAGAAGCTGATATTGGCCATCGAGGAGGCGAAGTTGCCGCCACCGAAGCCGCATAGCAGCGAGAGCGCGAGGAAGAAGATGTAGGGCGTGTCCGGATTCTGCACGGCAAGTCCGATACCGACCGCCGGGATCATCAGCGACCAGGTCGCAATCGAGGTCCAAAGCCTGCCGCCGAAGATCGGCGGCATGAAGGAATAGAAGATGCGCAGCGTCGCGCCCGACAGACCGGGCATGGCAGCGAGCCAGAACAACTGGTCGGTCGTGAACTTGAAGCCGACCGCCGGCAGCTTGGCGACGACCACCGACCACACCATCCAGACCGCGAAGGCGAGCAGCAGCGCCGGGATCGAAATCCAGAGATTGCGGCGCGCGATCGCACGGCCGGTCTCGTCCCAGAACGTCTTGTCCTCCGGACGCCAGTCTTCGATGATCGCCGGTCCGAGCTTGCCGTCATGTTGCGGCGCCGTGGATCGGCTCCATTTCCGGCAGTTCCGGCAACTTGCGCAACTCCGGCTCGCGCGCCTCGTGTTCCATGCGCTGGATCGCAAGATGCATCCACAACAGCGCGACGCCGGACAGCAGGAACAGCAGCATGAAGCAGCTGGTCCAGATGCCGGTCAGGTCGTTCAGCACACCGAAAGCGATCGGCAGCACGAAGCCGCCGAGGCCGCCGATCATTCCGACGAGACCACCGACCGAGCCGACATTGTTCGGGTAATAGACCGGGATGTGCTTGTAGACCGCGGCCTTGCCCAGGCTCATGAAGAAGCCGAGCACGAACACCAGCACCGTGAAGGTGCCGACTCCGGTTTCCATGTGGAAGGAGATCGGGCCGGTGATGCCCTTGATGGTGTATTGGGTCGGCGGATAGGAGAGAATGAAAGTGCACCAGCACCGAGACGAAGAACGTCCAGTACATGATGCGGCGGGCGCCGTATTTGTCGGAGAGATGACCGCCATAGGCGCGGAAGATCGAGGCCGGCACCGAATAGGCCGCGCCGATCATGCCGGCCGTCGGTGATATCGAGGCCGTAGACGCCGATCAGATAGCGCGGCAGCCACAGGGCGAGCGCGACGAAGGCGCCGAACACGAAGAAATAATAGAGCGAGAAGCGCCAGACCTGGACGTTCTTCAGCGGCTCGAGCTCAAGCCAGGCGCTCTCGGCTTTTCGCCCTTGGCGCGGCGCGCGACCAGAATCGGGATCGTCCTTGGTGGTGAACCAGAAGATCACCGCCATCAGCGCGATGCCGGCAGCCCAGATCTGCGCCACGGTGTGCCAGCCATAGGCGACCAGCACGAACGGCGCGATAAACTTGGTGACCGCGGCGCCGACATTGCCGGCGCCGAAAATGCCGAGCGCGGTGCCTTGCTTCGATACCGGATACCAGCGCGATACATAGGCGATACCGACCGCGAACGAGCCGCCCGCGATGCCGACGCCAAGCGCTGCAACCAGCATCTGCGGATAGGTGGTCGCATAGGTGAGCAGGTAGGTCGCGACCGCGGCTGCCAGCATCGTCACCGTATAGACGAGACGGCCGCCATATTGATCGGTCCAGATTCCGAGAAAGATGCGGATCAGCGAGCCGGTCAGGATCGGCGTGCCAACCAGCAGGCCGAACTGAGTCTCGTTCAGTCCGAGATCCTTTTTGATCTGGATGCCGATGATGGAAAAGATCGTCCAGACCGCAAAGCAGACGGTGAAGGCGATGGTCGACATCCAGAGTGCGGTGCCTTGGCCCTCAGGATTTGCTTCTACTTTGGCTTGCATGATTGCCCCTGACGCGTTTGCGGATCGAATTGGGTGCAAGACATCAGCGACAGACTGACACCGCCTTGCGAAACCTCAAGTCATTGAAAACAAAAAAGAATTGACGTTTGACAAGCCCAAAATCAAAATTTATCAAGCAACGTATTGATAATTGTAATAAATTCAAAATTCGCAAATGATTTCAACCCGTCGCTTGAGGGGGTGCTCGGCCATGCGTTTCGCTGAATTTGAACTGGTCCGCAGCTTGCCCCTGTTTCACGGAATCGAGCAGGACAATTTCGACAAGCTGACGGAGGCGGCGTTGCTGCAGCGCTTCCCGGCCCGCGTCGAGCTTATTCACGAGGGCGCGCTGCCGGATTTCCTCCACGTCGTGATCGAAGGCAGCGTCGAATTGTTCGCTCAACATAACCGACGGGAAACGACGCTCGATATCCTGGGCCCGCTTTCTACATTCATTCTCGCGGCTGTGCTGCGTGACGAGCCCTATCTGAAGTCGGCGCGCACATTGACCGCCGCGCGCATCCTCATGATTCCGGCGGAAGCCCTGCGCGATGCTTTCGGCCGGGATACCGCCTTCGCCCGTGCTGTGGTGAACGAACTTGCCAGCCGCTATCGGAGCATCGTGCGCGCGCTGAAGAACGAGAAGCAGCGTACGAGCGGCGAGAGGTTGGCGAACTGGATCCTCAAGGCCGATGCGCAGCAGGGCGGCAATGGAAACGTGTCGCTCATTTACGACAAGCGCACGCTCGCCTCATTGCTCGGCATGACGCCGGAGAACCTGTCACGCAGCTTCTCGCTTCTGAAGAAACACGGCATCCGGACCGTCAGTCGTGGCGTGGTGATAGAGGATCGCCCGGCGCTGATCCGTTATGCCCACCCGACCCCACTCATCGATGGATGACCTTGAAAAGTCCGTGCGAACGCAAACGCAAACGCTCAACCGGCAAGACGCTGGGGCACCCGTGAGGCATCATTGTTGAGTTCGACCAGCTGGCCGAGCAATTTCAGGAGCGTTTTCCGGTCCTGCGGCTGCAGCGGCGCCAGAATGCGGTCTTGCGTGCGTTCCACTGCGCTCTCGGCGCGCTTGACCAATGTCCGACCTTGCGGAGAGAGCTTCAGGAGCTTGATGCGCTTGTCTTCGGGAGCGGAATAGCGCGCTATGAGGCCGCGCGCTTCCAGCCGCTCCAGCACATTGCCGAGCGTGGAGCGGTCGAAGGCAATCAGCGCCGACAGGCGCGTCGCGTCGATGCCCGGATGTTCGCGGATCGCAACCAGTGCGGCATACTGCACCGGCGTCAGATCATGCTGCATGCATTCTTCAATGAAAATCGCAACCGCGATCTGCTGCGCCCGCCGGATCAGATGACCCGGCTTCGACTGCAAGTCCTGAAGCAGCATCGATGCATTCATCCTGTTGGCCATTCCGGCTTTCGAGCGTTGGTATCAGAACAGCCGGCAAGATCAAGAAACCGCGCCGGCCGAAATGCTCGGCCGCACAGATTCAGTTAAATACCTCGTAGAAGCCCAGCTTGCGCTGCATCGGCGCGTCGTCGACCTGGAACAGGAAGGCCGGCTTCTGCGACGAGGCGTTCCGGATCTCAACCTTCGCATGGGTCGGAACCGCGAACGTGTCGCAGGCGGTGGCCTTCAGGGACACGCCGTCGATCTGCGCCTCGACATCGCCTTCCACCACATGCAGCACGGCGGAAGCCGAACGCCGAGGCGGCTTCGCGGTCTCGCCCGGACGCAACATGATGGCGGAGAAGCCGAGCACCGGCAGGCATTCGGCGCCGGTTTCCGGATTCACATAAGCGAGATGCACCATCTCGCCGGCCGGCGTCACGGTGGCCATCGCCTGCAGGGCCTCGCGAACTTCCTTCCACGGAAAACGCAGCAGCGGATAGTTGGCACGCGGTCCGCTCAGCGAACGATAAGGCAACAGGCCGGAGCGCCGGTAATGCGTCTGCGACTGATCGGGCTGGTTGCGGACATTCTGCGAAGGACCCTCGATCGCATAGGAAGCTTCCTGCGCGAACACCGTCGGCAGATCGAGCGCATCGAGCCAGATCACCGGCACGTTGCCTTCATGGCGATGCTCGTGCCAGTGCAGCGACGGCGTCAGGATCAGGTCGCCGCGCTCCATCGGAAGCTTCTCGCCGTCGACGATGGTGTAGCCGCCCTCGCCTTCCACGACGAAACGGACGGCGCTCGGCGAATGCCGGTGATTGGGCGCGGTCTCGCGCGGCAGGATCAGTTGCAGCCCGATATAGATCGAGGGCGTCGCCTGCATGTTTTCGAGCCCAAGCCCCGGATTGGCCAGCACCAGCACGCGCCGCTCGGCCTTCTCGATCGGCGTGAGTTCGCCGGCTTGCAGCAGCATCGGACGCACATCCTGATAGCGCCACAGCACCGGCTGCGTGCGGCGATAAGGCTTGTCGTGCGGCAGCGCCTTGCGCAGGCTCGGCCAGAGCGGGACGAGATTCTTCGCGGCAAGGCCGTCGATATAGGCGGAAGGAAGTTCGGACAGCGTTCCAAGGGCAGTCATTTTTGTCTCCTCTCTCTTTTCCGCCAATTCATGCTGCGCGTTCGGCAGCGGCCGACTGCGCCTTCACCCCGACCAGTCCGTTGCCGCCATAGAGCCAGCGCAGGCTGTGATTGAATTCTTCCGGCGTCTTGTCGCGCAGCCAGGCATTGCGCACCAGCCGCTCGACACCGTCGACATGGAAGACGCGACCGAGTTCGCGCGACGACAGCACGACGCGATAGGCGCGCGGAATGCGATCGGTCTCGTAGGCCTTGAAGGCTGCGATTGGAAGTCGCCGCCGCTTTTCTCGAACTTGTCGGACAGGCACACGGCATCTTCCATCGCCATGCAGGCGCCTTGCGCGAAATATTGATAGGTCGGATGCGCGGCATCGCCCAGCAGGGCGACGTTGCCGTCGACCCAGCTCGGTATCGGATCGCGATCGCCCAGTACCCAGCGCCGCCATTCGGTCGGCACTTCGAGGATCTTGCGGATCTTCGGCACGACATGGTCGAATCTTCGCGAGCACCTCTTCGCGCTTGCCGGGCTCGTTGCTGCCGACATTCTCGAGATCGGTGACGAAGGTCGCGACCAGATTGAACGTCTTCCAGCCCTGCAGCGGATAATGGACAATGTGGCATTTCGGCCCGACCCAGATCGTCGCCGCATTCCAGCGCAGATCTTCCGGCATCTCGTCGAGCTTGCAGCACCGCGCGATAGGCGACATGGCCGGACACCCTCAGCGGATCGCCGCCGGTGAATTGCTCGCGGATCTTGGAACGGATGCCGTCGGCGCCGATCAGCGCATCGGCTTCATAGATCGGTGCCGGCATGGGTGTGCACGCGCACGCCGTTCGGCGTATTCTCGTAGGAGACGACGCGCTCCTTGTTGACCAGCGTCACATTCCGGTTCGCGCGGCAGGCATCGAGGAAGGCGCCATGCAGATCGGCGCGATGGATCACGGCGTAAGGGTTGCCCATGAATTTGCGGAACGGCTCGTCGACCGGCGCACGCAGGATCTGCTCGCCGCTCAGGCCGTCCATCATCACCAGCGCATCGATATAGACCGCGCGGGCGCGGCCGACATCGCCGATGCCGAGATAGTCCATGGCGTGGAAGGCGTTGGGTCCGATCTGGATGCCGGCGCCGATCTCGCCGAAGGTGTCGGCCTGTTCCAGCACGGTGACGCGACAGCCCTTGTTGGCGAGCCCGAGCGCTGCGGCGAGACCGCCGATGCCGCCGCCGGCGACGATCGCGGATGGACCGGATTTGCGTGCAGATGCCATCTTCCTCTCCGTTTCCTACCCTGCTCTGGTTCGAGCGAAGACTTGCGATTTTTTTTGTCAGTATACTGTCTTTCAGTATACGGTCAATAAGGGGGCGGACGCGATTCATGGCGTCGGAATGGCAGATTTCGCCTTCATGCTGCAGAAGCGGCCGGGCCGCCTATATCCTGCTCGGTGAGGGAACGGGCTCAGACGGCAGGATGAAATTTCTATGCGTTCGACCGGCGCGGACCTGGAATCGTCGATCCAGAGGAAAGGGCTTGTCCCTCATTCCGCCGCGACAACCTCGAACAGCCCGTCCATCTTCATTACGGCGTCATGCCTGACCACCGGATCCTTTTGTTGCTTGTTGATCTCGGCCAATTTCGGGAGCGCCGCCATCGGAATGGTGTATTTCAGGCCCGGCCCGCCCTTGCGCGGACGGATCAAGATGACAGCGGCGGCGGAGTCCGGCGCCTGATCCGGTGCCATGACAAGGCTGCGCTGGCCGGGCGAGGCCGTGGTCGCGATCATGATCCCGTCGGCGAAGCACGCGCAGGGCGCCTTGGGATTGTCGAAATAGAGAACCGACAGCTCGCGCGGACCGGCCTTCAGCTTCTCCACCGCATCGAGCCCGATCCTGATGCCCACCGGGATGAACGCGCCATAACCGCCATGCACACGCGCCCCGAGGGAGGTCCATTCCTGCGGAGTCTCGGCCGTTGCGCTGGCCGTGAACGACAGGAAAATGACGGTAGCAATCACAAGCCGGCGCATAAGGTCTCCTTGGTGCGAACGATGCGGGAAAAAAATGTCGAAGCGCCCCGGCGTCTCAATCCACCGGAATGTCGTGCAACGAACGATGAAGCGCACCGGACCGTGTATTCATAAATTCTGGTGGCCGGATTCAGCACTGGCGATCGTCCCCAAAGCGAAAAGCGCGCCATTGGCGACACCGGGGAGCACTCGACCGCCATAAACGAGAGCAGTGAGTTCTATCGTCATCTCGGGCCAGGCGCCGAATTGCGCGCCGAGGCCTTTCAATAGCGCGATCGCCGTCGGCGTGATGGTCTCCCCTTCCGATGGGATGCCCCGCACCGGCACGCCCTGCAAAAGCTCGAAAACGGCAGGCGCGGGAGCCGGCAGCAGCCCGTGGTCGCACTTTATGATGCCGTCGCAGAGCGGCAACGGCCCGCAAACGAACTGCGCGGGCGAAAGCCGTGCGAAAAGCTCGGCGCAGAGGCAGATATCGAGAATGCTGTCCAACGCGCCGACTTCGTGAAAATGCACCTGCTCGGCCGGAATGCCATGGACCTTGCCTTCGGCCTGGGCGAGCAGACTGAAGGCGCGTTCCGCAAGATTCTTCGCCTCGGCGCCTAGTCCGCTGCCAGCGATGATATTGCGGATATCCGCCCAGCTGCGGTGGGACGTTGTATCCGGCAATGAAACGCGGCAACCCCAGCCGGACACATCGTTGACCACGCGTCGCTCGAGCGACACGCAATCCTGCGGCAGGCCAACCAAGCCGGCGATCACGCCCAATTCTTTTGAATCCACGCCGGCCATGCGCGCGAGCCCGGCCAGCATCATGTCGCCGGACAGCCCGCTGGATGGACGAATGACGACAATATCACCGCGCTTCGTGGAGCGAATGAGTTCGTCGCTGGATTCGTGACGGTCGCCGGTGTGGTGGTGATGATGATGTTGATGGTCGTGGCCATGATCGTGATGATGATCGTGGTCATGATGATGGTCATCGTGCCCGTGCCTGTGCGCGCGCGGACGACGCCGGGGCAACGCGCGAATTGCGGGCGCGCGCGACGCAGACCTGTTCCGTGGCCTTCGACTCAGCGACATATAAGACCCACGATTTCTGGCGGCCGCACAGGCTGCACCGTAGCCATTGTCGACATTGAACACGCTGACACCCGGCGCACAGCTGACCAGCATGCTGTTCAAGGCGCTCTCGCCTTTGTTGACGACCCCATATCCGACCGAGGTCGGCACCGCGAGCAACGGCTTCGCCGTGAGCCCGCCCAGAACGGAGGCGAGCGCGGCATCCATGCCGGCCACGGCGATGACGACGTCGTGCTCGTTGATCTCGGGGAGCCGCTCGGTCAGCCGCCATAGCCCGGCGACGCCACAATCTTCGAACATGCGATGCCCGATCCCGAGATAGGTGAGCGTCCGCGCCGCCTCCCAGGCCACCGCGCCATCCGATGTGCCCGCGGACACGATCGCAACACGGCCGCCGCTGTCGCGCCGGGGCAGCGTGTCGCCCCAGGCGGTGCGGGAATGGGCGTGATAGTCCACGCCGTCCTGGACATCCTGCGGCAGGGAACTGAAAACCTCCGACGTCAGGCGCGTGAACAGAACCGGATGGCCGTTCCCGCACGCGAATTTCCGCAGCAACGCAATCAGGCTGTCGACCGGCTTGCCCTGACAGAATACGGATTCCGGCATGCCGATCCGCATGCTCCGGTCGAAATCGAACAGAACGTCGCGGCTAATTCCGTGTGGCGAGGTCATCGGATTGGCCGGTTGTCCTGATGAATGCCGACCCCTGACGATAGGGCCTGACGCCGGCGAATTGCCGCCCGGCCTGCTTGCAGAAGGATGTGGCGAGTTCCGCGAGCTGGGCAAAATCGCGGTCGCCGTGTCCGCCGATCTCCAGCACGACGCCCAGCCGGGTCAGGCGGCAGCGCACATTCGCCAGCGCGGAGACATGTTCGCGGATGTGCCGCTCGGCGGCATCGATGAATGCAAGATCGTTTGCCTCGATGCGAATGCCGGTCTCGACCCGGCTCGCCAGACATGGCTGCGCGGGAAGCTCGGCAATATCCGTAAGCGCATGCCAGCGCGCCAGTTGCCGGATGTCCGCCTTGCCGATGCGGGCTTCAACAAACGGATGAACGACACGCCGCTCCTCCGCAGCTTTCAGACCAGGGCGGAAATCGCCAAGATCGTCGAGATTGGTGCCCGAGGCGATGACGCCATAGGACAGGCCGCGAATACGGTCATAGAGATTCGATTTGCAGAAATAGCAGCGGTCGACCGGGTTGGCACGATAGGACGGGTCGGCGAATTCGCCCGCATCGACCAGCGAAAATCGCCAGCCTTCGCGCGCCGCATAGTTCCGGATGCGCAAGGTGGCTTCCACAGGCACCGCCGGCGAGACCGCGTGCACCATCATCGGCTGCCTGTCCAGGAACCGGTGAGCGACAAAGGCGAGCGTCATGCTGTCGATGCCGCCGCTCACTGCGATGGCAAGATCGTCGTATTGCTTCAGAACGTCGAGCAGCCGGCCATCGAGTTCGCGCGCGGCGTTCGGCCGGGCTTCTCGCTGCGGGGACAATCTCGTGTCCGGCGCCACTGGAATTTCAGTGATGGGCATGCACTTTTTCCTGCAGGCGAGCACGCAGCACCGCAGCGATTCGTTCCGCAAGCGCCATCTTGTTGCGTTCGGACTCCGCGAGCGCCTTCAGCAAGGCACCGAGTCCAATCAGCACTTCGTCGGTCGGACCGGGCAAAGCGACGACGGTCGCGTCGAGCACCCTGGCAACCCCGATTCGCACCGCATTCTTGTGCACATGGCGGCCGACGCCCAGTTCGTATTTCACGATCGTCGGGGTCGCGGCGTCCGGATCGAGCAGCAGCAGCGCCTCGATGGTCTTGTCCTTGACCTCGGCGCCGACGCCGCCGGTTGTGACGATAAGGCTGAAGCCCTCTTCCGCGCGCTCGCGAATCCGTCCGGCGATGAAGTGTTCGTCGTCGCGGAGCGTGCCGCCGAGACTGACCGCGTAGCCATTACTCTCGAGACGCTCGCGGATCGCGGGACTGTTGGTGTCCTTGACCTGCCCGTTATTGATCTCGGTTCCGGTCGCGAAAATGGCAACCAGGCGGCCGAGCCGCTCCTGCAGATCGCCTGCCATACCGGCGGCATCATCGAGGCCTTCCTGCGCGACGGCAGGGTCGGCCGCGACCCAGCTCAGCAACCCACGCGATTCGGTCCGCGCATCCGGCCGCAGCGACACACCGGGCAGGCCCGAAACCGCGGCCAGCAGGTCCTTTTCCCGGCCGACGATCTTGCCGGCATCGAGACCCTTCTGCAGGATATCGAGCACGAGATACTCGCCGCGCACGTCGGTCACGAGCACATCGCTGCGATTTAAGCTGAGGACTTTGGCAACGACATCCGCGATGCCGCCAAGATCGGCGTTCTGCAGAACGATCCCGTGGATGCTCAGCTCGGTCTTGCCCAGCAAGTCGTAATCGACCATTTGGCCCTCGCCTGTTGTTTTAGCGATGAGGACGCTACAGCGCCTCGGACGGATCAAATCCGCGCTGGCGCAGCCATTTCGGCATCAGCTCCTCCTCAACGCGCTGATGGGCGATAGGGGCGCGCTTGATGAGGTGCTCGGCCAGCGCCTCGCTGCAGGTAATGGCGCCATAAGCGCCGTCAAACGCAATGACCTTGTCGGTCTGCGCGATCCGCTTGGCGAATTTTATCGCAGCCGGCAGACTTTCGGCGGTTACCACATGCTTCGACATCTGGATGTTCATGCAGTCCTCCTTGACCAGCTTGAACATCTCGTCGCCGACCAGAATCATGGGACAGGCGGTCGCGAGCTCCATCTGCGGCACGCCGGTCCAGAAATGGTTCATCACCAGCGCCTTGATCGCCGGATTGACCGCCTTCAGTTTCGGCTGCGTCGGCGGCGGCTGATAGAGGCCGAAACCGAGACTGATCGGCACGGTATCGAGGTCGAACAGATCGAGTTCGGCTTCGGTCAGATTGCCGAATGTCGTGCCGCCACCGACCATGTAGCGCGGCTCGCCGGTGCCATCCATGACGCAGATGCAATCCTTGATCTCGTTATAAAGCTCGCGGATCTTGCCGTAGGACTTGAAGGCCAGCAGCATCAGCCGGCGATCGATCGGCATCAGATCGTTGCCGGCCTCGACTCCGACCACGCCTTGCGGCGAGGCCGCCATGAAAACGCCGAACGTGAACTTCTCCTGCACGAACGGAGATTCGAAAATCAATCGCGGGATCAGGTTGCTGCTGCGCGGCCCGAAATTCATGTGGTGGACCGAGCGCGTCTCGAAGCGAGCATAGGACATCGAGAACGGCTTCATGGTGCGGCTGATCATGCGATGCATGTCGAGTTCGCGCAGTTCGCCATGATGCACGTGGATGATGAAATCCGCGTTGTAGATCTGGTGGATGCCCATCAGCTTGCCGATCGGCGTCTCGATCGCAACCGCCCGGTCGATATAGAGCGCCGGCGTCGCCTTGCCGTCGAACATCTTGTCGAGTTCGTAATGCTTGATGACTTCCTCGGGCTCCTTGAGGCGAAAGCCCGTCGCGACACGCAGGCGGATGTTCTTGCAGCCGGTCCGCTGCTCGACGATCTCCTTGATGGTGCGGACCATTTCCCGGTACGCGAAGCCGCCCATAATCATGAAGCCGTATTGCGACGTCAGGATGTTGACCGAGCTGTTGGGCTTGATCTTGTCCATGTTGACATTGGCGAGCGCCTCGGCTGTCGCCTTGCGGATCGGCGCCAGGTCGTCGCCCTCGACATAGATCGCCTTCGGAATATCCGGGAACAGCGCCTGCACCGGCAGCGCGACCATTCCGGGCAGATCGGCGGCACGCATCGCCGGCAGGCCGGTCTCGGTGGCCGGTCCATACATCGACTTGCGAATGTAGCTCGGCCTTGCTTTCGGGAGTGAGGCGATTTCAAGCGTGGACATGTCTCTGTTCCTTCCGCAGCAGAACCCGATCAGAACTTGCGAAAGACTTCCTTGTCTTCCTCGAGAAAGTAATCCGAATATTTTTCGACGACGTCCTTGGGAACGTCCCAGATCGATTGCGTGGTATCGAACAGATGCCACTTATGCGACGGCGGCAGGTTGATGCCGGCAGCCTTGAGCAGCCGCATCGACATCATGGCACAATAAACCGTGCAGCCCGAACGCGTGCCGGTCAGCAGCGCCATGTCTTCCGCCGTTTTCGCGCCCTGAATGATCGCGGCGGCGCCTTCGCGCGCACGCGTGGACGTGCACAGGCAGAGCCACTGCATCGGGTGGATATTGGCGCGGCGGCAGATTTCCAGAATCCTGTCCTGATTGACGGTCGTGTAATCGACTTCGCGTTCGACCGGCTCGGGCCGCTCAAGCTTGACGATGGCATCGTCGTTGCAAATGCCGATGCAATTCTGGCAGGCGACGCATTTCGACTCGTCGACGACCGCCTTGCGGCTCTCCATCTTGATGGCGAGCGTGGGGCATACAAACACGCAATCGACGCAACCCGTGCATTTCTCCGGAATGACTTCCGCGCGGTAATTGATCTGAACCATTCTGCTCTCCAGCCCGAAGCCTTCGCGTTGATTTCTTGCTTCGGTAAGCGCGGCCCGGAGCGCGCCAACCTTCAACGACCGGGCTTGGATAATTTCCGCCCTGACTCAATCCCGTCCTTCGCCGCGCGGCGAGGGTAAGTTCGTGGATCGGGAACCTGCATGCCGGCAGCTTGCGAAGCAGGCCGGTCGCTCGATCCGTTTCTGGTATAACATTGTTCTATTTTACTAAGTTCGATGGCTTGCTGTCAATCCCGGCCTCCGGGGCTGCACCGGAGCTAAGACATTGATTTCAGGAGAATTTTGATTTATTGAAGCTGCGGTGAGGAGTTGCCGGGTGCGACGCCCCGCAACTCGACTCTGCCGGCCCGGGGCGTTGCGTCCCAAACGAACGATTGCCATGCCATCGAAGAAGCCGGTCACTCGCAAATCGCAGACAACGAGCCGGGTCGCGGGATCGCACATCCCCACCACGATCAAGAACCCGGAACGCGTCGCGCATCGCCGCACCGAGCTGATCGAGGTGGCGACCAAGATGTTTCTCGAGCGTGGCTTTCACAACACGTCCATCCGCGACATCGCGCGCGCCTGCTCCTTCAACGTGGCGAGCCTTTACATGTATGTCTCGTCGAAGGACGACATCCTGTATCTGGTCGCGCAGGATCTGATGAGCGCCATTGCGCAGCGGCTGGCGAATGTCGAGCTCGATCCCGATTCGCCCAGGCGCTCTCTGGAGATCGGATTCGCCGGCTATTGCCAGATTGCCAGCCGCTTCCGCCGGCCGATCCGCCTGCTCTATCGCGAGGTCGGCTTCATGCCGCCCAACACACGGACCAACGTGATCGGGACGGTGTCGAGCGTGATAAATTATTTCGAGAGCATCATTACCAAGGGAATCGAGGCCGGCGTCTTTCACCCGGTGCCGGCGCGGCTCGCCGCGCTCGACATCATGTTGATTGCCCACATGATTGCCCTGCACACCCGCGAGGTGCGCACGCTCGGCGATCTGGACTTTTACGTCAAACATCAGCTCGACATCATTTTTGCCGGCCTTCTTGCCGAACCGCGCAAACGCGCTACCAGCTCGACGGCGCGGCAACGCGGCAAGGCAAGTGCGGGGCGTACTCCACGAAAAGCCGGACACCGCGGCTGAGACCGCCGCCCTGCCCGCTCAATTCACTTGCCGCTGCAGGCCCTGCCAATAAGGCTCGCGCAGCGTACGCTTGAGCAACTTGCCGCTGGCATTGCGCGGCAGCTTGTCGATGAAATCGACGGAGCGCGGCCGCTTGTAACCGGCGACCTTGTCGCGCATCCATTCGATCAAGGCTGCCTCGGTGAGCGGGCTGCCCGCGCGCCTGACGACCACCGCCTTGACGGTCTCTCCCCATTTCGGGTCGGGAATGCCGATCACCGCGCATTCGACGATGTCGGGGTGACCGCCCAGCACGGCTTCGATCTCGGCAGGATAAACATTCTCGCTGCCGGACACGATCATGTCCTTGATGCGGTCCTTGACGAAGATGAAGCCGTTCTCGTCGATATAGCCGGCGTCGCCGGAACGAAACCAGCCGTTGCGGATCGCTTCGGCGGTGGCTTCGGGCCGCCCCCAATATCCCGCCATCAGACTTTCGCCCTGATAGCAGATCTCGCCGATCTCTCCGGTCGACAGTTCCTTGCCGTCGCTGTCGAAGACCTTGGCGCGCCCGCCGAACATCGGCCGCCCGCAGGACAAAAGCTTTTCCCCTTCATGGTGCTCGAACGGCAGCGAAGAGAAAGGTCCCGACGTCTCGGTCAGCCCGTAGATCTGGTTGAGCCTGCATTTGAAGATTTCGATGCAGCGCTTGAGCAGATCGGGCGCGATCGGCGCGGTGCCGTAAGTGATGTGCTTGAGGGAGGAAAAATCGGCGCTGCGCGCCTGCGGCAGCTCGGTGAGAAACAGCATCACGGCCGGCACCAGCAACGCGGTCTCGATCTTTTGCTCGACGATGACATCGAGCAGCCTGGACGGATCGATTTCACGCACCACGACGAGGGTCATTCCTTCCTGCATGCTCCAGACCGCCCAGCCGGTGCCGCCGGTATGGAACATCGGCATGCAGACCAACGATCTGCCGCCCTCGCGCATTTCGGGCATCTCGATGGCGAGGCAGAGCCCGGTATTGAGCAGATTGCCACCGGTCAGCATCGCGCCTTTCGGCAAACCCGTGGTGCCGGACGTGCAGAACTGGGTGCTGACGGCGCCGTCGACATCGCGGTGAGGATCGCCACCGCCGCGCGGCAGCTCCGCGTAGGTCATCGTTCGGATGCCGAAAGCAAGGCCGTGCTGCTTGAACTCCTCGCCTGCGACCAGCAAGGCCGGCTTGATGTCATCGACGATTGCCTTGACCTCGCGCGGCGTCAGCCGCCAGTTCAGCGGCGCGGCAACCACACCCGCCTTGTCGAGCGCAAACACCAGTTCGAGATATTCCGGGCAGTTCTTGTCGAGAATCGCGACCCGGTCGCCCGGCTGAAGGCCAAGCTGATGGGCAAGGCCGCCCGCGAGCTCCGAACTGGAACGGTCAAGTTCGCCGTAAGTGGTGGTCTTGCCCTCGTACCAGATCGCGTCGAGGTCCGGATGGCGCTGGCCACGCCAACGGATCAATTCAGCTAACGTTCGCACGATCTTTTCCTCCTAACTCCCGCCGGCCAGCCAAGGTCCGTACTAGACGCCGAGATAGGCGCTGCGGATCCGCTGGTCATTGAGCAGTTCCTTGCCGGGGCCGCTCATCACGATGCGGCCGGTCTCGATCACATAGCCGCGGTCGGCAATGGCAAGCGCCAGATTGGCATTCTGCTCGACCAGCAGGACAGTGATGCCACGCGCTTTGAGACTGCCGATGGTGGTAAAGATCTGCTCGACCAGCACCGGCGCAAGACCCATGGACGGCTCATCGAGCAGCAAGAGCTTGGGCCGCGCCATCAACGCTCGACCGATCGCCAGCATCTGCTGTTGCCCGCCGGACAAAGTGCCCGCCACATTCGTCCGGCGTTCGGCGAGCACCGGGAACATTGCGTATATCTCGTCGAGATCGGCGTTGATCTTATCGTCGCGGCGAACGAGCGCACCCAGTTGCAGATTTTCCTCGACTGTGAGCGGCTCGAAAACCTGACGGCCCTCCGGGACCTGGGCGATGCCTTGCGCGACGCGTTGGTGAGGGCGCAAGCTGTCGATCACCCTGTCATCAAAACGTATGCTGCCGGTGGCAATCGGCTGCACCCCGGAGATCGCCCGCATCAAGGTGCTCTTGCCGGCGCCGTTGGATCCGACCAGCGTGACAATTTCGCCCTTCCGCACATTGATCGAGATGCCATGCAACACCTCGATCCGCCCGTACCGGCTTGCGAGGTTGTCAATGGCGAGCATGTGCCGCCTCCCGCTCGCCCAATCCACCCAGATAAGCGGCGATCACGGCCGGGTTGGTACGCACTTCTTCTGCGCTTCCTTCGGCCAAGGTATGCCCGCGGTCAAGAACGTGAATTCGGTTGGAAATCCGCATGACAAGACGCATGTCATGCTCGACCAGCACGACCGTAACGCCTTGCGCGGCGATCGCCTTGATCACCGCGTCGATCTCTTCCGTCTCTGTCGGATTGCAGCCCGCTGCCGGCTCGTCCAGCAACAGGACTTTCGGCTCCGTCGCCAGCGCACGCGCAATTTCCAGACGCTTCAGCATGCCGTAAGGCAGGCTGCTGGCCGGCTTGTCGCCGACACCGGCAAGCCCAACCAATTCGAGCAGCCGCTTGGCTTCGGCGCGGGTGGCCCGATTTTGCGCATGCACCGACGGCAACGTGAGGACGTGGGACAATATGTTGCGCTTCTCATGCAAGTGACGCCCGACCATCACGTTCTCGACAGCCGTCATGCGGAAGAAGACCTGAAGATTCTGAAAGGTGCGCGACATTCCGCGGCGCGCGAGTTCCTGCGGCGCAAGATTGGTCACGTCCTCGCCGTCCAGAACGATGCGACCGCTGTCCGGCACATAGAGCCCGCTGACCATGTTGAACAACGTGGTCTTGCCGGCGCCATTGGGACCGATCAGGGCAAAAATCTCGTTCGGATGGACCGAGAAGCTGACGCCGTCGATCGCAACTACGCCGCCAAACACGATCCTGAGATTTTCGACGGTCAGAATGCTCACGCGGACCCTCGTCGAACGAAAGACGCCATGGCAGGCACGATGCCGGCCGGCAGGAATATCAGGAACACGATGATGATCGCGCCGAGCACGATATGCTCGTAATCGTGGAACACGGTCAGGAATTGCGGAAGGATGACCAGAATTGCCGCGCCCACGATGCTTCCGAGTATCGAGCCAAGCCCGCCGAGAACCGCCATAACGACGAACTCGATCGAGAGCAGAAAGCTTGTCGTGGTAGGGGCAACGAAGCCGTCCAGCAGGACCAGATAACTGCCGGCAATGGAAGCGAAGACGGCCGAAATCACGAAGGCAAGCAGCTTGTAGCGCGCGACGTCCACGCCGAGCACGCGCGCGGCGGTCTCGCTGTCATGGATGGCTCTGAGCGCGCGCCCGGTCGGGCTTTCCATCAGATTGACCACGACCAGGACGCCGATCACCAGGGTCACGCCGGAAATCCAGTACCAAGTGAGCGGTCCGACCACGCGCCAGCCGAACAGAACCAGGCGCGGCACTTCCATGCCGTTCGGACCGCCGGTGATATTCAATTCATTGGACACGACCATGGAGATCAGCACGCCCATGCCGAGAGTGGCGATCGCGAGATAATAGCCGCTGAGACGCAGGATCGGCCGCCCGACCACAAACGCGAGCAGTGCCGAGAACACGGAGCCGCCGATCAGCGATGCCCAGCCCGGCATGCCGAGATATGTCGGCCCAAGCGCCACGGCATAGGCGCCGATACCAAAAAAGCCGGCATGACCGAGACTTACCTGGCCGGCAAACCCCATCAGCAGATTGAGCCCCAGAACCGCCAGCGCGTTGATGTAAACCAGGGCGATCACGCGCAAGTAGAAGCTGGAGGGCAGCAACAGCGGCAGCACTGCCACAACGATGCCGACAGCAATCACGAGCAGGAAAGGATTGTTGATGAACCGCCGCACATCACACCCGCTCGACCTTTCTGGCGCCGAACAATCCTTGCGGCATTGTGAACAGCACCAGGAGAATAACGATGAAGGCAACGGCGTCCTTGTATTGCGATGAGACGTAGCCGGCGGAGAACTGCTCGAGCAGACCGAGCAGCAGGCCGCCGACCACGGCGCCGACCGGATTGCCCATGCCGCCGAGCACGGCGGCGGCAAAGCCCTTGAGCGCCAGCATGGTGCCGATATCGGAACTGGTCAGCGTGATAGGCGTCACCAGAATCCCGCCAATTGCGCCGATCGCTGCCGATATGATGAAGGCGATCCCGATCACGGCGGAGGTGTTGATGCCGGTCAATTGCGCCGCCACGCGATTGGCCGCCGTCGCCATCATGGACTTGCCGGTCAGCGTGCGCCTCATGAACAGCCACAGCAAAAGCAAGATCAATCCCACACCGAGCAGCACCACCAAACTCTGTGGAAGCAATGTGGCGCCGCCCACCACGAAAGGCTCGCTGCCGAAGAAGGGCGGCAGGCTGTGAAAATCCTTGCCGAAGATAGTCGCAGCGATGCCGCGCAAAAGAATCGAGGCGCCGATTGTGATGATGATCAAGGTCACCGGCGAGGCGCTATGTGCCGGCTCAATCGCCAGGCGGTGCAGCAGCAGGCCTACCAATCCCGCGATCGCGACGGCCAGCATGGCGGCAAAGACCATCGGCACGCCGGCCGTCATGGCGAATACCGTCACCATGCCACCCAGCATGACGAATTCGCCCTGCGCGAAATTGGCGACGTCGGATGCGTTGTAGATCAGCGTAAAGCCCAGGGCGACGAGGGCGTAGATGGCTCCCACGGTCAGCCCCGAGAACGCGAATTGAAGGAATTCAGCCAAGCCCGTCCCCAAACCTCAATCCGGGCGGCCGCTTCATCAGCCGATCGCCCAGTCATATTAGGGCAGGTGCCGGTCCGCACGCTATCTGCGGAATCGGCACCTGCGGTTGTTAGCGCAATCGCTGGTCCGGAAGCGCGATCACTTCACCAGCGCCCAATCCCCATCCTTGATCTCGATCATGCGAAATGACGAGAGGTCGAGGCCGAGATGGTCCGTGGGCGACATATTGATGACGCCGCCGGTGCCGACAAAGTTGCGCGTCTTCTCGATCTCGTCGCGCACCTTGGCCTTGTCGGCCGAACCTGCGCGCTTCATTGCCTCGACCAGCATGATCAACGCATCGCGCGCATGTCCACCGAAGGTCGAGACCGGCTGACCGGTTTCCTTCTCGAACTTCGCCTTGTATTCCAGAGCCGGCTTTTTCAGCGGATCGTTGTCCGGCAATTGGTCCGCGACCAAAAGCGCAGCGGCAGGCAGGCGAATGCCATTCGCGGCCGGCCCTGCAAGATTGATGAAGCTCTTGGAAGACACGCCGTGGCTTTGGTAGAGCGGCACCGAAAGACCGACCTGCCGATAGTTGCGGGTGACGATCGCGGGGCCCTGGCCAAAACCGCAATTGATGACCGCCTGCACGCCGGGAGTATTCTTGATGTTGGTGAGCTGCGGCGTCATATCGCTGTCAGCGGCGCCATAAATCTCGTCCTTGACGACCTTGACGCCTTCCTTGGGCGCCATGGCGATGCATTCGGCCCGCATCGCCTTGCCCCAGCCGTCGGTGCCGGAAATCATCGCGATCGAGGTCAGGTTCCGCTTCTTCAGGTCTTCGAATATCTTGCCGCAGGACATCGGCTCGGTGTGCGGCATCTTGAACACCCACTTGCGCACCGGAAACACGATTTCGGCGGCGCCGGCGAGCGAGATATACGGCGTCTGGGCATCCTCCAGAACGCTGCGCATCGCCATCGATGTGCCGGTGATGGAACCGGCAATCACGGCGTCAACCTTGTCCTCCTCGACAAGGCGCGTGGCGAAAGTACGCGCCTTGCTCGAGTCGCCGCCATCGTCATAGATGATGAGTTCGACTTTCTTGCCATTGACGCCTCCGGCGGCGTTGATGTCGCGAATGTACATTTCCAGCGTTTTCTTTTCCGGATCGCCGAGAAACGAGGCCGGTCCGGTGACCGACAGCACCGAGCCGATCTTGACCGTGTTCTGGGCCTGTACGGCGGTGGTGAGCAGACCGGAAATGACCGCGGCCGCACCGAACAGCATGCTTCTGCGTTTCATAGTCGTCATCGTTTCCTCCAAGGTGATTTGTTGTTTTGTCGAGCGTCTTCAGACTGGTAGACCTGCCGTTTTCGTCCGGACCCGGTAAACCGATGTCCGGGCGGTGATGTAGAGCGTGGACCAATCCGCATCGCCCCAGGCGAGGTTGGCAGGAAGCTCCGGCACCGGAATGATGCCGAGGCGCGCCCCGCCCGGTTCGAACACCCAAACGCCCCCTGCACCCGTCACAAAAACATGTTCGTCGCGATCCACCTTGATGCCGTCGGGCGCCAGGCTGTTGCCCGGGATTTGCGCGAAAACGCGTCCGCCGGACAGACCGCCGTCAGGACCTACATCGTAGACGAGCACGTGGTTCTCTTCGGTGTCCGCCACGTAGAGCCGCTTCTCGTCGGGTGAAAACGCGAGGCCGTTTGGCGTGCAATCGGCGGCCACGACAGCGATCTCGCTGCCGTCCGGCGCCACGCGATAGACGCCGGCAAAATCCAGCTCGGGATATTCGGCAATTCCGTAGGTCGGGTTGAGGCCGTAAGGCGGATCAGTGAAATAGATATAGCCGTCCGACTTGACCACGACGTCGTTTGGACTGTTGAGACGATGGCCCTTGTAATGCGATGCGATGGTCGTCGCAGCGCCGTCCTTTTCGATGCGCGACACACGGCGCCCCGCGTGCTCGCAGACGATCAGCCGTCCCTCGCGGTCGCGCGTCAGTCCGTTCGACTTGCCGCTCGGCGAACGAAATACCGACAGGCCGATATTCGGCTGCCATTTGTGGATCGTGCTGGCGGGTATGTCGCTGAAGTGAAGACAGTCATGCGCGGCGTCCCACACCGGACCTTCCGTGAAGAAAAAGCCCGAGCCGATCGCCTCGATCGTGGCGTCGTTCGCGATGATATTGCTCATGGCACTCATTTCGACCGACTTTGAGCCGCGATCGTTCGACGAGCGGCACCGCAACGGAGCGGTCGCCGGCGACAATTCATCGCCTACTACCTTGCTTCACGTCCTGTCCGACCGATTCCAATCGAACAATCACGACTGAACTCCAAACTACACCAACGAGCGTACAAGGCCGAGACCGAAGCCTCATGTTTCCGGCGCGCGACTGAATCGGCGGCGTTCGCTATTGCGCCGCACGCATTGGCAACTCCACGACCCCTTTGCCCGGGACGCAAACGACACCATCCTGATTGCGGATCCACAATTCGAGATCGACGCGACCTTTGCTGTCTTCGACCGACTTGCCTGTAATCCGCCCGCCGCAGGTCAGGACATTTCCCGGGATCATGAAATTGCGGAATTGCAGACCGACCTTCTTCAGCCGTCCTTTTTCGCCGGCCCAATCCGTCAGCAACTGCACGTAATAATCGCCCGCCATATTTCCCGGCGCGACGATATCCGGCAGACCGCGCCGCTTCACGGCATATGGATTATCGAAGTGAATTCGATCCATCAGCCAGACCGCCGCGCAATACATGAGGATGTTCACGGTATTGACGTTCTTGGTCAGGCTGGGGATTTCCTGCCCGACCTCGACATCATCGAAATAGACTTGAGGCTGCATCCGCAATCGCTCTACCTGTTACTTGCGTGGGGAAGCGATCATCGTGACGATATGCTTCGCCAGCGGCTCGTTGTTCTGATTGGTGTAAGTGAATTCGGACGTCAGAAAGATCAGCGTCCCGCTCTTGCCCGCCTTTTCGCTCATGCCGGTGACGCTTCCGCGCACGGTGACACGATCGTTGACATGGACGGGCTTGAAAAATTCGAGTTCTTCTCCGCCACGCACCCAGCCGAGCGACCATGCGCCGGGTATGTCGGGTATGCCGACGAAGGACGACAGCCCGTCCTCGCCAAGATCCTTGCTGGGCTTTTCTGCGCCCGGCACGCCCACGGCCCAGCTGATGTAATTCAGCGGCGCGGTCAGTCCGCCATAGCGTCCAGCCTTGGCGGCCGCCTCGTCCACGAAGATCGGATTGTCGTCATCAATGGCGTAGGCATAGCGACGGATATCGCGCGCGAGGACCGTTTCGCCGGTATGTGCCGGATACTGGTATCCAATGAATTTCTTCCAGCCCAACTCGTCCAGCAGCGAACCCATGATCCCTCGATATCCCCGATGCTAGGCTTCTTCTCGAAAAAAACCGGCTAGCCGGATTATTCCTAATCTAGTAGGCTTTCGACTGTCAAGCGGGAGGCGAGCCGTACTTGCGCAACCCGACTTTGTTGTTGAAGCCGAGGCTTGGCATTACGACCCGAATTGGTTGACAAGAATGGAGCCGGTTGAGGATAAGCGCCGCCTGTCGTTCATAGACAACCGAAGCGGGAGCCGATCGCAGCAGTGATATCCGGCTGGCGCGCCCTGGCCGCAGTTGATCGGGACCATCCGTCGTAAGTCAGTTCTTGTCAGTGGAGCCGAACATCGTTAGGTCGACCAAAGCGCCGCATTCCGAAATGACAGATACAGAATCCGCCCCCCTCAAAATACTATCGCCCAAGGAATTGCTTCGCGTGGAGAGCGTCGCGAAGACGGCTGCCATGCTCTTCGACAAGGCGGGCTATCACGAGACAAGTCTGAAGGACATTTCAAACGCGGCTTCGCTCAGCAAGGGAGCGATCTATTATTATTTCTCGAACAAGCACGAGATCCTGCTCTACATCCTCAATAATTACATGGATCTGCTGCTGACCGGCCTCGACGAAGAGCTGGCACAATTTCCCAACAGCATCGCCAAATTGAAGCACCTGCTGTCTCGGCACATGTCGACGTTCAGCTCGCACGCGGCAAGTGCGCGCATCCTGCTGAAATATGCCCATAACCTTCCGGCGAGCGATCTCGCCGGAATTGTGCGCAAGCAAAAGCAATACGCGCAAATTCTGGCCGAAATTCTCGACGACAATGCCGGCACCCGCCTCGACAAGAAGCAGATCAAGGCCTGCAGCTACATCGTCTTCGGAATGTACAACTCGATCATTTACTGGCACCGGCCGGACGGGCCGTTGCCGTTGTCGGAACTGACGGAGATCTGCTGCGATCTCTTTCTGAACGGCTGGAAATCCTTTATCGCCAAGAATTCGAAATCGGCCTCTTGATCGCCGCAGGGCGCAGCATCTGCACCTGCTGGTTTAGCCGATCACGGTCACGATGCCGAATATCATGACCGCGGCGCCCGCCCCGCGGATCGCAAAACTTGGGATCGACCGGCGGCCGGCACTTCCGATCGCAATGCCGAGGCCCAACAGCAGAACGGTCGCAAGGACAAAGCCCGCCCCATAAGGCAGGGCTCGCGCCAAATCCGGAATTTCCGTGCCATGCGCATAGCCATGGAATGTCGCAAACAGGCCGACGATAACGGCGGCGACGCCGGCGGGCAGCTTTACGAGCATGCAAATCATCAGCCCGAACACGACCAGCGAAACGGCGATCGTCTGGTCGGCAGCCGGCAAGTGAAAGCCGTTGGCGCCCAATGCCGCACCCACGATCATCATGCCGACAAAGACCGCCGGAACGACAACGAGCGCGCTTCCGCCGGCATAAGCCGCCCAAAGGCCGATCGCCACCATTGCCACGAGGTGGTCGAGTCCAAGGATCGGATGCAGAAACCCGCTGACGAAGCTATCGCCGTGACCGAAATAATGAACGCCGGTGTGCGCTGCCGCCGCGTTCGGCAACAATGCGATGCCGACGCACAACGCGGCCACAAGAAGACGCCACGGACCCATTTCGTACTTCATGCTAAACCCTCAATACCCTCTGCATCTTCGATGCTCTGAGGAGGCTGGCGAATGCCCTCCGGGCCTACGCGGCCCAACTTCCGCGCCCCTCCTCATTCCGCGGCTTCGCGATTGGCGTTCATGAGACGATTTAGGACAAATGCTTTCTGCTTGCCGAGCAGATCGAACAGGAGCTGCTTGTCCTTCGACGAATAGACCGAGAAGAAGTCCTCGATCCAGAGTTTCCAGCGTGTGCGCCGCGTCATCGAATAGCGCCCGGCCCTTCTTTGTCATGTATGCCAGATTGGCCCGCCGGTTGGACGGGTCAACGACACGTTCGACCAGGCCATCGGCCTCGAGTTCGTCGGTCAGTCCCGTCACGTTGCCGGTCGTCACCATCATCCGGGACGACAACTCGCCCATCCGCAGGCCGTCGGGAGCGACGCTGAGCTGCGCAAGCAGATGGAAGCGGGCGAGACTCGTATTATAGGACTCGCGCAGCCGCCGGCGCATTTCGTTGTCGATGAGCTTGTGCAAGGTCAGGAGCCGCAACCAGAGACAAAGATCCTGATGACGATTCTTTTGGCCCGGCGTTTCGAGGTCCTTGGGGCCGATGTCCTGGCCGAGGTCGAATTTTCGAACTCTTCATTTTCGGAATCGAACCTCCGTGCCGAACTGGCGGCAGAAGAAAGGAACCGCATTTCCCGATTCAACGCAAATCGGCCCATTCTAGTCCTCGCATCCCGGCCATCCGGCGATCTGCGCATCGCGCAGCACCGACGAAAGAACGGTTGACTAGTCGCCGCCACCGGGTTGCGGCGAGAACAGCTCGCGCTTGTTCGGCACCGTCCGGTTTTCATCGGCTTCCGGCAGCGCCGGCTTCTGCGCCGCTATGTTGGGCCAATGCTTCGCGTATTCGGCATTGAGCTCCAGCCATCCGGCGACGCTCGAATCGGTATCGGGCTTGATCGCCTCGACCGGACATTCCGGCTCGCACACCCCACAATCGATGCATTCGTCGGGGTGAATGACCAGCATATTCTCACCCTCGTAGAAGCAGTCGACCGGACAGACCTCCACGCAATCGGTGAATTTGCATTTGATGCAGCTCTCGGTGACGACATAAGTCAAGAGCGGCTCCTCTCTCTCCCATTATGCTTTCACGACGCCCCTTCAAGGGGGCCGCCGCGAAGGCCGGCGCGTCCGCTTCGCGCCCGATGAATTCGGGGAAACGCAACTCGGATTATCTTGGTTATAAGGTTGACATCTCTTTTTATCAATACTTATAAATATCTTAGTTGTCAACATATGGTGCATTATGGCGCGCGGGGCGTGTGAACTCAAACTCGCATTCGGATTGGAGTTTTCCGATCTCTACGACCGCAACGGCCTGGCGCGTCTGGATGCGGCATTCATGGACGACCTGCGCGGGTCGGTGCCGGCGCTCGCCGAGCGCGTAGCGACGGCGCGTGCAACGACAAGCGGGCTCGGCAGGAAGCCGGAATCGGAGCTCATGGTCGAGCTCGCGCCGCATATCGAGTCTTTCGTCGGCCGGTTGTTCGGCATCGCGGATGCGCTCCAGACGCTGCGCGAAGATCACCACTCGAAATCGGATATTTTCACCGTCAAACGCAATTTCGTGCAGCGCCGCGCGCTGCGTTCGGCGGCCGCAAAAACACCGGGTACGCTCGACGGGCCGGCACTTACTCGCCAACTTGAAGACCTTATTGGCGAACCATTGTCGGAGCCGGCCTATGCCCGCCACGTGACGCGGTGGCTGCAGGCGGAAGCCGAGCACGCAGCCGAACTCGATCTCGCTGCCACCTACGCGGCGTGGGCCACACTTTCTCCGGAAGGAAAGCGGCAGCATCGGGCCGGGGTGTTGTTCAAGCAGCCCGGTAAACGCGACCCGATGAAACTCATCGAAATCGAGCATCAGAAGCGCGGCGAGATATCCGTCTGGGCGACGGCGGATCACCACCGGCGCGAGCGCAACGGCTTCGAACTCACGGACCGCGGCGCTTCGCTCACCGGCGCGCTCGATCAGGCCAATTACTGCATCTGGTGCCACAAGCAAGGCAAGGACAGTTGTTCGATCGGCCTCCGTGATCGGAATTCCGGCGACTTCGAGCACGATGCCTTCGGCGGCAAATTGCTCGGTTGCCCGCTGGAAGAGCGGATTTCGGAAATGAACCTGGTCAAATCGGAAGGCTATGCGCTCGGCGCCCTTGCGATCGTGATGGTGGAGAACCCGCTTTGCGCGGCCACCGGCCATCGTATCTGCAATGACTGCGTCAAAGCCTGCATCTATCAGAAACAGCAGCCTGTCGACATCCCGCAGATCGAGTCCCGCACCTTGAAAGACGTGCTCGGCCTGCCGTGGGGATTCGAAATCTATTCGCTGCTCACGCGCTGGAACCCGCTTAATTTCGGGCGGCCATTGCCGCGGGAAGCGACCGGCCGAAATGTCCTCGTCGTGGGGCTGGGGCCGGCGGGCTTCACGCTCGCTCATCATTTGCTTAATGACGGTCACAACGTCGTCGGGATCGACGGCCTCAAGATCGAGCCCCTGCCCTCGCATCTTTCCGGATGCGGGCCGGACGGCAGCCGGCAGCCATTCGTACCGATACGCGACCTCAACGAAATCTACGAAGAACTCGACAAGCGCACGATGGCGGGTTTCGGCGGCGTCGCCGAATACGGCATCACCGTCCGCTGGGACAAGAACAACCTCAAGATCATCCGGCTGCTGCTGGAACGCCGTAACGCGTTCTCGATGTTTGGCGGAGTGCGCATGGGCGGCAGCATCACGCTCGATAGCGCCTTCGCCATGGGCTTCGACCATATCAGCCTGTGCATGGGTGCCGGCAGACCGACCTACATCCCGATTCCCAACGGGCTTGCGCATGGCGTGCGCCAGGCGTCGGACTTTCTGATGGCGTTGCAGCTGACAGGCGCCGCGAAATCGGAAAGCCTCGCCAATCTCACGGTCCGCCTGCCTATCGCTGTGATCGGCGGCGGATTGACGGCGATCGACACCGCGACCGAAGCGCTCGCTTATTACCCGGTTCAGGTCGAGAAATTCTTGAGTCGTTACGAAACGCTGGCCGCCGAAGATCCCGCCGCCGGTTTCGACTTCTCGGCCGACGAAGCCGGCATCGCGGAAGAGTTCATCCGCCACGCCAAAGCGCTGCGCGAGGAACGCGCCGCCGCCGCCCGCGAAGGGCGTGCGCCACGGATCGCCGCACTTCTCGAGAGCTGGGGTGGCGCAACCGTTGTCTATCGCCGCCGCCTGACGGAATCGCCGAGCTACACGCTGAACCACGAAGAGATCGAGAAGGCGATGGAGGAAGGCATCGCCTTCGCGGAGGGCCTGTCCCCGAGCGCGGTCGAAGTAGACCAGCACGGCCACGCGACCGCGTTGCTTGTTACCGCGCAAGGTCAGGACAAAGATGCCAAGCCGCTGCGGCTTCCCGCGCGGACCATTCTGGTCGCCGCCGGCACCCAACCGAACACGGTGCTCAGCCGCGACCACGGGATCGACATCAAGCTCGACGGCCGCTACTTCCAGGCCATCGACGAGACCGGCCAGCCGGTGTCGCCGGAACGAAGCTGCAAGCCGCAGGTGCCGCAGGTGCTGATGAGCCGGCGCGACGATGGACGTTTCGTCAGTTTCTTCGGTGACCTCCATCCGTCGTTCGCGGGCAACGTGGTCAAGGCCATGGCGAGTGCAACGCGCGGCTACCGCGTCCTCACCGAACTCATGGAAAAGGTGCCGGCCTCGGCCGCAACCGGACTCGCGGCGCAATTCTCGCGCGAATTCCGCGCGACCGTGCGCGAAATCAAACGCCTGACGCCGACCATCGTCGAGTTGATCGTCCATGCTCCGGCCGCGGCGCGCGCCTTCGAACCCGGACAATTTTTTCGTTTCCAGAATTACGAAACGCATTCCCCGCTGGTGGCCAGAACACGGCTTGCGACGGAATCGCTGGCGCTCACCGGCGCCTGGGTGGACCGCGAGCAGGGACTGGTGTCGGTCATCGTTCTCGAAATGGGCGGCTCGTCCAATCTCTGCGAACAATTGCGGCCCGGCGAGGTGGTGGTCCTGATGGGACCGACCGGCGAGCCGACGCGCGTCGAATCCGGCCATACCTATATCCTTGCCGGCGGCGGCCTCGGCAACGCGGTCCTGTTCTCGATCGGACAGGCGGCACGCGCGAAAGGCTCCCGCAGCATCTATTTCGCGGGCTACAAGAAGCCGCAGGACCGCTTCAAGGTGGACCAGATCGAAGCGGCGGCCGATGTCGTGGTCTGGTGCAGCGACGAGGCGCCCGGATTCAAGCCGACGCGGCCCCAGGATCGCGCTTTCGTCGGCAATATCGTCGACGCCATGAGCGCCTATGCGCGCGGCGAATTCGGGGCGCAAGACATTCGGCCTCGACGAGGCCCAGCATCTGATCGCGATCGGTTCGGACGGCATGATGAACGCCATCGCGCAGGCGCGCGAGGGCGTATTGCGTCCTCACCTCAATCCGAACATCGAGGCCATCGGTTCGATCAACTCGCCGATGCAGTGCATGATGAAGGAGATCTGCGGTCAATGCCTGCAACTCCATCGGTCCCCGAAGACGGGGGTTGAATCCGTCATCTTCACCTGCGCTTGCCAGGACCAGCCGCTCGATGCCGTCGATTTCGGCGTGCTGCGCACGCGGCTGCGCCAGAACTCGGTTCAGGAGAAGCTGACGCGGCGCTGGATCGAGCATTGCCTGAAGCAGGAATCGGAAGTCTCATCGACTTACGCATAGCCGGCGTTGTACGAACGGCCTTGCGGCGCCGTCTTGCGGGCTCACTCCTTCTCGATTTTTGCGCGACGTGCGACTTCGTCCCAGCGTGCGATATCGGCCTTGATGGCTTTGGCGAATTCCTCGGACGTGCTACCGACCGGTTCGACGCCGATGGTCGCAAAGCGCTCCCGCAGCTCCGGCTTCTTCACCATGGCGGTCAGCACGTTCTGCAACTTTCGCACGATCGGCTCTGGCGTGCCGGCCGGGGCCACAATGCCGACCAGCGTCGCCACCTCGGTGCCGGGCAAGCCCGCCTCTGCAACCGTCGGGACATCCGGGAATTCGGCGCTACGGTGCTCGTTTGTGTAGGCAAGCGCACGAAGCCTGCCGTCCTTGATCAGACCCACGACGGGCGGAACGTCGGCAATTGCCAATGTCACCTGGCCCGCCAGCAGAGCCGTCGCAGACTCGGCGCTGCTCTTGTAGGGAACCAGAAGAAAGTCCGTTCCGGTCTTCTGCTTGAAGAGTTCCGTTGCGAGCAAGAACAATGGCCCGCTCGATGCATAGGTCACACCGTTGGGGTTCGCTTTCGCGTAGTCGATCAGCTCGCGGACGGACTTGACCGGAAGCGACGCGTTGACCGTGATCAAGAGCGGCAACCGACCGATCACCGAAACCGGCACGAAGTCGGTTTGCGGATTATAGGGAATGGACTTGCGCAGAACGGGATTCATGACGAGCGGCCCGGAGGGCGCGACCAGCAGCGTGTAGCCGTCGGGTTTCGATCGGGCTACAGCCTCCGTGCCGACAATGGCAGCTCCCCCCGGTCTGTTCTCGACGACCACCGGCTGACCGAAGGCCTCCGAAATCTCCTTGGCAGCCAGGCGGCCGAGAATGTCCGTGCCGCCGCCCGGTGCGTAGGGCACGATCATGCGAATGGCTCGTTGCGGATAGTTTTGCACCGCGTCCTCTTGAGCTTGCGCGATCGAGGCCGAACCACACGCGGTGACGAGCAGTGCCGCGCACAACGACAATCTTTTCATTTTTGATCCCCAATATTCCTTGTCAGCTATTTCATGAGTGCCGATCAGGCCGGCACCTTTTCGCCTGCGCGTTGACGGCGGTATCCATGTTCGCGCTCGATCTATTCGTCGTGAAACACCCGAACCTCCGGAGGCCGGCCTTCAAGACCGAGATCCTTCCAGCGCCGGCACACATGTTCGTAGGTCGCCCGATCGAGTTCGCGTCTCTTTCGGGAACGTGGCGTAGTGGCGGAAATTCTTGCAGGCGTTGATCAGCACCTTCGATCCGTAAGGGCGCTCGGATGCCGGAAACCGCGGCGGATCGAGCGGCGTGGACCAGGTGTTTTGCAGCAATTCGAGGTCCTCGATCGCGTTGACGCGCGTCGAAAGCGCCCAGAGAACCTGGTTGAAGTCGGTCGGATCGACGTCGTGATCGACCACCACGATCCATTTGGTGAAGAAGGCCGCTGCCGGACATTGCGCCGCCAGGGCCAGGACCTGCGCCGAATGTCCCGGATACATTTGCCGGATCGATACGACGATCATGGCGTAGCCGCCCAACGCCGCCGGCGTCGCATAGACGCCCTCGACCCCCGGCACGCCGAGCTTCACGAGATCGTCGAGAATGCGCGACGAGCGCATGATCGCAAAGCCCGTTCCCAGTTCGCTCGACGGGTAGCGCGCCATGATCGCGGAGGTCAGGATCGGCGACTTGCGATGATGCAGCGCCTTTACCTCGATGAATGGCTGCGGTCCGCGCTCGTTGCCGAAATAGCCGGTGAATTCGCCGAGCGGCCCTTCGATCTCGGTTTCGCCGGGCCGCAGAATTCCCTCGACGACGATTTCCGCCCGCGCCAGAATCGGCAGCGAGCCGCTGACGCCGCGCGCGAGTTCGACCGGCCGTCCCATGATGCCGCCCGCGACATCCAGTTCGGAAACGTCCTTTCCGAAACCGCTGCCGGCCATCATGAACAGCACCGGGTCGACGCCGAAGGCCGCGACAACTTCGCAAGGCTCGCCACGCTGCCACCAGGTGTCTCGATCGAGACGGCCATGTTTGCCCGCCGTAATGTAGAGGCCGACCTTGTTCGGCCCATGCAGCATCTGCCGGTAGCAGCCGAGATTGATGCGCTGAGAATCCGGGCCGCGTGTCATCACGACATTTGCGGTGCCGATATAGGGGCCGCCATCGCCCGGCCAGAAGGTCGGCACCGGAAGCTGGGTCAGATCGATGTCCGGCCCGGTCCTGATGACCTTGTTCACCGGTGCTGTATCCGGCGCGACCTCTATGGGCGGCAGACGCGCGACCATCAATTCGCGGGTCTGAATAACGAGCTGCCGCAGCGATGCTTCCGGATCGAGGCCCATCGCGAGCGCGTAGCGCCGGCGACAGGAGCCCAGCATGTTGGTCACGACACTGGCGCCGAGCGGGTTGTTCGGGAAAGAGCGAAACAGGAAGGCAGGCGCGGCTTCGTTCTCGGCGGTCGCCAGAATCGAGATGGCCGCGAGTTCCCGATCGGGATCGACCGGCTCATCGATCGTCTTCAGCAGTCCGTTCCGGTCGGCAAGCGCGAGAAACTCTCGCAAGTCCCGCCATTGCACGCTGCGATGTGACGGGGACGGCGCTCGGCCTGCGTCCGCGACGCGATCCTCCATCCGCTTCCCCATTGTTAATTGCTTCGCCGGCTCAAAGACGGACCGGCGAATGGTGCCGCCACGGCAGTCGGCAAGGTGTCAGGAAAAATACCGGCCAGCCGACTTAAAATATGTCGGAAAAATCGGCGGTGTCAATACGGTTCGGCCAGCCCGGACCTGTGGAAGGCGTTTCCCCGGGGGCCTTTCCAGCCCCGGTTTTCAGCCGGTGCGGACGTCGAACTTGATATCGACAATCGGCGCATCGAGGACAGCGCGGCCAATGTCCAGAATATCGACGTCATGCGTCGCGACCTGCGCAATGTCCTCCATGGCGATGTCGCCCGCAAAGGCAATGGTCGTCCGGTCGCGACGGCCGGCTTCGCGAACCATCCGCGCGACCAGATCGAGATCTTCAAGCCGGCCGCTATCGACCATCAGGATTTCCGCGCCAAGTTCGATCGCCGAACGCGCCTCAAGCGCTATGTCTTCCACCAAGCCGCGCAACTGGATCGCGCGGACATAGCCCTGCATCGGCGCGACCGCCTCCAGCGTCTTTCGCACCGAACCGAATATCCGCACATAATTCTTGTCGAGATACAGGAACGGCACATTCGAGATGCGTCCGCTGCCGCCGCCACGATGCACCGCGCGCCGGATCTGGGGCTTGATCTCTTCCGGCATCTTCTTTGCTGCGCCCGACACCACACGCACCCGCTCTCCGGCCAGCTTCTGGGCCTGGCGGGTCGCGCGCGCAATTCCGGAAGGCTTTGCGATGGCGCCGGGAATGCAATCTTCGGCCATGGCGATCGCCTTGGCCGAGCCGCGCATGCTGAGAATCGGCGTCTCGACATTGGCCTCGTCGCCATCGGCGGCGCAGAACAGGACCTCGCAGCCGAGATCGAGCGCCTTCTGCCCCGCCAGTTCCACGCCACTGATGACGCCCGCACTCGTGACCCTCACATCGGCGGTAAATATCCGATCCGCCAAAGGAGCGAAGATCGTGTCGCGCAGATCATCGGTCATGGCGGATATGTCCTCTTTCGATTTTCGCACGCCTTTTCATTGCGACGCCGACTCGCATGCGGACGACCCGTTCCAGACAGCCGTCACCTCCGATCGATGCGCCTCAAGCAGGTCGATCGCACCGGCCGGCAGCAGATGTGCAAGGCTTCGCCCCTCCAGCCAGCGCTCGCGGACGAGAGACGAACTGATGTCGATGCGCGGCAACGGCAGCAATACCGCGCGGCGCCCCGGCATGAGTTCGAAGGCCATCAATGCACCTTCCGGGGGGTCAACGCGGCGGCATTCGGGCCAGGCGTCCGCGACGGCGCAAGCGAAGGCCTCAAGATCGAACTCGGTCCGGCAGGCTATCGAGATATGAGAGAGCTTCACGACGTCACCGCCGCGATGCCATTTATGGAGCCTGAGAAACTCGCGATCGCCGAGCAGAAAATATCGATCGACGTTCGGTTCCTTGCGCGCCATGGCCTCGAGCGTATGAACGGTGACGGACGGGACCGGAAGAGTCCTCTCGATGTCGTTGACGCCAAATTGGGCGTGACCGCGCAAGGCGGCGCGCATCAACTCAACCCGAAGGTCGAACCGCAGCAAGGCGTCACCGGGCTTATGAAGCGGAGCGTAGCTTGGGATCCATTCGACCCGGTCGAAGCCGAGCGTTTCGGCAACTTCCACGGCCGCGCGCAGATGTCCGACATGCACGGGATTGAAAGTACCGCCGAAAATCAGCGTTCGCGACATCGATTCCTTCGGAGGCGGCCAAATGCGGATGGATTCATGCGCTCTGGCGGCTCTCTATATTAAGGGCAGTACCGGCTTGCGCAACGCGCCCGGCTGCCAAAATCCGAACGATCAGCGCCCCGAAATCATGACCTGCCCCGCATGGTGCAGGAAACGGGTGGCGCAGGAAGCGGGTCAAGCCAGCGCGAGCAGCGGCTCCTCGATGACATCCTTCAGCGATACGACAAAAGCGGCGGCCTTCGCGCCATCGATGACGCGATGATCGTAAGTCAGGGTCAGCTTCAAGATCGGACGAATGACCACGACGCCGTCGCGAACGACCGGCGTATCGACGATCGCACCGACCGCGAGGATCGCGCTCTCCGGCTGATTGATGATCGCGCTGAACTCTTCCACCCCGAACATGCCGAGCGAGGAAATCGTGAAAGTGCTCCCCCGCATCTGTTCGGGCGGCAGCTTGCCTTCGCGTGCGCGCGCTATCAAACCGTGTCGTTCGACGGTAATAGCCGACAGCTTTTTCGCACCGATATCCGTAATGACCGGGACGACGAGGCCGTCTTCAAGCGCCGTGGCGATTCCCATATGAATGGCGTCGAGCCAGATGATGCCTTCGGGCGTCCATCGCGTATTCATCACCGGATGGCGCGCGATGGCGACCGAGACTATCTTGGCCAGCAGATCGGTCAGGGTCGGCCGGATGCCGGTCTGTTTCTCGATCGAGGGCACGAGTCGCTGGCGCGCGTCGACCAGATTTCCGGCGTCCACGGAGACTACCATATAGGCCTGCGCGGCCTCCGTCGTACTGGCGAGCATCTTGCGCGCGATGATTTCGCGCATCGACGTGAGCTTGACCATGCGGCCGTCCGAGTGCTGCGCGGGAACCGCAACGGCGCTCGTGGACGGCGCCTGGGCGGGTGCCAGCGGAGGCGCTGCCTTCCTCGCAAGAAAGGCTTCCACGTCCACTTTCTTCAACCGCGCCGAGTCGTTCGCGGCGGCAATCTGCGCGAGATCGAGACCATTGGTCCGCGCAATGCGACGCGCGAGAGGCGTCGCCCTGACCTTCCCCGATGGACGGGCGGGCGCCGCGACCGAGGCGGCCACGGCGACGGCGGCGACATCCGCCGGAGCGGCCGCCTTCGCCGATTGCGACGCGGTGGCATCGCCGCCCTGCGAGTCCGACAGAAAGCCGACTTCCGCGCCGACCGGAACGGTTTCGCCCTCCCCTACGATGATGTTGATCAGATAGCCCGAATGCGCGGCTTCGACGTCGAAGCTGACCTTCTCCGTTTCGAACACGAAGATAGTTTCGCCTTTTGCGACGCGCTGGCCGACGCCCTTCTTCCATTCGACAATCTTGCCTTCGGTCATGGTCAACCCGACCTTCGGCATGACGATTGCGGAACTCATGGACTTCCCGATCTCGTTTTCTGCTGCTCTTCGGATCGACACCCGCGTCCTGAAAGACCGCGAGCGCGGGCCGGCTAATAGGTCATCACCTTTTCGACCGCCCGGACGATGTCGGATGCGTTCGGCAGGTACTCGCCTTCCTGACTGAACGGCACCGGCGAAAACGGCGCGCCAACGCGGGCGACCGGCGCGTCGAGGACGTCGATCATTTCCTCGCTGACCATCGCTGCGATCTCGGCGCCAATCCCGAAGGACTTGACCGCCTCATGCGCAATCACCAGCCGCGACGTCTTCTCGACCGACTTGAAGATCGTGTCCTTGTCGAGCGGCGTCAGCGACCGCAGGTCGATGACTTCCGCATCCGTGCCCTGTGCGGCCAGCGTTTCCGCGGCATCGAGCGTCTGCTGCACCATGCGCGAGGCGGTGACGATCGTCACATCCGCTCCGGTCCGGCGGATATCCGCCTTGCCGAGAGGGACGAGGAATTCCTCCTCGGGAATTTTCCCGGACATGGCGTACAGAGCCTTGTGCTCGAGAAAGAGCACCGGGTCATTGTCGCGGATCGCGCTCTTGAGCAGGCCCTTGGCATCGTATGGCGTGGCCGGCATGACAACCTTGAGCCCGGGAACATGGGCGAACCACGCCTCGAGACTTTGCGAGTGCTGAGGTCCGGCATTGAGGCCGCCGCCGCCCGGCGCGCGGATCACCAGAGGCGCCGTGAACTGGCCGCCGAACATGAAGCGCGTCTTTGCGATCTGATTGACGATCTGATCCATGCAGACCGGAAGGAAGTCGGCAAACATGACCTCGACGACTGGCCGCAGCCCCTTCATCGCCGCGCCCAGCGCCAGCCCTACGATGGCGGATTCACTGATCGGGGTATCCTTCACCCGGCGTTCGCCGAAGGCCTGCAGCAGGCCACGCGTGCCACCGAAGGCTCCGCCGGGGGCGCCGACATCCTCGCCGATGATGAAGACGTTCTCGTCGCGAGCCATCTCTTCATGCAAGGCCTCGTTGATCGCCTTGATGTATCGGACTTCCTTCACGGCCGGCAACTCCTCGCAAGAATTGTCACGCGTAGACGTCATCGAGAAACCGTCGCGTAGCGGCGGCGGGACTCGCCTCCGCATGGGCGATGGCTTCATCGATCTCCGCACGCAGCCGAGCGCTGACGGCATCGAGCTGGTCGCGATCGGCGTGGTCCGACTTCAGCAGGAACTTTTCAAAGTTTGCGATGCAATCGACATTACGCGACTGCTCGAGATCGTCGGCCGGCCGGTATTTCTGCGGGTCACCGGCATAATGACCGAACCAGCGCTGCGTCTTGCATTCGATCAGCGTCGGGCCTTCGCCCGCTCTGGCGCGCGCAACGGCTTGTCGCGCAGTCTCGCGGACCTTCAGCACGTCTTCGCCGTCGACCAGAACACCCGGCATCCCGTAGCCCTCGGCCCGGCGGGCGATGCTGTCGATCTTCATGTAGGATTTTTGCGAGGTGAATTGCGCCCATCCGTTGTTTTCGCACACGAAGATGAGCGGCAGATTCCAGAGCGCCGCGAGGTTCATCGATTCGTGGAACGTGCCCTGATTGGATGCGCCGTCGCCGAAGAAGACGGCGGTGACGCTGTCCTCGCCCCTGAACGCGGACGCGAAGGCACTCCCGAGCGAAATCGGCAGTCCGGCTCCGACGATGCCGTTGGCGCCGCCGACGCCGGCTTCGCGGCTGGCGACGTGCATCGAGCCGGAATTGCCGCCGCAGGCGCCATTGGCGCGGCCGAAGATTTCGGCCATGAACGGCTTCAGCTCCATCCCCTTCGCCAGCGTATGGCCATGACCGCGATGGGTGGTGAAGATCGTGTCCGCCGGCGTCAGGCAGGAGCAGACGCCCGCCGCCACGGCTTCCTGGCCGATGCTGACATGGATGAATCCGGGGATCTTGCCTGCGGCGAACACTTCGAGCAGGCGTTCCTCGACCCGCCGGACACGCAGCATCGAATAATGCAGGTCCAGAAATCCGTCGTCGTTCCTGGGGATCTCGGTTTCGCCCGCAGAGACGGATGATTTCGGCGCAGTTTTGGTCGCGGCCGAACTCGACTTGCTGGGTTTGGAGGCGTTCATCGATGTCCGATACGGCATGTTCAAAGAATGGACGTCCCACGAAGTTCGTGCGGGAGACCAATAAACCGGCTGGCCGGTTTATTGGTAGGCAATATCCATGGCCGTTGTCAAGACAAGCTGTATCGCGGTCACCGCTCCGTCTTTTCCGGAAAACCAGGGAAATATTTGTTGTTGCGCGGCGACGATCCGGTCAGTTCAGCGAACCCATGATCACGTCGCGCGCTACCGCGATGCGGATATGCTGAACGCTGCCGACCAGCCGCTCGCCATCGTGAATCTTGACCTCGAAAACGAGCTTGCTGCCCTTTCGTTCGCGCAGGGTCGCGTCGACCACGAGCTCAGCGTCAACCTTGCTCGGACCCAGATGGTCGATGGCCACGTGCCTTCCGACACTGATCTGCCCCGGATCCAGCAAACCTTCGACCAGGCGAAAACAGGCCGTCTCCGCCAGCGCGACAAGATACGGCGTAGCCGCCACCATCGGCATCCCGTCGATGACAGCGCCGACCGTATCCTGCGGGCGCACGACGGCTTTCATTTTCAGTGTTGGATTGGCCGTATCGGACGTTACCGACACGATCTCGACAGCAACCATCTTCGGCTTCCTCGCCCCGCCCGAGCGGCTCACATTCTCCGCTTCTCGGGCTCCCACATGCGCTCCAGATTGTCGATAAGATCCTGATCGTACAAGCACAAGCTCTGCTGCCGGCTATACACTGCCATATAATGCCGGAACGAAGACAAAGGCTCCTGACCGACGCGAAGCGCCTTGCGGTTGGCGATGGTGCTGACAAAGCCGCCGCGAATCATCTGAGCGGTGTCATTGGCGATCGCTTCTTCCATCTTGTCCGAAGGCACCACCTCGTCGCAGATCATCCCGCCTTCGGGCGTTCCGGCGAGGAACGGCTTCTCGAAGAATATGCCGTGTCGCGCGAGCTGAATTCCGACCAGGCGCGGGAATCTCAGATTCGACACGCCCGGGATGAACCCCTCCTTGCTGGCAGGAAGATTGAAGTAGGAACCCGGCTCCGCAATCACCCGGTCCATGACGCACAGAATCTGACAGCCCCCGCCAATCGCGAATTGATCGACCACGGCCAGCCACGGCTTTTCGTCGAAACATTCGAGCAACTCGTGATAGGTCTCCGAGCGCCAGAGGCCGCGATACATCTTGTTCACCAGCCCGAGTTCACGCTCCAGCAGGAAGTCAACCAGCGAGATGCGGCCATAATAGAGATGGGTGAGGTTTATTCCCGAATTGAAGATACGTTTTCCGAGATATTTCGGATGATCGACGACGCCTCCTCTCAGAACACCGACCTTGATCTGATCGTCAAGCAGCACGAGGTCGGCCGCCGTCTCGAGCGCGGCAATTGAAATATCGTCTTCCGCGTTCAGAAACTTTTGGTTGGTCAGATTGACCTCGCCCACAAACCCCTTGCGCTGCACCGTGGCGGCGCCGAGATCGGCGAAACCGGTACGCCTGAATTCCGCAAGCTTTTCTTCCGATTCCTTTTTTGGCCGCAACATCGCGTGAATCAAATGATTCCCGCAATTCTCATCGGCCAGAACATGCGCCATGAAGAGGCCCTGATCGATCTCCCGGCCCTCCTTCGCAGATTGACGCTCCAGCGCCCTCTCCTGGTCGATCTGACGCCGCGACGGAAGGAGCCCGGGAAACTTGTCTGCCGCACTGTAAACCAACTCGGCTACGCGCAAATGCTTTGAACGATGCGCGGTCAGGATCGCGTACATTTCCCTGGCGTGGCGGGCGAAGAAGGCCTCGCGCGCGTTCCGCGCCTCCTGCAGGATGGCGGCCACATTCTTGCGCGCCTCCGAATTGCGGCTGCCGGCCGGCCCATAGCGTTCGACCCGCTGCTCAATCGAAGTGAGATAGTTGCGCGCCGAGCTGGCGTCGGCTTCAAGTGTCGAATTAAACGCCGGCACGGGGGCCGGCGAAATATCCGCGCTGCGCGTTGATGTGGACCGCATTGGATGCTCCCTGTTTCGCGTCGGTCCGGAGACTGACGAGTCTTTTTCCCGTCTTCTTTATAATGCGTGCAATCGGCTTCGACCGGTCGCGCGGCATTCGGACGCTTCCGAATATCGCATGTTCAATGCCGCCACGGCTTCGGTCAACCGATTGCGAAGCGAGGCCGTGTTCGCGCAAGAAATTCGCGAGTTCCCGGAAAACTATGCAATTATTCCTATCGGCGACGAAGGCTTCGAGGATTCAGAACCGGCGATCGGCATACATTAGTGTCGACGCCGGAGAGACGGCGCATTTGAACGCCCGCCTTTGACAGAACGCGGACATGGCTCGGTTTACTCGGCATTATCGGCTCTCAGACGCTCACGCAGAAGATTTATGAACGTCGCCTCCCATGTCTGGTTGCGGCGGCGCGGCAACTGAACGGCCCGAAGCTCGCGCGTCACCGACGGCCGGATGATGGGATGCGCGACCAGAAGCTTGTCGTCGATGCTTCGCTGCACCGCCGAGGGCGGCATCACGGTGGCCCAGCCGCCGGATTTCACCAGCCGCATGGCGGAAGCCATCGAGTTCGAGTTCAAGCTTCGGAACCAGCGGCAGACCGGCGCGGGCGAAAGCGCGATCCATCACAGCTCGCAAGCCATGCCGCTTCGACGGCAGCACAAGATTGAGATTGACGATCTCGCTCAGCTTGATCGGACCGGGCGGATACGCCGCGGCGTATTCTGTGCTCGTAAGGATCGCCAGCGGCTCCGAGGAGAGCACGGTTTCCCGCAAGGACGAGTGCGCATGCATGTCTTCGACGATGGCAACGTCGATGATGTTGTCGGACAGCCAGTCGAGCAACACGCCGCTATGCGACTCCACGACTTTCAGTTCGGCTTCCGGACAGACCCTGGCCCATTCCATGATGGTCGCCGTGGTTGCGCGCACCAGAAGTGAATCCTCGTCCAGGCCTGGCAAAATCCCGACACGCAACGTCGGCCGCGGTTGTTTGCCGGAAGGCTTGCGCCGCTGGCTGCTCCTCAGCGCGTCGAGAATCGGCGCGTAAATCGCGTAGGCCTTGCGGCCCAGCTCGGTCGGATGCACGCCTTGCTTGGTGCGCTCGAACAGCGTACCGCCGAAACATGCCTCCAGCGCGCGGATCTGCATGCTGATCGCGGGCTGCACTACATTCAGCTTGCCCGCCGCGCGCGAGATGCAGCCCACTTCGAAGACCTCGATGAAATAGCGCAGTTGCCGGGTGCTTGGCAGCGGCGACGGCATCGCATCCGATGCTCTCGTCTTCGACTGTCCCCGGATCGACCGCAACCCGTCGATCGCCTGGTCGAGAACCGGCGCAAGCTTGCCATAGAGCTCGCCGGCAAATGGCGTCGGCTCGAGCCCGATGGCGGTGCGGCCAAACAGCGCTACGCCGAATTCAAGCTCCAGCCGCTTGATCTGCGCGCTCAGGGTCGGCTGCGTAACCTGGCAGACGCGAGCAGCGGCGCTCATTGCGCGCCGTTCGAAAGCCGCCATGAAATATTGAAGCTGCTTGAGGTCCATGCCTTGAACGATTGTCCTACCGCGGACAGCCTATAGATTTTTCTGATGACCGTCATCGACAATCTATATTGGCGGCCTTTCGAGCCGCGCCGCACACTTGGAACATTGCTGCCGGCGAGCCGGAGACGGTGGCGGGCTGATATGACACGGTGGGCTTGGCCTTGAGCCGCATCGGAACAAGAGGGACCTGTTCATGACATTCATTCTCTCGGGAAAGCGGTCGCCCGCTGTGATCGGCGCGGCTGCTCTAGCGCTCGTGCTCGCCGGTGTGCCGGCGTCCGCCCAGGTCAAGATCGGCTTCCAGGCGCCGCTGACCGGACCTGCCGCAACCGACGGCGTCTCCGCCAAGGTCGCGGCCGAACTTGCCATCGAGCGCATCAACGCTACCGGCGGCATCCTTGGCCAGAAGGCCGAGCTCGTCATGTATGACGACCAGGCAAAAACCGAAGAAGCCGTCTTCACCGCCAACAAGCTGGTCGGGCAGGACGGCGTGAAATTCGCGGTGTCGGGCAGCTATTCAGCCTCCGGCCGCGCCGCTGCGCCCATTTTCCAGAATGCCAAGGTGCCGTTCATCTCGGCCTATGGCGTGCATCCGGACATCACGCGTGCGGGCGATCATGCCTTCCGCACCGTACACCTTGGCCAGCCGCAGGGCCGCGCCGGCGCCAAGTTCATCGGCGAGAATCTGAAGCACAAGAACATCTCCGTCATCTCGATGGACAATGACTACGGCCAGGCGACGCTCGAAGGCTTCAAGAGCGCGGCCGGCCAGTTCGGCATCAAGATCATCGGCGAATATTCGTATCCGCTGCGTGACCGGCAATTCGGCTCCATCGTCGCGAGCGTGAAGCGCGACAATCCGGAAGCCATCTATATCACCGGGTACTTCTTCACCGCGGGACCGCTGGTGACTCAGCTCCGCGCCGCCGGCATCACCGTGCCGATCATCGGTTCGCAGGCGTTCGACGCGCAGAAGCTGATTGAGATCGCGGGCGCGGCCGTGGAAGGCGTCTATATCGTCGGCGGTCTCAATCGCGACCGCGCCAATCCGGAGCTCAAGGCCTATCTCGCCGAATTCCAGAAGCGGGCCGGCTATCCGGGCGAGAATGTCGGCGCCACCGTCTATTCCGCCATCATCCTGATGGCCGATGCCATCAAGCGCGCCGGCGCCATCGATCCGGCCAAGACGCGCGATGCGCTGGCGGCGACCAAGAACTTCAATCACCTTGCCGGCGAACTCGTCAGCTTCAATCAGCTCCGCGAGATCAACATGCCGATGAACGTCAACATCGTGAAAGCCGGCAAGTTCGTTCATCACGCCTGGATTGACGATCTGAAGCTGCTCGCGCCGCCGACGGAGTAAGCTTGAACACGACGCAGAAGCGTCAATCTCGGTGGGCTCCCTCTCCCCTTTGGGAAGAGGGTTGGGGCGAGGGGGACCTAAATCTCTCAGTAACCCCTCACCCGGATCGCCGCTTACGCGTCGAACCGACCTCTCCGGATGGGAGAGGTGATGAAAGCGATTGCCACGAGATTTGCGAGACGTTCATTTGTATTACGTCGACCTCACATTGAACGGCCTGATCTTCGGCTGCATGTATGCGCTGATGGCGGTCGGCCTGACGCTGGTCTATGGCCTGCTGCGCATTCTGCATATCGCGCACGCCGCGGTTTACGCGTTCGGCGCGTTTATCACGGTCATTGTGGCGAATGCGACCGGCAGCATCGCGGTCGGCATGCTGGTCGCGATCGTCTCCTCGGCGATCCTCGGCATGCTGATATACCGGCTGCTGTATCAACCGCTGCTTTCGTTCCCGCCTTATGTGCCGATGATTGCCTCGATGGGCCTGCTCATCTTCATGGAGGACGGGTTCCGCATCGTGTTCGGCGAGCAGGGATTGACGTTCACCCGCAACCCCTATCCGACGCAGATCTACAATCTCTTCGGTCTGACCATCAACGTCGTGCAGATCGCGATGTTCGTCGCGACCGCTGTATGCCTCACCGCATTGATCCTGTTCACCACCAAGACCCGCATCGGCATCGCCTGGCGCGCGACGGTGTCGAACCCCAGAATGGCAACCAGCTTCGGCGTCAACGCCATCCAGGTGCGCTATCTGAACTTCCTGATCGGCTCGGCACTGGCGGCGCTCGCCGGCGCACTGATTGCGTTGCTCAACAACTATGTCGAGCCGACCATGGGCTTCGTCGTCAGCTACAAGGCGCTGGCGATCATCGTGCTGGGCGGCCTGGGCAGCGTTCGCGGCACGCTGATCGCGAGCTTCGCGCTTGGGCTTGTCGAATCCTTCGGAACGATCCTGGTCGGCAAGTATCTCGACCGCGATGCGCTGGCCTTCCTGTTCCTCATTATCGTGCTCCTGGTGCGACCTCAGGGCCTGACCGGAGCGCGCGCATCATGAGTCTCTACGTCTACAGCCTGTTGTCGATCCTCGGCATCAACATCATGCTGGCGGTCAGTCTCAATCTGATCAGCGGCCTGTGCGGGCAATTCAGCCTCGGTCATGGCGCTTTCTATGGCGCCGGCGCCTATGCGGCCGCGTTATGCGCGACCGCCGGCTATCCCGTGCCGGTTGCGCTGTTGGTGGGCTTCGTGGTCGCGGGTGTGCTCGGCTTCATCGTGGGCTTTGCCTCGGTGCGTCTGCGCGAGGATTTTCTTGCCGTGACCACGATCGGGATCAGCTTTCTGTTCGTCGGCTTCGTGCGCAAACAGCATTGGCTCGGAGCCGAGATGGGCTTGAGCAAAATACCGCCGAGCGGCTTCGGCCCCGACGGCAACGCGATCATGATCTTGGCATTCGCGGCCGCGACCATCGCGTTCAGCCTCTATCTCAACCGGAGCTGGATGGGTTTCGCCTTTCGCGCGGTTGCCGATGATGAGCAGGCGGCCCGTACCATCGCGATCCCGGCCTCGGCCTACAAGCTCGTGGCGTTTGCGATCGGCACCGCGATCGCCGGACTTGCCGGCGGGCTCTACGCCTATTTCACGCAGTTTATCGTGCCGGATTCCTTCGGCTTCATCCTGTCGGTCACGATCATGGCGATGGTGGTGATCGGCGGCACCGGTTCGACCTGGGGTGTGGTTGCGGCGGCCGTCATTCTGACGCTGCTGCCGGAAGCATTCCGCTTCATCAACGATTATCGGCTTCTGATCTATGGCGGTCTGCTGATGCTGGTGATGCGCTTTGCGCCCGACGGGCTGGCCGGCATCGTGTCGTCGCTCGCACGGAGACTGCGCGCCGCATGACACAGCCCGCTCCCACGCTGCAGGTCGAGGACGTTTCGATCCGCTTCGGCGGCGTGCAGGCGCTGACCAAGGTGTCGTTCTCCGTGAATGCCGGCGAGTTTGTCGGCCTGATCGGCCCGAACGGTGCGGGAAAGACCACGCTGCTGCGGATCGTCGCGGGCGTGCTGAAGCCCGATTCAGGCCGCGTCCTCATCGACGGCGAAGATGTCACGCGCCTCGCGACCGCCGCGCGGGTGAAGCGCGGGCTCGCCATCACGCATCAGGTCGTGCGGCCGTTCCGTTCGATGACCGTCCTCGACAATGCCGCGCTCGCGGCCGGACACAGGTTCACCGCCAATCCGCTGGGCGCATTGTTCCATCTTGCGCGCAAGCCGGAGGACACCCGAGCGCGCGAGATTCTCTCCCGCGTCGGCCTTGCCGGCACCGAGGACAAACAGGTCGCGGCATTGCCGCTCGGTCAGCTCAAGCGCCTGGAGGTCGCGCGCGCGCTCGCCGTCGATCCGCGCCTGATCATCCTGGATGAGCCGCTCGCCGGCCTGAACCACAAGGAGGCCGCGGCGCAGGCCGACACCATGACCGCACTCAATGCGGAAGGCATCACCACCATCCTGATCGAGCACAATCTCGGTGAGGTTTTGCGGGTGTGCCGCCGTCTGCTTGTGCTCGATGGCGGCCGTATCATCGCCAGCGGCGAACCGAAAGCCGTGATGGCCGACAAGGCCGTGCGCGAAGCCTATATCGGAAAGGCGGGCGACGATGCTGCGGCTTGAACGCCTGTCCTGCGGTTACGGCCCGGTCCGCGCCGTGCACGATGTCTCGCTCGAGATCGCCGAGCGCGAAACCCTGGCGCTGCTCGGCCCGAACGGCGCCGGCAAGACCTCGACCATCATGGCGATCATGGGCCACACCACCATCCATGGCGGCCGTATCCTGTTTCGCGGCGAGGACATCACCCAGGTGCCTCCGGTCAATCGTGTCGAACTCGGCATCGCGCTGGTGCCTGAAGGCCGGCTGCTGTTCTCCGATCTGTCGGTGGAGGAAAATCTGACGGTCGGCGGCTACCGACGCACGCTCGCGCGCGATCATGTCAACCGCCAGCGCGTTTATGCGCTGTTCCCGCGTCTTGCCGAGCGTCGCACCCAGATCGCAAGCTCGCTCTCGGGCGGCGAACAGCAGATGCTGGCCATGGGTCGCGCGCTGATGGCGGAGCCGAAGCTGCTTCTGATCGACGAATTGTCGCTCGGCCTGATGCCAAAGATGGTCGATCTGTGTTTCGACGCGCTCGCGACGCTCCGCCAGGACGGCGTCACCATCCTTCTGGTCGAGCAGAACACCTCGCGCGCGCTCGATTTCGCCGATCAGGTCTGCGTCATGACTTCCGGTTCGCTGGCCTTTTCCGGTTCGGCCGCGCAGGCCAAGGCGGACGATCGTCTGTTCGATGTGTTCGTCAGCGCCCACTGAGTCTCATGATCGGGTGTGCCCAAAATAGGTGTACTCATGAGTGATTTCGATCTCGTCGTCACCGGTCGCGTCGTCACCGCCGAGCGTGTCATCGACAATGGCCATGTCGCCATCCGCGACGGCCGCGTTGCGCGGCTGGGCGAAGGCGCGGCGCCGCAGGCAAGCGAACGTCACGATTTCGGGCAGGCCTATATCCTGCCCGGCGCCATCGATGCGCAGGTGCATTCCCGTTCGCAGAAGGACCAGGAGGATTTCATCTGGTCGACGCGCTCGGCGGCTGCGGGCGGCGTCACAACGATAGTCGACATGCCCTATGATGCGGGCTTTCTGGTCTGCACCGGCGAACGCGTGAAGCGCAAGATCGCCGAAGCCGGCGCCCAGACGCGCGTCGATTTCGCTCTTTACGCCACGATCGATCCGGACGATGGCGCAAAGCACATCCCCGACATGGTCGCCGCGGGTGCGGCGGCGTTCAAGTTCTCGACCTTCTGCACCGATCCGAAACGCTTCCCGCGCATCCCGCCGCAGACCCTCTATGCGTGCTTCCGGCAGATCGGCGCTCACGGTCTGATGGCCGGGGTGCACAACGAAAACGACGAGATGGTGCGCGCAGCGATCAGGGCGGTGGAGGAATCCGGCATCCGCGATTATCGCGCGCACGCCATGTCACGCCCGCCGGTGAGCGAAACGCTGGCGATGGCCGAGGTCTATGAGATCGGTGCCCAGGCCGGCTGCTCCACGCATATCGTGCATTGCTCGCTCGGCCGCGGCTATGACCTGTGCAAGGCCTATCGCGGTCAGGGCTTCGACACCACCATCGAAGCCTGCATTCATTATCTCATCCTCGATGAAGAGAACGATGTGAAGCGCCTCGGCGGCAAGGCCAAGATCAATCCGCCGATCCGCCCGCGCCGCGAGGTGGAAGCCTCTGGCGTCACCTTGCGGCCGGCAATGTCACGGTCGTGTCGACGGATCATGTGAGCTGGTCCGAGGACCGCAAGACCGATCCGGACATGCTGAAGAATTCTTCCGGCGTTCCGGGACTGGAAGTGCTGTACGCGCTGCTGATGAAGGGTCTGACCGAGCGCAAGCTTGCCGGTCACCTGGGCCGCACGCCTGCTCGCGACCAACCCGGCGAAGCTGTTCCGCATCGCGCATCGCAAGGGCGCGCTCGATATCGATCGCGACGCCGATATCACGGTCATGGCGCACGATCCGCATCGTTATAATCCGGCTGCGAGCGGGCACAATTTCGTGCAATGGTCGCCTTATGCGGATATCGAATTGCCGTATCGTCCGGTGGCGACTTTCCTGCGCGGAAAAATGATCTATGACGGCAGGCATGTCCTGGCCGAGCCGGGAAGCGGCGCATTCGTGCGGCCGCCCTTTCCGGCGGTCCATATGCAGCAAAAAGCCAGCTGATGCCAAAGCCACCGATCGATAGCGACCGCCTGTGGAACGATCTGATGGCGCTTGCGGCCATCACCGATCCGGAGAAGCCCTATACGCGCCGCTCGTTCTCGCCGCTGTTTCTCAAAGGCCGGGACTGGCTTAAAGCGCGCTTCGAGGAATCGGGGCTCACCGTGCGTCTCGACGCCGCGGCCAATCTGATCGGGCGGCTGGACGGCGCGGAGGCCGATGCACCGACCATCATGATGGGCTCGCATTCCGACACGGTGCCGTCCGGCGGCCGGTTCGATGGGCCGGCCGGCGTGCTGGCGGCGCTCGAGGTGGTGCGGGCGATGAAGGCGGCGGGATATCGCCCGCGCCATGCCATCGAGGTGGTCGATTTCCTGGCCGAGGAGCCGAGCGAATATGGCGTGTCCTGCGTCGGCAGCCGCGGCATGGCCGGCGTGCTGGACGACAAGATGCTGGCCTATACCAATCCCGCCGGGGAAAAACTGTCCGACGCGATGACGCGCGTCGGCGCGGACATCGCGCATCTCGACCGCGCCCGCCGCAGCGATATCTTGGGCTATCTCGAATTGCATATCGAACAGGGCGTGGTCCTGCAGAACAACAAGATCGACCTCGGCCTCGTCACCGCCATCGTCGGCATCACGCGCATTGAAATCGTGTTCGACGGTGCGGCAGACCACGCCGGCACCACGCTGATGGAATATCGCAAGGACGCTAGCCTGGCCGCGGCGAAATTGCTGCTGTTCGTGTCCGAGCGCGCGCATGCATTCGCTGTTCGCAAGCAAGGCCATTTCGTTGCCACCACGGGCATTCTCGAAATCCACCCGAATGCGGCCAATGTCGTGCCGGGCCGCGCGCGCATGGTGCTCGACATCCGTGCGGAGGACCACGCGATGATCGGCGAGTTTCTTGCCGCGCTGGATGAAGAGAGCAGGACAATAGCCGGACGCTTCGGCGTGAAGCGCTCGCAATTCAACACCTTGTCCAGCACCAGGCCGACCGTCTGCGACCGGCATTTGCTGGACCTGCTGAAGCGCGGTGCGGAGGCGCTAGGCTATTCCACCATGCCGCTCGCCTCCGGCGCAGGGCACGATGCGGCGTTTGTTGCCCGCATCGCGCCGAGCGCGATGCTGTTCATCCCCTGCCGCGACGGAAAGAGCCACGCGCCGGAGGAATGGACCGAGAAGCATCAGGCCGCCGCCGGCGCGGCGACGCTCTACGAAGCCGTTCGCCTGATGGACGGACACAATCAGTAATCCGGAGTGCAATCCAATGCGACGTTTTCTCGGGCCGCGCGATATCGAGTTCGCAGTGAAGGGCGGATCGGTATTCGCGGCCGGCGGTGGCGGCTGGGCCGATCATGGCCGCATGCTCGGGTACCGCGGCGGTCAATGCCGGCAAGCCGGAGCTGGTCTCGCATGGACGAAGTGCCCGACGAGGCCTGGATCGCGACCGCCGCTGCGATCGGCGCGCCCGCTTCGACGACCGAATGGGAAATGCTCGGCGTCGATTACGTGAAGGCCGTGCAGCTGGTGCAGAAGGAACTCGGCGCGCCGATCTACGGGCTGATCATCGGCCAGAACGGCAAGTCGTCCACCATGAATGCCTGGCTGCCGTCGGCCATTCTCGGCACCAAGGTGATCGATGCGGTCGGCGACATCCGCGCCCATCCGACCGGCGACATGGGCTCGATCGGTCTCGCCAATTCTCCGGAGCCGATGATCCAGTCTGCGGTTGGCGGCAACCGCGCCAGAATGCTTACATCGAACTGGTGATGCGTGGCGCGACCGGAAAGATTTCGCCGATCCTGCGCACGGCCGTCCGACATGTCCGGCGGCTTCATCGCCTCCTGCCGCAATCCGGTGCGCGCGTCCTATGTCCGCGAAGCACGCCGCGCTTGGCGGCATCTCGATGGCGCTCGCGCTCGGCGAAGCGATCCTCGATGCCGAGCCGAAAGGCGGCAAGGCCGTGATCGACGCGATCTGCAAGGCAGACCGAAGGCGAGATTATCGGCGGCGGCGAAGCGTCACCAGCAAGGCGGTGCACTACACCAAGGAAGCCTTCGACATCGGCACCGTGACGATCGGGCAAGGCGCGAAAGCGGTCGTCCTGCATGTCATGAACGAATACATGGCGGTCGACGACGCGCAGCGGCGCGCGTCTCGCCGACCTATCCGGACGTCATCACGACGCTCAATCCGGACGGGGTCGCCGGTCAGCGTCGGCGAAATGCGCGAAGGCGATGAGATCTCGGTGCTGCGCGATCGCCAAGGAGCACATTCCGCTGTCGTCCAGCGTCACCGATCCGTCCGTCTATCCGGTTGTCGAAAAGGCGCTCGGCATCCATCGCCGATTACGCGCTGGGGAGGATGTGAATTGACACTGCGCGCTCAGGTTTCCGAGGCCAGTCATGCCCGGGTCGTCCCGGGGCATCGACGAAGCACCCGGCGCTTCGCGCGTCGACTCTCCGGGACGAGCCACGGCCGTGACGGCAAAGGTGACCATCAAACGAACCTTCGCCGTCACCGGCCGGCACTGCCCTGCGCTGCAAGGCTGGCGGCAGGAGGGCCTGCTGCGCCTTCTGGAAAACGTCCTCGCGGTCGGCGAAGACCCGGACAATCTGGTGGTCTACGCCGCGCTCGGCCGCGCCGCGCGCGACTGGCCCTCGCACGACAAGATCGTCGAGACGCTGAAGACCATGGAGACCGGTCGACACGCTGCTGGTGCAATCGGGCAAGCCGATCGGCGCTGCTGCGCACGCATGCCAAGGCGCCGATCGTCATCATGGCCAATTGCAACATGGTCGGCCAATGGGCGAAGGCCGAGAAATTCTACGAGCTGCGAGAAGAAGGGCCTGATCTGCTGGGGCGGCCTGACCGCCGGCGACTGGCAATATATCGGTTCGCAGGGCGTCATCCAGGGCACCTACGAAATCTTCATGCGGATCGCCGAGCGCCATTTCGGCGGCGATCTCGCCGGCCGCTTCGTGCTCACCGCCGGCCTGGGCGGCATGGGCGGCGCACAGCCGCTCGCCGGCACGCATGGCCGAAGGCTGCGATCCTGTGCATCGAGGTGGACGAAGCGCGCATCGACAAGCGCATGGCGATCGGCTATCCTCGACACGCAAGACGCATTCGCTCGACGACGCGCTCGCGCATGATCCGCAAGGCGCAAGCGGAGAAGAAGCCGCTGTCGGTCGGCCTCGTCGGCAACGCCGCCGACGATCTATCCGGAGATCGCAGCGCGCGGCATCGTGCCGGATGTCGTCACCGACCAGACCTCGGCGCACGATCTGGTCTACGGCTATATCCCGTACGGCATGTCGCTCGACGAGGTACGCGCGGATGCGCAAGGGCGACCCGAAACGCCTGATGGCGGAATCGACCCGCTCGATCGTGCGGCACGTCGAGGCGATGCTCGGAATTCCAGAAGGCCGGGTGCGGTGGTGTTCGACAACGGCAACCTGATCCGCACCCAGGCGAAGAACGGCGGCGTCGCCAACGCCTTCGACATCCCGATCTTCACCGAGGCGTTTCTGCGGCCGCTTTTCGCGCGCGCCATCGGTCCGTTCCGCTGGATCGCGCTGTCGAACGACCCCGACGACATCCGCAAGATCGACGACCTGCTGCTGCGCGAGTTCGCCGACAACCAGATCGTCGTCGAACTGGATCCAGCTTGCGCGCAAGCATGTCCCGTTCGAGGGCCTGCCGGCGCGCATCGCCTGGCTCGGCCACGGCGAGCGCACCGAGCTTGGCCTCGCGGTCAACCGCATGGTGCGCGACGGCGAATTGTCGGCGCCGATCGCCTTCACGCGCGACCATCTCGATGCCGGCGCGATGGCGCATCCCAACATCATGACCGAGAATATGCGCGACGGCTCCGACGCCATCGCCGACTGGCCGCTGCTCAATGCCATGGTGCAGCTGCTCTTCGCAGGCCGATCTGGTCGCGATCCATTCCGGCGGCGGCGGCTATGCCGGCTATATGACCAGCGCCGGCGTGACGCTGATTGCCGATGGCAGCCGACGCCGCCGACGAACGCCTGTCGCTGACATTGACAACGATACCTCGCTCGGCGTCATGCGCTACGCCGATGCGGGCTATGAGGACGCGCTTGACGAGGCAAGGCGCGCGTCGATCAACCATTTCAGGCTGCCGCAATGACCGATCAGAGCATGCAGGCTTCCTGTCCGCGCTGGAGGCAGCCGGCGAACTGCACAGGGTGACCCGCAAGGTCGATCCGAAATTCGAACTCGGCGCCGTGCTGGCGCTGAAGGATCGCGGGCCTGCATTTCTGTTCGAGAGCGTGGCGGGCAGCACGATGCCGGTTGTCGCCAATCTGCTGGTGTCGCGCGATCGATTCGCGCGGGCCTTCGGCGTGACCGCGCGCGTCGCTGGACGCGCATTGTCTGAACGCGCTGGCGCAGCCGGTCAAACCGGCGATGGTGAGCGATGCGCCGGTTCAGGCCGTGGTGCACGACAAGGCCATCGATATCGGCAAGCTGCTGCCGGTGCCGCACTGGTTCGAGCGCGAGTCCGCGCCCTATATCACCGCGGGCGTGATCGTCGCGAAGGACCCGCAGACCGGCAAACGCAATGTCTCGATCGCGCGGCTGCGGCTCGAAGGCGGCAACCGGCTGATGGCCGGCATCGCCAAGAACCATCATCTCCATATTCTGGCCGAGAAGGCGAAGGCGCTCGGCCGCAAGCTTCCGATCGCAGTTGCGATCGGCAATCATCCGGCGGTGCTGCTGGGCTCGCAGCTCTATCTTGGCCTTGGCGACGACGAATACGACAATATCGGCGGGCTGCTCGGAGAGCCGCTGCGGCTCATTCGCTGCCGGACCGTCGATCTGGAGGTGCCGGCCGATGCAGAGATCGTGCTCGAGGGCGAGCTTGACCCTGACGATCTTGTTCCGGAGGGCTCGGTGTCCGAGTTTCATGGTTTCTACGTGGATTACGGACCGGGTCTCGGGGTCACGATTCGCTGCGTCACCCATCGCGAAAACCCAGTCTATCAGGCTGTTTTACCTGGATTTTTCGCCGAGCATTGCCTGCTGGGCGGGCTCGCCATCGGCACTACCCTATGCGCCGCCCTGCAGCGAATGATTCCCTCGGTAAAACAGGTACTTATCACGGATGGCGGCATGGGCCGCCTGCATGCCGTCATCACCATGCATCAGCCGCGCCTCGGCGAAGGAAAGCGGGCCGTGATGCTGGCGATGGGACAGGTCAATCTCTTGAAGCTGGTCACCGTCGTCGAGGACGATATCGATCCGGAAAATCCTCGCGAAGTCGAATGGTCCCTGGCCGCGCGCTTTCGGGGACATGAGGACCTGGTGATTGTCCCCGGCGTGAAAGCAGACCGCTGCGATCCGGTGCACGAGGATCTCACCGTCACCAAGATCGGGATAATCGCGACGACCCGTCCGGGCGATGGTGAAAGGAACAGCCAGTCCGAATTTGCCAGAGCACCGAACGACGTGATTGAAGCGGTCAGATCTCGAATTGGATCTTACTGACACGCGACGTCAACCGAGGGGCTCTCCTAGTATCGTAGTTCTTGCACAAACCCATCGAATGGCATTCGGCGCGCATGAAGTTCCAGTTCTGGTTCAGCAGGCTGCTTTCGTGCTCTCGAAGTCGCTGCCGGCATCGAGAACAATCCCGCCGTTGTCACCTTGAACGAAAGTGACATTTGCTAGATTGTAGATTCGAACCTGCACGATGCGGCCGTGTACCCGGAACAAGCCGTATTGCATGTTGAGTTGGGCGTTTTGCCAAATCCGCCCTGCCCTGCCTTCCCTCTGGAAGATGCGGTCGCGCCGCCGGTAATGAGAACCTTTTCCAGCGCCACACACTCGGCTCGGCGAGGCGCAAAAATAATGACTGCAACGCTCGAATTGTTCGCCCCGCTCGGCGCATGGATGACCCGTGTGTCGCGAGGGTGGAGTGCGCGTCAAATAGCGTCTTTATCACGGCGCCATTATGTGATTAGCTTTAGTGCAAATTTCTTGAGAGCACAGATGCGCGGCGAGATCGACCACGAACAATCTCTTGCATACATTATCGACGATGATGCGGGTCTGCGCGACGGCATCAGCACACTGCTTCGTTCCGTCGACATTGCGGTCGAAACATTCGGCTCGACCAAGGAATTCCTGCACAGCAAGCGTCCCGACGTTCCGGGGTGCCTGATCCTCGACGTTCGGCTGCCGGGAATGAGCGGGCTGGAGTTTCAGACCGAGCTTGGAAAGCTCGGCATCGATCTTCCGGTGGTCTTCATCACTGCCCATGCCGATGTGCCGATGGGCATCCAGGCCATGAAGGCCGGTGCGGTCGAGTTTCTCTGCAAGCCGTTCCGCGAACAGGACCTTCTGGACGCGGTGCGAACCGCAATCAGAATCGATACCGAACATCGGATCAAGTTGTCTTCACTCTCGAGCGATAAGTCAGCATCACGAAACGTTGACTCCCCGCGAGCAGGAAGTGATGGCGCTCGTTGTGTCCGGCATGATGAACAAGCAAATCGCCGGAAGGCTTGGCCTGAGCGAGATTACGGTGAAGGTTCATCGCGCGAGCATCATGCGCAAAATGAACGCGAAATCGTTGGCCGAACTCGTTCGTCAGGCCGACGCGCTCGAAGGCGCGAAGTCCAAGTCTTGAACCACTCAAGTCTGAGCGACAGCCCGCGGGTTGTGCCCCGTTCAATTGGCCTATGCAAAAGGTCAGTAGGACTATCCCGCCGAATTGCTAGGATGGATTGTTGCAAGCGCTCCGCTTGACGACAGACCAAAGCGAGCGAAGGAAGTGGGATCAAGCCCACCTTCGGATTTCGCGGGACGTAACTAACAAATCGGACTTGTGTTTTCCGTCGCTGGAAAACCAAGTGACCCTTAGATGATTTCATTGGTTGACGACGATACAGGCGTCCTCGAGGCCAATGCCGGCCTGCTTCGGTCTCTCGGATACGAAGTAAAGACATTCGAGTCGGGCCGCGCTCTGCTCGACTGGAGCGGGCTTGCCGGAGACCTGCTGCGTTATTGCGGACGTCATGATGCCCGAGATTGACGGCTTCGAGCTGCAGCGCAGACTCGTGCTTCAGGGCTTTCGGTTTCCGGTCATTTTCCTGACGGCGGCTTCTGAAAATGTCGCGAGAGAGCGCCTGATGCGCGGTGGCGCCTATGACGTTCTGTCAAAGCCGTGTCCGGAGCAACGTCTGGTCGATTGCCTGCGAGCGGCGCTGGAGCATTGCCGCGGCTGCACTGATTTCAAATCGGCCTTCGACTAATATCGCTCCGCCACGAATTTCCGGCCCTTCAGCGTGGCCTGGTCGTCATAGGCACTCTTGCTTCGTCCGTGGCGGCAGCTTCACCTTGTCCCGCTTCGGCTTCTTGTAGCGAATGCTGTCGAGGATATGCGCGATGCAATTGAGCCGCCCGCGCCGCTTGTCGTCGGTATGCACCAGCGCCCACGGCGCATGCTTGGAGTCGGTTGCCTTCAGCATCGCATCGCGCGCGCGTGAATAATCGTACCAGCGACTGTAGGATTCCACGTCCATCGGGCTCAGCTTCCATTGCCGCATCGGATCCTCGACGCGGGCTGCAAAGCGACGCTCCTGCTCTTTCATGCCGACTTCCAGCCATATCTTGATCAGGATGATCGCCGCCATCCACGATATAGCCTTCGATTTCCGGGCAGCGCTCCAGAAACGTCTCGTAGCGCTTGCTGTCGACAAAGCCCATCACCCGATCCACGCCGGCGCGGTTGTACCAGCTTCGATCGAAGATCACGATTTCGCCGCCCGCCGGGAATTGTTCGAAATAGCGCTGGAAGTACATCTGAGATCTTCTGGCGATCGGAGGGCGCCGGCAGCGCCACCACGCGGAACACGCGCGGCGATACCCGCTCGGTCAGCGCCTTGATGGTGCCGCCCTTGCCGGCCGCATCGCGCCCCTCGAAAACGATGATGACTTTCAGCCCCTTGGCCTTCACCCATTCCTGCAAGTGGCAGAGCTCGACTTGCAGCTTTTGCAGTTCCTTCTCATAGGTCGACCGCTTCATCCTGCCGTCGTCGGCCTTGTCATCGCTCTTGGCCTCGGACTTGCCGTCGCTCCTGGCCGCCTTTGGCTTCTTGGCACGCTTCGCCTTGTCCTTTGCCATACGAGCTCCTTCGCGTTTCCGGATTTTCGTTTGATCTTCAGCGCCACATCAGCGTCAGACTGAGGTCGCCCGGCATCCCGTCCGGCCAGTCGGCGACCTGAAACTTGATGCGGTAGCCGCGCGGTTCCAGATGGGCCTTCCAGAACTGGTGGAGTTCCTTCGGCAAGCCGGTGAGCGTCTCCTCCCAGCCGGCTTCCTGCTGGTTGATGGCGCGGCCCTTGTCGGTGAACATGTTGTTCGAGAAGCGGCCGACTTCGACTTCGGTCAGACCGTTGCTGACGGCGCGATTGATAATGGCCGCGGCGCGCTTCATCCGCTCTTCGTCGCTGACGCCCGACGGTTTCGCCAGCCGGTCGAGCAATTCCTTCTTCTCGGCCTCGGCGGCCCTGCGCTTCTTCTCGTATTCGGCGGCCTTCTCGGCCTCCATCTCCGCGCTCTTCTTCAGGCAGTCCTTTGCACTCGGCAGAATGTCGTCAAAGCTGGCCATTCCCACACTCCCTTGAGGGCGTAAATCATTTTAGGTTGGACAGATCACGCATCAGTCGATGATGTGATAGCCGCCGTCGATATAGAGCGTCTGGCCGGTGATCAGGCGGGCGGCGTCGTGCGCGAGGAAGGCGCGTGCGACGCCGACATCGTCGATGTTGACGAGGCTCCGGCGCGGCGCCTTGTCCTTGGCCTTTTCGAGCAGTTCGTCGAACTCCGGGATGCCGGAGGCGGCGCGGGTCGCGAGCGGGCCGGGCGAGATCGCGTGGACGCGGATGCCCTTGGGACCGAGCTCGGCGGCGAGGTAGCGCACCGAGCATTCGAGCGCCGCCTTGGCGACGCCCATGATGTTGTAGTTCTCCACCACCTTCTCGCTGCCGTAGTAGCGTCATGGTGAAGAGCGTGCCGCCGTTCTTCATCAGCGGCTCGGCGAGATGCGCCATGCGCAGGAACGACCAGCACGAGACGTCCATGGTGGCAGGAAGCCGTCGCAGCGACACGTCGACGACGCGGCCCTGCAGCGCGTCCTTCGGCGAGAAGGCGATGGAGTGGACGAGGAAATCGAGCTCGCCCCATTCCTCGCTCGATGCGGTCGAACACCGCCTCGATCTGGCCCGGCACCATCACGTCGAGCGGCATGAAGATCGGCGCCTCGACCTCCTGGGCCAGCGGCTCGACGAAGCGCTTCGCCTTTTCGTTGAGATAGGTGATCGCGAGCTCGGCGCCGAGCGCGCGGAAGGCGCGGGCGCAGCCCCAGGCGATCGAGTGGTCGTTGGCGATGCCGACGATCAGGCCCTTCTTGCCTTCGAGGAGCCGCCTTGGCGACCGGAATGGTCATGCCGGTCCTCTTGACGCACGCCATCCTTCGACGAGGCCGCGAGATCGTGCGAGGGTGTGCCGGGCGATCATCAGTTCCTCGTCGGTCGGGACGACATAAAGGCCGAGCGGCTGCCGGCACGCGAGATGCAGCAGCGCGCCGTTCGCGTTGGCTCCGGGTCGAGCTCGGCGCCGAGCCAGCCGAGCCGCTCGGCGATGCGCGCGCGGATCTCGGCCGACCGTCTCGCCGATGCCGGCGGTGAAGACGAAGGCGTCGAGGCCGCCGAGCGCGGCGGCGAGCTAGCCCGCATAGAGCCCGATGCGATAGACGAAATGGTCGAGCGCGAACGCGGCGCCCGGCTCGTCGCTGTCGAGCAGTTCGCGCATGTCGTTGCAGATGCCCGACAGGCCCTTCAGGCCGCATTCGTTGTAGAGGAAATCCTGACACCGCGCCCGGCGTCATGCCCTTCTCGGGATGAAGGTAGAGCACGACGCCGGGATCGAGCTGGCCGGGGCGCGTGCCCATCGGCAGGCCGTCGAGCGCGGTGAAGCCCATCGTGCTCTCGACGCTGCGGCCGTCGCGCGATGCGCGCACATCGAGGCGCCGCTGCCGAGATGGGCGACGATGACGCGGCCGTCCGCGACTCGGGCGCGACTTCGCGCAGGCGATCGGCGACGTATTCGTAGGACAGGCCGTGAAAGCCGTAGCGGCGGACGCCCTCGTCGTAGAGCGCTCGCGGAATGGCGTAGCGGTCGGCGATCGCCGCTATGGCCGCGGTGGAAGGCGGTGTCGAAACAGGCGACCTGCGGCACCTGCGGGAAGCGCTCGCAGCAGGAGGCGGATCGGCGCGAGGTTGTTCGGCTGGTGCAGCGGCGCAAGCGACACGTAGCGTGCCAGATCGTCGAGGACCTTCGTCGTCGATCAGCGTCGGGCGGTCAAATTCCGGGCCGCCATGCACGACGCGGTGGCCGATGGCGACGAAGGTGAGCTCTGCCGCGTCTGCAGCCAGCGCCGCGGTCCGCATCGCGGTCGGGCAGGTCCGGCACCTCCTCCGCGTCGTAAGCCGCGGTCGACGAGGTCGTCGCCGTGGCGCCGGTGGCGCGCAGCCTCGGCCGCACGCCGATGCCGTCGATCTGGCCGCGGACCAGTGCTCGAAGCGATCGCCGTGCTCCGAGCGTCGAAGACCTGGAACTTGAGGCTCGACGAGCCGGCATTGACGACGAGGATCGCGTCCATGCGTCAGGCCGCCGGAAGCGGCGGTCGATCGCCGCCGCGCATCGGCGTAGAGCGACGGCGACGGCGCAGGAGGCCATGCGGGTGCGCACCGAATCCGCGCGCGAGGTCAGGATGATCGGCACGCGCGCGCCGAGCACGATGCCGGCGGCGTCGGCCTTCGACGAGGAAGGTCAGGTTCTTCGCCAGCATGTTGCCGGCTTCGAGATTCGGGCACGACCAGGATCTGCGCGTGGCCGGCGACCGGCGACTTGATGCCCTTGATGCGCGCCGCTTCCGGGTCGATCGCGTTGTCGAAGGCGAGCGGGCCGTCGAGCAGGCCGCCGGTGATCTGGCCGCGATCGGCCATCTTGCAGAGCGCGGCCGCCTCGATGGTCGAGGGGATCTTGGTCGTCACCGTCTCGACCGCCGAGAGGATCGCGACCCGCGGCGTTCCCAGCGCCGACCTGCACGAAGAGGTCGATGGCGTTCTGGACGATGTCGCGCTTGGCGTCGAGATCGGGGAAGATGTTGATCGCCGCGTCGGTGATGAACAGCGTCTCGGGATGGCCCGGCACGTCCATGACGAAGACATGGCTGATGCGCCGCTCGGTGCGCAGGCCGGTCGCCGAGGACGTGACCTCCCGCATCAGTTCGTCGGTGTGCAGGCTGCCCTTCATCAGGAGCTCGCCCTTGCCGTCGCGGATCAGCTCGACGGCCTTGGCGGCCGCGGCGTCGCTGTGCTCTACGTCCACCAGTTCGTACTTGCCGATATCGAGCTTGTGCTCGCGTGCGACCGCCGTGATTTTTGCCGCTGGACCGCACGAAAATCGGACGAATGATACCGGCCTGCGCAGCTTCCACCGGACCGCGCAAGCGAGGTCTCATCGCAGGGATGCACCACAATGGTCGAAGAGGGCTGAAATCTCCTTCGCCCGTGCAATCAGCTTTCATATTTTGCGTGCGGAACCGGATCGGATTGCCGCGGGGCGGAAGTTGCCTTTTGTACGCTGGCCATGAGCCACTCCCTTTCACGGAGACGCCTTCAGGAATTCGCAGCGGACGCAATGCGTGGTTTTCCGCCATCGAACAGCTTGATGACGCGTTTCAATCTGTCGGCGGCCTCGCCCACAGGCTCGCCGCTCGCCGAGATCACGTCCCGGATCGCGGCCAAGCGCCTGCCGCTCCTCGGCGCTGGGCGGCAGCAGCGCCGGGATCGCGGCGAGCGCCGCCTCCTGGTCGATCAGGAGCATGAAGAACTGCTCGCGGACCATCGCCTTGAATTGCGACAGCGTCAGTTTCTGGTGATCGGTCGAGACGAGCCGAATCTTGCGGATCAGCTCGAAGCGCCGCTCGTCGACATATTGCCGCGCCATGCCGACATAGAGCGCGGCGCGCACCACGGCTTCGCGAAGGCCGCCCTTGTCGATATGCGAGCGAAGCTCCGCGATCCGGGTTTCCACCACCTGACGATGCAGCGGACTGGTCGCGGCCTTGCGCAGGTTGCGCTCCTCGTTGCCGGTATCGATGCCGCAGGCGGCCTGCAGCGCGGGCGAGCCATAGACCGAGGGAACGTGCGCTCGGCCATCTTCTCGGTCGCCTGTCGCCATGCATCGAGGCCGTTTGACGATCTGGCGCGAGACATTCTCCTGCATGGCGAGGAACGGATTGCCGGTGCGACGGGCGGCGCTCGCGCTGCGCGTTCTCCGTCGGCCGCCTTGATCGGCGCCATGAACGGATTGGTATCCGAGAACATCTCGTATCGCAGCCGCAGCGGGATGCATATTCGCATCCACTCCGCCGTCATCGGATCGGCGAAGGCGCGCACGAAAGGCTGCATATAGGCGCGATAGAGCGCGAGGTTGATTTCCGAGACCCGCGCCGCCGTCGCGAAGCGCCGCTCGTCCTCGGCATCGTTGCCGCCGAGCGCGCGATATCGTCGAGGGTGCGCGCCTCGCAGCGCATGACCCAATCGCCGGAGACGAGATCGGGACTGGTGACCGTTGCCGCGCGCTTGGTGAAGGTCGCCTCGTACAGCCGGGGGGAAGCGCATCGATCAGTTCGATGTTGTCGGCGAATTCGTGTGTTGCTTGCGCGCGACCCCGCCGACACGAAGATTCCGAGATGGCCGATGTCCTCGTGCACGGTGTAGACGATGGTCTGCCCGTAGGGCGGATCTCGTCGACGTTGTCGTAGAGGTCGAGGACCCAGCCGAGCGCCTGCTCCGGCGGGGTGATGTTGTCGCCCTTCGAGCAGAACACCACGATCGGCGATC
>CAWDOW010000026.1:0-50095 GCA_963804015.1 uncultured Pseudomonadota bacterium
ACATCGCCACATTGGCTCGTTCCTGCTGTAGTCTTGTGGAGTTTCCTCTGGAAAAAAGCCTGTCAGGTGAACGTGGAGTAAGCGGTCTGCCGTTTTCTCTGGGCCCCATCAACGTTTGGTCGAGGCTGATGACTGGTGGAAACAGCACATATTCCGTGAGCCTCTTCACTGGTATTTCGAGCACCACTCTCACGGGAGACCTCCAGACTGACCTCATCACCCAGGATTGGCGCAGGCAGGGCGAAAGTTCTGATTCGGGCACTGTCTCTCTGTCACTCGCAAAGCTATTCACCAGCGACCTTGAGCTTCGGCTGTCAGGTGCCGTTCATACGGGGACGTACGAGCTTCTTGGCCCAATCGGTATTGACGAGGCTTGTGAGAGAAGAGACCAGATGCTCCGTCTCAACCTTGACGCTGGCTATCCGCTGGGAGAGGGTTCGCACATTTATGTCAGCTTGTTTCACAACAATGCGTCCGCTGAACGAAAAGCCAAGGCGTCCGAGAAGAGGTCCGGGGTCTCTGTGGCGTTATCGACCGCGAAGATGGATTTCCGGGTAAGCGCGTGGGCTTACAGCCTTACCTCAGGAAAAGACAAGCTGTACGGATCGATCGAGGCAAGCAGTGAGGAGCTTTACGAAAGAGACAACATGACACTTGGCGGTTCTATCGCGTTCAAGCTCATCGACAGTGATCGCTTCTATGTTTCCCCAAGACTCACCATGGGTTGGCGGTTGAACCCGCGCATGAAGTTGAACGGCACGATCGGCATGGACCACAACCTGCCGACGCTTTCGGACAGCATCATTGGCACACCGGAGTTCGATCCATATACCGAACTTCCCGAAACGACTACTGAAAGCTTCGCTGCAGCTACCATGCACATGGCTCTGACACGGTTGTCCTCGGTTAACCTGACGGTAGATTACCGTGATATTGAGAATGCAATATACTTTGAAAGAGAGTCCTCAGGCTGGCTGACGATGCACTCGATGGAGAATTGCGAAGGTCTTACCGTCACCCTGGATTCTACGTTAAGCTGACGGACAGCTTCAAGGTGTTTGGCTGGTACAGACTGCGCTTTGCACGGCCGGGCAAGGGATTCGACTGGTTTCCCGATCTCCCGGTCTCTCATACACGTGTTGGTGCAGAACTGAGCTTCAGGCGTTGTCACTGGACCCTACGACAGAACTGGAGTTTCGTGGCAAGGTCTTCCAGGGAGCGAACCGCGACGACCAACTGTCGAGTTTCAGCCTTCTGAACGTTGAACTTGCCTACAGGCTCAAGGACTACCTGAACATGTTCGTTCGAGGCACTAATCTGCTGAACGAAGGGTACTTCGATTATGAGGGTTGGAAGGGCTTTACTGCTCGGTACTGTCGGAGTTGAAGTAACCTTTTAGGAGAGATATGGAAGACAATCTCTTTACCCTGTTCCAAAGGGGTGGGTTCCTGATGTACCCCATCCTGGCTTGTTCGGTGATAGCCGTGGGGATCATTGCAGAGCGGATCATCAGCCTTCGAGGCGCACTCTAGGGTCGGCAGAGCTTTCTGCGTGGACTGGCTGACATAGCAACAAGTGGGTTCAACCCAACATCCGCTCTGAACCTGTGCGAGAAGTCTCCGGGAATGCTGCCTAAGCTGGCACGGGTAGCCATCCTGAAATTCGGTGGTGCGTTCGGCGACAATTGGGCCGCGGATCGCCTCTCCAGGGCCGACGCGCTGGGCGGCTTTCTCGCGCTGCATTTCGAACCGGGCTTTCGCCTGATGTACGCCGCCATCGGCATTACCGCCGACCATTTTCGCGCGAGCTATTTCAAGGAATTGCTGAAGGCAGTGAACGACTACGACCGGCAGGTGCTGCTTCGGCCGGGCTTTGAAGTCTGCCTTCTGCGACGCGAGCGCCGAATGTTTCGCGCAAGGCAGCGACGGGCTGGTTCGCGACAGCGAACTGCTCTACCGGAACTGGGCCTTCGACGTGACGAAGATCGAGCGGCGCGTTCACCTGTGGCAGGGTCTAGGCGATACGCTGGTTGCGCCCTTCATCAACAAGACGATCGCGGAGCGGATGCCCGGCGCGGTCTGGCATCCGGTCGAGGGCGCCGGTCATTTTGTGGCGGTCGGCGCCGCGGACGAGATATTCGCGATAGCGGCCGAGGAATTGGGAGCATAACGGATGCACGCGACACAAGCGCAAGAAGAGAGCGGAAGGGCATGAAAAAGGCGAAGGCACCCGCAAAGAAAACCAGAGACCGCCCCGAAGAAGGAGGCGGCAGCCTCTCCCTCAAAGCTGATCGACGCCAAGATCAAGGGGATCTCGGCGACTGGCGCGGCGAGACGCTCGCGCGCGTCCGCGCCATCATCCGGCAGGCCGATCCCGACGATCGTCGAGACGGTGAAATGGCAAAAGCCGTCGAACCCCGCGGGCGTTCCGGTATGGGAGCGCGACGGCATCATCTGCACCGGCGAGACCTACAAGGCGGTGGTGAAGCTGACCTTCGCCAACGGCGCTTCGCTTGCAGACCCGTCACGCCTGTTCAATTCCAGCCTCGAAGGCAATATGCGGCGCGCCATCGATATTCACGAGGGCGACACGATCGACGAGAACGGCGCTGAAGGCGCTCGTTCGCGCCGCCGTGGCGCTGAATGTGTCGAAGAAGAAAGCAAAGCGCGCCTGAGGGGCAAAAAAACTCCGCTCATCCCGAACCCGGGCGCGCTTCGCGAGCCGAAAACTCGCGGAATCCGGTGCGCTATCGCGGGGACGAGCGGACGGATGCTTGCCGCCTCGCGCTCAATATCTCGCGACCGACTAAGCCTACGCCGCCGGCGGCACGGATCGCCTGCCACACCCGCGACGGCGTCAGCGGCATGTCGATATCGGTGACGCCGAGCGGGCGCAGCGCATCCAGCACCGCGCCGACGATGGCCGCGGGCGCTGCGATGGTGCCGGCCTCGCCGCAGCCCTTGGCGCCGAGCGGGTTATGCGTGCAGGGCTGGCTCTCGTCGAATTCGGAGATGAAGAGCGGCAGATGATGCGCGCGCGGGATCGCGTAATCCATCAGCGAGCCGCAGAGCGCCTGGCCGGAGCCTGGCTCGTAGACCGCGTGTTCCAGCACCGCCTGGCCGAAGCCCTGCGCGACGCCGCCATGCACCTGCCCGGTCGCGAGCAGCGGATTGATCACGGTGCCGACATCGTCCACCGCGCAATAGCGGTCGAGCTTCACCACGCCGGTTTCCGGATCGAGCTCGATCTCGCAGACATGCACGCCGTTGGAGAAGGCGAAGCTCTTCGGATCGTAGGAGGCATCGCCATGCAGGCCGGGCTCGAGCGTCTCCAGCGGAAAGTTGTGCGGCACATAGGCCGCGCGCGCGACTTCGGCCAATGAAACACTGTGATTGGTGCCGGCGACGGTGAAGTGGCCGGCGTCGAAGTGCGATATCGCCTTCGGCGGCTTCGAGCAGATGGGCGGCGATGGCGCGGCCCTTCTCGATGATCTTGCCGGTGGCGACGGTGAGCGCCGAGCCGCCGACCGCGATCGAGCGCGAGCCGAAAGTGCCGGTGCCGTAGGGCACGAGTGTCGGTGTCGCCCTCGATCACCTCGATCTTTTCCATCGGGATGCCGAGCTGCGTCGAGATGATCTGCGCGAAGCTGGTCTGATGGCCCTGGCCGTGATTATGGGTGCCGAAGCGCGCGCGCACCGAGCCGTCCGGCTCCATCGACAGCGCCGCCGAATTCGTAGAAGCCGACGCGGGCGCCGAGCGAGCCGGCCATGCGCGACGGCGCGACGCCGGAGGATTCCACGAAGCAGGCGAAGCCGAGCCCGCGCAGCAGCCCGTTCTTGCGCGAGGCCTTGCGGCGGGTCTCGAAGCCTTCGACATCGGCGAGCTCGGTCACGCGCGCGAAGATGCGCGGGAAATCGCCGGAATCGTAAGACGGCCCGATCGGCGTCTGATACGGCATCGCGCTCGCCGGAATGAGATTGCGGCGGCGGATTTCGGCGCGATCGAGTCCGAGCTTTTGCGCCGCGCCGTCGGCGAGCCGCTCCAGCACGTAGCAGGCTTCGGGACGTCCGGCACCGCGATAGGCATCGGTCGGCACGGTATTGGTGAAGACGCCGGTGCATTCGATGGAGATCGCCGGCGTCGTATAGACGCCCGCGAGCAGCGCCGAATAGATCGCGCTCGGGATCGCCGCGCCGAAGGTCGAGATATAGGCGCCGAGATTGGCGATGGTGCTGCACGCGCAAGGCGAGAAACTTGCCGTCCTTGTCGAGCGCGAGCTCGGCATGGGTGGTGTGATCGCGCGCCTGCAGGTCGCTGTTGAAGCTTTCGTTGCGGTTCGCCATCCAGCGCACCGGACGATTGAGCTTGGTCGCCGCCCAGGGCAGCACCGATTCTTCCGGATAGATCTTGCCCTTGTAGCCGAAGCCGCCGCCGACATCGGGCGAGATCACGCGAAGCTTGGCTTCGCTCAGGCCCGAGTTGCTCGGCGACCTGGCGGCGGATGTGATGCGGCGTCTGCGTCGTGGAATAGAGCGTGAGCTTGTCGGGGCCCGCGGCGGGGAGCGCGATCGCGCCGCGCGTCTCCAGCGCCACGCCCGCGATCCGCTGATTGATGAGATCGATCGCGACGACATGCGCGGCCCTGGCAAAGGCCGCTTCGACCTTCGCCTTGTCGCCGCGGCCGAAGCGGAAGCAGACATTGCCCGGCGCCGCTTCATGCAGGCGCGGCGCATCCTTGTCCTGCGCGCGGGCGCCTTCGGTGACCGACGGCAGGGTCTCGTAGTCGATCTCGACCCGTTCGGCCGCGTCCATCGCCTGCGACAGCGTGTCGGCGACGACGAAGGCGACCGGCTCGCCGACATGGCGCACGATGTCGCGCGCCAGCGCATAGCGCGGCGGCTCCGCCATCGGCGTGCCGTCGGGCGCCGCGATCGCCCACATCGGCTTCATCGGCGCGATGTTGTCGGCCGCCATGTCGGCGCCGGTATAGATCGCGGCGACACCCGGCGCCTTCGCTGCGGCGGCGGTGTCGATCTTCAGAATCTTGCGCATGCGCATGCGGCGAGCGCACGAACACGCCATGCAACTCGCCGGCAAAATGAATGTCGCCGACGAAGCGGCCGGTGCCGGTCAGGAAACGTGCATCCTCTACCGCCGGACCGGCGCGCCGATGCATGGCTGGGCGGCCTCGCCGACTCGATGCTCCCTCTCCCGTGTGGGTGAGGGGGATCGCTCGTCATGGACCCCTCACCCGACGCCTTCACTTCGTTCGGCGTCGACCTCCCAAGGGGAGGTGTCGAAATCGCGGCGGCATTTCGACATGATACCTGCTTACCGCATCTCTTCGCGCAGCACGTCGAGCCGTTCGAACACCACCTTGTCCGAGACGATGAACAGGTCGGCGTCGCCGGAGGTGGCGCGATGGCTGGCCCAGGCCCAGGACGGAATGGTGAACACGTCGTGCTGCTTCCAGTCGAAGGTCTTGTCGCCGACGGTCGAGCGGCCTTCGCCCGACACCACGAGGCAGATCATCGAATAGGCGCCGCGCTTTGGCGCGGGTCTCGACATTCTTCGGCAGCCGCATGGCATAGCAATCGAGCGTCGGCATCACCGCGCCGCCGGTCTCCGGATTGATGTAGCGGATGAGCTTGCGCGCCATCGGCGCCGGGCGCGATTTCCGACAGCATCTGCCGGGTGACTTCGCCGGAATAGCGATATTTCGGCGAATGATCCTTGCCGCTCGGCGCATTGGCGACCGCAAGCCCCGAGGCGCGCCAGCGCTTCTCGTCGCCTTCGTCGACCTTCCAGAAATCCTCGTTCTTCGGATCGCCCGGCTCGAAGAAATGCGCGTTCAGCGCGCGCAGCAGCGGCATGTTGGCGGCGTCGAACCAGATGATGCGCTTGTCGGTCGGATTGATATGGCCGTGCCAGGCCATCGGCGGGGTGAGGATCAGATCGCCGGCCTTCATGTCGCACCAGCGGCCGTTGACGATGGTCGCGGCGCCCTCGGCTTGCGTGGCGAAGCGGATCGCGGCGCCGGTGTGACGATGCGGGCGCGCCTGTTCGCCCGGATCGAGCACGGTGAAGGCGCCGAGCAAGGTGGGGGTGGTCGAGGTCTCCTGCCCGAAGGCCGGATGCGACATGATCAGCGCGCGCCGCTCGATGTCGTCGATCGAGACTTCGGCGACCGCACGATGCAGCAATTCCTCGGTCTGCTTCCACGGCCAGTGGAACGGCGTAGTCCTGCGGCATCGGCTGGAACGGCGTGATGCGCTTGTAGCGGTCCCAGAGCGGATGCAGATGCGCGCGCTCGACTTCGGCGACGAAGGCGGGCCGGCCTGCGACTTCGGCGGCTGCTGCTGCCTGTGCCATGCGAGATCTCCACTAGTCCTCAACGTGCAATTCGCGAGCGGGCATCGCAGATGTGCCGGGCCGACTGCCCGTCGCACCGACGATTCAGCCCTTCGGCATCTTCTCGTCGATATTGTTCGCTGTCGATGATGACATGCTTGATGAACACGCGCGGCTCGACCTTGGTGCCCTTCAGAAAGTCGGCGAGAATGTCGACGCCCATGCGGCCCCACAGCACCGGATTGAGCTCGATGGTCATGGCGAGATTGCCGTCCTTGAGCTGACGCAGCGCCGGCGGCACGCCGTTCATGCCGGTGACGATGGTCTTGCCCTTGCGGTTGGCGGCGAGCACGGCCTGCGTCGCGCCGAGCGCCACGTCGTCATTGGCGGTATAGATCGCGGCGAGATCGGGATTGGCGACCAGCGCATCTTCGGCATTCTTCAGGCCGCGCTCGCGGGTGAGCGGACCGTCGGTCTTGAACACGATCTGGATGCCGGGATATTTCGCCATCACCTCGTTATAGCCCTCGGCGAGATTGCGAAACGTCGGCGCGCCCGACGGCCCGAGCAGCATCGCGACCTTGCCCTTGCCGCCGATCTTCTTGGCGGTCCATTCGGCGATGTCGCGGCCGATCTGCTTCTCGTCCATCGCCACATGCAGCGTCTGGTTCGGCGAGGTCGAGCCGCGCGCGACCGAGACGATCGGCACCTTGCCGGCGGCGGCGGCGTCATAGGCGGCGTTCACGCCGGTGGCGTCGATCGGCGAGATCAGGATGCCCTTGACGCCGCGCGCGACCAGGTCCTGCACGCCGTTGATCTGCTTCAGCTTGTCCTCGTTGGAGGAGACCGTGACCACGTCCCAGCCGAGCTCGCCGGCGCGCGCGCGGATGCCGCGCAGCATCGCGATATAGAACGGGTTGTCGTCCTGCGGCAGAGCGACACCGATGGTGGTCTTTGCCTGCGCGAGCGCCGGCGTCGCCGGTGCTGCGAGCAGGGATGCCGCAAGCGCAGCCGCGGCCAGAAATCCGACTTTTCTCATATCCGTCTCCGTCAATGTTTGGATCGCAAGCTATCCGCTGCCGCGGCAGCGATGATGACCGCGCCGACAGCGACGCGCTGCCAGTACGAAGTCGACATTCAGCAGATTGAGGCTGTTGCCGAGGATGATCATGATGAAGACGCCGATCACGCTCTTGTAGAGCGTGCCTTCGCCGCCATGCAGGGCCGCACCGCCGAGCACCACCGCGGCGATGGCGGTGAGCTCGTAGAATTCGCCCGCGGTCGGCTGGCCCGATTGCAGCCGCGCCGCCAGCATCACGCCGGCGACGCCCGCCAGCGCGCCGCAAATCACATAGGTCGAGGCGGTGATGCGGGCGACCGGAATGCCGGACAGATAGGCCGCCTCGCGGCCGCCGCCGGTCGCGTAGATATGCCGGCCATAGGGGGTCGCGTGCATCACCCATGATAGCACGATCAGCAGGATGATCGGCACCCAGACCAGCGCATGAATGCCGAGGAAGCGCGTGGAACCGAAGGCGACGAAGCTCGAGGGCAGGCCTTCGGGGCCTTCCACCGGCGCGCCGCCGGTGATCAGAAACACCACGCCGCGAAACAGCACCATGGTGCCGAGCGTGGTGATGAAGGGATTGACCTTGAAATAGGCGATGATGACGCCGTTGACGAGACCGACAAAGGCGCCGACCAGCGATGCCGGCGAATCACGCCGGCCGCGATTCCCAGCTTGCAGCATCACCATCGCGGCGACGCAGGCCGACAAGCGCCGCGGTCGAGCCGACCGAGAGATCGAAGCCGCCGCCGATGATCACGAAGGTCATGCCCATCGCGATCACCGCCATGATCGAGGATTGCACCAGGATATTGTTGAGATTGATCGGCGACAGGAAGCGGTCGGTCAGCAGCGTGGTGACGACGCAAAGCGCTAGCGAGCGTCAGCAGCGGGATCTGCCCGAGCAGGCGCGACGACATGGTCGGCGAAACCTTCATCGCGGCGTCCCCGCGATCGAGGCGCGCAGATGCGCCTCGTCCAGGTTGCCGCCCTTGCCGTCCTTGCGCTCGATGCGGCCGGTGATGGCGCGGTCGCGTATGGTGAGCACGCTGTCGCAGATCCGCGCCAGTTCCGACAGGTCGCTCGAACTTGCGATCACGCCGCCGCCGTCCCTGGTGAATTTGCGGATCAGCGCATGGACCTGCATCTTGGCGGCGATGTCGATGCCATGCGTCGGCTCGTCGAGCAGCAGCACGGACACCTGCCGCGCGATCCATTTCGCCAGGATCACCTTCTGCTGGTTGCCGCCCGAGAGCGATCCGACCGGAAGCTCCGGCCGGCGCGGACGGATATCGAGAATTTCCATCAGGCCGCGCACGAAGACGATCGCCCTTGCCGCGGTCGATCCAGAACGGGCTGATTGTCGCGCTTGACGCTCGGCAGCAGGATATTGTCGCGCACCGACAGATTCATGACGAGGCCGAGCGCGCGTTCGCCCGGCACGAAGCCGATATCGGCCGCGATCGCGTCGGAGGGCTTCGACAGCCGTACGTTGCGGCCATCGGCGAGGCGGATTTGCGCGTGCTCGTCGCCGACGCCGAACAGCCGGCGCACGATCCGGTCCGATGCCGCTGCCGAGCAGACCGGCAAGGCCGATGGTCTCGCCTTTGCGCACCGACATGCGGTCGGGGCGTTCGGCGGTTTCCTCGATCAGCGTGTGGCCGGGCGCCGCCGGCTCTTCCAGATGCTCCTGCGCCATCTTGCCGGTCATGTCCGAGATCAGATCGGCGATGGTGAAGGTGCCGCGCGCGCGCACCGAAACCAGCTTGCCGTCGCGCAATACCGTGCAGCGGTCGGCGAGGTCGCGGATCTCGTCGAGGCGGTGCGAGATATAGATGATGGCGGTGCCGTTCTTCTTCATGCGCTCGAGCACGCCGAACAGCCGCTCGATCTCGCGATCTTCCAGCGCGGCGGTCGGCTCGTCGAGGATGAAGATGCGGCATTTCAGGCGCAGCGCCTTGGCGATGGCGACAAGCTGGCGCTCGGCGAAAGACAGCGATTGGACGGGCTGATCGAGATCGGCTGTGAAATTGAGCTGGTCGAGATAGCGTTTCGCCTCCTCGCGCATGCGCTTGCGGTCGATCGACGGCAGCACGCCGAAAAGCCGCGTCATCGGCAGGCTGCCGAGCGAGATATTCTCCGCGATCGACAAGCGCCGGCACCATGCGCAATTCCTGCGGGATGGTGACGATGCCTGCTTCGATCGCATCGTGCGGCGAGGAGAACACGCGCGGCTCGCCGGCAATCTCGATGCTGCCGCTATCGGCACGATGCACGCCGCCGAGAATTCGAATGAGCGTCGATTTGCCGGCGCCGTTCTCGCCGACCAGCGCATGGACTTCGCCGAAATCGAGCGAGAAATCGACGTGATCGAGCGCGCGGGTGGCGCCGAATTGCTTGCTTAGAGCGCGTGACGCGGATCGCGGGCTGCAACATCAATGCTCCCGCATCCAGCGCGCCGCCGCGCTCACCCAGCGGCCTTGCGGTTCGGCGCTTTCGTAGCTTGCGCCGAGATGGTCGCAGCCCGGCAGCACGAGGGTTTCGACATCGACACCGGCCGCGCGCAAGGCTGCGGCGAAATCCTCGGCCTGTTTGCGTAAGATGCGGAAAGTCGTTCTCGCCCCAGGTGATGAAGAAAGGCGGCGCGTCGGGCCGTATATATTGAACGGGGGAGGCGGTCCTGTCGGCCGCTGTCCGGGCGCGCCGAGAAAGCGGGGCCGCATCGAAAAGCCGGAGCCTTCGCCGAAATCGTAGGAGCCCGAGATCGGCAAGCGCGCCGCGGATGACATTGGCGGGGAGGTTGCGCCTTGCAGTCCAGTCGTTGCGCAAAGCCGCCAGCGCCGCGAGATGACCGCCGGCCGAATGCCCGCTGATGAAAATGCGATCCGGCTTGCCGCCAAATTGCCGCGACTGCCTTGCAGGTGGCGGCGACCGCGTCCAGCACGTCCTCGATAGCCTGCCGGGAATACATGACTGCGGCGCCAGCCGGTAGCCGGCGCTGACGAAGGTGATGCCCTGCGCGGTCAGCGCCGGCGCCATGAACAGCATCCATTCCTTGTAGCCGTTGGTCCAGCCGCCGCCATGCAGCGCGATGAACACGTCGCCGTTGGGCATTTTCGACGGCACGATCGCGATCGCCTGATAGGGATCGGCGCCATAGGCAATCTCGACGGCCTCGCACGTCGCGGCCGCGGCGCAGCACCTCGTCGTGATATTTCGCGCCGATGGCGGTGAACGGCTCCTGGGCCGGATATTGGTCGGGCGACACGCAAACCCCTGATCGAGACGCCGGCGGATTATATTTTATGTTCGAAATATTCCAATGGCCGCGCGATCCGAAGTCAATAGCGAATCGCGGTTCAATTATCCCCGGCGCGGCGTTTTGCCTTTCGAAGTTTGTGGTGCGGTCAGCAGATCGGCGAACAGATTGAGCGTGCGATCGTCGCAATCGCCGCGGCGGTTGAGATGGCGGCCGATCACGTAGCCGTCGAACGCCATCACCAGCACGTTGGCGATTCGGGTTGCCGCAGCGCGATCTTTTCGGTCCGGGGGCAGCGCGTCGAGCAGCATCGCCGAGACACGCTGCAGGGCGGCACGCAGCAGATCGGGCCGGTAGCCCATCGCCGGTTCGGTGGTGGCGATCGCCTGGATGAAGTTGTTGGCGAAAGCGTTGTCCCTGGCCGGAAGATCGCACCAGAGCGTGCGCAGGATGCGAAGGACGCGCGCGCGGGGCGATTTCATTCGCCCGAGTTCGATCTCCAGCTGGTCGAGCTGCGCGAACAGCCAAGGCTCGTAGATCGCATAAAGGATCTGAAATCTTCGAGGGGAAATAGCTGTAGACGTTGGCGGTCGAGACCTTCGCCTGTTTGGCGATCTGGGCGATCGTGGTGTTGTGATATCCGCTCCCGGAAAACAGCGAGAACGATGCGGTCAGAATCGCCTGCCGCAGCTTCGGTTTCTTGACTTGAGCCATCAGACTTGAGCCATCAGGTTTTCGCCATCCGGCTCAAGGCGGATCAGCCGCGCGCTTCGCGTGCGACCACCATCTTGGGATCGACCAGCTTGCCCTTGTCGATGATGACCTGATTGTCGAGCGTGACGGTGCAGTCGCGCATCGGCACGTCGTAATGGCCCCGCGTGTTGCGCTTGCCGCCGCCCTGCGAGTTCGGTCCGGTGGAGAACAGGAAATTGCCGGGGAATACGCGCGCGGCGGCGCGGCTACGCTCCGGCTCGTCGCCGTTCAGCCCGATGCCGTACCATTTCGCCTGCGGGTTCATGCCCCAGCCGAGATGCGACACCGCGTAAGGATCGCGATCGTTCTCGCTGGTCTTGCCGTCCTCCAGCCAGTCGCGCATCAGCTTGGCGTCGAGGCCGCCCTCGATCTTCACCACATGGCCGTCGCGGATTTCGAGCGAGATCGGATCGACCACATAGCGGCAATAGGGAAGGATGACGATGTCGCCCGGCGCGATCACCACCTTGCCGGTGGCGCTGCCTTCATTGGGGAAGGTGTGGATATGGCCCGCGCCCCAATGGTCGAAATGGCCCTTCTCGTCGGCATAGCCCCATTGCGTCATCACGGGATATTCGCCGCAATTGATAGGTGAAGTCGGTGCCGGCCTCGTTGGTCACGCGCACGGTCTTGGTGCGCTTGTAGATGCCTTCGGCGTATTTCATCGCTTCCTTCAGGCCCTTGGGCGACATCAGCTGATCGAGATCGTCGGGCGCGTCGATGATCATCAGCACGCGGGTGCCGCCGTCCATCACTTCCTTCAGCCATTTGGTGAAGAGCGGCACGTGGAAGATGATGATGAGATCGGCGGCCTTCACCGCGGCCAGCGTGCCCTTGCATTGGCCGATGGTCGGCACGCCGACCTTGGTCCAGCCGGGGATCGAGTTCACGCACATCTCGTAGATGTCGGCGCCGTATTCGTCGGCCGCGGCGAAGGCGGACTGGATATATTCGCGGCGGGTGCCGAGGTCGGAGACGATGGCGATGGTCTCGCCCTTCTGCACCTTCGACATTTCGAATTGCTTGCGGAACAGCCAGGTCAGCCGACCGGGATTGAGTTCCTGAACGCGAAGCGACGATTGCTGCATGACCTGCCTCCATCTGGACTGGCTCGGCCAATAGTGAATATCAGTCGGGATTGGGAGTAAAGCGGATTTTAATGCCAGACCGCGTCGGCCACCTCGACGATGCGGCGCAGCTTGGCCTCCTCGTCGGCGATGGTCAGCGGATTGCCGAGGAAATTCGAGGCGAAGCCGCATTGCGGCGACAGGCAAAGCTGGTCGAGCGCGATGTGCTTCTCGGCTTCCTGATGCGGCTCTTCAGGCTCTCCGCCGATTCCAGTTCCGGCAGTTTCGAAGAGACCAGGCCGAGCACCACATGCTTGCCTTTCGGCACATGCTTGAGCGGCGAGAAATCGCCGGCGCGCGGGGTGTCGTATTCCAGAAAGAAGGCATCGACATCGACGCGCTCGAACACCATCGAGGCGACATAATCGTAGCCGCCTTCGCCGAGCCACTTGCCGCGATTGTTGCCGCGGCACAGATGCATGCCGAAGGTGGCGTTGGCGGGCTTGTCCTTCAGCACCGCATTGATGACGCCGATATAGCTTTCGATCAGCGTTTCCGGGTCCTCGCCGATCGCCTTGAAGGCGGTCTGGAATTTCGGATCGCAGAGCAGCGGGAACGAGCAATTGTCGAGCTGAAAGTAAGTGCAGCCGGCTTTGGCCAGATCGGCGATCTCGGCGCGGTAGATGGCGGCGAGATCGGACCAGAATTCCTCGAGGTCGGGATAGGTGTTGCGGTCGATGACATCGCGGCCGCCGAAGAAATGCAATTCGCTCGGCGCCGGCATGGTCATCTTGGGCGTGCCCTTGGTCGCGCCTTTCAGGAAGGTGAAGGCGTCGACCATGATCGGCTGCTTGCGCGAGACTTTGCCCTCGATGCAGATGCGCGGCGTCGGCGCGCGATTGCCCTGATAATCGGCGAAGCTCAAGGGGCCGATCTCGAAGCGGATCGCGGTGTTGTCGAGCCCGAGCACGAAGTCCTGATACCAGGAGCGCCTGCGATATTCGCCGTCGGTGATCGATTGCAGCCCGCAGCGTTCCTGCAACGCCACCGCCTCGCGGATGCGCGGCATCCTCGATCGGTTTCAGTTCGGGCGAGGAGCGCTTCTCGCCGGAACGCACCGGTTTGGTCAGATCGCCGTCGAAGGCGGCGCGCGCATCGTGCAGCACCTTGGGACGCAGCAGGCTGCCGACATGCTCGGCGCGGAACGGGGGTGTCTTGCTCATCTTGGTCTCCGGCATGGATGGCAGGCGAGCGATCGGGACGCAGATTCACCGTGCGGTGCCTTGCGGCCCGCGACGGCGATATCGCGACAAGTCTGTTCAGCGGTTCAGAGCTTGCAATCTTTGGCGTAATCGTCGCCGCGATTGGGCAGCACCTTCTTCCCGGTCTTCAGATAGAATTCGCCGCTCGGCGATTTCTGCGCCGTCAGCGCAAACCAGTCCTGGATCGGGTGCTGGTTCGGTCCGAACTTGAACGGCCCGCGGACGGATTGAATGTCGCCCTTGCGGATTGCAGCAGCGACCGCGTCGATATTGTCGACCTTGCCGCCGGTTGCCTTCAGCGCCGCGCCGACCAGAAGTCCCGCGTCATAGCCCTGCGCGGCATAGGACGTCACCGGACGGTTGCCGTATTTCGCCTTCCAGGCCGCGACGAAAGCCTTGCTCGCCGGATTGTCGAAATCGTCGTTCCAGTGGCTCGTCACCTGCACGCCGACCGCGGCGTCGCCGAGCGCGCGCACCATCGCCTGATCGAGCGTGGCGGCATGAACGACCAGCGGAATCTTCAGGCCGGACTGGGCGTATTGCCGCAGGAAAGCGATGCCCATGCCGCCCGGCTCGAAGGCATGCACCACATCCGGATTGGCGGCGCGGATCGCCGCGATCTCGACGGCGAAATCGGTCTGGCCGAGCTGGGTGTATTTCTCCTCGACCACGTCGCCTTTGAAGTATTTGCGGAACGCCGCCATCATCTCTTTGCCGGAGGGATAGTTCGGCGCCATGATGAAGGCCTTCTTGTAGCCGAGGTCCTGCGCCAGCGCGCCCGCGCTCTCGCCCTGTCCGTCATTCTGCCAGGACGCGACGAAGTAATTCTTGTGGCAGCCCTTGCCGGCGAAGGGCGCGGCGGCGGTGTTGGTGCTGATGTAGATGCCGCCGGCATCGAGCACGTCGGGCACCACCGCGGCCGCGACATTGCCGAACATGACGCCGGTGAAAATCTTGATGTTCTCGGTCTTGAGGAAGCGGTCCACGGTCGCCTTGGCCTGACCGGGCTTCACGCCGTCATCTTCGACCATCACCTGGGTCTTCGGCGTGCCCGGCTGTTCGATCCCGAGCATGAAGCCGTCGCGGACATCCTGCCCGAGATAGCCGGCCGGGCCGGACAAGGTGGTGATCAGGCCGATCTTGACGGGCTCCTGGGCGGACCGCCGGGGTCGCCAGAAATGCCGCAAGCGCGAAAGCCAAAGCAAAACGGTCGGCACGCATCGTGAACCTCGTCCTTTTGAGAAAAGCCGTTACGGTTCGGTCCCTGTACGGGCGATTGTCCCGTGCATCCGCCGCCCGCGCAAGCCGGATTCCTCTGGCTTTGCAAGAGACTTGCCAGAAAATGGATGTTTGGCGGACGCGGTAGGTGCTCCGCGTGGGGTATCGCGCCGGGACACCCGCTTCGCGTGCAATATCAGCAAGCGTCACCGGTTCGGCGAAACGCTCATGATTGCAGCGTTCGCCTTGCGGATCGCCATGGCCTGAGCGATTTGCCGGCAGCCGTCGGCGGACAACCGTCTGGCGGAAATCCTTGCCGAAATCCTCTTCTTTCTTCGGCGGCTTTTGATGCAAGATGGCGCATGTGAGAAATCCCAAGGAGCCCGCCATGTTTCGAAAGTCGGCAATATCGGTGTTTTCAATTCTGGCGGGCCTGGTCTTCGGCCTGTCCGCAGCGCCCGCGCAGGAGACCGTGCGGGTCTCCGAAATCACGCGCACGCAGCTATTCGCGCCGCTCTATGTCGCGATGGCCAAGGATTTCTTCGGCAAGGAAGGCCTGAAGATCGACCTGTCGAGCGCCAATGGCGGCGATCGCGTCGGTGCGCTGATCCTGTCCGGCGGCGCCGATATCGGTCTTACCGGTCCGGAAGTGCCGATCTACATCTTCAACAGCGAGTCGCCCGACAAGCCGGTGATCTTCTCCGGCATGATCGGCACCGACGGCTTTTTCCTCGTGTCGCGCAACAAGATCGACAATTTCAATTGGAAGATGCTGGACGGCAAGAAGCTGTTCGGATTGCGCAGGGGCTCGACGCCGCAGATGTTCTTCGAGCATCTGATGAAGAAGAACGGCGTCGGTCAGAAGACCATCGACGACATGGTCACCAATGTGGCACTGCCGGCGCGCGAAGCCGCGTGGCTGACGGGCGACGCCGACTTTGCGATTTTCCATGAGCCGGTGGCGACCAAGCTCGAACGCGCCAACAAGCTGTTCGTGATCAATTCGATCGGCAAGCAGGTCGGTCGCGTCGAGAATACGGTGTTCTTCGCCAAGAAAAGCTGGCTCGACAAGAACGGCGAGACCGCGCAGAAATTCACCAATGCGATCGCGAAGGCGCAGGCCTGGATGAAGACCGCGACCGACGAGCAGATCGTGGATGCGATCGCGCCCTATTTCCCCGGCGTGCCGAAGGAAGACAATCTGGGGCCGATCAAGCGCATGCGGTCTTCCGGCGCGCCGATCTTCTCCGCCGATCCGGTGCTCGACAAGGCTTCGCTCGCCAAGATGCAGGCGATCATGGTGGAAAGCGGCATCATGCCGGCCGACAAGGTGATCGCGTTCGAGAAGCTGGTGGCGCCGGGCTATGGCGAGAAGGCCAAGGCCGCGGCCGCGAAATGATGGAGACTGCCGGCAAAGAGTCGCAGCCGGAGCTTGCCGTCCGCAATGTCGGGCTGAAATACATGACGCCGGAGCGCGAAATGGTCGCGCTCTCGGACATCAATCTCGACGTGGCGGCCGGCGAGTTCGTGGCCCTGGTCGGCCCTTCCGGTTGCGGCAAGAGCACGCTGCTCACGCTGTTGGCGGGACTGGTGCCGCCGTCCAAGGGCCAGATCGCCATTCGCGGCACGAATGTCACGGCGCCCTCGCATCGCGTCGGCTTCATGTTCCAGAAAGACACGCTGTTCGAGTGGCGGACGGTGTTGCAGAACGTGCTGATCGGCGCCGAACTGCTGCATCTGGGCAGGGGCGCCTCGCAGGACCGGGCCGAGGAACTGCTGGTCGGTTACGGTCTTGAGGATTTCCTGCACAGCCTGCCGCATCAATTGTCGGGCGGCATGCGCCAGCGCGTGGCGCTGGCGCGAACCTTGCTGCCGAAGCCGGATATCCTGCTGCTCGACGAGCCGTTCTCCGCGCTCGACTACCAGACCCGCCTCGCCTTGTCCGACGAGATGGCCGGCATTCTGCGCGGCGAGGGCAAGACCGTGGTGCTGGTGACGCACGATATCGGCGAAGCGGTGTCGATGGCCGACCGCGTGGTGGTGATGAGCCGGCGGCCGGGACGGATCAAGTCGCAATTCGATATTCGGTTTGCCGCAGGTGCCCGCCCGACGCCGTTGCAGGCGCGCGCCTTGCCCGAATTCAACGACTATTTCCGCAAGATCTGGGACGAGCTCGACATGCAGAGCCCGGCGCAGGCCTTGCAATGACGCAGGTCTGCAATGACGAGCCAGGACTCCATCGCAGCCCGCGCCGCCGCGCCCGCAGCCGAGACTCCTGCCGCGAGCCCGGAATATCGGCGCTATCTCGCAGGCCTGAAGCGCCAGCGCCTGATGGTGCGGCTGTGGCAGCTCGCGATCATCGTGGGTTTCCTGATCCTGTGGCAGATCGCGCCGAATCGGGGCTGGGTCAATCCGATGCTGACCAGTTATCCGTCGCAGGTGCTGTCGACGCTGATCGAGCTGGTCAGGAACGGCAGCATTTTCGTGCACACCTGGTCGACGCTGTTCTCGACCATGATCGGCTTCGGCGGCAGCATGTTCATCGGGCTCGTGCTGGCGCTGTCGTTCTGGTCGTTTCCGAATGTGTACCGGGTGCTCGATCCCTACATGGTGGTGCTGAACGCGCTGCCGAAGATCGCGCTGGTGCCGATCTTCTATATCTGGCTCGGCGACAAGTCCTCGATCTATGCGATGGCGATCATCGTCGGCGTCTTCATCACGACGCTGATGCTCTATACCGGCTTTCGCGCCATCGATCCCGACAAGGTCAAGCTGGTCCGGCTCTATGGCGGCTCGCGCGTCGACGTGATCCGCAAGGTGCTGCTGCCGGGCACCGTGCCGATGATGATCTCGACGCTGAAGGTCAATGTCGGGCTGTCGCTGGTCGGCGTCGTGGTCGGCGAATTCCAGTCGGCCAAGAGCGGGCTCGGCTATCTCATCATCTTCGGCAGCCAGGTGTTCCAGATGAATCTGGTGATGACCGCGATCGTGGTGCTGGCGATCATTTCCGCAGGCCTGTTCGCCGCCATCCAGTTGCTCGAAAGCTGGCTTTACCGCACGCGCGGTGGCAATGTGTGAGTGAATTGACGAATTGAGGGAGCGTGCCATGCACCCATCCGACTTTCCGCAGGAATTTCTCGACCGGCTGGTGCAGCGGCGCGGCCGCGTGCATGCCTTCGAGGCGATCGAGTCGCACAAGACCGCGCTGGTGGTCGTGGACATGCAGAATTGCTTTTGCGCCGCGGTGCCGCCGGCGAGGTGCCGCTGGCCAAGGGGCTCGCGCCCAACATCAACCGGCTGGCGCGCGAGACGCGCGCTTCGGGCGGGGTGGTGGTCTGGGTCCAATCGTCCATCTCTCGCAAAGAAGACTGGCCGGTCTTTCTCGACACCCTGATCAAGCCGCATCTGGCCGATCACTATGTCGCCGATCTGACGCCCGGCGGTGAGGGCCACAAGCTGTGGCCCGCGCTCGAGCCCGAGCCGAACGATCTGTTCGTCACCAAGAACCGGTTCAGCGCATTTCTGCCCTCGGCCTGCGATCTGCCGCAGATCCTGCGCGAGCGCGGCATCGACACGGTTCTGATCACCGGCACGCTGACCAATGTGTGCAGCGAAAGCTCGGCGCGCGATGCCGCGATGTCGGATTTCAAGACCATCATGATCTCCGACGGCAACGCGACCCGGTCGGACGAGGATCATCTCGCGACCCTGCGCAACTTTCATCGCGGTGTTCGGGGATGTGCGCACGACCGACCAACCGTCGCGATGCTGCAGGCCGGCCGGCCCAGGATGATGAGCGCGGCCGAGTAGGCCGGCGACAGAGCCTTTCGGTTCGATTGGATCAGAGCGAGGCTCTATGTTTTTGCCTTGACGCGTTTTCTTTGCGCGAACCGGAACCCACTTCGCTCGAAAACGCATAGACCTCATCAACCCGCGCGTTGCAGCGTGGCGGACGGCGATTCGCCAAACGCGGTGCGGTATTCGACCGCGAAGCGACCAAGCTCCACAAAGCCGTGGTCCATCGCGATCCGGGTCACGGTTGCGCGCGCGGGATCGGTCGTGAGCAGGCACGTCTGCGCCTCCGCCATCCGCAAATTGCGCAGATAGCGATACGGCGAAGTGCCATGAATCGCTCGAAAAGCGCTGCGAAGCTTGCGCTCGCTCACTTCCAGGCATTCGCAAAGATAAACGATGCAAATCGGTTCGTCTCGTCTGGTACCTGACGATCTGCTTTGCCGTCTCGACGATGAAAGTATAATGCTCGAAAGATCCAACCGGCATGGCGACCCCCGACGAATTGCAGCGGTTCCGGCCGCCGAGTGCCGGCGGTCTTTTCACTATTGTTCAACGCGCGCAATGGCGCGGGACTATTGTCTGTTGGTGCATTGCCCTTTGGTACAGGGCGAAGATGCGTGCGCCGTCACGGAGGCGATCTTGCCGATCGCGTCCATAAGCTGTCCGGCGGGAAAGGGCTTTCGCAGATAGGCGATGCAGCCCGCCGTGATCGCCTCCCTGCGGGTTTCGTCGTCGTCGACCGCAGTCATGAAGATGGTCGGTATCGTCGATCCGGACGCGTGCAGTTGCTTGCGCAGCTCGATACCGGAAATTCCGCCGAGATGGATATCGAGCAGCAGCAGACGAGGCCGCGCAGCGATCGGCATTTTCAAGGAAAGCTTCGGCAGAGGGATAGCTTTCGTTCGCGTAGCCGTTGACCTCAGCAGACGCTCGATGCTTCGCAGCATGCTCGCGTCGTCTTCCACCACCGCCACGACAATCGGCTGTGCTGCCATAACCTCGCCTGAGATGTGAATTGATCGCGCGACCCGCGCACCCGGCATCATCGCGCGAACCCGGCGGGGATCCTATTGCCCTTTCGGGCAAGAGCCGGATCCGCGAAAGCCCGGAAAAGTCTACGAATCCAGCATCCCGAGCCGTTCGGCGATCGCGACCGCCTCCGCGAGCGACTGCACTTTCAGCTTCTCCATGACCGCGTGACGATGCGCCTTGATGGTGCGTTCGGAGGTGCCGAGATCGGCCGCGATCTGCTTGTTCATCTTGCCGCGCACCACCAGCACGAACACCTCGCGTTCGCGGGGCGTCAGGCTATTCACAAGCGCGCGCATCGAATTGAGTCCGTCGCGCCGCTGCCGCACTTCGGGATGCTTCGAAATCGCACGCTCCACGCGCCTGCAGCAGATCGTCTTTCGCCCCGGCTTCGGTGAATACATCGTCGGCGCCGGCCTTGATCGCGCGCACGCTCATCGGAATGTCGCCATGCCCGGTGAGGAACACGATCGGCAGGATGTTGTTGCTTGCGACCAGCCGGTTTTGCAGGTCGAGACCGTCGAAACCGGGCAATTGCAGGTCGAGCAGGATGCAGCCCGGACCATCCCCGGGGAAATCGCTCGAGGAATTGCTCGCCGGATTCGTACAGCGCGACCTGATGGCCGCACGCCGTCAGACAGCCTCGCGACCGAATTGCGAAACGAGGAATCGTCATCGACCACATGAATGGTGGCGAGCATTTCCGTCATGCGGCACTGGCTCTTGTCAGCGGCAATTCAAAGCGGAAGACGGCGCCGCCGCCCTGGCGGTTCTCGGCCCAGATCCGGCCGCCGAAATTTTCGACGATGGTGCGGGCGATCGACAGCCCAAGGCCGGTGCCCTGTTGCTTGGTGGTGACGAAGGAATCGAAAATTCCCTTCAGGCTGGATTCCGGAATCCCGGAGCCGGTATCGGAAACCGATACCTCGACTCTGGAATCGCCGACCAGAGCGGTCGCGAATTTCAGCCGTCGTGCGTTCGCCGACTTCTGCATCGCGTCCATTCCGTTCAGCGCGAGATTGAGAAGCACCTGCTGCAACAAGACCCGATCACCTTTGACCTCGGCGGCGGCTGCGCCCGCCTGCACGTCGACGGTCACGCCGCGCCGCACCGCTTCCGCTTCGACCATGTGCAGGACATCCTTGACCACCTCGTTCAGTTCGACGCTATGAAGCTGAGGCTCGCCTGTTCCTGAGAAAGCCGCGAAGCTGGCCGATGATCGCGCCGGCGCGCTCGTCGTCCTTGCGGATGTCGGTCAGGATTTCCTGGATCTGGTCCAGATCGGGCGGAGTCCTGCCTCAGCAGGATTTCGGCGGTCTCGGTATTGTTCAGGATCGCGCCGAGCGGCTGGTTCAGCTCGTGCGCGATCGAGGTCGACATCACGCCCAGCGTCAGCGCGCGATCCATCTGCGCCATTTCGACCAGCCGGCTGTACGATTGCTGCTCGGCCTGCAGGCGGCGGTGCCGCTCGAACAGCAGTACCGCGATCAGTCCGGCCTGGAACATCAGCACGGCCAGGATGCCGAGAATCTGCCAGCGGTATTGCTCCCACACCGTGTAGGTCCGAAAGCGGATCTCGGCGCCCGGCGGCAGCGAGGATTCGCCGACGTTCCATCGCTTGAGCTCGCGCGAGTCGAATAGCGGCTTGATATTCTGTCCGGGCTCGATCGGAATATCCTGCGCGCGCTCTCCGTCGAGAATGCGCAAGGCCAGCTGCGCGGCTTCTTCCGCTGTCGGCGACCGGCATCGCCATCATGCCTCCCGCGCTTCCAAATCCGAGGTGAGGTTCGGACGAACTGACGATCGGCCGATTGGCAGTCTCGGCGATGAAGGGAAGCGCGTCGCGGGAGATATAGCATGCGGCCATTCTGGCTGCGATAGACCGCCGAATAATAGATCGCAGTGTTGATCGGGAAGACTGGCGACGCGCTTGCGAACTTCCTCCAGCGGCAGACCGGTCAGGTCGATGAATTCGAAGCGATCTTTGAAGGCGGGAATTTCCTGCGCGAAATGTCCGAAGAACGGCTGACCTTCCAGCTTGTCGCCGACCAGCGCGATCCGCTTGAGCCCGGGCACCATCGTTTGCGCCATCTCGACGACGTGTTCGAATTTCAGCCGTACCGTCCGCCCGGTCATGTCGGCAGGCAGCTTCAGTTTCGCCAGCCGGTGTTCGTCGACCAGCGCGAATACCACCGGCACCTGCGGCCAAATATCGTCGCGCAGACGCAGCAGCAATTCGAGCGCCGCACTGCCATGCACGACGATGACGCCGATCTTCTTGTCCTTGTACTTTTCGCGCGAAATATTCGCGCAGACGGCATCGAATCGGGACCGCCAAAGCGGGCGATGTCGATCACCTCGGAATAGATCGTGACCGGATCTTCTGACCCTGATAGAGAGCTCGACGCGCAAGGCGGCGCGGAATTGCAGGCCGAAGGGAGCATTCGGTTCGGACTGGTCGAGCAGCAGCACCGATCGAGGCCGCGGCTCGGCGGCGGGAGCGGTGCACGGGTATGAAGCCGCCAGCGGAAAAAGAACAAGTGACAAAAGCACGCGCATGCAGCAAAGCCTCTTGCCGAAATATGTATATCAAATGCGGGGCGGATATTGCATAGCAGCGGTCAGAAAGGCGGGCTAAGATGGTCGGCCGGGACGTTCGTAAGTGACCTGTTTATGAAAGCAATTCTCCTCGCTCTCACGATCTCGCTACTTCTGGCCTCTCGGCGCGCAGGCGCAGCAGAAGTATTGCGCGATGTATTATGACGGCACGCAGTCCTGCGGCATCCCGACCCTTCAAAGCTGCGAGCAATCGGTGCTCGGGCGTCGGCGGAACCTGCCAGATCGACGATTCCGACGAAATTCCGGAAAATCTGTTCCAGCGCTGGCGCGACGCGCAGCAGGCCGGCCAGAAGCCATCGTCGCCCGCACTCGACGACGTGCCGCCGCCGCCCGGCCTTTCGCTGACGCCGACCGGGCCGGTCGGGCCGCCGCCCCAGATGTATTGCGCGCAATATTCAGACGGCACGTCGTCCTGCGGTATCCCGACGCTTCGGGCTTGCGAGGATTCGGTCCGCGGCGTCGGTGGCGTTTGCCGCAATCAATAGGGATAGGGCGGCCTATCGACCGATCTCGATGCGGGTCGAGCTTCCGGAACGCACGCGGGACTCATGCCGGTCCATCGCCGGAAGGCGCGGGTGAGGTGGGCCGGATCGGAATAGCCAACCAGATAGGCGATTTCCAGCACGCTGAGCCTGCCGCCCGCCAGCATCCTCATCGCCTGGTTCTTTCGAATGTCGTCGAGCATTTCCTCGAACGAGATGCCCCAATCGTTCAGGCGTCGCTGCAGGTCCGCGCGCCGATCCGCATCAATTGCGAGATGCGATCCTTGGTCGGGCCGCTCGATACGGCAGTATCTCGCGGATCAAGGTCGAGACATCGCGCGCCGAATCGATATGCAAGGCGGCGTGCGGCGGCGCCCGGCGAGGGCGGGCCGACAACACTTCGCGATCGATGACGATGGCGTCATGCTCGCAGTCGAATTCGATCGCCGTTCCGAGATATTCCTCGAGCCCGCGCAGCCTTTCGCAATACGGACGCGCCAGCCGGACACCGACCGCATCCGGCGCGCCGGCAAGCAGCGCGATCTTTCGCAGCACCACCAGCGAGCCCAGCACATGCTGGTCCGGTTCGTGACGGCTGCTGCCGAGATAGCGCAAGACGAAATAGACATGCCTTGGACGCTTCACGATCTCGAAGCACGGTGCCGAGCTGCAATGTGTCGATGGTGTTGGAGGCGAATTGCAAAGCCGCCATCAGGCTCGGCGCCTCGGACGTGGTCTTGCCCCAGACTCCAAGCTCGTGAAGCTGATAGGCGCTGGCCGATTTCGGCCCGAGCAATTGTTCGTTGGTAAGACGAACCGCTTCCGCCTCGATCGCGAAGCATTTGTCGCGTGAGATCCAGGTTTCGGGATCGCTGAGATCGGAAGGCGAGATGCCGGCCCGCTGAAACACCGGCGTCGCGCGTACGTCATGCCGGGCCAGAAAGCCCGGCACATGGATCAGCGTCAGCGAGCGATGGGAGAAATCTGAGGAGAAGGCCGCCATCGCATCGCCTTCCGGCTTTCTACGGCACCCAGCGCAATTCGATCGTCGAGACACCGACCGACACGTTGAGCGCGACTTCACCGGACAAGGATACCGGCTGCAGCGCATAGGCGCGGCCGTTGCCGCCGAACAGGATATTGGCGCCGACGCCGACACCCACGCCGATCTCGCCGCTCGGCCCGACATAGGTGCCGGCGAGCGCGCCGTTCAGCGGACCCGCGGTCGGCGCATAGACCTGCCAGGCCAGGCCCTGCGCCAGCGTGACGCCGATGTCGAAGCCGAGCGTGCCGAACGTGCCGGTATAGCTTTCCGGCGGAAACGGACCGACCGGCTTGTAGATGCAATTCATGGTCTGCAGCGAGCCGACGATCAGTCCGATGGTCGGCGACAGATTGCAGCTCAACAGACCGGTATTCACACCGGTCACGCCGGGCGGAGGCGGCATCTGCGCGGATGAAACGGCAGGGCAGACAAGGATGAAAGACGCCGCCAGCAGGGCAAGCAGTCGGGGCGATCGGTGGGTCATGATAGGCTTCCTTTTCGCGGACATTTCCACTTGAACTCGATTGACGGCGGCCGGCTATGCAAAAAGCGGCAGCGTCGGAATCATTGCATCTCGACGTCGCACGTTTTTGACAACGCGCCAAATCGCGCTTGTCGGAATTCGCATAGCGCAGTGCATGGCTGGTTTCATAAAACATGCCGACACGGCATTCGTGAGCATGCGTTGCGCAGGTTCTCCGAGTGTTCGCTCAGCGAACGTTCCGCGTGGCTCAAAATGGCAAGATTCACGGCGATCCGGCCGCTATGAGTTCCCACCGCATCGTTCTTGGCAAGTTCTGAAGCTTCGGCACAACCCATCACGGTAAGGACGGAATGATGAACGCTCCCGGTATTTTTGCTGCGGTCCTGATGGCGACGCTGGTCGCAGGCAACGCCCAGTTCGCTTCCGCCCAGACGCAGGGCGCTGGCACTCCGCATGTGCCGCTTCAGAAAACCATCGGTCAGGGCAAGCCGGATATCGTGCCGTCCCTGATCGTGATGAATTCGCGCGGCGCCACGCTGCAGGGCGGCAAGCTCATTCTCACCGGCATGTCGCCGAATTCGATCATCTTCGCCGACCGGCCGGTGCGTTCGGCGGGTCACGATCTGACCTCGCGCATCATCGAGGATTGGGGCACCGGCGCCGACAATTTCGCCAAGGATCCGCCGAACGCGACGGTGTCCGGCTTCAGCAAGGACGGCTCGGGCATTCGCGACGCGGTCGTGGTGCTGAAGTCTCCGAAGCTCGAAGGCGACAAGCTGACCTTCGATGTCGACGTGCTGGAAGGCGACCTCAACGGTGCCGACGGCCCGGCCTCGATCTTCATCGATCTGATCGGGCGGCCGTTCACGCCGTTGTCGTTCGCGGGCGCCGCGCGCCGCACCGCCTATCGCGGCGCCTTTTATGCCGGCGCGGCCACCGCAGGCGCGGTAGCGGCGGGTGCGGTCGCGGCCGGTGCTGCCGCGGCTTACGCAGCGCCCTATGCCTATGCGCCGCCGCCGGCGGCCTATTACCCGCCACGCTGCGGCTATTACCCGCTGCCGCCCTGCTACTGAGAAACGATTGCGAGCGCCCGCTTCTTCCGGAAGGGGGCGCATTGCCCTCAGGGACAATATTGCCGCCTCGTCCCACCTCAATAGCATCGGCTCCAATCAGAACTGCCAGCTGCAGCAAGACCAACGGGAGGTATCGCCATGAAGAAGCTTCCGACCATCGTCACCGCTTCCAGTCTGATCGTATGGTCGACCGTTTCGGCCCTGGCGCAGGGAACGTCCGGCGTTCCGGGTTCGCCCGGCGCGACGATGGCGATCGATGGCAAGCAGCTTCCGCCACCCGACCCGAAATTCGGCGGCGTCATCAAGGATGACGCGCTGCAATCGAAGCCCTGGTGGGCGCCTCGCGTGGTGCCGCCGAAGGGCGCACCGAACGTATTGCTGATCATCACCGACGATGCCGGCTTCGGCGTGCCGAGCACGTTCGGCGGCGTCATTCCGACGCCGGCCATGGAACGCATCGCGAAGGCAGGGCTGCGCTACAATCGGATGTTCTCGACCGCGCTTGTGTTCGCCGACGCGCGCGGCGTTGATCACCGGGCGCAATCATCACTCCGCCGGCTTCGGCGTGATCTCCGAGCAATCGACCGGCTTCCCCGGCTACAACAGCATCATCGACAAGGACAAGGCCACCGTTGGCCGCATTCTGCTGGAGAACGGCTACGCCACGTCGTGGTTCGGCAAGAACCACAACACGCCTGCCTTTGCCGCGAGCCAGGTCGGACCGTTCGACCAATGGCCGACCGGCATGGGCTTCGAATATTTCTATGGCTTCGTCGGTGGCGATGCCAATCAATGGCAGCCGAACCTGTTCCGCAACACGACGCAGATCTATCCGTTCAAAGGCCAGGAAGGCAGCTGGAATCTGATCACCGGAATGGCGGACGACGCCATCGATTATATGTCGCGGATTCATCAGACCCAGCCGGACAAGCCGATCTTCATCAAATACGCGCCTGGCGCGACGCACGCGCCGCATCACCCGACCAAGGAATGGGTGGACAAGATCAGCGCGATGCATCTGTTCGATGACGGTTACGAAAAGCTGCGCGAGCGTATCTTCGAAAACCAGAAACGGCTCGGCGTTGTCCCTGCGGATGCGAAGCTGTCGCCCTGGCCGAAAGACATCCTCAAGCCATGGGACCAACTGACCGCGGAAGAGAAGAAGCTGTTCATCCGCCAGGTCGAGATCTTCGCGGCCTATGCCGCCTATAGCGATCACGAGATCGGCCGCGTCATCCAGTCCTTCGAGGACCAGGGCAGGCTCGACAACACGCTGATCATCTACATCAACGGCGATAACGGCACGAGTGCCGAAGGCGGCCCGAACGGCACTCCGAACGAGGTTGCGTTCTTCAACGGCGTCAGTGTGCCGGTCGACGTGCAGATGAAGTGGTACGACGTGTGGGGCACCGAGCAGACCTATAATCACATGTCCGCCGGCTGGTCATGGGCGTTCGATACGCCGTTCGACTGGTTCAAGCAGAATGCGTCCCGGCTCGGCGGCATCAACCAGAACATGGTGGTGTCGTGGCCGGCCCGCATCAAGGACAAGGGCGCCTTGCGCCAGCAATTCGTGCACGTGATCGACGTGTTGCCGACCATCCTCGAGGCTGCCGGCATCCGCGCTCCGGAGGTCGTCGACGGCATCAAGCAGAAGCCGATCGAGGGCACGAGCTTCCTCTATACCTTCGATGCGAAGAACGCGAAGGCGCCGTCGCGGCACACCACCCAGTATTTCGAGATGATGGGTCAGTGGGCCTTGTACAAGGACGGCTGGATGCTGAGCACCAAGGTCAACCGGGCGCCGTGGCAGGCCTTCGGCCCTGCCAATCCCGATCCGCTCAACAAGCAGGAATTCCAGCTCTACGACTTGAGCAAGGACTTCACCCAGTCCGAGGACATCGCCGCGAAGAATCCCGCAAAGGTCGCGGAGCTGCGCAAGCAATTTCTCGACGAGGCGAAGAAGTATCAGGTCCTGCCGATGGATGCTTCGGTCGCGGCCCGCATCGTTGCGCCGCGTCCGAACATTACTGCCGGACGCACCGAGTTCGCGTACACGCGACCGATGGTGGGTCTGCCGCAAGGCGATTCGCCGTTGCTGCTGAACACCTCCTACACGATCACCGCCGACATCGAGGTGCCGCAGGGCGGCGCCGAAGGCATGATGCTGACGTCGGGCGGGCGGTTCGCGGGCTACGGCTTCTACCTGCTGAACGGCAAGCCGGTCTGGGTGTGGAATCTGGTCGACCTCGAACGCATCAAGTGGGAGGGCGCCGACGCGCTGACGCCGGGGCGCCACACCATCGAGTTCGACTTCAAGTATGACGGCAAGGGCCCCGGCACGCTTGCCTTCAACGACTTCAGCGGTGTCGGCCGCGGCGGCACGGGCACGCTGAAAGTGGACGGCAAGATTGTTGCCACCAAGGCCATGGAAAAGACCCTGCCGATGATCCTGCAATGGGACGAGAGCTTCGACGTGGGCTCCGACACACTGACCGGCGTGAACGATGCCGATTACAAGCCGCCCTTCGCCTTCACCGGCAAGCTCAACAAGCTGACGATCAAGGTCGATCGTCCGCAATTGTCGCCCGCGGACATCAAGAAATTCCAGGCGGCGATGAGTGCCGCCAGCGATGGACCGTCGGGCGACGATCTCGGCTTGCTCCACAAGATTGAAATGCGGATCGACAAGCGAGCCGATTGCCGCAAACAGGCCGACGCCAAGAAGCTCGGTCTGGTCGAACGGATTGATTTCGTGCGCGAATGCATGAAGTGAAGTTTGGGCTCGGCAAATAGAACATCGAAGTCGGAATGGAAAAAATCCCTTCCGGCTCCTTGCTGAACGTGCGTGGGGGGTGCAATGAGAATGTCACGTCGTTGGTTCTCGATGCTGGTCGGTGGCGCAATCGTCTTGAGCGCTTGCGGATCGCAATCCGCCTTCGCGGCGGACATGCCTTCTGCGCCGGTCTACAAGGCGCCGCCGCCGGTCGTGGTCAATCCCTGGACCTTCGACATCACGCCCTATGCCTGGCTGCCGTCGCTGAACGGTTCGTCAACGACCAAGGGCCACACCACCGATATCGACGCGACGTTCTTCGGCGACCTCATTCATCGCAAGATTCCCAAAGAGCTGTTCGGGCTGATGACGTCGTTTGAAGCGCGCAACGACCGCTTCGCCATCATCGGCGACTTCACCTATCTCCTGCTCGGCGCCGGCAAGGGCGGCGCGCGCTCGGAGACGTTCGGATCACGGGTGCGGGCGGATGTCGATCTCGACGCCAACTTGACCACGAAGATGGTCATCTTCGAACTCGCCGGCGCCTACCAACTTGCGCGCTGGGGCGGCGCCGCGCCGGGCTCGGGCACCACGATCGACGTCTATGGCGGCGGCCGGCTGTGGTGGCAGCAGGCGGATGTGAGCCTCGCCCTCGATGCGCAACTGATCGCGGTCTTGCCGCGACGCACCTTTACCGTCAGCGGCGATCGCGCGACTGCGAATTCCGGCGACATCACCTGGATCGATCCGATCGTCGGACTTGCGGCTGCGCCACCAATTCGCGCCGGGCAGCGAACTGACCGTCAGCGGCGATGTCGGCGGCTTCGGCGTCGGCAGCCAGTTCTCGTGGCAGGCGATCGGCGCCTATCGATGGACCTTCGCCAAGACCAACAACATCACGTGGTCCGGAATGCTGGGATATCGCGCGCTTTATGCCGATTACAGCAAGGGTTCGGGCGACACGCTCTATGTCTACGACATGCTGCAGCACGGGCCGGTTGCCGGGCTGACCGCAAGGTTCTAGGCTCCCCGCTTGAGTAATGCGGGCGAGTGCGCGCCGTGCCGTCGCTTGAAATGTCTGCGATCGGGCAGTAACCGCGGCTTGGCGCGGATTCATCCGCCCAGCGCGATCGCCACACCGGTCAAGGCGCTGCCGATCGCGACCATTACAAGTCCCATCGTCCAGGGCCGGATGCCGGCATAATTGCCGAAGGCATAGCCGCACAGAAACAGCATGACGATCGCGACCGCATTCGAAAGCCGAAGCGCCAGCCGGACGTCGTCCACGAACAGGAATGGAATGACGACCGGAAAGGTCGACAGGAAAACCAGCAGGCAAATCCCGAGCGCGCCGACCCAGTCTTCGCGCGTCAGCCTGGGGCGCGATGCGGGCTTCGGATAACGGTGCAGGTGTTGCCGCATCGCTTCCAGCTGCTCTTTGGAAATGGCCGGCACCAAGGGTTCCGGCAGCGCTTGCGCAATGATGCGGCGCGCCTTTTCCGGATCGGTACCGTCCTGCGCCGCGCGCAAGGTGAGATTATTCCGGCCGCGTTCGCTGAGGCACGCCATCAGATAAAGGCCGGCGTCGATGATCCCCCAGGCCAGATTGCAGCCGAGCGCCCCGAGCAGCATCGTGCGCACCGACGCCTGATCGGCGGTCGCGACCCCCAGCGCCGCGGTGCAGGTCAGCACCATGATGACGCCGAACAGGATTTCCGAGATCCGGTCCATCGGATCCAGTACCCGGTTGGGCTGCGCAGGCTGCGTCTCGGTCATGGGGTCCCGGTCATGGGATCTCGGTCACGGGAATGTCTTGCCCGCGAAACATGCCGCCAGGATGCTCCGGCCGCCACGAGGCCATCATCGGCGCAAGGATGGGCCAAATCTAGAAGTTCCGGCAGGCCGGCGCCGCCCGGAGGGAACAGGTAATGCGTGCGGGAGCGCCGAATACGTTGAATACCGGCCTTTTGTTGGCAACTGGCCGCTTGCGACCCGAAAAATCAAATGTTTGCTAGGAACTTGGTAGTACCTTTCAACTCTAATCCGCCTTCTTGTAGAGTTCTGTTCGTACGAAGCCGGGGCGGCATTCGGACACGCGGCGGTTCATGAACACGATCCTGATCAAGATCCTGGCGACCGCGCTCGCCTTCAGCCAGGTGACCACCCGGCCGGACGCCATCAAATCGGAATTCGATCCCGCCACGGACACGGCGGAGGTCGCGCAGCTGCTGAGCGCCGGCTGCCTGCACATGCGCAAGTCCTTCGATATCGAGCAGATCAATCTCGACGATCTGATCGCGACCGCGATGGACGACAAGGCCGCGCTCGGCGACGAGATCAAGGCGCTGAAGGGCCTCTCGATCACCGACCTGCATGCGGCCTACAAGCAATTCTGCAAGAACGAGCGCGTCGAGAATTCGCCGGTCGATCTGTCGGAAGTGATCGCCTTCTACAATTCCGCGCTGAAAGACCTGCCCGATGCGCAGAAGCTGAAAGGCATGAAGCTGCCGGGCATGAGCCAGATCCTGGACGGCAAGGGCGCGCGCTTCACCGAGGTGTTCACGCCGGAGAACCGGCGGGTCTGGGTGCCGATTTCCGAGATTCCGGAAAGCGTGCGCAACGCCTTCATCGCCGCCGAAGACAAGCGCTTCATGCAGCATCGCGGTGTCGACGAGCGCGGGCTGGTGCGCGCCTTCATCGGCAATATGGCGCAGCCGGGCCGGCCGCAGGGCGGCTCGACCATCACCCAGCAGCTCGCCAAGACGCTGCTGGTCGGCAACGACGTCACCTATGAGCGCAAGCTGCGCGAGATCATCATCGCCTCGAATATCGAGCGCGACGCTGAGCAAGACCGAAATCCTCGAGCTCTATCTCAACTCGATCTATCTCGGCCGCGGCGCCTGGGGCATCGAGATGGCGGCGCGCGGCTATTATCGGAAAGTCCGCAAGCGCGCTGACGCCAACGGAAAGCGCGATGATCGCGGGGCTCGCCAAGGGACCGAGCTATTTCAATCCCGACCGCAATCTCGAACGCGCCCGCGATCGCTTCAATTATGTGCTCGGCCGCATGCTCGACGAGAAATTCATCTCCGCCGAACAGGCCAAGGCGCCGCTGCCGCAGATGATCGCCTATGAGCGCATCCGGCCGGATATAGGCTTCCATTTCGTCGATCAGGTCCAGCGCGAGGCCAAGACCATTCCCGGGATCGGTGCGCTGAACGCGTCTTCCTATGTCGTGCGCACAACGATCAATCCGCAGCTTCAGCGCGCAACCGAAACGATCTTGCAGGAAGGGCTGGCGCGCTACGAGCTGAATACCGGCCGCTACAAGTTTCAGGGCCCGGAAGCCCATCTCTCCGACGCCATCCAGGCGCTGACCAACGACAAGAAGCTGACCGGTCCGGCCTGGCTCGCGGCGCTGAAGGCGGTGCGGCTGCCGCTTTACGATGTGCATTGGGAGCCGGCGCTGGTGGTCGAGAACGGCCGCACCAAGAAGGGCGACGTCATCAATGTCGGCATCGCGGATGGCCGCATCCTGCCGCTCAACACCTGGAATGCGACATATCCGCCGCACGCTCAAGGTCAATGACGTCATCTATGTGCGCGTGCGCGAAGCCGCGCAGAAACAGGCGGCGCGCGCGGAGCTTGCGCATCCGCCCGACGGTGCAGGGCGCGGTGCTGGTGATGGAGAACAAGACCGGCCGGCTGCTGTCGATGGCCGGCGCCTTCTCCTATCCCGACAGCCAGCTCAACCGCGCGGTCCAGAGCGTGCGCCAGCCGGGCTCGACGTTCAAGCCGCTGACTTATCTGACGGCCTTGCAGAAAGGCCTGCAGCCGAACACGCTGGTGATGGATGCGCCGATCACCTTGCCGCCGATCGGGAACAGCGCTCATGCGCGGCCGAAGGATTACTGGTCGCCAAGGAACGCCGATGGCGGCGGTGCCGGTGTGGTCACGATGCGGCGAGGGCTCGAGGATTCGCGCAATCTCGCGACCGCCAATCTGATGGCGAACGGCATCGAGGACAGCGCCGAACGCGGGCTCGACCGGATCTGCGAGCTGGCGATGGAAGCGCAGCTCTACAAGCAATGCAGCCGCTTCTATCCTTTCGTGCTCGGCGCGCAGCCGTTGCGGCTGATCGATATCGCCGCCTTTTACGCGGCCATCGCCAATGAAGGCGCGCGGCCGGTGCCCCATGCCATCGATTCGATCGAGCAGCAGGGCCGCGAGGTGTGGAAGGCCGATCCCAATGCTTCGGTCTGGATCGGCGCCAATGACCGCGCCTCGTTCTATCAGCTCAAGTCGATGCTGCAGGGCGTGCTGTCGCGCGGCACCGCGCGCTCGGCGAAGCATCTTTCCACCTTTGCCGCCGGCAAGACCGGAACCACGGATGACGAGCTCGATGCCTGGTTCGTCGGCTTCACCAATGACGTGACGGTCGCGATCTGGGTCGGATACGACAATGCCGACGGCAACCGCAGGACGCTCGGCCGCGGCCAGACCGGCGGCCGGGTGGCGCTGCCGATGTTCGAGCCGATCCTGCAATCGGTCTGGGCGCTGCATGCGCCGAAGACCGCGCTCAGCGGTCCTTCGAAGGAAGCGATGCGCGAATTGGTGGCGGTGCGGGTCGATACCTATACCGGCGAAACCGACGAATATGGCGATCCGCGCTATGCGCAGGCGGGTCAAGGCGCCCAGGGCGGCAATATCGAATATATGAAGCGCAGCGCGACCGGCGGCGTCGCCGATACGCGACATCGAATCGTGTCGGGCGGCCAGAATTATGCCTATCGCGGTTACGGCTTCGATGAGGACGGCTCGCCGATGCAGCAGCAGCGCTCGCCGTTCGAGGGGTTCGGCGGCTTCTTCGGCGCGCCGCCCAGTTACTATAACGGGCGCCGCGCGCAGCAGCCGACCTGGCCGTTCCAGGACGACGACAATTCCATCCGTGCACCGCGCCGCATCGATCCCGATTATTTCTTTGGCCGGCGGCAATATTGAGCGGCATCGCATGAAACGTTTTCAAGCCGCCGTGCTGATCGCAGCGGGCCTCGCAGCGATTCCCGCTTCTGCCGCCGACGACTTCAAGCTCGAACCGGTGGTCTCGGTTGCTTCGGTCCCGGTGGCGCAACTCAAGCCGCGCGTCATCATATTTTCGGAAACCCGCAACGGCGGTTCCGCCAATTCGCCCGCCGAACTGATCCCGTTCGACGAATGGCTGCGCGACAAGCCGGTGCAGCGGCGCTTCCTCGCCATGCTGCCGGATTTCCGCGAGCCGCTGCTGAAGGAAGGCGGTACCGCGAAGCTTTCGGTCTATGTCGCCGAGGCGCGCTTTCGCATCCCCAAGCCGGCCCAGGCCTTCGACCTCAAGCGCTATGCCAGCATCGGCTTTCTCGAAGGGCTCGATCCGGCGGTGAAGCACAAGCCGATCGCGGTGACCGACATTGCCGCGAACAACGATGCGGCCCTGGCGAATCTGCGCCCGTTCGGCCGCAAATGGTGCGAGGGCGCGGCCGGCTGTTTCCAGTCGCGCTATCGCTTCGAGGGCCGCATTCCGACCGGCATTCTTCTGGTCAACAAGCTGCGCGACGAGACCAAGAAGCCGATCCCCGATTTCATCGAATTCCAGAGCGAGATCCGGCTGCCGTCGCCGCAGGAACCGCAATTCATCGATCTGCGGACGCTGACCGGCATCGATGCGCCGATCGCCGGCGTGTTCGAGCAGACTATCTTTTCGGTCAACCAGGTGATTCATTCCGGCAAGATTCTCGCGGTGATGCAGCAGAACCCGACCGAGCCCAATGCATCGATCGCCACCATCTATGTCGCGCTCGCGATCCGGGCCGACGTGCTCAACAAGCAGCGCAGTTTCTCGAATGCGCCGATCCTGCGCAATCTGGTGCCGATTCAGTTGCTGATGGGCCGCTCGTCCTTCAATAGCGGCGATTCCATCAGCGCCGGTTTGCCGGCCTATGCGCGCGGCCGCATCAAGGCGATCGCGGCGGCGATGGAAAAAGAATAGGGCTTCGTCAGCCGATTTCGAAATTCATTAATCAAAATTGCATGACGCCGATTGTCGCTGCCGGCAATGAACACCGGAAGCGGCCGAATTTGTAACCAATGTCGTGCATCGTGCCGGCTCCAAATATCGTCCGGAGCAGCACCCGATGACGGCTTTTTCCAGAGCCAAGAAAACGATCGTTTCCACCGTGGCGGGATCGATATTCTCGGTGCTGGCGATGCCGGCCGCGGCCTGCACGTCCATGGTTTTCAAGGCGCAGGATGGCACCAGCATCTATGCCCGGACGATGGAATGGGGCGCCACCGACCTGAAATCCGAACTGGTCATGGTGCCGCGCGGTACTTCGTTTGCGCCGGTTCTCGCTCCCGGTGTCGCCGGGATGGCATGGAAGAATGTCTACGGCTTCGTCGGAGTGAATGCGGCCGGTCTTCCCTATGCGACCGACGGTATGAACGAAGCGGGGCTGACCTACGGCGCCTTGTATTATCCCGGCTTCGCGCAATACCAGGACGCGGTCGCCGACCAGCAATCGGTCAGCATCGGCAGCGTCGACATGGGCAATTACCTGCTCGGCAATTTCAAGACCGTCGAGGAGATCAAGCAGGCGCTGCCCAAGGTCCGTGTCATCCGCAATCTCGAGATCGAGAAGGCGTTCGGAGCCCCGATCCCGCTTCATTATGTGGTCAGCGATGCGACCGGCGCGTCGATCGTGATCGAATATACCAAAGGGCGTACTCGCCATCACCGACAACAAGATCGGGGTGATGACGAACTCGCCGTCACTACGATTGGCATCTGCTCAATCTGCGCAACTACACCAACCTGAAGCCGCTCGGCGACAGGCCGCATGAGATTGACGGAGTGTCACTGGCGCCGTTCGGAGCCGGCAGCGGCATGCTTGGTTTGCCGGGTGATTTCACCCCGCCCTCCCGATTCATTCGTGCGACGGCCTTCACCGCCACGATGGTGCCGGTGAAAAACGCGACGGAAGCCGTGGCGGCGGCCAGCACGATGCTGAACAACTTCGATATCCCGAAAGGTCTGGTGCGGGAGGGAAAGACTGCTCAGGATTATGAGCTTGGCTTCACGCAATGGTCGGTGATCGCCGACACCAAGAACAAGGTCTACCATTACTGGACCATGTATAATCGGCGTATGCGCAGCGTCGACCTCACCAAACTCGACTTCAGCTCCGGCAAGCCGTCGGCATTTCCACTGGACCGTGTCCGTACCGAGGACATCGAGGACATGACGAAGGCGTTTCCGCGCTGAGCAGCGCTGAACTGCGCGTCACTCCTCCGGATGAAACGCCGTCATTTTCCGCGGCGAGCCGTCGAAGCCGAGTTCGTTCCAGCGTGCCACCACCCGGTCATGCACCGATTTGCGCAGCAAGGTGGATTGCGGAAACTCCTTCAGATGCCGGTGCGGCTTGCAGGCATTGATCAGCACCTTCGATCCGTAGGGCCGCGCCTCCGGCACGAACTGGCTGGGATCGAGGCCGGTCGACCAGGTGTTGCGCAGGATGTCGATGTCCTCGGACGGGTGGCAGCGCGTCGACAAGCGCCCATAGCACCTCGTTGAGATCGGTCGGATCGACATCCTCGTCCACCGCGATCACCCATTTGGTGTAATAGGCCGCCGCCGGACATTGCGCGGCGAGCGCCAGCACCTGCGCGGAATGGCCGGCATATTTCTGCTTGAGCGATACCACCACCATGCCCCAGCCGGAGGCCGCCGCCGGATGCGAATAGGCCGCGACCACGCCGGGCACGCCGATGCGCTCGAGATCGTCGAGAATGCGGGCCGAGCGCATGATCGCGTAATAGGCGCCGATCTCGCAGGCCGGATAGCGCGCCATCAGCGCATGGGTGAAGATCGGCGACTTGCGGTGATGGATCGCCTTGATCTCCATCACCGGCTGCGGCGAGCGCTCGCGCCCGTAATAGCCGGTGAATTCGCCGAGCGGTCCTTCCGGCAGCACGTCGCCCTTATGCAGAATGCCTTCGACCACGAATTCGGCATGCGCCGGGATCGGCAGCTTGACGAATTCGGCCTGCGTCAATTCGATCGGCCGGCCCATGATGCCGCCGGCGACATCGAGCTCGGATTCGTCGACGCCGAAAGCTCTGCGCCGCCAGCATGAACAGCACCGGATCGATGCCATAGGCCGCGACCACTTCGCAGGGCTCGCCGCGCGCCCACCAGGCTTCGCGGTCGAGCAGGCCGTGCTTGCCGGGCGAGCAATAAAGCCCGATGCGGTCCGGCCCGTGCAGCATCTGGCGATAGCAGCCGACATTGATGCGGCCGGTTTCCGGGGACGACGTGAAGGTGATGTCGCCGGTGCCGATGAAGGGCCCGCCGTCGCCCGGCCAGAATTTCGGCACCGGAAATTTGGTGACGTCGATATCCTTGCCGGTCAGTACCACCTCGTTCACCGGCGCCTTGTCCTTCGCGATCATCGCCGGCGTGATCGGATCGGCCATGATCTGGCGCGTCGCCTCGATCATCTCCAGCGTGCTCAGATTCGGATCGAGCCCGACCGCGAGCGCATAGCGTTCCTTGCTCGAGCCCAGCATGTTGGTGAGGATATGCGAGCCGGTCTTGTCGCCCTGCATCTTGTCGAACAGCAGCGCCGGCGACTTGTCCTCGCGCGCGGCCAGCAGCGTGATCGCGCCGATTTCCTCGTTCGGATCGACCGGCGCCGCGATGCGCTTCAATTCGCCGATGTGGTCGACTTCCGCGAGCCAGCCGCGCAAATCCCGCCAGCCGATCGGCGCGCGGCGTTCGTCTTGCTGCGTCGCCGGACTTGAATCCCGTTTCGGCGTCCAATGTTCTCTCCCGGGAGCGCCGCTCGAAGGCGCTCAGGGAGAGGAGTTTAGAGCGCCATCACTCCGCCGCAACACTCGTCGGATGCAGACCCTGAAGCGCCATTGCGCTCGATGCCGGCAGCCCGCATCGCCTGCGCGATCCGTGCAATCTCGGCCTCGCTCAACTTGACCAGCGGCGGGCGCACCACCGCCTTGTCCTGACGGCCGAGCGCCACCAGCGCCTCCTTCATGCGGTTATGCATGTCGGCGAAGGGGTCGGCATAGAACACCTCGCTGGTGATCCAGACGCGGCGCCCCAGTTCCTTGGCGGTCGCAAAATCGTTGCCGCGCACCGCCTCGAACAAGGCGACCTGCAAATCGGCGATCACCGAGCCCGCGCCCGACAGCAATCCATTGGCGCCCATCGACAAGCGACGACATCAGCCAGGCCGAATTGGTGGTGAGCAGATTGACCGGCCGCGGCAGGCTTTGCAGCACGCGGATGTTGCGCTCGTGACGCTGCGCCGGCGACCAGTCCTTCACCGCCTTGATCTGCGGAATGGTCTCGGTGAGCTTCACCAGCGTATCGAGATCGTAGGCGAGTTCGTTGGCATATTGAAACACGATCAGCGGCAGGTCGGTCGCCTCCGCGATCATCTTGAAATGCGCGAAGGCCATCTCGGGGCGCTTCTGCACGCCGCCCATGCCGAGCGAGTTCGGCGGAAAGCACAGCAGCGCCGAGGCGCCGCCGCGCTGATGCATTTTCGCGAGCTTCGCCGCCTCGTGGCTGCCATCGGCATAGATGCCGCCGATCAGCGGCAGCCTGTCGCCGATCTCCTCGCCCGCAATCGGCAAGGAGCCGCTCCTGCTCCTCGAAGGAACAGGCATGCACTTCCGAGGCATGGCCGTTGATGGTGATGGCGCTGATGCCGCGCGTGGCCGCGACGAAGGACAGATGCCGCCGCGTTTCCTTTTCGTCGATCGAGAAATCGTCGTCGAAGGCGAGCAGGGTGGCCGGAATCACCCCTTGCGGGACGTAATTCTTGAAACGGGGCATGCGGGGGCTCCTTTTCCCATCCATTCTACTCGCGCGAATGGGCCAAAACAAAGGGGACGGCGCCTGCGCCGTCCCCAAGGCTTATCCGCGATTATGCTTATTTTTTGATGTCGCCGTCACTTGATGTCGCAGTCACTTGATGTCGTAGGTGACCCAGCCGGTAATCGGCATCATCTGGCCCTTGGCGTTGTTCCAGTCATAGAAGCGGTAATGCTGCTGGGTGCGGAAATGGTTGGTCGGCGTCCATTCCAGCACGCCGCCGCGCAGGCCCTTGGTATCGACCTTCAGGGTCTTCATCGCCGCGTTGATCGCCTTGTTGTCCGGCTTGCCGGCGGCCTTCAGCGCGGCCTCGATCACCATGCCGGCGACCCAGCCTTCGCCCATCTGGTTGACCGGATACTGGGTCTTGGCGGTCTCCGATTTCCTTGGCGATTTCCTGATGGATCGGCAGGTTCTCGCTGAACAGGGCATTGGCGCCGATCAGCACCAGGCCGGGGTCCTTCAGCCGCTGCATCTCGTTCTCGGCCTCGATATGCGCCCAGGTCATGAAGCGGCCCTTCCAGCCGAGCCTTCGCATCGCCTCGAAGGTCTTGATCTGCACGACCCACGGCGCCCAGGAGAAGCCCCAGTCGGGCTGGCCTTCCAGCAGCTTGGTCGCGAACGGCGTGAAGTCCGGCGTCGCCGGCGGGATCACCTGCTGGCCGACCGAGGTCATGCCGAGTTCCTTGGCGCGCGCCTCGCCGATATCGATGCCGGCACGCGAGACCGGGATCGCCATCGCCGCGAAGGCGATCTTGAACTTGGTACCGTATTGCTTGGCGATGAAATTCGATCATCGCGCGGTTGTCATAGGACACGCCGAACGAGGTGGTGCAGAACACCGTCTCTTTCGCGCGGCGGATGGGATTCCTGCGGGCAGACCGAGCCGGCAAAGACCAGGGCGTGCCGCTGCGCTCGGCTTCGGTGATCAGCGGCGCGATTGGTCGCCGACGGGCCGGCGCCGACCAGCACGTTGACGTTCTCCTGCGCCACCAGACGGCGGCATTGGCGGCGCCGCGCGAAGGCTCGCCCTGGTCGTCGAGCGCGATGAATTTCACCTTGCGGCCGTTGATGCCGCCCATCCGGTTGACGCGGTCGAAATAGATGCGCATCGCCTCGACCGTCGGCGCATAGGTCGAGGCGGTCGGCCCGGTGATCGCGCCGCTGAGACGCCGACCACGAAATCCTGCGCCGCCGCGGCGCCACAAAGCGAAATCACAAAACCCGCGGCTGCGATGCAGCTCTTTATCATTTTCATTTGCGTTCCTCCCTTGATCGTTGTGAATGCGGCGGCCGATCCGGTCGGCCGCCTTGCCTTGTTGTTTCCTTCAATCCTTCTTTCCGGTCAGTTCGTAGCGGACGATCTTGGCGCCCTCGACCAGCGACTTGCAGTTTCTGGAAGGCGCGATAGCGGATGACGCGGCGCATGCCGCAATCCGGACTGAGATAGAGCCGTTCCGCCGGCACGTATTTCAGGCAGGCGCGGATGCGCTCGGCCACATCCTCCGGCGTCTCGATATAATGGTTGCGAATGTCGACCACGCCCGCAACCAGATCGCGGTCGGCGGCCCATTCCTTCCAGAGCTCGATCTCCGACATTTCGCGGTTGGCATATTCCAGCACGAACTGATCGGCCTTGGCCCCGAACAATTCCGGAAAATGCGGCTTGTAGCTGCGCTTGGCGTAAGTGATCTTCTTGTGCGAGCCGAAGCAGACATGCATCGCGAATTTCACGCCGGTCACGCCCTTGATGCATTCGTTGAAGGCGTCGATCAGATCCTTGGGCGTGTGGTGGTCGGCGCCGTAGCCCGGAATGGTCGGCTCGTCGATCTGGATGAATTTCGCGCCGGCCGCGGCGAGCCGGCGGATTTCGTCCTTGATCGCCGGCACGAAGGCCCAGGCGAGCTCGGTGCGATCCTTGTAATGCTCGACCGGCTTGTACCAGGCGGTGATGGCGAAGGCGCCGGGCACCGCGACCTTTTTCTGCTTCTTGGTGTTCTTGCTGAGATATTCGAATTCCTCGACGATGCCCATGCCGTTGCCGCAGGTGACCACGCCGGTGGTCTCGTAGACCGGTTCCTGATCGATGCCGCTTTCGCCGACCTTGCGCGGCGCACCGATATTCTTCAGCCCCGATATCTTGTGCACGAAGCTCTGCACGAAGCCGCGCCGGCGCATCTCGCCGTCGGAGATGATGTCGATGCCGGCCTTTTCCTGATCGAGGATCGCGCGATCCACCGCGTCGTTGAAGGTTTCCTCGGTGTCGATCGGCCCGTACAGCCCGCGCTGCATCCAGTCGTCGGCGGCAAAGATCCAGGAGGGCAGGGCATAGCTCCCCACGACCGTGGTGGGCAAAAGCGGCAGATGCGTCGGGCAAGGCGTCCTCCATTTTCTTGGTTGCCGGCAACTCGTGTCGTGTCCGGAGCGCCATTAGGAGCCGTCCGCCGGGCAAACTGCATTCCCCGGCCTTTTGGAAATTTACCGGCGACTCGGATTTTTTGGCGTCGCGCGCGCCTATTGGGTGCGCTGCAAAATCGGTTTGCGGCGCGCGCCGCCAAAAGGCGTGCTAGCCTGTGCCGGGAGCGAAACAAAGGCACGCAAAAATTGCGTTATTTCCGGAATGAAGTTCCGGTCGCGGGCATGAACCGCAACCGAATCTATCACGGCTTGTTCGGGCGCGTGGTGCTGCTCGACATGCTGCATCCATTGATCACGCATGCGCATCCGCAGCCGCACATCATCGTCAAGATCGGCGGATGCGATGGCGCGATGAATGTCTATGGCCGCGATCTCCCGCTCACGTCCGAGACCGTGGTTCTGATCAATGCCTGGGAGCCGCACAGCTATGCCGGCTCGAAAGGCGGTCCGGCTTTCCTGCTCGCGTTCTATCCTCGATCCGTCCTGGCTTACCGATCTTGCGCTCGCCGCGCCGCGAATTGCGCTTCGAGCAGCATTGCGTGCCGCGAACGCCGGAACTGAAGCGTCTGGTCGATCATTTCGTCGGTCACATGCTGCATGATTTCGCGGTCGAGCAGCCGATCCTGGAACAACTGGTCGGCGAGATGACGATGCGGACCACGAGTCTCAGCGAGCACAAGAGCGTCGCGCGCACCGCCGATTTTCGCATCCGCCGCACCATTCAATATATCCGCGAGCATCCCGGGCACCATTTCGACACCGCCGAACTCGCCGCGGTTTCCGGCCTGTCGGTGCCGCATTTCTTCGAGCGCTTCAAGGAATGCACCGGCGTCACGCCGCGCAGCTACGTCAAGGTGGTGAAGATGGAGCACGCCTTCAACGCGCTCACCTCCGGCGAAATCCGCATCGGCGCGGTCTCCGACAATCTCGGCTTCAAGGTGCAGAGCCACTTCACGCGCTTCTTCCGCGAGCATACCGGCATCACGCCGAACCGCTACCGGCAGGTGACCCAGGTTCTGGAATGACGGTGGCGGCGGATTATCCCGGCGCCGACTGGATCGCGCGCTATCGCGAACGCGTCAATGCCGATCCGGAGATGGAAGTCGTCGGGCGCTGGTTCACCACCAGCTTCGCCGTCACCTTCGGCGACAATCGCTATGCCTTGCAGCTCGATCGCGGCCGGATCGTCGATGTCATTCCCGGCAAGCGGCTCGACCTGCGCACCTATTTCGGATTGCGCGCGCCGGTCGAGGTCTGGCGCAAGTTTCTCAGTCCCGATCCGCCGCCGCTCTATCACGACTTCTTCGCGATGCTGATGCGGGTGCCGGATTTCGTGCTGGAAGGCGACAACCTCATCGTCATGCAGAATGCGAGAGCGCTGCACCGGATGATGAACATCATGCGCGAGACGGGGCATGCCTGATTTCGAGCCGCAATTCGAGCCGTTTCGGCCGCTATCTTAACGGTCGAGATCGAAGGCAAACCGCATCGCATGTATCTGGAGGAGGCGGGGCAGGGCATTCCGCTGCTCTGCCTGCACACCGCCGGTGCCGACAGCCGCCAGTTCCGCCATGTGCTGAACGATCGCGAGGTCACCGGCCGCTTCCGGGTGATCGCCTTCGATCTGCCCTGGCACGGACGCAGCAATCCGCCGGACGGCTGGTGGACGACGCGCTATCGGCTCACCGACGAAATCCTATCTCGATGTCATCCGCGCGGTGTGGCAAAGCGCTCGAACTGAAGCGCCCGGTGCTGATGGGTTGCTCGATGGGCGGCGCGATCGTGCTGAAGGCCGCCGCCGAATTCCAGGACGAGCTTCGGGGCGTGGTCGGTCTCGAAGCCTCCGCGCATTCGCCCGGCCGCTACAGCGAATTCCTGCATCATCCGGCGATCGACGGCAGCGAACTCTGCGCCAGCTACACCTATGGATTGAACTCGCCCTACAGCCCGGAGCAAAGCCGGCGCGAGAATTGGTGGATCTACAGCCAGTCCGGCCCCGGCGTGTATCAGGGCGACATCCACTTCTACAGCAACGACTGGGACGGCCGCGCCGACCTCGCGCGCATCGACACCAGGCGCTGCAAGGTCAGCCTGCTGACCGGCGAATACGATTATTCCTGCACGCCCGAGATGACCGAAAGCGTGGCCAAGGCGATCCCCGGCGCGCGCTTCACCATGATGAAGCGGATCGGGCATTTCCCGATGATCGAGAATTATCCGGGCTTTCGCCCCTATCTGCTCGACGCGCTGGTGCACGTCGCTGCATAAGCCGCCCTCACCCGTCGCATGGCGCAGGCTCTGACCGCAAGCTATGGTGCTTCTGCATGCGTTCCTGATCGGGACCGCGTCGTGTCGGGATTTTCGGAAGGCCAGCAGCGATATGCAGGAAGTGATCGAAGGCAAGTGGGTCAAGGCGTTCGTCGACGTGTTCCGCCTGTGCGCGGTGAAGAAGGGCGAGGTGGTCGCCATTCGTTTCCGAATCGCAGACGCGTCCGGTGCTGCCGCGTCTCGCCGAACTGGCGCTGCATCAGCTCGAGGCGCGGCCGTTTCAGGTGCTGCTGTCGAGCCCGGAAATCGAAAGTCCGGTGCCGATCCGCTCGACCGGCACTTCGCTTGCCATCGGCGGGCTGATGCCGGTGGTGAAGGCGCTGGCGTCCAGCGCCATGGTGGTCGACTGCACCGTCGAGGGGTTGCTGCATTCGCGCGAATTGCCGGAAATTCTCAAGGGCGGCGCGCGGGTGATGATGATCAGCAACGAGCATCCGGAAGTGCTGGAGCGAACCAAGCCGACACCCGCCTTGCGCGATCGCGTCCGCCGCGGCATGGAGCTGCTCGGAAAGGCCAAATGGATGCGCGTGACCTCGGAGGCGGGCACCGATCTCACCGTCAATGTCGAAGGTGCCCCGGCGCGCGGCGCCACCGGCTTTGTCGATGAGCCCGGCCGCATCGGCTATTGGCCGGCGGGGCTTTGCCTTTGCTTCCCGAAACCCGGCAGCGTCAACGGACGCCTGGTGCTGGCGCCGGGCGACGTCAATCTCACCTTCAAGCGCTATATCGAATCGCCGGTCGAGTTCACGATCGAGAACGACTATGTCACGCGCATCGAAGGCTCCGGCCTCGATGCCGAATTGACGCGCTCCTATTACGAGGCCTGGAACGATCGCGAGGCCTACGCGACCGCCCATGTCGGCTGGGGCATGAATGCCGGCGCGCGCTGGGACGCGATGACGATGTACGACAAGTCGCAGCATAACGGCACGGAGCTTCGCGCCTTCGCCGGCAATTTCCTGTTCTCGACCGGCGCCAACGAAACCGCCGGCCGCTTCACGCCCTGCCATTTCGATTTCCCGATGCGCAACTGCACGGTCGAACTCGACGGCAAGGTAGTCGTCGAGCGCGGAAGGCTTATCGAGGAATTGCGGTAGAGCAGACCAAACTCCGCTCATTCCCGCGAAGGCGGGAATCCAGTTTCTTGCTTCTGGGTCCCCGCTTTCGCGGGGACGAGCGGACACGAGCGTTACACCGGCAAGCTCTTGCCGCCATCGACATAAAGACATTGTCCGGTGACGAAGCCCGCACGAGGCGACGCGAAATACGCCACCGCATGGGCCACATCTTCCGGCGTGCCGGCGCGCTTCATCGGCTGCAGCGCGACGAAGGCATCGAACTGCGCGTCGGTCAGCGCCCCGCGCGACAAGGGAGTGTCGATGAAGCCCGGCGCCACCGCATTCACGGTGATGCCGCGCGGCAAAAGCTCGATCGCCAGCGAGCGGGTGAGCCCGTTCACCGCGGCTTTGGTCGCGCCGTAATGCGAGATGCCCTTGCCGCCGAGCGCTGCGCGCGAGGACACATTCACGATCCGCCCGCCGGACGGCATGTCGCGTGTCGCAAGCTGGCAGCAGGCGAACAGGCCGCGCACATTTACCGCGAGCAGCCGGTCGAATTCCGCATCGGTCACCTGCTCGAACGGCGCCTGCGACATGGTGCCGGCGGAATTGATCAGTACGTCGCAGCGTCCGACCGCATCGAAGGCCCGTTCCAGCGAAACGCGGTCGGTCACATCCGCCGGCAGGCCATCGGCGAGCCCGCCATTGTTTCGGATTTCGTCCACAACCGAAGCGGTCTTTTTCGCGTCCCGGTTGAGGATGAAAACATGTTCGCCGCCGCGCGCCATTTCCAGCGCGCAGGCACGGCCGATGCCGGTCGCTCCGCCGGTGATGACGACGCGGCGCGGCTCGGGTGTCATGGCATTGGATTTCCGACAGGCGATACGACTTTCTTCCGATAATCCCACGATTGGCACGGCCTGTGCAACGCTTGCGCCAGAGCCAGCCTTCCTCAAGCGCCTTCCCAGGCGGCAATCGGCAGCCTAGCAATCGTCCCGGAAATGGGGTCTTTATCGGGACCAGGGCCGCTCAAGCATGATGGAGACTAGAGTGAAACGAATTCTGACGGCTGCGGCCGTTCTGCTGGCGGCGAGTGCCGCCGCGAGCGCGCAGCAACCCAAGCGCATCGCGATCACCAGCTTCGGCGAGCACCCGGCCCTGCAGGGCGTGGTCGACGGCTTCAAGGCCTCGATGAAGCAGCGCGGCTATACCGAAGGCAAGGACGTCGTCATCACCTTCACGCATGTGAACTGGGACCGCAACCTGATCCCGCAGATGCTGACCAAGATCGCCGCCGACAAGCCGGACGTGGTGGTCACCATCACCACGCCGGTGACGCAATCGGCGGTGCGCGCGCTGACCGATCCGGCGACGCCGGTGGTATTCGCCGCCGTGCAGGATCCGGTGAGCGCCGGCGTGATCCCGTCCTGGGACAAGGCCAGCGCCAACATGACCGGTGCCGCCAATCTGGTCGACATGGACGGCACCCTGAAATTCATCAAGACAGTGCTGCCGAATGCCAAGCGCGTCGGCGTGCCTTTCAATCCCGGCGACGATGCCGACAATGCCTTGCGCGATCGGCTGGTGAAGGCAGCGCCGAAATACGGTCTCGAACTGGTGCTGGCGAGCGTCGACAATACCAACGACATCCCGCAGCGAATCCAGACCTTCGCCGGCAAGGTCGACGCCATCTATGTGTTCCCGTCGAACCTGTTCCAGCCGGCCACCGCCCAGATCGGCGCCATCGCCGGAAGGCTTGGCATTCCGGCCTTCAACGGTCTGCCGTCGCCGGTGCTGAAGAACGAGATGCTGGCATCCTATTCGATCGACTATCCGGCGATCGGAGCCAGTGCCGCGGGGCTGGTGGAGAAGCTGTTCAAGGGCGAGAAAGTCACGGCCATCACGCCGACGGTGCCGACGCCCGAGGAACACGAGATCGTTTTCAGCCAGCAGCAGCTCGACAAGCTCAATCTCAAGCTGCCGGCGGCTTATACTAGCGCCAATTGTCCCAAATGCGTGGTGAAGTGACGGCGGAAGACAAAGCGGCGCTGCGCATCGCGGGCGTCACCAAGGTCTTCAACCGCGGCACCTCGACCGAGCGGCGGGCGCTGAACGGCATCGATCTTTCGCTGTCGGAAGGCGATTTCGCCGTCCTCATCGGCAGCAACGGCGCGGGCAAGAGCACCTTGCTCGCGGTCGTTGCCGGCGATGTCGCGCCGGATACCGGCTCGGTGTCGATCGATGGCAAGGACGTGACCGACGTGCCGGTGCATCGGCGCGCCGGCCTCGTGGCGCGCGTGTTTCAGGATCCCTCGCGCGGCACCGCGCCCGGTCTCACCGTCGAGGAAAATCTCGCCATCGCCTACAAGCGCGGGCTGCCGCGCTATCTGCACACGGCGGTGACGGCGGATCGCCGCAAGCTGTTTCGCGAGGCGCTGGCGCCGCTGGGCCTCGGCCTCGAACAGCGGCTCGATACGCGGGTCGATCTTCTCTCCGGCGGCCAGCGGCAGGCCTTGTCGCTGACCATGGCGTGCCTGCTGAAGCCGGATATCCTCGTGCTCGACGAGCATTGTGCGGCGCTCGATCCGCGCACCGCGGAAGCGGTGATGAAGGCGACGCTCGAAGCCGTCACCCATTCGCGCATCACCACCATCATGGTGACGCACAACATGCATCACGCGATCGACCACGGCAATCGCCTGGTGATGATGGACGAGGGCGCGATCGTGTTTCGAGGCCGACCGGCGCGGAAAAAGCCGGGCTGACCGTCGAGGCGCTGGTGAAGCGCTTTCAGTCCGCCGACGACAAGCTGCTGCTGGTGCGCTGATGATGGCCGATTTCCTCAACAGTTTCGTCAATCTGGTGCCGGTGACGCTGGCGCAAAGCCTGCTCTATGGCTTCGTCGCGCTCGGCATCATGATCCCGTTCCGCCTGCTGTCGCTTCCCCGACCTGACCTGCGAAGGCGCGTTCCCGCTCGGCGGCTGCCTGTGCGCGGCCTTGCTGGTGGCGGGCTTTGCGCCGGTGCTGTCGATGCTGATCGCGGTCACCGCCGGCTTTCTGTCGGGCTGCGCCACCGCCTTCATCCATCTGCGCTTCAAGATCAACACGCTGCTCGCCGGCATTTTGATGATCACCATCCTGTGGAGCATCAATCTGCGCATCATGGGCAAGTCCAATATCCCGCTCTTCGCCGCGCCGTCCTTCTTCGACGATCTGATCAAGGGCTTCACGCTCAATGTGCCGGTGCAGATCGCGTTCTGGCTGGTGGTGGCGATCGCGCTGGTCGCGATCCTGTGCTGGTTCCTGCGCACCGATCTCGGCCTTGCGGTGCGCGCGACCGGCGCCAACGAGGCGATGGCGCGCGCGCAGGGCATCAATACCTGGTGGATCACCATCGCCGGCGTCGGCGTTGCCAACGCGCTGACCGCTTTTGCCGGCGCGTCGGTGGCGCAGGTGCAGGGCTATGCCGATGTCGCGATGGGCTTCGGCATCCTGATCAACGCGCTGGCGGCTCTGATCATCGGCGAGGCCGTTGTCGGCCGCGCCACCATCCTGCAGCAGGCTTTGGCGCCGTTCGTGGGCTCGATCGTCTATTATCAGGTGATCTCGGCCGGCCTCGCGCTCGGCGTGCATCCGTCCGATCTGAAGCTGGTCACCGGGCTGTTCGTCCTGATCATGCTGGCGCTGCCGAAGCGCAAGGGCGGCGCGCCGCTGCCGGAGCGGCCGGTCAACGCTTAAGGCACCTGATCTTCCGCGCCGAGACCTGCCAGCGCCGCGCGCGCGACTTCGACATCCTGCGCGCCGGTGCCGGAGCCGACACCGACCGCGCCCACGCAGACGCCGTCGATGACGATCGGCAACCCGCCTTCGAGATTGGTCAGGCGGCCGCCGGCGGCGATGGCGAGCTTCACCTCCAGCTTCGGATCGAGCCGCGAGGTCGGTTGGCGATGCGACGCCGCGGTGATGGCCTTCGATTTCGAGGTTTCCGCTGAAAGAAGCTTGGCCCCATCCATGCGGATATAGGCCAGCATGTTGCCGCCATCGTCGACGATGGTGATGTTCTGCGGCACGCCGAGCGCTTCGGCTTTCGCGACCGCGGCCTGCAGCGCGATCAGCGCGCCCTGATGGGTGAGTTTGAGAAACGGCCGGGTGATCTGCTTGTTGTCGTGTTGCTCGTTGTCGGTCATGCCTTGATCCACTCCTCCGCCGGGCGGCTCAGTTTCGCGGCGAGCCGCTCCATCATCCGGTCCGCTTCCGCCAATTCGTCGATGCCGATCCATTCGTCGGCCTTGTGGGCGCGGCCGATATCGCCGGGTCCGCAAACCACGGTCGGGATGCCGGCCTTCGCATAGATGCCGGCCTCGGTGCCGAAACTCACGGTCGCGGCCGGATCGCTGCGTTGCGTCAGCGATTGCAATGCGGCGACGGCCGCGCCTTGCGCGGGCGTCATCAGCGACGGATAGGACGAGATCGGCTCGACCGCGATGCCGGCTTCCGGCGCCTGCGCCTTCAGCGCAGCGTCCTGCGAAGCGATGAAGGCATCGATGGTCTTCAGCATCGACGACACGTCTGCGCCTGGAATGTCGCGGATCTCGAACTCGATGACGGCGCGATCCGGCACGAAATTGAGCGCGGTGCCGCCATGCAGCGAGCCGACATGGACGGTGGTATAGGGCGGCTCGAACGCGGGGTCGCGCGCGCCCTGCATGGTCTTGCCGGCAAATTCGTCGAGAAAGGTGCAGAAGCGCGCCGCCGCGATCACCGCATTGGCGGCGCGATGCGGCAGCGCCGAATGCCCGCCGCGTCCGGTGAAGATCACGCGGCGCCCGACCTTGCCCTTGTGCGCGTGCACGACGCGCAGCCCGGTCGGCTCGCCGACGATGCACAGGCTGGGCAAGGCTGGAAGCACGGCGACCTCTTGCACCAGATCGGGCGCGCCGAGGCAGCCGATCTCTTCGTCATAGGACAGCGAAATATGAATGGGCGTCGCGCTGGCCGCCGCCTTGAAATGCGGAACATGGGCGAGCACGCAGGCGATGAAGCCCTTCATGTCGGTCGCGCCGCGCCCGACGATACGGGTGTCGGTTTTCGTGGCGGTGAAGGGCGGGCTGGTCCAGTTCTGGCCTGCGACCGGCACCACATCGGTATGCGCGGAGAGCACGATGCCGCTTCGGTCCGCAGGTCCGATGGTGGCGAGGAGCGACGCCTTCTTTCCGGTCGCATCGGGAATGCGGCGTGAGACGACATCGTGCTGCGTCAGATATTTCTCGATCCAGGCGACGATATCGAGATTGGAATCGGCCGACACGGACGGAAATCCGATCAGCGCCTCCAGGATCGACAGCGTGGTTTGTTGCCCGGTCATCGCGTGCTATCTAGCACGAGAAAGTCAGACGGAGTGACGCGCCATGACCTATTCCATCGCCGCCCGCTGCGAAAAATCCGGCGCGTTCGGCATCGCGATCACCTCGTCGTCGATCTGTGTCGCAAGCCGCTGCGCCTGGGTCGGCCCGCTCGGCGCGGTATCGACGCAGAACATCACCGATCCCGCGCTCGGCCCCGCCGGCCTTGCGCTGCTGCGACAGGGGCTCGGCGCCGGCGCGGTGCTGCAAAATCTGCTCGCCGGCACGGCGCAGCCGGAATACCGGCAGGTCGGCGTCATCGATCGCTACGGCAAGACCGCGCTCCATTCCGGCAGCGAAGCCTTGCCGCTCGCAGCCTTCGCGGAGGGCCCGTCCTGTATCGCGCTCGGCAATCTGCTGGCTTCGCCGGAAGTCCCTTCGCGCATGATCGCTGCGTTTTCCGCAGCCTCGGGCGAGACGCTCGCCGAACGGCTGATGCGCGGGCTCGAAGCCGGGCTGCAAGCCGGCGGCGAGACCGGCGACGAACATGCCGCCGGTCTGCATGTCGCCGATGTCTATGACTGGCCGGTGGTCGATCTGCGGGTCGACTGGCATGACGAGCCGATCGCCGAATTGCGCCGCATCTGGACGCTCTATGCGCCGCAGCGCCGCGATTACGAATGGCGCGCGCGGACGCCCGGCACCGCGCCGAGCTTCTGATTGCCGGATCATGCGCGCCAGTCT
>CAWDOW010000027.1:0-13421 GCA_963804015.1 uncultured Pseudomonadota bacterium
ACCAGATTCCCGGTCGAATATTCTTGGCGCGCGCCGATGGCGCAGCCCCGCCGGCAAAACCGGTGACTCCGCCGCCCGCCGTCGTAACGCCGGCGCCGGTCGCAGCTTTGCCGCCCACGACCTACCGCGTGCTCGGCAATGTCTCGCAGGGCATCCACAATATGCGCAGCGGCCCCGGCACCAATTTCCCGCTGGTGACCTCGATGCCGGCCGGCGCAACCGGCCTCACGGTCGGACGCTGCCGCCCGCCGCAGGATCGCAAGAGCGGTCACAATTGGTGTGAAGTGAAATGGCGGGACTTTTCCGGCTGGGCGTCCGCCTGCTGCATCGTCGACACGCGGACCGGGGAGTTTCCGAGATAAGCGGTCATTCCGGGGCTCGCGAAGCGAGAACCCGGAATCCAGATACCCATGCTGAGTTTGTCGGTGGATTCCGGGTCCGCTTGCCTTTCGGCAAGCGTCCCGGAATGACAGGGAAACCGTTACGGCCGCCAGCCGGCAGGCGGGCCGTGCCGCTCGATCGCGGCGACCAGCTCGCGGTGCTTGCGATCCTCGCGCCGCATCGCGATCGCGACGATGGCGTGCAGAGGCGCGATCAGCCACAGCCACGGCGAGAAGAACAGAATTCCCAGCACCAGGAACAGGACGAAGAAGATCGCGTTGAAGATGGCCGCGAAAATCTGGCCGTTGAGCAGCAGCGCCAGCGGCGGCAGGAAAAACGCGAGAACGTAGATCATTCCAACCCTCCCAAAAGCCGGAACTACTCACCGCAGCCGGAACCACTCACGGCCATTCCATGTAGGAATGGCAGCCCCCAGCGCAAGATGCCGGGATCCGCTGCCGCATTGAAATGCTAGAAGGCGCCAACCGCCCCGCCGCCAGAGATTCCATGCAGCACAACCGTCTCGTACCGCTGATCGTGGCGTGCGCCCTGTTCATGGAGAATTTCGATTCCACCGTGATCGCGACCTCGCTGCCGGCGATCGCCACCGATATCGGCACGAGCCCGCTGGCGCTGAAGCTCGCCGTCACTTCCTATCTGCTCTCGCTCGCGGTGTTCATTCCGGCCAGCGGCTGGACCGCCGACCGCTTCGGCGCACGCAGCGTGTTCCGCGCCGCGATCTTCGTATTCATGCTGGGCTCGATCGGCTGCGCGCTGGCGCATTCGCTCGAAGGCTTCGTGGTCGCGCGCATCGTCCAGGGCATCGGTGGCGCGATGATGACGCCGGTCGGGCGACTGGTGCTGGTTCGCACCATCGAGAAGCGCGACCTCGTCAATGCGATGGCCTGGGTGACAATCCCCGCTTTGGTCGGTCCCGTGGTCGGCCCGCCGGTCGGCGGCTTCATCACCACCTATGCGTCGTGGCACTGGATCTTCCTGATCAACATCCCGATCGGCCTGATCGGGATCGTGCTGGTGACTCTCTATATCGATCCGGTGCCGGCCGAACATCAGGAACCTTTCGACGGCGTCGGCATGGTGCTGGCGGGATTGGGCGTCGCCGGCCTCGCCTTCGGATTGTCGGTCGCCGGCCTCGACATCCTGCCCTGGCCGGTGATTGCGGCTCTGGTGCTCGGCGGCGCCGTCGCGATGTGGGCTTATATCCGGCATGCGAAGCGGGTACCGGCGCCGATTCTCGATTTCTCGCTGCTGCGGGTGCCGACCTTTCAGGCGAGCCTGGTCGGCGGCTATCTGTTCCGACTCGGCATCGGCGCCTTGCCGTTCCTGCTGCCGCTGATGCTGCAGACCGGCTTCGGCATGACGCCGTTCCAGTCAGGCCTCGTGACCTTTGCCGGCGCGATCGGCGCCATCGGCATGAAGACGGTCGCTTCGCGCACCATCGCGCGCTTCGGCTTCCGCAATGTGCTGCTGTTCAATGCCGCCATCAGCGCGGTCTTCATTGCCGCCTGCGCGATTTTCACCCCCGGCATGCCGATTGCGGTGCTGATCGCGATCCTGCTGATCGGAGGCTTCTTCCGCGCGCTGGAATTCACCGCGATCAACGCCATCGCCTATGCCGATATCGATCAGCGCCGCATGAGCCGCGCCACCGCTCTCGCCTCGGTCGGGCAGCAATTGTCGATCTCGACCGGCGTCGCGGTCGGCGCGCTGATGGTGGAATTGTCGCTGCGGTTTCGGGGCGCGGAACAAATCCTCGCCGGCGATTTCACGCTTGCTTTTGTCGTGGTCGCGCTGATTTCGGGATCGTCGGCGCTGGTTTTTCGAGCATTACCGGCCAATGCCGGCGCGGAAATGTCGGGCCATGCGCCCGCGGCCGCGACCAAGGCGGAGCCGATCGCGGCCGGCGAGACCTCCGATCAGCGGATGGGCTAGGACCGTTCTGTCGCCACCCGCCCTCAACACCCGCCCGTCCCCGCGCACGCGGGGACCCAGAACCGAAGTGTCTGGCTTAAAGTTCTGGATTCCCGCAGGCGCGGGAATGAGCGGATCTCGCGACGAAGCGGCTAGAGCATGATGCCAAAAAGTGCGAAGCGGTTTTCGGACAACATCATGCTCTAAACTACTAGAATCGATCACGTTTATGATTTTGAATCGAACTCGATCCAAAATCATCGTGATCTAGACCGCTTCCTTCAATTCCTTGGAGGCGCGGAAGGCCACTTTCTTGCTCGCCTTGATCTTGATCGCCTCGCCGGTCGCGGGATTACGGCCCATGCGGGCAGCGCGCTTGCGCACCTGGAGGATGCCGAGACCCGCAATGCGGATGCGCTCGCCCTTCTTCAGATGCTTGGTGATCAGCGCGACCAGGTCGTTCAGCATCGCCTCGCCCGCCTTCTTGGTCATCTGATGCTCTTCCGCGAGCACGGCCGCCAATTGCTTGAGCGTGACCTTGTTCGGCGTGGCTGCCTTCGGTGCCGCCGACTTCATCGGTGCGGGCTTTGCTGCCGCTGCTTTGGTCTTCTGTTTTGCCGCCATGGAAATAGCCCTCTCACTGCGCCCTTTGCGCATGAGTCCGCAATATGAGATTCGCTGCCTCCTGCGAAGGAAAAGCCACCAAAACTTGCGCAAAAATGGTGATAAACTGGCCCCGGCGGCTTTCATGGGCATGAAATCCGCTCGAAAAACCGCCGATCGTGGCAAGGGGTTAGGATTTTTCGCCTAGAGCATGATGCCGGAAAATGCGAAGCGGTTTTCGGACAACTGCGGCCCAGGGTCCAGCCGAAGGAATGTAACGATGCGAGCCGCCCTGATCTTGCTGTTGCTCGGCGCCAGCGCCGCCTTCGCACAACCGGCTTGTCCGGTTTGCGAACAGGCAGCGAAGCTCCAGCTTGAGCTGAAGAAATTCAATCAGGCGGATCAGAACCAGATCGCTCAGGCGGAGGCCCTGAGCCGGGAGGCGTTGAAGCTTGTGGTGGCCTTCGGCGACAATCCCCCGCCGCCGAAACAGGGCGCGAAGGCTTTCGAGGCGCTGGTTCGGCTCGGCGTCTATGCATCCGGCTTCACCCCCGACGACGAATTTGCCCGCGCGCTCGCCGTGATCGGACGCAAGAACCCAGCCTATCGCAAGCAATATCAGGCCATGATCCGCAAAGGTTTGCGCGTGAAGGATCGGCAGGAAATGTGCCGGATGCGCTATCTGCAGACGTCGGTGACGGTAAAGGAATGCGAGTTCGACGAGGTGCAGAAAGGCGCCGCACAGGAGCTCGCGCGCAAGCGCTGCAGCGCGACCTACGCGCTCGAGCAATGTCTGGTAAAGCGGTGAACTATCCGCAATTCTTTCGACCGCGAAAGCCGGTCGCGAGCATGTAGAGCTCGGCCGAGTCGGCACGGCTCGCAGCGGGCTTCACATGTCGCACCGTCGCAAAGTCGCGCTTGAGCATGGCGAGCAATTCGCCCTCGGTGCCGCCCTGAATCACCTTGGCAAGAAACGCTCCTCCCGGCGCCAAAATCTCGGCGGCGAAATCCGCCGCCGCCTCCACAAGACCCACGATCTTCAGATGATCTGTCTTGCGATGGCCGGTGGCATTCGCGGCCATGTCAGAAAGCACCACATCGGCCTTGCCGGCAAGACGCTCTTTCAGAATGTCGGGCGCCGATGGATCGAGAAAATCGAGCTTCAGAAAGTCGACGCCCGGCACCGGGTCCATGTCGAGAATGTCGATTGCGATCACGCGGCCCCTGAGACGATCCTTGCCGTCCGCGGCACCGGTGCGTTTCGCCGCGATCTGGCTCCAGCCGCCGGGCGCTGCGCCAAGATCGATCACGCGGCCGCCCGGTTTCAGAAATCGATATTTGTCGTCGATCTCGGCAAGCTTATAGACCGCGCGCGAGCGATAGCCTTCGCGTTTGGCGCGCGCGACATAGGGATCGTTGAGCTGACGTTCGAGCCAGAGCTTGGACGACAGCGAGCGGCTCTTGCCGGTCTTCACCCTGGTCTTGAGTTCGCGCTCCCCGCCGCCGCCGCGCGATTTCACGAGACCGCACCGCCCTCACGCCAGACGCCATCGGCGCGCATCATCTGCACCAACATGCCCTCGCGCAGTCCGCGGTCGGCGACGCGCAGCCGTCCGCTCGGGAAAGCTCTGCGGATCGCTTCCAGGATGGCGCAGCCCGCCAGCACCAGATCGGCGCGTTCGGCGCCAATACAGGCATTGCCGACGCGCTCGTCGTAGGACATGGCGAGCAGGCGATCCATTACCTCGGAGACGTCTTCGTCCATCATCCAGCAGCCGTCGACCCGGCGGCGGTCATAGCGCTTTAGCCCGAGATGCACGCCGGCAATGGTCGTCACCGTGCCGGAAGTGCCGAGCAAATGCATCGCGGTGCCGTCATCGTCGTTCGGATCGCGCATCGCGTGCTCGCGCGCGAACGGAGCGAGATGCTCGCTGACCTCCTCCACCATCGCTTCGAAAATCGCGGGCGAAACCTCGAGGCCGCCATGACGTTCGGCAAGCGTGACGACGCCGACCGGCAGCGAAACCCATCCGCGTATCACCGGTTCCGGCGGCCCGCGCCGGCAGGGACGCGAGCGCCCGAGATGGGCAATCTCGGAAGAACCGCCGCCGATATCGAACAGGATCGCGCCCTGCGCCTGCGGATCGATCAGCGGCGTGCAGCCGGTTGCGGCGAGCAGAGCCTCGGTCTCGCGATCGACGATTTCGAGGCCGATACCGACCTCGCGCCGCACCTTATCCAGAAAGTCGTTGCCGTTCTGCGCCAGCCGGCAGGCTTCGGTCGCGATCAGCCGCGTGCGGGTGACGCCGCGATTTCGCATCTTGTCGCGGCAGATGCGCAGCACTTCGACCGCCCGCGCGATGGCGGGTTCCCCGAGTCGGCCGGACGACGTGATGCCCTCGCCCAACCGGATGATGCGCGAAAAGGCGTCGACCACACGGAAACCGTCATGGGTCGCACGCGCCACCAGCAGCCGGCAATTGTTGGTGCCGAGATCGAGCGCCGCATAGGTCGGGCCATAGAGATCGGCGCCGGCTGCGGACGCATCGGCACGCATATCGCGGCGTGCAAAGTCGGCACGCGCATGGTCTTGCGGCGAACCTCGACCCGCCTGCTGGCCGTATCGTTGCGCACGATCGACGTATTTACGATCGGCCTGCGCACGGTCACGCGCGGGCTCGAGGCCGGTCACCCGGGCCTCGTCTTTCATCCAACTCGTCCTGCCGCTTCGGGCGTTAAGCCGATCCAGCGGCGTTGTGTCCAAAGATCGAGCAAAGTCTAGAGAGCCGCACCGCGTGTTGCAACCGACGGGAAACTGGCATGCGGCTTCCTGTTCTTGTGGTAAATGACCGGCGCCGCTATGTCCGCGGGGCCGTTTTCCTCCCCCGACCCTTCAAGGCCGCATGAATTTCCGAGAAAACGCTACTCCAGGCGACAAGGACGACGACTGGGCCTTGGCCAAATTCGGCGTCGGCCAGCCGGTGCTGCGGACGGAAGATCCGACCCTGGTCCAAGGCAAAGGCCGCTACACCGACGACATGGCGCTGCCCGGCCAGATTTATGCCGCGATGGTGCGCTCGCCCCATGCGCATGGCGTGATCAACAGCATCGATGCCAGCAAAGCCTTGAACATGCCGGGCGTGCTCGGCGTCTACACCGCGCGCGACCTGCAAGGCTACGGCACCTTCAAATGCGTGGTGCCGTTCAAGAATCGCGACGGCTCGGAGATGAAGAAGCCGGCGCGCTTCGCGCTCGCCAGCGGCAAGGTGCGCTTCGTCGGCGATCCGGTCGCCTGCGTGGTCGCGCAGACACCGGCGCAGGCGCGCGATGCCGCGGAAGCGGTCGTGCTCGATATCGATCCGCTGCCGGCCGTGACGCTGGCGAGTGAGGCGGCGAAGGACGGCGCGCCGCAATTATTCGACGACGTGCCGGGCAATGTCGCGCTCGACTATCATTATGGCGATGGCGAGAAGGTCGCGGCCGCGATCGCGGGTGCCGCCCATGTGACCAGGCTGTCGCTTCGCAATACGCGGCTGATCGTGGCGGCGATGGAGCCACGGGCGGCACTTGCCGAATACGACCCTGCGAGCGGGCGATTCACCCTGCATGCCCAGAGCCAGGGCGTATTCGGCATGAAGAATCAGCTCGCCGACATCCTCGGCGTCAAACCCGACAAGGTGCGGATCCTGACCGGCAATGTCGGCGGCTCGTTCGGCATGAAGGCGCCGGTCTATCCCGAATATGTCTGCATACTGCATGCGGCGAAGCTTCTCGGCCGCCCGGTGAAATGGACCGACGACCGGTCCGGCTCCTTCGTCTCCGATTCGCATGGCCGCGATCACGAGGTGACGGCTGAACTCGCGCTCGACAAGGACGGAAAATTTCTCGCCGTTCGCGTCGACGCTTTCGCCAATATGGGCGGATTTCTCTCGCCGGTCGCGCCGCTGCCCGGCACGCTCAATATCGTGAAGAACATTGTCGGCGTGTATCGCACACCGTTGCTCGAAGTCGCGTCGAAATGCGTCCTCACCAACACGACCCAGGTTTCCGCCTATCGCGGCGCCGGACGCCCCGAAGGCAATTATTTCATGGAGCGGCTGATCGACAAGGCCGCGTCCGAGACCGGCATCGACCGTCTCGAATTGCGTCGGCGCAATCAGATTGCGCCGCAGCAGATCCCGTTCGCTGCAGCGTCCGGCATGAATTATGACAGCGGCGACTTCCCGTCGCTCTTCGCCGAAGCGCTGAAGGCAGCCGACATCGGCGGCTTCGATGCTCGCAAGCGCGACAGTCAGGCGCGCGGCAAGCTGCGCGGACTTGGCATCGGCTCCTTTCTCGAAGTCACCGCCCCTCCCGGCAAGGAGATGGGCGGCATCCGCTTCGAGGCCAATGGCGACGTGACCATCCTCACCGGCACGCTGGATTACGGACAGGGCCATGCAGCGCCATTCGCGCAGGTGCTGTCGCGCGAACTTGGCATTCCGTTCGAACGGATCCGGCTCCAGCAAGGCGACAGCGATCAACTGATCGTCGGCGGCGGCACCGGCGGCTCGCGCTCGATCACCGCGAGCGGCGCTGCGATTGTGCAGGCTTCCGCGATGGTGGTCGACAAGGGCAAGACGATCGCCTCGCATGTGCTGGAGGCCGCTCCCGCCGATATCGAATTCGCAAAAGGCCGCTTCACCATTGCCGGCACCGATCGCTCGATCGGCCTTCTGGAACTGGCCGACAAGCTTCGCGCCGGTCTGAAGCTGCCGGATGGCGCGCCTTCGACGCTCGATGTCAGCCACGCTTCCGACGGCGTGCCGTCGGCTTTCCCCAATGGCTGCCATGTCTGCGAGGTCGAGATCGATCCGGAGACCGGCTTCACCGATATCGTGAAATATTCCTCGGTCAATGATTTCGGCACCGTCATCAATCCGCTGCTGGTCGAGGGCCAGGTGCATGGCGGCGTGATCCAGGGTATCGGCCAGGCGCTTCTGGAAAACGCGGTCTATGACGGCGACGGGCAATTGCTCACCGGCTCGTTCCAGGATTACGCGATGCCGCGCGCTCACCATTCGCCCCATGTGGACTTCATCAGTCATCCGGTGCCGGCAACCACCAATCCGCTCGGCACCAAGGGCTGCGGCGAGGCCGGCTGCGCCGGCGCGCTGGTCTGCGTGATGAATGCGATCGTCGATGCACTGTCGGTCTACGGCATCTCGCCACATCGACATGCCGGCCTCGCCGTCGCGGGTGTGGGCGGCGATCGAGGCGGCGAAGAAGGCGAAGGCGGCGAAGGCGGCTTGACGCCCCCTTGCCTGCATCGTAATAGCAAATCCGATCCGTGGTCATTTGAGCCGGCCGGCTTGCAGCCACGTAAAATAAATTGCTAAAAGGCCGGGGACACGTGTGCCCGGCCCGGATTTCGGCCGGGTTTTTTATTGGCCTGAAGGAGGCCCACGATGTCGCAACGTAGCTACCGCCCCGAGACCCGCCTCGTTCAATCCGGGATCCTGCGCTCGCAATTCAACGAGACATCGGAAGCGATGTTTCTCACGCAGGGCTATGTCTACGACAATTCGGCGCAGGCCGAGGCGCGCTTCAAGGGCGAAATTCCGGGCTTCCAGTATTCGCGCTTCGCCAACCCGACCGTGCGCATGTTCGAGACCCGGATGGCGGATTTCGAGGGCGCCGAAGACGCGCGCGCGACCGCGACCGGGATGGCGGCGGTGACGCTCGCGCTGATGGGTCAGGTCAAGGCCGGCGATCATATCGTGTCCTCGCGCGCGTTGTTCGGATCGTGTCTTTACGTGGTGGAGGAATTGCTGCCGCGCTTCGGCGTCACCTCGACGCTGGTCGACGGCACCGATCTCACTCAATGGAAGAATGCGGTGCGGCCCAACACCAAGACCTTCTTCATGGAGACGCCGGCCAACCCGACGCTCGAGGTGATCGATATCGCAGGCGTCGCGAAAATCGCGCACGAGGCGGGCGCAACCGTCACCGTCGACAACGTGTTCTCCACCCCGCTCTGGCAGAGCCCGCTCAGGCTCGGCGCCGATTGCGTGGTCTATTCGACCACCAAGCATATCGACGGCCAGGGCCGCTGCCTCGGCGGCGTGGTGCTCGGCTCCAGCAAATTCATCCAGGACAACATCCACAATCTGCACCGCCAGACCGGGCCTTCGATGTCGCCGTTCAATGCCTGGGTGATGCTGAAGGGACTGGAGACGCTCGCCATTCGCGTGCGCCAGCAGACGCAAAGCGCGGGCACGATCGCCGACAGGCTCGCCGGCCATCCCAAGCTGTCACGGCTGATCTATCCCGGCCGCGCCGATCATCCGCAGGCCGCGATCGTCAAGCGACAGATGACCGGCGGCTCGACGCTGATCGCTTTCGAGGTGAAGGGCGGCAAGCAGGCGGCGTTCGCGTTCCAGGACGCGCTGCAGCTCGTGCGCATCTCCAACAATCTCGGCGACGCCAAGAGCCTGATCACTCATCCCGCGACCACCACGCATCAGCGCATCACCCCGCAGGCGCGCGCCGATCTCGGCATCAGCGACGGTTTCCTGCGGCTGTCGGTCGGGCTGGAACATCCAGACGATATCCTGGAGGATGCGCTGGCGGCGCTGGAGAAGGTTTGATGCTTGTTGGCTAAGGCATGATCTTTTCCGAAAACCGGTTCCCAGCCCTTACGGAACGCGGGGCCACGCCCGGCGTTTATGCGGCGCCATGAAAGACGTCAGACTGTCCCACCCGCTATTTGGGTTTCTTTGCGCCGGTTGCGGCCGCTGCCTGGAGGAATTGCCGGCCTGGCAGCTCGGCAAGGAACGGTTCTATTGCAGCGTTTTCTGCCGCGATGCGGACGAGGCCGCCGAGGGCGCCTTCTCGGCCGATCCCGGCGTCAAGCGGCGCGCGGCCTGAGCGCAATTCGGCCTCGATAACGCATTTGAAATCGGCGGCGGCGGCGTATATGTATGCGCGACTTCGGCAGGCTAAGCCTTGCGCGGCCCGGCGGCACGGCCGTTGGGGGATGGTGAAATGGTATCACAGCAGACTTTGACTCTGTTTTTCTAGGTTCGAATCCTAGTCCCCCAGCCACTTCTCCGTTTTAGCCGTTTCAGCCGCCCCACCGGTCGCGGCGGCGCTGCCGGAACGAGCCTGTCCAAGGTCAGGCTCAAAACGGAGCAACGGCAGCCTTGATCAGCACGATCGCGTTCTGCAGCGCCGATTGCTGACGCGCGAGTGAGCGCTCGAATTCGACATAGGACCGGTCGAACCGCTCCAGTTCGCTTTGCTTTTGCGCCTCGTCGAGAAAGGAATAAGTCAAAGCGTTGCGCGCGATCGCTTTCAGCGTCGCGTATCCGAGCCCCTGGTCGGTGACCGCGCGGAAATATTCGTTGGTCATGTTGATGCGGGAGACGCCGGCATCGTCGGTCGAGATGACCACCGGCACGCCGGCAGCCAGGTAGGTGGCGAGCGGGTGATTCTTCCCGTGCACGCCGAGAATGATGGCGTTGCTGGAGAGGTTGATTTCGACCGCGACCGGGCGCCGGCGCATTTCCGCGAGCAGCCCTTCCATGTCGTGTTCGAAGGCGAGGTCGACGCCATGACCGATGCGGCGCGCATTGGCAATCTCGATCGCCTGGCGGATGTGAAATGTCAGGTCCGGCGGCGGAACAAAGCCGAGCCAAAGCTCGCCCGCATGCAGCGAAACCTTAACCTCTTTGGTCAGGAACGCCACGATCTGCATGTGGCGCGTGTAATCGCGGCGCGCGATCAGGTTGTCCTCCGACTGAACCAGGTTGAGCGCCACCACCTGCGGCTCCGCGCGGATCAGCGCGGCTGCAATGGCGACCTGGATAAAGACCTCGTCGGGCGTCGTGTTGCGCAGCAGTTGCGCGATGAAGCGGAAGGAAACCCCGCATCCCGGCCGCGTCCGCTGCGGGTCGCATGCAAGCTCGCTTTTGATCTTTTCGATCGAAGCCAAGAGATCGGTGCGCTTCGCCGCGACGCAGTCGTCGAGGCCGTTCGCCTTCAGGGCCGCCAGCCTGCCGGCATCGTCGGACTGGCCGGCCATCGCCTTGATGAACTTGTCGCGGTCGTTCCAGCACGAAAACGACACCATGAACTCGACATATTGCACGTTTTCGCTGTGATAATCCCTGAGCTGGTCGAGGATCATGTCGACGAAGCGCGAGCCGGATGCGGCGCCGAATTTGTCGAACGCCTCGAAGAATTTGTCGTGATCGGTCGGAACCGCGACGGTCGGCACGAACGAGCGCGTCGAGAACGCGTTGACCAACTGATCGTAAAGCTTCTGGTCGTGCATGGCGTCGGCCGCGGACACGTCGCCGGGCTCGCATTGCGGCTTCGACAGCAGCACGTTCGCAGTATTCGCGCAGAGATGTTGCTGTGCCGCCCAGGCGATGAACCTTTCAGCGTAGACGGCGCCGGACAGGTGGGTGTGAAGGTCGCCGCCCTTCGGCATCCGCCGCAGGAAGGCGCGCAGGTCGGTGTGATTGGCGCGCACCGTGTCGAATCGGGCACTGGTTACGACCGTGTCGAACTCGCGCGTCACCACGACGAGGCGAATGGCGAGCAAGCCGGCCGTCAAGAGCAAAACGGCGACAACTATGCGTCGTGTCACGGACGGACCCCTGCTGCACTTTATTTGCGCGGAAGGCTAGGATGCGTCCAACAAAAAAGGAAGCGGCCTCGAGCTGTGAAATCGAACTTGCTCACACACGCCTGTCGTCCGCCGCGTCGATACAGCGGCCCTACTCGAACACGACGCCAATGCGCTTGGCGCGACGCCATTGCACATGGGCAACCCGCATGAGCGCATCGTGGGGAATGACCAGCGTGAACGTGTCCGGAATTCCGACCGGACTTCTCCGACTTCGAGACAGGCGCCCTTGTCGGAGAGATTGCGGACCAGGCAATCGAAGCCGGCCGCCTGACCGAAGGCGATCGTTCCTGCTTCAGGACCCGGCGGCGAGACGAAGTTCTGCGTTCTTCCATAGGACGCCATCAAGATCGGGCCGAAGGCCACCCATTCGGGGCGACCTCCGGGCGCTCAGCGGGACGTCTGAAGTCGATTACTTCAGCGCGTCCTTAACCGACGTGAAGGTCGAGGTCAGCTTGGTGCCGAGGCCCTGCACGACCGTGATGATCGCCACAGAGATGCCGGCGGCGATCAGACCGTATTCGATGGCGGTCGCGCCCAACTCGTCGGCAAGAAACTTCTTGAAGGTGACCATTTTTGTTATCCCCAGAGCCCATTGCGCGGACTCCTTGTCCGCACCGAAGACCTAACGCGCCGATGGTTAGGAACCGATTGTCGCAGCCGGCTCGATCGTGCGGCACGGTAAAAGCATGGTTAAGTGGCATATGACTTGAATGGCGGGCGGTTGTTCCTGACGAGTTGCGTGGAAGGAAAGCCGTGCCGGACTTTTCTGAAGTCGTTCACGAAATCGCCGGCGAGATGACGCGCCGGCCGGACCGCGGCGAGGTTGCGACCTATATTCCCGAACTTGCGGGCGTCGACCCGGGCGCCTTCGGTCTCGTGGCCATCGGCGCCGACGGACAGGCGCGGCCGCCGCGAAGTCGGCGGCAAGGAATATTTCGAAGCGCTGATGAAGGAATTCGACAAGAACCTGCATGACCATATCGCGGTCTACGGTCCGGACAACGACAAGCGCCTGACCGGCAAGCACGAGACCGCGCCGTGGAACAAGTTCAGCTATGGCGTGGCCGATCGCGGCGCCTCGATCCGCGTGCCACATTCCTTCGTCAACAACGGCTACAAGGGCTATCTGGAAGATCGCCGTCCGAATTCGCAGGGCGATCCGTATCAGATCGCCTCGCAGATCCTGAAAACCGTCGCGGCGGTCCCGACCGGCGCCAAGGCCGTTGCCGCGTAGCCCGTGATGTCGTGACGCGTTCGGCATCGGACGTGATGGCATCCATCCATCAGGTCGGTGTTCGGGGGAGGCACTTGGTCGTCCCTCCCCCGACCTTTCTGAAGCCTGCGACGATTGGCGCGCGGCGCGCGTAGCAAAATACCTCAATCGCTCATCGCGATGGCCAGCCATGCCGCTGGCGCCCCTCACTCCCCGGATTCAGACTGGCGTCGCGCGCCGAGTGCTAATAACAGTCGGGTCCGACATCGCGCTCCGGCCGGGACGCGAATGGACAATGCCGATCGCGCCGCGCGCATGCGGCATCGCGAAGGGAGCGCGACCTTTCGATGACGCAGAACCGCATTCGTTTGCAGAAATTTTCCCGGATCGCCGTCGCCGCGCTTTTCGCATGGATGACGAGCGTTCAGCCTATTCTCGCACAGACGCCGCCCGCGGATGCGCCGTCCGCGCCTTCGAGCGATTCAGCTTCCGACGCCAAGGTGTTCTCGCTCACCGACCTCGAATATCTGCTCGGACCGATCGCGCTCTATCCCGATCCGCTGATCGCGCTGATCCTTCCGGCCAGCACTTTCCCGTTGCAGATCGTGCATGCCG
>CAWDOW010000028.1:0-35879 GCA_963804015.1 uncultured Pseudomonadota bacterium
TGCTTGCGATCCTCAACGCCGCGAATAGATCGCGATCATGGCGTGCACCGGCGCGATCAGCCACAGCGACGGCGACAACGACTGCCAGCACCAGGACACGACGAACAGCATCGCGTTGAAGATGGTCGCGAAAATCTGGCCGTTGAGCAGCAGCGCCAGCGGCGGCAGGAAGAACGCGAGAACGTAGATCATTCCGAACCCTCCCGGCCGGACAGCGCGGCCGCTCGCGGCATTCCATGTAGGAATGAGCAGCCCCCAGCGCAAGATCCCGGCATCCGCTGCCGCAGCGAAATGCTAGAACGCCCCTCGCTCCTGCCGACAAGCATCCATGCATCGCACAACCGCCTCGTGCCGCTGATCGTCGCGTGCGCGCTGTTCATGGAGAATCTCGACTCGACGGTGATCGCCACCTCGCTGCCGGCGATCGCCGCCGACATCGGCGCCAATCCGCTGGCGCTGAAGCTCGCCGTCACCTCGTATCTGCTCTCGCTCGCGGTGTTCATCCCGGCCAGCGGCTGGACCGCCGACCGCTTCGGCGCGCGCCGCGTGTTCGCGCCGCGATCTTCGTGTTCATGCTCGGCTCGATCGGCTGCGCGCTGTCGCAGCTCGCTCGAGGACTTCGTCGTCGCGCGCATCGTGCAGGGCATGGGCGGCGCGATGATGACGCCGGTCGGCCGGCTGGTGCTGGTGCGCACCATCGAGAAGCGCGAACTCGTCGGCGCGATGGCCTGGGTGACGATCCCGGCGCTGATCGGCCCGGTGATCGGGCCGCCGGTCGGCGGCTTCATCACCACCTATGCCTCGTGGCACTGGATCTTCCTGATCAACATTCCGATCGGCATCGTCGGGATCGTCCTGGTGCTGCTCTATATCGATCCGGTGCCGGCCGAGCATCAGGAGCCGTTCGACGGCATCGGCATGCTGCTCGCCGGCTTGGCGTCGCCGGCCTGGCCTTCGGGCTCTCGGTCGCCGGCCTCGACATGCTGCCGTGGCAGGTCATCGTGGCGCTGGTCGTCGGCGGCGCCGTGTCGATGACGGCCTATCTCCTCCACGCGCAGACGCGTGCCGGCGCCGATCCTCGATTTCTCGCTGCTGCGCGATGCCGACCTTCCGCGCCAGCGTGGTCGGCGGCTTCCTGTTCCGGCTCGGCATCGGCGCGCTGCCGTTCCTGCTGCCGCTGATGCTGCAGATCGGCTTCGGCATGACGCCGTTCCAGTCCGGGATGGTGACCTTCGCCGGCGCGCTCGGCGCCATCGGCATGAAGACGGTCGCCTCGCGCACCATCATCTCGCTTCGGCTTCCGCAGCGTCCTGATCGTCAATGCCGCTGATCAGCGCGGCCTTCTCGCCGCCTGCGCCATCTTCACGCCCGGCATGCCGGTCTCGGTCCTGATCACGATCCTGCTGGTCGGCGGCTTCTTCCGCGCGCTGGAATTCACCGCGGTCAACACCATCGCCTATGCCGAGATCGAGCCGCGCGCGCATGAGCCGCGCCACCGCGCTCGCCTCGGTCGGTCAGCAATTGTCGATCTCGGCCGGCGTCGCGGTCGGCGCGCTGATGGTGGAAATGTCGCTCGCTGGCGGCGACGACAACAATCCTCGCCGGCGATTTCACGCCCGCCTTCCTCGTGGTCGCGGCGATTTCGGGTTCGTCGGCCTTGGTTCTGGAGGATTGCCGGCCGATGCCGGCGCGGAAATGTCGGGCCATGCGCCCGCTGCCGCGACCAAGGCGGAGCCGATCGCGGCCGGCGAGACGTCCGATCCGACGGATGGGCTGAGGCACGTCGAGGCCGCGAGGCCATCACCGACGTCACGCCGGGCACAGCCATCGAAGCGACGCGCCGCTTCCGCTCGCGATGCCCGCACGCCATCGAGCGGATCACCGCGCCGAAGCGGCTGCGCGGGAGCCATGCGCAGTTCTGGACGGCGACATGCTCGCGGCTATTTCCGCTTGCAGAAATGAGCGAACGGGAAAGCGGTTAGACCGCTTCTTTCAATTCCTTGGACGCGCGGAAGGCGACCTTCTTGCTCGCCTTGATCTTGATCGCCTCGCCGGTCGCCGGATTGCGGCCCATGCGGGCGGCGCGCTTGCGCACCTGAAGGATGCCGAGACCCGGCGATGCGGATGCGCTCGCCCTTCTTCAGGTGCTTGGTGATCAGCGCGACGAGGTCGTTCAGCATCGCCTCGCCCTCCTTCTTGGTCATCTGATGCTCTTCGGCGAGCGCCGCCGCCAGATGCTTCAGCGTGACCTTGTTCGGCGTGGCGGCCTTCGGCGCCGCCGACTTCTTCGGTGCCGGCTTTGCTGCCGCCGCTTTGGTCTTTTGTTTTGCCGCCATGGAAATGCCCTCTCAGATGCGCCGGGTGCGCAGGAGCCCCGCAATATGAGATTCGCGGCCTCTTGCGAAGAAAAAGCCACCCGAACATGGCAAAAATGGTGATAAATGGCCCGGCGGCTTTGATGGGCAGGCCGAAAAAGGCCGTCTCAAGGGGTTAGGCTTTTCGCGAACCGCATATGCCGGAAGATGCGAAGCGATTTTCGGCCAAGCGGCCTCAGGGTCTGCCGAAGGAAGGTAACGATGCAAGCCGCTCTTATCTTGCTGTTGTCCGCAACCGCAGCCTTGCGCAGACGGATTGCCCGGTCTGCGAACAAGCGGCGAAGCTGCAGTTGAGCTGAAGAAGTTCAATAAGGCCGATCAGAAGGCAGACGCGAGGCTGAAGCTCTGAGCCGGGAAGCCTTGCGCTGGTCGCTGCGTTTCGCGACAACCCGCCGCCGCCGAAACAAGGCCGCAAGGCGTTCGAAGCTCTGTTCGGCTCGGCCTCTATGCCGGCCGTTCACCGCGGAGGCGATTACGAGAAGCGCTGGCCGCGATCGACGCAAGAACCCCGAATACCGCAAGCGCTATCAGGCGATCGTACGCAAGGGTATGCGCGCGAAGAACCGGCGGGAATCGTGCCAGATGCGCTACCTGCAAACCAATGTGACGGTCGCCGAATGCAAGCTGGAGGAGGAGCAGAAGGGCGCCGCGCGGAGATCGCGGGCAGGCTCTGCAACACGAGCTACGCGCTCGATCAATGCCTGGCAAAGCGGTGAACTATCCGCAGTTCTTTCGGCCGCGAAACCCGGTCGCCAGCACATAAAGCTCCGCCGAATCCTGACGGCTCGCGGCCGGCTTCACATGCTTCACACTGGCGAAGTCGCGCTTGAGCATGGCGAGCAGGTCGCCCTCGGTGCCGCCCTGAATCACCTTGGCGAGAAAGGTACCGCCGGGCTTCAGCACTTCCGCGGCGAAAGCCGCCGCCGCCTCCACCAATGCGACGATCTTCAGATGATCGGTCTTGCGGTGACCGGTCGCATTCGCGGCCATGTCGGACAGGACCACGTCGGCCGGGCCGCCGAGGCGCTCCTTCAGAATGTCGGGCGCCGCCGGATCGAGAAAGTCGAGCGTCATGAAGTCGACGCCCGCAACCGGATCCATGTCGAGAATGTCGATCGCGACCACGCGGCCCCTATCGCGACCCTTGCCGTCCGCCGCACCGCACGCGCTGCGCCGCGAGCTGGCTCCAGCCACCGGGGGCAGCACCAAGATCGACCACGCGTGCGCCGGGCTTCAGGAATTTGCCTTGTCGTCGATCTCGGACAGCTTGTAGACCGCGCGCGCGCGATAGCCTTCGCGCTTGGCGCGCGCGACATACGGATCGTTGAGCTGGCGCTCGAGCCAGAGCTTGGACGACAGCGAACGGTTCTTGCCGGTCTTGACGCGGGTCTTGAGTTCGCGTCCGCCGCTGCCGCGCGGCTTTCACGAAACGCCCGCCTCGCGCCAGACACCATCGGCGCGCATCATCTGCACCAGCATGCCCTCGCGCAAACCGCGGTCGGCGACACGCAGCCGCCCGCTCGGGAAAGCGCGGCGGATCGCTTCCAGGATCGCGCAGCCCGCCAGCACGAGATCGGCGCGTTCGGCGCCGATACAGGCATTGCAGACACGCTCGTCGTAGGACATCGCGAGCAGCCGCTCCATCACCTCGGTGACCTCGTCGTCCATCATCCAGCAGCCATCGACCCGCCGTCGGTCGTAGCGCCGGAGCCCGAGATGGACGCCGGCGATGGTGGTCACGGTGCCCGAGGTGCCGAGCAGATGCATCGGGGCGTCGGCGGATCGCGATCGCGTGCTCGCGTGCGAACGGCGCGAGATGCTCGCGACCTCCGCGACCATGGCCTCGAAAATCTCGCGCGTCACCTGATGCCGCCGTGGCGCTCGGCGAGCGTGACGACGCCGACCGGCAGCGAGATCCAGCCCTGCATCGCCGGTTCCGGCGGTCCGCGCCGGCAGGACTGCGAGCGGCCGAGACGTGCGATCTCCGAGGAGCCGCCGCCGATATCGAACAGGATCGCGCCCTGCGCCTCCGGATCGACCAGCGGCGTGCAGCCGGTCGCGGCGAGCAGCGCCTCGGTCTCGCGGTCGACGATTTCGAGCGCGATGCCGACGTCGCGCCGCACCCGGTCGAGGAAGTCGTCGCCGTTCTCCGCGAGCCGGCAGGCCTCGGTGGCGATCAGGCGCGAGCGGGTGACGCCGCGATTGCGCATCTTGTCGCGGCAGATGCGCAGCACCTCGATCGCGCGCGCGATCGCGGGCTCGCCCGAGCCGCCCGGACGACGTGATGCCCTCGCCCAGCCGGATGATCCGCGAAAACGCGTCGATGACGCGGAACCCGTCATGGGTCGCGCGCGCCACCAGCAGGCGGCAATTGTTGGTGCCGAGATCGAGCGCGGCATAGGTCGGACCGTAGAGATCGGCGCCGGCTGCGGACGAATCGGCACGAATCTCGCGGCGCGCGTGGTCGGCACGCGCATGGTCTTGCGGCGAACCTCGACCCGCCTGCTGGCCGGACCGTTGCGCACGCTCGCCGCTTGAAGATCGGCCTGCGCACGGTCACGCGCGGGATCGAGGCCGGTCGCCCGAACCTCGTCGTTCATCAAACTCGTCCTGCCGCACGGCGCTTCCGCCGATCCGCGGCGTTGTGTCCAAAGATCGGGCAAAGTCTAGAGAGCCGCACGCGGCGTGCTGCAACCGACGGGAAACTGGCATGCCGCTTGCCTGTTCTTGTGGTACTGGCCGGCGCCGCTATGTCGGGCGGACGCCGTTTTCCTCCCCCGAACCCGGCAAGGCCGCATGAATATCCGCGAAGATGTCAATCCGGCGACAAGGACGACGACTGGGCGCTCGCGAAATTCGGCGTCGGACAGCCGGTGCTGCGCACCGAAGACCCGACGCTGGTTCAGGGCAAGGGCCATTACACCGACGACATCGCGCTGCCCGGCCAGGTCTATGCCGCGATGGTGCGCTCGCCCTACGCGCATGGCGTGCATCAACGGCATCGATACCGGCGAAGCGGCTGCGATGCCGGGCGTGCTCGGCGTCTACACCGCGCGCGACCTCGCAAGGCTACGGCACCTTCAAATGCATCGTGCCGTTCAAGAACCGCGACGGCTCGGAGATGAAGAAGCCGGAGCGCTTCGCGCTCGCCGAGGCAAGGTGCGCTTCGTCGGCGATCCGGTCGCCTTCGTGGTGGCGCGAGACCGCGGCGCAGGCGCGCGATGCCGCCGAGGCGGTCGTGCTCGATATCGATCCGCTGCCGGCGGTGACGCTGGCGAGCGAAGCGGCGCAGCGCCGGCGCGCCGCAACTGTTCGACGACGTGCCGGACAATGTCGCGCTCGACTATCATTATGGCGACGCCGAGAAGGTAGCCGCCGCATTCGCCGGCGCCGCGCATGTGACGAAGCTGTCGCTGCGCAACACGCGGCTTGTCGTGGCGGCGATGGAGCCGCGCGCGGCGGTCGCCGAATACGATCCCGCGAGCGAGCGATTCACCCTGCATGCGCAGAGCCAGGGCGTGTTCGGCATGAAGAACCAGCTCGCCGACATCCTCGGCGTCAAGCCCGACAAGGTGCACATGCTCACCGGCAATGTCGGCGGCTCGTTCGGCATGAAGGCGCCGGTCTATTCCGAATATGTCTGCATGCTGCATGCGGCGAAGCTGCTCGGCCGGCCGGTAAAATGGACCGACGACCGCTCCGGCTCGCTTCGTCTCGGATTCGCATGGCCGCGACCACGAGGTGACCGCCGAACTTGCGCTCGACAAGGACGGAAATTTTCTCGCGGTCCGCGTCGACGCGCTTCGCCAATATGGGCGCATTTCTCTCGCCGGTCGCGCCGCTGCCCGGCACGCTCAATATCGTGAAGAATATCGTCGGCGTCTACCGCACGCCGCTGCTCGAAGTCTCGATCGAAATGCGTGTTCACCAACACCACGCAGGTTTCGGCCTATCGCGGCGCCGGACGCCCCGAGGGCAATTATTTCATGGAGCGGCTGATCGACAAGGCCGCGTCCGAGACTGGGGATCGATCGTCTCGAGCTTCGGCGGCGCAACCAGATCGCGCCGCGCAGATTCCCTACGCGCGTCGTCCGGCATGAATTACGACAGCGGCGACTTCCCGGCCCTGTTCGACGAGGCGCTCGCAGGCGCCGACCTCGACGGCTTTGCCGCGCGCAAGCGCGACAGCGAGGCGCGCGGCAAGTTGCGCGGACTCGGCATCGGCTCTTTCTCGAAGTCACCGCACCTCCCGGCAAGGAGATGGGCGGCATCCGCTTCGAGGCCAATGGCGACGTCACGATCATCACCGGCACGCTCGATTACGGACAGGGCCATGCCGCGCCCTTCGCGCAGGTGCTGTCGCGCGAGCTCGGCATTCCGTTCGAGCGCATCCGGCTGGTGCAGGGCGACAGCGATCAATTGATCGCCGGCGGCGGCACCGGCGGCTCGCGCTCGATCACCGCGAGCGGCGCCGCGATCGTGCGAGGCGTCCGCGATGGTGATCGAGAAGGGCAAGGCGATCGCCTCGCATGTGCTGGAAGCCGTCGCCCGCCGATATCGAATTCACCAACGGCCGTTTCGTCATCGCCGGCACCGACCGCTCGATCGGCTTCTGGAGCTGGCCGACAAGCTGCGCGCCGGGCTGAAGCTGCCGGACGGCGCGCCGTCGACGCTCGATGTCAGCCACGCTCACGACGGCGTGCCGTCGACCTTCCCCAATGGCTGCCATGTCTGCGAGGTCGAGATCGATCCGGAGACCGGCGTCATCGAGGTGGTGAAATATTCCTCGGTCAACGACTTCGGCACCATCATCAATCCGCTGCTGGTCGAGGGCCAGGTGCATGGCGGCGTGATCCAGGGCATCGGCCAGGCGCTGCTGGAAAACACGGTCTATGACGAGCGACGGGCAATTGCTGACCGGCTCGTTCCAGGATTACGCGATGCCGCGCGCCCACCATTCGCCGATATCGGCTTCGTCAGCCATCCGGTGCCGGCGACCACCAATCCGCTCGGCACCAAGGGCTGCGGCGAGGCCGGCTGCGCCGGCGCGCTGGTCTGCGTGATGAACGCGATCGTGGATGCGCTGTCGGTCTACGGCATCTCGCCATATCGACATGCCGGCCTCGCCGTCGCGGGTGTGGGCGGCGATCGAGGCGGCGAAGAAGGCGCAGGCGGCGCAGCGCGGCTTGACGCCCCCTTGCCTGCATCGTAAGAGCAAAGCCGATCCGTGGTCATTTGAGCCGGCCGGCTTGCAGCCACGTAAAACAAATTGCTAAAAGGCCGGGGACACGTGTGCCCGGCCCATTACGGCCGGGTTTTTTATTGGCCTGAAGGAGGCCCACGATGTCGCAACGCAGCTACCGCCCCGAGACACGCCTCGTTCAATCCGGAATCCTGCGCTCGCAATTCAACGAGACATCGGAAGCGATGTTTCTCACGCAGGGCTATGTCTACGACAATTCGGCGCAGGCCGAGGCGCGCTTCAAGGGCGAAATTCCGGGCTTCCAATATTCGCGCTTCGCCAATCCGACCGTGCGCATGTTCGAGACCCGCATGGCGGATTTCGAAGGCGCCGAGGACGGCGCGCGCGACCGCGACCGGCATGGCGGCGGTGACGCTCGCGCTGATGGGCCAGGTCAAGGCCGGCGACCATATCGTGTCGTCGCGCGCGCTTGTTCGGATCGTGTCTTTATGTGGTCGAGGAATTGCTGCCGCGCTTCGGCGTCACCTCGACGCTGGTCGACGGCACCGATCTTTCGCAATGGAAGAATGCGGTGCGGCCCAACACCAAGACCTTCTTCATGGAGACGCCGGCCAATCCGACGCTGGAGGTGATCGATATCGCGGGCGTCGCGAAGATCGCGCACGACGCCGGCGCGACCGTCACCGTCGACAACGTGTTCTCGACCCCGCTCTGGCAGAGCCCGCTCAAGCTCGGCGCCGATTGCGTGGTCTATTCGACCACCAAGCATATCGACGGCCAGGGCCGCTGCCTCGGCGGCATCGTGCTGGGCTCCAGCAAGTTCATCCAGGACAACATCCACAATCTGCACCGCCAGACCGGCCCGTCGATGTCGCCGTTCAATGCCTGGGTGATGCTGAAGGGGCTGGAGACGCTCGCCATCCGCGTGCGCCAGCAGACCAAAGTCGGCGGGCTATATCGCCGACGCGCTCGCCGGCCATCCGAAGCTGTCACGGCTGATCTATCCCGGCCGCGCCGACCATCCGCAGGCCGAGGTCATCAAGCGGCAGATGACCGGCGGCTCGACGCTGATCGCCTTCGAGGTCAAGGGCGGCAAGAAGGCGGCGTTCGCGTTCCAGGACGCGCTGCAGCTCGTGCGCATCTCCAACAATCTCGGCGACGCCAAGAGCCTGATCACCCATCCCGCGACCACCACGCATCAGCGCATCACCCCGCAGGCGCGCGCCGATCTCGGCATCAGCGACGGGTTCCTGCGGCTGTCGGTCGGGCTGGAACACCAGGACGACATCCTGGAGGATGTGCTGGCGGCGCTCGACAAGGTTTGAGCGGCAGGGAACGTGCGGCGCCGGGTACGGCGTTTTAGCGCCGCCATGAAAGACGCCAGACTGTCCCACCCGCTATTCGGGTTTCTGTGTGCCGGTTGCGGCCGCTGCCTGGAGGAACTGCCGGCCTGGCAGCTCGGAAAGGAGCGCTTCTATTGCAGCGTTTTCTGCCGCGATGCGGATGAGGCCGCCGAGGCGCCTTGTCGGACGAATTCCGGCCTCAGGCGGCGCGCGGCCTGAGCGCAATTTCGCCCCGATATCGCATTTGAAATCGCCGGCGGTGCCGTATATGTATGCCCGACTCCGGCAGGCCTAGCCTTGCGCGGCCCGGCGGCACGGCCGTTGGGGGATGGTGAAATGGTATCACAGCAGACTCTGACTCTGTTTTTCTAGGTTCGAATCCTAGTCCCCCAGCCATTTCGGATAAGCTATTGAGTAGTAATATTCTTTCGGGCGTCGAGCGGCTAAACATGGCCGGCAGAGCCGTGTTCGCGGGCAGATTCACGCAGCAAGGATGCGCGCCTTCCCCTGTTGCTACTCTGCTCGCTGCGTCCGAGGCAGTCCAAAGCGGCAAGGAACTGCCGATCTCGCGGAACGCAATCTTCACTTCGTTCACGGATCGCTGGCCGCGGTAAGGAACGAAGTCCTGTGGCCATGTGTCCGGCAAGATGTTCGAAATCGTCGGCGCGCCTCGCCATCAGCCGGCCGGCTGGCACTGACTTGTATTGTGCCATACTGCCGCTGGCGGGATATAATGACTCGGGGTTTTCCTGGGGCGGCACGCCGCCGAAGTGAACGCCCAGCGAGGAACATGCGCAGCAGTACATCGGACCGCGACGAGGACGAGTTTCTCGGGTTCGATGTCTCCGAGGAAGCACCGGAACACGCCGCAGCGACCGACGCAGTGGCGATTTGCACGCTGAACGGTGGCGACCACGTTATCGGAGTGCCCGGCCAGTTAAATGCGCACGGCATGAATGCGCAATTTCCGGGATGCTCCAGCGCCGAATTCAAAACGGAGTGACGGCAGCCCTGATCAGCGCGATCACGTTCTGCAGCGCGATTGCTGACGCGCGAGCGACCGCTCGAATTCGAGATAGGACCGATCGAACCGCTCCAGTTCGCTGCGCTTTTGCGCCTCATCGAGAAAGGAATAGGTCAAAGCGTTGCGCGCGATCGCTTTCAGCGTCCGGTATCCGAGCCCCTGGTCGTGACGGCGCGGAAATATTCGTTGGTCATGTTGATGCGGGAGACGCCGGCATCGTCGGTCGAGATGACCACCGGCACGCCGGCAGCCAGGTAGGTGGCGAGCGGGTGATTCTTCCCGTGCACGCCGAGAATGATGGCGTTGCTGGAGAGGTTGATTTCGACCGCGACCGGGCGCCGGCGCATTTCCGCGAGCAGCCCTTCCATGTCGTGTTCGAAGGCGAGGTCGACGCCATGACCGATGCGGCGCGCATTGGCAATCTCGATCGCCTGGCGGATGTGAAAGGTCAGGTCCGGCGGCGGAACAAAGCCGAGCCAAAGCTCGCCCGCATGCAGCGAAACCTTCACGTCTTTCGCCAGGAACGCCACGATCTGCATGTGGCGCGTGTAATCGCGGCGCGCGATCAGGTTGTCCTCCGACTGAACCAGGTTGAGCGCCACCACCTGCGGCTCCGCGCGGATCAGCGCGGCTGCGATGGCGACTTGGAGAAAGACCTCGTCGGGCGTGGTGTTGCGCAGCAGCTGCGCGATGAAGCGGAAGGAAACCCCGCAGCCCGGCCGCGTCCGCTGCGGATCGCATGCAAGCTCGCTTTTGATCTTTTCGATCGAAGCCAGGAGATCGGTGCGCTTCGCCGCGACGCAGTCGTCGAGGCCGTTCGCCTTCAGGGCCGCCAGCCTGCCGGCATCGTCGGACTGGCCGGCCATCGCCTTGATGAACTTGTCGCGGTCGTTCCAGCACGAAAACGACACCATGAACTCGACATATTGCACGTTTTCGCTGTGATAATCCCTGAGCTGGTCGAGGATCATGTCGACGAAGCGCGAGCCGGATGCGGCGCCGAATTTGTCGAACGCCTCGAAGAATTTGTCGTGATCGGTCGGAACCGCGACGGTCGGCACGAACGAGCGCGTCGAGAACGCGTTGACCAACTGATCGTAAAGTTTCTGGTCGTGCATGGCGTCGGCCGCGGACACGTCGCCGGGCTCGCATTGCGGCTTCGACAGCAGCACGTTCGCAGTATTCGCGCAGAGATGTTGCTGTGCCGCCCAGGCGATGAACCTTTCAGCGTAGACGGCGCCGGACAGGTGGGTGTGAAGGTCGCCGCCCTTCGGCATCCGCCGCAGGAAGGCGCGCAGGTCGGTGTGATTGGCGCGCACCGTGTCGAATCGGGCACTGGTTACGACCGTGTCGAACTCGCGCGTCACCACGACGAGGCGAATGGCGAGCAAGCCGGCCGTCAAGAGCAAAACGGCGACAACTATGCGTCGTGTCACGGACGGACCCCTGCTGCACTTTATTTGCGCGGAAGGCTAGGATGCGTCCAACAAAAAAGGAAGCGGCCTCGAGCTGTGAAATCGAACTTGCTCACACACGCCTGTCGTCCGCCGCGTCGATACAGCGGCCCTACTCGAACACGACGCCAATGCGCTTGGCGCGACGCCATTGCACATGGGCAACCCGCATGAGCGCATCGTGGGGAATGACCAGCGTGAACGTGTCCGGAATTCCGACCGGACTCTCGACTTCGAGACAGGCGCCCTTGTCGGAGAGATTGCGGACCAGGCAATCGAAGCCGGCCGCCTGACCGAAGGCGATCGTTCCTGCTTTCAGGACCCGGCGGCGAGACGAAGTTCTGCGTTCTTCCATAGGACGCCATCAAGATCGGGCCGAAGGCCACCCATTCGGGGCGACCTCCGGGCCTCAGCGGGACGTCTGAAGTCGATTACTTCAGCGCGTCCTTAACCGACGTGAAGGTCGAGGTCAGCTTGGTGCCGAGGCCCTGCACGACCGTGATGATCGCCACAGAGATGCCGGCGGCGATCAGACCGTATTCGATGGCGGTCGCGCCCGACTCGTCGGCAAGAAACTTCTTGAAGGTGACCATTTTTGTTATCCCCAGAGCCCATTGCGCGGACTCCTTGTCCGCACCGAAGACCTAACGCGCCGATGGTTAGGAACCGATTGTCGCAGCCGGCTCGATCGTGCGGCACGGTAAAAGCATGGTTAAGTGGCATATGACTTGAATGGCGGGCGGTTGTTCCTGACGAGTTGCGTGGAAGGAAAGCCGTGCCGGACTTTTCTGAAGTCGTTCACGAAATCGCCGGCGAGATGACGCGCCGGCCGGACCGCGGCGAGGTTGCGACCTATATTCCCGAACTTGCGGGCGTCGACCCGGGCGCCTTCGGTCTCGTGGCCATCGGCGCCGACGGACAGGTCGCGGCCGCCGCGAAGTCGGCGGCACGGAATATTTCGAAGCGCTGATGAAGGAATTCGACAAGAACCTGCATGACCATATCGCGGTCTACGGTCCGGACAACGACAAGCGCCTGACCGGCAAGCACGAGACCGCGCCGTGGAACAAGTTCAGCTATGGCGTGGCCGATCGCGGCGCCTTGATCCGCGTGCCGCATTCCTTCGTCAACAACGGCTACAGGGGCTATCTGGAAGATCGCCGTCCGAATTCGCAGGGCGATCCGTATCAGATCGCCTTGCAGATCCTGAAGACCGTCGCGGCGGTCCCGACGGCGCCAAGGCCGTTGCCGCGTAGCCCGTGATGTTGTGACGCGTTCGGCATCGGACGTGATGGCATCCATCAAGGTCGGTGTCTCGGGGGAGGCACTTGGTCGTCCCTCCCCCGACCTTACTGAAGCCTGCGACGATCGGCGCGCAGACAACGCGTAAAGAGATACCTCGATTTCGCTTCGAGACGGCCAGCCATGCCGCTGGCGCCCCCTCACTTCCCGGATTCAGACTGGCGTCGCGCGCCGAGTGCTAATAACAGTCGAGTCCGACATCGCGCTCCGGCCGGGACGCGAATGGACAATGCCGTCGCGCCACGCGCGCATGCGGCATCGCGAGGGAGCGCGATCTTTCGATGACGCAGAACCGCATTCGTTTGCAGAAATTTTCCCGGATCGCCGTCGCCGCGCTTTTCGCATGGATGACGAGCGTTCAGCCTATTCTCGCACAGACGCCGCCCGCGGATGCGCCGTCCGCGCCTTCGAGCGATGCAGCTTCCGACGCCAAGGTGTTCTCGCTCACCGATCTCGAATATCTGCTCGGACCGATCGCGCTCTATCCCGATCCGCTGATCGCGCTGATCCTTCCGGCCAGCACCTTCCCGCTGCAGATCGTGCATGCCGACCGCTGGGTCGCGGCCAATGCGGATGCGGTGAAGAAGAATGACTTTGCCGGCGCGGATGCGAAATCGTGGGACAGTTCGGTCGTCGCGCTGACTCGCTTTCCCGACGTGCTGCAGATGTTGGCGGATCATCTCGACTGGACCGAGTCGCTCGGCTCCGCCTTTTCGCAGCAGCCGCAGGATGTCGCCAACGCGATCCAGTCGCTGCGCGCGCAGGCGCAGAAGGTCGGCAATCTGAAAACCACGCCGCAGCAGGTCGTGACCACGCGCGAGGAAAACGGCGCGCCCGTCATCTTCATCCAGCCGGCGGCACCGGAGCGCATCTTCGTGCCGGTCTACGATCCGGGCATCGTCTTCACGTCGGCTTTGACCACCGGACTGATTTTCGGAACCGGCGTGCTGGTCGGTTCCTATTGGAACAACCGCTGGGGCTGGAACAATCGCGGCTGGAACACGGTCTGGGTCAATCAGACGGTCTGGCGTCCGGGCCGGCCCGGCGGTCCGCCGCCCAGCGCCTGGCGTCCGGATCGCCCCGGCAGCCGGCCTGATCGTCCGAATATTCGCCCGGATCGACCCGGCGTGACCGGACCGACCCGGTCGCCGGGACGACCGGATCGCCCGAATGTTCGACCCGACAGGCCTGGCGGCAGACCAGACCGTCCGGAGCTGCGCCCCGACCGGCCGAATGTACGTCCCGATCGCCCGGCGGTGCGCCCGGATCGTCCCGCCGTTCGCCCGGATCGCCCAACAGGAAGACCGGATCGACCTGCGGCCAGACCCGATCGGCCCGCCGCCAGACCGGACCGGCCGCAAGCGAACCGGCCACAGGCGCGGCCCAACCGTCCGCAAGCCAGACCGGATCGACCGGTGGCACGACCCAATCGCCCGCAGGCGAACCGGCCGCAGGCGCGGCCGAACCGTCCGAATGCGGGCAATCGCAATTCCAGCGGGGCCCGCCCGCAGCAGCGGCCCAACCGCGATGGCAATCGCGGCGGTGGACGAAACCGCGGGGATCGCAATAACTAGTGGTCCGAATTAGTATTCGCATCCCGTCTCGGCAGGCTCTCTTGCGAATGTTAGAATCAAGGGACCACTAGCAAATGTTGGATTCTAGTGGAGCTTTGGATTTGACATTCGCATTGCGAGCCTGCGGCCGGGTGGGTAGCGAATGTCAAATCCGATCCACTAGCTCCGGGCGCACGGCTCTCGTGCGCCCCCGTGGACGCAGACTATTGGCACCGCAATCGCGGCGGCGATCGGTTCGTTATTTCACTACAATCGAGATCCGGATTGGAGCATGACAACCCGATGAAGATCGTATGTTCGACCGCAGCACTCGGCTTCATGCTCGCGGCGCTGCCGGCGCTGGCACAACTCGCAACCGACATGAAGCTGGAAGATGCCGGCTTCAAAATGCGGGAAGCCAACACGCCGCAGAAGATGGCGCGCCTGCAAGCCATACCACCGCGGATCATGGTTCCGCACCGCAAGAACGGGCAACTCTATTACGTCTATGCCGATCCGGATTACTGCAAATGCGCCTTTGTCGGCGACCCGGCCGCGATGCAGGCCTATCGCGACATGGTCGCGCAGCGCCGGCTGCAGCAGCCCGACAATGTCAGCGCCAGCGGCTTCAGCGTCGTGAACGAAATGCAGAACGAGATGGACGACGAGAGCGGCACCAATTTCGACGACATCTTCCATCCCGGTTTCTGATCGGCCATTATCGGGAACCGTCGCCGAACGCCGACGGCTGTGCTCAATCGTCGCTTGCGCCGGGCTGGAAATGCGTGTTTTCTGCGCAAATGGCCATGCAACAGGGCGCTTCCAGCGATTCCGCAACCGCAATGCCCGGACCGCCGATGGCCTCCGCGCGTCGCAAATTCAAGATCGTCCTGATCAAGCCGTCGCATTACGATGCCGACGGCTATGTGATCCAGTGGTGGCGCTCGACCATTCCGTCCAACAGCCTGGCCAGCGTCTACGGCCTGCTGCGCGAATGCGCGGAGGCGTTCACGCTCGGCCCCGATGTCGACATCGAGATCGAAGCCTGTGACGAGTGCAATACCGTCATCGACGTGAAGAAAATGGTCCGCGAAATCCGCAAGGAAGGCGGCGGCTTCGTCGCGCTGGTCGGCGTTCAGTCCAATCAATATCCGCGCGCGCTCGATATCGCCCGCCAGTTCCGCAAGGCCGATATCCCGGTCGCGATCGGCGGCTTCCATGTCAGCGGCGTGATCTCGATGCTGCCGCAGATCACACCGGAATTGCAGGAAGCGCTCGACCTCGGCGTCGTGCTCTATGCCGGCGAAAGCGAAGGCCGCATGGCGGAATTCCTGCGCGACATGGCGGCGCGGCACCGCGAAGCCGGTCTACAATTACCTGAAAGACTCGCCGGACATGGAAGCGGCGACCTTCCCGATCCTGCCGCGCGAGGTCGTCACCCGCGTCGCCGGTCATTATGCAAGCTTCGATGCCGGCCGCGGCTGCCCATTCCAGTGCAGCTTCTGCACCATCATCAATGTGCAGGGCCGAAAATCCCGCTACCGCACCGCCGACGATATCGAAGGCATCGTGCGCGCCAACGCCAAACAGGACATCACCCGCTTCTTCATCACCGACGACAATTACGCGCGCAACCGCAACTGGGAGCCGATCCTCGACCGGCTGATCGAGTTGCGCGAGAAGGAAGGCTTCAAGATCCGCCTGCTGCTGCAGGTCGACACGCTGTGTCACAAGATTCCGGGCTTCATCGAGAAAGCCGCGCGCGCAGGCTGCACCGCGGTCTTCATCGGACTTGAAAACATCAATCCGGCATCGCTCGCCGGCGCCAAGAAGCGGCAGAACAAGATCTGGGAATACCAGGAAATGTTCCACGCCTGGCGCAAGGCCAAGGTGATGACTTTCGCCGGATATATTCTCGGCTTTCCGACCGACACGCCTGAATCGATCGCGCGCGACATCGAGATCATCAAGAAGGAATTGCCGGTCGACATTCTCGAATTCTTCTATCTCACGCCGCTGCCAGGCTCGGAGGACCACAAGGTCCTGCACATGAAGGGCATCCCGGTCGATCCCGATCTCAACAAATACGACCTCGAACATGCCTGCACCGCACATCCGATCATGTCGAAGGAGACCTGGGAGGAAGTCTATCGCTCGGCCTGGACCCGCTATTACAGCGACGAGCATGTCGAGACCATCATGCGGCGTGCGGCGGCCACCGGTCTGAACAAGACCAAGGTGATCGACGGCATCACGCTGTTTTCCGGCGCGTCGCGGATCGAGGGCGTGCACCCGCTGCAATTCGGTTTCGTGCGCCGGAAGATCCGCACCCAGCGCCGTTACGGCATGCCGATCGTCAATCCGCTGATCTTCTATCCGTGGCGCGCTTACGACTTCACCCGCACCGCTGTGCGCTGGGTCAAGCTGGTGCGGAAATATCGCAAGATCATGAAGAAGGTCTATGCAGACCCGAATATCAAGTCCTACACCGATCACGCCATGGACCCGCCCGCCGGCCACAATGCGCCGATGTCGGACTTCGTGAAGGCCTATGCGGACAAGATCCCGCACACCCACGGCGCGCCGGTGCGCGAGAGCGCGCTGGGCTGAGCGTGTTTCCCTCGATCCTCTGGACCAGCCTGAAAACCGCTTCGCAGATTTCCACCGTCATGCGCTAAGGCTTGGCGCATGACCGACCGCGCCAAAGGCCCGCTCGCGGGCATCCGCATCCTCGACCTGACCAGCGTGATCCTCGGGCCCTACGCGACCCAGATTCTCGCCGATTTCGGCGCCGACGTGATCAAGGTCGAGGCGCCGTCGGGCGACATCATGCGCCATGTCGGCCCGATGCGAAATCCCGGCATGGGCCACATCTATCTCAACCTCAACCGCAACAAGCGCTCGATCGCGCTCGACCTGAAACAGACCGACGTCGCGCGACGCCTTGCGCAAGCTTGCGGCGACCGCCGATGTCATGGTCAGCAATGTACGCCCCGCCGCGATGGCGCGGCTCGGCCTCGGTTACGACGACATCCGTAGCGTCAATCCGCGCATCATCTATGCGAGCGCCACCGGCTATGGCGCGGGCGGCCGCTATGCCGGCAAGCCGGCCTATGACGATCTGATCCAGGGCCTGTCCGGCATTGCCGCGATCGCGCGCGACGCCTGGGGCGGCGAGCCGCGCTACATGCCGCTTGCGATCGCCGACCGCACCGTCGGGCTCTATCTCGCGAACGCGATTTCGGCGGCGCTGTTTCACCGCGAGCGCACCGGCGAAGGCCAGGCGATCGAGATTCCGATGTTCGAGGTGTTCGCCGAATATCTGCTCGGCGATCATCTCGCCGGCCTCACCTTCGATCCGCCGGAAGGCCCGCAATATTATCCGCGTCTGGTCTCGAAGCATCGCCGCCCCTATGCGACGCAGGACGGCCATGTCTGCGCGCTGGTCTATACCGACGCGCATTGGAAGAATTTCTTCCGCGCCATCGGCCGCGAGGAACTGTTGCAGGACCCGCGCTTTTCGACGCATGGCAAGCGCGCCGACCATATCGACGAGGTCTATGAATTCGTTGCCGACACGCTGAAGACGAAAACCACCGCCGAATGGGTCGCTCTGCTGGACGACAATGACATCCCGGTGACGCCGCTGCACGACATCAAGAGTTTGCTCGACGACCCGCATCTGAACGACGTCGGGTTTTTCCGTCTGGTCGACCACCCGACGGAAGGACGCCTGCGCATGACGCAGGTGCCGGGCACATGGTCGGCCTCGCAGCCTTCGGTGCGCAGCCTGCCGCCGGGCCTGGGCGACCACACCGCGCAGGTGCTGCGCGAGGCCGGATTGTCGGAAAGCGAGATCGAGCGGCTCATGGCGGCCGCGGCAAAACCGTCACGCGAAGGATGATTAACAACGGGGCGGCTTGCGGGTCCGCCGCAATCGCGGTCAAATGGCGGTCAATTTGTGGCGTCTGGGAGGGCTCGATGCAGCCGGCGGTGAAATTGTGTTTTGCGGCACTCGCGGCGAGTGTCGTTCTGTCGGACGCAACCTCTGCCGCCGAAATCGAGCGCCCCGCCTCCTTCAACCCGGCCAATATCCCCGGCATCCGCGCCTCGGGTCCAAACTACAACATCGCCAACCCGGTCCGCAGCGACGGCTTCCTGCGCATCTACACGGTGCGGTCCTCCTATGGCGATTTCACAATGGTCAGCGACGCGATGATGCAGCGGCGCATCCGCGAACTGAACGCCATCCTGGAACTCGACAAGCTGACGGAGTCGGACTAGCTTCAACAAGGCGCTCGGCGAAGCCGGTCTCGCACCGGTGAAATTCGCAGGCCAATTGATCGTCAATCCGGTCGAAGCGATCGGCAACACCCTCGCCGGCATCGGCAACCAGATCGGACAGATCGGCTCGGGCATCCACAATGCCGGCAAGTCGCAGGATACGCCGTTCGGCGGCTTCGGCGCCGACCAGAAGCGGCGCGAACTCGCCGCCAAGCTGCTCGTCGACCCCTATACCGAATTCGAGCCGCTGCAGATCCGCCTGCAGAAGATTTCGCAGGCCGCGGCGTCGGGCGGTCTCGTGGTATCGGCCGCGATGATGGCGATCCCGGGCGCGGTCGGAATCGTGATCTCGAATGCCGGCACTCGCAGCCGCGTCATCGACTCGGTGCGCGACAAGACCGCGGCCCAGCTCATGGATTCCAACCGCGAAAAGATGATGGCGATGGGCCTCGACCGCCCGACCGCGGACGCGCTGCTGCAGAACCGCAACTACTCGCCCGTCGACATGACCTCGATGGTGTCCTCGCTCGAAGTCGTGCCGGTCGAGGGCCGCGCCGATTTCCTGCGCCGTGCGGTTTCGGTCAATCGCCGCGACGCCGCCGTGTTCAACCGCCGCTATACCGAGATGGTGGCCGACTTCCATGCCAGGACCGGCGCGGTCACGAGCTATGTTTCGCTCGGCGAATTCCCGTTCAACCAGGTCCGCACCGGCGGCGTGGTCGGCATCTGGCCGGTCGACGCCATGTCCTGGACCGAAGGCACCCGCAGGGCGATGGGCAATGCCGCCGACGCCATCCGCCGCAGCGGCATGGGCCGCGCCGAATTGCGTATCTCCGGCCAGGCCACGCCCCGCGCCAAGGAAGGCCTGAGGGAGCTCGGCATCACGCTCGCCGCTGAGTCGGCGAATGCGAAGTCAAGGACGCCCGCGCAGATAAAGGACTCGCCTGGTCTCCGGAGAATCGCAATTCATCGGCTGACGATGCACCGCAACGGGATGTCCATGCTTCCGCTGTCACGCTCGCTGTTCGATCACGAGGCAATGAGCCTGCTGACCGTCTCGGTGGCGGCGGCGCTGCTGACGGCGACGATCGTCGTCGTGGCCGCGCTGACGAATGTCTAGCTCACACTCTGCTCGACGGCGTTTTTGAGCCCGTCCAGATCGTAGGGCTTGCCGAGAAAGCGGATCGGCGCAAACTTTTCCAGCCGCGCCTTGACCTCGACCTGGTCCTCGCCGCTCGCCACCACCAGCGGCAGGTCGGCATGCGACTGACGGATCTCGCGCACCAGGTCGTCGCCGTGCTTGTCCGGCAGCCCGAGATCGAGCAGCACCAAAGCATAGGCCGCACCCGGCGCCCGCAGCATGGCGAGCGCTTCCCCCGCCGATCCCGCCTCGTCCGCCTCGCGCCCGAGATCGAGCAGCATATCGACCGCGAGCATGCGGATCAGCACCTCGTCTTCGACGACGAGCACTCGGCCCGCACCAGTCATGGCCCCCACGGTCCCCCGCTTTCTTCGACGGAACCATTCTGGCACGCCGCGAAAATCTTGTTGCAACTATTTCGGCGGCGGAATCTGCAATCCACCGCCGGATAACGGAAACTCCGATCAGTCGAGCTGCGCGCCGCTCTGCTTGATCGGCGCCGCCCATTTCTCGATTTCGCTCTTCACGAATTCGCGCAGATAGGCCGGCGTGCGGCGCTCCGGCGGCACGATCACCGCGCCGAGCGTTTCCAGCCGCTCCTTCACCGCCGGCGTCTTCATCGCCTGATTGACCGCGTCGGCAAGCTTCTTGACGATCGGCTCCGGCGTGTCCTTGGGCAGGAAGATCGCGTTCCAGGTATAGGCTTCCATGCCCTTGGTGCCCTGCTCTTCCGCGGTCGGCAGATTGGGAAGCGCGGCCGAGCGGTCCTTGGTCATGATGGCGATCGCCTTGACGGTGCCGCCGTCGATCTGCGGCTTGGCGGTCGAGACGATCTCGCACAGGAAGTCGATGCGCCCGCCCTGCAGGTCCTGCATCGCCGGACCGGTGCCCTTGTAGGGCACGTGCACGATGTCGGTACCCATCACCATATTGGCGACCACGCAGCCGAGATGGGTCGCCGAGCCCGCGCCGGCCGAGCCGAACTGTCATCTTGCCGGCATTGGCCTTGGAATAGGCGATGAAGTCCTTGAGGTTGTCGGCCGGGAAATCCTTGCGCGCGATCAGCGCGATCGGAACGTCGGCGATCAGCGCCACCGGGGTGAAGTCGGTGAGCGAGTTGTAGAGCGGCTTCTTGTACAGCGTCTGGCCCTGCGCATGGGTGCCGACGGTGCCGAGCACGAAGGTGTAGCCGTCCGGCTTGGCATCGGCGACGCGGCGCGAACCGGTCTGGCCGCCGGCGCCGCCGACATTCTCGACCACCACCTGCTGACCCAGCATTTCGCTCATGCGCTGCGCCATCACGCGGCCGAGCACGTCGGTCGGGCCGCCGGCCGCGAACGGAATCACCATGGTGAGCGGGCGGTCGGGATAATTCTGCGCCTGGACCGAAGCGGTCAGGCCGAAGATCGCGGCCAGGATGGCCGGAATAAGCAACTTGCGCATTGGCATCTCCCGTTCGGAGGTTTCTCTGGTTGTCGGCAGCCTTGCCCGGCCACTGGGCCCGGTCAAGCCTGTGACCTTGTAGACCGAAGGTCGCGCACGTAAACCATGCCGCGGACACCGGAGAAGCTTTGGATATGCATGACATTCGCGTCGCGATTGCAGGTCTTGGCGCCATCGGCCGGACGCTCGCGCGCAAGCTGCGCGACGGCATGCCCGGCCTGACGCTCGCCTGCGCCGCCGCGGGCGACCGCGCCAAGGCGCAGGCTTTTCTGGACCGCGAAAGGATCGCCTGTCCGCTGGTCGCGCTCGACGAATTTCCCGCGCATGCCGATATCGCGGTCGAATGCGCGCCGGCGGCGCAGCTCGAGAATATCTGCCGGCCGATGCTCGACCGCCGGCAAATCGGTGATCGTGCTGAGCTGCGGCGCGCTGCTGCCGCGCCCGGACCTGGTCGAACTGGCCAAGGCGCATGGCGGCACGCATCATCGTGCCGACCGGCGCGCTGCTCGGGCTCGATGCGGTCGCCGCCGCCGCCGAAGGCGAGATCACGCTCGGTGCGCATGATCACGCGCAAGCCGCCGGGCGGGTTGAAGGGCGCGCCCTATCTCGAGAAGAACGGCATCTCGGTCGATGGGCTGAACGAGGCCAAGCGGTCTTTTCCGGCAGCGCGCGCGAGGCGGCGGCCGGCTTTCCGGCCAATGTGAATGTGGTCGCAGCCCTTGTCGCTCGCCGGCATCGGCCCGGACCGCACCCAGATCGACATCTGGGCCGATCCCGCTGTCACGCGCAATTGCCACGACATCGAGGTCGAGGCGGATTCGGCGCGCTTCGGCTGTCGATCGAGAATGTGCCGTCGGACAATCCGAAGACCGGCCGCATCGTCGCGCTGTCGGTGCTGGCGACCTTGCGCAAGCTCGGCGCGCCGCTGCGGGTCGGGACATGAACCGCAAGGGCCGCGAAATTGACCGCGCAATCGCCCGCCGTCCACTCGCCCACCATTCTGGTTTTCGATTCCGGCCTCGGCGGACTGACGGTCTATCGCGAGACGTGCCAAGCTGCGGCCGATGCGCGCCTCGTCTATGCCGCCGACGACGAGGCGTTTCCCTATGGACGCCTGTCAGCGAATCGCGAATTGTCCGAGCGCGTGGTCTCGGTGATGGACAAGCTGATCGAGACGCATCCGCCGGATCTGGTCGTGGTCGCCTGCAACACCGCTTCGACGCTGGTGCTGGAGGATTTGCGACGGCGCTTTCATCGTGCCGTTCGTCGGCACGGTGCCCGCGATCAAGCCGGCCTGCGCGGCGTCGCAGTCGCAGCTGGTCTCGGTGCTCGGCACCGAGGCCACCGTGGCGCGCGAATATACCCGGACGCTTATTCGCGATTTCGGCCAGGGCTGCGACGTGACGCTGGTCGGTTCGCGGCGGCTGGCGGTGCTGGCGGAGGAATTCCTGCGCGGCGAGCCGATCGACGAAGCCGATATCGCCGACGAGATCATGCCCTGCTTCAGGGAAAGCGATGGCTTCCGCACCGACACGGTCGTGCTGGCCTGCACGCATTACCCGCTTCTGCTGGAGCCGTTCCGCAAGCTCGCGCCCTGGCCCGTCACCTTCGTCGATCCCGCGCCCGCCATCGCGCGCCGGGTTGTCGATCTTGACCGGCCCGCGGCAGCCGGAAATCGGCAATGGCAGATCGCAATTCGTGCTGACCTCGGGCCGCACGCCGCCCGAGCCGCTCCGCCAGGCGCTGGCGCAAATGGGTCTGCAATAACCTTATTGCGATCCGCGCTCGCTGCGGATCGGCTTATGACTGCCTGGATCGCAGGGGGAGCCCACGATGAATCCAGGACGGCTCGTTCTCTCCTTGGCGCTGATCGGCGCTCTGACCGGCGGCGCCGCGGCGCAGGCCGTGACGTTCCAGGATCTTCAGAACCAGACCGTCACCGCGTCCTTCATCTATGCGCAGACGATCCGACAACTCGAAGACCAGCGCGTGATCAACAACGAGAACCGTCAGACGATGACGCTCAGGATCGGACCCGGCAACCGGATCGACCAGGAATACAAGGTGCAGATCGTGGCCCCGAACGGCCGCGAGGTCGGCGGCTATACCGGAAATATCACCGCGGAATTGAACAAGCCGACCAAATGGCGACACGGCGAGATGGTGTTCGTGTTCGAGCAGGGCAGCCTGGTCCGATTGCAGACCTTCGATAAAGGCGGTCGCAAGATCACCGTCGCGTTCAAGCGCGGCAAGTTCGGGATCGATTGCAGCGTCGACGCGCCGTTCTCGAAGGAGGAAGGCGCGGGCAGCGCGGTTCCACGCCGAGCGCGGTCGACCGGCGCCAGATCGAGATTCTGGCGGCCAAAGTGACGTCGTCGGCTGCCGGTCGCAACGACCGTCCCGCAGCGATGACGGTAAGCCTGTCCGGTCCGGCCCCGGCTGACGTTCCGGCGAGGCCGGATGCGGGACCGGCCGCCGGCAGGCCAAATGTCGGGTTTGACAGCGCCAGGCCGAGGCTCTAGATACCCGGCGCGGTTCGGGCCCGGTTTCGGGCCCGTTCCTCGTTTCGCGACCCGTGGTTCCGGCCATCGCTTTGGCCAGGATCCTGTCGGTACCGGGGAATTCCCCGTTACAGAGGAGGGCGCGTTTCCTCAACCGGTCAATTTCAAGAGGACGCGATGACCAAGCGCACTGAAGCAAAATACAAGCTCGACCGCCGTATGGGCGAGAATATCTGGGGCCGGCCCAAGAGCCCGGTCAACCGGCGTGAATACGGCCCCGGCCAGCACGGCCAGCGCCGCAAGGGCAAGCTGTCGGATTACGGCGTGCAGCTGCGCGCCAAGCAGAAGCTGAAGGGCTATTACGGCGACCTGTCCGAGAAGCAGTTCCGCGCCATCTATACCGAGGCGATCCGCCTGCGCGGCGATTCCGGCGCCAACCTGATCGGCCTGCTGGAGCGCCGGCTCGATGCCGTGGTCTATCGCGCCAAGTTCGTGCCGACGATCTTCGCCGCGCGCCAGTTCGTCAACCACGGCCATGTCAAGGTGAACGGCCGCCGCGTCAACATCCCGAGCTATCAGGTCAAGGTCGGCGACGTGATCGAGGTGAAGGACAAGTCGAAGGAAATGGCGCTGGTGCTCGAAGCGGTCTCGCTCGCCGAGCGCGACGTGCCCGATTACATCGAGGCCGATCACGGCAAGAAGACGGCGAAGTTCATCCGCATCCCCACCCTCACCGACGTGCCCTATCCGGTGCAGATGGAACCGCATCTGGTGGTGGAATTCTATTCGCGCTGATCTCAAGGCATGATCCCGAAAAGTGGGAACCGGTTTTCGGATCAGATCATGCCGAAGTAACAAGTTCAGCGCCGCGAGGTGCAAGGGCCGCCGACCGGGCGGCCCTTTTGTTTTGGCGCCTATACGCTCTTCAAAGATGCGAGAGCGGAGACATCCGCGTCTTGGGCGGTTCGCCTTTCTCCTCTAGCATTTCGGCCGAACGCAAAGGAGAACTACCGGCATGATTTCCAGACATGTCGCAGATCACGATCGCCTGGCTGTGCGCGGGGTCAGTTGCCAATGCCGGCGGCGTCTTTCTCGAAGTGCCGATGACCCGCATCTTTGCGTGCAAGGGCCCCGATGCGACGATCGAAGTCTACGTTCCGCAATCGCTGCTGCTGAAACGCAATATCGAGAAACTGGGGCTCGGCGGCACCGTGAACGGGCTCTATGCACTCGACCTGACCGCGGCGGAAAAGGGCAAGGTGATCGAAGCGGTGCGGCTGCGCTCGACCCGGGACAACAAGGCGATCGTGCTCGAGCAATTCACTCGCAAGGGGCTGAAGCCCGCGACCATTCCGATGGCCGGCGGCACACTCGATTTCGATCAGCGCTTCGGCACCGGCGCGCAATGCGAAGCCTTCAAGCCATCCTGACGAACGGTGCGCAGCGTCCGCGATTACGCGAGCGCCTTGCCCTGCACCGCGAGGCCCTTTTCCAGCATCAGGTTCTGCAATTCGCCGGCCTGGAACATCTCGCGCACGATGTCGCAGCCACCGACGAATTCGCCCTTCACATAGAGCTGCGGAATGGTCGGCCATTGCGAATATTGCTTGATGCCTTCGCGCAGTTCGCCCGATTCCAGCACGTTGATGCCCTTATAGGGCACCTGCAGGTAATCGAGGATCTGCACCACCTGGCCGGAAAAGCCGCATTGCGGGAATTGCGGGGTGCCCTTCATGAAAAGCACCACGTCGTGGCCCTTCACTTCGTTGTCGATGAACTGGTTGATGCTCATGGAATTCGATCCTAGTCCCTATGTTCCTGCGACCGGCGAGGCGTTCGTAGTCCGAATATAGGCAGGCGCCAACCGGCGCAACAGCACAGGCCGCAACCCCGGGATCACTTCTTTGCGGGGGGTTATCGGTTCCGGCGCCAGCCGCACACCGCACAAAGCCGCCGGCGGAGCAAGGCGCTCAGTCGGGCACGCCGGTCTGCAGCGCCAGCGCATGCAGCACCCCGCCCATCTGCCCCTGCAGCGCCTGATAGACGAGCTGATGCTGCTGGACCCGCGATTTGCCGCGGAAACTCTCCGCCAGCACGGTTGCCGCGTAATGATCGCCGTCGCCGGCAAGGTCCCGGATCGCTACCTGCGCGTCCGGGATATGGGTTTTGATCAGCCGCTCGATCTCGGCGGCATCCATCGGCATGATTTTCTCCTGACCGCGGCCCGGACGGCCGCGCAATTCCGACGACGAAACTATGGTGATTTGGGGTCGCAGACAATTACCGTTCCGGCGGGGAATTGGCGCATCACAAGTTCGGGTACTGACGGCGGCGCCCGAGACCATTATGGTTCCGGGTCTTCAAAAGGGGCGGATGTCAGGAAGGGGATTGTCGGCGTGATTTTCAGAATCGGATCGTTTTGCCGGGTTGCCGGCATGATCGCTGTCCTGACCGTTTCAGGCAGTGCGCAGGCCCAACAGAAGCAGAAGGCGCCGCCCCCGCCGCCGGTGCCCACCCCTTACACCGAGGTACGGTCTTCCTGCGCTTCGGAAATCAAGGGCACCTGCGCCGGTGTGGCGCCCGGCAGCGCGGAATCGGTGCTCTGCCTGCGGCGCAATTTTGCGGTTCATTCCCCGCCCTGCCAGGCCGCCTTGCAACGCGCCGGCATTCCGAGTCTGAAGCCCGCCGCCGCCGACACCAAACCCGAGGGGCCGAAAGGAACCGCCGACGCGCCGCGCCGCGTCACGACCGACCGGGTCGCTCCGCCCGCCGCGCCGCAGGAACCGCTGAAGGAGCTGAAAGTTCCGAACCTGCGGCCGACGCAGGAAGCCCGCTTCGTCAACCGCAATTGCCGCGAGGACCATTCGCTGCTGTGTCAGGGCGTGCCCTTCGGACAGGTCCTGAAATGCCTCGCCTCGCAACAGGCGCGCCTGAGCAGCGATTGCCGGAATGCGATCGCGCGCCGGTAACGACCCATCCGGAATGGAAAGAAGTGGAGTGACGACGATGACCGGACGCAAATTCCCGGCGTTGATAATGTCAGGCGCCGCGTTGATCTTGCTTTCGGCTGTGGCGCAGGCCCAGGCCCCGACCAAGGCCCAGCAGGATGCGATCCGCGCCAATTGCCGGTCCGACTTCATGAAGAATTGCTCGAGCGTGACGCCGGGCGGCCGCGAGGCGCTGGAATGCCTGGTGCAGAACAAGGCCAAGGCATCGTCCGGCTGCCAGGGGCGCTGAACGCCATCTCGGCGCCACCGGCCGCCGCCGCGAAGCCGGAACCGAAACCGGAACCCAAAGCGGAACCGGCCGCCCCTGCCCCGGCAGCGCCGGCAACCGCCGCGCCGCATGCACCGGCCGCCCCCAAGGCGCCACCGCCCGCGGCCGCCCGCCCGCCCGCGCCGAAGGCTGCCACTGCCCCGGCCCGCCCGGTCCCGCCGCCTGTAGGCGCTGCTGCACCGCCACCGCCCGTGGCCGCTGCCCCGCCGCCCGCTGACACGGCTCCTGCCGCCCCGCGCCCGATGCGGATTGGGGAAGCCATCATGATCCGGCGCTACTGCTTCAGCGACTTCAAGGTGCTGTGCAAAGGCGTGCAGATCGGCCAGGGCCGCGCCGTCAAATGCCTTGCCGACAACCAGGCGGCGCTGTCGCCCGGCTGCAAGCAGGCCATGGCGAAAGCGGGGAATTGAGGCTTTTCCGAAAAGGTTTTTGTAATTTGCTGTCCGTGCGGGTCAAACGCTAAGCAACGTCCATACCCGCCATGTAGTCCGGCAGCCAGGATTCGAAGCGCCGGACGAGATCGGCGACCGCGACCGGCGTCTCGCCGGCGATCGCGATGTCCTTGCCCGCGACGACACCGAGCTTCTGCACCGGCACGTTTTGCGCGCGCAGCGCAGCCATCACCGCTGCTGCGTCCGACGCCTTCGCGGTCACGACATAGCGGGCCTGATCCTCGCCGAACCAGAAGGCGGGTACGCTTGGCAACATCGCGGCTTCGAGCTTTGCGCCAAGACCCGACGCCATCGCCATCTCGGCGAGCGCGATCAGCAAGTCCGCCGTCGGAAAGGTCGTGCGCAGCATTGACCAGCCCCCTGCCGATCAGATCGCGAATTGCCGAGCCGTTGCGCTTCTCGACCGCGAGATCGACCGGCGGCGGCGCCCCTTCCTCGCGTCCGCAGACATCGCGCAGATAGAGCGACTGGCCGAGCCAGCCTTGGGTCTCGCCGATCAGCAGGATGACATCGCCTTCGTTCTTGAACGCGACGCTGGCGGATTTGGTGAAATCGTCGAGCAGACCGACGCCGCCGATGGTCGGCGTCGGCAGGATCGCGCGGCCGTTGGTCTCGTTGTAGAGCGACACATTGCCGGACACGACCGGGAAATCGAGCGCCTTGCAGGCCGCCGAGATGCCGCGCACGCAGCCGACGAACTGGCCCATGATTTCCGGCCGCTCGGGATTGCCGAAATTCAGATTGTCGGTGACCGCGAGCGGCAATGCGCCGACCGCGGAGAGGTTGCGATAGGCTTCCGCCACCGCCTGCTTGCCGCCCTCGAACGGATCGGCCTCGCAATAGCGCGGCGTCACGTCGCAGGTCATCGCAAGGCCCTTCGGCCCGTCCTCGATCCGCACCACGCCGCAATCGCCGCCCGGCCGCTGCACGGTGTTGCCGACGATGATGTGGTCGTATTGCTCCCACACCCAGCGCTTGGAGCACAGGTCCGGTGTGCCGATCAGTTTCAGCAGCGCGTCCGCGACCGAAAGCGGATGCTTCATGTCTTTCGCGTCGATCACGGGCTGTTTCGGCGTCTCGACGAACGGCCGGTTATAGACCGGCGCTTCGTCGCCCAGTTCCTTGATCGGCAGATCCGCCAGCGTGTCGCCATGATGACGGATGAGGAAGCGCCTGGTCGGCGTGGTCTCAGCCCACGATCGCGAAGTCGAGCCCCCATTTGCGGAAGATGTCTTCGGCTTCCTTCTCCTTCTCGGGCTTGAGCACCATGAGCATGCGCTCCTGGCTTTCCGACAGCATCATCTCGTAACCGCTCATGCCGGCTTCGCGCGTCGGCACTTTTTCCAGATCGAGCGTGACGCCGAGATCGCCCTTGGCACCCATCTCGACCGCCGAACAGGTGAGCCCGGCCGCGCCCATGTCCTGGATCGCGATCACGCAGCCCTTCTGCATGATTTCCAGACAGGCCTCCAGCAGCAGCTTTTCCGCAAACGGATCGCCGACCTGCACGGTCGGGCGCTTCTCCTCGGAATCCTCGCCGAATTCCGCCGACGCCATCGAGGCGCCGTGAATGCCGTCGCGGCCGGTCTTGGAGCCGAGATAGACGATCGGCATGCCGACGCCCGACGCGGCGGCGTAGAAAATGCTGTCGCTGCGCGCGAGCCCGACCGCCATCGCATTGACGAGATTGTTGCCGTTATAGCGCGCGTGAAAGCGCGTCTGCCCGCCGACTGTCGGCACGCCGAAGGAATTGCCATAGCCGCCGATGCCGGCGACCACGCCCGACACCAGATGCCGGGTTTTCGGATGTTTCGGATCGCCGAACGAGATCGCGTTGAGGCAGGCGATCGGCCGCGCGCCCATCGTGAACACGTCGCGCAGGATGCCGCCGACACCGGTCGTCGCGCCCTGATAGGGCTCGATATAGCTCGGATGGTTGTGGCTCTCCATCTTGAACACCACCGCGAGGCCGTCGCCGATATCGATCACGCCGGCATTCTCGCCCGGCCCCTGGATCACCCAGGGCGCCTGCGTCGGCAGCCCGCGCAGATGCACTTTCGAGGACTTGTAGGAGCAATGCTCGTTCCACATCGCCGAGAAAATGCCGAGCTCGGTCAGCGTCGGCTCGCGGCCGATCAGGTCGAGGATGCGCTGATACTCGTCGGGCTTGAGCCCGTGTTCGGCGACCAGTTCGGGGGTGATTTTGGGTTCGTTGCGAAGCACGGGCTGTATTTAGGCGGTTGCGCCGGCTTTTTCACCTTTCGCGGCCGGCGTTTCCGGGGCCATCCACGCCTAATTTCGGGCAACAGGCCGGGTGGGATTGCCGGTCATTCCGGTTGCGGCCGCGCGATCCGGAAAATCCGGTCCCACAGCGTGCCGCCGAGATGCCTTCGGCAGACATAGAAATAGACCGCGATCAGCGCGAACAGGACGAGAGCGGGCATACCGGACAGATCGAAGCTGCCGCCGGAGACGCCGCCGGTCACGCGACCGATGGCAAGGCCGCCCAGATAGAAAACCGTGAAAAAGTCGAGAATGACGGCAACGACGCGCTTCCAGATTGCGGCCCGCGCGGGTTGAGCCGGCGGTACATTCGAGCTTTCGGACATGGCAGGCTCCAGCCAATTCGCGCTGATAGCTTACGCCGCCTTGCTAAATTGTGTCACGAGGCCCGCGAACAGCCCGCGCCCGTCGGTCGAGCCTAAGATGCTTTCGACGTGGTTTTCCGGATGCGGCATCATGCCGGCGACATTGCCGCGATCGTTGACGATGCCGGCAATCGCGTTGGTCGCGCCGTTGATGTTGAATTCCGGCGCGAGCGCGCCATCGGGACCGCAATAGCGGAATATCACCCGGCCCTCGCCTTCGATCTTTCGCACCGTGTCGTCATCGGCGATCCAGTTGCCCTCGCCATGGGCGACCGGCACCCGGATCACCTGCCCGGCATTGTAGCCGCGCGTGAACGGCGTATCGGAGCGCTCGACCCGCAGATGCACGTCGCGGCAGATGAATTTCAGCTTCGCATTGCGCATCAGCACGCCCGGCAGCAGCCCGGATTCGCACAGGATCTGGAAACCGTTGCAGACGCCGAGCACGAGCCCGCCCTTATCCGCAAAGTCGCGCACCGCATCCATGATCGGCGCGCGCGCCGCGATCGCGCCGCAACGCAGATAATCGCCGTAGGAAAATCCGCCCGGCACCACCACCAGATCGGTGCCGGCCGGCAATTGCGTATCGGCATGCCACACCATCGCGGGTTCGACGCCCGAAATCAGTTTCAGCGTGCGCGCCATGTCGCGCTCGCGATTGATGCCGGGAAAGACGAGGACGGCGGATTTCATTCAGCGCAGCCTCACAGAACCTCGATGCGGTAATTCTCGATCACGGTATTCGCCAGGAGCTTGTCGGCCGCCGCCTTCAGCGCGGCTTCGGCCTTGGCCTTGTCGGCGCCCTCGAGCTCGATATCGAACACCTTGCCCTGACGCACGCTCGCGACCCCCGAAACACCGAGCGATTTCAGCGCGCCCTCGATCGCCTTGCCCTGCGGATCGAGAATGCCGGATTTCAGGGTGACGGTGACGCGGGCTTTCATGAGACGTCCTTTGGCCGGCCTTCAGACCTACGGATTCGGCAAGGCCGCAAGGCCGGACCTAGCATCGTTCGCCGCTGCCCTCAATGCGCCCTCCGGCCCATTCCGGAGCCCAATTCAAAACCCGAGCCGCTCCAGCCAGCGCAGCCAGAATGGCCGCGTGCCGTGCCAAAACCCTTCCATCAGCGCGTCAAAACGCGGACGCCAGTCCGCGATCCGGCTTTCCGGAGCGTAGCGGACGAAGGCCAGGGAGTAGCTTCTCACGCCTGTGGAAATCGACGGAAAGCGGTTCGCGACGCCGGCAAGGGCGCTTGGGATCGCCGAAGGGGTCTGGACGATCGGCGATCTCCTCGACGCCGCGCTGGAAACGCAGCCGACCGACCCGCTGGTAACTGCCCCGAATCGGCGGAAGCGGTTCCGGATAATGGATGGTGGCAGACAATAAAAAATCAGTTCCCGAAGGACTTGAGATTAGCCTTCACTTCGGCGGGAAACGGCGTGGCCTTACGAACGGCCATGTCCATATGCACCGCAGTGATGACCATCGTCGCAACATCTTCGCCAGTATTGGCAATACGCATCTCGTGTTTGAAGCGAACCACACGATCCCTAACTTCCATGACCGACGAATGAACCGTAATCAAATCACCGGCCCTGAGCTCTTTCTTATAGGTGATGTTCTGTTCCACACCCGCTGTGCCGCTGCCATTCGCCCGCATGAACTCGCTGGTCAGGCCCGCCGTGCCAAACAGGTTCCACGTGGCTTCGTCGAATTTGCCGACGTACCACATGACATTCATGTGCCCCATATGATCGCAGTGCCACGGATAGACGGTTCCGCGATAGGTGACGATCGGATCTGGCATTTTCGCCCGCTTTCCCTTTTGCGTCGCCGGCCGACGTATCGCGCCCGGTCGATCTGGCAAATTGGGCGCGAATTGTCGCGTATTGGCCTAGTTTGAATTGGCGAGTGGCCAATCCTAGCCAATACCCACGTCGCAGGTTTATGAAAATGAAAACGGGAGCCATTGGCTCCCGTCTCTATCTCCTCAGCCTTTCACCAGAACCGGACCGGTGCCGCGCGGCGGCTCGCCCTCGTTCATGATGCCGAGGCGCTTGGCCACCTCGGTATAGGCCTCGAATAGCCCGCCGAGATCGCGGCGGAAGCGGTCCTTGTCGAGCTTCTCGTTCGACTTGATGTCCCACAGCCGGCACGAGTTCGGGCGAAATCTCGTCGGCCACGACGATCCGCATCATGTCGTTTTCCCACAGCCGTCCGCATTCCATCTTGAAATCGACCAGACGGATGCCGACGCCCAGGAACAGGCCGGACAGGAAGTCGTTGACGCGGATGGCCAGCGCCATGATGTCGTCGATCTCCTGTGGATTGGCCCAGCCGAACGCGGTGATGTGCTCCTCCGACACCATCGGATCGCCGAGCGCATCGTTCTTGTAATAGAATTCGATGATCGAGCGCGGCAATTGCGTGCCTTCCTCGATCCCGAGCCGGGTCGACAGCGAGCCCGCGGCGACATTGCGCACCACCACTTCGAGCGGAATGATTTCCACTTCGCGGATCAGTTGCTCGCGCATGTTGAGCCGGCGGATGAAATGCGTGGGCACGCCGATATCGTTCAGATTCTGGAACACATATTCCGAAATCCGGTTGTTCAGCACGCCCTTGCCTTCGATCACTTCGTGCTTCTTGGCGTTGAAGGCGGTGGCATCGTCCTTGAAATGCTGGATCAGCGTGCCGGGCTCGGGGCCCTCATACAGGACTTTGGCTTTGCCTTCATAGATGCGGCGGCGGCGGCTCATCGGAATATACCGTGGTTTGTGGAAGTCCATCGAATGCCGGGGTTCCTGTTGATGTTCTTGAAGACCGCGGCGGGAAGCGGCAGGCGCGACTGTGTTAGACGCTACGCGGTCGTCCGGTCCGTTTCGGCAACCTAGCCGATCGATGGACCGGATACAATGCACGCGGCGGACCGCTATCCCCTGCATATAGGAGGGACTTGCGAATCGCCAAGCCTGGCTTGACGGCCATATTTCGATATGCAAGCGCAACGAATTTGCGCGACTCGCCGCATTCCCGGCATCTGCGTCGGCATGCTAGAAGGCGTCCTTTCGCCGGACAGAGCGCGGCATGAAACGTTTCTTCAAATGGGTCGGCATCGTTCTCGGCAGCCTTGTCGGCGCCATCGTTCTGTTGATCGTCGGCGTGGTCGTCTGTCGACCGCCTGACCCGCGACGACCCGAACAAAGATGTCGCGTATTCCGCGTCGAGCCGGCGCCCGGCGGCGGACCGCTCGAACTCGTCAGCGCGCGCAAACAGGACGGCGACAAGACAGCGGAGACGATCGGCTGGCGGCTCTATCTGCGCAACAAGGGCGCCACCGCGCTGCCGGGCTTTCCGCTGGCTTCGTGGGACGGCGACATCGCGCCGGCGATCGCCTGGTGGTCGGCGACCGACACCAATATCTGCGTGCCGATCCGGCAGGGCATCATCAAATTCCAGCTGTCCGAAAGCCTGACCACCACCACCTCGCCCGGCGGCCAGTTCGAGGGCACGCTCAATGACTTCGCCTTCAAGGTCAACCACGCCTGCCCGGCAAGTTGATCTTGCAGGGCCTTCGTCCTATGTCTCAACTGAAACATCTCTGTAAAGTGAGGGGTCAATGACCACGTTCGACAAGCGCGAAGAAGGCTTCGAAAAGAAGTTCGCGCATGATGAAGAATTGAAGTTCAAGGCGATGGCACGCCGCAACAAGCTGCTCGGCATGTGGGCGGCCGCAGCCCTCGGCAAGAGCGGATCCGATGCCGACGCCTATGCCAAGGAAGTGGTGATGGCGGATTTCGAGGAAGCCGGCGACGACGACGTGGTCCGCAAGGTGGTGAAGGACCTCGCCGCCAAGGGCGTGACCGAGCAGCAAGTGCGCGAGAAGATGAACGAGTTGCTGGCCGAAGCGGTCAAGCAGATTCAGGCCGGATAGGCCGGACATGAAGCGCAAGTCGGGTTCGCCGACCCGGGACGAGATCGCGTCCTGGTTCGACGGCAAGTCGTTCTCGACCGACTGGACGTCCTGGCATTTTCCGAACTGGACGAAATTGCTGCGGCCTTATCGCGCGCGCTCGGTCAGCATCCTGGAAATAGGTTCCTGGGAAGGTCGCTCCGCGCTGTTCTTCCTGAACTTCATGCCGAAGGCGAAGCTCACCTGCATCGACACTTTCGCGGGCGGGCAGGAACATCGGGAAGCGGCCGCGCGAGCGCACGAAGATGCCGGGACGCTGCGGACCGTCGAAAAGCGTTTCGATGCCAATGTGAAGCCGTTCAGGAAACGGGTCGAGAAGCTCAAGGCCCAATCCCCGGTCGGGCTCGGCGAACTCGGCATCGGCAATCGCCGCTTCGACATCGCCTATATCGACGGCGGCCATCGCGCGATCGAGGTCTATACCGACTCCGCCATGACCTGGCCGCTGATGAAGCGCGGCGGCCTCGTGATCTTCGACGATTATCAATGGGACGAGATGCCGAAGAAAATGGACAATCCGAAGCCCGGCATCGACGCCTTCCTGAAAAGCATCGCCGGCCAGTATCGCGTGGTCTACAAGAAATATCAGGTCGCGATCGAAAAGCTCTGACATCGCGTACCTGAGCGCGGACCTCATCCATGCCCCTCGACGCCTTCTCGCTCGCCCGCCGCCTGCGCGCCGGAGAGACCGTTTATTCCGCCTGGTGCGGCCTGCCCGAACCTCTGGTCTGCGAGGCGATCGCGCGCGAGGGCTTTTCGGCGGTGACGCTCGATATGCAGCACGGCATGTGGGACGAGGCTTCCGCGCTGCAGGCGATCGCGCAGGTTCATCTGGCGGGCGCGGCTCCCATCGTGCGCGTGCCGCTGTGGCATAACTCGCTGGTCAGCCGCATGCTCGACTGGGGCGCCGAAGGCATCATCGCGCCGATGATCAACGGCGAGGCGGAGGCGCGCGCCTTCGTGCAGGTCGGCAAATATCCGCCGCTCGGCGATCGTTCGATCGGCGCGCACCGCGCCGGGATGCTGGCGCGCGTGCCCGACCAGAAGTTCTATATCGCCGACGCCAATGCCGGCACCATCACCTTCGCCATGATCGAGAGCCGCGCGGCGATGGACAATCTCGAGGCGATCGCGGCGATGCCGGGGATCGACTCGCTGTTCGTCGGCCCGTCGGACCTTTCATGCTCGCTGTCGAACGGTGCCTCGATCGATTCGCATTCGGCCGAAGTCGAGGCGGCTTTGGAAAAGGTGCTGAAGGCCTGCGACCGGCACAATAAAATTCCCGGTCTTTATTGCCGCGACGCCGATCGCGCCGTCGCCAAGGCAAAAGCCGGCTTCAGATTTCTGGCGATCGCGAGCGATCTCGCCTTCCTGCGCGCCGGCACCGCGGCGCAGTTGAAGGTGCTGAAGTAACCAGCCGCTTCGATTGCCGACACGGTCGTCCCGGCTTCCTAACAACCAGCTACTTCATTTCCCCGTTTTCTGCAGCGTTCCGACACCATCGGTTAACGCGTTCGTGGGCATATCGCGCCAGGTTGTGTTTTATTATTTACACAACCATGGTGTGTATTATCGCAGAAGCGACCGTGTCTTCCCGGCAGAGAAATCGATAATCGCATCGTCTGGCTGCTTATCACCGCTGTTGCGATTGCGGTCGGCATGTCGACCATTTTCCTCGATGTAAAGATTCTCTCGGATCCTATTGGGCTCCGGCCATCGCCTGCCTTCTGCTCCTGGGCACAGCACACCTGTACAAGACCTGGCGTCGGGACCGGACCATTGCTACCGCTCTGGAAGGCACGTGCCAGCTAATGGCATTCACCGCTGTCGCAGCGCCTTTGTCTTATGTCGCCGCCACCACAAATCATCCCCGTTGCAGGATTCGACTTTGGCGGCAGCAGACAAGC
>CAWDOW010000029.1:0-50627 GCA_963804015.1 uncultured Pseudomonadota bacterium
TATTGACATGCGTGTCGGCGTCCGCGCCGGTCAGAACCAGCTTGCCGCCCGAGATCGAAGCTTCGATCAGGATCGGCGGAACGTTGGTGTCCATGGCGGTGTCGATCGCGGTTTCGATCTGCGCCGGCGTCATGCCCGCCGTCAGCACGACATCGACGTTGTTGATCTTGAACGTGCCGCCATTGACGAGGTTGGCCGGAAGCGGGTCGGTGGCGGTCACCGTCACCGAGGCGTCCTGCAGCAGGCTCGCGCCGAAGCCCGTGATCTTCGCGGGCTGGTTGGGCAGCGCCAGCGGATTGGCGGAGAAGGCCGCCGGGTTCAGCAGTTCCGAACCCGGCAATGCTGGAGTCGTAATTCGTTGGTCTTCGGGACGCGCGCGAGATTGACACGATAATCGATCGTGGTGGTCTGCTGCGCGGGCAGGAAGTCGCTCTGGAATTGCAGGAGCTGCGGCACGCTGCCGGTGAGGTTGCCGGTGGTCGGATCGACCGGGATGCCCATCAGGTAATAGCCGGCGCCGTTGACCAGATAGCCGTTCTTGTCGGGCTGGAAGTCGCCGCGGCGGGTATAATTCTCGATACCGGCGAAGACCGGGTTGTTGTCGACGAAATTGTCGGGCTTCTGCACCACGAAAAAGCCGTCGCCGTTGATCGCCATGAAGGTGCCGATCGAGGCGTTCTGGATGTCGCCCTGCACTGTGTTGGTCATGCGCGAGCTTGCCTGGACGCTGCCGGACAATTGCTTGGACGGAATGTTGTCCGGGATCAGGTCGCTGAAGCTGGTGTCGATGCGCTTGAAGCCGGTGGTCTGCGAATTGGCGATGTTGCCGGACACATTTTCGAGCGCGAAGGACTGCGCGCGCATGCCGGTCACGGCCGTGGTGAGAGCGCCGAAGATACCCATTACATGTTTCCTCCAGGACGGGGCGCGACCGACTGGATACGCGGCCGCGTGCTTTCAGGCGGAAGCCGTCGCAAGCCCCGTGCCACCGAAATAGTGTATATAAATCAGATACTTGTAAAAGCGCGAGGCCGGCTCGGGCAATCCGGACCGGCGGCAAATTGCCGGGAGGCGGCAGATTTTTCCCAGCCACCGGGCCGATCAGGCGGCCTGGTCCGGGGTGAAGTTCATCGCCACCCCGTTCATGCAATAGCGCAGGCCGGTCGGGCGCGGACCATCGTTGAAAACGTGACCCAGATGCCCGCCGCAGCGGCGGCAATGCACCTCGGTGCGCGCCATGAGCAGCGAGCGGTCGGTCCGCGTCCCGACCGCATTCGGCAGGGGCTGGCAGAAGCTCGGCCAGCCGGTGCCGCTTTCGATATTTGGTGTCGGACGAGAATAGCGGCAGGTCGCATGCCCGCGCAGGCAAAGGTGCCCTTGCGCTTTTCCCGATTCAGCGGCGACGTGCCCGGCCGCTCGGTGCCATGCTCCCGCAGCACGTAGAATTGCTCGGCGTTGAGTTTCTGCCGCCATTCGGCGGCGGTCCTGGTCACCTCGAATGTCGTGACTGGATTCTTGGCTTGCGCGGTCGCGGCCTCGTCATCCAGCGCCCGCCAGCCGAACAGCGCGGCGACGGCGGCGGCCAATGCCCCAAACAAGGTCCTGCGATCCTGCATGACGTCCTCCGGTTGGATGCCTGTCCGGTATTCGGACAGGATACGGCGCCCGTTACGCGCCGGCGCAGTCACGTTCCTGCGAGGGGAAGCCATTCCGGCGCAGCGGTTGCAGCCCCGGAACCGCCCGTCTAGGGTCGTTTCGAGTTGGGAATTCAAGGAAAATTCATGCGTTTTGAAGGCACCAAAGCCTATGTCGCGACCGACGATCTCAAGGTCGCGGTCAATGCGGCGATCACGCTCGAGCGGCCGCTGCTGGTGAAGGGCGAGCCCGGCACCGGCAAGACCGTGCTGGCGCACGAGATCGCCAGGCGCGCTCGGCGCACCGCTGATCGAATGGCACGTCAAGTCGACCACCAAGGCGCAGCAGGGCCTGTACGAATACGACGCGGTGTCGCGCCTGCGCGACAGCCAGCTCGGCGACGAGCGCGTCAAGGACATCCGCAACTACATCAAGCGCGGCAAGCTGTGGGATGCCTTCGCCGCCGAGAAGCGTCCGGTGCTGCTGATCGACGAGATCGACAAGGCCGACATCGAGTTTCCGAACGATCTGCTGCAGGAACTCGATCGCATGGAATTCTTCGTCTACGAGACCGGCGAGACGATGAAGGCGCGGCAGCGGCCGATCGTGGTCATCACCTCCAACAACGAGAAGGAACTGCCGGACGCGTTCCTGCGCCGCTGCTTCTTCCACTACATCCGCTTTCCGGACGCCGACACCATGCGCGCGATCATCGAGGTGCATTTTCCCGGCATCAAGCAGCGGCTGGTCGCGGAAGCGCTGAAGCTGTTCTACGAAATCCGCGAGGTGCCGGGCATGAAGAAGAAGCCCTCGACCTCCGAACTGCTCGACTGGCTGAAGCTGCTGATGGTCGAGGATATCGGGCCCGAGACGCTGCGCGAGCGCGACCCGAAGAAGCTGATCCCGCCGCTGCACGGCGCGCTGCTGAAGAACGAGCAGGACGTGCATCTGTTCGAGCGGCTGGCGTTCATGGCGCGACGCGACGGCCGCTGAACCGGAAGGGCGTCAAAGCCGACCAACGGTGAGACCATTGGGAGGCTTGCATGGTCGGCAACCTGATACCGTTTTTTGGCGTCGCGGCCGTTCTGATCGGCTTCGCAGCCATCGAACAATATCGCCGGCGGAATCAATTCCGGGAGCCGCCGCGCCGTCTTTCAAACAGCAACCACAATAGCGGCACGGACTGGAATTCCTCGACCGGCTTCTGGAGCGGCGATCCCGGTTCGTCCTGGAGCGGCGGCGGCGATAGCAGCTGCAGCGTCGGCGGCGACAGCGGCGGAAGCTGCGGCGGGGACGGCGGAGGTGGCGGCGGCGGCGACTGATCAGCCGCGCCCGAACCAGCCGCGCTTCTGCTTTTGTTCCGGCTGATCGACTGCCGGCATCACCGCGCCTTCGGCCGGCATATGGGCCGATGACGCAGCCGCGCTGTCCTCCGGCGACTGCGCCCCCTGCTCCGCCGCCATCCGCTCGGCTTCGATCCGCGCGGCTTTCGCTGCAACGGCGACCTCGGCGGCAACGTGCTCTGCTTCCCTGTGTGCGGCTTCGGTTGCCGCCTTCTCGGCCGCGATCCGTTCGGCCTCGAACCGTTTCGCTTCCGCTTTCTCCGCTGCGATCCGTTCCTTCTCCGCCTTGCGGGCCGCGCGTTGCTCGGCGGCCTTGATACGGGCGGTCTCGGCATCCCGCTCGGCCTTGATGCGCGCGGCCTCGGCGCGGGCCGCCGCTTCGACCTGTTCGCGTTCGGCACGCAGCCGAGCGCGCTCCGCCGCCTCTTCCGCCCGCTTCTTCAGAATCGGCTCCATGCGGATGCGATACAATTCGTTCGCACGCGCCCGCTTGGAGGCCCATTTCTCGTATTCGCGTCGTCCCCAGATAGGCGCTCTGCATGATAATACGGCCGGTGCGGCCGCCGGCCCAGACCAGCTCAAAGGGCTGGAATTGCCGCCAGCGGTCGTCGCCCTCCATCACCGCGCGCGCGATCAGATTGCCGGCCATCGCGGTCGTGTTCAGCCCATGTCCGCCGAAGCCGCTTGCAAGCCAGACGCCCGGCGACAACTCGCCGATCTGGGGCATGCGATGCACGGTCAAGCCGAGTTCGCCGGTCCAAGCGTAATCGACCTCGGCGGTATCCAGTTGCGGGAAGCGACGGCGCAGATCGCGCCGCAGCCGGCGGCCGAAGCGGTTCGGCTTTGCATCCCATACCGTCATGCGGCCGGCCCACATCAGGCGATCGCCGCCGACGATGCGGTAATGACTGTCGGCCCGGTCGGTATCGCTGACCGAACCTGGATAATCGATGGCCTCGGCAAGCTCCGGACCCAGCGGCTTGGTCACGATCACATAGGTGTGGATCGGGATCAGCGTCTTGGAAAGCTCCGGCATCAGCGCGCCGAGATGGGTATTGCCGGCGAGCACGATATAGCTGGCGCGCACGCGGGCGGTTGAGGTCGAAATGCGCTTGCGCACGCCCGCCGGATCGATCGAAAGCACCGGCGTGTTTTCGAAGATGCGGGCGCCCGCCTGTTCGGCGAGTTCGGCAAGACCGAGCGCATAATTCAGCGGGTGGATGGCGAAGGCGGTAGGGAAATGCACGGCCTGGAAATAGGTCTCGGATTTCAACTTGGAACGAACGAGGCTCGCGGGCCAGAACTCCACATCGGCACCGAGATTGCGGTGGAGTTCGGCATCGTCCTGCAGGGCTGCGGCGCGGTCGGTCTTCGACACATGCAGCCAGCCATCGCCTTGCTGCATTGCCTCCATGTCGCCGTCGGCGATGGTCTCGCGGACATAGTCGACACCGCTCTGCGACAAGGCCCACAATTCGCGGGCGGCATCGAGGCCGACCCGCTCGACGATCCTGTCGGAGTCCTGCCCGAAGCCCGGCAGCACAAAGCCGGTATTGCGGCCGGACGCGTTCCAGGCAATGCGTTTTGCTTCCAGCACCGCGACCGACCAGCCCTTGCGCGCGACTTCGCGCGCGGTGGTAAGTCCGGCCAGCCCCGCGCCGATCACGCAGACATCGACATCGATATCCTGTGACAGCGCCGGGCGATTTCGCGTTGCGACATGGTTGGCTGCGAAATAGGTTGAGCCATAGATCGCGTCGGGAAATTCGGTTGCGACTTCGCTGCCGGCCGATTGCGCCTCGGTTGTTTCCGATGCCATGTTATCGTGCCCTTCCCTGCAAAACGGCGGATTGCCGGCAATGCGCCGTTTGATGCTGCTCCGACATGCAAAGTCCGACTGGTCGGCGCCCGGCCGGCCGGACCGCGAACGCAACGCTTTCGACGCGCGGCGCCAAGGCCGCTCCCTTGATCGGCCGCTATCTCGCCGACCACGATCTGGTCCCGGACCACGCCATCGTCTCGACCGCCGAGCGCACCCGCCAAACATGGCAGCTCCTTGGCGACAGGGTGACGCAGCCGTCCAGCGTGAGCTTCGACGACCGGATCTACGAAGCCGCGCCGACCGATATCCTGGCCGCCATCGCGGACGCGCCGAAGACGGCGATGAATCTGCTGGTGGTCGGGCATAATCCCGGCTTGCAGTCGCTCGCGCTGATGCTCGCCGGCACCGGCAGCGGCAAGGCGCGCAAGGCCCTGCTTGAGAAATATCCGACCGCCGGTTTCGCCGTGATCGATTTCGACCTTGCCGGACTGGAAGTCGCTCGCACCGGGCAGCGGCCGGCTGGAACGCTTCATCACGCCGCGTGCCATCGGAGGCGACGCGGACTAGACTTGCTTCGAGCGTATCTAGAAAAGGCACCATCAAGCGGAGGGCCCGGTCATGTTCAAGAAAATATTGGTTCCCGTCGATCTCGCCGAACCGGAGCTCGCCAAGCCCGCGATCGAAACGGCGATCGCGATGGCGCGTGCTTCCCAGGGCTCGCTGCGCATCGTCAATGTCCTCCCCATGACGCCGGTGATGCTGGCCGAATATGTCCCGCCCGATTTCGACGTGCAGCAGCGCAAATCCGCGGAAGACGGTCTGAAGAAGCTGGTCGAGGAAAGCGGGCTCGATCCGAGCCGGGTGTCGGGGACGGTGCGGCAGGGCGGCATCTATCACGAGGTGATCGAGGAGGCCAAGGCGGTCGACGCCGACCTGATCGTCATGACCTCGCACCGGCCCGACATGCGCAGCTATTTTCTGGGCTCCAATGCCGGTCATGTGGTGCGCTATGCGAGCTGTTCGGTGCTGGTGCTGAGAGATTAGGACTTTCGGGGCGCAATCTTCGGCAGCACGTCTGCCGGAAGTCGGTCGAGCGAATAACGGCGCGGCAGGTTGCGTTTGAAAAAGCCGCCGAGCTGCCACAGCACGAGGGCGAAAAAACCGAGCAGAAAAAGCGACGCGACGCGCCTCTCCCTGCTGCAACGCGCGCACGATCAGCCCGATAGGGCAACACAGATGCCGAAAAAAATGACGAGCCCCGGCCAGTAAAGAAACGGGATCGCGCCGGCATCGAGCCGCGGCGTGCCATGGGCCTTGGCGATCCGCTCGTGCAGATCGGTGAGAAAGCTCACATAGGCTGCGTCCTGACGCTCCTGTTCGACCAGCGACTTCCAGGACGACGACGAGATCGGGATTTTCGGATGCTTTTCGGACCAGATCTCGGCAAGGAAGCGATAGTTCTGCATGGTGATCGGCCGGAACGCGAGTCGAATGCGCCGGATGCTGTGATAGGGCACGCGGCCCGACAGTGAGCCGAGCGACCAGACGAGAGCATCGGGCGATAGCTCGAACATCCAGGGGCTGCCCATCAGCGACGGCTTGTAGGCGTATTTCGGATATTGCTCGGTATCCTGATCGGCTTGCGGCTGGTCCATCGGGTCCTCGTTGCGGCCCCGTCTTACCACGCGGCTCGTGGGCGGACAGCGGAACGGCCGGCTCCGCCAGGCGTTGGTGCGCTGACATTGCCCACAGGAGCGCAGACATATGTGGAAAACAGCACGCCTTGGCGCGTTATCGGCCGGTCTCAGCCTGTTCGTCGTTTCAGGCGCGTCTGCGCAAACCAATCCGCCCGGCATTGCGCCTGCTCCTTCCGCGCCGCCCGGCACTACCGGCAATCCGGCCGCGAACCGCCCGGTATTCCGGGTGCCGTCAGCCCGTCCAATCCAAACGCCGCGTCGCGGCCGCAGGTCCCCAATATCAGCGGCGCCCCGGTGGTCACGCGACCGAATACGACCGGTTGCGGTTCCGGCTCGGCCAGCGGTCGCGCCGGCTGCTGAAATCGCCGAGAGAAGAACGCCGATCATCGCGAGATGACCGGCGTTTTTCTCGTATGCGCGCACTGGCGAGCGTCAGCTGGCGGCCTTCCGGTTCACCTTGTTTTCGGCAACCTCGTCAGCTTCTTGTCGGCGGCTTTCTCTTCGTCGAGCGTCTTCTGCAGGATCGCTGCCGCATCGTCACGGCCGAGCTGGTGCGACCACGCGATCAGCGTGCCGTAGCGGGCGATCTCATAATGCTCGACCGCCTGCGCGGCACCGATGATGGCGGCATCCAGCACCTCCTTGTCGGCGACATCGCCTGTGACCTCATCGGCTTCCTTGATGATGCCCGTCGATTGCCGGGCAATCGACCGCCTTCGCCTTCAGGCCCAGCAGCTTGAACACCTGCTCGAGCCGCGTGACCTGTGTTTCGGTCTCCTGCAGATGCTTCTGCAATCCGGCTTTCAAATCGCGATCGGTCACTTTCTTGATCATGTCCGGCAGCGATTTGATGATCTGCTTCTCGGCGTAATAGATGTCCTGCAACTGGTGGACGTAGAGATCGTTCATGGTCTTGATGTCGGCGGAAAACAGGCCCATGGCCGGCTCCTTTTCTTTCAATTGTTGGCGGGCGGGAATGCGCCCCGCGGGTGCGCTTCCCTGGTCCCCCAACGTCGCAGCTTTGGCGACGTTCCGGGAACGATCACGGCTCACTGACAATTCGGTGATGAGGCGTCTGGTTAACGGAACAATGACGATCTTTTTGCATTCTTCCGGGACGAGGCGCGGAGGGAGCCTCGGGGCCCGGACCGGCGCCGGGATATGCCAGATCACAACGAGTGGACCTATGACCAAGCATTTCGACCCGGCAAAGCAGCGCCAGCAGCTCCACCGGGAACTGGAACCCAGCCGGAGCGAGCGGCGGCCCTTCGAGAATTCGGAAATCGACGAATTGCCGCGTCCGCGCTCGGACGACCCGCCCTATCAAAATTGGTGGGTGATCGACGCCCGTACCGATCGCGTGAAATTGTAAGATCGAGCCTTCGCGGCGCAATGTTGGGCCGGGAGGCCGTGCCCGACCTGCCTGTCAGACCTTGCTGACGGCACTGGCGCTGTGCAACCAGGACTGGTCGCGACGGCACGCTGCGAGCGGAAACGAAAAAGCCGGCCCTGACGGGCCGGCTTTCGCTTGACGCCTCAAGCTGTTCCGAGATCAGCGATATTTTTTCTTCGGCCGATCCCAGCCGTAATAGTCGAACCAGTAATTCATCGCCCAGCCGCCGAGGATCGGCACGAAGCAATTCGCGGTCGAGACGAACACCTCGCGCTGGGTGAGATGGCGCTGGGTCACGATGGTGCCGACGATCGGCGATACCGCCGCGCAAGCCGCGCTGGTTGCGATGAAAGCGCCGCTCGCGCTGTGGATGCCGTGGCCGCTCTTCCAGCCGCCATTGTGCCAATAGCCGCGATGGCCGTCACGCAGCGCGAAATAAGCGCCGGTCGCACCCGCGCCGACCCAGAAATTCGAACCTGCGAGCCGCGGATCCCTGACGGTCCACGGCATGGTCGACCACCAGCCCCACCACGGCGCATACCAGGGCGCCGGCGTGACCACGACCTTCGCGCGCTTTGCGGCTTCGGCGGATCCGCCGCTGAACATCAGCGCCACGGCCAATGCCGCAAAAACAAAACCGAGTTTTTTCATCAGACACCCCCTTGGCCGCCGGACATTTTGGATGCCTCCGGTCAGACGCCATAGTGCCGGAGGGATATTCCGCCAGCCCAGATTCGCATCATGATGTTATTCGATGCGCAAAGTCGATGCCCCGAAAACGCCTTTTTCACAGGTGTTGCGGCCGGAACACTCGATTTGCTGCGCAGATATGGTGTGCCCGACGCCGCGGGTCTTGCTTTGTTGCGCCGCAATCAAACCGTCGCAAAGCCTGCGCGTTTCAGCCGCACGATCGCGAGGTCCAGCGCCGACAAAAAGGCCGATCGGTCCTTCGGCGCGAATGGCGCAGGTCCGCCGGTGACCGCGCCGGCCGAGCGCAGATCGTCCATCAGATTGCGGGTTGCGAGCGCCATCCCGATCGAATCCTCGGTAAAGGCGCGGCCATTGGGCGAAAGCACGCTGGCGCCGGCCTTCACGCAGCGGCCGGCCAGCGGGATATCGGACGTGACCACGACCGCGCCGGGCCGCGAGCGCTCCGCAATCCAGTCGTCGGCCTTGTCCATGCCTTCGGCCACCACCACCCGCTCGATCAGGGGATCGCGCGGCACGTTGATGAAGGAATTGGAGACCACGTAGGTCTTGAGCCCGTGGCGGCCGGCCACCTGGTAAATCTCGTTCTTCACCGGGCAGGCATCGGCATCGACCAGGACAAGGATCGTGTTGGCATCGGCAGGCGCTATCATGGCGCCTCATTACACCGGATCGATCGCAGGGACATGCGCAGAAACCTTTTCATCCGCACCGTCTTGTTCGCTCTCGCGCTGTGCGGCGCCTTCGGCCGGCAGACGGCGACGGCCCAGGAGAGGCAAGAGAACCAGGAAGCCAGGGACCTCTGCGCGCTGGCCCGGCAAAGCGGCACGCCGCAGATCGACGGCCTCACCATCGTCTATCTCTCCCCGCTCGGCGATCCGGCCCAGGCCACGCATTGGCGCCACATCATCCTGCACCAGATGGAAGGCCCGGCCGGCGCCGCCAAAGGCGGTGCGCTGGCGCAGGCAAAGAACCCGACCCGGCGCGGCACGACGCTATGGATCGAAACCGACGGCATTGTCTATTGGTCGGTGCCGGAAACCGCGATCCCGACCCATGGCGACGGCGCCAATCGGAAGGACAACAAATATATCGACAACAAGGACACCTACCGACAGGTGGTCGGCGCCAATTCGCTCGGGATCGAGTTCGCCGGCAATTTTCCGGACGTGCGCAAGCCTGCGACGCCGGCGCAGCGCGAGGCGTTGTCGAAGCTGCTGCCGTTCCTGCAGGAGCGCTATCGCATACCGGCCGAGCGCATCTACGCGCATAACTGGATCGACTACAAAGACGCGCGCTATTGCGAGGGATGTGAACTGGGGGAACTGGCGAGGAAGCTGAATTATCGGCCGGCTTGCCCGCCGTGAATTATCAGGGTCGAGCGGATCTACCGCGTCAGGAATGGAGCGACGGCATGCCCTATGCGACCAATTCCGACCTGCCCGCGTCCGTGCGCAACCATCTTCCCGCGCATGCGCAGGATATTTTTCGCGAAGCTTTCAATCATGCATTCGCGGCGCATGAGAGCGAGCCGGACTGCGAAGAGCGCGCCTTTCGCATCGCCTGGGCGGCGGTGAAGCGCAGTTACGAAAAGATCGGGGATGAGTGGGTGGCGAAATGATTCGTGAGCACGATGGGCGGCCTCAAGCAGTCGCCGAGGATTGAAACTCACCGCACCAATTCCCGCATCGCGCGATCAAGCCCCTCCAGCTTCAGGGGATACATGCCGCGGATGCCCGGGCACTTGAGAAATAGTGCCATTTTTGACACAATCGTGGCCGATGATCGATCGCTCGAAAAAGATCACCGGCCGCTTTTACGCCTCGGGAAGCGGCCGAAGACCGGTCCGCGACTGGCTTCTGGAATTAAGCAGGGATGACCGCCGCATTATCGGTCGCGACATCCAGAAGGTGGAATTCGGCTGGCCGCTGGGCATGCCGTATTGCCGTCCCCTGGGTCATGGCCTTTGGGAAGTGCGCAGCGACCTGACCGGCGGACGAATTGCGCGGGTCATCTTCTGCATCGTCGGCGGCGAGATGGTGCTGTTGCACGGCTTCGAGAAGAAAACGCAGAAGACTCCGCCCAGGAGATCGCTCTGGCGCACCGGCGCATGAAGGAGATCGACGAATGAAAAAGGCAAAGAAGAAAAAGGGACGCATCGATCGCAGCGAGACCTTCGACGACTTTCTCGCGAAAGACGGACTGCTGGCCGAAACCGAAGATGCCGCGATCAAGGACGTCATCGCGGATCAGATCAAGGTCGCGATGGACAAGCAGGGTTTGACCAAGACCGAGATGGCCGCGCGGATGAAGACGAGCCGGCGCCAGCTCGACCGTCTGCTCGATCCGGACAATCCGTCGGTGACGCTGTCGACGCTACGGCGCGCTGCGAGTGCGGTGGGGCGGAATTTGCGGGTGGAGTTGGAGTGACCCAAGGCAAAGTGCCTGCTATTTCGGAGACGCTTATGCAAAAGTTTGGCCTTCCAATCACGGAAGCATTCTTTCAACGAAACGCCGATGACGTTGCGCAAGACTTAATTGGCACGACATTGTTAGTCGACGGCATAGGCGGGATGATTGTCGAGACTGAAGCGTATGATGAAGGCGACCCCGCCGCTCATTGTTTCAATCCCAAGAAGCCAGAAACACCTTGGTACAGTGCGTTGAATCAGTCGATGTTCTTACCTGGTGGGCACGCGTATGTCTGCCCCGGCCGTCACTTGCTCCACCTCAACCTAGTTTGTGGAGAATCGGGGAAAGCATCGGCAATCCTAGTTCGCGCGTTGCAACCAAATGAGGATAGCATTTCAAAAATGAAAGAACGGCGCAGCCCATTCTCTGAAGGAGAAATTCTCACGAAGTCCCTTTGTAAAGGACCGGGATGTGTCGCGGAAGCATTGGCAATTTCGTGCGCACACGATGGTAAATCGTTGTCCGAACCACCATTCAAATTATTTGAACGAGATAAGAACTCCAACATTGAAATATGCAAAGGTACGCGCATCGGAATAACCAGGGGTAAGGACCAAGCACGACGCTATATTGCGAAAGGGAATTTCTTTATAAGCAAGAGCATGCCAGACGCTGTCCAATGCCGATAGTCACCGCACCAATTCCCGCATCGCGCGATCCAGTCCCTCCAGCGTCAGCGGATACATCCGCCCGCCCATCAATTGCCGCATCATCCGGATCGACTGCGTGTAATCCCATTCCGCTTCCGGCACCGGATTGAGCCACACGGCGGCCGGATAGGTGCGCGTGATGCGCTCCATCCAGATCTGCCCCGGCTCCTCGTTCATGTGCTCGACCGAGCCGCCCGGCATCGCGATCTCGTAAGGCGACATCGACGCGTCGCCGACGAACACCACCTTGTAGTCGTGCGGATATTTATGCATCACGTCGAAGGTCGGCGTGGTCTCCTGATAGCGCCGCCGGTTCTCCTTCCACACCCGCTCGTACAGGCAATTGTGGAAGTAGAAATGCTCCATGTGCTTGAACTCGGCGCGCGCGGCGGAGAACAATTCCTCGGTCGCCTTGATGTGCCAGTCCATCGAGCCGCCGACATCGAAGAACAGCAGCACCTTCACCGCATTGTGCCGCTCGGGGCGCATGTGAATGTCGAGATAGCCCTTGTGCGCGGTGCCCTTGATGGTGCCGTCGAGGTCGAGCTCGTCGGGCGCGCCGGTGCGGGCGAATTTGCGTAAGCGCCGCAGCGCGACCTTGATGTTGCGGGTGCCGATCTCGACCTCGTCGTCGAAATCCTTGAACTCGCGCTTGTCCCAGACCTTGACCGCGCGGCGATGCTTGCTCTCGCCGCCGATGCGGATGCCTTCCGGGTTGTAGCCGGAATTGCCGAACGGCGACGTGCCGCCGGTGCCGATCCATTTCGATCCGCCCTGGTGGCGGCCCTTCTGCTCTTCGAGCCGCTTCTTCAAGCGTCTCGAGAAGCTTGTCGAGGCCGCCCATCGCCTCGATCTGCTTCTTTTCCTCTTCCGTCAGGTATTTCTCGGTGAGCTTCTTCAGCCATTCCTCGGGAATTTCGGCGGTGAGCGCCTCTTCCATGAGTTCGAGCCCCTTGAACACATGGCCGAACACCCGGTCGAACTTGTCGAGATTGCGCTCGTCCTTCACCAGCGTCGCGCGCGACAGATAGTAGAAATCCTCCACCCGACGCGAAGCGAGGTCCTTGTCCATCGCCTCCATCAGCGTGAGATATTCGCGCAAGCGTCACCGGAACGCCGGCGGACTTCAGTTCCTGGAAAAAAGTAATAAGCATCGAAAGTCTTATTTCTCCGGTCTCTTGGTTCCAATTCCACAGCACTCTCGGGCATTTCCGGAAAGCGCGGCGGCAGGCGCAATTTATCTACGCATTTTACAACGTAACCACGCTCAATAGGAATTGATAAATATCATCGCTGCATTTTATGCAATTTCCGCAGGCTGTCGTTGATTTTTCGCTGGCATTCAACCTGGGCACAGCAAGCGAGAGCGACCTTGCCGGGACCTTCACTTCATTCGGAGGATATCGCGATTGTCGAGCGTCGCGCTACACGCGCGTTCGTCGCCATTCCCGGCCGCTATGCGCTCGCAAGCCGGCGCAATACCCGCGGCGAGCGGCGCGAATTCGCTTGTCGCACCATCGGCATTTCCACCGAGCAAATTGAGCTGGCGGGGCCGGTCACCGGCCCGGTCGGCGAGCGGGTGATCGCGCATTTCGACGAACTCGGAAACATCGAGGGACTGATAACGAGGCTGAACGACGACGGATTCGTCATGCGCCTCGCGCTACCCCGGGAACGGCGGGCCCCACTCGCGGCAAAGATCCACTGGCTCGACCAGCACAAGCATCACAATCTGCCGGACGATCGGACACACAAAAGGATCATTCCGAAAAAATCGCGTTCCACCGTAATGCTCGCCGACGGCACGATACGCGCCTGCTTCGTGATCGACATGTCGGTGACGGGTGTTGCGGTTTCCTCCGAGCTCAGTCCCGGTCTCGGCGACGTACTCGCGATCGGCAAAATCGTCGGACGCGTGGTGCGAATTTTCCCCGAGGGCTTTGCTGTGCGCTTTATCGAATTGCAGGACCCGGAACTGCTGGAGCCGTGGCTGATCCCTTCTTGGAGATCCGGGCGCAAGCCGTATTCCGGGCGGCGCAGGATCGCGACATTGTCGAGAAACATCCGCGCGCTGCGCGTCCCAATCCTTCCGCTCGGCAAAGGCGCGGCACGGCGCTGCGGTCGATGGTCGAGCGCGCGCAAGCGCAGCGGCGCGCAGATCGTCGTCGAGCACGCCGACCGGCGCCTCTCCGATCACATCGCGCGGACCCGGCACCGGGAAGGCCGCGACCGGCAGGCCGCAGGCCAGCGCTTCCAGCATCACCAGGCCGAAGGTGTCGGTGCGGCTTGGAAACACGAACACATCCGCGGCCGCATAGATCGCCGGCAAGTTCGTCGCGCTGGCGCACGCCGAGAAAGATCGCTTCCGGATAGCGCTGCATCAATTCGTCGCTTCATCGGCCCGTCGCCGACCACCACCTTGCTGCCCGGCAGATCGAGCGACAGGAAGGCCTCGAGATTTTTCTCCACCGCCACGCGGCCGACGGTGAGGAAGATCGGCCGCGGAAAATCGAGCCTTGCCGGCCGCGCGCGGCGCGAACAGATCGCCGTCGACTCCGCGCGGCCACAGCACCGGATTGCGGAAGCCGCGCTGCGACAATTCGGAAATCAGCGTCTGCGTCGACACCATCACGCGCTCGGCGCGGCCGTGAAAGCGCCGCAGCCAACGCCACACCCAGCTTTCCGGGATCGGCACCCGCGCGGCCACATAATCCGCAAGCCGGGTATGGAAGCTCGAGGTGAACGGAATGCCGCGCCGCAGGCAATAGCGCCGCACCGCATGACCGATCGTGCCCTCGGTCGCGATATGGATCGCGTCGGGCCGCGCCGCCTCGATCCGCTGTGCAATCGTCCAGGGCGCCGCGAGCGCACAGCGGATATCGGGATAGGTCGGCAGCGGAAACGACGGCAGGCCTTGCGGCGTGAGGAAGCTGATCTCGGCGCCGAAGCGCGGAGCCGCCGCCTGCAGCGCGGACAGCGTGCGCACCACTCCATTGACTTGCGGATGCCAGGCGTCGGTCGCGACCAGAACCCGCATCAGGCCTCCTGCAATTCTCCCAGCAGCGCGGCACGCGACGACACCGAACGCTCGGCCGGCCAGGCCTTGATCTCGAAGCTGCCGTCGAAGCGCTCGACCACCGCGGTGCAGCTTTCCAGCCAGTCGCCGCAATTGATGTAGAGCACCCCGCCCCGCTCATGCATCGCCGCATGATGGACATGGCCGCAGATCACCCCGCAGGCACCGTGCTCGGCCGCAAGCCGCGTGATCTCCCGCTCGAAGGCGCCGAGATAATCGACGCCGCTTTTCACCCGATGCCGCGCCCATTTCGACAGCGACCAGCCGGGCAGACCGAGCGCGAGCACGAAGTCTGTTCCAGCCATCGCTGAAGGCGAACAGGAGGGCATTGAGACGCGCGCCGAAGGCCGCGATCCGGTGCGGCAGCTGCGTCATGCGATCGAGCCGGTCGCCATGCATGACCACATAGCGACGCCCGTCGGCGGCGACATGAATGGCCTGATCCGCGACTTCGATGCCGGCGAAATGGATGCCGGGATAATCGCGCAGGAACGCATCGTGATTGCCCGGCAGATAGACGAACGCGCGTACCGCGCTGCGCGGCCGCGAATAATTCGCCGATCACCTCGCTATGCGTCTTCGGCCAATGCCAGCGCGAGCGCAGCCGCCAGCCGTCGACGATGTCGCCGACCAGATAGATCGATTGCGCGTCGTGATGCCGCAAGAAATCGAGCAGCCGGTCGCTCTTGCTGACCTGGGTGCCGAGATGCACGTCGGACAGGAAAATCGCGCGCACACGATGGCGGATCTGCCGCGGCGCGCCGTCCTGCTGTTCGTCGAATCGCATGCGCGCAAGATGCGCCGCGCGTGTCTCACTTTTACGACGCGCTCACGCCCGCCTTGTTAGAAAACTGTCGTGTTCCCCGAACATGGTGGCATCGCGAATCAAGCCGCTGGACCTGGATGCGGAACTCCGTGAAGCGCCTTGCGCAGTTCGTCCATAGGCGGGTCGGCTGGAACGGGATCGGCTTTGTCGCAAGCCTCGGCGTGCTTTGTCTCGCGGGCTTCGCGCTGTTCCGGATGCTGCGCGACATCGATCCCGATCGGGTGGTCGGCGGCCGTCATGGCGATACCGGCAAGCCACATCGCGCTGTGCGCGCTGTTCGTGGCCGGCGCCTATGTGACGCTGACCTTCTATGACTTCTTCTCGCTGCGGACCATCGGCGCACGGCACGTGCCCTACCGGATCGCGGCCATGGCTGCCTTCACCAGCTATTCGATCGGGCACAATCTCGGCGCCACCGTCTTCACCGGCGGTGCTATCCGCTTTCGCATCTATTCCGCCTACGGGCTCAGTATCGTCGATGTCGCCAAGATCGCCTTCGTCACCGGGCTCACCTTCTGGCTCGGCAATGCCTTCGTGCTCGGGCTTGGGATGGCGATCTCACCACAGGCGGCCAGCGCGATCGACCGGCTGCCGATCTTCGTCAATCAGGCGATCGGCTTTGCCGTTCTCTTCGTCATCGGCTTCTATCTGGTATGGCTGCTCGGCGGGACGCGCCAGGTCGGCGTCAGAGGTGTGAACGTGGTGCTGCCGAATGCGCCGCTGACGCTGGTGCAGATCCTGATCGGGGTGTTCGATCTCGGCCTGTCCGCGCTCGGCATGTATATGCTGCTGCCCGCTCAGCCGCCGGCGGAATTGCTGCCCTTCGTGGTGATCTTCGTGCTCGCCACCCTGCTCGGCTTCATCAGCCACACGCCGGGCGCGCTCGGCGTGTTCGATGCCGCGATCCTGCTGGCGCTTTCGCAATATCCGCGCGAGGAATTGCTGGCCACGTTGCTGGTGTTTCGCTTCATCTATTACGTGATCCCGTTCACGCTCGCGCTCTGCACGATGGCCGGCGAGAATTCTGGCTTGCCGTCAGGCTCGCGCGAACGCAGCCGAACGAACGACCGGCGCGTCACCAGATGTAGCGGAACGTTCCGGTGCCGCCGTAGCCGCGGGAGCGATCCGACAATTCGCTGTCGAAGCGGGCGGAGAGCGACATGCCGTTCCAGTATTTCCATTCCGCGCCCGCGCTGAGCAGCGCGAAATTGCTTCCGGGCGAAGCGCCCTGCACCAGGAAGGTCGAGCCCGGCAATGCCGGGAACGCCCCAGTCAGCGCGCGGTCGGCACCTTCGTCATGCGCCCAGGCGGCGCGACCGCGCAGCGTCATGACGCCGCCCGGGATCACGCGCGAATGATCGAACCAACTGCCGAGTTCGGTGCGGAACAGGTTGTCGCTCTGCCGCTCGTATTGCAGGGCGAAGGCGTTGCTTCCTCCCGTGGCATGTTCCGCATAAGCCGGAAGCCGCACAACGGAGGCCTGCAAAGCAGCATAAGGCGTGATCCCGAACGAGCCCTGGCCGTAACGATATCCGGCCTCGATCCTCCCGCCGAAGCTGTTCGCGTCGTAATCGCCTTCCAGCGTGGCGAAGCCCGGCACCACCACATTGCGCTTGGTGGAGACCCAATGATGGCCGTACGCCATCGCCGCCGAGAGATAAGCCGGCCCATAGCGCAGCGAGCCATAGGCGCCGGCATGGAAATTGTCGGTGTTGCCGCCGCCAAGGCCCTCGGCCAGCCCCCAGGACGAATTTCCACCGGCCATCGCAAATCCGACCAGCGCCTCGGGTGAGACGCGATAATCGAGACCTGCCGCAAATCCATAGCCGCGCACATTGGTCTGGTGCGAGCCGACAACGCCATTGCCGTCGATCGAGGTCTGGCCGCCATAGCCGTTGGCCCAGACCGCGTAGCGGTTGTCACGCGCGGGCGCAGCCTTCACCGGCATCGCCGCGGCCATCGCCTGCTGCGCCTGTCGCGAAACCCGGCGCTTGGGTGCATAGGCATCCACATCGGGCTCGTCACTCTCGGCCATATAGGGCGTCGCCGGTCCGAAAGCGCCGCGACCGCCATTGAACGGGTTCAGCATCGAATTGATGAAATTGCCGACCGACTGATAGACGGACTGGAAGACGCCGGTATTAGGCTCGCCGGAAACCTGATCGAGCGCCTTGAGGAAAGCATCCCCGCTGAGATTGTAGAGCGGCGTGAAGGCGCCGAAATCCGCGCCGTTCTTCAGCGCGTTGTCGAGCCCGGCGGCGAGCGCAATCTGGTTCTGGGTAGCGCCTCGCGTGAGCTGGCTCGAGACTTCGCCCTGGATCAGTTGCAGATAAACGGTGTCGTCGAGCGGGTCGTAAGTGATGATCGGCTTTGTCGATCCGAAGCTTCCGGCAATGAATAGCTTGTCGAACCGTGTTCCGTTCAGCCCGGTATAGGTCCCCAATACCGGATAAATCGCACCCAGCGTATAGCCAGCGCCACCGACACCCACCGCCCGCAACGTGCCGCCCAGCGCGACCGGGCCGAAAGCCAGCGTGAAATCGGCGGAGGTGGTGAACGGAAAACCGGGGCACCGGTCGGCGCGACATAGACTGCGAAGGGCGGCGGGTGCGAATTGCAGATCGCCGCTGACGCCTAGCTGCGCGATATTGCCGGTCGTACCGTTGCCCGGCGACAGCGTGCCGCCGTCGATAAAGGTCGGCGGCAGAATGCCGGCGCCGGCGAGCGTGCCGCCGACATTGGCGGTCGCCAGCGTTGCGCCGCTCATATCGCCATCCATCACCACGGTGCCGCCATTGACGACCAGCGATCCAAAAAATTGGGACAGGTCGATGCCCGAAGCAAAGGTCAGCGTGCCGGAACCGACTTTGGTCAGCGTTCCCGGGCCGCCACATCCACAGCCGCCGTCAATCAGCGCACCGGAGATCGTGGTCGACAAATTGTTGCTGCCGACGATCAGGTTGTTGCTGCCGATGATGAAGCTGCCGCCGCCTTCGATCGAGCCCGCCGTCACCACACCATCGAGATTGGGACCCAAGGTCAAAGAGAAATCGACCGTGGAGTTGAGATCGTTGTCGGTGATGAAGCGGGCATTGCCACCGGTGCTCTGCTCAAAAAAAACGGTGGCGCCACCGGAGAAATTGCGAATTGTCGCATTCCCCGCATTGGAGTTTTCCAAAAACAAGGTAATGGCGCCTATGCCAATGTTTGTGATTGACGACGATCCACCGGAGGTGCTTCCAAAAAAGGCTGTGTTGCCGCCGAAACTGTTTGTAATGTTGGCTTGGCCGGCTGAGGCGTTGTCGATGCCGCCGCCGAAAGAATTGCCGAAAATGGTCGTGCCGCCGAACCGATTGAAGATGTCGACGTTGGGACCGATCGTGCTTGAATTCAGGAAGTTGAGGGTGCCGCCGCCGACGTCGAAGGTCTGGATCGCGGTAGAATTGTTGACCACGCCCTGACCGGTCACGGTCATGACGAAACAATTGCAGATATCGAAGATATAGGCGGTCGAGCCGGTGAAGCGCATTGTCTGGACGGTGACGTCGGCAGACGAGAAGATCGTCGTCGGATTGGCGCCGTTGAAAGTTGCGACCCCGCTCGGCGGCGCGCCACCTATCCAATTGGCGCCATCGCTCCAGTCGCCGCCCGGCCCGGACCAGGTCGCATTTTGCGCCAGCGCAGGGCCGCCCGCGGCGAGTGTCAGCAAAGCGGCCACAATGCCAATCTGCACGCCTTTGGGTGGCCGGCCCAGCCGGCGGCAATGCAATACTGAAATCAACGCCCCAACCCCAATACGCCGCGACAACCAGTCGCGTATGAACGCAACGAATGTATAGCGGCCCAGATACCGACACAAATGGCTGCCGCCGCATATGTGGACCCATATTTCCGCCAAAAGCTTCGTGCTAATCGTGTCGCCTGTCGTTTTCCCCGGACCCAATGCGCATTTTTGCCGCGGCGGCTTTTGCCGCTTTTCTGACCCTCATTGCCGGACCGCACGCCGCCGCCCAAACCGGCGCGCCGGTGCCGCTGCAATTGCCGTCCTCCGGTCCCGCCTCGGGCGCGGGAAGCGGCCCGATCCGGATCGAGTGGGAAGTGCGCAATCGCTTCCGGCTGTTCCGCAACGAGGCCGATTTCCGCCGCCATGCCGCCGCCCATCGCGGCGACGGCATCCTCGCCGCCGAACAGCGCCTGGCGCGGGCCAGCGACGGCCGCGGCTGGGCGCGCGACATGGTCGACAATCTCTGCGTCGACCAGACCGGAAGGCTGCCGGAAAGCTGCCTGCGCGACGGCGAGAAGGAAAACTATCTCAGTCCCGTCGATCACCCGATCCTCGCCAGGGCTGCGGGCGCCGTGCCGCAAGGCGCACTTTGCGCCTGGACCTTCGACGATGGCGAGGGCACGCCCGGCCAGGCCACCACGCGCTGCGACGAGGAAGTCCGCATCCGCGTGCGCCAGGGCCGCACCACCATCGCCGCGGTCGATGTGGCGCTGCCGGACGGAACCGCGCAGCGCGCGATCGCCGAGATCGCGGTGCGCGATTATCTGATCGCCGGGATGGGAGACTCGATCGCCGCCGGCGAAGGCAATCCCGACCGGCCGATCGCGCTCGACGATGGCGGCTTCTGTTTCCGGCGCTTCTTTGCCGGCTCGACCTCGGAATATTTCCGGCCCGGCCGTATCGGCTTCAAGGGCAACCGCGCCTGCGATCCGGGCCTGTCGGGATCGAGCGGCAACACCTCGAGCGACTGGTCGCGGCTGAATGCGCGCTGGTGGAGCGCGACCTGTCACCGCTCGCTCTACGGCTATCAGGTGCGTGCCGCGCTCGCGATCGCGATCGAGAACCCGCATAGCGCGGTCACCTTCCTGCCGCTCGCCTGTTCGGGATCGACCATCGATCTCGGTTTCTTCAATCCGCTGCGCGCGCGCGAATGCCCGCCGACCGGCCCCTGCGCCGCCAATTCGGTGCCGCAGATGGTGCGTCTGAAAGAGGCGCTCGATCTCGCGCGCAAGACCGACAAGGAGCGCAAGCTCGACGCCATCCTGCTCACCATCGGCGCCAACGACATCTGGTTCGCCGGCCTCGTCGCCAATGTCATCACCGATCCGTCGATCGAGCGCACCCTGTTCGAAAAGGGCGGCATGATCGCCGAGATTCCGGACGCCCAGAAGATTCTCGACAACGACCTGCCGCGCGACTTCGGCAAGCTGCGCCAGGCGCTCAAGCCCTATCTCGACGGCAACCTGCAGCGCGTCGTCTATCTCACCTACGGCAATCCGACGATGACCAATGGCGGACAGGTCTGCGGCGGCGGCAAGGGCGGCTTCGATGTGCATCCGGCTTTCAATGTCGATGCCAAGCGGCTGCGCAGCGTCTCCGATTTCGTCGAGAATCGTTTCCTGCCGAGGCTGCGCGCGCTGGCGACCTGCGACACGCCGGGCGCCTGCCGCGATCCGGCCAAGGATCGCATGAGCTTTGTCGACACCCATCTCGCCGATTTCGCCAATCACGGCTTCTGCGCGCGTTCGCCCAACGATCCGCCTTTCGACCGCGAGTGCTTCCTGGAAAACGGCGAGTCGTTCGAAAGCAATCCGGCAGCGGCCGCCACCGATCCGCTGCGCTGCAATCTGCGTGCGCGCGATTTCCGGCCCTATGCGCCGCGCGCGCGCTGGATCCGCACCGCCAATGACAGCTATTTCACGGCCATGACCTTCCCGGAAGGAATTTCGAACACGCTGCAGCCGAGCGATCTGCACGACGCGACCTGGGGCGCTACCAGCGCGGTCTATGGCGGTGCGGTGCATCCGACCGCCGAGGGCCATGCGGCGATGGCGGATGCGGCGCTGCCGGTGTTGCGCTCGCTGCTTCAATTGCAGGCGCCGCAGCAGGTACGTGCCGAGCCGCTGGCACCGCTGCCGATGCCGCCGGTATCGCGCTAGACTTCTTATTCTTATTGCGTCTTGATCTTCGCCGCCTTGATCACTGCGTTCCAGCGGTCGACTTCCTCGCGCAGATATCTTGCGGTCGCATCGACCGAGCCGCCGACCACTTCGGCTGACAATTTTTTCAGGCGTTGCGACGCGGCAGATTAGCTTGAAAGTGCCGTCCATTCGAAGCACTTTCGGTGTCGCAGCCATGCAGGAGAGACAATGACGGGATCGCAGGCGAACGTGATCGTGGTGGGCGGCGGGATCGGCGGCCTGTTCGCGGCCAATGCGCTGATCGCGCAGGGGCTGAAGGTCTCGGTCTATGAACAGGCGACTGCGCTTGGCGAAGTCGGCGCCGGCGTTTTCATCACGCCGAATTCCGTGCGGCAGATGCAGCGCGTGGGGCTGGGCCCCTCGGTCGAGAGATGGGGCGCGCGCGTCGGCGCCGGCTCGCAGTATTTCCGCCATGACGGCTCGCCGATCGCACCGGTGCAGGTGACCGATTTATCGGGCTGGAATGCAACCTTCGGCATGCACCGCGCCGATTTCGTATCTTTTCTTTCGCAGGCGCTGCCGGCAGGCGTGATCCAAACCGGTCATCGCTGCATCGGCTTCTCGCAGGATCGCGACCAGGCGCACGTGACCTTCTCGAACGGCACAGTCGCAACGGCGGACATCATCGTCGGCGCCGACGGCATCCATTCGGAATTGCGGCCGTTCGTATTTCCGCCCTCGCAGCCGGTCTTTTCCGGGACCGTCGCCTATCGTGGCCTGGTGCCGCGTGAAAAGGTGCCCGACTGGCCGACCGACGCCTGGATGATGTGGCTTGGGCTCGGCAAGCATTTCCTCGTCTTCCCGGTGCGCGCGGGCGCGCTGATCAATTTCGTGGGCTTCGTGCCCGCGGACCAGGAAATGAAGGAATCCTGGACCGCGAAGGGCGATCCCGATGCGCTGCGCGCCGAATTTGCCGGCTGGGATCCGCGCATCGGCGTCCTACTCGGCACGGTCGATTCCACCTTCAGATCGGCGCTGTATGATCGCGACCCGCTGCCGACCTGGACCCAGGGCCGTCTGACATTGCTGGGCGATGCCGCGCATCCGATGCTGCCGCATCTCGGACAGGGCGCCAATCAGTCGATCGAGGACGGCATGGCGCTGGCGACGATCCTGGCGCGCACGGACCGCGATACGGCGCCCGCCGCCCTGCTCGCCTATGAGCGACTGCGGCGCGAGCGCGTCGCTTCCGTGCAGCGCGGCGCGCGCGAGAACGGGCTGCGCTACGACACCATGCATGGCGACGTTGCAAAGCGTGACGCCGAAATCACCGCGCATGCCGTCATTCCGCAAACGTCTCTACGATCACGACGTGGTGCCGGATGCGCAGAAGGCCGCGATGGAACTGGCGAATTAGCCGCCGATCAGCTCGCCGAACGCATGAATTGTTCCTTGGCCGGCTTCTTGCGCTGCGGGACCTTTTGCGGTCCGCAGACCAGAGGATTGAGGCATTCTGCTGCCTTGCCCTTCTTGCCTTGCGCCATCGCATCCGGGACGAACCCGAGCGACAGACCGGCTGCAACCATCAGTGCCAGACAAATCCGCATCACCAATCCTCCGGGACGAAAAAGAGCTGGGGCAATTCTAACGAGCCGAAAGCACGGCGCCGTCACGCCACCCCGAGCTTCTTCTGCAGGCTGGTGGACGAGGTCGTGTACTGGAAGGTGAGCTTCTTGTCGGGATAGACGTAGCGGTGGATTTTCTGCGCCGCCAGCGCGCCCTCGTGGAAGCCGCACAGGATCAGCTTCAGCTTGCCCGGATAGGTGTTGATGTCGCCGATCGCGAAGATGCCCTGCTCCGAGGTCTCGAAGCTCGCGGTCTCGACCTCGATCAGGTTGTCGGTCGAGCTTCAGCCCCCAGTCGGCGACCGGACCGAGCTTCATGGTCAGTCCGAAGAACGGCAGGATGGCGTCGCAGGCGATGTCGAAATTCGATGCCGTCATTGCGCTTGACGATCGCCTTCGCCACCTGACCGTCGGCGCCTTCGAGCGAGGTCACCTGACCGAGCACGAAATCGATCTTCCCCTCGCCGACCAGCGCCATCATCTTGTTGACGCTGTCGGGCGCGGCGCGGAATTCCTGGCGCCGATGCAGCAGCGTGAGATGGCCGGCGATCGGCGCAAGATTGAGCGTCCAGTCGAGCGCGGAATTGCCGCCGCCCGCGACCAGCAGCCGCTTGCCGCGGAACTGCTCCATCTGGCGCACCGCATAATGCACCGACTTCGCTTCGTAGGCCTCGATGCCGGGGATCGGCGGACGCTTGGGCTGGAACGAGCCGCCGCCGGCCGCGACGATCACCACCTTGCATTCGAACACCTTGCCGGCATCGGTGGTGACGCGGAACAGCGGATCGCCGATCCGCTCGATGGTCTGCACCATCTCGCCGAAATGAAATTGCGGGCCGAACGGCTTGATCTGTTCGAGCAGCGCCTTGGTCAGGCCGTCGCCGGTGACGAACGGAATGCCGGGAATGTCGTAGATCGGCTTTTCCGGATAGAGCTCGGCGCATTGCCCGCCGGGCTTGTCGAGGATGTCGACCAGATGCGTCTTGATGTCGAGCAGGCCGAGCTCGAACACCGCGAACAATCCGCAGGGACCTGCGCCGATGATCAGCGCGTCGGTCTTGATGATGGAGGTCGTATCCAGCATGGCTGTCACCTGCCCTGATAACTTGGCGTGCGAACCAGAATCCCATCCAGCTCCTCGCTCATCTTGATCTGGCACGACAGCCGCGAATTCGGCCGCACGTCATACGCGTTGTCGAGTTGCTCGTCTTCCTCGAGCGAGCGCTCGCCGGTCTTCGCCAGCCACGCCTCATCGACATAGATATGGCAGGTCGCGCAGGTGCAGGAGCCGCCGCATTCGGCGACGATGCCTTCGACCGAGCCGCGCATCGCGGCTTCCATGATGCTCTCGCCGGTCTCTGCTTCCACATCATGCACGGTCCCGTCGTGCTCGATAAAGGTGATCTTGGGCATCGTCTCTTCGTTAGCGGGTCTCGAAAGTTCGGCGAGGCGGATTTCCGATGGTTTGTATCCAAACCATTTTGCGGCGTCATCCCCGCGGCGGCGGAATGCCGGCAATCCGGATCATGCTTTCCCGCGAAACGACAATCCGGGAACCGGCGCAAGATCAGGCCTGCCGCTCGGGCGTGCGCACGATCAGGCCGTCGAGCTGGTCGCTCACCTTGATCTGGCAGGACAGCCGAGAATTGCTTTTCACGTCGAAGCCGAAATCGAGCATGTCCTCTTCCATCGGCGAAGGCTTGCCGACGATTTCGGTCCAGGCTTCGTCGACATAGACATGACAGGTGGCGCAGGCGCAGGCGCCGCCGCATTCGGCCTCGATCCCGGGGATGCTGTTCTTGATGGCGGTTTCCATCACCGTGGAGCCGTTCTCGGCCTCAATGGTGCGGCTTTCGCCGGCATGGTCGATATAGGTGATCTTGGCCATCGCGGCGCGCAACCTGCATATTTGACGGGGAATTCCCGGCCGGGCGGCCGGCGCGGGACCGCTATATAGCGCATCGAAAAAATTGTGCCAGCGCCGGCTCGAGGGACCGCCCTACTAGCGGGTCAGCCGGCAATCCGAGGATTTCTGCACGGCATTGAGGACCGTCACTGGCCCGCCGACCACCGACTGGGAGGAGCGGATTGGGCCTGCGCCCTCCTCGCGCACAAATGGCGCGCGGATGCGTGCATTTCAGATCGGGCGCCTGGCCGGTAAACTGGATCTCGGCCTTGAGGCCGCCGGCCTCGAAGGCCCGCAACAGCACGAGCTTGTCGTCCTCGAACAGCCACAGACCCATCGCCTCCGAGCGCGGGAGAGCCGGGCTTGTCGATCCGCCCGCCCATGGGGGTGGTCCGCGCGCGCGGGCCGCGCGGGGTCGTCACCGTTCGCGTCATCTCGCCCGAGATCCGGCCTTCTCCATCGATCTTGAACTTCCAGACCATCACCATCTGGGTATCGAATGTGCCCTCCGCCCGGCGGATGCGCATGTCGTAATTCACCCGCGTCTGGATGGTTGCGTTCTGCAGATCCTCGATCGAGATCGCGGATGCAGGCGCGATCTGCAGCACCACCGCGCCCAGAAGCGCCGCCGAAAAGAGGTTTCATTCGCAGAATTTCCGGTTGTTGAAGGTGAAGCATTTCTGCGATCCGCTTTCGGGCGCCGCCGCCGCACCATCGACCGGCACGCGATCGGCGGTCTTGGCCTTCTCGAGATTCGGTTGCGATCAGCGACCAGCGGTAGCTCTTGCCGTTTCGGATCAGGACCCAGCTTCGCCCACTGCATTTGTCGATCATGATCGGCACCGGCGGTTCGATATTCGGACGCGCCGGAATCACCTCGAAGCAGGCAGCCCCTGCGCTCTGCGCGAGCACAGCATCGGCGTAGACAAACGGCATGGCCGCCATCGCAATCACCGAGCCTGCACAGAATCCTCATTCGCAGAAGCGCCTATTGTTGAACGTGAAGCATTTGCTCCCGCCGGAAGACGGCCGCTCGGGAGCCGGCGCGGCCTGTTATGGTCGGGATCAGCGACGCAGGCACCCTTCGCCGCGATCTGGCCCGCCGGGCACACCACGCGCGACGCAACGATCGCCCTCGGCCTTCTCATCGCCCCGGCAGGCCAACGGACATACGCGCCGGTCGAAGCGGCGGATCAGGGACAGCGTCTCGCCGGAAATTTCGCTGCCCGGCGCGACGTTCACCGAGGCAAATTTCGCAAATTTCTGCAACGCCTGTCGCGCCGGCGTCCCAAATTCGCCGCTCACCGGCTCGTCGAAACAACCGACCCGTTTGAGTTCGAACTGCAAGGAGCGCGACAACTTCGATAGCCCGGAAAGCGCCGCGGACTTCGCGGCCGCATCCGCCTTGGCTTTCGCGGCTTGGTCCGCTGCGGCGCGCTCGGCCTGCAACGCCGCGATCCGCTTCTCGGCCTCGGGCTTGTGCGCGCTTTGCGGAAATTGCGAAAGGAAGCGCTCGATCTGCGAGATATCGCGCGTGTCGCGCACCAGACCCCAGGCGACTTCATCGAGTTCAGGCCCTTTCGCGACCGGCACCGGCGGCGCAATCGGCAACGCGGCTTTCAGATAGATCGCTTCGCTCGACAGCGAGCCATAGACGAATGGCAATTGCTCGCGCTTGGTCGCGCGCAGAACTTCGTCACGCACATTGCGAAACAGGAAGTTGATCTCAAGGCCTGGGGTCTCGAGATGTTTGAGCAGCGAATTCGTGAACGGCGAATTACGCCCTTCGCCATCGGCCGCCGTGGTGCCTTCGCGCGCCGAGAAGGCGATCAGCACGTTGCCGCTCGGCTCGACCGCGGCAAGGCCGCGCGACACCGCGCGGGTACGGATCGTGCGCGCCATCTTGGCTGAGAAGGGATTGTTGCGGCAGGCGTCGAGAATGACGAGGCCAAGCCGCGAGGCATTCTCGACCAGCGGCGTCACCGTCTTAAGCGCGATCGCCTCATGATCCACATCCACGTCGGCCTTCAGCTCGGCATCGATCGGGATCAGGTAATTCTCGCCGCCCACCTCCATGCCATGGCCGGCATAGAAGACAACCGCGATCTCCGAACCGCGCGCACGGCGCGCGAATTCCAGCAAGCCCTTGCGCATGTTGTCGAAGGTGCCGTTCTTGACCTGCTGCACCTCGAAGCCGAGCCGCGTCAGCGAGGCCGCGACATCGCCGGCATCGTTGCCGGGATTGGTGAGCATCGGAACGTTGCGATAATCGTTATTGCCGATGACCAGTGCGACGCGTCTTGCATCGGCCTGACTCTGCAAAAGTCAGACATGCCGCGGCTGCCAATGCCGCGCCGAATAAAGCCCGTGCAATCGACTGCCCCCGCATGGTGTCGTCCCGCGGTTCCGAGATGAAGCCAGCTTAGCGCCCTCTGCTTCAGTTGCAATCCGGCACACGGCCGGTCAGCGGCGCAGAGGCCGTGTCGGGGAAACGGCGGGGTCAGCCGCCGGCGCGATCAGTTTGCAGCGCGTCGCGGAGCGGTCTCGGAAATCTCGGCGGTCGCGTTCGCGATCGCCGCATTCAGGCTCGCGACCGCGGTCTGCAAACGGCGATGATCGGAGGTCTCGGCCGCGGCTTCGACATCGGCGGCGGCCCGTGCGATCGGCCAGGCGCCAATGCCGGTCGCCGAACCCTTCAGCGTGTGGGCGGCGGCGCCGATCACGTCGGCTGCGGCCGTTTCCATGCGCGTGCGCAGCATCTCGGCCTGCCGCACGAACAGGGCCAGCACCTCGCGTTCCAGCGCGCGGTCGCCAAGGGTCATGCGGGCAAGGTGTTCAACGTCGATCGGCCGCTCCACCGGCACCAGCGGCGGGGCGAAAACAGCCTTCATGACCGTTTGCGTCAGTTCGACCATCAGAGCCTCCCAGGAGCTCTATTGGCTCCTCTAATGGACCAATTTGACCCGGCCCCGACCAAAGCGCGGTAAAAATAAGCCTGTCCGCAGCCCTTTCGGGGCAGCCAATTGTCTCGACCGTTAACAAATCGTGACCGCGCGAACGGTTCCAGCCCTGCCCGTCAACATCCCCGTGATCGGACTGTGATCGCCGGGCATCGCGTTAACGATGATTAAAAAGCGCTTAAAACCCGATGTTTTATTCGGTCCGCCAAGCCGATAGGATGGCTCCTGCGGCGAAGGCAGTTACCGGGTGCGGCCCGCTGAAGTACCAGCGGCGCTGACGCTGGGCGTACTCGGTTTGCGGTGCGGCAAAGTACCGAAAAAGTCCCGTTCCGCGGTCAGTTTGTAGTGTCAGGGTGAGGCGGCGATGGCGAATAATCCGAAGAAGGCGCAGGACGCAACCGATGCCGCCATGGCGGCGATCCAGGAAGCGCTGAACGTCAGGGATGCCGAGATGAAGGCGGCGGCGTCCAAGCCCGCGCCCGCACCGGAGCAGCCGCGCAAGCCCGCTGCCGAACCCCGCAAGCCTGCGGCAGCCGCCGCGGCGCCGACCCCCGCCGTCGAACCGCGCCAGCCGGCTGCGGCACAGCCGGAAAATGATACCTTCATTCCGGAAATCGAAGCCGACGTAGAGCCCGGCCGGCCCGCCAATGACGACTGGAAATCGGTCGGCCAGATCCTGCAGAACACCCGCACGCCCTCCTCGCGCACCCTCTACATCGGCGCCGCCGTCGCCTCGGCGGTGTGGGTCGTGTTCGCGCTGATCCTGATGATCCCGTTCCTGTCGCTGCTGTCGCAACATTTTGCGCCGGTGCTGCTCGCGCTGGTGGTCACCTTCGTGGCGCCGGTCGGCTTCTTCTTCGCGGTCGCGCACATGATCGCGCGCTCGCGCGAGATGCAGGCGCTGGCGCAATCGATGAGCGAGGTGGCGCTGCGGCTGTCCGAGCCGGAAGGCGTCGCGCGCGAATCCATCGTCACCGTCGGCCAGGCCATCCGCCGCGAAGTGGCGGCGATGGGCGACGGCGTCGAGCGCGCGCTGGCGCGTGCCGCCGAACTCGAAGTGCTGGTGCAGAACGAAGTCTCGGCGCTGGAGCGCGCCTATAACGACAACGAAGTGCGCATCCGCAGCCTGCTCGACGATCTCGCCTCGCAGCGCGACAACCTGATCGGCCAGGCCGAACAGGTGCGCAACGCCATCACCGGCGTGCATCTCGATCTCAACCAGGACATCACCGGCATCAGCGACCAGGTCGCCCAGCAGGTTGCGACCGCGACCGAAGGCATCACCCGCGAATTGTCGGAGAAGAGCGACCACATCAGCGCGGCGCTCAATCGCATCAGCGACGAGATGCTGGCGCAGCTCGGCGAGCGCGGCGGCGAAATCATCGAGACGCTGCAGCGCACCGCGCAGGAAACCGCACAGCGCCTGGAGCAGACCGCGCAGGAAACCGCGCAGGCGGTCGAGGCCATCAGCCAGAATGCCTCGGCCTCGATCGAGCAATCCGGCATCGCCACCACCAGCGCCATCGACGCCGCCGCCGAGCGGCTGAATACCAGCATGTCGTTCAAGACCGAGCACGTCGCCGAGGAATTCGACGGCCTGTCGCAGAACCTCATGGAGATGATGCAGCTTCGGCTCGCCAACGTCACCAACGACTTCTCGCAGCGTCCGAGCACCATCACCGAGCTGATGAGCGAGCGCGCTCAGGAAGTCACCAACGGGCTGCTGCAGATCTCGGCGCAGGCCGCCGAGAACATCGCCTTGCGCGGCGAGGACGTGAATTCGACCCTGAAGGCGACCGGCGATTCGCTCCTGCTCGATCTCAGCCTGCGCGGCGGCGATGTCGTCGCCAAGATGGAACAGACCGGCTCCGCCATCACCGAGACCATTCTCGCGCGCAGCGACCAGGTGATGGATACCTTCCGCGACTCCGCCGACACCATCGCCTCCACCATCGGCACCCATGGCGATGCGCTGAAGGAAATGCTCGGCGCGCGGCTGGTATCGTTCGAGGAAATGTTCACGCAAGGCGGCGCAGCGCTGGCGGAACGCATCTCCAACGATTCCTCCACGCTCGGAAATCTCATCACCCGCCATCTCGGCGAGTTCGACCGCACCGTGAAGGTGCATGGCGCCGAACTGGTCGAGCGGCTCGGCGACCGCACCCAGACCGTCACCGACACCATGCGCTCCTGCATCGACAATTTCGACCAGCGCATCGGCGGCAAGACCGGCGAAATCACCGACGCGCTCGATCTGCGCCTGGTCCGTTTCCAGGAAGCGCTCGACAGCCGCACCCAGACGCTGAACGATGCGCTCGGCGCGCGCGTTCTGGAAATCGCCAAGAACCTTGCCGAGGGCGGCAAGGAAGTGGTTGCGGCGCTCGACGGCCGCATCGAACAGGTCACCAACACCATCAATGCGCGCGGCTCCGCGCTCACCGAACAGCTTTCCGCCAAGAGCGCCGAGATCGATTCCACGCTCGGCAATCGCGCGCAGGAAATTGCCGGCACGCTCGACACCCGCATCGGCCGCTTCGAGGAATTGCTGATCGGCCGTACCGAGACCGTGACCCAGGCGCTTGAGACGCGCGGCCGCGCCGCCGCCGATATGCTCGCCGAGCGGATCGCCCAGGTTACCCAGCAGATCGAAAGCAAGACCGGCGGTGCTGCCGAGCTTCTGACCGAACGCGCCGCGCAGGCTGCCCAGCAAGTGGAAAGCAAGACCGGCGCTGCCGCCGAGCTGCTCTCCGAGCGGGTCGCAGCAGGCTGCCCAGCAGGCGGAAAGCCGAACCGGAGCCGCGGCCCAGCTTCTGGCCGAGCGGATTGGCCAGGCGACCCAGCAAGTGGAAAGCAAGGCCAGCACCGCCGCCCAGCTTCTCGTCGAGCGGATCGCCCAGGTCACCCAGCAAGTGGAAAGCAAGACCGGCACTGCCGCCCAGCTTCTCGCCGAGCGGGTGGAACAGGTCGCAGCCACGGTCGAAGGCCGCGCCAAGCTGGCCGGCGATTTCCTCACCGAGCGCGGCGAGCACGCCGCGTCCGCGATCGAAAGCCGCACCAAGATCGCCAGCGACTTCCTCGCCGATCGCGCGGAGAAAATGACCGCGGATCTCGATGCGCGCACCCGCGGCGCCGCCGACGCGTTCGCCGAGCGCAGCGACAAGATCACCCAGCAGATCGAATTGCGCAGCCAGGCCGCCGCCGACCTGCTGGTCCACCGCGCCGATGCGGTCACCAACCAGGTCGAGACCCGCACCCGGTCGGCCGCCGACGCGCTCAATGCGCGGCTCGCCGAGCTTGCCGAATCCGTGCGCATCAATACCGGCGAGGCGGAACGCTCGCTGACTTCGCTCGCCAATGCATCGACCGAGTCCATGCGCAATGCCGCAACCGAGGTCGAGCGTGTCCTTGGCGTCGTGACCAACGGTATCGGCGGGGCGCTCAAGCAGAATGCAAGCGACGTCGAGCGCACCCTGCTCAGCGTCAGCGCCGAGGTGGCACGCGGCTTTGTCGGCAAGGCGGACGAGATCGCCGCCGCCGTCTCCGCGCGCGCCGGCGAGATGACCCGCATCCTCGACGTGAATTCGAGCACCCTGCTGCAGGCGCTCTCCAACAAGAGCCGGGAATTCACCGGCGAGGTGCAGCGCGCGACCCAGACCGCGGTCAGCGCGATCGAGAGCAAGGGCTTCGACTTCACGCGCACCATGCTCGACAATTCGAACGAGCTGGCGCGCCAGATCAACGATGCCGGCGAGACCGCGACCAGCCAGGTGACGGAGACGCTGCGCATTCTGCAGGACCAGACCCGCGACGCGCTCGCGCAATCGCAGCGCACCACGGAGGAAGCGCTCACCGTCTCTCAGCGCACCACCCAGGAAGTACTCGCGGCATCGCAGCGCACCACCCAGGAAACGCTCGCCGTCGCGCGAAGCGCCGAGTGCTGCAGCGCACCGCGCAGGAATCGGTCGCGCAGATCATGGAGACGCAGACCAAGCTGCGCAGCGAATCCACCACCCTGTTCGAGCACATGCGCGAGGCCAATCTGCTCCTGCATGAAGTGCTGACCGGCGCGCACGAGAACATGTCGGCGATCGAGAGCAATCTGACCAAGCGGGTCACGGAATTCGCCAATGTGATGAACGACGTCACCGCGCGCAGCGGCGCCGCCGGCGAGCAGATCAACGCGCATGTCAATTCCTTCAACACCGAGACCGCGAATGTGCTGGAGAACCTGTCGGGGCTCGCCCAGCAATTCGACCAGCAGGGCCAATCGCTCGCGCAGGTCGTGGCGGCCATCCAGACCAGCAATGTCCGCACCGACGAAGTCGTGAACGAACGGCGCGCGGCGCTCGAAACCCTGGTCGCCGCCCTCGACGTCAAGACCGAAGACCTCGACCAGCGGCTGCAGCGCTTCACCACGCTGCTCGATCAATCGCTGGAAGGCGCCGAGACCCGCGCGCGCGAGATCGGCCGCATGATCGCCGAGGCCTCCAGCGGCGGCACCCGCTCGATCGCCGAGCAATTCGAACTCGTTCGCGAGACCACCGAGCAGGAGCGCCAGCGCACCAGCGAAGTGATGCGCTCGATCTACGAGCAGTCGATCGGCGAGACCGACGCGATCTTCCGGCAATCGGCGGATCGCTTCGCCGACGTCCTGATGGGCATGAAGGAAATGGCGTCCGAGATGCAGTCGCAGCTCGACCATACCCGCAACGAACTCAAGCGCGGCATTCTCGAATTGCCGCAGGAGACCGCGGAGGCCACCGCCCAGATGCGCCGCGTCGTGGTCGACCAGATCGAGGCGCTGGCCGAGCTCAATCGCATCGTCAGCCGGCATGGCCGCAATATCGAAGTCGCCGAGCCGCGGCGTGGCCAGGAACCCATGCTGACCGTGGTCGGCGGCGGACGCAGCGAGCCGGCTGCGCGCTCGCAGCCGCGCCATGCCGACCATCCGCCGGCGCAGCCGATGAACGTTCCGCCGGCTCCGCAGCCGATGCAGCGCCGCCCGGATATGCCGCCGCCGCATGCTCCCGCGCAGCCGCAAGGCGGCCCCAACCAGAGCGGCTGGCTCTCCGACCTCCTGCATCGCGCCGGCGGCGACGAGGCCCATCGCGGCGGCCACGGACCGGCAGCCGCCGCGCGGGCATCAGGCACCTCCCGCCCCGCCGCAGCGTCCCTCGCTCGATTCGCTCGACGCGCTGTCGGTCGATATCGCGCGCCTGGTCGATCACAATGCCGCGGTCGACATGTGGGACCGCTACAATGCGGGCGAGCGCAACGCCTTCACGCGCCAGCTCTATACGCCGCATGGCCAGCGCGTGTTCGACGACATCCGCAATCGCTATCGCGCCGATCGCAATTTCCACGGCGACGGTCGACCGTTATCTCGCGGAATTCGAACGGCTGCTGGAAGACGTCTCGCGCGACGAGCGCGGCGGCCAGGCGATGGTGCGCACCTATCTCACCTCGGAGACCGGCAAGGTCTATACGCTGCTGGCGCACGCCTCCGGCCGCTTCGACTGATTTTGGTCTCCTGAGAAATGAAAAAAGGGCGCGTCCGCGACGCGCCCTTTTTGTTTCCGGCGTCGCCTGGACCGGAGGCGGATTGCGCTCGGCTGTAATTCGCGCTGATACCAGCAAGGATAGGCCGGCGTTACCGCGCTCGCAGCATCGAGCTGCGTAATCTGGTCCTTGGTCAATTGCCAGCCAACGGCGCATGAATGCGGCCGAAGCCGCTCGCTCGAATACAACGTCGGCGGAATCCTCAACATCGTTGCAACACCTGCGGTCGTGCAGATAGTCGATCCGCCGTCGCGCCATCCGCGGCGATCCGCTCGACGCCGATGCGCTGAATGACGACACGGCGGCTTGCCGCCAACTGTGCCAGTCGCGAAATAGAGCGCCGGGACCGTGAGCCCGGATGCTCCGCAACCGTCGATACTTCGCCATTTCCGCCCGCCTTCGAGGCCGGCGCAACAATCGGCACGATACCGAAGGCCGTGGCCGATCGGATGCACGATCGCGGTTCGACCGCCGGCATTGCTCATAGCCGCGTTGCAGCCGCGACTCGAAGGACCGAATGCGGCGTACGAGAATTCGGCGTTGTCTATTGGACCGCCCCCAACGGCCGGCCGCTGCTGGGTGCTGCCGGTCGAGGGCCTGCCGCCGCCGAAGATGATGCGCGAGGGATTCTCGTCGAAATTTCGCACCGCGCGGTCGACGGTGTTGAGCGTGCGGCGTCCGTCGACGATCAGGCCGTCGAGCCTCTTGTCGAGATTTTCCGCGAGCACCTTGAAGGCGCGCACCGCCTCCGGCACATCGCCCTTCTCCGCCAGCAGAGCCGTCGACGCTGACCGAGGATGCGGTCGATCTTTTCGGAATTCTTCGCCAGCGCGTCGGTGAAGGTCTCGATATTGCGCACCGACTTCGACAGCGAATCCGAATTCTTCGCCAGCATGTCGGTGAAGGTTTCGATATTCTTGAGCGAGTTCTTCATCGCCTGCTGGTTCTCGACCAGCACCGCATCGATGCGGCGCGCAACATCGCGCGCGGCCGCCATCATGTCCTGCGATGCGCTCGAGCCGGCGGTCAGCAGCGGCAATGTCGCCGGATTTGGCGGTCAGCGGGCCGGCGCTCGCCGAACCGCCGCGCAAGGCCAGCACGGCGATACCGGTCAGCCCCTGCGAATCGAGACTGACTTCGGTGTCGGCACGCACCGGCGTATCGGTATTGATCGAGATGGTGGCGAGCGCCTGTTTCGGATCCTTCGGATCGAGCGAAAGATCGGTCACCTCGCCGACCCGGATGCCGTTGAAGGTCACCGACGCGCCGGAGCGCAATCCGCCGATCGGGCCCTGGAACACCACGCGGTAGCTCGTGCGGTCGCCGGTTCCGCCGACATGATGGAACCAATAGACGAAGCCGAACGCACCCATGATGACCGCAAGCGAGAAGCAGCCGATCAGAATGTAATTAGCCCTGGTTTCCATACGCCAACCTCACATCACATCGTTGCGCCGACGCGCCCGCGCTTGCCGCGGAAATAAGCCTTCAGCCACGGATGTTCCGAGGCGAGCATGGTCGACATCGGCCCTGCTGCGATCACCTTGCCATCGGCCAGCACGGCGATCCGGTCGCAGACGGAATGCAGGGAGTCGAGGTCATGGGTTACCATGAAAACGGTCAGACCCAAAGTGCGCTGCAAGGTCCTGATCAGATTGTCGAATTCGCCCGCGCTGATGGGATCGAGGCCGGAAGTCGGCTCGTCCAGGAACACGATCGCCGGATCGAGCGCGAGCGCGCGCGCGAGCGCCACGCGTTTGATCATGCCACCGGACAATTCCGACGGCATTTTGTTCAGCGCTTCCGGAGGCAGGCCGACCATCTTGAGCTTTGCGGCCGCCACCTCGTCGAGCAGGCGCGGCGACAGGTCGAGATATTCGCGCATCGGGAATTGCACGTTCTGACGCACCGTCAGCGCCGAGAACAAGGCGCCGTGCTGGAACAGGATGCCCCAATGGCGCTCGATCAGTTGCTCGCGCAGTTCCTTGGCCTTGGAGAATTCCTGGCCGAACACCTCGATGGTTCCGGCACTCGGCTGAATCAGGCCGATCATGGTGCGCAACAACACCGACTTGCCGGCCCCGGAAGCGCCGACAAAGCCCAGAACTTCGCCGCGCTTGACGTCGAAATTCACGCCCTTGAGGACTTTCTGGCGGCGGAAATTGACCTGCAGGTTGCGCACGCGCAGCGCGATGTCCTGCGAAATGTCGAGTTTTGCAGCCTCTTCATCCTCGAAGAGCGAGAGAATATTGAAGCCGGTATCGGTGATCGACATCGTGTTCGGCCCGTCTCTTATTTGTCGATCGCCGCGAAGAACACCGCGAACACGCCGTCCAGCACGATCACGAGAAAGATCGACTGCACCACCGCATTGGTGGTCTGCATGCCCGAGCGATTCCGCGCTGCCCTTGGTGTCGAGGCCGCGCACGCAGGCGACGATGCCGATGACCAGCGCCATGAACGGCGCCTTGATCATGCCGACCATGAAATGGTCGATCGAGATCACTTCCCGCAGCCGGTTCAGGAACACTTCGGGCGGAATGTTGCCGTAGAGCGAGGCGACCAGACCGGCGCCGTACAGGGCCGACATTTCGCCGAGGAAAGTCAGCATCGGCACCGCGATGATCAGGGCGATAATGCGCGGCAGCACCAGCACGCTGATCGGATCGAAGCCCATGGTCTGCAGCGCGTCGATCTCCTCGCGCATCTTCATCGAGCCGAGTTCGGCCGTGTACGCGCTTCCGGACCGGCCCGCGACCATGACGCAGACGATCAGCACGCCGACCTCGCGCAAGGTCAGGATGCCGACCATGTCGACCACGAAAATGTCGGCACCGAATTTGCGGAAATGGAAAATGCCCTGCTGCGCCAGAATGGCGCCGATCAGGAACGTGATCAGCAGAATGATCGGCACCGCGCGCCAGCCGACCAGATCGATCTGGTGCACCATCGAGGTGAAGCGGAACGTGCGCGGACGCCACAATACGCGGAGCGCCGCGAACGTCACCGCACCCAGCATCTGGACGAACAAGCGCCGCCGATTTGCCAACTTCGGCGACATTCTCGCCGACGCTCTCCAGCCAATCGGTGATGGTCTGCTTTCGCAGCCGTTCCGGATCCGGAAGTTCTGCGGTCTGGTGGACGGTGTCGACGATCACCCGGAACTGGTCGGGCAAACCGACCACATCCGCCTGGACGCCCTGCTCCCGCGAGCCGCGCAACAGCCGTTCGAGCAGCCAGGCACCATAGGTGTCGAGCTTGGCGACGCCGCGCATGTCGATACGAAGGGTCTTGATCGATCCCGGCTGGGCCGGGGTCACCTGCACCACCTGCTTTTCGAGGGCGTCGGCGTGATCCGCCGTCCAATCCCCGGCCGCGGCGAGGTCAAGCCTCTCGCCGCTGACCGTGCCGGTGAGCAACGCTGCTACACTCATCATACTCCCCGTCCCGTATGCCCCGGACGGTCACGGCACCCGCAGGAACCGCTGCGGTGCCTTGTGAAAAACCGCATTTCCCTCACATACTTAACAGAGAGTTGCGGACTGTCGAGAACTCCTTAACGAAGCCTTAAATCATGGTTAATCCGACCGGCCCGAAGCTCTCCGTCCGCATCGAAAGCTGGCCCATCGCGGGACAATTTACCATCAGCCGCGGCGCCAAGACCGAGGCCAAGGTGGTGGTCGCGGAATTGTCGGATGGCGGGTTCCCAAATAGGGTCTCGGGCCGCGGCGAATGCATTCCCTATGCCCGCTATGGCGAAAGCACCGAGGCCGTAGCGGCTTTGCTCGAGGGATTGGTCGAAAAGGTCGCGCAGGGCTGGACCCGCGACGACTCCTGCAAGCGGCGATGCCCGCCGGTGCCGCCCGCAACGCGCTCGATTGCGCTTTCTGGGACCTGGAAGCCAAGCAGACCGGAAAGCCGGTTCACGAGCTCGCGGGGCTGCCCGCTCCGCATGCGCTGACCACGGCCTACACGATTTCGCTCGGTACGCCCGAGAGCGATGGCGGAGGCCGCGCGCAAGGCCGCGTCGCGTCCGCTGCTGAAGATCAAGCTCGGCGTCGGACGGCGATCCGGACCGGATCGCCGCCGTCCGCGCTGCGGTTCCAGACATGCAACTGATCGTCGATGCGAATGAAGGCTGGAACGCGGGCAACCTTGCAAAGAATCTCGAAGCCTGCGCGCGTGCCGGTGTCACCCTGGTGGAACAGCCGCTGCCGGCAGGCGCCGACGACATGCTTGCGAAGATCGAGCGCGCAGTTCCGGTCTGCGCGGACGAGAGCGCCCATGATCGCGGTCTCGCTGCCGCTGCTGGTCGGCAAATACGATGCGGTGAATATCAAGCTCGACAAGACCGGCGGGCTCACCCAGGCGCTCGTCATGGCGAACGAAGCCGAACGGCTCGGGCTTGAGATCATGGCCGGCTGCATGGTCGCAACCTCGCTGTCGATGGCGCCCGCCATGCTGATCGCGCAACGCGCCCGCTTCGTCGATCTCGACGGACCATTGTTGCTGGCACGCGATCGCCCACATGGACTGCGCTATGATGGCAGCGAGGTCCACCCGCCAGAACCTGCACTTTGGGGCTGAAATTTTCGCCGCCAGCCGGAACCACAGGCCATCCAAGGCGTTGGGAGCGGCTAGCGCCGCGCCAGCCCCGGCTTGTAGGCCGTCCGGGGCACCCTTCAGGAACCGATAATCGATGCAATCAGCGCTGAAATCGGCTTCGCCCTACCCACAAGGCGGAGCGCTGACGCAAGATCATGAATTGCTGCAGGCCCTCCCCACCGCCGTTTATACGACCGACGCCGCCGGCCGCATCACCTTCTACAATGAGGCCGCGGCCCGGCTCTGGGGCCACCGACCGAAACTTGGCTCGGACGAATGGTGCGGTTCCTGGCGACTGTTCTGGCCGGATGGAACCCCGCTCCCGCATGACCAATGCCCGATGGCGACCGCACTGAAGGAGCAGCGCCCGATTTCAGGGGCGCAGGCGGTCTGCGAGAGGAAGGACGGCACGCGCATTTCTTTCCTCGCTTTTCCGCGCCCGCTTCGCGACTCGACCGGCTCCGTCATCGGCGCCATCAATACGCTGGTCGACGTGACTTCGCTGAAAACCGCGGAAGATGCGGTGCGTCGGCGCGCGCAGGAGCAAACGGCGCTGTATCGCTTCACCGACAGTCTGTATCGCGCCAGTTCCCTGCCGGACATCTACGATGCCGCGCTCGATGCGATCCTCGACACGCTCGGCTGCCGCTCCGCCTCGATCCTGCGCTTCGACGATGCCGGCGTGATGCGCTTCGTCGCCTGGCGCGGGCTGTCGGAAGGCTATCGCAAAGCCGTGGACGGCCATTCGCCATGGCAGGCCGGCGAGCGCAATCCCGAGCCGATCTTCATCGACGATGTCGACAAGGCCGATCTGCCGGACGACTTGCGCGAGACCATCCGCGCCGAAGGAATCCAGGCGCTCGCATTCATTCCGATCACCTCGCATGGCGAGACGATCGGCAAGTTCATGACCTATTACGACGCGCCGCGCGCATTCGACCGCGAAACCATCGAGCTCGCGGTCACGGTGGCGCGCCAGCTCGGCTTCAGTCTGGAACGGACAGATGCCGAGACCAGCCGTCGCGCCGCCCTGGAGGCCTTGCGTGAAAGCGAGGAGCGGCTGCGCGCGGTCTTCAACTCCTCCGCCGTCGGCGTCGCAATCCTGACGCCGGACGCACGCTTTATCGAGGCCAACGACGCCTTCAGCGAGATCAGCGGCTATAGCGGCGAGGAGTTGCGGTCGCGCGATTCAGCAAGCCTGACGCATCCCGACGATTGCGCCTCCATGCAGGCGCATATCGACGAACTGCTGGCAGGAAGCGCATCGAGCTTCGTGATCGAGAAGCGCTACCGGCGCAAGGACGGTTCGACCATCTGGGTGCAGAACAGCGTTTCGCTCACGCACGACGATGCCGGCCGGCCGCTGCATCTGGTCAAGCTCGTGCAGAACATCACCGAGCGCAAGACCGCCGAGAAGCGCCAGCGGCTGCTGGTCGACGAGCTCAACCACCGGGTCAAGAACACGCTCGCCACCGTGCAGTCCTTCGCGGTTCAGACCTTGCGCAGCGCGCCTTCCATTGCGGAAGGCCGCAAGGCGTTCGAAGCGCGGCTGATCGCCTTGTCGAAGACGCATGATGTGCTGACGCGCCAGCATTGGGAAGGCGCCGATGTACGCGAGGTGATCGACCAGGCGATAGCCGCCTATCGCGGCCAGTCCGGAGCCGGCCGATTCCGTATCGACGGTCCCGAATTGATCCTGCAGCCAAAGGCGGCGCTGGCGTTGTCGCTTGCGTTGCACGAACTCGCCACCAACGCCGTCAAATATGGCGCGCTTTCCAACCATACCGGCGGCATCGATATCGAATGGAAGGTGACGCCGCAAGCCGCAGCGATTCCGGCTGCGCTGGGCCGAAACCGGCGGACCGAAAGTAGAACCGCCCGGGCGGCGCGGCTTCGGTTCGCGGCTGGTCGAGCGCGGGCTGTCGCAGGATCTCGCCGGCGACGTGCGTCTGGACTTCGCCACCGATGGCGTGATGTGTTCGATCGACGCGCCACTTCACGAGGTCGCGGGCGCAGCTAGATGATGCGGTCGCGACCGGCCGGACGCGGCGGGCGCGCACGAGGTTTGACCAAATGGAAGTTTCGGCGCCCGACCTGATAGGGCGGCGTATCCTGGTGATTGAAGACGAGTTGATGGTCTCGATGCTGATCGAGGACACGCTCGCCGACATGGGTTGTGTCGTCGTAGCCCTTGCTTCCCGCTTCGAGGACGGGCTTTCCAAGGCGCAGACGCTAGCCTTCGACGCCGCAATTCTCGATGTCAATCTCGCCGGCCAGCGTTCCTTCGCCATAGCGGATGCATTGCGGATGCGAAAACTCCCCTTCGTCTTCGCCACCGGCTACGGCACGACCTCGATACCGCAGCCGCTGCAAGATGTTCCGATCCTGCAGAAGCCGTTCGCCAGCCACGACCTCGAACAGGCATTGCGTTCCGCCCTCGCCTCGACCCGAAAAGCCTGACGAGCCTCGCGTGCGCATTTGCAACAGCCGCCTGGCAATATCGCAGGCGTGATCGCATGAGATTTTTTCCGCTTGGCTTTCCGCCGAATTCCCGTCTAGCTTTTGACACGCGTATGAACCGGCGACGCAAGATTGCGTCGTCGAAAGTTCATACGCCAAGTCAATAAGTTAGCGCGCGATCTACGCAAAACCGGTTCTTTTGCTGATCGCGCGCGAACGGCCCGCAGGGACGGGGAGGTCGGCGGTATGAAATTCCGGGCTTTGCTCGCGGGGGCGATGCTCGCGGCGCTTTTTGGTGCCGAAGCACATGCAATGCGAATTTCAAACGACAAGGGCGGCCAGATCGGCCCCTATCTCGATGCCTATGTCAGCCTGCGCAATTCCGGCCAGAACGTGGTCATCGACGGGCCCTGCCTGTCCGCCTGCACCATCGTGCTCGGCGTCATGCCGCGCGATCGCATCTGCGTGACACGGCGCGCGCAACTCGGCTTTCATGCGGCGTGGAATCCCGGTGCCGACGGCAGGCCGGTGCTGAGCCAGGCCGGAACCAAGGCATTGTGGGACCTCTATCCGGGCCAGGTCCGCGCGTGGTTGAAGAAGCGCGGCGGCCTCAAGCCCCAGATGCTGATCCTGTCCGGCCCGGAACTGATGTCGATGTATCCGGTCTGCCACTGAACCTTCAGTTGCGCGACGCGGACTGCCGCATCCAGACCGCCGCCGCGATCAAACCTCCGACCAGCGCGGTCAGCGCCATCGCGCAGATAGCTCAGCATGCCGACACGCTCGTAGAGAAAGCCTGCGAGCAGCATGCAGCCGCTGAGCGTGATGCCCTGCATCACCGAAAAATAGCCCTGTGCGGTTGCGCCGCGGCCTTCCGGCGCCGCATGCGCAATGAAGGCGATGGCGCCGAGATGCGAGGCGCCGAACGACAGGCCGTGCAGGCATTGCAGAAACGGCAGCGTCCAGCCCGGCGGATCGAAGGCCATCGCGGTCCAGCGCAGGACCGCGCCGATGGCACCAAGCAGCAGCAGCGGCACCGCGCCGAAAGACGGCGGCAGCCGGCCCGACAGCGCGAACAGCACGATTTCCGCGATCACACCCAGCGCCCAGAGCGCGCCGATCGCCACTCCGTCGAAGCCCGCCGCCTTCCAGCCGATGGTCGAGAAGCCGTAATAGACCGCGTGGCTCGATTGCACGAGGCTCGCCGCAACCACGATGGCGAGAAAGGACGGATTGCGCCAGAGCGGCCGCGACGCTTGCGCATGATCCGGGAGCGGCGCCGGCTGCGGCAGCGGCATCAGCCAGGTCGCCGCCATCGCGGTCGCGATCGCGGAGGCCGAAAGCAGCCAGATCAGATCGCGGGTATCGATGATGTCGAAGGCCAGGCCGGCGGCAAGATTGGCGAAAATGAAAGCCGCCGAGCCCCACAGCCGTACCGGGCCATAGGCGCGCCCGCGCGCTTTCAGGCCGCGCAAGGCATAGGCGTCGAGCAACGCCATCGCCGGTGTATGCGAAAACGCGGTGAACACCGTCAGCACCACGATCAGCCAGAGCTGGTCGGTGAAGCCGAGTCTTACGGTGAACCGGAAAAAACGCTCAAAATCGAAATCAACTTGCGGGGATCGGCTAGTTGCCTTTTGGCTCCTTGATCGTTCGCCTGTGCTCACGGGAAATCTCCTCCCTGACCAGACTGGATTTTCCCTTTACGTAGGCAGTGTCAACTGCAGCCACGACAGAGCGCATTGCCAGTGCACCACCAGGGTCAGCAACCAGCCCAGCACCGCGCAGTTAATCAGCACCGTCACCCAGAAAGTCACCTGAAACGACGTCTTGCTCGACTTGTGACGAAGTACCTTCTGAGCAAATAGCGCCCCGGCCAGCCACCGAATAACGCAATCATGTGCAAAGTCTTTTCCTGCGTCCCACCAGGGCCAGCGGGAGCTGGTCATCTACCGGGCCATGAAAGGAAAGGGCTTGATGGCAGAGGCCTTTTTGGAGCTGGATGGGCAAAGGACTGCCACCGGAAGCAAAGAGGTGGATGGAAGGCTTGAGGAAATCCTGAATATCAGCTATCAGGACTTCATGAAGACCTTCTACGCCCGGCAAAAAGACCTGGACAATCTGCTCAAAGAGGGCGGAATGGGAAAAAGGGAATATCTGCTCAAGCTCCTGGGACTGGAAGACATCAAGGAAAATGCCATAATGCAGATCAAAGCCGATCGCGATTCCCTGGAGGAGAAGAAAAGCTGGCTGGCGGGAGCACTGGCCGAGACTGAAGACGTAGAGGTCCGGCTGGAGAATGCCTCTTTGCAGATTCAAACCGGGGAAAAAGTCCTGCAAGAAGCAGAGAGCAGCAGGGCGGGCTTTCTGGATATCGCAAAGATGAGACGGCAAGAGCTGGAGGCCATGGCCGAGAAGATGCACCGCCATGGCATTCTTTCCGAGCAAGTGAAGAGCCTGGAGGTGGCAGACCGAGAGCTGAAAGATGCCGCAAAAGCAACTGAGAAGCGGCTCTTGGAGATCGATGCCTGCAAAAAGAGGCTATCTGATCTTCAGCGCAGGTTGGATAGGTTGGCCGGCATTAGGGATCGGCTGGAGATTTTGCAGCCCAAAAGAGTGGTCTATGAGGAGACCGCTCGGCGTGCAGCCGCTCAGGAGGCAGCTATCCTGGGCGAAAAAAAAGCGTTCGCTGAAAGCCAAAGAAGCCTTCATGAACTGGAAAAAGATGCAGCAAAACTAGAGGGGCTTTTGCCCCAAGAGGAGGAGCATACAAAGCTGCAGGTCCAGCTTCTCGCTCTGGAGGCCCTTCGGGATAGGTATGGCGAGATGCAGGCTCGGCAAAAGGAGGATGCAATCAGAGAGCAAGCGATCGCAGCTAGCCTCCCTCGCACGAAAAAAATGGTTGATGATCTTCACATTGCAGAGTCCCGGCTTAAGGAGATTGCATCCAGCCCGCAGGAGGAGAAAAGAGGTGCAAGATCGAGCTGGCAGAGATAGTCCAGCAAAGAGAGCTGCAAAAGGAGCAGGACGGGCTGCTGGCGCGAAGGAAGGTTCTGGAGTGAGCGGCTGGCCAGGCTGAAGGGGGAGGCGGCAGTAGCGCGCGCTGAGATGGAGAACCTGCAAAGCATCGAGGATAGGGAGGCACAGCTACGCCGTCAGGATAAGGATCTGGATCAGCTCGTCAGCGAGCTAACCCTCGTCCTGGCAGAATTGAGGGGAAGCTACAGGGCAGCAGAGCTTGCCCATGCGGAGGCGCTGCGATCTATGAAAAAGGTTATGGCGTTTGGAGCGCGGGCTCTGCCCCACTTGTGAGCGGCCGCTGGAAGGCCAGCGCGATCTGCTCATCAAGAAGTATGAAGATTCTGCTGCCAATGCGATGGCGGAGAAGGAAAAGCTCGCTGCCGGAATTGCTGCTCAGACCGAGAAGATTGAGGGGGCGACCAGGTCGAGGAGCAATCTGCGAGCGGCTTTTGATGAAATCAATGCCCAAAAGAGCCGGCGCTCGGCTCTGCAAGCGCAGCTGAGAGGCCAGGCCATGCAGATGCACGAGCTGCAATCCGAGATAGGGGATCTCACGACCAAGATCGATGGCCTGGGATCAGTCAGCTTTGATGCCGGAAAGCTTGCCGAGGTGGAAGCGGCCCTGAAGGCCCTCACCTCGTTGGTTATGGAGCATGCGGCTCTATCCCGGCGGCTGGAGGATCTGCCGGGACTGGAAAGCGAGATTGGCCTGCGGCAGAAAGAGCTGGCTGATATAGAGCAGAGGCAGGGACAACTCGCCTTGGAGATACAGGCCCTGGGCTATGCTGAATCTGATTACCTGGAAGCCAGAAAAAGCGAGGCCACTCTCAAGCCGCTGCACGATCGTTTCCTTTCTCTATCGGAGAGGGTGGCACAAATTCCCGCCTTAAATGAAAGGATAAAAAGACAAGAGCAAGAGATCGAAAGGCTCGACCTGGCGCTCAAGGCTCTGCATATCTCGCAAAGAGATCTGGGCTATGATCCAAGAGAGTTTGAGGCACTCTCCAAGGAGAAGAAAGAGCTGGGTGCATCGGAGAAGGAAGCGCAAACGATTCGCCTCACCATGGCAGGCGAGACCGAGGCAAAAGAGAGGCTGGCAGCAGCCAGGGAGGCCCAGCAAAAGCTCAATTTGGATCTTATGGAGTGCAGGCAGAATCTGTCCGCCCTGGCATACAGCCCGCAGGAGCACGAAAAGGCGAAATCCATGCTTGCCCACGCCGAAGGCGAGCTGGAAGCGGCCCGCAAGGCTGGTTTCCGAGACGGCAGGTGCAGATGGGCGTACTCCTGGCCGCCAGGAAGAGACTTGTTCAGGAAGCACAGAGGAAAGAGGAACTGGAGAAGAAGGCTGCCCTGGTAGGCCAAAGGCTAGAGGTGGTGGAGGTGACTCGAAGCCTGGTCAACAGCTTCATGGATCAGGTCCTGATCCGGGTCAAGAACGACATCGCCAGATCCGCCGGAGAGATCCTGGAGGAGGTATCCGGCAAGTACAGCCTGCTCAAGATCGATGATGACTTCAACATCCAGATAGAGGACGGGGGCGAGTGGTATCCCATCTCCCGCTACTCGGGCGGGGAGATCGACATGATCGCCGTCTCTGTGCGGGTGGCCATAAGCGAGTACCTGATGCGTTTTGGGCCGGACGGAGAGAGCTACTCCTTCCTTATTTTGGATGAGGTCTTCGGCAGCCAGGACCAGGAACACCGGGAGAAGATGATCCAGATGCTGCGTAGCCTTGAGGAGCGTTTTCCCCAGATCATCGCCATCAGCCACATCAGCGACGTGCAGGGGCAGTTCGACAACACACTCCTGGTGGTGGAGGACGAGCTGGGAAATAGCAAGGTGGAGGCGATTTGATGTCTAAAAAATCTGGTCCATTCAATGTTCTAGAATTAACGAGAAGTTGGCTAGATAATGAAATAGAAAACTATCACAATTATATTAAAAAATTAAAACAGACATATAAGAAAATTATCTTCTCTATGAGAGCGATGAGAAATATCATCCATTGGCCAAGCTATGGTTTAGCGACTTCATCTTTGATGTCTTAAGGATTATTGAACTGGGCAAAACCCTTAAGACTCTCAAAGGCAAAGATGGATTTGATTACAAACTAATACTTTATCTCGTGTCAACGACTTAAAGCTCACAAACTAGGGCCGATGGTCGAGAAACATAACCCCCCTACCTTCATCTCGACCTTAGCCAGCCATATGGTATAGAGCAGCTCTGCGGTTGCTCAAGGCTTAATATAAGCATTCAATCCGATGGTGATCGGCTTATCATCAACTTTAGCGGTAGTAACGATATTCCCATGTGTACTTGCAACAACGAGGGTTTTACCGGATGACGATGGGGTTGGTTTTTCCAGGTCAATTTCTATGAAGAGCTTGTTATCCTTGATTTCAACTTTTAGAGTCATGCGAGTTCTCCTATTGGCCATCCTTTAGACATGCTCATCTATTACCCTTTCCCTGAGAGATCCTCAGACATTTTTTAATTATTTTCGCGCTGCAACCATTTATTACTTTTCCTGTGATGCTCTTTTTCTTTAACGGTTGAGAGATCGTTGGCGGCGTGTCCGGGTCGCTGGGTCCGGTTGAGGATCAACCTTCCAGGCGGGAGCTTTCACTGCATTGACGGTCATTCTACATCTTTCCTCTTTTATTGCTTACCCGGTCTACTTGATTTTCTTCTTGTGACGATCTTGTTTGTGATTGCATGCCGCGACTTTGATCTTTTCTAGATCACCCATGACACTTCAGACGATTTCCATAAAAAGTCTACAAATCCCCTATATAATTTCCTATAATTATAAGGGAAAATGTGTACTTTTTTGGGAAACCTACGAGACGTTCTCGATTTCGCTATCATGAAACGGTTATGATATACCGATTCGAAAGATAATTGATTATTGAGATGCACATTCGGAGATAACCCATTATGACCATATTATCAATCATGGTGTCCAGATATTGATCCGAGAATGGGAGGACTGGTATGGAACACATAAAAATGCAGCTAACCGGAAAGCAGGCAGATGGATATGTGATCGTTCTTGGACCGGTAAATCTTGTCAACGTCGTCACCGATGTGGGAATGGTGGGATGCGGGGCCTTTGATGTCGCTGCTTTAAACAACTTCGGCTACCCGGCAGCCAGGGTCAGGCCCGCCCAGGGCAGCTTTATTTTCACCATCGAGGACCTCTTGCAGGGCATAGTCAAGGAGGCAAATCCCGCTGCAGAGAAGCTGGGATTGAAAGTTGGCCAGACTGGAAGAGAAGCACTTGAATTGCTTTAGCTCACATCAAAAGGAGTTCGGATTCGCTCTTAGCGGCAATTGCTTTCGCTGCCTCTGCCAGGGCCTCTTCGAACTCATTTCGCTCGGTTAGAGATATCCGCGCGCTGCCCTGCGGATAAATCAATTCCAGTTCCCGTCTCACCTCATGAGAGGCAGGCACTCTTAATATGCGCAGGCTTTCCAATGGCGTCTCAAAGAGAACCTTGCCTGGTGTCTTGACCCAGAGAATGACTCTCTGGCTGGTAATATTCCAAATGCCTGGCACCCAGCATTTTATCAGACCTCCATCCTCTCGCAGGTATCCAAAGGTCTTGAAGAGGATCTGCTCGCCCGGAAAGAGCTGGAGATGGGTCTCCTGGCTGGCATACAATTCCCGGCTGCTCTTATCCCAGTCTTCCATTATGCCGTACTCGAGCATTGTCTCCATGCCGGCAATCATGGCCTTCAGGGTCACGCCGATCAGGGGAATACCGGCCACTGAGATGATGATATCGGCGTTGAGAACCGCTCCCTTGTTGAGAAGCCGATCCAAAACCTCGACCAGACAGCTCTCTCTTTCCGGGTTCATCCTGCCCCCGAGAGACAGACAAAGCTGAAAGGAGCCCAGGGTCCGGTGAACCTTACATAGAATCCCTCTTTGCCGTTGATCTCCTCAAGGACCTCGCCCAACTTTTTCACGAATTCATCCGAGACCCTACAGCAAAAAGTTGCGAGAAGTTTCTTGTCCCTGTATTTGTCCGCAGTCCATGAGCTTTTCCGCTGGTCTTCAGCTCTTCCGCCAAAGGCTTGATTTCTGAGAAAAACTGCTCTGCTAGCTTGCCGGCCTCTGAGTATGTCTGGTTTTTCAGCTTCAGGTCCAGATTGCGTTTGAGGAGATAGGCTTTTCCTTTCGGCTCTTTTTCAATGCGGCTTTTGAGATCCTCTAATTCCTGATTATTGGCCAAAACCAGTTTTTCCAGACAAGCATGATCGCAGTAGATCTGGATTGAATATTCTGCCGTTCCTTGCATGCGCAGTAGCTCGCCTGCAAGTTTCTCGTAGTCCCTGCATAACCAGTCTACAATCGCATCATCATCACCCTTAATGATGACATCGAAGGAGAAAGGAAGCACGGTTCCGAACATCTTTGTGGCCTGGTCAATTACATAACTATGCTCCAAAACCCAATCCTCGGCCAGCTTTTTGTCCTCAGTATGATATGGTTTTGCCTCGCAGGCATGAACTATAGCCGCGATATCTTTGTAGGGTACTATGTAGACATCATTCTCCTGGATGCCTATGCTGCCCAACCGGGCTTCCTGTCCAGTCATGGCAACTGAGTAAAGGTACCTGGCCTCGTTTACCATTATCTCAGAACTCCTCTCCAATAGATCGCCTTGATCGCCATTCTTGTTCTAGTCTACCTTGAGCTCCAGTATGCCGTTCTTGAAGCTCTTCGATGATATGAATTTAGCCGGTCGCGGCAGAACTACATTTTTACGAAGAGGGCCGGCGGCTATTTTTAGAACATCTCCTTCAAGATCCGTCTTCAAATCTTCGGCATGAACTCCGAAAAGTTCGACAACGATTGTGATACTCTCCTTTCCCTCCATCACATCCACCATTCGCTGCCGATCAAGCTCATGATCAGGCATGTTCGCTACCTTTGCTCTTCCTGCAGCTCGCAAGAGCCCCTGCCGGAGGAATCTGGCATAAATGTGGCCGGCATACGGCCTGGTTTTGACGGCCATGTGATGGCAATTGCCTCTGTCGACCATATCTCAGGACTCCTCTTTTTGGCTTTCTTCAGTCCAGCTTGCAGGATTGAGGAACTTGTCTATCAGGTCTTCCGCTGCCATATCCAGATCAGTCCGAACCAATTGCACAGCATCTTCGATGTTGTTGTCCGACTTTATCTTAGCGAGAGCCTCGGTTAATTCAGAGAGGGCCTCGCCCAGTCGCTCTATTTCGCAGTCGCTGAGACTGCCACTCTCCATTCTCCTCAAAGCCTGTCGCTCTAAAAGCTCCTGGATGATCTCCACTAGGGCCACCACTAGGCCCAAAAGCCCATCCTTCAGGTTTCCTTCATCCAGGTTGATCGACATTTCCGGTGTCCTAGTATCCTAGTCTAACCTGAGATGAAGTATGCCGTTCTTGAAGCTCTTCTCAATGATGGATTTTGCCTGCCTGGGCATTACTATCTTTTTGCTGAATTGACCGGCAGTTATCTCCAGAGAATCTCCCTCCAGATTCATCGATAGCTCCTCCTCACAGACCCCGGGCAGTTCGGCAATGATAGTGATACCGTCTTTTCCCTCCATCACATCCACTATCGGCTGCCTTTTAGGTGCCGTCTCGGGCATCCTGACGCTCTCTGTTCGGGGGGCCGCCCTCTTCGCTGCAAGGCCTGGACCGTGGCCTAGCGGCCTGGTAGAGACATGATAGTCTACGACAGGCTTGCTGGACCAGCCTACATCGATCCTGTGTTTTATTTCTGCGTCTGTGTCGGCAATCCTCTGCCGAAATTCGGGTGAGGACTCTTCCAGGGATTTGATTATTCCCCCCAGACCGGGGATGAACTGGCTCACCACATTATGCACTATCCCCCCCATTTGAATATCACCGCTTTGCTTATGGGACCCCTTTTCCAGTTCTTCGATTCTCTTTTCCAGGCGCGCTATCTTCTCTGCATCCTCTTTATTTTTGCTTGCATCCTTATCTTTTGAGTCCTCGACCATAAGTATCCCTCCAAGATCAATCGTAATTTCCAACGCTGGGCCGGATGATGGGCAGAGGTGCTGGGCTGGACCAACCGCAGATATGACAGCCCTCCCGGATCAGCTGATCTTCATCTCTTCTGTTACCGCATTCTGGGCAGCAGGCCTTGGGTTTGACTGCATGTTTCCAACCTGGTGCTTTCAGATTGGTGCCCGCGGGCATCTCCAGGCCGTACTTGGCAGCGGTCTCAAAAGATGCTAATACTGCCCTAATCTTGATGCCCAAAAGCTCTGTGCCTGCTAGAGATACGGCTATATCTGCATTGATCACCAGGCCCTTGTCAAGGATTCTTTCCACAATATCGGCAAGATTCTGGCTTTTTGTCGGCGCCAAAGAATTCATTTATATCCCCACTTAACCTCCGATTGGCCATCTCGCTGCGGATTCGCCTCTTATGAGCCAGTATCTTGGCCTTATGAATGATGCCTTTGCGTGCGCTTGATCAGCTCTGACCGTCGTTTTGGTCTTGCCATCTCTCTTTGATCTTACGATTACTACTTCCTGGAACTCTCATACCAGGTTCTTTTCGTCTGCATAAGTGCGGGAGGACCTCGTCTCTTATTCTCCTCCTATGAGCTGTTACCAGGGCGTGCTGACGTCTCCTGTTGTCCAGAACCTTTTGACTTAGAAGGGCCATTGTCTCATATCTCCATAAAATTATTATTTTTCATCCTCAAATCCTATTTGCACTCTGCCATGGTAAATTGCTCGAATGAAACCGGGATACCCCAATGACCCTGAAAAAGGCCGCTCGCGTTCATCGTTTTCATCCATTTCCTGGAGTATCTGCCAAAAATTCCCAATATTTTTGGTGGGCGTTTTTTTGGCATTTCCCGATTCATCGGCCATATCTTATCCCAGTATATCCATCCTTGAACCGAGGTCCATTT
>CAWDOW010000030.1:0-22143 GCA_963804015.1 uncultured Pseudomonadota bacterium
TCGGTGAAGCCGAGCAACGTGAAGCCGGTCGCCGTGCCGATGGCGAAGGCGATGATGACGGTGCGAATGGTGAAATGGTGGTCGGCGGCGCGGGTGGCCGAGGTCACCGATACGATCCGCATCAGCGCGGTGGCAGAGAGAATCGCTCCCACTTGGCCGGCATCGAAGCCCTTGGCCTGCAGCCAGACCGGGAAGAACGGAAGCTGGACTCCCATCAGGATACAGGACACGGCATAAAAAAACGCCGTGCGGGACGCGAAACCGTCGGTGGATAAGTGCCGTTCTGCCGTCATTGGACCCGTTGCGGGCTTGGAGCGGCCCGGCCTTCCCCCGTAGCTTCGAATGATTCAGTTTCGCGGCCCGAAATGACCGATTCCGCCAAAGCGCTGACCCATCAGCCCTTGAACAGCGAGCCTGCCGCGCTCGCCGATTCGGATTATGACAGCATTCTCAGCGCCGTCATGGAGACCGCGCGCGGGCGCTGGTTCCTGCACGAATATGTGCGTCGAAATCGCAATGCCGATACCGGCACCCTGCTCGCGGCCATCGACCGGATCGAATCGCTGCTGAAGGCGCGCGACAGTGACGGCGCCGAAGAGACCGGCCGCCCGCCGACATTGCCGGAATTGTCGTGCAATTGCGCGACATTGCCGAAAACCTGATCGAATGCGGCGCGCCGACCTATCTGTGCAATGAGCTTATTCGGCGGATCGAGGAACTGGACCTCGCAATCTCGCAGACGCGCGGACGGGGCCGTCGCGGCCGAAGCCGAGCCAATCGCTGTCGCCCAACTTGAAATCGTCGTCAGCGAAGAGCTCCGCGATCCTTTTGCCGATATCCTGGCGCTGTCGCCGGAAGAGCGGATCGCGCTGTTTACCTGATCCTCAGGCCGCGATGATGCGCGAGAACAGTTCCGGGTCGACATTGCCGCCGGACAGGATCGCGACCACCACCTTGCCCTTCACGTCCGGGCGGCCGGCAAGCAGCGCCGCAAGTCCGATGGCGCCGCCCGGCTCCACCACGAGCTTCAATTCGCGCCAGGCAAAGGCGACCGCCGCTTCCACCTCGGGGTCGGTCGCGGTCACGCCCTTGCCGATCAATTTGCTGGTGATGGGAAAGGTCAGTTCGCCCGGCATGTTGGTCATCAGTGCGTCGCAGATGGTGCCGCTCATGCGCGCGTTGCGCTCTCGATGGCCGCTTGCGAACGAACGCAGCGTATCGTCGAAGCCGTCGGGCTCGGCGGTGTAGAAATCGGCGTCCGGCACCGCGCTCTTCACCGCAAGCGAAATGCCGGCGGCAAGGCCGCCGCCCGAGGCGCCGACCACCACGACGTCGGGCTTCAGGTTCAGCGCGGCGAGGTCTTCCAGGATCTCGCGGCCGATGGTGCCCTGCCCCGCGATCACCATCGGATCGTCGAACGGCGGCACGATCACCGCGCCGCGCTTTTGCGCGATGGCGTGCGCGATCGCCGCGCGATCTTCCTTTTCGCGGTCGTAGAGCACGACTTCGGCGCCGAGCGCCGCCGTACGCTCGCGCTTGGGTTTCGGGGCATCCTGCGGCATCACGATCACCGCCGGCATGCCGAGCAGCTTGGCCGCCGCCGCCACGCCTTGCGCGTGATTGCCGGACGAATAGGCCACGACACCGGACCCGCGTTTCTCTGGCGCGATGGTGGCGCAGCGATTATAGGCGCCGCGGAACTTGAACGAGCCCATGCGCTGCAGCGTTTCGGCCTTCAGGAACACGCGGGCGCCGACGCGCTCGTCCAGCATCGGCGAGCGGATCAGCGGGGTGCGAACCGCAACGCCCGCGATGCGGCCGGCAGCCTGTTCGATATCGGCGGCGGTGACGGCGGGATTCATAAATTCAAGGTAACGCGCGCGGCGACTTATTCAATCGTCACCATCGCCGGCCTGCGCCTCCCACAGCGCCTCGAGCCTGCGACGGAACGCCTTGGGCGGCTCGGCGAACAGCCGCGCGGCGACGCGCTTTGCGGCCATGGCATGCTCGTGCTGACGAAAGGCGATCAGCGGCATGAGTTTCGAGCGCCAATGCGCCAGCGGCTGGTGCGGCCCGGCCTTCAGCGTCAGCACCGCGAGATCCTGATATTTCCCGAGCCGCGTCCGCAGCCGCTGCGCCTCGTCGACCCAGATGCGGCCAAGCCTCGGCCAGGCCGGCTCGATCAATTCCATCTGATAGCGATGCTCGACCACACGCCTTCGAAATTCATGCAGTTCCTCGGCCGCGATGTCGTCCCAGGAATGCGGAATCGCCCGCCGTGCACGGCGATAGGTCACGGAAAGCGTGTCGGCGATATCGCCGAAGGTCACCGCCGAAAGATTCCAGCCGCGCCACATGAACCGAAGCGTCGGTGAGATAGTCCGACATTTCACGCCGCCGCTCGTCGTTCCAGATCGAGCGCTCGCCCTCGGCGCGCAACGCTTCGAGCCGCGACTGGATCGTCAGCAACGATCGCGGCGGCAGCGCTAGCGGCTGGTCGAGCCCGGCCTCGACCGCGTCCTGGAAGGCGTCGATCGCCGATTGCGCGTCGCGTGCAACGGTGAGCTTGCGCGACAGATCGCGCGCCTGGACGCGCAACGTCTCCGTGCCGTCGTCCAGGATGGGTCTCATCATGCGCAAAAATGCGCGCCAGCGCTTCATGGCGCGGCGGATGTCGTGCACCGTCACGGTCGGTTCGCGCGCCGGGTCGTCGAGGATCGCCTGCGCCCGCGTCAGGATTTCCGCCGCGACCGAACGCAAAGCCTCTCCGACCGGCTGGCCAGGCTCAAGGGCAGGCGGGGCATTCATGGGAGATTGCCGCTTGAAACTCGTGAACTTGGAAAGTCTAGCTTGCCAATATGCAGGCTGTCCAAAGGCTTCTGGACATTCCAGCTATCCAAAAGCTTATGCCGCCCGAATTTTGGACAATTGCGGGATCTCGACTTCCGGCGTTTCCGCGACCCAGCGAATGATCTCCATCCGGCCGTCATGGTGCTCTGCTACCGCAGTGCAGCTTTCGACCCAGTCGCCGCAATTCACATAGCGAATGCCGAAATCGTCATGGATGGCGGCGTGATGGATATGTCCGCAGACGATGCCCTGGGCGTCGTGCTTCTTCGCGTCCGCCGCCAGCGCGCGCTCGTATTCGCCGATATAGGAGACCGCGTTCTTGACCTTCAGCTTGGCCCATTGCGACAGCGACCAATAGCCGAGCCCGAGCGCACGGCGAATGCCGTTGAAGCATGCGGTTGACGAAGATCGCCGCAGTCGTAGGCCCGGTCGCCGAGCAGCGCGAGCCAGCGCGCCTGCGTTACCACGAGATCGAAATGATCGCCATGCACGACGAGATAGGTGCGGCCGTCGGCGCCCTCATGGATCGCGTGTTCGACCACTTCGATGCCGCCGAAATGGGTGCCGTAATAGCCGCGCAGGAATTCGTCGTGATTGCCGGGCACATAGACGATGCGGGTGCCCTTGCGCGCCTTGCGCAACAATTTCTGCACCACGTCGTTATGCGATTGCGGCCAGTAGAAGCCGGATTTCAACGCCCAGCCGTCGACGATGTCGCCGACCAGATAGATCGTATCGGCCTCATGGTGACGCAGGAAGTCGAGCAACTTGCCGGCCTGGCAGCCGCGCGCGCCGAGATGGATGTCGGAAATGAAGAGCGCACGGAAATGCCGCGGTTCGCGCTGACGTCAACACGTTCGATGCCGTTCTCAAACGATCATGCGCATCGTGTCGCACAGGGTTATTGCCGTTTGATGACAAGGGGCTGAGGGCAACCCTTCAGAAACGTCATCACCATGTCATCGCATGTCGGCATGATTCGTCGGATGAGCGTCGTGATCCTCTGCTTGTCGATTTGCATTGCCTTCGCACTCGGCGTCCATCTCGCCAGCGTCGCGGTCGCGATCCACGCCTGCCGGCCGCGCGCGCAGCGAAACGACGTCTCCGCCGATGCGCCGCCGGTCTCGATCGTGCTGCCGGTCTGCGGCATCGAGAATTACATCGAGGACACGCTGCGCTCGGCGTTCCGGCTCGACTATCCGCGCTACGAACTGATCTTCTGCGCCGCGCGCCCGGACGATCCGGTGGTGCCGCTGGTTCGCCGGCTGATGGCGGATCATCCCTGGATCGATGCGCGGCTTCTGATCGGCGACGAGCGCATCAGCGAAAATCCGAAACTCAACAATGTGTTCAAGGGCTGGCGCGAGACCGCCTATCCGTTCGTTTCGATCTGCGACAGCAACGTGCTGCTGCCGCGCGATTATGTGCAGAGCCTGTTCGCGCGCTTTCGAGCCCGACACCGGCCTCGTCTGTTCGCCCCCGATCGGATGCCGGCCGGACGGCTTCTGGGCGGAAACCGAATGCGCGATGCTCAATACCTATCAGGCGCGCTGGCAATATTTCGCGGATTTCCTGGGGCTCGGCTTCGCGCAGGGCAAGACCCTGTTCTGGCGCAAGCGCGACCTTGAGAATGCCGGCGGCATTCGCATGCTGGGGGCCGAATCCGCCGAGGATGCCGCCTGCACCAAGATCGTTCGCGATCTCGGCTTGCGGGTGCGGCTGATGCATCCGCCGGTGCGCCAGCCGCTTGGATCGCGCCGCGCGATCGATGTCTGGAAACGTCAGCGGCGCTGGGCACGGCTGCGGCGCGCGAGCTTTCCGGCCTATTTCGCGCTCGAGATATTGTCGGGCCCGATGCTGCCGCTGATCGGCGCTGATCGCGCTCGCACTGGCTGGTGCAGGCGCCGCTGACCGCCTGCGCCGCGGCCTTTCTCGGCATCTGGTACGGCGCCGAATGGCTGCTGACCGTGAAGGCGCAATGGCACCGTTCCTCGCGCCTGCTCGCCTGTTTCCTGCTGCGCGACCTGATGCTGCCGGTGCTCTACGCCAATGCCTGGCTCGGCCGCGGCTTCGAATGGCGCGGCCACGACATGCGCGCGGTCGAGAACGCGAGGCTGTCGTAAGATCAACCCTCGTCATGCGCGGGCATAGCCGTCGAAGACGGCGTCGTTGACGCCTATTGACCCGCGCATCCATCGAAGCAAGAACCTTTGTCGAAGAGATGGATGGCCGGATCAAGTCCGCGCCATGACAGCGGAGACACGTTCATGAATCTCGGCATTGCCGGCCGCAAGGCCATTGTCTGCGCGTCGAGCCGCGGGCTCGGCTATGGCTGCGCGATGGCCCTGGCGCAGGAGGGCTGCGAGGTCGTCGTCAACGGCCGCGATGAAAAGCGGCTGGCGCAGGCGGCCGACGAGATCGCCAAGGCGACCGGCGCCAAGGTGATCCCGGTCGCAGCCGATGTCGCGAAACCCGAGGGACAAAAAGCCCTGTTCGCGGCCTGCCCGGAGCCCGACATCCTGGTCAACAACAATGCCGGGCCGCCGATGCGCGATTTTCGCGAGCTGACGCGCGAGCAGATCATCGATGGCGTGGTCGCCAATATGGCGGTCGCAATCGAACTGATCCAGAAGGCGGTCGATCCGATGATTGCGAAAAAATTCGGCCGCATCGTCAACATCACCTCGGCCACGGTGAAGATGCCGCTCACCGGCCTCGACCTGTCGTCGGGTGCGCGCGCCGGCCTGACCGCGTTTCTCGCCGGCGTCGCGCGCCAGGTCGCGGCTTCGAATGTGACCATCAATTGCATGCTGCCCGGCAGCTTCGAGACCGATCGCCTGCGCACCAATCTCGAAGGCAATGCCAAGCGGCAGAATATTTCCTTCGAGCAGTCGCGGACCAACCGCATCAACAGCGTACCGGCCAGGCGCTTCGGTTCGACGGAAGAATTCGGCGCCACCTGCGCGTTCCTGTGCTCGGCGCAGGCCGGCTACATCACCGGGCAGAATATCCTGATCGATGGCGGGGTTTTTCCGTCGGCGTTTTGAAGCGCCTCAAACCGCCGGCACGATCATCTTGCCGATCGGCCAGAGCGCGAGCCCGGCAAGTTTCAGATGCGCCCATGCGAACGGGATGCCGATGATCGTGACCGCCAGCGCGATGGCGATGACGAGATGCGCGAGCGCCAGCCACCATCCGGCCAGCACGAACCAGATGATGTTTCCGAGCGTGCCGAGAGGTCCGGTGCCGATATCCTCGCGGCCGAGATATTCGTCGCGCGGTACCGCCTTCTGCCCGAACGGCAGAAAGGCGTAAAATGCAGATATTGAAGGCGGCGCGTGCCCAGGGAAGGCCGATGATGGTTATGGCCATGATCACCGACGCGATCATCCAGCCGACCGCCATCCACAGACCGCCGGACAAAATCCAGAGAATGTTGAGCAGGACCGATATCAGCGACATCGCAGGTCTCCAGGGCGGCCGCCATTGCCGGCCATTGTGTCGATGCTAACGTTAGTCACGAATGCGAAAGCCGCAATAGGCCGAGGAAGGATTCGAACTTCGCGGCTCATCGAAGGCCCACAGGCCTTCTAGAACAGCGAAGTCTGGTCGTCGTCCGACTTTGACTTGCGCGCGGTCTTTTTCGGCGCGGATGGAGACGATGCCACATTCGCGACTTCAGGAGCGGTGTAAGGCATCTGCACCTCCGGCCCGTCATTGGCGACCCGGTTGACCAGCGGTGCAATCTCATAGGCCTCGAACAATTCATTCTGCGCCGGCGCGATCAGGGCGGCCGCGGTTTTGGTATCGACATTCGCGGTATCGAGCCACATCTCCCAGGCGTCGGGTGGCAGAATCACCGGCATGCGATTGTGGATCGGCGCCAGCAGATGGTTGGCATCGGTGGTGACGATCGCCGCCGTATCCACCTCCTCGCCATTCGGTCCCGTCCAGGTCTCCCAGAGACCGGCAAAAGCGAACGGCTCGCCATCCCTGCGACGAATGTAATAGGGACGCTTTGCCTTGCCGTCGCGCTTCCACTCGTAAAAGCCGTCGGCCGGGATCAGGCAGCGCCGCCGCTTCATGGCATTGCGGAAGGCCGGCTTGTCGTTGACGGTTTCGCCGCGCGCATTGATCAGAAGCGTGAAGGTGTTCGGATCTTTCACCCAGGACGGCAACAGGCCCCAGCGTACCAGCGCGAATTGCCGCTTGCCTTCGACCATCCGCACGACCGGAATCGGCTGCGTCGGCGCCACGTTGTAGCGCGGCGGGAAGTTCGGCATTTCCGGATAGCCGAACAGCCGGCGCATCGCTTCCGGCGCGGTGGTGATGGCGTAGCGTCCGCACATACGGTAATTCTTCCGGAACCTTTTTCGTCTCTCCGCTCCAACACTGGCACGGCGCAGAGGCTTGGACCATGCCGCGATGACCGATCTCCGCGCCTATCCCGATCGGCCAATTCTCGCGGTCAGCGCCGCCATAATGCGCGACGGCAAGGTGCTGATCATTCGCCGCGCCGCAGGCCTTGCCACCGGCATCTATACCCTGCCGGGCGGCGTGGTAGAGGCCGGGGAAACGCTGACCGAAGCCGTCATCCGCGAGGTGCAGGAGGAAACCGGGCTGTCGATCGAGCCGGTAACGCTTGCCGGATACCGCGAAATGATCGTGCGCGACAACGAGGGGAAAATAGCCCGGCATTTCGTGATCGCCTGCTTCGCCGCGCGCTGGCTGTCCGGCGAGCCAGTCCCCGACCTGTCGGAGATTTCGGAGGCTGTCTGGCGGCACCCCGACGAGCTCCATTCGCTGAAGACCACACAGGGGTTGCAGGAGATTGTGGCCGAGGCGATGGCGAAGCTGTGAAAGTCCCTGCGCCGTTCACTTTGCCTCCGGTTGCTCCCATTGTTGCCTTGCAGCCGCCCAAAGGCCGTCGCATATGTTTTCACGCCATGATGCGCCGCCTGATCCTTGCCTTGATCGTTGCGTCCAGCCTCGCCGCCCCGGCGCGTGCGGTGGATAGCGGCGCCGCCTTCGAGACCGAGTTGCAGCGGCTCTCCGAAATTCTCGGTGCGCTGCACTATCTGCGCGGCTTGTGCGGCTCCAAGGACGGCCAGAAGTGGCGAAACGAGATGCGCGCATTGCTCGACGCCGAGGCCCAGGCCCCGGAACGCCGCACCAAGCTGATGGCGAGCTTCAACCGCGGCTATAGCGGCTTCCAGCAAACCTACCGGACCTGCACCGAGGCCGCCGATATCGCGATCCGACGCTATCTCGACGAAGGCGCCAAGATTTCGCGCGAAATTACCGCGCGCTACACCAATTGACGCCAAAACGGCGGCGTTAACCTTTCCTAAAGACGGCGGTTTGCGCGATGGAACCGCATGCTAACGTAACCGACCATTCTTGGGGCGGGGCGCGGCAACGCGCGGGAATTCTTTGGCAATGAGCAGTCTGACGCGAACTAACCCGGCTCGTGAGCCGATCGCCGATCACGAGCAGAAAAAGGTCGCGCTCGGCTATGTGCATGAAGCCTGGGCGGAAGCGCGCATGGACGGCGTCGACGGCGATTGCATGGCGCAGGCCTGCCTGTTCGCAGCTTTGATCGAATTCGTCTCGACCTATGGCGAAGACGCCGCCTCCACCTTCGCGGAAGGGCTGCCGTCACGCATCCGCAACGGCGAATTTTCCACCAATCTGCCGCGGCAATAGAGCCTAGGCCGACAGCGTCTCCAGAAAGCGCACGCGCTCGCCCTGCGAAGGCGTGACCAATTCACCATCCCACATCACCCGGCTGCCGCGAATGACGGTACCAACCGGCCAGCCGGTGACCGCCATTCCCGCATAGGGCGTCCAGCCTGCGCGCGAAGCGACCCATTCGTCAGTGATGGTCTCGCGCCGCTTCAGATCGACCAATGTAAGATCGGCATCGTAGCCGACCGCGATCCGCCCCTTGCGCGCGATCCCGAACAGCCGCGCGGGACCCGCGCTGGTGAGATCGACAAGGCGCAAGAGCGAAAGCCGCCCGGCATTCACATGGTCGAGCATCAACGGCACCAGGGTCTGCACACCGGTCATGCCGGAAGGCGTCGCCGGATAGCTCTTGGACTTTTCTTCGAGCGTATGGGGAGCGTGATCGGAACCGAGAATATCGACGACGCCTAGTTCGAGCCCCTTCCAGATTCCGGCGCGATGGCTGGCGTCACGCACCGGTGGATTCATCTGCACCCTGGTGCCGAGCCGCTGGTAGCAATCCGGCGCTGCCATCGTCAGGTGATGCGGCGTCGCCTCGACCGAGGCGACGTCCTTGTGGTCGGCCAGAAATTCCATCTCCTGCGCGGTCGAGACATGCAGCACATGCACGCGCGCACCGGTCTCGTGCGCGACCCGCACCAGTCGTTGCGTCGCCATCAATGCCGCCTGCTCATCCCGCCACACCGGATGCGAGGAGGCGTCACCCTCCACACGCAGGGGCTTGCGCTCGTTCAGTCGCGGCTCGTCTTCGGCATGGAAGGAAGCGCGGCGGCGGATGACTTTGAGGATATTGCGCAGGCCCGCCTCATCGCCGACCAGCAGCGAGCCGGTAGACGAGCCCATGAACACCTTGACGCCGGCGCAGCCGGGCAGCCGCTCCCATTCGGGGAGAAATTTGTAATTGTCGTGGGTGCCGCCGATGAAGAACGCGAAGTCGCAATGCATGCGATGATGCCCACGCCGCACCTTGTCGGCCAAAGTCTCGGGCGTGACGGTGAGCGGATCGGTATTGGGCATTTCGAAGATGGCGGTGACGCCACCCATCACCGCGCTCAGCGAACCGGATTCGAGGTCTTCCTTGTGGGTCGCGCCGGGCTCGCGGAAATGCACCTGGGTGTCGATCACGCCCGGCAGGATATGCAGGCCCGTGCAATCGACGACGTTGCCGGCCGAGGCTGTGGAAAGCTCGCCGATCGCGGCAATACGGCCGTGGCTTATGCCGAGATCGCGGGCGCCCTCCCCATCCTGGTTGACGACCACGCCGCCCTTGAAAATCGTGTCGTAGTTCTGCGCCATTGCCGTCCCGATAGCCCTTGAGAGAGTGCCCGCTGCGCCTTACGTTCGCTTTCCCATTCTGGCAAGTCCTTAGAGCGCACGCGAATCGACTAGGAATCCGAAGGAAATCATGCCGGCGGCCTTGCTCACCGATCGCGTCGTCCTGCGGGTTGCAGGCGATCCGGCGCGCCATTTCCTCAACAATCTGGTGACCTCGGAGATCGAGACGCTGGCGCCCGGGAATGCGCGCTATACGGCCCTGCTCACCCCGCAGGGCAAGATCGTGGCCGATTTCTTCGTAGTTGCGGCACCCGAAAGCGAGGGCGGCTTCTACATCGATTGCCCGGCGGCGCTTGCGGACGAGCTATGCCAGAAGCTCACCTTCTACCGGTTGCGCGCCAAGGTGACGATCGAGAAGACCGGTCTGGCTGTGCTCGCGATCTGGGGAGGCGACGGTGCAACTCCAAAAGGGATCGCTTTCCCCGACCCGAGGCTGCCGACCTTGGGCTCGCGCGTGCTGACGCCCCCGGATGAAGCGAAGGTGTTGACGCTCGCCGATATCACCGCCTATGACGCGCACCGCATCGCGCTCGGCGTGCCGCACGGCGGCGCGGATTTCAAATACAACGACGCCTTCCCGCATGACGCCGATCTCGACAAGCTGCACGGCGTCGACTTCAAAAAGGGCTGCTTCGTCGGGCAGGAGGTGGTGTCGCGGGTCGAGCATCGCGGCACCGCACGCAATCGCATCGTACCGGTGAGCTTCGACGGCGCGGCACCGCCCGCAGGTACCGGTGTGATGGCGGGCGAGAAGTCCGTCGGCATTATGGGATCGTCCGCGGGCAAGATCGGGCTTGCGATGCTGCGCGTCGACCGCGTCGCCGAGGCGCTATCCGCCGGCACGAAATTGAGCGCCGGCGGCACCCCGTTGCATCTGCGCGAAGGCTTCACCCGTTTTGTCGAGAAAGACGCAAGCAAGGCCGCGGAATGAAAGCGATCAAGCATGTGGACGGGCTGCATCGCTGCCCGTGGCCGAAGGACGATCCGCTCTATGTCTCCTATCACGACAATGAATGGGGTGTGCCCGAATATGACGACCGCGCGCTGTTCGAGAAACTGATCTTGGACGGCTTTCAGGCCGGGCTGTCCTGGATCACGATCCTGCGCAAGCGCGACAATTTCCGCAAAGCCTTCGACGATTTCGATCCGCAGAAGATCGCGCGCTACACGCCGAAAAAGGCGGCGGCGCTGATGCAGGATGCCGGCATCGTGCGCAACAAGCTGAAAATCGACGGCGCCATTCTCTCCGCCCGTTCCTGGCTCGATATCATGGAAAAGACCGACGGCTTTTCGGCGCTGCTCTGGGGCCATCTCGACGGCCGGCCGAAAGTCAACATGTTCAAGACCACCAGATCGGTTCCGGCCGAGACGCCGCTGTCGCGGGCGATCTCGAAAGACCTCGCCGGCCGCGGCTTCAAGTTCGTAGGCCCCACCATCGTCTATGCCTTCATGCAAGCGGTCGGCATGGTCAACGATCATCTCGTCACCTGCCACCGGCACGCGGCCTGCGCGAAATCTTGCACAGCAACCTGGGCGCAAGACGTGACGGCGAAGCGGCCCAGTGCCGGTTTCAGGACCAAAGGTCACGCCCGCGCCTGGCAGCGCATGCTGTCCGGACGCAGGCTCGACCTGCTGGACCCCTCCCCGCTCGATATCGAGATCGAGGACATCGCGCATGGCATCGCCCGGGTGCCGCGCTGGAACGGTCAGACCAAGGGCGCGCACATCTTTTCGGTCGCGCAGCACACGCTCCTGGTGGACACGCTGGCGCGCCAGCAGGGGCCGGTCGACGACCGGCTGCGGCTTGCGATCCTGCTGCACGACGCGCCGGAATATGTGATCGGCGACATGATCACGCCGTTCAAGGCGGTGATCGGCAATTCCTACAAGGCGGTGGAACTGCGTCTGTTGTCCGCGATCCATGTCCGTTTCGGGCTGCCGCCGAAATTGCCGGCCGCGCAGGAGAAGTTCATCAAGGCGGCCGACCGCGCCGCGGCTTATCTTGAAGCGACGCACCTGGCCGGCTTCGAGGAGGCGGAAGCACGGCGATTTTTCGGCCAGCCGCCCAAACTTTCGACCGCCCTGGAGCGCGATTATCTCACGCCCTGGCCTGCGGAGACCGCCGAGGCACGCTATCTGGAGCGCTTCGCGAGGCTTACGGGTTAGCTTTCCGTTGCTTCCACATAACGCATCTATCGTATCAAAATCCGCTCGATCCGTGAACCGGGACCCGGTAATTTGCGACCAATGAGATTGACGCCACCAGGGGAGCAAACCCATGCCCCGGCCAATACTCTCGTCGTTGCTGAGTATGTTTGCGCTCGCGACTGCGATTCCGGTTCACGCGCAATCGATTTGCCCAGGTAATCCGAACGCGATCGGCGTCTCGCGGACCGTCGAGATCGATACGACCGGCGGTCCGGGCTTCGGATTCGAGCATTTCAAACAGCACGATTTTCTTCGCAGCAAGGAAGTGGTGTTGACTTTCGACGACGGCCCCTGGACGGGGAATACGCCAACCGTGCTGCGTGCGCTCGAAGAGCATTGCACCCGTGCGACTTTCTTCATGATCGGCAAACACGCGGAGTATTATCCCGAGTTGGTTCGCCAGGTCGCCAGAGCAGGCCACACGATCGGCTCTCACACCTATTCCCATGCCGATCTCTCGAAGAAATCCTTGGCTGATGCAAAGGCCGAAATCGATAAAGGGATCGCCGCATTGCGCCAAGCGCTCGGAACCGACCCCGCGCCATTCTTTCGCTTTCCGGCATTGCAGCATCCACTTGCACTGGTGTCCCATCTCGGCGACCGCGATATCGGCATCTTCTCCACGGACATCAATTCCTACGACTTCAAATTCAAGAGGCCAGGCGATCTTGTCGAATCGGTTATCGCCAAACTGAAGAAGGCGGACAAAGGCATTGTCCTGCTTCATGACTTTCTTCCGAATACAGCCGATGCAACGCGGGCACTGCTCGACCAGCTGAAGGCCGAGGGCTTCAAGATCGTTCACATGAGGGCAAAGGGCGCACCCGCGATTCCCGTGGCGCAACCGCTGCCTCCGCCCCCTCCGGCCGTCAAGCCGTTGGACGCGCAGAAACCTCAGGTCGCGGCTCACAGTCACGGATCGGAAGCGCAGACGCCGATTGTCTCGGCGCTCCCGCAACTGCCAGCGGCAGCGAGAATTCCGATTGGTCGCCGCGTCGCCCTGGTGATCGGCAATTCCAGCTACAGCAGCACCGGACCGCTCGCAAACCCGACCCGGGATGCCGAAGCGGTTGCGAATTCACTGCGGCAGATCGGCTTCGGCTCGGTCCAGCTGGAAAAAGACCTGACGCGAGACCGCCTCATTCAGGCGCTGCGCAATTTTGCCGATGAAGCGGACAAGGCGGATTGGGCGTTGGTCTATTTCGCCGGCCATGGCATCGAGATGAATGGGGTCGATTATCTCGTCCCCATCGATGCCAAACTGAAACGAGACCGGGACGTTCAGGACGAAGCCGCTCCGCTCGATCGCGTCCTCTCCGCGATCGAAGGGGCGAAAAAGCTGCGCCTCGTCATCCTGGATGCTTGCCGCGACAATCCATTCGTCGCCCAAATGCAGCGGACGAATGCATCGCGTTCGGTCGGACGCGGACTGGCCAGGATCGAGCCCGAAGGCGGCACGCTCATCGCGTTCGCAGCAAAACATGGTCAGATTGCGCTCGATGGCGACGCGAACAACAGCCCGTTTGTCATGTCCCTGTTGAAGCATCTCGGCACCCCGAATATCGAAATCAACAAGCTGTTCCGCCTGGTCCGCGACGATGTTCTCAATTTGACGAACAAAGCGCAGGAGCCATTTGTCTATGGCTCACTGCCAAGCGACGATTTCTTTTTCGTCCAAAGATGATCCGGCCAATTTGCGAAGGGCAGGACGCCTTTTTTTGTCTGCAGGCGGTGATTATATCTTCGCCTGAAGAATCGAGCATTATCACTGTCAGGTGCAACGTGCGCGATTCACCAACAATATAGGGATGGCCTGGCGAAAACGCGGCCATGACCAAGCAAATGATCCATGTCTGCTCCCTCGCCCGCCTGCATGACACCGTTGCCGAGACCGGCGCACGTCATATCGTGACGCTGATGAAGGACGTCGCCATGGTGCGCCGTCCGCAAACGATCGAGGAAGCAAATCACCTGCTGCTCGACATGGACGACATCGTCACTGCGATGGACGGCTATATGCCGCCAAACGAGCAGCATGTCGGCAAGCTGATCGATTTCGTGACCGCCTGGGACCGCTCGGCGCCGATCGTTGTGCATTGCTATGCCGGCATCAGCCGTTCCACCGCCGGCGCCTTTATCACTGCCTGTGCATTGAACCCGAAGCGCGATGAAGCGAGCATTGCGCAGGCAATCCGTTCCTTTTCGCCGACCGCCCAGCCCAATATCCGCCTGGTCTCGCTTGCCGACGACCTGCTCGGCCGCAGGGGCCGCATGACCAATGCCGTGCGGGCGATCGGGCCGGGCCTTGCGGCTTACGAAGGACACCCCTTCCGGCTCGATCTCGAGTGATCGCGGCGCATCGGCCGGCGTCGACTGCGATGAATTCTCAAGTGTAATCCACAATCGGCCATTTCGCCGTCTCGCGCGGGCCGCTACCATTTGCCGGCGGATTTCACAGGCAATTCCATGGAATTCCTGATCCTGGTCGGGCTGGCTGCGCTCCTGTTAATGGTCGGGAGCCTGCGCGGCCGGCTGCGCGAACTTGATAACACGCTGCGAGGGATGGAGCAGCGGCTGGGCTATCTGAACGCCCTTCCGGAAGCCCTGCGCCGGGCGACCGTTTCGGCCGCTGCGGTCCCAGCGCCTGTGCCGTTGCTCGATCCCGAGCCGCTGGCGCCGCCACCTCCGCCGGTCGAACAGCCGGTCTCGCAGCCGGCGCGGGTCGTAACGGATCATGTCTCCGAGACGCCGCCTCCGCAGCCGGAAGCGCCAACGCCTTGGGAACGGCCGCAAGAACCGGAGCCTGAACCCGTTCAGGAGCCGGAGAGCGCCGAGGCACCCTCGTCCGAGCCGCCGGCATCCGAACCTCGCGGCCCCACCGCGCGACTATGGCGATTTCGAGCGCCGCTTCGGCACCCAATGGGTGGTCTGGGTCGGCGGCCTGGCGCTGGCGCTTGGCGGCATCTTCCTCGTGCGCTATTCGATCGAGGCCGGTCTGTTCACACCCGGCTTGCGCATCATCTTCGGCGCCATTCTCGCGCTGTTTCTTGTGGCCTTGGGCGAGATCGCGCGACGCCGCGAGATCGTCACCGGCATCTCGCAGATCAACGCCGCGCATATCCCGAGCATCCTGACCGCGGCCGGCACCACCATTGCCTATGCCGATGTCTGGGCGGCCTATGCGCTCTATAACTTTGTGCCCGCGGGCGCGGCCTTCGTTCTGCTTGGGCTGGTCGCGCTTGCGACGCTCGCAGCGGCACTGGTGCACGGACCGGGACTTGCGGGGCTCGGGCTGGTCGGTGCGTATATCACGCCGGTTCTTGTCGGCTCGGATCAGCCGAATTACTGGGCGCTCTATGTCTATCTCGCGGTCGTGACGGCTGCGGCTTATGCGCTCGCGCGCATGCGGCTGTGGCGCTGGCTTGCAATCACGGCAGCCTGCTTCTCGCTTCTGTGGATGCTGGTCGGGCTGACACTTCCCGAACAGATCGGTCCGCACGCCTTCCACGCGGTCGCAGGCTTTGCGCTTGCCTCAGCCTTCATCGTCGCGGGCTTGCTGTACGGACCGGAAGCGCAACGCGGCCGCTACGATCTGGTCTCCTGCGGAATTCTTGCGGGCTATCTGCTCGGCGCCTTCCTGCTGGTCTTCGCCAACCGGCATGACGCGTTCGCGGTGGTGACGCTGTTTGTGCTTTGCGCCGCAACGGTCGCGGTCGCATGGCGGAGCGAGGCGGTGACCCCCGCGATCGCCGCAGCGGCACTCCTTGCGGTACTCGTCGTCGGGCATTGGTCGACCTCGGATTATTTCGTTTATCTGCACCGCCCCGGCGGTCCGCTATCCGGGTTGCCGCTGGTTCTGAAGGTGGAAGGCCTGCGCGCTGCATCTGCTGTTCGGTACCGGGATCGCGCTCCTGTTCGGCGCTGTCGGCTATCTTGCGCAGGGCCGCGTCGCGCATCCCTATTCCGCGATCCTGTGGGCCGCGGCCTCGGTGCTCACGCCGATCCTGACGCTGGTCGCGCTGAATTACGGCGTCACCGGATTTGCGCGCGTCGATCCCGTTCGCCGCGCTTGCATTGCTGCTGGCGGCCTTGTTCGCGGTTGCGACCGAATGGCTGAACCGCCGCACGCTCGCCCCCGGCGGCGCCGCCGCGACCGCGATCTATGCCTGCGGCGCGGTCGCAGCGGTGGCGCTGGCGCTTGCCTTCGCGCTCGAACGCGGCTGGCTCACCGTCGCACTGGCGCTGATGGTGCCGGGCATCGCCTACATCGCCGACAAGCGGCCGCTGCCGATGCTGCGGCAGTTCTGCATCGTGCTGACGCTGCTGGTGCTCGCGCGCATCTTGTGGGATCCGCGCATCGTCGGCGACGATGTCGGCAAGACGCCGATCCTCAACTGGCTGCTCTGGGGCTATGGCGTGCCGGCGCTGTCGTTCTGGATCGGCGGCATGATCCTGCGCCGGCGCGGCGACGATCTCGCCTCGCGCAGCGTGGAATTCGGCGGCGATCACCTTCACCGCGCTGACCGTCGATGCTGCAGATCCGCCACCTGATGAATGACGGCGACATCTACCGGCCGTCGCGCAGGCCTCGCCGAGATCGGCCTGCAGGTTTCGACCGGGCTCGCCATGACCATCGGGCTCGAACATGTGCGCGGCGCGCACCGGCAGCATCGTCCACGACATCGCCGCCCGCATATTCGGCATCGCTCGCGTTCCTCGGCGCGCTGATCGAGCCTCGGGCTGCAACTTCAATCCGGTGTTCACCGGCGAGCCGGTCGGCGGCGTGTTCTTCAATGCGCTCCTGCTCGGCTACGGCATGCCGGCGGTGCTGATGGCGATCCTGGCGCGCATGATCCGCGACACGCGGCCCGCCTCTGGTCTACCGGATCGCGGCGATCACCGCGATCGCGCTGGCGCTGGTCTATCTGACGCTCGAAGTGCGCACGATCTTCCACGGTCCGGTGATCAGCGGGCTTCGCCGCCAGCGACGCCGAGCAATACACCTATTCCGCGGTGTGGCTCGCCTTCGGCGTCGCGCTGCTGCTCGCCGGCATCGCGCTGAAATCGCAGCCGGCGCGCTTTGCGTCGGCCGCGGTCGTGATCCTCACCGTCGCCAAGGTGTTCCTGTACGATCTCGCCGGCGTGCAGGGCGTCTTCCGCGCGCTGTCGCTGATCTGCCTCGGGCTTGACGCTGATGGGGATCGGCTGGCTGTATCAGCGGCTGCTGTTCCCGCCGCGGCCGCGCAACGACGACCGCGCCGCCGCAGCGCCCGCATGACCGATCGCGGATTGTCCGATGAACGAAATCACCTACGGCGTCGTGCCGGTCGAAACGCTGCTGCAATATGACGGGCTGACCTTCCTGCGCGGCCTGATCTGCGGGCCAGTTCCCGGCCCCGCCGATCACGCAGACGCTCGGCTTCACGCTCGCCGAGGTCGATCCGGGCCGCGCCGTGTTCACCGGCGAGCCGCAATGCCGGCATTACAATCCGATCGGCTCGGTGCATGGCGGCTTTGCGATGACGCTGCTCGATTCCGCGCTCGCCTGCGCGATCCATACGACGCTCGCGCAAGGGCGAGACCTACACCACGCTCGAGATCAAGGTGAACCTGGTGCGTCCGCTGACGCAGGACACCGGGCTCGTGCGCGCGGAAGGCCGCGTGATCCATCGCGGCCGCACGCTCGGCACGTCGGAAGGCGACATCAAGGATGTCAGGCGGCAAGCTTTACGCGCATGCCACCACGACCTGCATGATCTTTCCGGCGAAGGGATAACTGGCGCGCTGTGTGCGCGCTCATTCCTTGGTCGAGCGCAGTTCCGGCTTTTCGTCGGAAGAAACGGCGGCCGGCTTCTCGTCCGGCTTCGGCAATTCCTTGACCTCGACCGGAGCGGGCGCCGGTATGGCCGCCGTGGTTTCCGGCTGCGAGCCATTGCTGTCGGCTTCGGCGCGGGTGTCCGGCCGCAACGGACGCGGTTCCACCGACGCAACCATCGGACGGTCGCGGCGCACGAAGTCGCAATAGGCAAAGCCCATCCCCGACACCGATCCGCGGAAGCTGAATTGGCGCAGGTCTTGATCAGATTGAAGCAGGGCTCGAACGGCACGCCCTTGACGGTCGCACAGACGCGATCGCCGACCACACGAGGGTGTTGTGCGGCAGCATCGCGTAGCGGGTCGAGCCATTGCCGCGGAACTGGATGGTGCCGGCGACCGAGCCGTTATCGGTGATCCGACCGGCGCCGCGCGTACCCTCGAAGCACTGATAGGTGAACAGCTTGCCGACCACGAAATGCGCGTGCCTCGACCGCGCTCATCTGCTGCGCTTGGCCGGGAAGGCCGCAAAGGCCGACCGCGATCAAGGCTCCATAACGCAACATGCCGGACCCCGTTCGTTTCAGAGCAGGCTCTTGTTAACCCGCCTCTTACCATAACAGACGGTAAATGTGCCCGAACTTCGTAGCCAAATCCTGAACGGGTTTACCGAATATTGACCACGATTCGGCCCGCGCACCCCCCCGCCGATGATCGATGGCGCCGTGTCGATCACCTGCGCCAAGCCCAATTTCGCTGGTCATTGCGGCCAATTTCTGCCGGTCGAGGTCGGTTTCCAGACTGTTCCAGGCGGCGATGCGTTTCGCAATGGGACACATCACCGAATCGATGCCCAAAAGCGACACCCCGCGCAAAATGAACGGCGCGACGCTGGTCGGCAGATCCATACCGGCGGCGAGCCCGCAGGCCGCGACCGCCCCGCCATATCGGGTCATCGACAGCACATTGGCGAGCGTGGTGGAACCGACCGAATCGACGCCGCCCGCGAAGCGCTCCTTGGCGAGCGGCTTGGCCGGACCCGACAGTTCCTTGCGGTCGATGATCTCGGAGGCGCCGAGGCCCTTCAGATAGTCCGCCTCCTGCGGCCGGCCGGTCGAGGCCGCCACCTGATAGCCGAGCTTCGACAGCAGCGCGACCGCAACCGAGCCGACGCCGCCGGCGGCGCCGGTCACGATCACCGGTCCGTTGTCGGGCGTGACGCCGGCCTTTTCCAGCGCCATCACGCTGAGCATCGCGGTATAGCCCGCGGTGCCGATCGCCATCGCCTCGCGCGCGCGTCATGCTCGGCCGGCAGCCGGACCAGCCAGTCGCCCTTGACCCGCGCCTTCTGCGCATAGGCGCCGAGATGGGTCTCGCCGAGGCCCCAGCCGTTGCAGATGACCTTGTCGCCCGGCTTCCAGTCCGGATGCGAGGATTGCTCGACGACGCCGGCGAAATCGACGCCCGCGATCATCGGAAAGCGTCGCACCACCGGCGCCTTGCCGGTGATGGCGAGACCGTCCTTGTAATTGATGGTGGAGTAGTTCGACGCGGACGGTGACGTCGCCGTCCATCAGGTCTTTCTCGTCGAAATCCTTCAGCGCGACGCTCTGACCGGCCTCGGCCTTGTCGATGACGATGGCTTTGAATGTCGCCACGGCTTTCCCCCGGTCATGCGTGCAATGTTCTGCGCGCACATCTTGTTCGCCCGATGGACCGCCGGGTCAAGCCCTGGATGACTAGGCGGCCGCCGCCGCCGGCCGCACCACCGGCTTCTCCTTGATCGGCAGGTTGATCACCGCCGACAACAGGCCGAGCAGGATCGACAGCCACCAGATCACATCATAGGAGCCGGTGCGCTCGAACAGCACGCCGCCGAGCCAGACGCCGAGAAAGCCGCCGACCTGATGGCTGAAAAATGCAAAGCCGGCCAGCATGGTGAGCCAGCGCGTGCCGAACATCACCGCGACCAGCGCATTGGTCGGCGGCACCGTCGACAGCCACAGCAGGCCCATCACGGCGCCGAAAATGATCGCCGTGATCGCGGTCGCCGGCACGCAAGATGAAGATGACGATCGCGACCGAGCGCAGGAAATAGATGTTCGGCAAGAATGTAGCGCTTCGGCATCACGTTCGAGAGATAGCCGGCGCTGATCGAGCCCATGATGTTGAACAGCCCGATGGTGCGCGATCGTCCAGCGCGCCGAGATCGGCCGAGAGGCCGCGATCGACCAGATAGGCCGGCAGATGCACGGTGATGAAGAACACCTGAAAGCCGCAGGTGAAGAAGCCGAGCACCAGCAGCACGTAGCTGCGGTGTCCCAGCGCCTCGCGCAGCGCCTCGGACGACCGATTGCTGCGCCGCGCGCTGCTGCGGCGAGCCGGCCTCCGCGGCGCCGCCGAGCGCAAGCGACAGCGGCATGATCAGAAGCACGACGCCGGCAAAGATCAGCAGCGTCGTGTGCCAGTCGACGCGCGGAATTGAGCGCCACCGCCAGCGGCGAGAACAGGAATTGCCCGAACGAACTCGCCGCGGTGCCGACCCCGAACGAAAACGATCGCCATTCCGGCGGCAGCAGCTTGCCGAACGCTCCGATCACGACGGTGAAGGACGAACCGGCAAGCCCGAAGCCGATCATCACGCCGGCGGAGAGATACATCTCGGCCGGCGTGCGTCGCGTACGTCATCCAGGCAAAGCCCGACGGCGTAGAGCACGGCGCCGACGCACAGCACGAGCACCGGACCGAAGCGGTCGGCGATCGGCGCCGACGAACGGCTGCGCCGCGCCCCAGAGCAGCATCTGGATCGCAATCGCGAGCGCGAACACGTCGCGGCCCCAGCCGTTGGCGGTCGACATCGGCGTCAGGAAGAAGCCGAGCGTCGAACGCGGGCCGAAGCCGAGCATCGCGATCAGGCAGCCGCAGACGATGATCAGCGGGATCGATTGCCAGGCCGCGCGCTACTCGCCGGCGGTCATGGCATTCCTCCGGCCGCGCCGGCATGGCCGTGGTGCCGCTTCACCGGCTCCTCCACGATCGGCAGATTGATGATAGCCGATGCGACACCGAAAGCGATGGAGAGAATCCAGACCGAGATCGTAGGAGCCCGTCATCTCGTAGGCGATGCCGCCGAGCCACACACCGAGAAAGCCGCCGACCTGATGGCTGAAAAAGGCAAAGCCGAACAGCATCGCGAGCCAGCGCGTGCCGAACATCAGTGCGACCAGGCCGGAGGTCGGTGGCACGGTCGACAGCCAGCTCAAGCCGGTCGCACGCCGAACAGGATCGCCGACGTCGTCGACAGCGGCACCATGATGAAGACCGCGATCGACGCGGCGCGCATGAAATACAGGATCGCGAGCATGATAGCGCTTCGGCATCCTGTTGCCGACCCATCCGGCGGCGAGCGAGCCCACGATGTTGAACAGGCCGATGGTCGCGATGCACCCAGCCGCCGACCTGCACCGACAGTCCGCGGTCGACCAGATAGGCCGGCAGATGCGCGGTGATGAAGGCGAGCTGGAAACCGCAGGTGAAGAAGCCGAGCACCAGCAGCACATAGGAGCGGTGCGCGAAGGCTTCGCGACAGCGCGTGGCGCAACGATTGCGGTGCATCGGCAGCGTTCTGCGACTCGACGCGTTTCGCCCGCAGGCGGGGTCGCAAGCGCAATCGAGAACGGAATCACCAGCATCACCGCGCGCCGCGAATACGAACAGCGCGAACGCCCAGCCGTAATTCGCGATCAGCGCGGCGCCGAGCGGCGCGAACAGGAATTGCCCGAACGAACCCGCGGCCGTACCGGCGCCGAAGGCGATGCGAACGCATGTGATCGGGCACCAGCTTGCCGAGCGCGGCGACCACGAGATTGAACGAGCAGCCCGACAAGGCCAAAGCCGATCATCACACCGACGGTGATGTTGAGCGTCAGCGGCGTCGGTCGAATAGGTCATGAGCACGAGGCCGACGCGCGTAGAGCAACGCACCGCCGCACAGAACGCGCAGCGTGCCGAAGCGGTCGGCGATCGCACCGGCGAAGGGCTGGCCCACGCCCCAGAGCAGATTTTGCACGGCGAAGGCGAGCGCGAAGACATCGCGGCCCCAGCCATTGGCCTCGCTGATCGGCTGCATGAACAAGTCCGGTCGCGGAGCGCGGGCCGAAGGAGATCAGCGAGATGACGCAGCCGCAC
>CAWDOW010000031.1:0-125556 GCA_963804015.1 uncultured Pseudomonadota bacterium
CGTGCTGCCGGTCTGTGGCATCGAAAATTACATCGAGGATACGCTGCGTTCGGCGTTCCGGCTCGACTATCCGCGCTACGAACTGATCTTCTGCGCGTCACGTCCGGACGATCCGGCGGTGCCGCTGGTGCAACGGCTGATGGCAGACCATCCCTGGATCGATGCCCGCCTGCTGACCGGCAACGAGCGGATCAGCGATAATCCCAAACTCAACAACGTGTTCAAGGGCTGGCGCGAGACCGCCTATCCGTTCGTCGCGATCTGCGACAGCAACGTGTTGCTGCCGCGCGACTATATCCAGCGGCTGCTGTCGAAATTCGATCCGCAAACCGGTCTGGTCTGCTCACCGCCGATCGGATGCTGGCCGGACGGCTTTTTCGCCGAGGTCGAATGCGCGATGCTGAATAATTATCAGGCGCGCTGGCAATGCTTCGCCGATGCCGTCGGGTTCGGCTTCGCCCAGGGCAAGACGCTGTTCTGGCGCAAGAGCGATCTCGAACGCGCCGGTGGTATCCGCGCGCTCGGCGCCGAATCCGCCGAGGACGCGCGCCTGCACCAAGATCGTTCGCAATCTCGGGCTGCGGGTCCAGCTGATGGAACCGCCGGTGCGCCAGCCGCTTGGATTCCGGCGCGCGGTCGATGTCTGGAAGCGGCAGCGACGCTGGGCGCGGCTGCGGCGCGCGAGCTTCCCGCTGTATTTTTCGGTCGAAATTTTCTCCGGCTCCCTCGCCCCGCTCGCCGCGCTGATCGCGGCTGCGCTTCTCGCCGGAATGCCGGTCTTCGCGCCGGCGCTGGCCTTTCTGGCGGTCTGGTATGGCGCCGAATGGCTGCTGTCGGTGAAGGCCGGCTGGCACAGGTCGCGCTGGTCGATCGCCACCTTCATGCTGCGCGATCTGATGCTGCCGGTGCTGTACGTCAATGCCTGGCTCGGCCGCGGCTTCGAATGGCGCGGCAACGACATGCGCGCAGCGGAAGGCGCACGGCTGTCCTAGCCGCCAGTCGCCTCCGCATATTTCCTCTTGTCATGCCCCGCGCAGGCCGGGCATCCAGTAGCCGGCGCTTTCTGGGAGTGCTGGATCGCCCGCGGCTGTCGGCGCCCGCCGACCAGGCGGATGACACGGAGACACGATGAATTTCGGAATTGCCGGCCGCAAGGCCATCGTCTGCGCGTCGAGCCGGGGGCTCGGCTATGGCTGCGCAATGGCGCTGGCACAGGAAGGCTGCGAGGTCGTGATCAACGGCCGCGACGCGAAGCGGCTCGAGGCGACGGCCGCCGAAATCGCAAAGGCAACCGGCGCCAAGATCATCCCCGTCGCTGCCGATGTCGCGACGCCCGAGGGCCAGAAGGCGCTGTTCGCCGCCTGCCCGAGCCCGACATCCTGGTCAACAACAATGCCGGCCCGCCGTTGCGCGACTTCCGCGAATTGTCGCGCGAGCAGATGATCGACGGCGTGATCGCCAACATGGTGGTGGCGATCGAGCTGATGCAGAAGGCGATCGACCCGATGATCGCCGAAGAAATTCGGGCGCATCGTCAACATCACCTCGGCCACGGTGAAGGTGCCGCTGGCCGGTCTCGACCTGTCGTCGGGCGCGCGCGCCGGACTGACCGCCTTTCTCGCCGGCGTCGCGCGCTCGGTCGCAGCGTCGAACGTGACGATCAACTTCATCCTGCCCGGCACCTTCGATACCGACCGCCTGCGCGGCCAATCTCGAAGGCAATGCCAAGCGCCAGAACATTCCGTACGAGCAGGCGCGCACCGACCGCATGAACGGCGTGCCGGCCAAGCGCTTCGGCACCAAGGAGGAGTTCGGCGCGACCTGCGCGTTCCTGTGCTCGGCAACAGGCCGGCTATATCACCGGACAGAATATCCTGATCGACGGCGGGGTTTATCCGGCCGCGTTCTGACCGCAAACCGGTCATCCGTGGCAGGTGCAGCCGGCGTGGTGACGGCCGCGCCGTCTTTACAATGGTGAGGTGCTTTAGATCACTGCGCCGTCCAGGCGCTGCGGTTCGCGGCTGACGCCGCGCTTCAGTCCGCCGGTACGATCATCTTGCCGATCGGCCACAGCGCGATGCCGGCGAGCTTGAGATGCGCCCATGCGAACGGGATCCCGATGATGGTGATTGCAAGCCCGACCGCCGTGATCAGATGCCCCAAGCGCCAGCCACCATCCCGCCAGCACGAAGCCACGACGCGGTTGACCGCGTCGAAATCTCGTAGACCTCCATCGAGCCTTCCGGCGCCGGCGCGATCAGCGCCGCTGCGGTCTTCTCATCGACCTTGCCGCAATCGAGCCAGAAGTCGAACGCCTCCTGCGCCACGATCACCGGCGCGCGGTGGTGGACCTGCGCCATCGTCCGGTTGGCCTGCGTTGTGACGATCGCCGCGGTCTCCATCTCCTCACCATTCGGCCCGTCCAGGTTTCCCACAATCCTGCGAAAGCGAGCGGGCCGCCGCCCGTGCGGTGCGCGAAATAGGGCCGCTTGCCGCCGGCGAAGCTCTTCCACTCGTAGAAACCATCGGCGGGAAACAGGCAGCGCCGGCGCTTCATCGCGTTACGGAACGCCGGCTTGTCGTTGACCGATTCGCCGCGCGCATTGATCAGAAGGGCGAAGGCCTTCGGGTCCTTCACCCAGGCCGGGATCAGCCCCCAGCGCACCAGCGCAAACTGCCGCTCGCCCTCGGCGATGCGCACGATTGGCACCGGCTGGGTCGGGGCCACGTTGTAACGTGGCGGAAAGTTGGGCTGATCGGGATAGCGAAACAGCCGGCGGATCGCCTCCGGTGCGCTGGTGATGCAATAGCGTCCGCACATGCCGATCCCTCTCGCATTCCAAATCGTGCGCGCCGCGAAATTCAACCATGCCGTCATTAGCCCACCCGGCCGGCCTGCAAATCCGGCGTTCGGCTTGCAGGACTTGGCGTACGCACCGCAATCAACGCATATCGCTCCTGAGCACCACCCCGCCCGCGCTCCGACCGCCCCTATCTCGCGGTCAGTGCCGCCATCATCCGCGACGGCCGCGTCCTGGTGGCACGCCGCGCGCGTGGCCCCCGCGCTCGGCGTCTGGACACTGCCGGGCGGCGTGGTCGAGGCCGGCGAAGGGCTCGCCGAGGCGCTGATGCGCGAGGTGCTCGAGGAGACCAGCATGACGGTCGAGCCGGTGGCGCTGGCGGGCCACCGCGAAGTGGTGGTGCGTGACGACGGCGGCCGGGTCGAGCGGCATTTCGTCATCCTGTGCTTCGCCACCCGCTGGATCGCCGGCGAACCCAACCTCAACGAGGAACTGGGCGAGGCGCGCTGGATCAGGCCCGCCGAGCTCGCCGATCTGAATACCACCGACGGACTGGCGGCGATCGTCGCATCCGCCTTCGAGCGGATGGAACAGGCCGGCTAAACCTTGCGCGCTGGCTGCGTCCGGCGCATATGTCCGGCCGTGTTCAGACGCGCCCTGACCATTGCCCTGGATGTGGGCTGCTGCGGCCTCGTCAGCGTGCTGGCGCGCGCCATCGGCAAGGCGGGCCGGCGCCGTTCGACAACGATTTGCAGCGTCTCGCCGAAATCCTTGGCGCCCTTCACTATCTGCGCAACATCTGCGGCGCCAACGAGGGGCCGCGCTGGCGCAACGAGATGCAGGCCCTGATCGACTCCGAGTCACTGACCGGCGAGCGCCGCAGCCGCATGGTGCTGAGCTTCAACCGCGGCTATCGCGGGTTCCAGCAGACCTACCGCACCTGCACGCCGGCGGCCGACATCGCGATCCGGCGCTATCTCGACGAAGGCGCGAAGATTTCCCGCGAGATCACCGCACGCTATGCCAATTAACCGCTCCGGTTAACCTTTCTTAAAAGTGTAGCTCGCCGCGTAACCACGACATGCTAACCTCTCTGCAGCTGTGGCAGCGAGTGGCGCGCGTTCGCCGGTTGAGCATGCAGATTGTGAGAACATCGAGTCCCGAGCCGGCGCCCGACCGCGAGCAGAAGCTCGCGGCCCTTAACCATCTAAACGAGGCCTGGACCGAAGCCCGTCTCGACGGCATCGACGACGATTGCATGGCGCAGGCTTGCCTGTTTACCGCCTTCGCCGAACTGGTTGCGACCTACGGTGAGGATGCCGCGGCGAAATACGCCGACGGCCTGTCGCAGCGCATCCGCAACGGCGAATTCACCCTCGACCGCGCGCGCCAGTAGGCTTGCTGCCTCACGCCGGCTCCAGCGTTTCGACAAACCGCACCGTCTCGCCCTGCGACGGCGTCAGCAGTTCGCCCTGCCACATCACCTTGCGCGCCGCGCACGAAGGTGCCGACCGGCCAGCCGGTCACGGTCGTGCCGTCATACGGCGTCCAGCCGGCACGCGAGGCGATCCAGGCGTCGGTGATGGTCTCGCGCCGCTTCAAGATCGACAATGGTGAAGTCGGCATCGTAGCCGGCGGCGATCCGGCCCTTGCGCGCGATGCCGAACAGATGCGCGCAGGTCCCGCGCTGGTGAGATCGACGAAGCGCGCGAGCGACAGCCGGCCGGCATTGACGTGGTCGAGCATCACCGGAACCAGCGTCTGCACGCCGGTCATGCCGGAATGGGTCTTGCCGGATAGGGCATGGCCTTCTCTTCGCGGCGTATGCGGCGCAGTGGTCGGAGCCGAGCATGTCGACGACGCCCGTGCTGCGATGCCCTGCCAGAGCCCGTCGCGATGGGCGGCGTCGCGCACCGGCGGATTCATCTGCGCCAGCGTGCCGAGCCGCTCGTAGCAATCCGGCGCGACCAGCGTCAGGTGATGCGGCGTCGCCTCGACGGTTGCGACGTCCTTGTGCTCGGCGAGGAAGGCGATCTCCTCCGCGGTGGAGACGTGCAGCACATGGACGCGCTTGCCGGTCTCGCGCGCGAGCCGCGACCAGGCGTTGCGTGCAGAGCAGCGCGCGCGTCGCGTCGCGCCAGACCGGATGCGAGCGCGGATCGCCCTCGACGCGCAGATTCATGCGCTCGCGCAGCCGGTATTCGTCCTCGGAATGGAAGGCGGCGCGGCGGCGGATCGCCTTCAGGATGTCGCGCACGCCCGTCGTCGTCCTCGACCAGCAGCGAGCCGGTGGACGAGCCCATGAACACCTTGACGCCGGCAGCAGCCCGGCAGCCGTTCGAGTTCGGCGAGCTCGTGGGTGTTGTCGCGCGTGCCGCCGATATAGAAGGCGAAGTCGCAATGCATGCGGTGATGCGCGCGCCGCGACCTTGTCGGCCGAGCGCCTCGCGCGTGGTGGTGAGCGGATTGGTGTTGGGCATTTCGAACACGCGCGGTGACGCCGCCCATCACCGCGCCGCGCGAGCCGGATTCGAGGTCTTCCTTGTGGGTCAGGCCGGGCTCGCGGAAATGCACCTGGGTGTCGATCACGCCCGGCAGGATGTGCAGGCCGGTGCAATCGACGACTTCGCCGGCCGACGCCCCGACAGGTCGCCGATGGCGGCGATGCGGCCATGGCGACGGCGAGGTCGCGCACGCCTTCGCCGTCCTGATTGACGACCGTGCCGCCCTTGAAGATCGGTCGAAGCTTTGCGTCATGCCAGCCTGCCATGACGGCCCGGAACCTGTTCCCGAACACCGTGCCCTTGAGGCCGCCTGCCTTGCGCCTTACGTTCCGTGGCGAACTGGCAAGACCAGAATTCGCGCGCGAACTGCAACCCAGGCACCATGAAAGCGGCCTTCTCACCGATCGCGTCGTCCTGCGGGTTGCAGGCGATCCGACGCGCGCATTTCCTCAACGGTCTGGTGACGGCTCGGAGATCGAGACGGTGGCGCCCGGGGATGCGCGCTACACGGCCCTGCTCACCCCGCAGGGCAAGATCGTCGCAGATTTCTTCGTGGTGGCGGCACCCGAAAGCGAGCGGCGGCTTCTATATCGATTGCCCGGCGGAGCTTGCGGACGCGCTGTTCCAGAAGCTCACCTTCTACCGGCTGCGCGCGAAGGTGACGATCGAGAAGACCGGTCTGGCGTGCTCGCGATCTGGGGAGGCGACGGCAACACCGCCCGCGGCCTCTTCTATCGCGATCCCCGGCTGCCGGGTTTGGGCTCGCGCGCGCTGATCTTGCCCGCGGCGGCGAAGGACGCCGTGGCCGAGCTTGGCGCCACCTTGGTCGACGCAAACGAATATGACGCCCATCGCATCGCGCTCGGCGTGCCGAAGGGTAGCGTCGACTTCGTTTACGCCGACGCCTTTCCGCATGACGCCGACCTCGACAAACTGCATGGCGTCGATTTCAAGAAGGGCTGCTTCGTCGGGCAGGAAGTGGTGTCGCGGGTCGAGCATCGCGGCACCGCACGCAATCGCATCGTACCGGTGAGCTTCGACGGCGCGGCACCGCCCGCGGGCACCAGCGTGATGGCGGGCGAGAAGTCCGTCGGTATCATGGGGTCGTCCGCGGGCAAGATCGGGCTTGCGATGCTGCGCGTCGACCGCGTCGCCGAGGCGCTATCCGCCGGCACGAAATTGATCGCCGGCGGCACATCAATCATATTGCGCGAAAGCGCATTTGGGAGCTTTCTGAAAACCGAAAGAGCCGAAGACGCATAATAAGGTCATTATTGAACGTAAATGCTTATTTTGCTCGCCGCATTATGGCTATCGCACTTGGAAACAAAAAGTCATCTTTTCCGAAAAGTGTGTCGCCAACTTGCAGCCCCCCGCTGACCGCGCTGGTCATTCGAATGGCATCAACACAATGCAGTGCCGGCTGCAACAGCGCTTGAGGCAATCGTCTCAGCTCCATCTTGGAGCTAATACCGATCAAAACTTCGTCTTTATTGTTTATGCAAACGAAGACTTGCTCGTCTTGACGACTCGCCAACTTGAGGTAGCTGTCATTTCGTCGACTAGGAAGATCGGGCTCAATCCCACCCTTGAGCAGAACCGGACCCGCTTGCACACAATCCCTAAACCGCCCCTGATCTTCTAAATTTTCTATTAGCAGAATTTGAGCGCGATCGATGTCCGAGCAGAATAAGCCTTCCACGAGCCAGCTCCGGTGAGGCTTCTGAACAAGAATACCGTTCGACTTCACCAGGCCGAGGGGCGTTGGCGGAGAATACGTGTCGATATATCCACCCGACATAACAGCCAGCGCCGAATAGCGGCGCAAATATTCCTCTAACGAATACCCCCGCGCACGCCGCTCAGGGTTCGAAAGTTGCCGGGATGGGGAGTTGGGGATCGGTACCACAGCGGCGAGAACCCGAATGTCAAGCTTCTCGGGTGCGACGCGTAGCGCGGTTATATCAGTTTTGTCGGAAAATACGACGCGAAACAGAACCGCGCCATCGCCGACCTGTCGTGGAAACTTCTGAGCATTGCCGTCTTGTATCGATTGCCAAAAGGCGAGTATCACCAACGGCGTCATGATCGAAAAACGCCTAACCATCACTGCCTCTTTGGGATGCTGATCGGGGGCGTAATGAGAGCGACATAGTGGACACTAATCGCGATCTCAGGCTGCGCACTTGCTGAAGCCAACTTGAGGTCCGTATCCCTTCCCGCGAGTTGGAAAGTCAGTGTTCGTAAGGCCCTAAGGCTATCCGGCTTGTAAATCAGACTATCCATTACCTCCGCATCGGGCTTGGCTCCGATCTTGAGATATTTTGCGAGATCGAACGTTCTTTCTGCGGTCTCAATTTTCAGTTTTTCTCCGTTCGGCAGGACCAAAACAACATAACTCCGATTTGGAACAAGGTCGCCACTGAGCAAGATTGACAACTGGCCTTCTTTGTCCTGCGGAAAGTAAAGAGGCAGACTGTACGAAGGACTGGAAGGTGTCAGCGTAAAATTTCCCACATTCAGAGCCCCAAGCTCGGAACTCCGCAGTCGTTCGACGGTCTTTTTGATTGGAATAAGGAATTTGTTGTTTTCTTTGTCTAACTCTTCCACCGTTGCTTGTACGATGAAGTCTTTAGCTGACGACTTCAAAATGTCCCACGAAGCCCAGAACCCAAGACCCAAAAGGCCCAACACAGCCAGCGTAACAGTTTCGATGCCTTTCTTTTTATGAGGTCGGGGACCGCTGAAAATACCCCACCCCTCGACGTTGCTGGCGTCGTCTTCTCGGCCGTCTGCGGGCTGAATCCTTCCATTGGAAAGCCCCTCTGGCTGATTGTATGTCTCTCGAAAACCTATTGATGCCATGCGCGACCGCAAAATTCAACTTTTGATTGCAGGCACCAAATGATTGCCATGCCATTATTATCCTAATGACCAGCTAGAGGTGCTCGTGCGCGCGACTTTTCATAGTGACGGCCTGCATCGCTGCCCGTGGCCGAAGGACGATCCGCTCTACGTCGCCTATCACGACGACGAATGGGGCGTGCCGGAATACGACGACCGCGCGCTGTTCGAAAAGCTGATGCTCGACGGCTTTCAGGCCGGGCTGTCGTGGATCACCATCCTGCGCAAGCGCGACAATTTCCGCCGCGCCTTCGACGGTTTCGATCCGCAGAAGATCGCGCGCTACGACGCCGCAAAAAGTCGAGGCGCTGATGCAGGATGCCGGCATCGTGCGCAACCGGCGAAGATCGAGGGCGCCGTTCTGTCGGCGCGCGCCTATCTCGACATCATGGAAAAGAGCCGACGGCTTCTCGGCGCTGCTGTGGGACTTTCTCGACGGCCGGCCCAAGGTCAACCGCTTCGAAGCACCAGAGCAGGTGCCGGCGGAGACCGCCGCTGTCGCGCGCGATGTCGAAGGACCTCGCCGGCGCGCGGCTTCAAGTTCGTCGGCCCGACCATCGTCTATGCCTTCATGCAGGCGGTCGGCATGGTCAACGACCATCTCGTCACCTGCCATCGCCACGCGGCCTGTGCGAGCTCGCGCGCAAGCCGGCACAGACGATGGCGCAGCCGCAAGCGTCCGGCTGCCAGCCGCAAGACCAGCGCGCCACGCGCGCCTGGCAGCGCATGCTGTCGGGCCGCCGGCTCGACCTGCTCGATCCCTCGCCGCTCGATATCGAGATCGAGGACATCGCCCACGGGCTCGCGCGGGTGGCGCGCTGGAACGGCCAGACGATCGGCGCGCATATCTTCTCGGTCGCGCAGCACTCGCTGCTGGTCGAGACGATCGCGCGCCAGCAGCGGTCCGAGCTCGACCGACCGGCTGCGGCTCGCGGTGCTGCTGCACGACGCGCCCGAATATGTCGATCGGCGACATGATCTCGCCGTTCAAGGCGGTGATCGGCGACTCCTACAAGGCGGTCGAGTCGCGCTGCTCGCCGCCATCCATCGTCCGCTTCGGCCTGCCGGCGAAACTGCCGGCCGACGCGGCCGAGCTGATCAAGGCCGCCGACCGCGGCGCGGCCTATCTCGAGGCGACGCGCCTCGCGGGCTTCACGGAGGCCGAGGCGCGGCGATTCTTCGGCGCGCCGCCCAAACTTTCGCCCGCGATCGAGCGCGACTATCTCACGCCCTGGCCCGCCGAGACCGCCGAAGCGCGCTATCTGGAGCGCTTCGCGAAGCTGTGCGCGATTGACACTTTTCCAGCATCCGCGGTCAGTCGCGCTTATATCCTGCGTCGATTCGGAAACGCGCTGATGATCCACGTCTGCTCCCTCGCTCGCCTGTACGACACCGTCGCCGAGACCGGCGCACGCCACATCGTGACGCTGCTGAAGGACGTCGACCGGGTCGGCGGCCGCGACGCTCGCGCCGCCAATCACCTGCATCCTCGGCATGGACGACATCGTCACCCGATGGACGGCTACATCCATCCGGCCGAGCAGCATGTCAGCCGAGCTGATCGATTTCGTGCAGCGGCTGGGACCGCCCGCGCCGCTGGTGGTGCATTGCTATGCCGGCATCAGCCGCTCGACCGCCGGCGCCTTCATGACTGCCTGCGCGCTCAATCCGACGCGCGACGAAGCCAGCGATCGCGCGCGCGATCCGTTCGTTCTCGCCGACGGCACAGCCCAATATCCGTCTGGTCTCGCTGGCCGACGACCTGCTCGGCCGCAGGGGCCGCATGACCAATGCCGTACGCGCGATCGGCCCCGGCCTTGCGGCTTACGAAGGACATCCCTTCCGGCTCGATCTCGAGTGATCGCGGCGCATCGGCCGGCGTCGATCGCGATGAATTCTCAAGTATAATCCACAATCGGCCATTTCGCCGTCACACGCGGGCCGCTACCATTCGCCGGCGGATTTCACAGGCCATTCCATGGAATTCCTGATTCTGATCGCGCTGGTCGCGCTGCTGTTCATGGTAGGTGGACTGCGCGGCAGGTTGAACGCGCTCGACGCCACTTTGCGCATGCTCGAGGAGCGGCTGTCGAATTTCGATGCTCTGCCGGCGCCGCCGCGGGCCGAAGCTGTGGGAATTCCGGCAGCGATACCGGTGCTCGACCCGGAGCCGCAGGCACCTCCCCCTGTGGAAACACCTCCAGCGCAGCCCGCGCAAATTCGTCGCGAACAGATCTCCGAGCCACCGCCGCCACCGAAGGAAGAGCCGAAGCCGTGGGGGCCCGCTCCTCAGCCGGAGCCCGTCGCCCCGGCCGGCGGCGGCGAAGAGCCCCCGCCCGCCCCGCCCCGCGACTATGGCGATTTCGAGCACCGCTTCGGCACCCAATGGGTGGTCTGGGTCGGCGGCCTCGCGCTCGCGCTCGGCGGCATTTTCCTCGTGCGCTATTCGATCGAGGCCGGCCTGTTCGGACCCGGCGTGCGGATCGTTGCTCGGCGCGCTGCTCGCGCTGGCGCTGATCGCCGCCGGCGAATGGGCGCGCCGGCAGCGAGAATCGTCGCGGGCATCTGCGCGCATGCCACCGCGCACATCCCGAGCATCCTCACCGCCGCCGGCACCACCGTCGCCTATGCCGACGTCTATGCCGCCTACGCGCTCTACGATTTCCTCGCTCCGGGCTTCGCCTTCATCCTGCTCGGCGTCGTCGCGCTGGCGACGCTCGCGGCGGCGCTGCTGCACGGCCCGGCGCTCGCCGGGCTCGGCCTCGTCGGCGCCTATGTGACGCCGCTGCTGGTCGCGTCGACCGCAGCCGAACTACTGGTCGCTCTACATCTATCTCGCGGTCGTGACCGCCGCGGCCTTCGCGCTCGCGCGCATCCGGCTGTGGCGCTGGCTCGCGATCACCGCGGTCGTGCTTCAGCGCGTTCTGGATGCTTGCCGGGCCTGGACGCCGCCCGGGCGATGCGCTCGGCGCGCACGCGTTCCATCGCGGTCGCCGGCTTCGCGCTGGCCGCCATGCTCATCGTCTCGGGCTTCTGTATCGGGCCGCAGGCCGAGCCCGGCACGCATCGACGGCGTCTCGTCTGCGGCGTTCTCGCGCCTATCTCTCGGCGCGCTGCCTGCTGGTGCTGGCGAGCCGGCACGATCCGTCGCGCTCGCGACGCCTTCGCTGCTGCTCGCGTCGCGACCGTCGCGATCGCCTGGCGCGCCGAGGCGGCGGCCGCGGCGTGCCGGTCGCCGCACTGCTCGCCGCGCTGGTGATCGTCGCGCTGGGCGTTCGACGTCGGAACTCGACCAGCTGATCGCCCCGTCGGGCCGCGTCCGGCCGTGCCGCAGGTGCCGAAGGCTGGCCGGCCTGCGCGCTGCATCTGCTGCTGGGCATCGGCTTCGCGCGCTGTTCGGCATCGCCGGCTATCCTGGCGCAGGGCCGCTCCGAGCGCGCCGCTCGTGCCCGTGCTGTGGAGCGCGGCCGGCGGTGTTCACGCCGCTCGCCATCCTGGTCGCGCTCTACTACCGCATCGCCGGCTTCGAGCCTTCGATCCCGTTCGCCGGCGTCGCGCTGCTGCTCGCGGCGCTCTACGCGCTCGCGACCGAACGCTCGGCAAGCGCGCGCCGCGCCCGGCGGCGCCGCCGCGACGCGATCTTCGCCACCGGCGCGGTCGCCGCGCTCGCGCTCGCGCTGACCTTCGCGCTGGAGAAGCGGCTGGCTCACCGTCGCGCTCGCGCTGATGGTGCCGGGCATCGCCTGGGTCGCGGAGCAAGCGCCCGCTGCCGCATGCTGCGCTGGCTCTGCCGCGCGCTGACGCTTGCTGGTGCTGGCGCGCATCGGCTGGGATCCGCGCATCGTCGGCGGCGACGTCGGCACCACGCCGATCTTCAACTGGCTGCTCTACGGCTACGGCATTCCGGCCGCGTCGTTCTGGCTCGGCGGCCGTCTCCTGCGCCAGCGCGCCGACGACCCGCCGTCGCGCATGGTCGATGCGGCCGCCATCCTGTTCACCGTGCTGCTGGCGTTCCTGGAAATCCGCCATTTCATCAACGACGGCGACATCTATCGCCCGGCAGCGGCCTCACCGAGATCGCCTTGCAGGTCTGCGTCGGGCTCGCCATGACCATCGGGCTCGAGCATGTCGCGCGGACGCACCGGCAGCATCGTGCACGACATCGGCGCGCTGATCATCGGCGCGCTGACGCTCGCCGGCATCGTGTTCGGCCTCGGCGATCGACGCAATCCGCTGGCCACCGGCGAGCCGGTCGGCGGCGCGTTCTTCAACCTCATCCTGCTCGGCTACGGCCTGCCGGCGGTGCTGATGGCGATCCTGGCGCTGACATGATCGCGCGCATCCGGCCGCACCGCACTACCGGATCGCCGCCGTGACCGCGGTCGCGCTCGCGCTCGCTATCTGACGCTCGAAGTCCGCACGCTCTACCACGGCGCGGTGCTGACGCGGAAGGCCGACCACCGACGCCGAGCAATACACCTATTCGGCGGTCTGGCTCGCCTTCGGCGTGGTGCTGCTGCTCGCCGGCATCGCGCTGCGCTCGCAGCCGGTGCGGCTCGCCTCGGCCGCGGTGGTGATCCTCACGGTCTGCAAGGTGTTCCTGCATGACCTTGCCGGCCTGAACGGCATCTGGCGCGCTGTCGTTCATCGGCCTCGGGCTCGTGCTGCTCGGGATCGGCTGGCTCTATCAGCGGCTGCTGTTCCCAGCCGCGCCGGCCAGCGAGCCGCCGCCGCAGCAGGCCTGAGATCGCGAGTGCGATGAACGAAATCGCCTACGGCGTCGTGCCGCCGAGACGCTGCTCAATATGACGGACTCACCTTCCTGCGCGGCTTGATCTACGGCCATTTCCCGCGCCGCCGATCACGCAGACGCTGGGCTTCACGCTGTCGGAGGTCGAGCATGGCCGCGCGTTGTTTTCCGGCGAGCCGCAGGCGCGCCATTACAACCCGATCGGCACGGTGCATGGCGGATTCGCGATGACGCTTGCTCAATTCCGCGCTCGCCTGCGCGATCCATTCCACGCTCGCCAAGGGCGAAGCCTACACCACGCTCGAAATCAAGGTGAACCTGGTGCGCCCGCTGACCCAGGAGACCGGGCTCGTGCGCGCGGAAGGCCGCATCCTGCATCGCGGCCGTACGCTCGCCACCTCGGAAGGCGACATCAAGGATGCCGACGGCAAGCTCTATGCGCATGCCACGACGACATGCATGATTTTTCCGGCGCGAAGCCGGCGGCATAGGAGGATAGGGGCGGCGTAGCGGGCGCGGGATCATTCCTTGGAAGAGCGCAGGTCGGGCTTGTCTTCGCCGGGAAGCGGCGGCCGGGCTTGTCCTGCCGGCTTCGGCAATTCCTTGACGCTCGACCGGCGCGGGGGCCGGGACGGCTGCCGTGGTTCCGGCTGAGGCCATCACTGTCGGCTTCGGCGCGGGCGTCGGGCCCGGCGCGACGCGGCGCGGCGGAAGCGATCGACCGGGCGGTCGCGGCGCACGAAGTCGCAATAGGCGAAGCCCAGGCCCGAGACCGAGCCGCGGAAGCTGTTTGCGCCGGTCTCGATCAGGTTGAAGCAGGGCTGGAACGGCATGCCCTTACGGTCGGGGCAGAATACGGTTCGCCGCGACATAGAGAGTGTCGGAGGGCAGCATGGCGCCACGGATCGCGCCGTCCGCGGACTGAATGCTGCCGGCCACCGAGCCGTTCTCAGCGATGCGGCCTGCACCGCGCGTGCCGTCGAACCAGTGATCGCTGTACAGCTTGCCGATCACGAACTGCCGGGCCTCGTCCGCGCTCATTGGCTGCGCGATCGCCGGGAGTCGCAAAGGCCGACCGCGATCAATGCTCCAACGCAACATGCCGGTCCCCGTCGCCAGACGCTCGTTAACTCCCTTTTTCCATAACCGACGCGATTGTGCCAGAAGTTCGTCGCCAAATCCTGAACGTGTTTACCCGATTTTGACCACGACCCGCCCGCGGACCTGCCCGTCCAGGATCGGCGGCGCCGTCGCCGGAACCTCGGAAAGGCCTATTTCGCTGGTCATTGCGGCCAGTTTTTGGCGGTCGAGGTCGGTTTCCAGCCTTTTCCACGCCTCTCGCCGGCGCGGCAATGCGGGCACATCACCGAGTCGATGCCGAAGAGCGACACCCCGCGCAGGATGAAGGGCGCGACCGAGGTCGGCAGGTCCATGCCGCCGGCAAGCCCGCAGGCGGCGACCGCGCCGCCGTAGCGGGTCATCGACAGCACGTTGGCGAGCGTGTGGAGCCGACGGAATCGACGCCGCCCGCCCAGCGCTCCTTGGCGAGCGGCTTGGCCGGCCCGGCAGTTCCTCGCGGTCGATGATCTCGGCGGCGCCGAGGCCCTTCAGATAGTCGGCCTCCTGCGGCCGGCCGGTGAGGCGATGACGCGTGAAGCCGCGCTTGGCGAGCAGCGCGATCGCGACCGAGCCGACGCCGCCGGCCGCGCCGGTGACGACCACCGGGCCCGCTGCTCGGGCGTCAGGCCGTGCCGTTCCAGCGCCATCACCGCGAGCATGGCGGTGTAGCCGGCGGTGCCGATCGCCATCGCCTCGCGCGGCGCTCAGGCCGCGCCGGCAGCCGCACCAGCCAGTCGCCCTTCACCCGCGCCTTCTCGCCGTAGCCGCCGAGATGCGTCTCGCCGACGCCCCAGCCGTTGAGGATCACCTGGTCGCCGGGCTTCCAGTCCGGATGCGACGGACGCCTCGACCGTGCCGGCGAAGTCGATGCCGGCGATCATCGGAAAGCGGCGCACCACCGGCGCCTTGCCGGTGATGGCGAGGCCGTCCTTGTAGTTGACCGTCGACATTCGACGCGGACGGTGACGTCGCCGTCCATCAGGTTGCGCCTCGTCGAAATCGCGTGAGCGCGACGGTCTGCGCCCTGTCGGCCTTGTCGATCACGATCGCCTTGAATGTTCGCCATCGTCCTCCTCCGCTGCGCCGTCACGAGTTGCATCGGCGCAAACGGCACGTCTTGTGACGCGGATAGCGCGTGGCGCGCGGCGCCTCGTCCGGGCGACGAAGCGCTCAGTACGCTCAGGCCGGCGCGCGGGCCGGCCGCACCACCGGCTTCTCGACGATCGGCAGGTTGATCAGCGCCGAGAGCACGCCGAACAGCACCGACGAGCCACCACACCACGTCGTAGGAGCCGGTCGCGCTCGAACAGGACGCCGCCGAGCCAGACGCCGAGAAAGCCGCCGACCTGATGGCTGAAGAAGGCGAAGCCGAACAGCATCGCCAGCCAGCGCGTGCCGAACATCAGCGCCACCAGCGCCCGAGGTCGGCGGCACGGTCGACAGCCAGAGCAAGCCCGGTCACGGCGCCGAAGATCAGCGTCGCGGCCGGGCTGGCCGGCAGCATGATGAACACGACCACGATCGCCAGCGCGCGCGCGAAATAGATGAACGACAGGATGTAGCGCTTGGGCATCCGGCCGCCGAGCCAGCCGGACGCCGAGCGAGCCGACGATGTTGAACAGGCCGATCACCGCCAGCGTCCAGCCGCCGACCTCGGCCGAGAGGCCGCGATCGATCAGATAGGCCGGCAGATGCACGGTGATGAAGGCGAGCTGGAAGCCGCAGGTGAAGAAGCCGAGCACCAGCAGCACGTAGCAGCGGTGCCCGAAGGCCTCGGCCAGCGCCTGCTTGACCGACTGCGTCGGCGCGGCGCTGCCGGCGCGCTGGACGCGGCCGTCGCGCGGGCGTGCGAGCGCAAGCGACAGCGGCAGGATCAGCAGCAGCAGGCACGGCGAAGATCACCAGCGTCGTTCTGCCAGCCGAACGCGTCGATCAGCGCCGACGCCGAGCGGCGAGAACAGGAACTGGCCGAACGAGCCGGCCGCCGTGCCGGCGCCGAAGGCGAAGCGAGCGCCAGCTCTCCGGCAGCAGCTTGCCGAAGGCGCCGATGACCAGGTTGAACGAGCAGCCGGAGAGGCCGAAGCCGATCAGCACGCCGGCCGACAGGTAGAGCATGCCGGGCGTGCGTCGGCATGCGCCATCATGAACGATGCCGGCGGCATAGAGCAGCGCGCCGGCGATGAGCACGCGGACCATGCCGAAGCGGTCGGCGAGCGCGCCGGCGAACGGCTGGCCGACGCCCCAGAGCAGGTTCTGCGATCGCGACCGCGAGCGCGAACACGTCGCGGCCCCAGCCGTTGGCTTCGACATCGGCGTCAGGAACAAGCCGAGCGCCGAGCGCGGCCCGAAGCTGATCATGCGCGATCAGGCAGCCGCAGACCACGATGACGGCGGGCGTGCGCCAGTCGCGCTTGCAGACCGGCGGAGGTGACGGCGGGCATTGCCGTGCATCGGTCAGACCGATCAGGCCGGCGCGGCGAGCGGGCGCACGACCGGCTTTTCCACGATCGGCAGATTGATCACGGCGGAGAGCGACGCCGAAGCAGGATCGAGAGCCACCAGACCGACGTCGTAGGAGCCGGTGCGCTCGAACAGCACGCCGCCGAGCCAGACGCCGAGGAAGCCGCCGACCTGATGGCTGAAGAACGCGAAGCCGAACAGCATCGCGAGCCAGCGCGTGCCGAACATGACCGCCACCAGGCCCGAGGTCGGCGGCACGGTCGAGAGCCAGAGCAGGCCGATGCACGGCGCCGAAGATGAGGGTCGAAGACCGTGGTGGTCGGCAGCATGATGATAGATCAGGATCGCTAGCGCGCGGCCGAAATAGATGATCGCCAGGATGTAGCGCTTGGGCATGAGGTTGCCGAGCCAGCCGGAGGCGATCGCGCCGATGATGTTGAACAGCCCGATGGTGGCGATGCGCCCAGCCGCCGACCTCGGCCGGCAGTCCGCGGTCGATCAGATAGGCCGGCAGATGCACGGTGACGAAGACGATCTGGAAGCCGCAGGTGAAGAAGCCGAGCACCAGCAGCACATAGCTGCGATGGCCGAACGCCTCGGTGAGCGCCTGCCCGACCGACTGCGGCGCGCGGCCGCGGCTGCCGTCGCCGCGCCGCCGCGGCGGCGATCGCCAGCGCGATCGACAGCGGCAGGATGAGCAGCACGACGCCGCGAAGACGATCAGCGCGTCTGCCAGCCGAACGCGTCGATCAGCGCACCGCGAGCGGCGAGAACAGGAACTGCCCGAACGAACCGGCGGCCGTGCCGGCGCCGAAGGCCAACGAGCGCCAGCTGCTCCGGCATCAGCTTGCCGAGGGCGCCGATCACGACCGTGAACGAACAGCCCGCCAATCCAAATCCGATCAGCACGCCGGCCGTCAGATTCAGGGTCAGCGGCGTGGTCGAATAGGCCATGAGGACGAGCCCGACCGCGTAAAGCACCGCGCCGCAGCACAGCACGCGCACCGTGCCGAAGCGATCGGCGATCGCGCCGGCGAACGGCTGCACCACGCCCCACAGCAGCTTTTGTATGGCGAAGGCGAGCGAGAATACGTCGCGGCCCCAGCCGTTGGCCTCACTCACCGGCTGCATGAACAGGCCGGTCGCGGAGCGGGGTCCGAAGGTGATGAGGGAAATCGCGCAGCCGCACAAAATGACGATCAGCGGCGTGCGCCAGTTCGCTTTCGTCAACGCGCCAGACGCGATTGAATTCTCCGACATCGCCCATTCCCGGCACTGTCGCGACGCAGCGCCGCAACGGGATGGGGAACATAGGGAGGGACGCAGTTCGGCCCTAACGAATGTTGGTGATGCCCCCCATCCGTTTCATTCATGGCTTGCAGGACTGAAACTCCGCTACGGGCTAACCGATTGATCTAATGTAGTTTTTTTAATCAGCGGTCTTCTATTCGCAGTCAATCCCGGCCGGACAATGTAGTCCTTGCAGGTCTCACCCGCCCGGCGTGATTGGTTCGACCGGATCGAAGATCGAGCGGCGCAGGGTCGTGACCGGCTGCACATCGGCGCGCTTGTCGTCGTCGCGTCTTGTCGGGCGTCGCGGGCCCTGCGTCGCGCTTGATCGAGCCGGTCACTTCGAGCCGGTCGCCCCAGACCGGAATATCCTCGAGACTGCCCCAGCGCGTCGGCCGATAGAAGATGTGAATGCCAAGCTTGGAATGCTTGGTCATGGTGCGCACCCACCACGGATTGACATAGGTCGCGTGGTAATGCGTCGCCTTGCCGACTTCCGGCAGCCAGAATTTGCCATCGAGCGCATCGCTCGCGACATGCGCGTCGCGACGCTCCCACGCCTTTTGATCCTGCACCACGTCGCTTATGGTTGTCGCAGGCGAAGGTGAACTGGCAGGCCAGATGCCGGTGCGCGTTCTGATAGACCACATCGCAGACATTTCCCGGGATAATAGCCGGAGAAGGCGCGATTCAGGATGACCTGCGCCACCGCCATCTGGCCGCGCTCGACCTCGCCTCGCGCCTCGAAATAGATCGCGTTGGCGAGGCATCGTTCGTGTTTGCCGCGCAAGGCACCGACAAGATTGAGCCGCTCGGCCGGCGTGCGCGGTCGCTCGGCCTTCGCCGGTCACCTCGCCTTTCGGCGCGACGGTCTCGCCGCCGGTTCGGCTTCGATCTCCGGCAGCGGATCGAGCGCGGCACGCTTGATCTCCGGATCGACATGCGGAGGCGCCAGCACGGTCGGAATTTCGTCCGGCTCCCAGCGCTGCACATTCGCTTGCCGAAACCAAGTTCGTGCGTGCCGAAAAAGATCGCGGGTCTGGCGGCCGGGTGCGGAATATTGCGCAAGTTGCTCGATCGGTGGCCTCGAAGCGGTCGATCTGTTTCGCCGGGGGTGGCGGCATCGCCACGGCGCCGTCAGGGCCGGCGCGTTTGCGCGACGGCTGGCGCTTGCGGCTGTGGAGCGGCCTGGGACAGGAGGCGCCTCCGCGACTGGAACCGGCGGCAATACCAGCGGCTCATGGATGTCGGCGCGATCGGATTCGACATCCGCAATCTCGGTCGTGGGCGCGCGCATCGCGGTCTGCGGCAACGAAGCCTGCGGTTCCGCGGCGACCTGCGGAACCGGCTCAGGCATGGGCGGCTGCGCGATCTCGGCGGGCTTTCGCGGGGCCGCTGCGGCCGCCTGCACGGCTTTCGTCGATTGCGCGACCTGCTCCGCCGCCCTGCCGGCGCGCTGAAGCGCTGCATCGTTCGCAGGCGTCGCCACCGGTTTCGGTTTCTCCGCCTTGCGGACCGGTGACGAGCGGCAACGGCTTGAGCTCCAGCGGTGCGGGCTTTTCCGCGACCAGCAGCCGGCTTGCGCGGCGACGGAACCCGCGGCGCGCGCGGCGCTGCCCGATTTGCTCGGCTGCGATGGCAGCGCGGTCGAGCGCGGCATCGCCGGCCGGTGTGGCGACCGGTTACGGCGCGGGAACCGGCGCGGGCTTGGCCTGTGTGCGCGCCTTGCGCGCCACGGCAGCGGGTGCGTGTTGCGCGTCGACGGCAGGCTCCGGATCGGCCGGCAGCGGTGCAGGCTTTGGTCCGGGCGTGAGGCTTGCCTTGGTCCTTCAGCTTCGGCGGCGCCGCGACCGGTTGCTTCGGCTGGCGCGGCCGGACCTGACGGAGCCTTCGTCACCGTCAGCCGATCGCCCTTCAGCCGGCGTTCGACGACCGGAAAATCATAGGTCGGCGCGGCGAATTGGGCTCAATCGGCACTGGCAGCGGGATCGAGCCCGTGACTCGAGCGCGCGCGGGTCGAGCGCGGCAAGCTGCGTGAAATACGGATCGGGAATTGACGCGCCGATCGGGCGCGCGAAACTGAAGAGTGGCGTGGATCGTGCCGTATGGGCGCTGCTGCGCACATGCGCTCGCCACCGCTCGGTGACCGCCGGCTGACGTGCAATCAAGGCGGCGAGGTCCTGATGCCGACGGATGTCGGCATCAAGCGACACCGCACAGGATGAGGCCGAAGGGACGACGAAATGCGCCCTTCGGCCTCTTACGCGACGCTTTCATACTCTACGCTCACGCAACGCGAACAGACGCAACCAAGGACGCAACGCAACACCATGCGGCGATACAACACCGCGATACGTCCGTAGAATTGTCGAATTATCGTTGCGATCGGGTTAACCCTGCGGGTTCCCGCACGCGCCAATTGCGCGGTGTCTTGCACACCATACGCGGCGTTAACGTAAAGATTCAGTCAATGCAGAAATGAAAGCAGCTCCGCTTGCGCGGAGCTGCTTCGCATCGGCGTTCGAGTGTGGCGCGCTTACATGCGAAATTCTACATCTTCGCGCCGGCTTCCTTGAAGTATTTTTCCGCGCCGGGATGCCACGGGATCGTGGTGTTCTTGCCGTTCTGATTGTCGAGTGCAATCGCCTTGGCTTCGCCATGCGCGAGCGCGATCTCGTCGCGCTTCTCGAACAGCGTTTTCACGATGTCATAGACCGTGCTTCTCCGGCAGCTTCGCATCGGCCACCAGGATGTTCTGGACGACCGAAATCTTGTTGTCCTTGTCCTGACCCGGATAAGTCTTGGCCGGGATCACGCCCTCGGAATAGATGCCGCCGTATTTGGCATTCATCTTCTCGACTACCTCGGAATGATCGACGAGCTTGAGCTTGACGCCCGGCGTTGCACCGAGATCGGTCACCGCCGCCGTCGGCAATCCGCCGACCCAGAAATAGGCGTCGATCTTGCCGTCCTTCAGCGCGTTCGTCGATTCGGCAACGCCCAGGCGCTCGCGCTTCATGTCCTTGTCCTTGTCGAGACCGGCGGCCTCGATGACGCGGAACGCCATCACTTCGGTGGCGCTGCCGGGCGAGCCGGTGGAGACGCGCTTGCCCTTCAGGTCGGACATCTTCTCGATGCCCTTGCCCTCGACCGACACCACATGCATGCGGTTCGGGTACAGCACCATCAGCGTGCGCAGCGCGATCTTGTTATCCTTGAACTTGTCTTCGCCCTGCAACGCATCGCGCGCGGCATCCACCATCGTGAACGCGACTTCGCTCTGTCCGGTTCCGACCAGCTTCAGATTGTCCACCGAGCCACCGGTCACGCGCGCGGTCGCCTGCATGCCGGGAAGATGTTTCGACAGCACATTGGCCATGCCGCCACCCATCGGATAATAGACGCCGCCGGTGCCGCCGGTCGCGATCGCGATATTGACCGGCTGCTGCGCGAGTCGCCGCGCCACCGGCGATGGCGGCGCCAAACATCACCCCAGCGAGCAAAACCTTAGTTCGAGTCTAGCATTCCCAATTCCTCCGATTTTCTCATTGTCGCACTGTCATTTCATTGTCGCCCGGACGCCTCGACCGGCGGCAAGGCCGGCTGCAAACGCTGTTTCAACAATACTATGGCGAATAGCACGACGCCAATCGCCGGCGTGTAGCTGATGTCGCGACCAATGATCGCTTCCGCCACGGCCTCCAGCAGGCTCGGGAATATCAGGAACAGCCCGGCCAGGATCAGCAGGCCGCGCTCGACCGGCGTGGTCGCGACGCAACGCCCAGCCCTGCGCCGCACAGGCGAGCGCGCCGAGCCCGATCGCAGCGATCACCGTGATCAGGACGATATCGCTCCAATGCCCGCCCGGCGGGATTTTCATCAGCAGCCCAAGACCCTTGCGGATCGAGCACGAACACGAATGGAACAAGGAAAGCCGGGAGCGTGTATTTCCACGCCTGCAAGGTGGTCTTGTAGGGGTCGCCGCCGGTGATCGCGGCGGCTGCGAACGGCGACAAGGCGGTCGGCGGCGAGACTTCCGACAGCACCGAATAATAGAAGATGAACATGTGCGCCGCGACATCGGGCACGCCGAGCTTGATCATGGCGGGAGCCGCGATTACCGCGCAGATGATGTAGGAGGCGGTGACCGGCACCGCGAGCCCGATGATCCAGACGATCAGCGCGGTATAGATCGCGGTGAGGAGCAGGCTGCCGCCGGCGTAATCGATTACGATCGAGGAGAATTTCAGACCCAGTCCGGTCAGCGTCACCACGCCAACGATGATGCCGGCGGTGGCGCAGGTTGTGGCCGCCGTCAGCGTCTGGATCGAGCCGTCCTTCAGCGCGGTCACGAGCTTTTTCGGCATCATCGCCGTCTCGCGCGTCAGGAAGCTCATCAGAAACGCCATGCCGGTAGCGTACAATACCGACGTGGTCGGCGAATAACCCCACAGCATGAAAATGACGATGGAGAACAGCGAGACGAAGTGGAACCAGTATTTGCGCGTCAGATGCACCAAGCGTTTGTTCCGCGATATAGGGCTCACCCCGCACGCCGTAACGCTTGGCGTCGAGTTCGACCATGAAGAACAGCGACAGGTAATAGAGAATGGTCGGGATGGTCGCCATCCAGATCACGTCGAGATAGCTGATCTTGAGAAACTCGGCGATCAGGAACGCGGCTGCACCAAGTACCGGCGGCGAGATGATGGCGCCGAGGCCGCCAGCCGATAGCAGACCGCCAGCGGCATTTTTCTCGAAGCCGGCCTTCTTCATCATCGGATAGGCGACCGCGCCGATGGTCACCGTGGTCGCGACCCCGGATCCCGACGGCCCGCCAAGCAGGAACGACGACAGCACCACGGTCCGACCCGCGGCGTTCGGCTTGCTTCCCATCATGGTCATCGAGAAATCGATGAAGAATTTCCCGGCGCCGGATTGCTGCAGGAACGCGCCGAAGATCGTAAACAGCACGATCAACGTCGCCGACACATCGACCGGCACACCGAAAATGCCTTCCAGCGTGATGAACAGATGGCCGACCAGCGCATCCAGTCCGTAGCCACGGTGATTCCAGGGCGGCGGCAGCCAGGGGCCCGCCATTGCATAGGCGATGAACAGCAGCGCGATGAACGGGACAATCCAGCCGATCGTGCGGCGCGTTGCCTCGATCAGCAGCACGATGAAGATGACGCCGAGGGTGACGTCGGTGCGGTTCGGGGTCGTCGCCCGGTCGGTGAAGTCGTCACCACCCATGATCGCGTAGATCAGGATGCCGACGCAGGTGAGACCCGCGATGACGTCCCACCAGCGAATGCGGTCGCGGAAGCGCGCGGCCATCGGAAACAGCAGGAAGGCGAGCAGCAGCACGAACGCGACGTGAGTGTAGCGCAGTTCCTGGGTCGGCACGATCTCGTAGGCCGCGTAGAGGTGGAACAGTGACATCGCGACCGCGATGATGGTCACGATGGTGCCGGCCCAGCCGATCAGCCGGTTGGTCGCGCCCTCGTCCTGCTCGATAAATTTCTCGGCCTTGCGCAGGCTTTCGGCCTCGATCGCATCGGCCGTGCTTTGGCCGGAAACCGGCTTGTCCTGGTCGGCCATGATCCCCCCGGATTATTTTTGGCCTTGGCTTTGTTCTTGGCTTTGTTCCTGGGGCGGACTCGTTGATCCGCCGAAGGCATTCCCCTTGCTGCGACGCTAGCACGGAGCCCCCGCCGGCGAATACCCAGGCCTTGGGCGAATGCCCGAAATTGGAGCAGAAAAGACTTCGTTAACCACGCGGAAAGCGGCTCTGGTTTAGACAGGACGCTCTGATCCGGGAGCAAGAATCATGTTGGAGATCGGAACCGGTCTCGGCGGGAGCCTCCTAGGCCCCGCGATTTCGGTTGGCCTGTTCATGGCACTCGTGGCGATGGCTATCGCCTGCCTTCGGCTGCGCCGCCAGAATGCGCGCCTGACAATGGCGCTCGGCAATACCCCGCAGGGTCTTTGCATGTGGGATCCGTCCGGCCGGCTCCTGGTTTGCAACGAGCGCTACATCAAGATGTATGGCATGTCGCCCAAGGTGGTCCGGCCGGGACGCACCTTGCGCGACGTGCTGGTCCATCGCACGGAGACTCGGCAATTTCAGCAGCGACATCGACCAATATATCGCCGAAATCCACAAGCGCCGCGAAGCGCGGTTGAATAGCACCCACAATATCCAAGCGCCCGACGGCCGCACGATCTCGGTTTCCGAACAGAATATGCCGGACGGAAGCTGGGTCGCCACCCACCAGGACGTGACCGAGCAGCAAAAGCTCGAAAGCCAGCGCGCCACGCTCGCCGCCGAGGGGCAACGCCGCGCCATGATCGAGAGCGCGATCACCGCCTTCCGACAGAGCATGGACAGTGTATTGCGCACCGTGAACGAGAGCGCGGCTTCGATGAAGCTGACTGCAAGCTCGCTATTCGCAGCCTCCGGCCAGACGTCACAGCGCGCGGAAGGCGCGGTGCAGGCCGCCAATGAAGCCTCGACCAATGTCGCGACCGCCGCCACCGCCGCGGATGAAATGACGTCGTCGATCGGCGAGATCAGCCGCCAACTCGTGCAGACGACCGACGTCGTCCGCAGCGCCGTGCGCGAGGCGCAATCGACCAACGAGAGCATTCGCGGACTTGCCGATATCGCGCAGAGGATCGGCGACGTGATCGAATTGATCCGCACCATTGCCGGCCAGACCAATCTGCTGGCGCTCAATGCCACAATCGAGGCCGCGCGCGCAGGCGATTCCGGTCGCGGCTTTGCGGTGGTGGCGTCCGAAGTGAAGTCGCTCGCGGTGCAGACCGCGAAGGCAACCGAGGAAATTTCCAGCCAGATTCTTTCCGTGCAGTCCTCAACCGGCAGCGCCGTGGAAGCGATCGCCCGCATCGCGAACCGAATGCAGGAAATCGAGCGCTATACCTCGGCGGTCGCCGCCGCGGTCGAAGAGCAGAATGCGGTGACCGGCGAAATCTCGCACAATGTCTCAAGCGCGGCGCATGGCACCAACGACTTCGTCGCGGTGCTGGATCAGGTCGCGCGCGCGGCGACCCATACCCGCTCCGGCGCCGAGACCGTGCTGGGTGCATCGGACGCGGTCGAGAAAGCGGTCGCCAATATGCGCGACGAAGTCGAGAGCTTCCTGAAGAAGGTGGCGGTGTAAATCAGCCGTTATTCCGGGGCGCTTGCGCAGCAAGCGAGCCCGGAATCCATATACGCCAGCGGGAGTATGGATTCCGGGCCCGGCCCTTCCGGCCGTCCCGGAATGCCCAAATCTGCTACGCCTGGCTCGCGACTTCCCTGCCGAGCGCGGCCTGCGCCGCGGCGAGCCGCGCGATCGGCGTGCGGAACGGCGAGCAGGACACGTAATCGAGCCCGGCCTCGTGGCAGAAAGCGACCGACGCCGGATCGCCGCCATGCTCGCCGCAAATGCCGATCTTCAGATCGGGCCGCACCTGCCGCCCGAGCTTCACTCCGATCCGCACCAGTTCGCCGACGCCGTCGCGGTCGATCGACACGAACGGGTCGACGGCGAGAATGCCGCGCGCGGTATAGGTCGTGAGAAAGCTCGCGGCGTCGTCGCGGCTGATACCGAACGCGGTCTGCGTCAGGTCGTTGGTGCCGAACGAGAAGAATTCGGCGCCGCCCTCGCCTTCCGCGATCTTGTCGGCGATCAGCGCTGCGCGCGGCAGCTCGATCATGGTGCCGACCTGATAATCGAGCTCAACGCCCTTCTCCTTCGACACTGCTTGCGCCATCGCGTCGATGCGGGCCTTCACGATATCGAACTCGATACGCGTCGCAATCAGCGGCACCATCACTTCCGGCACCACCGGCTTGCCAGTCTTCTTGCCGGCCTCGGCTGCGGCCTCGAAGATGGCGCGCGCCTGCATCTCGGCGATTTCCGGATAGGCGATGGCGATGCGGCAGCCGCGGAAGCCCAGCATCGGATTGAACTCGGCGAGTTCGGCCGCCCGGTTCTTGATCTTCTGCGGATCGGTGCCAAGCGATCTTGCCACCTCGGCAATCTCGGCCTCGCCATGCGGCAGGAATTCATGCAGCGGCGGATCGAGCAGCCGGATCGTGACCGGCAGCCCCTTCATGATCTCGAACAATTCGACGAAGTCGCTGCGCTGCATCGGCAGGATTTTCGCAAGCGCCGCCCGGCGCGCCTTCTCGGTCTCGGCCAGGATCATCTCGCGCACCGCAAGGATGCGGTCGGCATCGAAGAACATGTGCTCGGTGCGGCAGAGCCCGATGCCCTCGGCGCCGTATTTGAGCGCGGTGCGGGCATCCGCCGGCGTATCGGCATTGGCGCGCACGCCCAAGCCCGCGCACCTTGTCGGCCCATGACATCAGCGTTGCCGAACTCGCCCGACAATTCCGGCTCGATCATCTCGACCTCGCCGAGCAGCACCTGGCCGGTCGAGCCGTCGATCGTGACGACCTCGCCCTGTTTCAGCGTATTGCCGGCGACGCTCATCGATTTGTCGGCGTAATCGATGCGCAGCGAGCCGGCGCCCGAGACGCAGGGCTTGCCCATGCCGCGCGCGACCACCGCCGCGTGCGAGGTCATGCCGCCGCGGGTGGTGAGAATGCCTTGCGCGGCATGCATGCCGTGGATGTCTTCCGGGCTGGTTTCGACCCGCACCAGAATGACCTTGCGGCCCTTCTCCTTCAGCGCTTCGGCTTCCTCCGACGAGAACACGATTTCGCCGGATGCCGCGCCCGGCGATGCCGGCAGACCGGTCGCCACGATCTTGCGCTCGGCCTTTGGGTCGATGGTCGGATGCAGCAATTGATCGAGCGAAGCCGGATCGATGCGCGTCACCGCCTCTTCCTGCGTGATCAGGCCTTCGCTCGCGAGTTCGACCGCGATCTTCAGCGAAGCCTTGGCGGTGCGCTTGCCGGAGCGCGTCTGCAGCATCCAGAGCTTGCCTTGCTCGATGGTGAATTCGAGATCCTGCATGTCGCGGTAATGCTTCTCGAGCGCACCGTAGATGCGGGTCAGTTCCTTGAACGCGGCCGGCATCGCAGCTTCGAGCGAGGGCTTGTCGGAGCCCGCTTCCTTGCGCGCATCCTCGGTGATTTCCTGCGGCGTGCGGATGCCCGCCACCACGTCCTCGCCCTGCGCGTTGATCAGGAATTCGCCGTAGAGCTTCTTCTCGCCGGTGGACGGATTGCGCGTGAAGGCGACACCGGTCGCGGAATCGTCGCCCATATTGCCGAACACCATGGCCTGCACGTTGACCGCGGTGCCCCAGCTTTCCGGAATGCTGTGCAGACGACGATAGGTCTTGGCGCGCGCATTCATCCAGGAGCCGAACACGGCGCCGATCGCGCCCCAGAGCTGCTCGCGCGGGTCCTGCGGGAACGGCTTGCCGCTCTCCTCCTCCACCCGCGCCTTGTAGAGGCTGACCAGCATCTTCCAGTCGTCGGCGGTGAGTTCGGTATCGAGCTGAATAGCCGTTGGCATCCTTGTGCTCGGCCAGAATGTCCTCGAACAGATGATGCTCGATGCCGAGCACGACATCCGAATACATGGTGATGAAGCGACGATAGGAATCGTAGGCAAAGCGCGCATCGCCGGACTTTTTGGCGAGCGCCTCGGCGGTCGCGTCGTTGAGGCCGAGATTGAGCACCGTGTCCATCATGCCGGGCATCGAGGCACGCGCGCCGGAGCGGACCGACACCAGCAGCGGATTGGTCCCGTCGCCGAAGGTCTTGCCGGCGAGTCTTGCCGATATCGGCAAGCGCCTGATCGACCTCACCCGCCAGTTCCTTCGGATAGGTCTCGCCGTTGGCGTAGAAATGGGTGCAGACTTCGGTGGTGATGGTGAAGCCCGGCGGGACCGGCAGGCCGAGATTGGCCATTTCGGCAAGGTTTGCACCCTTGCCGCCGAGCAGGTTCTTCATGTCCGCCTTGCCTTCGGCCTTGCCGCCGCCGAAGCCGTAAACCCATTTCGTCATCACCGAAGTCCTAGCTATTAGCCCGGAAACCGGCCGGTCTTGGCCGGTTTCCGCGTGCGATTCAACCGCGACTTAAGCCGCGCCGCCGGGATCTGAAGCCAGCCCCGCCTAGCGCAGAATGCCGAGCCCCAGGAGCCCGACCGCGATCAGGTAGATCGCTACAATAAAATTGAGCAGTCGCGGCATGATCAGGATCAAGATGCCGGCGATCAGCGCAATGATGGGCTGCAGGTGGCCGAGGGTGATCGTCATTTGGGTCTCCTGGGGTTGGCAGAATGAGGAAAGACGGCGGACGCAAACTCGTACTCTGCACAGATATTGGCGGTGGGTTACTCGGACGCGGCCTTGACTCGCCGCGGGGCGCACGGTCCGCTTTGCGGTCGGACTACGACGGCTTGAACAGGGGGAAAGATCATGCCGACACTCAGCGCACCGTCACAGGTGATTTTTCTGATATCGCTTGCGCTTGCGATCATTGCCATTCTCGGCGCATCCTGGTCATCATTCCGGTCGTCACCAAATACGCATTCTGGATCGCCATCCTCGGCTATGTCGTACTCGCGCTCGGATGCCTGATGAAAGGCATGTAGTCGGGCAAACAGCGGTCAACCCTCGATCTTCGAAAAATCGGCGACGGTGCGCGTGGCTTCGCGAATTCGGTTGAGCAGGATCAGCCGGTTCTCGCGCAGCGCCTTGTCGTCGCTGTTCACCGTCACCTTGTCGAAAAACGCATCGACCGCCGGGCGCAGCTTCGCCATCGCCGCCATCGCGCCTGCGAAATCCTCGCGCGCGAAAGCCGCGCTCGCGTCCGGCGCGATCGACACCATCGCTTGCGCCAGCGCCATTTCCTCCGGCTCTTTCAGAAGCGACGGATCGGGATCGCCGGTATAGCTGTGGCCGTCCTTCTTTTCCTCGATGCGCAGGATGTTGGCGGCGCGCTTGGTGCCGGCGAGCAGGTTTTTGCCGTCGTCGGTGTCGAGGAATTTGCCGAGCGCCTCGACGCGCTGACGATGGTCACGAGGTCGTTCTCGCCCGGAAGCGCCAGCACCGCATCGGCAAGGTCGTGACGCGCGCCCTGCTCGCGCAACTGCACCTTGAGACGGTCGGCGAAGAAGTCGCGCAGGTCGGAACCGGTCAGCGCGTCGAAGCTCACCTTCAGGCCGGATAATTCATCCCGGCCTTCGGAGGCCTTGGCGACGAGATCATGCACGAAGGTCTTGCCCTGACCGAGATAGCACTCGGTCGCCGTGCCGAACATCTCGGCCAGGTTGAGCCGCAGATTGTTCGACAGGATGATGCGGATCACACCCAGCGCGGCGCGGCGCAGCGCATAGGGGTCTTTCGAGCCGGTCGGCTTCTCGTCGATCGCCCAGAAACCCGACCAGGGTGTCGATCTTGTCGGCCAGCGCGACCGCAATCGCCACCGGATCGGCGGGCACGAGGTCGTTCGGCCCCTGCCGGCTTGTAATGATCCTCGCAGGCATGGGCGACGGCGTCATCTTCGCCCTGCGCCAGCGCGTAATATTTCCCCATCAGCCCCTGCAGCTCGGGAAATTCGCCGACCACCTCGGTCAGCAGATCGGCCTTGGCGAGCTTCGCCGCGCGCTTCGCTTTTTCCAGATCGGCATCGATCTGCGGCGCCAGCCATTCCGCCATCTCGCCGATGCGCGGCAATGCGCTCGGCCTGGCGTGCCGAGCTTCTCGTGAAAGACGATCTGCTCGAATTTCGGCAACCGGTCTTCCAGCCTGCGTCTTGAGATCGGTCTCGTAGAAGAACTTGGCATCCGACAGCCGTGCGCGGATGACGCGCTCATTGCCGGCGACGATCGCCTTGCCGCCGTCGGTCGCCTCCATGTTGGAGACGAGAACAAAGCGCGGCGCGAGCTTCGCCGATTGCGGGTCGCGCACCACGAAGCATTTCTGGTTGTTGCGGATGGTGGTGCGGATCACTTCCGGCGGGATCGTCGAGGAAGCTCTCGTCGAACGATCCCATCAGCACCACCGGCCATTCGACCAGACCGCCGACTCTCGACGAGCAGGCCTTCGTCCTCGATCAGCTCGTAGCCCTGCGCGAAGGCGAGGTTCTTCGCCTCGGTCGAGATGATGCTCGCGCCGCCGCTCCGGATCGACGATGACCTTGGCCTTTTCCAGCTTCGCCATCCAGTCGTCCTGGCGGCGCACCGCGATCGGCGCCGGCGCCAGGAAGCGATGGCCGAAGGTAACGTTGCCGGCTTTCGAGCCCGTCGACATCGAACGGCACGACTTGCGGGTCTTCGGTCTCCGGGCCGAAGGTCGCGACGATCGAATGCAGCGGCCGCACCCAGCGTAAGCGCGCCGGGCTTCGCCGATGCCGGCCCCCAGCGCATCGATTTCGGCCAGGGGAATTTGCGAACGATGTCGGGCACGATCTCGGCGATCACCTCGATCGCGGCGCGGCCGGGCTTCTCGATCACCGCCACATAGAACTCGCCCTTCTTGGGGTCCTTCTCGATCTTCGCCTGATCGAGCGAAGCAAGCCCCGCGCTCTTCAGAAAGCCCGCGACCGCGGCTTCCGGTGCGCCGACGCGCGGTCCTTTCTTCTCCTCGCGGATGTCCTTCTGCTTGGCCGGCATGCCGTGCACGGCGAGCGCGATCCGGCGCGGCGTCGCGAAGGCCTTGGCGCCTTCATAGACGAGGCCGGCCTCGACCAGCCGGTCGGTGACGAGCTTCTTCAAATCCTCCATCGCGCGCGGCTGCATGCGCGCGGGGATTTCTTCGGAAAAGAATTCGAGCAGAAGATCGGGCATCGGACTACGCCACCCCGCCCGCTTCGGTCGCGAGCCAGGCCGCGCCGCAGGCCTTCGCCAGTTCGCGCACCCGCAGGATGTAGCTCTGCCGCTCGGTGACCGAGATCACGCCGCGCGCGTCGAGCAGATTGAAGACATGGCTCGCCTTGATGCATTGGTCGTAGGCCGGCAGCGCCATCAGGTGCCGCTCTTTCTTTCCGTCGACCCAACCAGCAGCCAGATATTTCTGGCACGCCTCCTCCGCCATCTTGAATTGCGCGAACAGCATGTCGGTGTCGGAATATTCGAAATTGTGCCGTGAATATTCCTGCTCCGCCTGCAGGAACACGTCGCCATAGGTGACCTTCCGCTCGCCGCTCTGACCGTTGAAATTCAGGTCATAGACGCGCTCGACACCCTGCACATACATGGCGAGCCGCTCGAGACCGTAGGTCAGTTCGCCCGAGACCGGCGCGCATTCGAAGCCCGCGACCTGCTGGAAATAGGTGAATTGGGACACCTCCATGCCGTCGCACCAGCATTCCCAGCCGAGCCCCCAGGCGCCGAGCGTCGGGCTTTCCCAGTCGTCCTCGACAAAGCGGATGTCGTGGATTTTCGGATCGATGCCGATGGCATAGAGCGACTTCAGATAGAGGTCCTGCAGATCGGCGGGCGACGGCTTCAGGATCACCTGGAACTGGTAATAATGCTGCAGCCGGTTCGGGTTCTCGCCATAGCGGCCGTCCTTCGGCCGCCGCGAGGGCTGCACATAGGCCGCGTTCCAGGGCATGCGGCCCAAGCGCCCGCAGGGTGGTCGCCGGATGAAAGGTCCCGGCGCCGACCTCCATGTCGTAGGGCTGCAGAATGACGCAGCCATAATCCGCCCAATAGCGCTGGAGCGCGAGGATCAGCCCCTGAAAGGAGCGCGTGGGCTCCGAGGCCAAAGCTGTGTCGGAGACGGACATTTCGGGCAGAATCCAAGGGGTTTGATGCGCGGTCTACCTATCGGCCGGACGAAAGGGGGTCAAGGAACCCCCTTTACCGTCCGACCAAATAGCTGCCGCAAACCATTGAAATACAGGGGCCGGTTCGCCATGGTGTGTCCGACCGGCGGGCCTTTTGGGGGGCATTCGGCTCGCGGCCGGTGCAGGAACGCTCATGGCAAAGCCGACAGTCATCATCGTGGGTGCCGACAAGGGCGGCGTAGGCAAGACCACGGTCTCGCGCACCATTCTGGACTATTTCTCCGCGCGCAACATGCCGATCCGCGCCTTCGATACCGAATCGCCCAAGGGCACGCTCAAGCGCTTCCATCCCGATATCACCGAGATCGTGGACGTGACGCAGGTGCCCGACCAGATGAAGATTTTCGACACTTTGTCGGAAGCCAAGGTGACACTGATCGACGTCCGGGCCGGCCTGCTGTCGTCGACGCTGGCGGCGCTTCGCGACATCGGTTTTCTGGAATCGGTGAAGCGCGGCCAGATCCAGCTCGGCGTATTCCACATCGTCGGGTCGTCGATCGCTTCCCTGAACGAAATCGGCGACATCGCACCCTTCGTGGTCGACGGCAAATATTATCTGGTCAAGAATTTCATTAACGAAACCAGCTTCTTCGACTGGGACCAGTCGACATACGATTCCTATTTCAAGAAGGTCAAGGACGCGGTCGACATCACGATCCCGAAGCTGAACGAGATGGCCTATGAGCAGGTGGAACTGGCTTCGGTGCCATTCGTCACGTTCATCGCCAACAAGGGCCCGCGCGGCGACGCCGCCAATTACTCGTTCGTGCTGCGCGGCTATGTGCGGCACTGGCTCGGCAATGTGTGGGCGGAGTTCGACCGCGTGAAGCTGCCCGAACTCGTCGGGCCGGCGGTTACTCCGGCGAGCGGGGGCAAGTCCAGCGAGCGTTCGGTGCCGAGCGAACGGGCCGCGGCGATCCACGGACAGACGCGCGGCGGACAAAGCTGACGTCGCGGATTCGCGGCGATGCCCCGATCCAAGTCGATCTACATCGTATGCTCCCCGCGCCAGCGCGTCGGAAAGACCCTGATCGCGCGTGTGCTCACCGAATTCATTCTCGCGGATGGGCGGTCGGCGGTCGCTTTCGATCTCAATCCCAACAATGCCGCACTCTATAGCTTCCTGCCGCGCTATGCCGCACTCGCCGATCTTTCTACCACCCGCGGCCAGATGGCGCTGTTCGACGAGCTTATCTCCGAGGACGAGGTCACCAAGGTCATCGATCTCGGCGATGAATCTTTCGAGAAATTCTTCACGCTCCTGCGCCAGCTCGGACTGGTCGACGAGGCGCGGCGGCGCGGCATCGAGGTGGTGACGCTGTTCATCGGCGACCCCGACTCGCGCTCGGCACATAGCTATACCGATCTGCGCCGCTCGTTCTTCCGGATGGCGCTGGTGCCGGTGCATAACGAGCAGATCGCAAGCGTGCAAAACTATATGGAGAACTTCCCGAATCCGGTCGCCGGCGAACGCGCCGTCCGCATTCCGGTCCTGAGTCCATTCCTGAAATCGATTGTCGACAAGCCGGGCTTCTCCTTCGACGATTATCTGGAACGCCAGACCGGCATGCGCACCGAACTGCACGAATGGATCGAGCACACCTTCGTGGAATTCCGGGAACTGGAATTGCGCCTGTTGCTGCGCGATCTGAAATCGTCGCTGACGCTACGGTAACGGCGGGCCGGCCACCGGCTGAAAGCCGCATGCCGCGCCATCGAAACTCCCGGCCCCTCCCCGCGACCAATCCATGGACGGCAAGAGGGATGCCTTGGGAGAAGCGCCATGCTGGAATTCGCGGTCTATCTGGCAATTGCTGTTTCCATCGGCGTGACGCTGCTCGGCCATTTTCTGGTTCTGCGCGCCTTGTTCGCGCAGGCCGATCACGTCACACCGAAGCGCGACAAGATCCGCGAGCGCGGATATTTCGCGGGCTACGGCGCCTGAGCCTGACACCGAAAGGTCAGTGCCCCTCGAACGACACCAGCGTGCGCACCGATACATCGAGCGCGCGCAACTTGTCGGCGCCGCCCAGATCCGGCAGATCGACCATGAAAACGGCGGCCACGATCTCCGCTCCCATCTGACGCAATAACTTCGCGGCCGCCGTAGCTGTGCCCCCGGTTGCGATCAGATCGTCCACCAGAATAACGCGCTCACCTTTGGCTACCGCATCTTCATGCATCTCCATCTCATCGAGGCCGTATTCGAGCGAATAGGCTACCCGCACGCTCTTGTGCGGCAGCTTGCCCTTCTTCCGGATCGGTACGAAGCCCGCCGACAATTGATGCGCAATGGCGCCGCCGATGATGAACCCGCGAGCCTCGATGCCGGCAATCTTGTCGATCTTGGAGCCGGCCCAGGGCTGTACCAGCTCATCGACCGCACGGCGAAAGGCGCGCGCCGAGCCGAGCAAGGTCGTGATGTCGCGGAACATGATCCCGGGCTTGGGATAATCCGGGATGGTCCGGATCGCGGCTTTCAGGTCGTTTTCGAGGACGGGGCTGGACATGACGGTCTCACAATGTCGGCGGGCGCAATGTGACCAAGACGCGCGCGATGCGCAACCATGGACGCGACCGCAGGATTTGCTGGCAGATGGGTATGGATGACAGAAGGATGACGGCTGCGGGACCGCGTCACTCTTCCTTCAGCTTCTTGAGGATGGCGCCGATCACGTTGGAATAGTCGTCGGTCCAGACCCACTTGTCGTCGTCCGGCCGAATCGGGTCCCAGCCTTCGGCTTTGGCAAGCGTGCCGAGAGCGGCGTCATTTCGGGCCACCGCGACGACGTTGGAGCCGAAAATGTGGTTTTCGTCGTCGTAGCCTTCTTCCGAATCCCGCGCACGCCAAACCAGGCCATTGGCCTTGGCGATCCCCGCCACAGCCGATGACAGCGTCATGTGCTTGTTCGAAATATGCATCAGGATCAAGCCATCCGGCTTGATCTTCTGCTTGTAGATCGCCATCGCCTCCTTAGTGAGCAGATGGGTCGGGATCGCGTCCGAGGAAAAGGCATCGATCAACAGCATGTCGAACTGGCCGTCCGGCTGGTCCGACAGGGTGAGACGCGCGTCCCCGATCACGATGTTCACGTCCGGCTTGCATTCGGTCAGAAACGCGAAGCGCTTCGGATCTTTTGCGATCGCCACCACCGCGGGGTCGATCTCGAAATAGGTCAGCGTATCGCCTGGTTTGGTCTGACAGGCGAAGGTGCCGGTGCCGAGTCCCACCACAGCGACATTGACCGGACCGCCGCCGAGCTTGCCGCGGACGGCGTTCAGCGCTTCGACCATCGGCGCCTTGTCATGATAATAGGTGATGGGCTGCGGCCGGCCGGTCACAGGCCTGCCCTCTGCATCGCGGATACGCTGCGCGCCATGTTCGATGGTGCCATGCTTCAGAATGCGGAACTGCCCTTCATCGGCTTCCTGGATCTTGTGGACGCCGAAGAAACTGCGCACGAAATCGCGCTTTCCTGCATCGACGCCGAACAGCACTACGAACAGAAGAGAAGCCGCGATCATGCCGGCAAATGCCGACACGCTGCGATATATGGCGAGCGCCAAAGCGAGGATAGCCGCCATCCACAGATTGAACGCGCTTTCGGCAAATTCGTAATGGTAGCGATAGGCGCCGATCAATATCGCGACCGCGACCGCAACGACCAGAACCCACGCCGCCATGTCGAACTTGTCGCGCGGCCAGAAGAATCCGGGCCGACACAGGGCGGCAGCGACGATCAGGAGCGGATATTCGGCCACCCAGGAGAAAATGTGCTGCGCGATCAGGCCTGCAAAAATGCCGCCGATCACCCCGCCCAGCGAAAGGTAGAGATAGAACGACGTCAGATAGCGCGCCGGCGGCCGGCGCCTGGCAAGCTCGCCGTGGCACATCAGCGCCAGCACGAAGAAGCCCACGAGATTGAGCGCGATCAGCACCAGGATCTGATCGGCCGAGCCGAGCGCGAGCGAGATCACGAGCAGAACGACCGCGCCGGGCGCGATGAAGATCACAAACCGATGCGGCAGGATCGGACGGGTCTGAAACGCGATCACGAAGGTCGCAAGATAGAGCGCAAGCGGCACCACCCACAGAAACGGCGCCGCGGCGACGTCGGTCGAAATATGTGCGGTGATCGCGATCAGGAGCGCCGACGGCACCGCAGCGAGCGCGATCCAGATCAGCGCATCGCGCCAGGTCGGCGGCGCGCCGTCATCGGTTGCGATGTTCGGCAGCACGTTGGGCGAACGCAGGAGCCAGGTCGCGCAAAGCGCAATGAGAGCGATCAGAAGTATAGAAGCCGTAGGTCCATCCCATGGTCTGCTGCGGCAGGTGGCTGAACGGCTCGATCACGAAGGGATAAGCCAGCAGCGCGAGGAAGCTGCCGATATTGCTTGCAGCGTAGAGGAAATATGGGTCCTTGGCCTGCGGATGGCCGGTGCGGGCGAACCATGCCTGCAGCAGCGGCCCGTTCGCCGACAGCGCGAAGAAGGGAATGCCGATCGACGCGGCGAACAGACCGAGCAGCCAGATTTCCTGACCGGCATTCGGCGCCCTGCCCCAGCCCGCCGCGATGCCAAGCGGCAGCCAGAACACTGCAACGATCATGACCAGAATGTGCACGACGACGGAAGCCCTGCCCGGCAGGAGGCGCGTCAATGCGTGCGCGTAGGCATAGCCCGCAAGCAGCATGGCCTGAAAGAACACCATCGCCACCGACCAAACCGCGGGCGTGCCGCCAAGCCGTGGCAGCACCATTTTGGCAAAGAGCGGCTGCACCGCGAACAACAGCGCCGCGCTGACGAAGATGGCAGCGACATAGGTGGCAAGCAGTAGCCTGTAGGCGGAGGCGTTGGCCGGCATGAAATAAAATACTCGCGCGGAATGGTCTTGGTTTCTTCTACTCCATCCGGGCTGTCGCCGGCCGGACGCAAGACTTATAGCGCATTCGTATGTGTGTAGCAGTCAAGATTTCGGCAGCGCGCATCGATGTCCGGAACCAGATGAATTGACAGTCACGAACCAAAGATGCGTCCGGCGACGGCATCGAGCTTTTGGACGAGTTCCGGATCGCGCGCTTCCGGGTGCGTGATCAGCGCATGGTCCAGCGCCCGGTCGGAACCGATCGGACACGGCTCGTGTTCGCGCGGGAAATCTTTCGCCAGCCTGCCCACCAGGCGCTTCGCCTTCTCCGCATTGCCGACCAGCACGCGGATCACGTCCTGCACGGTCACCGCATCATGGTCGGGATGCCAGCAATCGAAATCGGTGACCATGGCGACGGTCGCATAACAAAGCTCGGCTTCGCGGGCGAGCTTGGCTTCCGGCATGTTGGTCATGCCGATCACCGAATAGCCGAGCTGCTTGTAGGTCAGGCTTTCGGCGAGCGTCGAGAATTGCGGCCCCTCGATGCAGACATAGGTCCCCCCGCGCGCGACGGCGATGCCTTCGGCTTCCGCCGCCGTGGCGAGATTCATGCGCAGGCGCGGCGACACCGGATGCGCCATCGAGACGTGGGCGACGAGACCCTTTCCGAAGAAAGAATTCTCTCGCCTGTAGGTGCGATCGACGAACTGATCGACCAGCACGAAGCTTCCGGGCGGCAAATCCTCCTTGAAGGAGCCGCAGGCCGAGAGCGAAACCAGATCGGTGACGCCCACCCGCTTCAGCGCATCGATATTGGCGCGGTAATTGATGTCGGAGGGCGAAAGCCGGTGGCCCTTGTCGTGACGGGGCAGGAACACCACCGGCAGTCCCGCGATGTCGCCGATGCGCAGCGCGCCCGAAGGCTCGCCCCAGGGCGTCGCCACACGCTGCTCGCGCACATTCTCGAGGCCCGGCAGGTCGTAGATGCCGGAGCCGCCGATAATGCCGAGAACCGATTTGGCCATAAGACCCCATGAAGAAAAAGGGCCCCGATCGGGGCCCTTCGGTCATTCCATTCCGGCTCAGGCGTGCGCGCTCGCCCATACCTTCTTCTTGGTGAAGTAGAGCATCACCGCGAACACCAGCAGGAAGATCATCACCTGGAAGCCCAGACGCTTGCGCGCTTCCATGTGCGGCTCCGCGGTCCACATCAGGAAGGCGGAGATGTCCTTCGAATATTGTGCGAGGGTCTGCGGCGCGCCGTCATCATAGGTAACCTGACCATCGCTGAGCGGTTGCGGCATGCCGATGGAGTGGCCGGGGAAATACTTGTTGTAGCTGGTTCCGGCTGGAAGCTCGAAGTCCTTCGGCGCGTCCTCGTAGCCCAGTAGCAACGCGGTGATGTAGTCGGGCCCCTGCTCCTGATATTGCGTAACGATATCGAGCAGGAACCACAGGCCGCCGCGCTCGTAGGTGCGCGCTTTCGCCATCACCGACAGATCGGGCGGCAGCGCGCCGCCATTGGCCGCGCGCGCGGCATTGTCGTTTGCAAACGGCTTCGGGAAACGGTCGGCGGGCCCGGCGGGGCGCTCGAACATTTCGCCGGCGTCGTTCGGTCCGCCCTGCACCTTGTATTCGGCGGCGACGGCCGTGGCCTGCGCCGTGGTGAAACCCGGCCCGCCCGGATCCGCCAGCGTGCGGAAAGCCACCAGTTCCAGACCGTGACAGGACTGGCAAACCTCGCGATAGACCTTGAAGCCGCGCTGCAATTGGGCGCGATCGTATTTTCCGAACGGGCCTGCAAAGGACCATTTCTGCTTCGCCGGCTGCGGCGCGTGTCCGTCTGCGGCAAGCGCAGGCGCTGCCAACCCGAGGGCCAGAGCGATAGCGAGGAAGGAGCGTTGCATCGTCATTGTCTCTCTCCGCACCGTCAGGCTTTTGCCGGCGCGCCGGACTTCAGCACCGCCTCGGAGATCGAGTTCGGCAGCGGCTTGGTTTTCTCGTAACGCGAAAGCAGCGGCAGGATGATCAGGAAGTGTGCGAAGTAATAGAAGGTGAGAATTTGCGAGGCGATCACGTAGCCGCCTTCAGCAGGCTTGGCGCCGAGATAGCCCAGGCCCAAACACACGGCGACAAAGATCCAGAAGAACTGCTTATAGAGCGGCCGGAAACGGGCCGAACGCACCTTCGAGAAATCGAGCCAAGGCAGGAACGCGAGCACCCCGATCGAGGCAAACAGCGCGATGACGCCCAGCAGCTTGTTCGGGATCGCGCGCAAGATCGCGTAGAACGGCAGGTAATACCATTCCGGCACGATATGCGTCGGCGTCACGCCCGGATTGGCCGGGATGTAGTTGTCCGCATGCCCGAGATAATTCGGGATGTAGAAGGCGAAATAGGCGAAGAACGCAATGAAGCAGACCATGACGAAGCCGTCCTTCACGGTCGCATATGGCGTGAAAGGGACGGTGTCCTTGTCGCCTTTCGGCTCGATGCCGAGCGGATTATTCTGACCGGAGACATGCAGCGCCCAGACATGCAGCACAACCACTCCGGCGATCACGAACGGCAACAGGTAATGCAGCGAGAAGAAGCGCTGCAGCGTCGGGTTGCCGACCGAGAAGCCGCCCCACAGCCAGGTCACGACGGTTTCTCCGACCCAGGGAATCGCGGAGAAGAAATTGGTGATGACGGTCGCGCCCCAGAAGCTCATCTGGCCCCAGGGCAAGGTGTAGCCGAGGAAGCCGGTCGCCATCATGAGCAGATAGATGATGACGCCGAGAATCCAGAGCACCTCGCGCGGCTCCTTGTAGGAGCCGTAATAGATACCGCGGAACATGTGGATATAGACCGCGATGAAGAACATCGAGGCGCCGTTGGAATGCAGGTAGCGCAGCAGCCAGCCGTAATTCACGTCGCGCATGATGTGCTCGACGGAATTAAAGGCCATGTCGGCATGCGGGGTGTAGTGCATCACCAGCACCACGCCGGTGATAATCTGCGCGACTAGCATGAAGGAGAGGATGCCGCCGAAGGTCCACCAGTAATTCAGGTTGCGCGGCGTCGGATAGGCAATGAAGGACGAATGAACGAGACCTGCGATCGGTAGCCGCCGCTCCATCCATTTCATGAAGGCGCTTTGCGGCTGGTAGGTCGAGTGTCCGCTCATTGTCGAGAACCTTTTCGGAAGAAACCTTCAGGTCGGGAATGTCAGATGACCGTCAACCGATCTTGATCTTGGTGTCAGTGAGGAATTCGTAGGGCGGCAGTGCGAGGTTCAGTGGCGCCGGGCCCGAGCGAATGCGGCCGGAGGTGTCATAGACCGAGCCGTGGCAGGGGCAGAAATAACCATTGTACGCGCCGGCATGGGCGATCGGGATGCAGCCGAGATGGGTGCAGATGCCGATCAGCACCTGGAAATTGGCGTGACCCTTCTTGACGCGCGCTGAATCGGGCTGCGGGTCCGGAAGCGTTGCGACGTTGACGTCCTCGGCTTCCTTGATTTCCTTCGGGGTACGGTGATTGACGAAAATCGGCTTGCCGCGCCAGAACACCTTGATCACCTGGCCTTCGGCGACCGGGGTGAGATCGACCTCGATCGGAGCGCCGGCGGCGATCGTCGACGCATCCGGGTTCATCTGGTAGATCAGCGGCCATGCCGTGAAGGCGGCGCCAACGGCCCCGACCGCGCCGGTGGCGACATAAAGGAAATCGCGGCGCGTATGTGCCGCCGTTGCTGTGGATGCTGCCACGGTAAGGTCCCTCTTCCGATATGCCGGGGCCCGCGCGCGCTGCGAACCGCAAAGTGGACCCGACCTTCTTTGTCCGTCCCACGGCGGCGAGCGAACCGGCCACGTCCGACCTTTGGGAAAGGCCGTCGGCAGCGATCCGGCGCGTGTTATTGGCACCCTTACCGGGGGAGTGCAAGCCTGCCTTTGCAATGCTGATAAAGAGTCGCACAAACCCTTAGGATAACGTCATATTTTGGCGCCCGGAGCGCGTATCTTGACCACCTCAAAGCGCTTGTCGATCGCGCTCTACGAGCCCGATATCCCACAAAACACCGGTACGATTCTGCGGCTCTGCGCTTGCCTCGGAATCGAGGCTCATCTGATCGAGCCGGCCGGCTTCCCGATTACCGACCGCGCCTTCCGGCGGGCCGGGATGGACTATCTCGACCGGGTAACGATCCGGCGCCATGCCTCCTGGGACGCCTTCGACCTCTGGCGACGCTCCGAAGGCTTGCGGATTGCCCTGTTCACCACCGGCGCCGACGTCTGCTATCTCGACCACGAATACGAGGAGCGCGATGTCCTTCTGTTCGGGCGCGAAGTCGGCCGGCGTTCCGGCCCGGGTCGCGGACGCGGCCGAAGCGAGACTGCTGATCCCGATGCGGGAGGGGTTGCGCTCCCTGAATGTCGCGATGGCCGCCGCGATGGCGGCGGGTGAAGCAATCCGGCAGACGCAGCACCGCAAGCCGGGCTAGTGTCCCGGTTTAGGAACGTCAAATCCGCCGCACTAGACTTTTGCATGGGAGGACGACCGATCATGGCAGGCAGCAATTTCGGTTCGGATTTGTCGCGGCGGCTGTTCGTCGCCGGCACGCTGGCGGCGCCGATGGTGAGCCTGCTTCCACGTGCGGTGGCGCAGGACGGCGCCGACCCCGCAACCCTGAAGCCCGGGCAATTCGTCTGGACCCCCGAACGCGCGCCCTCCGGCGCCGTAGTGGTGCTGGTATCAATTCCCGGTCAATGGGTTGTGGTTTATCGCGATGGCAAACGGATCGGCATGTCGACCTGCTCGACCGGCAAGCCGGGCCACACCACTCCAGCCGGCGTGTTCGTGGTCCTGCAAAAGGACAAGGACCATCATTCGTCGACCTACAACAATGCCTCGATGCCCTATATGGAGCGACTGACCTGGCAGGGCGTGGCGCTCCATGCCGGCAACCTGCCCGGCTATCCCGCAAGCCATGGCTGTGTGCGGCTGCCGCTGGAATTCGCCAAACTATTGTTCGGCGTGACCACGCTCGGCACACCCGTGATCGTCGCCGATACCGCGAAGTCGACTGCCGACCTTCGCCATCCCGGCCTGCTGATCTCCGACCATACCGAGGAATTGGCGCGCGAGGCGGTGAAGGGAGTGGCGGGCAAACCGCATCACCCGGAAACCGCAACCATGGCGTCTCATGAAGCGGTATCGTTCGTGATTTCGACCGCCGACCGCAAATTCATGGCTTTCGTCAACGGCAAGGAGAGCTTCACCGCCCCGGTAACGCTGCGCTCGCCGGAGAAACCCTTCGGCACCCATGCCTTCACCCTGACCGGTCCGGATTCCGATCCGCGCCACATGCAATGGCTGGCGATCGGGCTCGATTCCAAGCTCGACAGCAAGGCTGCTTCCAACTTGATCATTTCGGAAACGCTGAACCGGATCGATCTGCCGCCCGACACCGCCAAGCGCGTCACCGCCATGATGCATCCGGGCGCGACGCTCGTGGTCACGGACCGGCCAGCATCGCCGGATTCACGAACCGGCACCGGCTTTACGGTAATGACCCACGACGATGCGTGAGAATGCGGCGCGCAACACGTTCCCCCTGCCCGAGGCGCCCGAACTGGAGCGCCGCAAGGCGACGGCACGAGCGTGGTTCGAGGCGTTGCGCGACGACATCTGTGCGGCGCTCGAGAGGCTGGAAGACGATCTCCCGGACGGCTTGCCGGAATCGTGCCTGACACGCGGCCGTTTCGTGCGCACACCCTGGAACCGAACCGACCACAGCGGAGGAGCCGGCGGCGGCGGCGTGATGTCGATCCTGAAAGGCCGCGTGTTCGAGAAAGTCGGCGTGCATTGCTCGACCGTGCACGGCGAATTCGCGCCGGAATTCCGCAAGGAAATCCCCGGCGCCGACAGCGATCCGCGCTTCTGGGCCTCGGGCATCTCACTGATCGCGCATCTATGGAATCCGAATATCCCGGCTGTCCACATGAACACACGCTTCGTGGTGACGACCAAGGCATGGTTCGGCGGCGGCGCCGATCTGACCCCGGTGCTGAACAGGCGCCGCACGCAGGATGATCCCGATACGGTCGCGTTTCACAGCGCGATGCGGCGGGCCTGTGACGATCACGCAGGCGTGGCCCCCTACGACCAATACAAGAAATGGTGCGACGAATATTTCTTCCTGAAGCACCGCAACGAGCCACGCGGCATTGGCGGCATTTTCTACGACTGGCACAATAGCGGCGACTGGGAGAAGGACTTTGCTTTCACGCAGGATGTCGGGCGCGCCTTTCTCGACATTTATCCGAAACTGGTAAGAACGAATTTCACAAAACCCTACGGGGAGGCGGAGCGCGAAGAACAACTCGTGCGGCGCGGTCGCTATGTCGAATACAACCTGCTCTACGACCGCGGCACGATTTTCGGCTTGAAGACCGGCGGCAATGTCAACTCGATCCTGTCGTCCCTGCCGCCGATGGTGAAATGGCCCTGACAGAAAGCCCTATTTCACGGACTTCAGATCAGCGGACGTGATCAAGACGCTGAAACGTTCGCACCAGACGACGACGCTCGGATAATCCTTCAGCGACACACCGGCGGGGATCGGATATCGCTGGCTGCCCTTGAACGAACGCAGCCGTCCGAGATCCACATACATCACGTTCTGCATATCGTCGTTGGTGCGGATATTCGCCTTCGGGACAAGATAGACGTGGTAGGCCGGGCCCGGTCCGACCTCGAAATCGGGTTCGAGAAAGACCGCCTTTTCATAAACGCTGACCTTGCCGCGGCCCCAGTGGATGGGATCGGACGGGTTGGCGTGAATGAAGTTGCCGTTTGCAACGGGCGTGGCGCGATCCGATTCCATCAGGGCTTCGGCAGCCGGCGGCGGTGGGAAAACAAAGGGAAACAGAAAGAAGCCCAGCGCGACTCCGAGCCCCGATCCAAGGATCAGGCCCAGAAAAAAGACCATCAGGCCGCGTCCAGAATCGCCGCATCCTGAAGTTCCTCCAGAGCCCCGCCTAACCGGCGCGTAAACGAGCGGTGCAATCGTAGTTCCTGATCCTTCCGGGCCGACTTGGTTACCGCGAAAGGCCAAAGTTTACGGGAACTTAGCTACAATTCTGTTGCGCATCAGTCACACTGTCCGAACAAGACGCAATCTTAAATCAATTGTGGCAGGTTCTTAGATATTCTGCCGCAATTCATAGGTAGACGAACAGTCGGGACGAGCACTTACGTCTATTCGTGACACCCAAAATAATACGGGGGACTATCATGCGTCGTTACACTCTCGCGGCTCTCGCCGCCGCCGGCATCGCGCTCGGCTTCGTTCAGACGGCATCGGCCGCCGACATCGCGCGCCCGGTATACAAGGCGCCGGTCATTGTGCCGGCCTATAACTGGTCCGGCTTCTATATCGGCGGCAACGTCGGCTACGGCACGGGCGATCTGAATGCGACGGCCTTTGGCTATGGCTGGTCGACCGGAGTCGACGGCTGGTTCGCCGGCGGTCAGCTTGGCTACAATTGGCAGGGTGCCGGTTCGCCGTGGGTGTTCGGTATCGAACTCGATTCGCAATGGTCGAATATCGAGGCGAATGCGACCGCGGTCTCCGGGAACATTGTCGGCAACGCATTCAGCACGCTGGACTATTTCGGCACCGCGCGTCTGCGCCTCGGTTACGCTTGGGATCGCGTGATGGTGTACAGCACCGGCGGTCTCGCCTGGGGTAATAACGAGATCGGCTTCGGCGCCACGGCGAATAATGGCTTCGCGGCCGGCATCACGCAGAGCAACACGCATGTCGGATGGACCGTCGGCGGCGGCGTCGAATGGGCGCTGATCGACAACTGGACCGCCAAGGTCGAATATCTCTACGTCAAGCTCGACAACGAGACCTATTTCGCCAACACCTTCGGCACCGGCCTGGGCTTCGACGCGGACCTCGACGTTCACACTGTGAAGGTCGGCCTGAACTACCGCTTCGGCTACGGCAAGACGCCGGTTATCGCGAAGTACTAATCTTCGAGGATCGTCCCTCACTTGAAAGCCCCGGCCTCGGCCGGGGCTTTTTTAGTTTTGCGAAAGCCCCAGTTTTACGTCAGTCCTTTGGCAGCCATCCGCGCAATTTGAGCGATCTCGGATTCCTCGGCCGGGAAATCGGCCCCGATCCAGGCTTCCTCCGCCTTGCGCAAAGCCGCTCCGAGCGCCGGCCCCTTGGCGACGCCGTGCGCCATGAGGTCCGCTGCCGCCAGCGGAAATTTGGGCGGCGTCCAAGCCTGAGAAAAGCGCGCCAGCGCCTGCCATGAAGCGTCGTTGGTCGCATCGCGCGACCGGCTCCAGGCCAGCAAGATGCGGTCGGCGTAACCGGCGGGCCCGAGCTGATAGACCAGCGCGCGGGCTCCCCTCGCCGGCATGTCGCGCCCGATCCTCCACCATCCCTCCGACATCGAAAGCAGCCGTTGATGCTCGGCATTGGAGAGACGCAATCGCTGGAACAGTCTTTCGGCATCTTCGGACACGAACAAGGCGAGCGCACCAAGCCGGCGCAGCGGATCCGGCGCCTCGTCCAGGCCGCGCTCGATCTCCACCATCCGCGCCAGCGAGACAACGAGCGGTACGCCGCCCAGAATGCGGGTCAAAATTCCCGCATCCGCCATCACCGCGACAGCCTCGGGCGCGCGGCGGGCCGAGAGCAGTTTCAGCAATTCCATGCGCACGCGCTCTCTCGACAAATTGTCGAGCCCCGCGCGCGCGGCGATGCAGGCCGACAGCGCCGCCGCATCCGGCGGGCCTTCTCCGAACGTGGCATGAAAGCGGAAAAACCGCATGATGCGCAGATAATCCTCGGCGATACGGTTGGCCGCGTCGCCGATGAATCGCACCCGCCGCGCCGCCAGATCGGCAAGCCCGTCGACATAATCATGCACGCTGCCGTCGCGGGATGCGGATAGCGCGTTGATGGTGAAATCGCGTCGCTGCGCGTCGTGCTGCCAGGAGCGGCCGAACGCGACCTTGGCCTTGCGGCCGAACGTCTCGACATCCTCGCGCAACGTCGTCACTTCGAACGGATGGCCTTCCACGACCAGCGTCACCGTGCCGTGGTCGATCCCGGTCGGCACGCTCTTGATTTGCGCGTGCCCGGCGCGGCGCACGACTTCCTGCGGCAAGGCGGTCGTTGCGATATCGATTTCTCCGACCGGGCGGCCGATCAGTGCATCGCGCACGGCGCCACCCACCACGCGCGCTTCCTCGCCGTCGCGATCAAGCACCTCGAACAGGCGCGCCACCGGCCCTCCCGTCAGCCAGGGGGAGCCGGCCAGGCTCTTCGGAAGTGTCATTTGAACTGCCCGGGAATTACTTTGCCGTCCTTGACGTGCGGAGGCACATAGTTCGATCCCGCCGGATGGGCATGATGCTGGCGCAGCATCGCAAATCCGCCGATCATCAGAATGACGGCCACGATGGTGAGCGGCACCACCACCCGCCATCGCCATGAATCCGGATGCAGGACGCCCGCGCGCGTTGCCCAAAGAAACAGCACGTAAGCGGCGAACGGCGCTATGAACAGCAATATCTCAGTCAGGAACGGGCGGATCATTCGCCGTAAATCCTCTGATACAGGTTGCGGAAGATGCCAGCCGTTACGCCCCAGATATAACGTTCGCCGAACGGGATCGCGTAATAGGTCCGCATCATGCCCTGCCATTCACGGCTATGGGTCTGATGATTGGTCATCTCCATCAGGAAAGCGAGCGGCACCTCGAAGGCATTGTCGACTTCGCCCGGATTCAGCGTGAGCGTGAAGCCGGGAGCAACACGCGCCAGTACCGGCACGATCCGAAAGCCGAGCGTCGTCATATAGACGTCGAGATAGCCGATCGGATCGACCCGGTCGGCGGCGAGCCCGATCTCCTCCTGCGCCTCGCGCAAAGCCGCCGCGAGCGGCGTCGCGTCGCCCGCATCGATCTTGCCGCCCGGAAAGGCGATCTGGCCCGCATGCTGCGGCAGATGCGCGGTGCGCTGGGTCAGCAGCACCATCGGCTCTTCGCGCTCCACCACCGGGATCAGCACCGCAGCCGGCTTGATCGGCCTCACCGCCGCGATTGCCTGCAGCACCGGGTCGGCATCGTGATCGCCGCGCAGCGGCATGTTGTCGGGATCGGCCAGACCGACCGGAGCGTCGAGCGTCAGCCTGGCGCGCGCACGCGCGAAGAAATTGCCATTGTCGATTTTTGCCTGCGCTGCGGAGGCTGCGCCCTGCATCACATCAGATCCTTCAACGCATCGGCGCGCGTCATCGGAAAAAACAGTCCGTCCGAATCGATCCCGAACATACGCTCACCATCGACATCGCGCTCGCAGCCCATTTCGACGAGGTCATAAAACAAGGCGCGCGTCACCTTGGCCCAGAGGTTTTGTCGCACATGCAGATAGGGCTTGAGCCCGCCGGAGCTTTCTTCCGGCTCGAAACGCAACACGTGTTCGGGTCCGCACGCGACCCAATCATCCACATTGGTGCGGAAATGCAAGCGGCGGCCGGACGGCCCGGCTTCGCTTCGCATCTCGACCGCAAGAAACGGCGCATCTTCCACCACGATTCCGATTTTCTCGACCGGGGTAACCAGGAAATATTTGTCGCCTTCGCGCTTGATCACCGAGGCGAATAACCTCACCAGCGGCTGCCGCCCGATCGGCGACCCGAGATAGAACCAGGTGCCGTCGGAGGCGATCCGGATATCGAGGTCGCCGCAGAAGGGCGGATCCCAAAGATGGACCGGCGGCAGCCCGCGCTGCCCGTCCGTGCCGGCCTGGCCGCGGACGGCTGCGGCAATACCGTCCAGGCCCCCGGTATCCCTCTGCCTTTGCTTCGCCATCGTTGGTCCCGACTTCTGGGGACGATAAGCCATGTGCCACGCGTAAAAGTGATCGCCCCAGAATAGCCTGCCAGCCAGCAAAAATAGCGTAAGCTCACCACATCCGGGGCGACGTAGAGAGATTCGCCCGCGGTTCCCGGGGCTGTCCTGAGGGCCCGTCTGGCGCGGTTGTTGCATCGCTTTACGTAGATATATGCCCGAACGGGCGGACGACAGAAGGAGCGAGACTATGCCGGCAGCCGGCGAAAGCATCGACAAGCTCGAAGACATGATCGTCCGGGCCGCGGAATCCACGGCCGCCCATGCACGGGCTGCGCGCGACGCGGTTGGCACCGTCATTTTCGGTCAGCAGAAGGTGGTCGAGCAGGCCCTGATCACAATTCTTTCGGGCGGCCACGCACTTTTGGTGGGCGTGCCGGGTCTCGCCAAAACGAAACTTGTGGAAACGATGGGCGTCGTGCTCGGGCTCGATGCGCGCCGTATCCAGTTCACGCCCGACCTGATGCCCTCCGACATTCTGGGTTCCGAGGTGCTGGAGGAAAATCCCGGCGGCAAGCGCAGCTTCCGCTTCATCCCGGGTCCGGTCTTCGCGCAATTGCTGATGGCCGACGAAATCAACCGCGCCAGTCCGCGCACGCAATCGGCGCTGTTGCAGGCGATGCAGGAACTGCACGTCACCGTCGCCGGGGCGCGCCATGACGTACCAAAGCCATTCCATGTGCTCGCGACCCAGAATCCGCTCGAACAGGAAGGCACCTATCCGCTGCCGGAAGCGCAGCTCGACCGATTCCTGATGCAGATCGACGTCGATTATCCCGATCGCGATGCCGAGCGCCGCATGCTGTTCGATACCACCGGCGCCGAAGAGGCCAAGCCCAAGGCGGCGATGAGCGCGGAGGAGCTGATCGCAGCCCAGCGCCTCGTTCGCCGTCTGCCGGTCGGCGAGTCCGTGGTCGAGGCGATTCTCGCACTCGTGCGCTCGGCGCGTCCGGGTGCCGACGCAGGCGACGAGACCAGATCGATCGCCTGGGGACCCGGTCCGCGCGCCAGCCAGGCGCTGATGCTCGCGGTGCGCGCGCGTGCGCTGCTCGACGGCAGGCTCGCGCCTTCGATCGACGACGTGGTGGCACTTGCCGAGCCGATCCTGAAACACCGCATGGCGCTGACCTTCGCCGCACGCGCGGAAGGCGAAACGATCGAGGCCGTGATCGGCAAATTGAAGTCGCGGCTCGGGTGATCGATGGCGATCGCGCCGGAGTCACAAGAGATCGAGACCGATGCGATCCGCCATGCCAGCGGGCAATCCCGTACGCTCGCCGCCGGCCTGCCGCGCCTGATCCTGGAGGCGCGCCGGATCGCGGCCACCGTGATTCACGGGCTGCATGGCCGCCGCCGTTCCGGCTCGGGCGAGAATTTCTGGCAATACCGCCGCTTCCTTTCGGGTGAGCCGGCGCGCCGTGTCGACTGGCGGCGCTCGGCACGCGACGATCATCTTTATGTGCGCGAGCAGGAATGGGAAGCCGCGCATACGGTGTGGATCTGGCCCGACCGTTCGCCCTCGATGGTGTTTGCCTCTCCGCTGGTCTGGGAGACCAAGCTCGACCGCGCGCTGGTGGTGGCCTTTGCGCTAGCCGAAATTCTTGTCGAAGGCGGCGAACGGGTCGGCATTCCCGGCCTGATGCGGCCGTCGGCGAGCCGCAATGTGATCGACAAGATGGCGCAGGCCATGATCCACGATCCGACCGAGCGGATGAGTCTGCCGCCGTCGTTCTCGCCCGCGCCCCTGTCCGAAGTGGTGCTGCTGTCGGATTTCTGGAGTCCGATCCCGGAATTTCGGGCCATGCTCGCGCAGGTTTCCGGCGCGCGCGCGCATAGCCATGTGGTGCAGATCGTCGATCCGGCCGAAGAGACCTTCCCCTATTCCGGCCGCGTGGAGTTTCTCGAGCCGGAAGGCCTCGGCAGCGTGACCGCCGGCCGCGCCGAGACCTGGCGCGACGACTATGTCCAGAAACTCGCCGAGCATCGCGCCGCGATGCGCGAGGAAGCCGACAAGCAACTGGCGAGTTTCATCATCCATCGCACCGACCGTCCGGCCAGCGAACTCGTGCTGGCGCTGCATGCGCGCATGGGCGAAAGCGCTGACAGCGTGTTTGCACCCGCGGCCCAGCGGCCGAAAGCGGAGGCAAGCGCATGATCGGCGGATTGCCGCTCGCTTTCGCCCAGCCGCTGGTGCTGCTCGGATTGCTGAGCCTGCCGGTCTTGTGGTGGCTGCTGCGGCTGATCCCGCCGCGTCCGCGCCGCATCGCCTTCCCGCCGGCACGATTGCTGTTCGACATCGCGCCGAAGGAAGAGACGCCGGCGCGCACGCCGTGGTGGCTGACGCTGCTGCGGCTGTCGCTCGCGGCCTTGCTGATCTTCGCGGCTGCCGGCCCGATGTGGAATCCGTCGGTCGCGACCTCGGGCGGATCGGCGCCGCTCGCGCTCCTGATCGATGACGGCTGGGCAGCGGCCGCAACCTGGGACGCCCGCATCCGCACCGGCGAAGACATGCTCTCGCGCGCCGAAGCCGACGGACGCGCGGTTGCGATCATTCCGATGTCGGAGGCCGGCCGCGGCATTGCCATGCAGCCGGCGGCGGCCGCGCGCGTGGTGCTGCGAAAGCTTGCTCCGAAGCCGCATGCGGTCGAGCGCACCGATGCTTTGCCCGCGCTGACGAAATTTCTTCAGGCGCAGCCCGACGCCGAACTGGTCTGGATGTCCGACGGCGTGCATCTCGGCCGCGCCGGCGAATTCATCGCAGGCCTTGCCGGGATCGTCGGCAATCGCACCGTCACCGTGATCGACGGTGGCGTGACACAGGCGCTCGCGCTCAATGCCGCCGACAATGCCGCGGGCTCGCTCACCATGAAGGTGCAGCGCGCCGCCGCCGGCTCGCAGCAGGAAGGCCTGGTGCGCGCAATCGACATGAAGGGCTCGCCGCTCGGCGAGGCGCGCTTCGCCTTCAAGCCGCAGGACCGCGAGGCGGATGCCGCGCTCAACCTGCCGGTCGAAATTCGAAACGATATCGCGCGCCTCGAAATCGTCGGCGAGCGTTCCGCCGGCGCCGTGCAATTGCTCGACAAGCGTTGGCGCCGCAGAGCGGTCGGCGTGATCACCGGCGCCACCGCCGATACCGCGCAGCCGCTGCTTGCCTCGACCTTCTATCTGCAGCGCGCGCTCGGGCCGTTCGCGGATGTGCGGATGGGCGAGCGGATCTCCCCTTCCGACGCGGTCATACGCTTCATCGACCAGAATGTGCCGATGCTGATCCTGGCCGATGTCGGCAATGTCGCAGGTCCCGCGCGCGAGCGGCTCGCGAAATGGATCGAGGATGGCGGCGTCCTGCTGCGCTTCGCCGGTCCGAGGCTTGCGGCCTCCGACGACGAACTGGTGCCGGTGCGGCTGCGCCGCGGCGGACGCACGCTCGGCGGCTCGCTGTCCTGGGAAAAGCCGCAGCCGCTTGCCGCCTTCTCGCGCGAAGGTCCGTTCGGCGGCATGGCGGTGCCGGGCGACGTCACGGTCAATCGGCAGGTGCTGGCCGAACCCGACGCCGGCATCGCGGAGCGCACCTGGGCGACGCTCGCCGACGGTACGCCGCTGGTCACCGGCAGCCGCCGCGGCAAGGGAATGATCGTGCTGTTTCATGTGACCGCCGATACCCGCTGGTCGGATCTGCCGCTGTCGGGCTCCTTCGTCGAAATGCTGAAGCGCCTGGTTTCGCTCGCGGGCTCGACCGCGACCGCCGAACAGGCCAATGCCGAGCGCGACCGCGAGACGCTCGCACCCAACCGCACGCTCGACGGCTTCGGCGCTTTCACCGCCCCGCCCGGCAGCGCCAAGCCGGTGCCTGCCAATTATTCCGGCCATGCCACGGCAGATTTCCCGCCCGGCTTCTACGGACCGCCGGAAGGATTGCTCGCCGTGAATACGCTCACCGCAGCCGACAAGCCGGAGCCGATCGACATGACGGGCCTGAATGCGCGGCGCGAGGCCTATCGCCTGAGCGAACCGATGGATCTGCGGGGACCTGTTTTCCTCGCAGCTCTGGCGTTGCTGCTGATCGATGCCCTGGTCGTGTTCTGGCTCGGCGGCGGCATCGGCCGCCTGACGCGGCAGCGCCGACGCGCGGTCGCGACCGGTCTGATAGTTGCGTTTGTGCTTGCGGGCTTTGCGACGCATTCGACGGTGCGATGCGCAGGTGCCGCCCGCTGTTGCGCCCGGCGCCTGGCAAGCCGCCGAGCAATGTGCCGGGCGGCCTTCCGGCCGTGGACGACTTCGCGATGAAGTCGGCGAACGAAACCAAGCTCGCTTACGTCGTCACCGGCGACGCCGAAACCGACAATGTCAGCAAGGCCGGCCTGAGCGGGCTGACGCTGTTCCTCGCACAGCGCACCGCGCTCGAGGCCGGCGAGCCGGTCGGCCTCGATATTTCCCGCGACGAACTCAACTTCTTCCCGCTGATCTATTGGCCGATCGTGCCCGGCGCGCCGAAGCCCTCGCAGGAAGCGCTGGGCCGCATCGACGCCTATATGAAACAGGGCGGCACGGTGTTGTTCGATACGCGCGACGCGATCATGGCGCCACCCGGACCGGGCGGCGAATCCCGAAGCCCCGGCATGCTGGCTTTGCGGCAGATATTGTCCGCACTCGACATCCCGGAACTCGAGCCGGTGTCGAAGGATCACGTCCTGACCAAGACCTTCTTCCTGCTGCGCGACTTCCCGGGCCGCTTCAATACCGGCCAGCTCTGGGTGGAGGCGCTGCCGACCCAGCAGGACCTCGACAACGAGACCGAGAGCAAGCGCCCGGCCCGCGCCGGCGACGGCGTGTCCTCGATCCTGATCACCTCGAACGACCTTGCCGGCGCCTGGGCGATGCGGCCGGACGGTCAGCAGATGCTGCCGATGGTGTCCGCCGAGCCGCGTCAGCGCGAGATGGCCTACCGCTCCGGCGTGAATATCGTGATGTATACGCTGACCGGCAATTACAAGGCCGATCAGGTGCATGTGCCGGCCTTGCTGGAACGACTGGGGCAATGAAGGGACATTTCGCCTCATGAATTTCGGTATCGCATTCGCACCTCTGGTTCCCGCCTATGTGCTGTGGGCTGCCGGCATCGTGGCGCTTCTGGTCACGGCGCTGCTGCTGTTCATCCGCAGCCGCGGCGCGCTGGTGCGCGGAATCGCGCTTGCCTTGCTCGTGCTGGCGCTCGCCAATCCGTCCTTCACGCGCGAGGATCGCGATCCGATCCCTTCGGTGGTCGTGGTCGTCATCGACAAGAGCCCGAGCCAGAATTTCGGTGAGCGCGCCAAGCAGACCGAGGAAGCGCGCGCCGCGCTGAATGAGAGGCTCGGCCGCATCCCCAATCTCGACGTGCGGGTGGTCGAAGCCGGTGTCGCCGACGGCGAGACCGACGGCACCCGGCTGTTCTCCGCGCTCGGCGCGGCTTTGGCCGATGTGCCGCCGGACCGGATCGCCGGCGCCTTCCTGATCACCGACGGCCGCGTCCACGACGTGCCGGCCGATGCCGCCGCGCTCGGCTTCAACGCGCCGCTGCATGCGCTGGTCACCGGGGTTCGCAACGAACGCGACCGCCGCGTGGTCCTGACCACCGCGCCGCGTTTCGGCATCGTCGGCCAGCAACAGACCATCGCCTTCCGGGTCGAGGATCAGGGCGTTGGTCCCTCGACCGCGCGCATCGCGGTGCGGCGCGACGGCGAGCAGATCGAGACCCGCAACGTCAACACCAACACCAATGTGCGGGTGCAGATTCCGATCCCGCATGCCGGGCCCAATATCGTCGAGATCGAAGCCTCGCCTTTGGAGAACGAGCTGACGCAGATCAACAACCGCGCGGTGGTCTCGATCGACGGCGTGCGCGACAAGCTGCGCGTGCTTCTGGTTTCCGGCGAGCCGCATGCCGGCGAGCGCACCTGGCGCAACCTGCTCAAGTCCGACGCCTCCGTCGATCTCGTGCATTTCACCATTCTGCGTCCGCCGGAAAAGCAGGACGGCACGCCGATCAACGAGCTGTCGCTGATCGCCTTCCCGACCCGCGAATTGTTCCAGCAGAAGATCGGCGAGTTTCATCTCATCATCTTCGACCGCTATGCGCGGCAGGGCGTGCTGCCGATCATCTATTTCGACAATATCGCGCGCTATGTGCGCGAAGGCGGCGCGGTGCTGATCGCGGCCGGCCCCGATTACGCAAGCCCGACTTCGCTGTGGCGCACGCCGCTCGACGTGGTGCTGCCGGCAGAGCCCTCCGGCAAGATGATCGAGACGCCGTTCCATGCGCGGCTTTCCGATATCGGCAAGCGTCATCCGGTCACCCGCGCGCTGGAAGGCGCCGCCGCCGAGCCGCCGCATTGGAGCCGCTGGTTCCGGCTGGTCGATGCCAAGGTCGGCCAGGGCTCCTCGGTGATGGAGGGCCCGGACGGCAAGCCGCTGCTGGTGTTGGCGCGCGAGGGCGAAGGCCGCGTCGCGCTGCTTGTTGTCAGACCATATCTGGCTTTGGGCCCGCGGCTTCGAAGGCGGCGGTCCGCATCTTGACCTGCTGCGTCGCCTGTCGCACTGGCTGATGAAACAGCCCGACCTCGAGGAAGAAGCCTTGCGCCTTGCCGCGCGCGGCCGCGATCTGACCATCGAGCGTCAGACCATGTCGGAGAATGTCGAGCCGGTGACGGTGACGACGCCATCGGGCGAGAACCGCATTGTCACGCTGACCCAGGCCGAGCCGGGCCTGTGGCGCGGCTCGACGCCTGCCAACGAACTCGGGCTGTGGCGCGCCACCGACGGCAAGCTGACCACGCTCGTCAATGTCGGGCCGGTCAATCCGCGCGAATTCGCCGAAGTCACCTCAAGCACCGAGGTGCTGCGTCCGCTCTCGGTCGCCACCGGCGGCGATGCCAGGCGGCTCGACGACAACGGCTCGCTCTCGATGCCGCGCATCGTCGGCGTGCGTTCGAGCGAGACCTTCCGCGGCGACGACTGGCTCGGGCTCGAAGCTGCGCGACGCCACCGTGCTGCGCGGTATCGGCGTGCTGCCGATATTCGCGGGCCTGCTCGGACTGCTGCTGCTGATCGGATCGCTCGCCGCGACTTGGGCCAGGGAAGGCCGGTAAGACGGCCTTCTTTGGCCAGAGAAGGCCGGTCGTCCGGCCTTCCCTGACGCGCTGGTTTATTCGATCTTGATATTGCTGGCGCGTACCACCGATCCCCATTTGTCGAATTCCGCCTTCAGATACGCCGCGAGCGCATCCGCGGTGCTCGGCGCCCCGTCAAAGCCGAGCACGTTCAAGCGATCCTGCACGTCCGGCATCTTCAGAATCTCGGCGATCTGCCCCTGCAGGAGATCGATCTTGTCCTTCGACGTCCCGGCCGGGAACAGGGCCGCGACCCAGTATTCGGATTCGTGCTTGGGGAAACCGGCTTCCTCCAGCGTCGGCACGTCCGGGAAGAAGCGCGAGCGCTGCTTGCTGGCCACGCCGACCGCACGCAGGGTCCCCTGCCGGACATGCGGGGCCACGGTCGGCACGACATTCATGAAGATCTGCGTGTGCCCCGCCAGCGTCGCCTGCACCGCAGGTGCCCCGCCCTGGAACGGGTACATGCGTCACGTCGAGGCCGTTCGCGATCCGAAACAGGTGCTCATTGACCAGATGCGGCGTCGTACCGAAGCCCGGGGTAGCGTAGTTGAATTTCCCGGGATTGGCCTTCAAGAGCGCCATCAGCTCCTTCATGTCCTTCGCCGGCACCGAAGGATGCACCACGATCATCTCGGGACCTTTGACCGCGAGCGCGATCGGCGCGAAGCTCTTGAACGGATCGTAGGGAATTTTCGCGCGCAACACCGCCTGCACGATGATGTCCTGCGTCGTGATCAGCAATGTGTAGCCATCCGGCTGCGCATTCGCCACCTGCCCGATACCGATCGTGGCGCCGGCACCGGCGACATTTTCGACATAAAACTGGACGCCGTTCTTCTCGGACAGCTTCTGGGCGAGGACGCGTGCGATCGCATCGGTCGGCCCGCCCGCCGGATAGGGCACCACGATCCGGACCGGCCGGGTTGGATAATTTTGAGCTTCGACCTGCCCGCCCGTCGCCGCTCCCAGGAGCGCGATCAATATTGCCGCAAAGACGCCTCGCATGAACTTGTGCATTGCTTTCCTCAGATATGGTTTTTTGCAACCACCAAAGAGACCTCTTTTGAGATCGAGAACATGACTTTCATCAAAGACGCCCCGGATCGGATGTCCGGATCGTCCGGCCTTTGCCGCATGCCTGCAATGCAACCGCATTCCGCCACCGAAGGCGTGGTCCGTTGCGATCGGGTTCTATCCGGATATCGGCCTGCGCCCCTCGATGGGCGGGGGCAGGCTAGGCTTGGCCGACCGCTTCCCAATCCGGCCGCACCAGGCCGGACACGCCCTCGAAGGCGCCGTCGGTCAGTTCCGCAACCAGGAGCCGCGACGGATCGACCGGCCCCGGCATTTTCACCCGCCCGCGCGGCATGCGCTTGAAGCCGACGCGCGCGTAATAGGGCTCGTCGCCGACCAGGATGATGAGCGAATGGCCGCGCTCCCTGGCGTCGGCGATCGCCCGCTGCAACATCGCAAGCCCGATGCCGCGATCGCGAAACGGCGGCTCGATGGTGAGCGGGCCGAGCAGCAGCGCCCTGGTCTCGCCGATCCGCACCGGCGACAGCCGCACCGAGCCCACCAGCAGGGTACCGATGCGCGCGGTATAGGACAGCGACAGATCGTGGCCGATGCCCTCGCGGATGCGGAAGGCGGTGCGCGCATAGCGGCCGGGGCCGAAGGTGCGCTCGTGCAGCCGCTCGATCGGCGACGGCGTCGTCTGCGGTTTCCGGCAGGATGGTGATGGAGAGATCGGTCATGAGAAAGCCGCCCGCCGATTAGCATCTGCGGGTGCCGAAATCCATCGCCTGCCATGCAAATTTGGCCGCCTGCCCGCAATGAGACTTGGCCGGATGGCTCCTGCCCGCCATATCAGGCCTCCGATAACCGGAGCGCAGCATGGGTTTCTTCCTCGACGGCGTCTGGCACGACCAGTGGCACGATACCGGCAAGACCAAAGGCCGGTTCCAGCGCGAGGCGACCCGCTTCCACAACTGGATCACCCCGGACGGGGCCGCGGGTCCGACCGGCGAAGGCGGCTTTGCGGCCGAGGCCGGCCGCTATCATCTTTACGTGTCGCTCGCCTGCCCCTGGGCGCACCGCACGCTGATCTTCCGCAAGCTGAAGAAACTCGACGGCCTGATCTCGGTGTCGATCGTCTCGCCCTACATGTTCGAGCAGGGCTGGACCTTCAAGCGCGACGAGGGCTCGACCGGCGATCACCTGCACGATGCGGCGACGCTCGGCGAAATCTATCTGAAGACCAATCCGAAATATTCCGGCCGCGTCACCGTGCCGGTTTTGTGGGACAAGAAGCGCGCAACCATCGTCAACAACGAATCCTCCGAAATCATCCGCATGTTCAATTCGGCGTTCAACGGGCTGACCGGCGATACCACCGATTATTATCCGCAAGAGCCTGCGAAGCGAGATCGACGCCATCAACACGCGCGTCTACGAGACGGTGAATAACGGCGTCTATCGCTGCGGCTTCGCCACCAGCCAGGAAGCCTATGAGGAGGCGTTCGCGCAATTGTTCGAGACGCTGGATGTGCTGGAAGGCAGGCTCGCGCGTGCAGCGCTATCTCGCCGGCAAGACGGTCACCGAGGCCGACTGGCGAGCGTTCCCGACGCTGATCCGGTTCGACGCGGTCTATGTCGGGCATTTCAAATGCAACCTGCGCCGGATCGACGATTATCCGAACCTGTCGAACTACACCCGCGAGCTTTATCAATGGCCGGGGGTGCGCGAGACCGTCGATATCGATCAATACAAGCGGCATTATTACGGCAGCCATCGCGGCATCAATCCGACCGGCATCGTGCCGGTGGGACCGGCGCTGGATTTCGATCGCGCGCATGATCGTGGACGGTTTGGGTGACTCCTGTCTGGTCGCCCCCGCGCATGCGGAGGCCAATAACCACCGCTCTGGAATATGGTCCCGCTTTGGCGAACGCGCTGCGCGTTTGCGCGGGGACGACTGGCTGTCGACATAGCTCCGCCGCCCCTGTTGTTTGCGGCGCGGGGTACGCCGTAGGCGAAGTCTCATTCCTGCCCTTGAGAAGGGCGCGCGGAACGCCGGGCTTTCGGAAAAGCCCGCAGCCTCATGCGCGATTTGGGAAAAAGCGCACGAGCAAGTCACCACGGACCACCGATGCGTCGGCGTTCCGCGCGCGGCGCGTTACAGGTCTGCTCCAGCGCCACCGGTGGAACGCTCCACCGCCGTCTCCGGGCACAGTGCCTCGGCGTGGCGCGGCTTGAACCTGTGCCTTGGGCGCGGCGCGTCTGCTGCGCCCGAGGCTGCCGCATCCCGCTCCGCGTCTCGTGACGCTCATGAAACGCTCCTTCGACGGAGCGGGATGACTGTGAATATAATCCTAGATCGCGGCAAGATTATGACGGCGGTGGAAAATTCCGCGCTCGTGCCCCGGGCGCAGCGCGGTGCGAAGTACCGCGCTGCAGAACCGGGACACATTACTTACTTGCGCGAGAGCAGAAATGGGTCCGGGCGCTGCACCGCGTCCGGGACACGAGACCGTCGGATGACGACAGCCAATTCCACGCCACTTCATTGTGTGTCATGCAGCGCGCCCGAAATGTCTCAAGGATCTGTCGATGTCCGCCATCCGCTCGCTGCCGCTCGCCCTCGTCCTTCGGGCTCGTCCTGTCCGTGCTCGCTCGCCTGGGTCGTCGCCGCAGCCGTCGTGCATGTGCCGCAGAGCGCGGGGCGGGATATCGTACCGGCGCAAGCGCGGCCGAACCTGAATACCAACACGCAGATCGTGCTGATGCGCGGGCTTGCCAATGTGTTCTCGCGCGGCATGGACGAAATGAGCGAAAGGCTGACGGGCCTGGGTTTCCAGCCGAGTCTGATCAATCATCGCGGCTGGCAGGTCGCAGCCGACACGATTGCGCAGAATTACCGCAACGGAAACCGCGCACCGATCATCATCATCGGGCATTCGCTCGGCGCCAATGCCGCCTTCCGTCTCGCCAAGCGCCTGCAGGGCCAGAACATTCCGGTGGCGTATGTCGCGGTGTTCGACCCGACGCAGCCGCTCGCGGTGCCGGCCAATGTCGATACCTTCGTGAATTTCTACCTGAACCGGACGGGCCGGCCGGCGCGCTTCTCGCCCACGCGGCACAAGAGCAAGGTCAACATCAACCTGACGACCAGCCCCGGCATGACCCACACTAATATCGATCAGTCGCGGCGGCTGCAGGACATCGTGATCGGCCGTATCGAGCAGATCACCGCGCGGTGAGCGGCGGCTGAATTTTGCGTGGTCGCCCCCGCACCCGGATCGATGGTGTGAGCGAACTAAAAACTCACCACCGCTCGCCCGCTTTCACCCCGTCCAGCACCTCCGCGATCCGCAACCGCGTCGCCGGCGTCGTGTCGGCCGGCAAGGAGTCGCGGGCGAAGAAGCCATGCGCGACGATTTCCGCATTCGGCTTAGGCGGCGACGGCTGCGCGAAGTTTCGGATCACATACAAGCCGACATGATCGCGGTTTGAATCCTTCGGGTTGAAATAGAGCGCGAAAAATTCCGGCGAAGGCCCGATCTCGATATTGCCCTCTTCCTGCATTTCCCGCGTCAGCGCCTGCAGCATGGTCTCGCCGGGCTCCACGCCGCCGCCCGGCAGATGCCAGCCCGGCACATAGGAATGCTTGATCAGGAAGATGCGGCGATCGGGGTCGATCGCCATGCCGCGCACGCCGAGCGTCAGCCCGCGCGAAAAGCGCCAGTAGAAATGCACGGTCCGCCGGATCAGCCGTTCCATCGCCCGATTTTCCGCATCGCCATCGGTACCAGATTTCCTTAGAATATCTCTAATCTACTACAGGCGCCCGACCCAGGCCCGCTATCCATGAAACGATTCGCCGACCTCAGCGAGCAGGAGATTCTTGCCCTCGCCATTTCCAGCGAGGAGGAGGACAGCCGCATCTATCGCGACTTCGCCGAATGGATGCGCAAGCAATATCCGGCCTCCGCGCAGATGTTCGACGAGCATGGCGCGAGGAGGAAGTGAGCCACCGCACCGCCCTGTTCGAGCTCTACCGCCAGAAATTCGGCGATTATCTGCCGCTGATCCGCCGCCAGGACGTCAAGGGCTTCGTGCAGCAGCAAGCCCGCACTGGCTGGTGAGCGCGCTCGGGATCGACGAGGTGCGCAAATACGCCGCCAATCATGGAATACGAGACCGCGCATTTCTATCGCAAAGCCGCCGGGCAATCGCGCGATGCTTCGGTGCGCGAGCTCCTGATCAATCTCGCGGAAGCCGAGGCGCATCACGAGCATGTCGCCGAGGAGCTGGAAGAGAAGATCCTGACCCGGGACGCGCGCGCACAGGAGGACGAAACCGCGCGCCGCATGTTCGTGCTGCAATATGTGCAGCCGGGGCTTGCCGGACTGATGGACGGGTCGGTGTCGACGCTGGCGCCGCTATTCGCGGCGGCTTTCGCCACCCACGATACCTGGAGCACGTTTCTCGTGGGCCTTGCCGCCTCGGTCGGCGCCGGCATCTCGATGGGCTTCGCCGAGGCCTTGTCCGACGACGGCTCGCTGACCGGACGCGGCGCGCCGGTGCTGCGCGGCTCCGTCTGCGGACTGATGACCACGATCGGCGGCCTCGGCCATACTTTGCCCTATCTCATTCCCCACTTCATGACTGCGACCATCGTCGCAATCGTCGTCGTGGTCATCGAACTCGCCACCATCTCCTGGATCCGATACAAGTATATGGACACGCCTTTCCTCAACGCGGCATTCCAGGTCATGGTCGGTGGTGCATTGGTGTTCGCGGCCGGTATATTGATCGGCAATTCGTGACCGGATGATCCTGCTCGGTCATCTTTCCGATCCGCATCTCGGTCCCCTGCCCTCGGCGCGCATGCGCGAGCTCGCCGGCAAGCGGGCGATCGGCTTCGTCAACTGGCACAGGCGGCGGAAAACCATCCATCGCGGCGAGGTGCTGTCGCGCATCGTCTCCGACCTGAAGGCGCATCATCCCGACCATATCGCGGTGACCGGCGACATTCTCAACATCGCGCTGCCCGGCGAATTCGCCCCCTCGCCGCGTCTGGCTCGATACCGTGGGTCCCGCCCATGACGTGACCTTCGTGCCGGGCAATCACGACGCCTATGTGCGAAAGGCCGCGCGCGAATGGCATTCGCATTGGGGCGACTTCATGCGCGGCGACACCACCGGCCCCGACCAGTTCCCGTTCGTGCGGCGGCGGGGCGACATCGCGCTGATCGGGCTGTCGAGCGCGATCACCACGGCCCCGTTCATGGCGACCGGCAAGATCGGCACGCCGCAGCTGCACGCACTGCCGGACATTCTCGACCGCCTGCGCGATCACGGCTTGTTCCGCGTGGTGCTGATCCATCACCCGCCGATCACCAAGCCGTCGCATCGGTTCAAGCGGCTGCTCGATGCCGACAAGTTCCGCGACGTGCTTTCGCGTCACGGCGCCGAGCTCGTGCTGCATGGCCACGATCACATCCATTCGGTGGTGTGGCTCGACGGACCGGCGGCGAAAATTCCGGCGGTCGGCGTGCCGTCGGCTTCCGCCGCCGGCGGCGAAGGCGATCTCGCGGCCTACAATCTTTACGCCATCGGCAAGTCCGGCAATGGCTGGCGCTGCGAGGCGGTGACGCGCGGCTTTCGCCACGGCAGCGATGTCGATCGAGGAGATGACGCGGCGCGAATTGGTCGCCGTAGCTAGCTTCCGCCGAACATCAGGGCCGCTAACAAGCAGCGCCGCAAGGCCGATCGCAAATCCCAGCACGAACATGCCGAAGCGCGCGCCACGGCCGCCGGCGAAGCTCGCCGCCGCGACGACCTGCGTGCCGCTCGACCAGCGCGCGTTCGCGCTCGATCAGGCGGGCTGCGACATAGCGCGTGATCGCCTTGGCCATGCTCGGCGACATCGGCGGTTTCGTGCAGCACCTTGCGGCCGTAGCGGGTGTCCTGCACGAAGCGATAGGTGCGCTTGTCGCGGCCCATCAGCACATAGGCGACGATGTCGATCCACAGCCTCGGCACCTCGCCCCGGCTGACGCCGCGATCGAAGATTTCGACGCCTTGCGGAATTTCGGCAAAGACCGGGTCGAGCGCCTCGTTCAGGATTTCGAGCCGCGCGGCTTCCGCATCGCGCATTTCGAGCACCAGGCCGGTGCGTTCGGCGGAATCGATGCGCGCCTGCCGCAAGCGCTTCCTTCAGCGGCGTCACCGGCGCGTCTTCAGGCTTCGCCGCCTTCTTTCTGCGTCCCCACATGGCACGAAATTATCAATGGCGGGCCGAAAAGGCAAAGCTTTGCCAAAGGCTTGTCCTTGCCGGCCCGCATCCTTGACGGGGCCTGTGCTTTCCTAAAAAACCGATGGGCGCCGGCCACAAGGACGCGCCATAAGCGGCCGACCGGCCGCGCGAGGGGGATAAATGCCGCCAGCGGCGACCAACGGCTCCGGAGGCGTGCCCGCGCAGCAGCCTTTGCTCGCCGTCGACGGCGTCACCCTGCAATACAAGACCGCGGAACACCTGGTCACCGCCACCTGGCGGGTCGGCTTCGAAGTCTATGCCAGCGAGCGCTTCGTGCTGCTCGGCCCTTCCGGCTGCGGCAAGACCACGATCGCTGAAAGCCATCGGCGGCTTCATGAAGCCGGTCGAAGGCACGATCACGCTGAACGGCGTTCCGATCGAACGACCCGGCTCCGACCGCATGATGGTGTTCCAGGAATTCGATCAATTGCTGCCGTGGAAGACGGTGCTGGGCAACGTGATGTTTCCGCTGCTGGTGAACCGCAAGATGCCGCGCGCCGATGCCGAGGCGCATGCGCGCGCGCTGATCGACAAGGTCAATCTCACGCGCTTCACCGACGTGCATCCGCACATGCTGTCGGGCGGCATGAAGCAGCGGGTCGCGATCGCACGCGCGCTGGCGATGGAACCGAAAGTGCTGCTGATGGACGAGCCGTTCGCAGCGCTCGACGCGCTGACGCGCCGCAAGATGCAGGAAGAGCTGGTGGCGTTGTGGGATGACGTGCGCTTCACGGTGATCTTCGTCACCCATTCGATCGAGGAGGCGCTGCTGGTCGGCAGCCGCATTCTGGTGCTGTCGCCGCATCCCGGCCGCGTCAAGGCCGAGCTGAATGCCGGCGATCTGAGCTTTTCTGATCTCGGCACCGCGCCGTTCGACGCGCAGCAGAAGCGCATCCACAATCTGCTGTTCGCCGACAGGATCGAGACCCATACCCTTGCGAGGGCACGCTCATGGCTGAATCTCGACATGCAGGCGCTGCCGCCGTTGCGGCCGGAACGCGAATACACGCTCGACGTCATGGGCGTGGTCGGCGATGCCGCGCGCCCGCTCACCTTGTTCGAGCGGCTCTCCAACATCACCCTGCTTCGGCGGCTGTTCGTGCTGGTGGTGCTCGCGATCCTCTGGGAAGTCTATGCGCGCTATGTGTCGAACCCGCTGCTGTTCCCTTCCTTCACCGAGACCCTGTCGGCGCTTCTGGGACGCGGCTCGTGCATGGCGCCCTGATCGAGCGCACGCTGACATCGCTGCGCGTGCTGGCCGCTGGCTACGCGATCGGGCTCGTGCTGGCGATCGTGTTCACTACCGTTGCGGTGTCGACGCGCATCGGCACCGACCTGCTGTCGACGCTGACCGCCATGTTCAATCCGCTGCCGGCGATCGCGCTGCTGCCGCTCTCGCTGCTCTGGTTCGGGCTCGGCGCCACCAGCCTGATTTTCGTGATCGTGCATTCGGTGTTGTGGGCGGTGGCGCTCAACACCCATTCCGGCTTCACCTCGGTCAGCCAGACGCTGCGCATGGCCGGACAGAATTGCGGCCTGCGCGGCATTTCCTATGTCGCCTTCCTGCTGGTGCCGGCGGCCTTCCCCTCGATCCTGACCGGCCTGAAGATCGGCTGGGCCTTTGCCTGGCGCACGCTGATCGCGGCCGAACTGGTGTTCGGCGCCTCGCTCGCGGTCCGGCGGGCTCGGCTGGTTCATCTTCGAGAACCGAAGCCAGCTCGAAACCGCCTCGGTGTTCGCGGGCCTGCTCACCGTCATCATGATCGGGCTGTTCGTCGAGAGCGTGATCTTCCGCGCGATCGAGAATGCCACGGTGCGGCGCTGGGGGATGCAGAGCTAGGGCTCACGGGGCGTGCGCACTCGTCGCGAGGATCGATGACCGGACAAATCCTCTGTTCGAAATGCGCAGGCTGGAGGCATTCAGCAACACGATCTTCGGCGTGGCGATGACCTTGCTCGCCTACGACCTGCCAAGGGCCGCTCAATTCGCGAGCGCTCCGGACTGGACCGCGCTGTTTCACGCCTATTCGCAGAAAGTCCTGGTGCTGATGATCAGCTTCATGGTGGCGGGCTTTTTCTGGCTCACGCATCATCGACGGCTCGCATTCGCGCCGGAGGCCGGCCGCGGCGTGGTTTTCCTCAACCTGCTTTTCCTGATGTCGATCATTATTCTTCCGGCGACCAGTAGCCTGTATGGCGCCTACCGGTCCGACACCGTGGTCGCGGTGGTTTACGGCCTTCACCTCACGGAAATTGCCGCGCTGAACGCGATCCTGTGGTTTCTTGCGCTCAAGGGAAGCGACGATCATCGGGACATCAAGCTCGCCGCCGTCTTTCCGGTCGTGGTATTCGTGCTTGGCACCGCCGTGGCATTCGTCGCTCCGTCCGCTTCGTTGTTCGTCTGGTTGCTGGCATTCGGCGCACCGCTGGTCGGCTGGCTTGGACCGAGATTGCCACGACGCGCGGTGAAGCGAGCGAGCCGGCCCATCGAGCTGACGCGGCTGTCAGCGTTGCAAAGCCGCCCGCAGCCACCCCAAGCCATCTTCGGTGCGCGCGCGCGGGAAATATTCGGCGGCGACAAAGCCCTGGTAGCCGCTTGAATCGATCGCCTTGTAGATATCCGAATAATTCACCTCGCCCTCGTCCGGCTCGTGACGCGAAGGCACCGCTGCGATCTGGACATGTCCGATCAGCGGCAGATGTTTCTCGAATCTGCGGATCAGATCGCCGCCCATGATCTGCGCGTGATAGAAATCGAACTGGATGCGGATATTGGGCTTGCCTATTTTCGCGATGATGTCGGCGGCGTGTTCGGCGCGGTTGAGGAAATAATCCGGCCGGTCGCGATTGTTGATCGGCTCGATTAGCAGCGTGATCCCCCTGGCGGCCGCAAGATCGGCGGCGCGCGTGAGATTTCCGATGAAGGTGCGCTCGGCCGCCGGGCGCTCGTTCACATCCACCTTGCCGGCCAGGCAATGGATCGCTCTGCCGCCGACCGCGACGATATAATCCAGCGCCTGCGCGAACAGCGCCTCGAACTCGCGCTCGCGATTGGGAACCGCCGCCAGCCCGAACCGCCCATCCGTACCGCGCTCGGTATTGATCCCGAGCATGGCGAGCCCATGCCGCTCGATCTCGGCCCGCAAGGCGGAGGCCGGAATGTCGTAGGGAAACTGGCCCTCGACCGCGGCAAAGCCGCCTTTGGCCGCAGCCGCCGGCCGCTCGATCAGCGGCGATTCCGAAAACAGATAGGCGATATTGGCGGCGAAACGGGGCATGGAACCTCGCATCGGGCGGAATCGCGCTCCCTTGTAGCAAAGCCGATTGCGGCCTGTTGCTGTGCACAATCGCTGCTTATTCATGGTTTCTGGCCCAGTCACGAAAACTCAGTGGGCAGGAACAGCCACCCCACTCGCCTGCTGTTCACAGGGTGATTTTTGACTTAATTCCTTTTATACCAATAATTTAATGATGTTGGGCATTAGCCCATTACTGTTCCCATATGTAGGGTGGGACGTTTTGTGGTTGACCGATTGTATACAGGGCGCTTCGATCCGGCCCGCAAAACAAAAGATGAAACGGGTGCTGGAAACGACGAGGGCGGTGCGATGAACGCACAAGAGCTGCTGCAGGAAATCTCCGATTATTGCCGCCATACCGGGCTTGCCGAATCCACCTTCGGCCGGCGCGCGGTGAACGACGGCAAGCTGACCAGCCGGTTGCGCAATGGCGGGCGGATCACCACCGAGACGCTCGACCGCATCCGGACGTTCATGACCATCCACGACGGAAAAGAAAGTGCGCGTCCCATGATCATCGAGCGCGGCGGCCGCCCGGCGACCATTACCCCCATCAGCCCGCCGCCCGCCAACGCCAATACCGGCGCCCAAGACGGCAACCGGGAATTCCGCTTCTTCGACAATCGCCAGAAATATCTGCTGTTCGTGAACACCTGCAGCGAAAAATGGGTGGTCGCCAACAAGGTGGCGCAGGAGCTCGGCAACATCCATCCGCGCCCGCCGGCGGTGCGGTTGTTCGATGCGGGCCTGGGCGACGGCACGGTGCTGACGCGCGTGATGCGCGCGATGCATCATCGCTATCCCAACATGCCGTTCTATATCTCCGGCAAGGAAATCAGCCTCGAGGATATCCGCCTCACGCTGGAGAAGATGCCGGACCGGCTCTACGAGCATCCCTCCACCGTGCTCGTGCTCACCAACATGTATTATGCCGAGGCGCCGTGGCTGACCGTGAAGTCGACGGCCGCCGCCAACAGCCTGGTCTGGAACGAGGTCGCGCTGACCGGGAACACCTCGCATGATTTCGAGGAGCAGATCACCAATCTGCAGGGCTTCCTCGACGAGAACTGGAAGGCTGGCGTCAGCGCCAAGACCGGCAACCCGATCTACGAGCGCCCGGTGGTGCTCGTGATCTACCGACAGGACCACAAATTCCTGCTCGATCCGATCATTCCGAAGCGCGGCGCGGCCAATGCCGATTTCGATCTGGTCATCGCCTCCCAGCCCTATCGCGCCCGCGCTTCGGCGGAGTTCAAGGCGCAGAAGGTGATCGCCCCGCTCGCCCGCGCGCTCGGACCGGGCGGCCGGCTGATCGCGATCCATTCCTGCGGCAACGATCCCGGCTCCGAAATCGTGCAGCAGGTCTGGCCGGGCGACAATCCGTTCCAGACCGACCGTCACGCGATCCTGCGCGAAACCAAGAAAGCGCTCGGGCCCGCCGCGCGCGATCTCAACTTCAACACCTATGCCGATAACCGCGCGATCTTCCGCTACGACATGCATACGCTGCCGAGCGAAGTCACCGGCTCGATCGGCACCTCCACGGTGCTCGCGGCGTGGAACGCCGCGATCTATGTCTCGCAGGTGGAGGACGAACGCCTGAACGAGGCGGTGAAGGACAGTCGTTATCTCGATGCCACCCGCGAGGTGCTGCGCCGGAATAACGGTCTTTGGTTCAACGACGAATCCTACGTCATCTCCCGCAGGCGCGAGTAATCCTGATGGCCGTTCCGCTACGAAAACCTGCCCCGCCCCGCTTTCAATCCGACGTCGTCGACGACGTTCGCGCCTTCCTTGCGGATTTCTCGGTCGAGGTGACGCGGCCGAAGCTCGCCGATCTCGAAGCCATTCGCGACAGCGTGGGTTCGTCGATCCGCGTCTATGTCAGCGCGATCCCGACCCGCCCGTCGGCGGAACTGGTCGAACAATCGGCAATGGCCCGCAAGTCCGGGCTCGAGCCGATCCCGCATATCGCGGTGCGCAACTACGCAAGCCGGGACGAGTTTTCGGCCCTGATCGGACGTCTGAGCGCGGAAGCCGGCGTGCGGCGGGTGCTGATCATTTCCGGCGACCGCGGCGATTCGGCAGGTCCGTTCAATGCGTCGCTGGAGATCATCGAAAGCGGCATCCTGCAGAGCCACGGCATCACCCATGTCAGCATTGCCGGCCATCCGGACGGGCATCCAGTGGTGTCGGGCGACGTGATGCAGCGCGCGCTGCTCGCCAAGGTGGAGGCGGCGGAACAAAGCGGCCTGACGGCCGACATCGTCACCCAGTTCGGCTTCGACGCGCAGGGGATCGTGCGCTGGATCATGAAGATGCGCGATCTCGGGATCGAATGCCCGGTCCGCATCGGCATGGCCGGGCCGACCAACCTGACGACGCTTCTGAAATACGCCCAGCGCTGCGGCGTGAAGGCCTCCCTCGGAGGCGTCACCAAGCATGCCGGGCTGGTCAAGCACCTGTTCGGCGTGAGCGCGCCCGATTCGATCATTCGCACGCTCGCGAACGAAAATGCCGCCGGTTCGCTCGGCAATGTGGCGGCGCATTTCTTTTCGTTCGGCGGCGTCGCGGCGACCTCGAAATGGGCCGCCCATGCCGCGCAAGGCCGGATCACGCTCGAGAGCGAAGGCTTTACGGTCGAGCCGTGAAGCCTCTATGCTTCCGGGTCGAATTGGAAACCGGGAGAATTGCATGAGACCGCGTCACTGCTTTTCAGCGATGGCTTTCGCGGCGGCACTTGCCCTAACGCTCGGCGCAGCCGGACCGGCTTTTGCCCAGAACAAGGCCGGCGCCGGCAAGCATCAGGCTTGTCTCGCCAAGGCGCGCGCCGAAAATCCCGACCGCGCCTCCGGTCAAGCCCGTCAGGCGGCCTATAATCGCTGCATGGGGCGCTGACGCAAAAACAAAACGGCACGCCTTGCAGCGTGCCGTTTCTTTCTCAAGTGCTTTTCAAGGCGCAGGCGCGATCAATTGACCTCGCGCCAGATGCCGAGCGATTCCTGCATCGGCCGATCCGAGATCGAGAACAGCACGCTCTGGTCGTCGGCCTTGTGCGAATATTGCTTCCAGGACGGCACCACGAACACGTCGCGCGGGCCCCATTCGAACACTTCGCCGTCGATGGTGGTCTGGCCCTTGCCTTCGAGGCACGCGAAGATGGTGCCGTCGGTCGAGCGATAGGGCTGGCCCTTGAAGCCCTTCGGCAACAGCGACAGATGCGCGCCCATGGTCGGCGACGACCAGCCGCCGTTGAACGGGTTGGAATAGCGAACCCGGAAGCCGTGATATTTGTCGATCTCGTCGGTCTTGGCCATGCGATCGAGGATCGGCCGCACGCGCTCATAGGCGTAATTGATGATCGGCGATTGCCGCTTGACGTCGGTGCCGTCCGGCAGCACGCCGGAGCCGTAGCGCCACAGCGAGTCGTTGTCGGTGAACTTGGTGTTCTGCACCGCGGCGTCGAGATGCTCGGAGAAGGCGGTCTCGAAGAAATTGATGGTCGGCACGTCGAGCACGTCGAGCCAGATCATCGGCTTGCTGGATTCGTTGCCGTGGTCGTGCGCGGTCCAGCTCGGGGTCAGGACGAAGTCGCCGTACTTCATGAGGGTCTTTTCGCCGTCGACCTGGGTATAGGCGCCTTCGCCGTCGAGGATCAGGCGGATGGCGCCGGCGGTGTGGCGATGGGCGCCGGCGATCTCGCCCGGCAGGATCAGCTGCAGGCCGGCATAAAGCGAATGCGGTGATGCGCGACTGGCCGCGCAGAGCCGGGTTTTCCAGCACCAGCACGCGGCGCTCGGCTTCCTCGGCGGTGAGCAGCGCGCCGGCCTCCTCGACCATCGGCTTGACCTCGATCGAAATGCCAGATCGCGGGTGCGGCGATCGATTTCGGGTTCTTGGCGACCAGGTCCTTCAGCACCTCCCAGAGCGGCGCCATGTCGCTCTGCGAAATCTTCTCGTAATAGGCGGCGCGCTTGGGATCCTTGCTGCCTTCGTAAACCTTGGCCTTCTTGTCGCTGAGCTTGACGGCCGTGGCGGTCGACATGATTCCTCCTTGTCGGAATGTCCGATCGTTGGCGTTGCACGAATAAGTCGCAGTACTCCCCCCGGCAACAGGGGGCTGCGGCATGTCAGCCATTCGGGCTTTCCGCATAGGAAATACGGCCGGCCGCGGCCGGCCAGGCCAAGGTCGAGCCGCATCGTGTTTTCTCACATTGTGCGAAAATCAGGTATTCACCGAGCCGCCGTCGACCGCGATGGTCTGGCCGGTGACGAAGTCGCTTTCCGGCGAGGACAGGAAGATCAGGGCCCCAAGCAGGTCCGGCGGAACCTGGTCGCGTTTGAAGGCGCGGCTGCCGACCACCCGGGCCTTCAGCGCCTCGTCATGGGTGCCGCTCGCGACCAGCGTCTCGCTCATGACCAGGCCCGGCGCCAGCGTATTGACGCAGATGCCGTGCTCGCCAAGTTCGCGCGACAGGGTGCGGGTGAAGGTCGCGATCGCGCCTTTGGAGGCGGTGTAATGCAGCATCCCGGGCAGGCCCTTGTAGACCGTGCCGGAGCCGATATTGACGATCTTGCCGTATTTGCGCGCGATCATGTGCGGCACCGCATGCTTCACCATCAGGAACGAGCCGCGCACGTTGATCGCGAACACCTTGTCCCAGAGGTCGACGTCGATGTCCTGCACCTTGGTGTGATGCAGCGGCGCGAACAGCGCGGCATTGTTGATCAGGATATCGATCTTGCCGAAGCGCTCGACGGTCTGTCGACCAGCGCCTTGACCTGGTCCTCGCGGCTGACGTCGCAGGCGACGCTCATGGTCGAATTGGCGCCGTGTTTGGCCGCGATTTCCTGCGCCGCGGCCTCTCGCCGCCGGCGATATCGGCGATCACCACGCCCGCGCCTTCCGCCGCCAGCGCCTCCGAATAATGCCGCCCGATGCCCTTGGCGCCGCCGGTCACGATGGCGGTTCGCCTGCCAGTCTCAGCCAGTCTTGCCATGTTTCGTTGCCAGTCTCTAGAAGTCCGGCCGGGATATATGCACGACCCGGCCAAGGAAGAAAGCTCACCCATGATCAACGAAACACTCGACCGCATCGCCATCCGGGAATTGATCGAGGACTGGGCCGTGTTGCGCGACGCGCGGCTGTGGGATCGCTTCCGCAAGGTCTGGCATGACGACGGCGTGATGCAGGCGACCTGGTTTCAGGGCGGAGCGGACGAATTCATCAAGGTCAGCCAGGAAGGCTACGACAAGGGCGTGCGCATCCTGCACTTTCTCGGCGGCATGAATATCGAACTTGCCGGCAACCGCGCGATCGCACAGACCAAGATGACGATCTCCCAGCGCGGCCCGTTCGACGGCGTTCTTTCGGACGTGGTCTGCACCGGCCGCTTCTACGACTTTCTGGAGAAGCGCCACAGCAAATGGGGCCTCGTGCTGCGCCAGCCGATCTACGAGATGGACCGCGTCGATCCGGTGGACCCGGCCGCCAGGCTTTCGCCCGACCCGGAAATTCTCAAGCTCTATCCGGAAGGCTATCGCCACCTCGCCTATCTGCAGCACAAGATCGGTTACAAGGTGAAGCGCGACATGCCCGGTCTCGACGGCCCGGAGCTCGAGGCGCTTTACGCCCGCGGCAAAAACTGGCTCGACGGCCAGCCGATCTGACCGCATGGCGGGACAAGATCAAAAGTGTTTTGGGGAGACGCATGCCGATCGCGGATAAATTCAATCTGTTGAACGAGATGAATATCCTGCGCATTATTTGCGGCGCATTCTTCATTCCGCATATCTACGCGAAATTCATGGTGCCGGAGGCGCTCGGCTTCTTCCATGCCGCCAAGTTCAAGCCGGCGGTGAACTGGATGTATTTCGCCGGCGTGATCGAGGTGGCGCTCGCGCTCGCGCTGATTTTCGGGATGTTCACCTTCTATGCCGCCATTCTTGCAGCCATCCATCTGTTCGTGATCTGTGTTGCGATCCATCGCGTTGCGAACGGCAAGTGGCTGTGGAATATCGGCGGCTACGAATATCCGCTGTTCTGGGGCATCTGCTGCATCGTGGTGGCAATGCATGCCTGGAAAACGATGCATTGATCCAAACCTCCAAGGAAAATCCTAAAATGGCCTCTGTCCTGTTCTCGCCGTTCACCATGCGCGGCCTCACCCTTCCCAACCGCGTCGTGGTCTCGCCGATGTGCCAATATGCATCGAATGACGGCTCCGCCACCGACTGGCATCTGCAGCATCTCGGCAGTTTCTCGCTCGGCGCGGCCGGATTGGTGATGACCGAGATGACCATGGTCAGCCGCGTCGGACGCATTTCGCTGAAATGCGCCGGGCTCTATTCCGATGAAAACGAAGCCGCGATGAAGCGCGTGATCGATTTCTGCAAGACGTTCGGGATCGCCAAGCAGGGTGTCCAGATCGGTCATGCCGGCCGCAAGGGTTCGACGCTGCCGCCCGCGCAGGGCGGTCAGCCGCTCAAGCCGGAGGAAGGCGCGTGGGAGACGCTCGGTCCCTCCCCGATCCCGTTCGGCGAGGGCTGGCATATCCCGCGCGAAATGACCAAGGCCGAACTGAAGCAGACCAAAGACGACTTCGTGAGCGCGGTGAAGCGCGCCGAGCGGATCGGCTACGATCTGGTCGAAATTCACGGCGGCCACGGTTATCTGCTGAACCAGTTCCTGTCGCCGCTCGCCAACCAGCGCAAGGACGAATATGGCGGCTCGCTCGAAAACCGCATGCGCTATCCGCTGGAAGTGTTCGCCGCGACCCGCGCGGTGTGGCCGAAGGACAAGCCGATGGGCATTCGGGTCTCGGCGGTCGACTGGGTCGATGGCGGCACCACGATCGAGGACACGGTCGCCTTCGCCAAGGAATTGAAGAAGCTCGGCTGCGATTACGTGGACGTTTCCAGCGGCCAGGTCGATCTGCGTCAGAAAATTCCGTTCGCTCCCGCCTATAACGCGCCGTTTGCCGAGCAGGTGCGCCGCGAGGCGCAGATTCCCACCATGACGGTCGGGCTGATCACCAAGGCGCGGGAAGCCGAAGACCTGATCGCTTCGGGCAAGGTCGACATGGTCTGTATCGCGCGCGGCGCGATGTGGGACCCGCGCTGGGCCTGGCATGCGGCGGAAGAGCTCGGCGCCGAGGCGCCGTATGCGCCGAAGACCATGCCGGCACATCCCTCGATGCGGCCGCAGGTGTTTCCCAATCGCGCCAAGCCGGCGTGAACTGAACGTCGTCATTCCGGGGCGCCGCGCAAGCGGCGAACCCGGAATGACAATATCAGCGCGCGTCAGCCCGCCTGGCTCAGGCCTTGCCGCCGATCATCGCGATGAATTTTGCGAAAGCGGCAAGCTGCTGCCGGACCACATCGCGGGTGGCGTCGTCCTTCAGTTCACCGGTCTTGTCGTCGAACTTGTTCTGCGCGACCGCCACCAGCACTTCCGGCCTGTTGAAGACAAAGGCATCGAGGAACACCATCGACTGGCGCATGTGATATTGCATGCGCGCGCCGCCGAGTATGCCCATCGAGCAGGATTGCAGCGCGATCGGCTTGTTCGTGAAGGGCTGGTCTTTCACCCGCGACACCCAGTCGATCGCATTCTTCATCCCGCCCGGAATGCTCCAGTTGTATTCCGGCGAGACGATGATGACGCCATCGGCCGCGCGGATCGCTTCCGCAAGCGCGGTGGCGGCCGGCGGAAAGCCCTGCGCCTGCATGTCGGCATTGTAGAGCGGCATGTCGATCGACGGCCACGCCTTGATCGTCATGCCGGCCGGCGCCAGCCACGGCAGCAGATTGGCGAGCATGTGGTTGTAGGAGCCTTTTCGCAGGCTGCCGCAGATCGAAATCACATTGGACATCTATCAAATCCTCTCGCATGGGTGGCTTGCAGCCGGCATGTCGCACGGCAATCGCGGCAGGTGGACCGCAAGCGCGGACGCCGCCGGCCGTCAGCGCTGTTCGATCCCGGCCTTCTTCATCAGGTCGCTCCATTTGGCGATTTCGGCGGCGACATGGGCGGCCAGCTCGTCGTTGCTCGATGTCTTGACGACAATACCGGTTTTCAGGATCGCCTGCTTCACCTCGTCTTTCGACAGCACCTGATGGACTTCGCGGGTCAGCTTGTCGACCACCGGCTTCGGCGTGCCGGCCGGCATCGCAAATCCATACCAGCTCGTGACGTTGTAACCCGGCACGCCCGCTTCCGAGAGCGTGGGCACGTTGGGCAGCGCCGGATTGCGCTCGGGCGAGGTCACCGCGAGCGCCTTGAGCTGGCCGGCTGCGATCTGTCCGCGCACCGCCGGCAACAGTTCGAACGACAACTGGACGTCGTTCTGCATCAGCGAGGTGACGACGTCGGGCGTGGTCTTGTAGGGCACATGCTTGATGTCGGTTCCGCTGAGCACGCGGAACAGTTCGCCGGCGAAATGCTGGGTGGTGCCGACGCCGCCCGCCGCACCGTAATTGAACTTGCCGGGATTGGCCTTCGCCGCCGCGATCACATCCTTGACGTCCTTGACTTCGAATTTCGGCGACGCCACCAGCACCAGCGGCACGGTGCCGATCTGCGAGATCATCTGGAAGTCCTTCACCGAGTTGTAGGGCAGCTTCTTGTAGAGCGCGCCGGCGACCGCATGGGCGTTGCTCAGGACCAGCACGATGTAGCCGTCCTTCTCGGACTTCGCGACGGTGTCGGCGCCGAGCGTCGAGCCGGCGCCGGGCTTGTTCTCGACCACGAAGCTCTGGCCGAGCTTGTCCTGCAATTGCTGCGCGATGATGCGGCTGACGATATCGGTGCCGCCGCCGGGGCCATAGGGCACCAGAAACTTGACGCTGCGGGTCGGCCATTCCTGCGCATTCGCGAATGCAGTGCCGAGCAGGGCAAGCGCGAATGCGGCCGCCAGCGACAGCAATCCTCTTTTCATTGTCATGGTATCCTCCCTGTCATCGCTGGCGCTTGTTGTGTCGATTGCGCCAATGCGAATTTGTCGATGCGTCAGATCAAAGAACCAGCGCCCTGCCGTATAGTCCTTCACAAATCGATCGCGGTTTGCAACGTCCTTCGTTGTCACAGTCCGGTTCAGACCGGCGACCCGTCGAAACCGACGGAACGCGCGGCCGCGATCAGGCCCGCGAGCGTTTCCTCGGTCAATGGCACACCCTTCTCGGTGCGCTGCGCCCGCATGCGGGCTTCCGGCTCGCCCGGAAGCAGTACCGGCGCGTTGTCGTCAATCGGGCGCGTGCCTTTCACATAGCCCAAAAAGCGCGACAATTCGGCGGGCAGGAAATGCCCGGGATCGATCTTGAGCGGGTCGACATAGAAGGAGAACATGCCCTGCGACCAGCGCTTTTCCGGATTGGAAGCGCCGTTGCCGGTCAGCGCGCCGCCGAGCAATTCGCACATCAGGGCAAGGCCGGAGCCCTTGTGTTCGCCGAACGCGCGCAGCGCCCCGCTGCCCTGCTTGTGGTCGCGCGCGCCGGACTCGGACCCGTATTCGCCGTAAAGCTCCCGCGGGTCGCCGCTGAGGCGCCCTTGCGCCGACACCAGCGCATCGGCCGGCAGTTTCTTGCCGCCCTGGCTCGCCACCAGCACCTTGCCTTCGGCGACCAGCGAGGTCGCAAAATCCAGGATCACCGGCAGCCCGCCCGGATGCGGCACGCCGATACAGAGCGGCGCGGTCGAGAAGCGCCGCTCGACGCCGCCGAATGGCGCCACCAGCACCGAGCCCGCGACATTGACGAAATGCACCGACACGAGACCGGCTTCCGCCGCCATCTCGGCCCATTCGCCGACCCGCCCGACATGACCGGAATTGCGAAGGCCGATCGCCGACAAACCATGCGCGCGGCATTTCTCGATGCCGAGCGCGACCGCCTGCGGCGCAATGGTCTGGCCGAAGCCGAATTGGCCGTCGAGGATCGCGATCACCGGATTGTCCACGACGCGCTCGACCACCATGTCGGCGAAAGAGCAGCCCGTCGCGTCGCCATTGCACGTAACGCGGCACCCGCGCGACGCCGTGGCTGTCATGGCCGGCGAGATTGGCGTTGACCAGATAGCGTCCGATGCGCGCGCCCTCTTGCGCGCGAAGAGCCGAGCTTGACGAATATCTGCGCGACGAATTCGCCGAGGCGCTCGGCATCGATGGCGGGCATTCGCGTCAGGACCCCGGACCGGCGGCGATGGCGGGTGCGACCACATCCTTCCAGTTCCAGACCGCGCTTTTCAGCTTGCCCTCGCGGCTCATCAGGGCGGCGGTCGCGCTGACGCCATAGACGCCGCTGCCGAATTCGTCCTTGAGGTCGCGCAGGATCGCCTCCACCGCGCGCGCATCGAGGGTGTGCGAGGGTTCGTATTTCAGCCAGGTCAGCGCCGCCTGTTTCGGATCCTTGCCGATGATGGCGGCAGGCCTCGTCGATGGCCTCGGCAACCACCTCCGCAAGTTTCGGCTGCGCAGCCAGCGTCTCGCGCGGGCTCGCGATGACGAAGAACGAGCTCTTGCCGCCCAGCGCGTCGACCGAGGACAGGATCGGGCGGATCTTCGGATCCTTCAGCGCCACCTGGGTGAAGGGCGGCGACGAGAAATAGGCCGCGACGTCGCCCTTTCCTTCCGTCAGCGCGTCGAGCGCGTCCTGATGCGGCATGACCACGACCTGCTGCTGCAGCCGCGACCACAGGCCCATGGTGAACCACTGGTCCGCCTGCATGCGCAGATATCGCATCTGCGGCGCGGCCAGCAGCGGCACCGCGATGCGCTCGCCGGGCTTGATGTCGGAGATCGTCTTGATGTTCGGCCGCGCGGTGAGCAGCACCAGCGGCAGGGTGGTGACGCCGGAAATCGCCACCATCTGTTTCGGCGTCTCGCGCGCGAGCAGGAAAGCCGACAGGCCATAGGCGCCGGCGGCGAGTCTCGCCCGGCTCAGCGCCTGATGCAGCGGCGCCGACGAATTGAAGCGCTGGATCGAAATGCGCGCCGGCAGGCCCGCGGCCTTGGCGTGCTTGTCGAACAGCTTCAGGTCACTGGCGAGATAGAGCGGCAGAAAGCCGATGCCGTGGCCGACGCCGATCCTGATCTCGCCCGGCCGCGCGACGCGCTCGGCTTTGGCGCGCGTCTGCGCCTGCGCCGGCGTCGCCGCCGCGATCAGGACGACCGCAAGCGCGCAGAGCGAGCCGGCGCATCAGGCCTTCTTTTCGTCCTCGATCGGATTGGACGAGAATGCCGACGCCTTCGATGTCGATCTCGCAGACATCGCCGTGCTTCATCCACAGCGGCGGCTTGCGCGCATGGCCGACGCCCGACGGCGTGCCGGTCACGATCACGTCGCCCGGCATCAGCGTCATCGCCTGGGTGAGATCGACCAGCGTTTCGGCCACCGGGAAGATCATGTTGGCGGTATTGTCGGATTGCAGCACCTGACCGTTCAGCCGGGTCTCGATCTTGAGGCCGATGGCGCCTGGCGGCAATTCGTCGGCGCTGACCATCCAGGGCCCGAAGCCGCCGGTCCTGTCGAAATTCTTGCCCATGTCCCATTGCGCGGTGCGGCGCTGGAATTGCCGGATCGAGCCGTCGTTGAAACAGGAATAGCCGGCGATGCAGGAATAGGCGTTGTCCATCGTCAGATGCTTCGCCTTCTTGCCGATCACGATCAGCAATTCGCATTCATAATCGAGCGTCTCGGAGACCAGCGGGCGGATGATCGGCTCTTGTGCGGCACCAGCGAGGTGGTGCAGCGCATGAAGATCGACGGCGCGGTCGGCTTCTGGTGGCCGCCTTCCTTGGCATGTTCGAGATAATTCAGGCCGAGGCAGACGATCTTGCCGGGATTTGCCACCGGCAGCGAATACTGGATGCCGGCGAGCGGACGGCGCGCCGACGCGGGCGCGGACTTCGCGGCATCGGCAAGGACCTTGAGATCGCCGCCCGAGCGCGCCAGCACTTCGCCGAGATCGGCCGGGATTTTGGGATCGACGGCCTGAAGGTCGATCACCTGATCGCCCTCGACCACGCCGAGATGCAATCGCTTGTCCTGCTCGAAACCGACGATTTTCATATGGAGAATTCCCGAAAGGCGTGACGGCTGACGGCCGAGCGTCCGGACGGCCTCTTTAGCGCTCGGACGGCCTCGCCAAGCCGCTCACGCATTCGGGCAGTTCGCCAAGCCGGATGACGAATCAGGCCAATGTCAGCGCGCAGACCGCGAAATTCTGGTTCGCGTCGGTCCAGACCTGCTCCATGGTCCAGCCCGCGCCGCGCGCCAGCGCGCTGAACGAGTTGCGGCTGTATTTGTAGCTGTTCTCGGTGTGGATGGTTTCGCCGGCGCGGAAATCGAAACTCGATGCGCCGACCTTCACCTTCTGGCGCTTCCTGCTCGCCAGATGCATCTCGATCCGGCTTGTTCTCGCGATTGTAGAAGGCGTGATGTTCGAAGGCATCGAGCTTGAAGTTGCCGCCCAGTTCGCGGTTGATGCGCCGCAGCAGGTTGAGATTGAATTTCGCGGTCACGCCCTGCGGCATCGTTATAGGCGGCCTTCAGGACCGCCGGATCCTTCACCAGATCGACACCCACCACCATCACCGCGCCGGGGCCGAGAATCTCGCCGGCATGGCGCAGGAACGCGCAGGCCTCGTGCGGCTCGAAATTGCCGATGGTCGAGCCCGGAAAGAAGCCGATCTTCGGCAGTTCGGCGACCGCCTCCGGCAGCGCGAACGGCGCCATGAAATCGGCCACCACCGGCAGGATCGCAAGCTTCGGATAGTCCTGCCGCAGCCGCTGCGCTTCGATCGCCAGGAACTCGCCCGAAATGTCGACCGGCACATAGGCTTTCAGCTTGTTCGCGGCATCGAGCAGAAAGCGCACCTTGATGCAGGCGCCCGAGCCGAATTCGACCAGCGCCGCGCCGGTCGGGAAATATTGCACGATCGCGCCGGCCTGCATGCGCAGGATCTCGTTCTCGCTGCGGGTCGGATAATATTCGGGCGTGCGCGTGATCTCCTCGAACAGCCGCGAGCCCTCGTTGTCGTAGAAATATTTCGGCGGAATGCGCTTCGGCGACGCCGACAGGCCGGCGATCACGTCGGCGCGAAACGACTCGTGGTCGGCCGGCGGCAGCGATACGGTCGAGGCGGCGCGGTCAGCGCCGGATCAGGTTTGCGGGCCATGATTGTCACACATACTCCGCGAGCCGCAGCCCGCTGAATTGCCAGCGCGCCGGCGGATGGAAGAAATTGCGATAGGTGACGCGCGCATGGCCCTGCGGGCGTCGCGAGCGAGGAGCCGCGCAGCACCATCTGGTTGACCATGAACTTGCCGTTATATTCGCCGAGCGCGCCCTCCGGCGCGCGATAGCCCGGATAGGCAAGATAGGCGCTGCGCGTCCATTGCCACACGATGCCGAAGGCGTCGTCGATCAGGTTGTGGCGCGCGGCCACCTCCCATTCGAACTCGGTCGGCAGATGCTTGCCGGCCCAGCGCGCGAAGGCGTCGGCCTCGTAATAGCTGACATGCATCACCGGCGCGTCCGGATCGACCGGCCGCAAGCCGCCGAGCGTCATCGCATGCCAGACGCCGTCGATCTGCTGCCAATAGCCCGGCGCCTGCCAGTCCTGCGTCTGCGCGCAAGGCCCAGCCGTCGGACAGCCAGAGCGACGGCGTCGCGTAGCCGCCATCGGCGATGAATTCGAGCCATTGCGCGTTGGTGACGAGCGCGCGCGCGATCCGCATGTCCTGCGTCAGCGCGCGGTGCTGCGGCGCCTCGTTGTCGAAATGAAAAGCCTCGCCCGCATGCCCGATCAGATGAATGCCGGGCGGCACCTCGGCATAGCCTTCGCCGCCGCGCGCACGGCGGCATTTTCCAGGCGGCGTCGTAGGCCGGATGCGGTCGGGTTCTGCGCGAAGGCATGCAGGATGTCGGTCAGCAGCAATTCCTGATGCTGCTGTTCGTGATGCAGACCGATTTCGAGGATCGGGAAAATCTCGGCGGCCGTGGCCTCGTCCGCGCTTTCGATCAGCCGCTCGACCGCTTCATCGACATGCGCGCGATAGGCGGCGACGTCCTGCGCATTCGGCCGCGTGATCAGCCCGCGTTCCGGCCGCGCATGACGGGGGCCGGCGGCGACGTAATAGGAATTGAACAGGAACGGGAAGCGCTCGTCGAAGATGCGATAGCCGGGCGCATGCGGCACCAGCAGGAAGGTCTCGAAAAACCAGGTGACATGCGCTCGATGCCACTTGGTCGGGCTGGCGTCCGGCATCGATTGCACGATCTGGTCTTCGGGCGAGAGCGGCTTCGCCCGCGCTTCGGTCTCCGCCCGAACGCTGCGGAAGGCGCTCGAGCCAGCGCGCGCGCTCGGCGGTCAAGACCGCCGTCGCGCCCTGTTCGCGCAGGGACGTCATGGATCGCATGATGGAAGAAAACTCCCGCGGGTTGCGACGAAGGCGGACGGCGATTCCAAGCCTTATTCAATGACCGCAATGGACAATGGTTCCGGTCGGCCGGACCTTGAGCCCGGCCACAAGGGCGGTCAATTGGCATCAAGTGAGCAATTCGATAGCCACACGCTATCGAAGGCAAGCGGCCCGTTTCGCGCCTCACCGGCGCCGGCCGGTCGCGAAAATAGGCATGGCCCGATGCTGCGACAAGATGGCCGAATTACCACTTGGCGCATGCATGGCTGCCCCCTACAAGCAGCAGGGGCGGCAAAAACCGCGAAAAAAAGGCGTTGGCGGGGGTTGCGGGGGCATGATCGAGCCAATTCTGCTGTTTGGCATTCCGGTCGATTTCATTCTGTTCGGACTGACGCTGCTCGGGGTCGCGCTGTTCCATCACCACACGCTGGCGGTGGCGCTGACCGGGCTCGCCGCGGTCACGCTCTACAAGCTCGTCTTCACCGGCTTCAAGTTCGGCACCGGGCTTGCCGGCCTCGCGCTGCATCTGCGAGCACGAATGGGTGATCCTCGCGAATCTGTTCCTGCTGCTGATGGGCTTTGCCCTGCTCTCGCGGCATTTCGAGATGAGCCGCGTGCCGGACGAGATGCCCAATTTCCTGCCGGACGACTGGAAGGGCGCCTTCGCCTTGCTGGCCGTGGTGTTCGTGCTGTCGAGCTTTCTCGACAACATCGCCGCGGCGCTGATCGGCGGCACGATGGCGCGGCATGTCTTCCGCGGCAAGGTCCATATCGGCTATCTCGCCGCCATCGTCGCGGCTTCCAATGCCGGCGGCTCCGGCAGCGTCGTCGGCGACACCACCACCACCATGATGTGGATCGACGGCGTCAGCCCCTTGACGGTGCTCGAAGCCTTCGTTGCTGCGAGCGTGGCGCTGCTTCGTTTTCGGCATCCCGGCATCGCTGCAGCAGCATCGCTATTCGCCGATCGTGAAGGACGCGCCGAAGGGCCTCAGGATCGAATGGCCTCGCGTGATCGTGGTCGCGCTGATCCTCGTCATTGCCATCCTCGCCAACGTCACGGCCAATCTTCGCTATCCGCATCTGCTCGACGTGATCCCCGTAATCGGGCTCGCGGTCTGGATCGTGATCCTGGCCACCGCCGGGTGGCAAAAGCCCGACTGGTCGGTGATGCCGGAGACGTTCAAGGGCACGATCTTCCTGCTCGCGCTCGTCACCAGCGCCTCGATGATGCCGGTGGAGAAGCTGCCGCTGGCGTCGTGGCAGACGGCGCTGGGCCTGGGCTTCCTGTCGGCCGTGTTCGACAACATCCCGCTCACGGCGCTCGCTTTGAAACAGGGCGGCTATGACTGGGGCTTCCTGGCCTTCTCGGTCGGGTTCGGCGGATCGATGATCTGGTTCGGGTCCTCGGCCGGCGTCGCGCTGTCGAACATGTATCCGGAGGCGAAATCGGTCGGACTGTGGCTGCGCCACGGCTGGCATATTGCCGTCGCCTATGTCATCGGCTTTTTCGTGATGCTTGCGCTCCTCGGCTGGCATGCCGACGTCGCGCACAAGAAGCGCGTGTTCAACAGCGCGCCGATCGCCGTCACGGCTAATATATCCTGAGCAACGGCGATACCGGCAGCAAGGTCAGCAACATGAATAATGGCACCAGGATCAGGGCCGCCCAGCACGAGATAGGCGAAGAAGCTCGGCATCGCGATGCCTTGCTCCTCCGCGATCGCGCGCACCATGAAGTTCGGCGCGTTCCCGATATAGGTGAGCGCGCCCATATAGACCGCGCCCATCGAGATCGCGGCAAGCGTGCCGGCGAGCGGCCCCATCAGCTCGGCGGCATCGCCGCCGGCGAGTTCGAAGAACACCAGATAGGTCGGCGCGTTGTCGAGAAAGGCCGACAGCAAGCCGGTCAGCCAGAAATAGGCGGCCTCGTGCGGCAGCCCGTCCTTGGCGGTAACCGCCGCGAGCAGGAAATCGAACGGGCCGGCCTTGCCGGCCTGCAGCATCGCCAGCACCGGAATGATGGCGGTGAAGATGCCGGCAAACAGGATCGCCACTTCGCGGATCGGCTCGAAGCTGAAGCCGTTGGACTCCCGATGTTCGTCCGGCGTGAGCCACAGCGACAACAGCGCGATGACTACCAGCGCGAGCGCGCTCAGCGCCTTCTGCAATTCGACGACGGTGCCGAAGATATCGAAGCTGATGCCCGGCTTCCAGAACGCCGATCCGAGAATGCAGGCGATGATGGCCGCAATCAGCACGAAATTGATGCCGCCGCGAATGCGGATGTTCATGTCGGGCGCTTTCGGTGCCTGCGCCGCCGGATCGCCCCGCGACAGCCAGATATCCAGGAGGAGAAACGCGATCAGCAGCGGCACGGCGACGATCACGGTCTGCAGCCAGATATTCTGCGCGGTCCAGAAGAAATCGACGCCATGCAGGAAGCCGACAAACAGCGGCGGATCGCCGAGCGGGGTCAGCGCGCCGCCGACATTGGCGACCAGGATGATGAAGAACACGATGGCATGCACGCGATGGCGGCGCTGTTCGAGCGCGCGCAGGAACGGCCGGATCAGGATCATGGCGGCGCCGGTGGTACCGACGAAGCTCGCCATCACCGTGCCGATCACCAGCATCAGCGTGAGATTGACGGGCGTCGCGCGGATCTGCCCGGATACCAGAATGCCGCCGGCGACCACATAGAGCGCGAACAGCAGCACGATGAAGCTCACATATTCCGCGATCGCCGCATGCACGAAGGCGGCGAAAGCGGCGTGAATGCCGTAGCCGATCGCGAGCGGGACCAGCGCCAGAATCGACCAGAACACGGCGATCTTGCCGTAATGCGCGTGCCAGAATTTCGGCAACAGCAGGGGCGCCGATCGCGATGGTCAGCAGCAATCCGGCGAAGGGCAGACCCAGCGGCCACGACATCGAAGCCCCGTCGAGCGCGGGCGCGGCGGACGCGGCGTGCGGCCAAAGGACAAAGGGGATGACAGCGATCAGGCGGGACTTGCGCATGCTGGTTCGGCTTGGACAATTTCGCCGTTAATTTCAATGCGACAATAAGAGACGAGCCGGCTTGATCGCGCGGCGCCATCGGCTAGGCTCGGCGCGCCCGTGAAGGCGCCCATGAAACCGCTCGAAACCGCAAGCCCCGAGACCCCGAAAATCGTGCCCGGCGACCGGCTCGGCGCGGTGGTGCCGGAACTTGCGCCAGCTTCGCTTGTGGGTGCCGACCTGAGCAACGTCATCGTGCTCGCGCATCGAAAGCGCACGCGGCGACATCGAGGCGCCGGCGGTCGAGGTCAACGACAATCTGCGGCCGGCGCCGGAGATGGCGGCATCTCGCCGTAGCACGCATTGGACCGCGTTGCTCGCAGCAGCCTTGCTGCTGCATCTGGGATTGGTGCTGCTGTTTCTGCGGGCGCCTGTGCCATTGCCCGATGCCGGGCTGGAGGCGATCTCGGTCGAACTCGAAATCGGCAACAACCAGCCGGTCGGGAATCGCGGCCTCGCCGAGCGAGGCCGCCGAGGCGCCGAAACCCGACACCGAGCAAAAGCCGGAACTGGCGCAGGCCGAGGCGGAAATTCCGGTCGAACCCGAGCAGCGAAGGCCGGAGGAGATCAAGGAGCCCGAGCCGAAGCTCGCCGCTGCGCAAGCCGAACCGGACCAGCAGCCGCCCGAGCCCGAAGCGCTCGCGGTTCAGGAAAAGCCCGAGCCGCCACGTCGAGGCAGCCGAAGCCGGAAGCGACCGAGCAGCCAAAGCCGCAACTGCAGAAGAAATCCGCTTCGAAGAAAGCCGCGCCCGCGCATGTGGCGCAGGCCGGCGGCATCGGCGCCGGCCAGTCGGCGGCACTGCGCAATTATTCCAGCCAGGTGGCGTCGCATCTGTCGCGCCACAAGCGCTTCCCCCCGGAAGCTCGCGCCGCCGGCAATCGCGGCGTCGCGACCGTGTCGTTCTCGATCGATGGCGACGGCAATGTCGGCGCGGTTTCGCTGGCGCGCTCGTCGGGATTTGCGAGCCTCGACGCCGAATCGCAGGCGATGGTGCAGCGCGCTTCGCCCTTCCCCGCCCCGCCGAACGGGACAGACCATGACCTTCACCGTGCCGGTGAATTTCGATTTGCGGTGAGCGATCGCCACACACTCAGTGCGCTGCCTCCCCCTTGCGAGGGCGGTTGCGGGTCGGAGGTAATCGGCAAACAGCTGAACGTCGAAATGAGACCCCCATCCCGGCGCTTCGCGCCGACTTCGCCCGCAAGGCGGGAGGTGAACGGAGTCCGTGGCTAGCTGATCCCCGCAACCGCCTTCTTGAATATCTCGCCGGTCTCGTCCGCAGCCGCGGCCTTGCGCAAGCGTCGCGACCTCCTTCGCCGCCTCGCCGCGCGCGATCAGCTTCGGCAGCAGCGTTGAGGATCGTCTCGTATTTCTCGCGTCCGCGCTCATGGGTGTCGCCATAGCCCTTCACCAGACCGAGCGCATGCGCGAGTTCGACCGCCAGCGGATAATCCTGCGGCGCGATCTCCACGATCCTGTCGAGCCACTCTTCCTGACGCGCTTCTGTCTCGTCGATCCAGCGCAGCGAACGCGGCCGCATCGGCTTCAGGCTCGCCACCATGTAAAGCAGCAGGAAGCCGCGGATCGACGAGGTCTTCACCTTGCGGCCCTTCCGGGTGAAGGCATCGACGATGGAACGCACCCATCCCGTATTGAGGATGAAGCGGCCAAGGCCTGCCGGCAGCGTCTCGGCGATTTCCTGCGTGCGCGGATGCATGAACTCGACGATTTCGAGCAACTGGCCCGGCTTGACCACGACTTCCTCGGCGCACGCGCTGGAAGCGCGAGGCGCGGATCTTCAACTCGGCGACCCGGATCGTGTCCTCGTAAGCCATCGCCAGCGCCAATTGACGGGCGACTTCGGTCAGCAGTTCGTCCGGCTTGCCCGGCCGCGCCGCCTCGATGGCGAGGATCGGCTCGAGCCGCTTCAGATAGAGCTTGGCATAATCCTCGTTCTGGTAATCGGCGAGCCGCACCACGCCCGCGCTGACGATCGGGCGCGACACGATCGACAGCTTGTCGTCGATGCCGGCGACCAGCTTCTGCACGCCGCGGTCGCGCGCCTGCGGATCGAACGGCAGATCGGGCTTGGTGACCGGCGCGTTGCCCGAGGCCGCCGCCTCGAAGCCGGCATTGAAGGCGCGCACGCTCGAATCCACGCCGACGCCGCCGCGACGGATCGTGGCCTCGAACGCCATGCGCTGGAACGGCAAGGTGCCCGATCCCGCCAGCGCGCCGAACATCACGGCGCTGACCAGCGAGCCGGTGGCTTCGGCGATGCTCGCCATGTCGAAGGCATGCAGGCGGCGCGAGGCTTCCTCGCTCGCTTTCAGCATCGCATTGCCGTCGACGCGGCCGTCGGTGAGCGCGGTCCGCTCCAGCATGGTGAAGACGCGATGACTGGATGCGATCAGTGTGGTGCGATCGGGCGTGACCAGGCCGCGGGTGATGGCGCGGCCGGCTTCCATCAATTCGGAAGCGAGCACGATATCGACATCGCCCGGCACCGGCATCAGCGCCAGCACCGGCTTCTGCTCGCGCGCGGCGGCTTTCGGGAACAGCTCGACATAATAGATGGTCGCGCCGGTGCGTTGCGCCACGCCCGGCACCGAGGTCATCTGCGCCAGATAGCCGCCATGCTCGGCCAGATCGATGATCCAGTCGGCCAGCACGCCGCCACCCTCCCCGCCCATGGCGAGGATGGCGATGGTGATCGGACGGATGCGCGCGGCGCCGCGGGTATCGACGAGCGGGGTGTTCATGCCGTCACCGCCTTCCTCTCCAGCCGGCGCTGCAGGAAGCCGATCACGGCGTCGCGCAGGCGCTGCCTGAAGCGATCGAAAGCCGTCGGATTGTCGACGATCGAGGCGCGATAGAAGGACGGGCACAGCACGGCGGCATGGGCGACCTCGCCGCAATTGCCGCAGCCGACGCAGGTATTGATCACCCGAGTCACCGGATCGCGACGCAGCGGATCGGGATTGGGCGCGATCGTGAGCGAGGGGCAGCCCGACAGACGGATGCAGGAATGATCGCCGGTACAGGTGTCGGGATCGACGCCGAAACGCTCGCGCACCACCCGCTCGCCGCGCTTGACCGCGTCGCGCAGCAGCGGCTTCACCCGGCGCTGCTTGTTCAGCATGCATTCGGACGAAGCGATGATGACCTTCGGACCCTCGGTCCTGGTGGTGAGCGCCTCGCGCAAGGTGTCGCGCATCCCGGCGACGTCATAGGTATTGGTGATATGCCGGACCCATTCGACGCCGACGCCGCGCACCGCATTCTCGATCGGGTGCTTGGTCGAGCGCGTATCGACGATCGCCGACGACGACAGGATGTCCTGCCCGCCGGTCGCCGCGGCATAGCCGTTGTCGACGATCAGCATCACGCCGTCGGTCTTGTTGAAGACCTGATGGCCGACACTGGAAACCAAACCATTATGCCAGAAGCCGCCATCGCCCACGACCGAGACCGGACGCTTGCCGCCCTGCCCCGATAGCGGCGAGGCGCCGGCGCCGCCAAGGCCGTAGCCCATGGTCGCCTGGCCGATATTGAACGGCTGCAACGCCGCGAAGGTATGGCAGCCGATATCGGCTGTGACATGCAGCGGCCCCACTTCGCGCTGCACCAGCTTCATCGCCGAGAAGATCGGCCGCTCCGGACAGCCGGTGCAGAAGGACGGCGGGCGGCCCTGCACATTGGTGCCAAGCGTTTCGAGCGCCGCCGGCAGGCTCTTGTTGGTCTGCCTGGGTTCTTCCGGCGCCAGCAGATCGGGGCGCCAGGCGGTACAGAATTTCTGGATGCCGGCCTTCAGCACGCCGCCGGTATATTCGCCGGCCATCGGCAGCATCGACTTGCCTTCGATCTTCGTCTGCACGTCGGCACGGCGCAGGATGGTGTTGACATTCTGCTCGATGAAATCGGGCTGGCCTTCCTCGATCAAGAGGATCGACTTCTTGCCGGCGCAGAACTTCACGAATTCCTCGTCCACCAGCGGATAGGTGACGTTGAGCACGTAGATCGGGATGCGGCTGTTGCCGTAGATGTCGGCGAGGCCGAGGATTTCCATCGCCCGCATGGCATTGTTGTACATGCCGCCCTGCATGACGATGCCGATATCGGACGCCTCGCCGTCGAAGAATTCGTTGAGCTTGTTGTCCTCGATGAACTTCACCGCCGCCGGCCAGCGGATATTCACCTTTTCCTTCTCGTGCTCGTAGGTATAGGGCGGCAGCGCATAGCGGGTCACATCGCGCTGCGGATTGTTCAGCGCGTCCATGCGGGTGAAATCCGGCCGCACGTTGTTCTTGGCGATAAAGCTGCCATAGACGTGGCAGGCGCGGATGCGCAGCTCCAGCATCACCGCGGTATTGGTCGCCTCCGAAAGCTGGAAGCCTTTTTCCACCATGTCGACGATGGTCTGCACATTGGGCCGCGGATCGAGCAGCCACATCTGCGACTTCATCGCGAAGGCGTGGCTGCGCTCCTGCATGATCGAGGAGCCTTCGCCGTAATCCTCGCCGACGATGATCAGCGCGCCGCCCTTGACGCCGCCCGAGGACAGATTGGCGAGCGCGTCGGAGGCGACATTGGTGCCGACCGGCGCCTTGAAGGTACAGGCGCCGCGCAGCGGATAGGTCACGGAGGTAGAAAGCGCGGCGGCGGCCGCGGCCTCGTTGGCGCTCGATTCGAAGCGGACGCCGAGCTCCTGCAGCATGTCGTTGGCGTCGTTCAGCACATCGATCAGATGCGAGATCGGCGCGCCCTGATAGCCCGACACATAGGAAACGCCCGATTGCAGCAACGCCTTGGTGACAGCGAGGATCGCCTCGCCCTTGAATTCCTGACCGTCGCCGAGCGCGAGCTGCTTGACTTCCTGTTTGAACGACCGCTCTGCCATGATGTACCCTGTCCTGCCGGTGCGGCGCTTACGGAAATTGACTTCGCCGCGCCGCCCGGCAATTATATTCAAAAGAATATAATGCGAAACCTCGCCAAGCGGGAGCTAAAATATGAGCATGAAAGCGCTATTCGGTGCGTTCGGACTGATCATTGCGGCCGGCGCCTCGTCTGCCGGCGCACAGGAAGTGACGCTGAAGGCGGTCACCTCGTTCGCGGAAGGCACGCAGTTTTCCAAGAATTTCGAGCGCTTCATCGAGAAGGTGAACGCCGACGGCAAGGGCGTCATCCAGATCAATTATATCGGCGGCCCGCGCGCCATGCCGCCCTTCGAGGTCGGCAATGCGGTGCGCTCGAAGGTGGTGGATATCGCCAACGTGACCGGCGCCTTCTACACCAACCTGATGCCGGAGGCCGACGCGCTGAAGCTGATCTCGACGCCGACCGCCGAGCAGCGCAAGAACGGCACCTGGGCCTACATCAACGAATTGCACAACCAGAAGCTCAATTCCTATTACCTGGCGCGCCAATTCGTGTCGGTGCCGTTCCACATCTATCTGAACAAGAAAATCGACAAGATCGATTTCAACGGGCTGAAGATCCGCGTCACGCCGGTCTATCGCGACATCGTGCAGGCGCTCGGCGGCACGCCGATCACCACGCCTCCGGGCGAGGTCTATACCGCGCTCGAACGCGGCGTGGCCGACGGCTATGGCTGGCCGATCCTGGGCATTTTCGATCTCGGCTGGGAGAAGGTCACCAAGTTCCGCATGGACCCTGCGTTCTACAGCGTGGAAGTCAACGTACTGGTCAACAACGACGTCTGGAAGAGCCTGAACGACAAGCAGAAGAAGGTGCTGAGCGATGCCGCGCTCTGGCTCGAAGGTCTCGACGCCGCCGAAAGCGCCGGCCTCGTCAAGGCCGAACGCGACCGCCAGGCCAAGGCCGGCATCGAGACGCTGGATTTCGGCCCGGCCGCCTCGCAGGAATTCCTGAAAAAGGCCAACGACGTCGCCTGGCAATCGGTGATCGCCAAGTCGCCGGAAGCCGGCAAGAAGTTGCGCGCGCTGGCGGGGAATTGATCCGGCGGCCGCGAAGTCGGTTTCACCTCTCCCTTGGGAGAGGTCGACCGAGCGACGCTCGGTCGGGTGAGGGTTAAAGACCATAATAGAGGATTGAACCCCTCACCCAACCCTCTCCCCAACCAAAGTCGGGTGTCCCGACTTGGCTCTTGAAAACAGGCCGAACTCGGGAACACTCGAGTTCGGTTGGGAGAGGGAGCAGACCGCGAACGCGGGTCCATTGAACCCAATGCTACCGATTGAATAAATTCGTGAACCGCCTCTCCGACCTCTACGGCAAATTTCTGGACGCCCTCGCCGTGATCGCGGCGTTGCTGCTGCTGGCGATGGTGATCATCGTCACCGGCGACATCGTGCTGCGCAACGTCGCCAACAAGGGCTTCGTGTGGGCGAACGAGGTCTCCGAATATGCGCTCTATCTGATCACGCTGCTTACCGCGACCTGGCTGTTGCGCCGCGGTCAGCACGTGCGGCTCGATCTCGTGCTCACCGCCGTACCGCGCCGCATCGCCTGGATCCTGGAGGCTTTGGGCGACATCGTCGGCTTCGTGGTGTGCCTTGCGATGATCCGCTTCGGCATGCTGATGACGATTGACGCGTGGAAGTCGGGCTCGATCACCATCAAGAACCTGATCTTCCCGGAATGGTGGCTGCTGGCGCCGCTGCCCGTCACCTTCCTGCTGCTGGCGATCGAGTTCGTGTTCCGCTTCCTGCGCCTGTTGAAACAGCGCGACCGCCGCGAGGAGGCGACTTCGGTCGCTTGAACGATGCCCTGGACCGAAGCGGCACTCATCCTGTTCGGCGGCCTGGTGCTGGTGATGGCATTCGGCCTGCCGGTGGCATTCGCGTTTCTTGCGATCAACCTGGTGGGCGCGTCGATCTTTCTCGGCGGCGAGAATGGCCTGATCCAGTTCAACCGCAATGCCGTGCAATCGGTGACCGCCTTCGCGCTGACGCCGATCCCGTTCTTCGTGCTGATGGGCGAAGTGCTGTTCCATTCCGGCGTCGCGATGAAGGCGATCGATGCCTTCGCGCTTCTGATCCGCCGCGTGCCGGGCCGGCTGTCGGTGATCGCGATCGTCGCCGGCACCGTGTTCTCGGCGATATCCGGCTCGACAATCGCGACCACCGCGCTGCTCGGCTCGCTGATGCTGCCGATCATGCTGGCGCGCGGCTATCACCCGAGTCTGGCGATGGGTCCGATCATGGGGATCGGCGGCGTCGACATGCTGATTCCGCCCTCGGCGCTGACGGTGCTGCTCGGCAGTCTCGCCGGCATCTCGATTTCGGGCCTGCTGATCGGCGGCATCGTGCCGGGGCTGATCCTGAGCTTCGCTGTTCATCGGCTATATCGTGCTGCGCGCCTATTTCAATCCGGCTTTGGCGCCGGCCGAAACGCTCGAAGCGCTGCCGCCCTTCTGGGAGCGCTGGCGGCCTTTCATCGTCTATGTGCTGCCGCTGCTGCTGATCTTCGGCCTCGTGGTCGGCGCGATGTCGGCCGGCTGGGCGACGCCGACGGAAGCCGCGGCGCTCGGCGCCTCCGGCACCATCCTTGCCGCGCTCTGCTATCGCAGCCTCACCTTCGACAATCTGATGAAGTCGCTGCTCGGCACCGTGGCGGTGTCCGGCATCATCCTGTTCATCATCGTCGGCGCCACCACCTTCTCGCAGGTCCTGAGCTTCTCCGGCGTCGTCAACGGCATTCTCGGACTGATCGCCGGCAAGGGACTGTCGATGATGGTGGTCGTGTTCGGGATGATCCTGATCCTGTTGTTCCTCGGCTGCTTCGTCGATCAGGTGTCGATGATGCTGATCACGCTGCCCTTCTTCATGCCGCTGGTCGCGCAATTCAACATCGATCCGATCTGGTTCGGCATCATCTTCCTGATCTGCATGCAGCTCGGCCTGCTCACGCCGCCCTTCGGGCTTTTGCTCTTCACCATGAAGGGCGTGGCGCCGCGCGAGATCACCATGAACCAGATCTATGCGGCGGCGACGCCGTACGTGATTTTCGGGGTGGTGGTTCTGGCCATGATCCTGGCCTTCCCGCAGCTCGCCACCTGGCTGCCGCGCATTCTGGGCTCATGACCGCAAAGCGCACCCGCAACGGCGATCTGCATCTCGACGACCTGCTGCCGTATCTGATGAACCGGCTGGTGGCGCGTCTGAACCAGAACCTCGCCGAAGAACTGCGCCGGCGCGGCTTCACCTTCCAGGACTGGCGGGTGCTGGCGGTGCTGGCCGCCCATGAAGGCGCCAACCTCACGGAGCTTTCGGAAGCCACCGTGATCCCGCAACCGAGCGTCAGCCGGCTGATCGCAAATCTCTCGCGGCGCGGCTATGTCGAGCGCCTGAACGGCAAGCGCGATTCGCGCATCGTGCATCTGTTTCTCACCGCCAGGGGGCGCGCCGTCTACGACAAGATGCTGCCGCTCGCGGTCGACGAATATCGCGCCGCGATGAAGGGGTTTTCGGCGAAGGAATACGATCAATTGCGGGCGGCGCTGCTGCGCATGATGAAGAACCGCAAAGTGAAATTATTATCTTAGGGCCAGCGCGCTCTTCTCCGCCTGCTGCTTGATATGCCGCAGCACCCGCGCATTGTTCTGGTCCACCATATAGCGCGCGAATGGCAGCCAGTAGAGTGCGGGATCGAGCTTCAATTCATGCGAGGTTCGCTCCACGATCTCGACGATGCCGCCCGGCCTTTCGATCAGCGCGAAGCTGGTCTCCCGCGTCGTGAAATAGCCATGCACATGCGGCGCATGCACATGCCGGTAGGGGCTGAGCTCGCGCAGGCCCGGAATGTCCTTCAACACGACGAAGGCGAGCTTGCTGTTTTCCTCCCATTCGGTCACCCGCTCGATGGCGGTACCGGTGGAGAAGTCGCCGTAGCGCAAGGCGCCCACGCCCGCGCCGAACACACGGCCCCGCAAAGGATAGGCAAGTCCCAGGCGATGCGCGAGCGAGATCGGCTCCTCGATCGGCTCCATCTGCACGATCGCCTTCCAGACCCGCTCGGGCGAAGCCCGCACCTCGATCGTCTGCATCGTGTCGAAGCGCGCGAGCGGCGGGAACGCCGCCTCGATGGCGAACACGATCGGCAGGATCGCGACGCTCGATGCCATCCGCCCGCCGCTGGTGCGTCCCGAACGAGCCAGTTCGCGGCCGAGCAAGCCACCGACAATCGCAACGCCGATGCCGAGCGGCGCCGCCATGATGATGCAGACGATGCCCTCCAGCGCCGCCGCCACCAGCGCGAGCCCGCCCATGAACGATGTCGCCGCCACCAGCCGGCAGGTTTCGCCGCCGGTGACGTCGCGATTGAAATTGGCGAAGAAGCCCGTGACCGCGCCGATCCAGAACGGGCTCAGCAGGAAAATGCCGTAGCCATAGGTGCCGAAGCCGAGCGCGCTGATCGCCACCGCCGCGAGCGTCAGCGCCATGCCGGCCAGCATGCCTTTCAGGCCGCCGCCCCAGCCCGACATTTCCCGCTGCCGGTGGGCCGCAGCGATCGGCGTCTCGTCTTTGGCCTCGTCGGTGCTGAGAATGCAAAGCAGCAGGATTACCGGAATCTGGACCAGCGGCGCCAGCGCCGCGGCCGAGAGGATCGCGTCGGCATTTGCATCGACAACACGCCGGTAGCTCAACGCCACCAGCGCCCAGCCGACAAGCAGCGAAAATGTAAAGCCGATCACCAGAACGATCAGCGGCACCTGCATCGGGCGATCGACATAGAGCTGGATCTGCGCCGCATCGGCAACGATCGAGCGCCAGGGATATAGCCAGAACGGCAGTTCGAGCGGCAATGCGATCTTGTAAGCGCGCGCGATCAGCCACACCAAAAGATGCTGGCTGAAGAAGATCGGAATCGCCCAGAGCGCATAGGCGAGTTGCCCGAGCCTGCCTTGAAATGAGAACGGGTTGGTCATGGTGTCACCGCGCAGTAACGAGTTGCTGTCGATCGGACCGAACCAGCCGCAATCCTTCCCGCTCCGGCAGCATCTCCGGCGTCTTGACGTTGTGCGCGAGCCCGAGCGCGGCAAAACCCTGGATCAGCCACCAGCCGAGATCGGTCTGGCCGGGCAGCAATCCCATCTTCGCGGAATTGGGCCAGGCGTGGTGATTGTTGTGCCAGGCCTCGCCCATGCTGATGAAGCCTGCGAGCGGCACGTCGAAGCCTTGCGCGGAGGCACCATCGATAACCCAGGTCTGCGGGCCGCGCCGGTGCGCATAATGTCCGATCAGCCAATGGCCGGTAACGCAAACCGCAACGCGCACGCACACGCCCCATATGACCCAAGGCCAGCCGCCGATCGCGTAAAACAGGAGCGCGAGCGGCACCTGCTGCGCCATCCATGTCCGCTCGACGAATTCGTAGAAGCGGTCGTTGGCAAGCCTTGGCTCCAGCCGGAAATCCGGCGGATGTTTCAGCGCCAGCCGGCAATGCATCTGCCAACAGGCATCGCGGAAGAACGAGGCATTGTGTCTGGAATAATCATGACAGGCCGGCTGGCGCTGCGCCCAGTCGCGAAAATCGTGCAGGCGGATCATGCCGTAAGGCCCCGCCATGCCGACCAGCGTTCCGAGATAGACGCAAAGGCGCTCCAGCCAGAGCGGGCAATCGAAGCTCTGATGGATCAGCTTGCGATGCATGCCGACCGAGTGACCGAAGCAGAGCGTGATGCCGCTCAGCACGATAAAGAGCGCGAACGCGCTCCAGGTAAACGTCAAGGGTCCGAGGATCAGGGCAGCGAGCGTCATGCCGCCGATCCAGATCGATTTCGCAGGCGCCCAGCGGATCTCGCCGTCGGTTGGATCGGTATGCTCGTCCGCGAACATTCGTTCTGATCCGGGGACGAGTTGCATGGCTGCGTGGTCTCCCCTACCAGCCCGATCCGCCGCCGCCGCCACCGCCGCCGCCGGACGATCCGCCGCCGCCGGAGCCCGAGGAGCCGCCGCCGCTCGATCCCGGTGCGGTCGCAGCCGACGCGACCGTGGTCGCTAGCGCGGAGCCTACCCGGTCGGCGAATGCGCTCGGATTGGACCAGACGTCGCGATCGCCGGAATACCAGACCGCGGTCGCGGCGCCCGCGGCGGCCGCGGCCGCCAGCACGCCGGCGAAGCGCTCCGCCCAGCGGTTCTCGACATCGAGCGCGATCGCATAAGGCAGATAGCGTTCGAACAGGTCCGGCGTTTTTTCGGGTGGATGCAGATAGTTCAGCCGGTCTTCCTCGGCGACACCGAGATATTGCTTGAAGCCTTCGATCTCATCCATGACCTTGCGGCCGGCGACGCTCGGCGCCCGCAGCAGCTGATAGAAGATCACCAGAATCGGCGCGGCGATCGCCGGCAGCAGCATGATCGCCGCCTGCGCGGCGTTATGTGCGCCGGAAAACGCCACCGCGGCGCCTGCGATCGCAAAGGCCGCGCCGAACAGCGTTCCGAGAATGCCCCAGAGGAAGCCGGCTTGCCCGGTGAGCCAGGCCATCAGCGATCCGGTCGCGATCAGCACGCCGACGGTCGCAAAGGCATTGGCGAACAGGCTCAGGCCGCCCATGTCCGAGCCATAGCTGACGAACACGGCGAGGATGACGGCGGCCGCCATGATGAACCAGATCAGCACGCCGACGCTGGTCCAGCCGTAATTGTTGGTGAACATCTTGCCGGCATATTGGTCCGACAGCGCGCCCTGCAACGCGCTTTTCCCGGCGCTAACCCGCTCGTGATTGGTATTGTTGAGCAGCAATTGCGACCCATTCCGGAACAAGGCTTTCGCCATCGCATCGATCGGCCCCTTGGGATCGCGGCCGCCGCCGAGATGGTTGATCTGCATGTCGCTGCCGGCATCGATCAACTTGGCGCCGCCATTGACCGCAAGCTGCACGATGCCGGAACTGAAGGCGCGGTCGTCGAAGCCCATCTCGTAGACGTAGCGAACCGCAGGCGCCGACATTTCCTTCGGCGGCGCGAATAGCGGGATGATGGTTCCGGTCGCCGGATCGCGCCCGACCTTGAACCAGGCGAAGGCGAAATAGCCGAGCAGCGCCAGGATGCCGCCGCCGCCCAGAATCAGCGGCAGATTGTCTTCCAGCCAATAGCCCGCAAGCTGGCCCGATGTCGGCGGGCTGATGATCCCCTTCGGCCAGGCGGCAGCGACCGTCAGTCCCTGATGGTCTGGCAGCGGACGCGTGGTGCGAAACACGATCAGCCCCGGACGCTGCTCGACCACCCTCGCGTCCTTGCCCTGCGCGCCCTGCGGGCCGGTATAGAACGCGCTCTGGATGAAATCGACCTTCTCCGGCAGCGTGATGCGCGCTTCCGCGACGTCGATCGGGAAGGTCCAGCCGGTGCCGGTCGCGTTCCAGTACAGCTCGTCGAACTTTTCGAAGAAGCCGATCTGCCGCGTGGTGCGATATTGAATCACATAGGTGTGCTGCCCGGTCGACACCAGGCGCTCGGCGCTGCCGATGCGGGTTCGAACGCCGTTCGACAAAGCCTCGTTGGTGAAGTTTTCCGGCTGGCCGTCGCGCGTGACCGACAAAACGGTAAAGCCGACGCGCACGCGCCGGCCGTCGCGTGCGGTATAGGTGGTGGGGAAGTCGCGCAGGATGCCGCGGCGGATTTCCCGACCCTCCGCGTTCACGCGAATGGTTTCGGTGACAAGCAGGTCACCATTCTTTTCGACCTTCACATCGGAGAGGAATTGCAGGATGCGCTCGACCGCAAGCGCGGGAGCCAGCGACAATGCGACGAAAATGGCGGCAACGCCGAAGCGTGCAAACATTTTCATGACGCGGCCTTTTCGAACGACACATGCGGCGTAGCGCGGTCGGCTCCCTCGGCCTGGAAGAATTCGCCTTCTGTGAAGCCTAGCGGTCGCGCGATCAGCACATTGGGAAAAGACTGGATCATGATGTTGAGATTGCGCACGCTGCCATTGTAATAGCGGCGCGCCATCTGCAACTGGTCTTCGATCTCGGCCAGTTGCTCCTGCAATTTCAGGAAATTCTGGTTGGCCTTGAGGTCGGGATAGGCCTCCTTCAGCGCGATCAGCCGCGACAGCCCGCCGGAAAGATCGCGCTCCGCGCTTTCCTGGCTGCGGACATTCGAGGCCTGCATGCTGGCATTGCGCGCCTTCACGATATCCTCGAACAGAGAGCGCTCGTGGGTGGCGTAGGCCTTCACGGTCTCGATCAGATTGGGAATGAGATCGGTGCGGCGTTTCAACTGCACATCGATCCCGCTCCAGCCCTCGCGCACTAGATTTCGTTCGCGCACCAGACGGTTGAAGATGACGACGCCGTAGATCAGCAATGCGACAACGACTGCCGCGACGATATAGCCCGCGCTCATGAAATGACGCCCTCTCCGGCCCTGGCCGGAGACGATGTCTAGCATTTCGGCGCAGGAAAGGTCAGAACCGCCCGGTTCTCCTCGGTAAATTCCGCCGTCTCGCCGATCAATCTCGCGCGAGGCCGTAGCGCGCCATCAGGTCGGGCAGAATGATCGAGAAGGTGCGGTTGCAATCCTCGGGCCTGTGGGGGCCAGGGTCATAGGTCTGGACGATCCAGTTTCCATCGCCTTCACCTGGCGCGACCATAACGGAAGCGATGTTGGGGCAGATGGTGGTGCGCCTCATTTCCTGAAGCACGAGATGTTCGAGCATGCGTGCATGCAATAATCGACGGCCAGCGTTCATTACCAATTCCAGCGGCCGAGTTCCCTGCAGCCGCATAAAGTCGATCTCGATTCGGATCGTTGGGCGATGCATACATTATTATTGATGTCGCAACGGCATGGCTTATGCAACCTAGCATTGATGTCAGATTCAGGTCATCAATCGAATTTGAGGCAAGACACTTTTACCGGGGAAAGCTTTCCGTGCCGCGCTTGTTCGCCACCGCGCTCGGGATTGTCGTGCGACCACCGCTTTCCTGTAGTGGAACCGGCATGCCACGTTCGAGCCGCGATCGCAGCCCTTGTCTTGCTCGCCGCCTGCACCGTCCCGACGACGGAAGCGTCGGCACAGGGTCAGCCGCTGATAAAATTGGGCGCCTGCCCGCAGGGATATTTTCCGGTCTGCGCGGTAAAGAAGCGCACGCTCGTGACCTATGTGAATGCCTGCGCCGCCAAAGGCGTCGGCGCCCGGGTCGTCTCCGATCGGGCCTGCCTGGAGGGCTGTCCGCGCCAATATTCGCCGGTCTGCGCGATCGACGGCGCAGGCGCCCGCCGCACCTTCGGCAATGCCTGCGAGGCGGAAAAATCCGGAGCCAGGATCGTACGGAACCGGGGCTGCCGTGGCGTGTTGGGGCGCCGATGATGGCGTCATAGGACCGCCGCTTTCGCGATCACATTTCACGGCGCTCTGTCATTCGGCCTTGGCTCGGCGCCGTTACCAAGGACTATAGGCCACCCTTTTTTGCTTACCCAAGCGCATAACAGGAGTGCGGCATGAACGAACGCAGCGGATTTCCTTCGATGACGGCACTTTTGGGCCTGCTTGCGATCGCCGGCTATCAGAACCGGGACAAGATCGCCGAGATGCTGAAGAACATGACCGGAGGCGGCGCGGCGAGTCCGGGCGACGCGTCCGCGCCGGCCTTGCCGGGCGGGCTCGGCGGCCTGCTGGCAGGCACGAGCGTCGGCGGATTGCTGACCAACGGCCTGAACGAGATGATGGATAAGTTCAATCAGGCCGGCCAGAAGGACACAGGTCGATTCCTGGATCGGCACCGGACCCAACAAGGACGTGGCGCCTCCGGATCTGAAGGCGGCTCTCGGACCGGACGTGATCTCGGCACTGGCGCGCGCCACCGGCATGAGCGAACAGGACCTGCTCGCCAAGCTGTCGCGCGAATTGCCGCAAGCGGTCGACAAATATACCCCGACCGGTCGCATCCAGCCGGCGTAAGGTCACCAGAGAAAACGATGGATTGAAGTGGACGGCCGGCGAAAGCTGGCCGTCTTTTTTTCGATCTGTAATACGGACGGCCGGTCTTTTCCAGCTTCTCCGCCAGGTCGTCCCATTGACGCGCCGCATCCTCGTAGATTTTTTTCGCGACCTGTTCCTGCGTGACGGTCGCCAGCAGCTTCGAGCGGTGCGCCTTGTCGCGAAACTCCCGCACCTTCTCCTGTACGCTCAATGTCATTCTGTCCCCGGCACTTCTTCCGAGGGCACAATGTCAAAATTCCTTCATCCGTTCCGGAAATCTCCGAAACGAGTTGTGGAAAATCGCCAAACGCATGGCTGACCCGGCGGCGCACACGACTTCGCGCGCGTGGCAAGCCACTTCGGCGCTGTCTCGGGGGAGTTCAGAACCTTGATGATGGTAGCGGGGGAGGGATTTGAACCCCCGACCTCCGGATTATGATTCCGCTGCTCTAACCAACTGAGCTACCCCGCCGCCGAAACGGCACCCGGCAAGCCCGGTCCGAACGCGTGCGGGATATAAGGTTCGGCCCGAAAAGGTGTCAAGCAAGGCAGCGCCGAAAAGCCGGCCAGAGCGCTGTTATTTCGGCCGCAGGCTCGGATCGCCGCCCGGGCTGCCGGGCGGCGGAATCACCGGCATGTTGCTCCGGTTCGGAGCCGGGGCCGGCGCGCGGATATCGGGATCGAGTTCGGGAGGCGGACAGATCACGCCCTCGGTGCGGGCGAGTTTGTCGCTCAGCGTCTCGTCCTGCCGGGGCGCCCGGCCCTCATTCTCGACGGTGTCGCCGTGCTGCAGACGATCGCGGTCGCGGCAGGCCTTGGGATCGAGCCTGGGCGCCTGATCCTCTCCCGGCAGGCTCGGCTCGGGCGTTTGCGCGCCGGCGACGGTAACGCTGAGCGCGGCGAACAAAGCCGCAATGAGGATGCCTCTCATGTGTCCTTCCTTTCGGACACAACGGCACGCACAGGGCGCAGGTTCCGCCGTCAGGCGGCCTTGCGGAACCGGATCATCGAGAAATGGCCGAGCGGCGGCATCGGCTTCTTGTCGACCACTTTCATGTTCGGGCGCCGGTCGATCCAGGCCTGCAGGCGCGACCATTCGAATTCCGGCCGCCATCCGAGCCGGCGCGCGATCGGCGCGAATTTCAGCTCGAAGGCGCGCCGCATGCCGCCTTCGGCGCTGATGTGATTGACCAGGATGATCTCGCCGCCGGGCTTGAGCACGCGCGCGAATTCGTCGAGCGCTGCATCGGGATCGGGCACCGCGGTGATGACATATTGCGCGACCACCACATCGAAGGTGTTGTCCGGAAAACCGAGATGAGCGACGTCCATCACCGACAGGGTCTCGACATTGTCGAGCTTGAAATCGCGGACCCGCCCGAGCGCCTTGCGCAGCATCGGTTCGGAAATGTCGATGCCGACCAGCTTGTTGCTGCGCGAATAATCGGGCAGCGAAATTCCGGTGCCGACGCCGACTTCGAGGATGCGTCCGCCGATACGCTCGGCCGCCGCGATCGAAGCCTTGCGGCCCTGATGGAACACCGCGCCGAAAACGAGATCATAGACCGGCGCCCAGCGCGCATAGGCCTTGGTGATCGTCGCCTTGTCGAGCCCCCCGGCCATGATCGCGTCAGTTTGCCTGCGATGCCTGGACCGGCTCGGGGAAAGCGGCATTGGGGCTTTGCGTCATTGCCAGCGTGCTCTTGATGAAGCCGCCGCCGAGCACCCGCGCCTGCCCGTCGGCTGCGTCGTAGAACACGCAGGCCTGTCCGGGAGCGACGCCATCTTCGCCGTCGATCAATTCGACCACGACGCCGCCGCCGCCGCGCATCAGCCAGGCCGGCTGCGGCGCGCGCGTGGAGCGGACCTTCACATAGACCTCACGGCGTCCGGCATCGAGCACCTCGTCGAGACTGCCGTCTCCGATCCAGTTGACATCGCGAAGCGCAATACGCCGCGTGCGCAGCGCATCGCGAGGCCCGACGATGACGCGCCTGGTCGCGGAATCCAGCCGCACCACGTAAACGGGCGAGCCGGTGGAAATGCCAAGCCCTTTCCGCTGACCGACCGTGAAATGAATGATGCCGTGATGGCGACCGAGCACGCGGCCGTCGAGGTCGACGATCTCGCCCGGATCGGCCGAACCCGGCATCAGCTTTTCGATAATGTCGGTATAGCGGCCCTGCGGCACGAAGCAGATGTCCTGGCTGTCGTCCTTGTCGGCGACCGATAGCCCGAAGCGGCGCGCGACCTCGCGCGTCTCGGTCTTGGTGCGATCGCCGAGCGGAAAGCGCAGGGTTTCGAGCTGCTCGCGCGTGGTGGCGAACAGGAAATAGCTCTGGTCGCGCTCCTCCTCGCGGGCACGATAAAGGCCGCGGCCGCCGCCCGGCAGACCGCGCGAGGCGACATAATGTCCGGTCGCCATCAAGCGGGCGCCCAGATCCTTGGCGGTATCGAGCAGGTCGCGAAACTTGATCGACTGGTTGCAGGAGATGCAGGGCACCGGCGTCTCGCCCGCGACATAGCTTTCGGCGAAACGGTCGATCACCTCTTCCTTGAAGCGGCTTTCGTAGTCGAGAACGTAATGCGGAATGCCGAGCGTGCCGGCGACCGCGCGCGCATCGTGGATGTCGCGGCCGGCGCAGCAGGCGCCCTTGCGGTGGGTGGCCTCGCCGTGATCGTAAAGCTGCAGCGTGACGCCGACGACGTCATAGCCCTCGGCTGCGAGCAGCGCGGCGGTGACGGACGAATCCACCCCGCCCGACATCGCGACCACGACGCGGGTATCCTGCGGACGGCTCTCAAGGCCCAGGCTGTTGATCATCGAAAGTCGCGGCTTTGCCGCTCTCGTGCGTTGTCGTTTTTCGGTTGCCGGCTGCGCCTGTTTTACAGGCCAGAACGCCGGCGGCGCAATCGAACCTCACATATAGGAACGCAAATAGGAATTTCCTGCCGGGCGGGCGGCGGAGCCTGCCGGCCAAAAGCACAGAAATGAACGGGAGATCATTGATTTCACTCGATTATTCGCCCGCTCCGCGCTGGCTCAGGGCTTGCAAAGCCGGACGTAACATTCGTCTGAGCCTGCAATTTGAAGGAGTTCCCTGCGTGTCCGGTTTCGTCCCCGAAGCGTCCGCCTGTATTCTCGAGTCTCGAACACGATCCGCAATTCCCAGCCGAAAACTATTGCAGTCCGGACGAGGGCACCTTTGCCGCTCTGATCGACAACCAGACCGAACCCGCCCCAAAGCCGTCCCAGAAGACCGAGAAGCCGGCAGCGAGCGATCGCAACGCGAGCGACCCGGTCGAGCCTGCGACCGAGGCGGTCCATGCCGGAATGTCGCCGAGCCATCCAACCCGCTCGCGCCCGAAGCCAGGACCGACGGCGACACCGAGGCCGAGGCCAAGGTCAATGTCGAACAGGATGTCTGCGAAGCCATCCAGCCGGTCGAGGCGACGGCTCCGGCGGCCGATATTCCCACTGACCCTGCCACGGTCGAAACTCCAGCCATTATCGATCCGAATGCCGTGGCGCCGGCGGTGGTTGCCGCGCCGGTGGTTGCAGCACCGGTCGTTGCGGCAGCGGACAATGCCGCCGAAACACCGTCCGAGGCGACCGACGAGCCGCTCGCGGGCGCCGATGCCGCAGCTCCTGCCCTGCCCTCCGCGGACGAAAACCGCCGCACCGACGACGAAGAGCCGAAGGCAAGCGCGCGCCGCAGATCAAGGCACCAGCCGCGCCGGCGCAGAATCCCGCGAATGCGCCAGATGATGCTTTGCCTGAAGTGAATGCCGCCGAGGCAACGGGCGCAGCTCCGACAACACGCAAAGCCGGCGGTGCCGCAGGGGCAAGCCGCACCCCAGGCACCGGCACCGCAGGACGCCGCGACGCAAGCCAAACCGCAAAACCGCTCCGCCGCCGATCTCGATGCCGCGCAGCCCTCGGCGAAACCCGCAAGCGAGCCGGCAACGCAGGCCGCCGCTCCCGCGCCCGTTATTCCGCACGCCACGACTGCAATCGCCGCCCATCCGCAAGCCGCCCCGGTCAGCGCCGCGCAGCCGGTGCCGATCAATGCGCTCGCGGTGGAAATCGCGGGTCAGGCGCGCGCCGGCAATTCGCGCTTCGAAATCCGGCTCGATCCGCCCGAACTCGGACGCATCGATGTGCGCCTCGACGTCGACCGCGACGGCAACGTGACATCGCGCCTCGTGATCGAGCGCGCCGACACCTACGATCTTCTGCGTCGCGACCAGTCGACGCTCGAACGCGCATTGCAGCAGGCGGGTCTCAAGACCTCCGACAATGCGCTGGAATTTTCGCTGCGCGACCAGGGCTTCGCGCAGCAACGAGACGACGATTCGCCGTCCCGCAGCGTCAAGGCGACGATCGTCGAAAGCGACATCACCCCGACCGAGGCCGCCAGCGGCTATGCCCGCCTGCTGGGTGCACGCGGCGGCATCGACATCCGCGTGTGACATAAAGGACCACGACCATGGCCACCATCGCAGCCGCCACCAGCAGCGTCACCGCCGCCGTCACCTCGAACGGCACCAACGAGGTCGTCAAGGATACGCTGGCAAGCAATTTCACCACCTTCCTGCAATTGCTGACCACGCAATTGAAGAACCAGAACCCGCTCGATCCGCTCGACACCAACCAGTTCACCCAGCAGCTCGTGCAATTCGCGCAGGTCGAACAGCAACTGAAGTCGAACGATCAGCTCTCGACGCTGGTGGCGTTGCAAAAGTCCGTTCAGTCGACGCAGGCGCTCGGCTATGTCGGCCAGACGGTCGCGATCGACGGCCAGACATCGAAGCTTGCCGACGGCAAGGCGGGCTGGAGCTTCAATTCGCCGAAGCCTGCGACCGGCACCATCAACATCCTGAACTCGGCCGGCGCCACCGTGTTCACCGGCACTTATTCGCTCAATGCCGGTATTCAGAATTTCGTCTGGGACGGTCGCAACAATTCCGGCGTGATGCAGGCGAATGGCGACTACAAGATGACGATCACCGCCAAGGATGCGAGCGGCCAGCCGGTTGCGGTGTCCACCGAAATCCAGGGCGTCGTCGATTCCGTCGACATGACGCAGAGCCCGCCGATACTCTCGGTCAACAACACCAATTACGCGCTCGACAAGATCAAGCGCGTGGTGCGCAACGCATCGCTGTTGAGCGGCCTGACCCAGTAAGGCGCGCTCGATCTCTTAACGCGCGATTAAGGCCTCGCACGCGATGCGGCCCGCAGACGTTTCCCAATTGAGTGTTGCGCTTAGGCAAATCTTAAGCGCCAACGACTACATTCCGGGGAGTTTGTGGGTTGAGTGTGTGAGTGCAACCATGACAGAACCTCATCGCCCGAGGGTCAAATACGTGATCGGGCCGGACGGTTCTCCGCTGACGATCGCGGATTTGCCGCCGCCCTCGACAAAGCGCTGGGTTATCCGCCGCAAGGCGGAGGTGGTTGCGGCCGTGCGCGGCGGACTGCTTTCGCTCGAGGAAGCCTGCCAGCGCTATACGCTGACGACCGAAGAATTCCTGTCCTGGCAATTCTCGATCGAACAGCACGGCCTTGCCGGCCTGCGCACCACGCGCATTCAGCAATACCGGCAGTAACGGCCGGTTCAATTTCGTTGCCGGAAGGTAAATCGAAGCGGCCGCAAGGCCGCTTTTCTCCTTTTGGCACGCCTTGGCCCCGTTCAAATCCAACCGTTGAAATCGCATCGCCGGTCTTTGCGCCGGCCCGCCTGAGCGGCTAAGTTGCGTCGAACTCGGAGAGGTTCATGCTGTCCAGGCTTGTTTTGGTCCTGGCCGCGATTTTCGCGGTCCTTGCCACCCCCGCTTCCGCCCGCCAGCTCGCGGTCGGCGCCGCCGCCGGCTATTTCGAGCCGCCGGGCTACAGGGCGGTCCCGGTCTATACTTGGCCCAATGGCGGGAGCTGGACGCCGGTCGACACCTCGCTGGGCTACCCGTTCCGCGAGCCGATCTACTGGACCCCGCGGGGCTACAAATATGTCTATGTGCGCGGCTATTACTGGAAGCGGCTGCCGAACCCCTACGCGGTCCGGGTCTATCGGCGTCCGATCAAGGTGAGCGGCACCAAGATCCGGCGCGGCCCTTGCGTCACCGATGCCGGTTACGGCCGCTACGAGATGTGCCGGAGATTCTACTGAGCCGATCCGGCCGGGACGGACCGGAAGGCGGACCGAAGACGGGCAAAGAGGCGGGCGAACAGCCCGCCTTTTTTCATGCGCGTGTCGCAATCGCCCGAGGCGTTAACCGGATGGAAACCATAGAGAGCGGCAATTATTGCCGACCGGAGCGAAAGAGCCCGGTCGCGGGCAAGTGTTCGAGCGTCCGGGGGGAACTGTCGGTGCAAGGTCTGGTCGAGTTCGTCAAAGACTCTGGGTGCGACGCGCGTGATGGCGATGGCCGCTGTCGCGGCCGCCCTGATCGGGTTTTTCGCCTTCCTGATCCTGCGCGTCACCGCGGTGCCGATGACGCCGCTCTTCACCGATCTCGCCTTCGAGGATTCCTCGGCGATCGTCCGCGACCTCGATCGGCAGGCGATCCCCTACCAGACCCGCAACGACGGCGCGATCATCCTGGTGCCGAAGGACGCGGTCACCCGCATCCGCATGAAGCTTGCCGAAAGCGGCCTGCCGAAAGGCGGCGGCGTCGGATATGAGATTTTCGACAAGTCGGACGCGCTCGGCGCCACCAGCTTCGTTCAGAACATCAATCACCTGCGCGCGCTGGAAGGCGAACTCGCCCGCACCATCCGCTCGATCGACCGGGTGGCGGCCGCGCGCGTGCATCTCGTGCTGCCGGAACGGCCGCTATTCTCCCGCGAACGGCAGGAGCCGTCGGCCTCGATCGTGCTGAAATTGCGCGGCGGCCTGGAGGCGCAGCAGGTGCGCGCCATCCGCCATCTGGCGGCTTCCGCCGTCAACGGCCTGAAGCCGAACCGCGTCTCGATCGTGGACGAGGGCGGACGGCTGCTTGCCGACGGCGCCGACGACAATCTGGGCGGTTTCAGCGCCGGCGCCGACGAGCGCAAGGTCGCCTTCGAGCGGCGCATGCGCGAACAGGTCGAGAATATCGTCTCCTCGGTGGTCGGCCCCGGCCGGGCCCGCGTGCAGCTCACCGCCGATTTCGACTTCAACCGCGTGACCCAGACCACCGACCGCTTCGACCCGGAAGGCCGCGTGGTGCGTTCGAGCCAGACCCGCGAGGAGACGCAAGCCTCGCACGAGGCGCGCGAAGGCCAGGTCACGGTCGCCAACGAATTGCCGGGGGCTCAGCAGAACCGTCAGGGCGCCAATAACAACAATGCCGAAGGCGGCAACAAGAGCGACAACCGCAAGAGCGAGGAAATCGTCAATTACGAGATTTCGCGCACCTCGCGCACCGAGGTGATCGAGGGCGGTCGGGTGAACCGCATATCGGTCGCGGTGCTGGTCGACGGCGTCTATGCCAAGAACGACAAGGGCGAATCCGCCTACGCGCCACGCGACAAGGACGAACTCGACCGGATCGCCGCGCTGGTACGCTCGGCGATCGGGTTCGACCAGAAGCGCGGCGATCAGGTGGAAATCGTCAATCTGCGCTTTGCAGAATTGCCGCAGAATATGCTGTCGGAGCCGAAGGGCTTCTTCGACCTGCCGCAATTCACCAAGGACGACATCATGCGCGGCATCGAGCTCGCGGTGATGGGCATCCTCGGACTGATCGTCCTGTTCTTTGTCGTACGACCGCTGGTGCGCCGGATCGTGACGCCGGATCGTCCGGCGCGGGGCACGCTGCTTCCCGACGGCACGATCGCCGGCCCGAACGGCGTCTTCTTCCGGATGGCATGAATATCAGCGGCGGCGGCGCGGGCGCCATCAGCAGCGCCGGCGGCCCCAATGTCGAACTCGTCGGCGGCGACCAGAATGTCGCGATCTCCAATCGTACTTCGGCGATGATCGACATCGCCAAGGTGCAGGGCCAGGTGCATGCCCAGTCGGTGCAGAAGGTCGGCGAGCTTGCGGAGCGCAACCCGCAAGAGACCGTTGCCATCATCCGGCAATGGCTGAACGAGCCGGCATAGGAAACGCAGCATGGCCATCGCCCACGACAGATCGGAACAATCGCGCGGCGACATCGCGAGCGTCGTTGCCAGCCTCGGCAATCGCCAGGCGGAGAACGGCAAGTCGAGCCGGAAATTGACCGGGCCGGAACGTGCGGCGGTGCTGATGCTCTCGCTCGGCGACCAATATGGCGGAAAGATCTGGTCGATGCTCGACGACGACGAATTGCGCCAGCTCTCGATCGTCATGTCGACACTCGGCAATGTGGAGGCGTCGGCGGTCGAGGACCTGCTGCTGGAATTCGTCAGCCGGCTTTCCACCTCCGGCTCGCTGATGGGCAATTACGAGGCGACCGAGCACCTGCTGCAGCAATTCCTGCCGGCCGACCGCGTCGGCGGCATCATGGACGAAATCCGCGGGCCCGCCGGCCGCAACATGTGGGAGAAGCTCTCCAACGTGCAGGAGGACGTGCTCGCCAATTACCTGAAGAACGAATATCCGCAGACCATCGCGGTGGTGATGTCGAAGCTACGGCCCGAACATGCCGCCCGCGTGCTCTCGATCCTGCCCGAAGACCTGGCGCTCGACGTGGTCAATCGCATGCTTCGGCTGGAATCGATCCAGAAGGAAGTCATCGACCGGGTCGAGCAGACGCTGCGTACCGAATTCATGTCGAATATCTCCAAGACCCGCCGGCGCGACGCGCATGAGACGATGGCGGAAATCTTCAACAATTTCGACCGCCAGACCGAAACCCGCTTCCTGACCTCACTCGAAGAGGAAAATCGCGACAGCGCCGAGCGCATCAAGGCGCTGATGTTCACCTTCGACGATCTGATCAAGCTCGATGCGGGCTCCGCGCAGACGCTGATGCGCCACATCGACAAGGACAAGCTCGCCATCGCGCTCAAGGCCGCGGCCGAGCCGGTCCGGCAATTCTTCTTCACCAATATGTCCGCGCGCGCCGCCAAGATGCTCACCGACGACATGGGCGCGATGGGTCCGGTGCGGCTGCGCGATGTCGACGAAGCGCAGGTGCTGCTCGTCAACATCGCCAAGGATCTCGCCGCCAAGGGCGAGATCGTCATCGCCAAGCAGCGCGGCGACGAGGAGCTGGTCTATTGATGACGGCACCCTCGAAATTCATGTTCGATATCGACTTCGCGGCGCCCAAGGCCGCGAATACGCGTGCCGCTCGCCGATCATCAGGTCATGATCGAGGAAGCCCAGTCCCGCGGCTATCGCAACGGCTTTGCGGAAGGCCAGCGCGAGGCCGGCAATGAAAGCGCGCGACGGCTTGCGATCGCGATGGAAGACATTTCCCGCACGCTCGACCGCATGTCACGCGGCCTGTCGGATGTCGAGCAGCGGGTGGAAGCCGAAGCGATCGAGGTCGCGGTGGCGACCGGCCGCAAGCTCGCGTCCGAACTCGTCGCCCGCGAACCCTTCACCGAAATTCAGGCGCTCGCGAGCGCATGCTTCCGCGATCTCGTGGCCACACCGCATGTGGTCGTGCGGCTAAACGATGCGCTTTATGACGAGGCGCAAAAGAAGCTCGCCGACATTGCGCGTCAGGTCGGTTTCGACGGCCGGCTGCTGGTGCTGGCGGAGCCGGATATCGCGATCGGCGACTGCCGGATCGAATGGGCGGATGGCGGGATGATTCGCGATCAGGCCGCGGCCGATTCCCTGATCGGAGAGACCGTACGTCGCTTTGTCGAGGCGCGGCGGGCGGATCCGGACCATCACGTGAAAGGTGCGAACGATGAGTGATAACGAACCCAAGGTCCCGTTCCCGAATCTGGAAGGTGGCGGAGCGACCGATGTAACGCTCGCGCCGCTCGATGAGGGCGACAATACCGGCAAGACCGCGGCCGACCTGGAAGCCATCTTCGACGTGCCGGTGCAGGTCTCCGCCGTGCTCGGACGCTCGCGCATGGATGTCAGCGAACTTCTGCGGCTCGGACCGGGCGCGGTGCTCGAACTCGACCGCAAGGTCGGCGAAGCGATCGACATCTATGTCAACAACCGCCTGGTGGCGCGCGGCGAAGTGGTGCTGGTGGAAGAAAAGCTGGGCGTCACCATGACGGAAATCATCAAGGCGGACCGGGGGTAAACATGCGTCTCCTCATCGTCGGAACCCTGAAAGGCCAGCTCACGCTCGCCACCAAATACGCGATGGACAAGGGCGCCTCGGTCACCCATGCCGAAAGCATCAGCCAGGCGCTGGCGGTGCTGCGCTCGGGACGCGGCGCCGATCTCCTGATGGTCGATGTCGCGCTCGATATTGCCGCTCTCGTCAGCCAGCTTTCTGCCGAGCATATCCACGCTCCGATCGTGGCCTGCGGCATCGACAATGATGCGCGCGCCGCGGTTGCCGCCATTCATGCCGGCGCCAAGGAATACATCCCGCTGCCGCCCGATCCCGACCTGATTGCGGCCGTGCTCGCGGCCGTCGCCAATGACGACCGCGACATGATCTGGCGCGACGATTCGATGGGGCACGTGGTGAAGCTCGCCCAGCAGATCGCGGGTTCGGATGCCTCGGTGCTGATCACCGGCGAAAGCGGCACCGGCAAGGAAGTGCTGGCGCGCTATCTGCACAGCCATTCGAAGCGGGCGAAGAAGCATTTCATCAGCGTCAATTGCGCAGCCATTCCGGAAGCGCTGCTGGAATCCGAATTGTTCGGCCACGAAAAGGGTTCGTTCACCGGCGCGGTGGCGCGGCGCATCGGCAAGTTCGAGGAGGCCAATGGCGGCACGCTGCTGCTGGATGAAATCTCCGAGATGGACGTGCGGCTGCAGGCAAAGCTCCTGCGCGCGATCCAGGAGCGGATGATCGACCGGGTCGGCGGCACCAAGCCGGTGCCGGTGGATATCCGCATCGTCGCAACGTCGAACCGCAACCTGGCCGAAGCCGCGCGCAACGGCTCTTTCCGCGAGGACTTGCTGTTCCGGCTGAATGTCGTGAACCTGAAAATTCCGCCGCTGCGGGAGCGTCCGCAGGACGTGCTGGCACTGGCCGAGCATTTCATCGAGAAATACTCGAAGGCAAACGGATTGCCGCCGCGTTCGCTGTCGGCCGAAGGTCGCAAGGCGCTCGCGCTCAACCGCTGGCCGGGCAATGTGCGCGAACTGGAGAATACGCTGCACCGCGCCGTACTGATGACGAGCGGCGAGGAAATCGGCCCGGACGCGCTGATGACGCCGGACGGCATGCGGCTCAATTCCACGCCGCAGCCCTCGGAAGTCACTCATGCCGCGGCCGCCGCCGAACAGGTCACGCGCGCGCTGGTCGGCCGCACCGTCGCCGATGTCGAGCGCGACCTGATCCTGGAGACGCTCAAGCATTGCCTCGGCAATCGCACCCATGCCGCCAACATTCTCGGCATCTCGATCCGCACCTTGCGCAACAAGCTCAACGAATATGCCGGCGACGGCGTGCCGGTGCCGCCGCCGCATGGCGGCGAGATGCGGATGGCGATGTGACGAGAGCATGATCCCGAAAAGTGGGGACCGGTTTTCGGATTAGATCATGCTCGAATGATTTCGTGCGCGCAACGCGACGGAGAGAGCCGGGGCCTGGTTGCCCCGGCTTTTTCATGCCGGTTGGGCGCGGCTGCGGCGGCGCCAATAAAACAGCAGACCGACCGACACGGCAGCGGATGCAGAAAGCAGGAACCAAAGCGGCTCGGGCAGCCCGGTGACAATCAGCATCAGAAGATTCATCAGCATCAGAAATCCGGCAATCGCGAACGCCGCCACGATGATCGCAGACCAGACGATCCGGTCGTAGAGTCTTCGCGAGGGCGCAGGCCGCAGCACGCCGAGAACAAACATCGCAGCGAAGCCTGTCAGCAATAACGGAATAACAGCCGGATAGACGTTGTTACGGAGATAGACGGCGTGACCGACAACCAAATCGCTGAAGGACATCCGTCTGGTCACAAAGCCCCAAGATTGCGCGCCCTGCTCCAACGTCCATTTTTCATCGACGCCCGATATCCGCTCGCCAGGGCGCAAGGATTTGGGATCAGGCTCCGACACGGTGAAATGGTTGAGGTCATAAGCCTTGCATCGAAGCGTATCGTCACAGCGGATCGCCATGGCGTAGGATTGCGGGCTTCGGGCCAGCGCCCGGCCTTCCGCATCGATAACAACTGCGCGCACCGGATCGGAACGCATGATGCCGTCGCCATGCAGCAGACGGATTTCGCCGGTCGTGCCGTCCGGCAAAGCGATCTTTTCTGTCTTCGTGAAGTACGGCGAATGCGCGGTGGCCGGCGCAACCATCAGCGCCGCGCCAATGGCCAAAAAAATTGTCCAGATCGCACCGAGGCGTGGCATGCTTTCCAAGTAGCTTTGAAATATGGACGAAATCTGAACCCGAGCCCGCAAAGGCTATGTCGATCATCTACAAAATCCTTCCCGGCGCGCTTTGGGGTGAAGCGCAGGACATGGGCATTTTCCACGGCTCGGAAGTGGATTTGCGCGACGGCTATATCCATTTCTCCACCGCCGAACAGGCGGCGGAGACGGCGGCAAAGCATTTCGCGGGCCAGCGAGACCTGGTGCTTCTGCATGTCGAAGCGGAGTCGCTGGGAGAAAAGCTGAAATGGGAGCCATCACGCGGCGGAGCGCTGTTTCCCCATCTCTATGCGCCGCTCGACCTCGCGCTGGTGCTGCGCGCCGATCCGCTGCCGCTCGGCGAGGACGGGCGGCATAGATTTCCATCGTTGTGAATAAAAAAGGCCGGGGCAATACCCCGGCCTTTGCCGCGTTGCCGCTTGCGCTATCAGGCGCGGGCCAGGCGCACAATCTGCAACGGCCAATTCACCGCATAGGCACCGGCGCCGATCAGCGCCTGCACCACCGAGACGACCATCAGGAAGGCCGGATATTCCCAGCCGCCATTCGGCGCGGAAAACACCCAGCCATTCGGCAGATGCACGGCGAGCGCGCCGGCCAGGATCGGCAGGCCCGCGAGCGCCACCAGCCGCACCTGAAATCCCGCAATCAGCGCCGCTCCCGCCAGCAGCTCGGCGATCACCACGACATAGGCGGTCCAGGACGGGAAGCCTTGCGACGCAAAGAACGCCGCGGTGCCGGCCAGCGTGAACACGAACACCTTCAGCAGCGCGTGAGCGATATACATCGTGCCGAGCGCAAGGCGCAGCACCAGTGCGCCGTATTCCGCGACGCCATTTTCGGTCGTAGGGGTCATTGTCGGTCTCCAGCGATTTTCGGTTTTGCGGAAAATTCGATGTCGGATAGCTAGCCTTTGCTATTTCGCAATGCTATAAGCGCTATTGCCAATTATAATTGCATTGTTGCAAATAATCCGCATGCCCTTCGAATGAGTTTCTCTTGGGACGATCTGCGCTTCGTGCTCGCCGTCGCCCGCCACGGCGGCCTCGCGTCGGCTGCGGCCTCGCTCGGGGTCAATCACTCCACCATGTTCCGGCGGCTCAACGCGCTGGAGCGCGAGATCGGCTCCAAGCTGTTCGAGCGGCTTGCCGGCAACTATCGCGCCACCGCGTCGGGCCAGCGCATGATCGAGACAGCCGAGCGGATGGAGACCGAAGTGCTGGCGCTCGACCGCGAGCTTTCCGGCCGCGACACGAGGTTGAGCGGGCAATTGCGCGTCACCTGTTCGGAGACCATGGGCTTCAAGGTGCTGATGCCGCTGATCGCGCGCTTTCGCAAAATGCATCCCGGCATCCTGGTCGATCTCACGATCGAAAACCGGGTGATCGACATGGCACGCCGCGAGGCCGACGTGGCATTGCGCGCCACGCGGCCCTCGCAGGGCGATCTGTTCGGGCGCAAGCTCGCCGATGTGCGATGGGGCCTGTTCGCCTCGCCCGGCTATCTGAAGGCGAACGGCACACCGAAGAGCATTGCCGAACTCGGCGAGCATGCCGTGATCGGCTGGCCGGAGCTTTCGATCCACACCAGAGCCGGCGCCTGGATTTCGAAGCATGTTCCGCCAGATGCGATCGGCTTTCGGGTCTCGGGCTTCGTCCATCAATGCATCGCAGCGCGCGACGGTCTTGGCGTTGCGCTGTTGCCGGTATATCTGGCGGCCGGCGAGAAGCAGCTCGTGCCGGTGCTGCCGCCAATGAAGGACCTCGTGACGGAAATATGGATCGTGACGCATCGCTCGTTGAAGGATACCGCGCGCGTGCGCGCCTTCATGGACCACGCCGGCGGCGGGGTGAAACGCAAGCTGGCGGAATGGAGCGCATGAAAAGCACATCCTGGTGCTGGCCGCTCTCGCCGGCCTTGCGGCACCGGCGGCTGCCTCCGACTTCAAGCAATTCCGCGACTGGTACGCCGGCTGCGACAACCTGCGGAACTGTTCGGCCTATGGGCTTTGGTCTATCGGGCCGAAGTGAAGCGCTGATCCTGAAACCGCACGTCGCCGCACCCGGGGCGTGCGACGCCGGACCCAAGCGCGGGAATAAGCGGAGCCTGGTTCACGTCAGCGCGTAGGCGCTCGACACCATCGCCACCGGCTTGGGATCGAACACGCCCATCAGCATCACCTGCCCGAACGCCATGCTGCGGCCCATGCGCACGATACGGGCGTCCGCCAGCACGTCGGAGCTCGACGGCCGGCCTCATGAAATGGGAGGTCTGGTCGACCGTGGTCATCGGCCGGTAGCGGCCGGACGCGGCGCAGACCGCAAACACCATCGCGGTATCGGCGAAGCGACATCAGCGCCTGCCCGCAGATCGATCCCGCCCTCGCGGCACAGCCGCTCGGAGAATTTCATCCGCAGCAGCGCCCCGGTCCCGCCTCGGCTCGCCGGCGGGATGGATTGTCTCGACGCTGAGTTGCAGGTCCTGCACCCACGGGGCGAACACATCGCTCAGCAGGGCTGCGCGGCTTCCAGGCGTGAAGCCTTCGGTTTCGGCTATCCGACATCCCTGCCCCCGATTTCCGCCCGAGACCTTAACGGTTCCAAGGTGCCACGCCACCCCCGTTAACGGTTCCCTAACCATAAACCGGGCAAATATTACCTAGGGGTTGGGTTCCATCCTGCATGTCCGACATTTCCGCCACCATCGCCGCGGGCCGCATCAAGTTGCCCGGCTTGCAAGACATTGCGGCGATCTTCAAACGCGGCGACCTGATGCTCGCCATCGGCGTCCTGACGATCCTGGTCGTCCTGATCCTGCCGCTGCCGCCGATCGTGCTCGACCTGTTTCTCGCGGTCTCGATCACGATCTCGGTCCTGATCCTGATGACGGCGCTGTTCATCCACACGCCGCTCGAATTTTCCTCCTTCCCGACCGTGCTGCTGATCGCGACCATGCTGCGGCTGTCGCTCAACCTCGCCTCCACCCGGCTGATCCTGTCGCACGGCCACGAGGGCACCGCCGCCGCCGGCCATGTCATCGAGGCCTTCGGCAATTTCGTGATGGCCGGCAATTTCGTGATCGGCATCATCGTATTCACGATCCTGGTGATCGTGAATTTCGTGGTCATCACCAAGGGCTCCGGCCGCATCGCCGAAGTCGCGGCGCGCTTCCACCTGGACGCCATGCCCGGCAAGCAGATGGCGATCGACGCCGATCTGTCGGCCGGCCTGATCGACGAGCAGCAGGCGCGCAAGCGGCGCCAGGAGCTGGAGGACGAAAGCGGCTTCTTCGGCGCCATGGACGGCGCCTCGAAATTCGTGCGCGGCGACGCCATCGCCGGCCTGCTGATCGTCTTCATCAACGTGATCGGCGGCATCATCATCGGTGTCGCGCAGCAGAACATGGCGCTTCATGGACGCGGCCAAGACCTACACGCTGCTGACCGTCGGCGACGGCCTGGTCACCCAGATGCCGGCGCTGATCGTCTCGACCGCCGCCGGCCTGCTCGTGTCGAAGTCGGGCGTCTCCGGCGCCGCCGACAAGGCGATGATGAAGCAGCTCTCCGGCTATCCGAAGGCGCTCGGCATGTCGGGCGGCGTCATGCTGATGCATGGCGCTGCTGCCCGGCATCCCGATGCTGCCGTTCCTGATGCTCGGCGGCGGCGCGAGCGCGCTCGCCTGGCATCTCGACAAGCGCCACAAGGCGGCGGCCGCGGCCGCGAAGCACGCCGAGACGCCGCGGCCACCGCGGCACCGGCCGAGGAGCCGATCTCGACCGCGCTCAAGATCGACGACCTCAAGATCGAGCTCGGCTACGCGCTGCTGCCGCTGGTCAATCCGGTCAGGACGGCAGCGACCGGCTGACCGAGCAGATCAAGGCGCTGCGGCGCGCGCTCGCGATCGAGATGGGCTTCGTGATGCCGGCGGTCCGCATCCTCGACAACGTGCAGAGCGACGCCAACAGCTACGTCATCAAGATCAAGGAAGTCGAGGCCGGCACCGGCAAGCTGTGGCCGAGCCAGTTCATGGTCATGGACCCGGCGGGCGGCCAGGTGAACCTGCCCGGCGTCCACACCACCGAGCCGACCTTCGGCCTGCCCGCCACCTGGGTCGATGTCGCGCACAAGGAAGAGGCCGCGGTCAAGGGCTATACGGTGGTCGATGCCGCGACCGTGCTGTCGACCCACCTCACCGAATTGCTGAAGGCCAATGTCGCGGACCTGCTGTCCTATGCGGAGGTCGCGAAGCTGATCAAGGAATTGCCCAAGGAGCAGGGCGAACTGATCAAGGACATCGTGCCGGCGCAGATTTCGATGTCCGGCATCCAGCGCGTGCTGCAGATGCTGCTGGCCGAGCGCATCTCGATCCGCGACCTGTCCACCATCCTGGAAGGCGTCGCCGAGGCCGTCGCCTTCACCCGCAACCCGGCGCAGATCGCCGAGCATGTGCGCACGCGGCTCGCGCGCCAGATTTGCGCGCAATACACGACGCCGTCCGGCTACCTGCCGCTGATCGCACTGTCGGCAAAATGGGAGCAGGCCTTTGCCGATTCCATCGTCGGCCAGGGCGACGAGCGCACGCTGGCGATGCAGCCGTCGCGGCTGTCGGAGTTCATCACACTCGTTCGTGAACGCTTCGAGGAAGCGGCGCGCGCAGGGCGAAGCCCCGGTTCTGGTCACATCCGCGTCAATTCGGCCGTTCGTGCGCGGCATCGTGGAACGTTTCCGCGCCCAGACTCCGGTGCTGTCGCAGTCGGAAATCCATCCGCGCGTGCGGCTGAAGACCGTCGGCAGCATCTGAAGCCGCGTGTGCGGCGCAGCAGATCAAATTTTGTGCGAAAAATTTGCGTTTTAACGCCGTCCTTTAACGACGCCGCCGAACAAACCGGCGACGGGGTTGCAACAGTCACGTCTTTTCACATCCTGTCAACGACATGTGACGCCTCCTGCGGAACCGGTTTTCGGCTCCTACGTTAGCTGGGCGTTCAAGAATTTCGGTTGCGACCCGTCGACGTGACTGAAGCCGGAAATACGGGTTCGTGAACCAGACGACGAGAAGACGGCGAACCTCGCGGCGCCGGCTTCCGACAAAAGGCTAAACGCAGGAACAGGCAAGGGACGTGTCATGAACAATTCCTCGCTGACGCAGCGCCGATAGCGCGACCCACCTGAAGGTGGTTGTCGTGTCGCTGATTGCCGCCATCATGGTGGTGGGCGTCGGTATCCTCGCGAAGCCGAATTTCTCGGACGGGACTGCCTCTTTCGCTCAACGCTTCGACGCGACCGGTCCGGTGATCCGCGCCGGCCAGCCGACCGCGATCGCCGGCGAAGGTCAGACCATCCGCTAGTTTCTCTGACGTTGAATCTCCCTTCCCCCCAGGGATCAACGTTGAGTGTTGCGCCCCCTCCCCCCAAGGGGGCGCAACTATTTTGTGGGCAGCCTTGTCTCTTGAAAACTTACGGCACCGCCTCGATCAGCTTGCCGACATAGACGATCGGACCGGTGGCGACGCCGGTCGGCGAACCGCCGGGCGGCTCGACCGAGACCGCATAGGTCGCCTCGTTGATGGTCTGCGGGTCGTAGGCCGACAAAGCCGCGCGGGTGAATTCCTTGTCGCCGATCACGCCGAGCGATCGCGGCGCGGGAAATTTGTCATGGACCAGCCAGAGCTCGAACGAGCGGTCGCGCGGGGCTTCCGCGCCCACCCGGCGCACCGTGAATTCCTTGGTGCGCAGATCGACCGTGAGCAGAAAGCCGGGCGACACCTTGTCCTGCTGCAGCACGGCTACGAATTTGCCGCCTTCCGGCAGCCGCGGCTGATACGCCTCGCGCACCCCGATAAACACCAGAAGGGCGGCCGCAATCGCGCCGGCGACATAGGTCGCGGTCTGCCAGCGCTTCAGCCGACGGGTGAGATCGACGACCTGGGCACCGCCCGCTGCCGGCAGCGCGCCCAGGATACGCGACCACAAAGCCTTCGGCGGCTCGACCGGCTCTACCACGTCCGACAGCGCCGAAAGCCGCCCCTCCCAATAGCGGACACGCGTCGGCAAAGGCCGGTATCGGACGCGATCAGATCGCTCGGCTTGCGCCCGCTCGCCCGCGTCGAGCGTGCCGAGCACATATTCGCCAGCCAGGATTTCGCGGTCTTCGTCCATTGTCATCGCGGGGCCCTCATGATCCGAGACATTCCCGGATCTCGATCAGGCTCCGTCGCAGCCAGGTCTTGATCGTATTAACTGGTTTGTCGAACTTCGCCGCAAGCTGTTCACGGCTCAACCCATTGTAATAGGCCAGCAGCACCATGTCCTTGCGGTCGGCCTCCAGCCGGCCGACGCAATCCATCAGCCGCTTCAAATCCTCGCCCAGCTCGCGCGCGGCGAGCGGGTTTGGAGTGTCGGCGGCGACGTCCATGGCCTGCGGCTCCTCTTCGATCGAGGCCTCGCTGCGCTTGCGAACGAGGTCGATCGCGCGGTTGCGGGCGATCGTCACCATCCAGGTGATCGGAGACGCAACCGACGGATCGAACGATCCAGCGCTCCCCCAGATCTTGAGGTAGGTCTCCTGTATCACCTCGTCTGCAAGATCGCGGCGTCTCAAGATACGGAGCACTACCCCGTAGAGTTTCGACCTGGTCGCCCCGTAAAGCTGCTCAAAAGCCGCCCGGTCGCCCTGCCGGACGGCGGCCATAAGGTCGGTGAGGTCGGCGGGTGTCAGCATCTGGCGGTCCGACGGCGGTTGCGGCTTCGATAGCACGGGACGCAGCCCGATGGCAGAGATACGGCCCCGGTTGATTTCCGGTTCCACGCTCCCTACCTTGTGACCATGAATAACGCGCACCTCACCCGTTCGCTTCTACGCGCCGGCCGCCTGCACGCAGGCTGCTGACCCGGACGGCTGCGCCTCTGTCAGCCCTCCGGGCTGACGTTTCTTCCAAACCCTCAAAACATCGAGACCACCGATTTCGCAAGTCGCGGCCATCCGCTTTGCGTATCGGCAAAGTTCTTCAGGAGAAGGGGAATGACCATGAGCTATCTGCGTCCGGAATTGCCACCGATCGCGATCACCCGCTGCGATATCGAAAAGCTCACCCGCATCGCCGATTCTTCGGCAGGCGTGTTCGCCCAGACCGCCGAGTTCCTCGGACGCGAGATCGACCGTGCGCAGGTGATCGAGGAATTCGAGAGCCGACCCGGCCTCGTGAAGATGGGATCGCGCGTCACCTTCCGCGACGACGTGACCTTGCAGGTGCGCGCGGTGACGCTGGTCTATCCCGGCGAGGCGGATGTATCGCAAGGCAAGATCTCGGTGCTGACGCCGGTCGGCGCAGCGCTGATCGGCCTGTCGGTCAGCCAGTCGATCGAATGGGAAACCCAGAGCGGCGGACGGCGATCGCTCACGGTGCTGGCGGTCGACTCCGTCGCCTGACCGCGATCAGGAGGATGGCTTCTCCATCCCCTTCTCGCGCAGCACCGCCGCGCCGGCCGGTCCCGCGAGCAGATCGAGCAATGCCTGGGCGGCGGCCGCGTCCTTCGCGGTCGCCGACACGGCGCCGGCATAGGTGGTGTAATTCTGGATTTCGGCCGGCAGCGGGCCGACCAGCACCACATCCTTCACCGGCACGATTTCGCTGATCTGGTGTATGCCGAGCTCGGCATCGCCGGAAACCAGGAGATCGGCGACATAGCCGCCGCGCTTCAGCTTGGCCTTGGCGCGTATCGCGTCGGCAATGCCCATCTTCTCGAACAGCTTGTCGAGATAGATGCCGCTCGAACCGCCGGAGGCCGGGTCGATATAGGCGACGCTCCTTGCCTCGATCAGCGCTTGCGGAATGCATCGACCGAGGAAATGTCGGGCAGCTTCGCGCCCGGCCGCACCATCACCCCGATGGCGACGCGCGCGAGATCGACCCTGGTCGCGGGCGCGATCCTGTTGCTCGCGGCAAATCGTTCGATCACGCCCGGCGTGACAATCGCGAGATCGAAGGCCTCGCCGCCCTCGATCCGCTTCTGCAGGGCGCCGACGGTGTCGTTGTCGACCACAAGCTTGTGCCCGAGTTGCTCGAATTGCGGCTGCAAAGCCAGCACCACCTGCTTCATCGCGCCGGCGGTGAGCACCTTCACCTCCGCCGGCGACGGCGGACGAAAGCGAAATAGCAAGCATTGCAGCGACAACCGAGACGCGAAGGAACATGCTGAGGCTCCGGATTTCCGACGGCGGAAGGTATCAGAAAGAGAAAACCCGCCGACGGCGATGCTATTCCGCGCCGGCATCGGACACTCTTCATCCCGTTTCACGGTTACAGGGGTGTGGCCGAGCAAACGCCGCGCGGCACAATCAACCAGACAGTTTCCGCCGAAACGAATTCGCCTCTATTTCCATTGCGGGCGCGGCGTCGTGACCGGCTTTTGCTCCGGCGCGGCCGGCGAGAGAGACAGGGTCGCCCAGACGTTCCAGCCATCCGGGCGATCGTGAGAATCGAACTCGTGATAGCCCTTGAGATTGAAATAGCCCTGCACGCCCGGCGCCGCCTGGAAGATGTATCCGATCTGCGGACCGATACCATAAACGCGCGACTTCACCTCGCCGAGGAAGGCGGGCGAGCCTATATCCGCATCGAGTTGATTGTAGATGTAACCGACCGCGCCTATGAAAAACTGCTTGCTCAGAAATTTCGCCGCTCCGAAATCGATATGGAGGTCGATTCCATTCTTGTAGTTGGTATCGTGATTCCAGTTATTGAAGGTAAGCCCGCCGGTCGCGGAGAATTCCAGGCCCTTGCTCGGATCGAAATAAGTGTAGCCGACGCCGCCATCCCAGGCGTTGAAGCCGAGGCCAAGATTGGCGAGCCGGGTAGGTTCATAAGTGCCGACACGAATATTGGTCGTGGCATAGATCATGAGGTTGTGGACGCCTTCGTTCCAGCGCAAGGATGCCTGCGGAAACAGATCGCCGAAGCCGGAGGCGGAATCCGTTATTGACCCTTGTCGCGTCACCGCCAGCGGGCCGAGCGAGGCACTCAATGTGCCATCCAGTGTCGTGGTCTGCTTCCCGACCGGCACCATCATGCTGATGGCGAACTGACCTCCGAAGATTTTGGTGTCGAACACATAGCCCGGCACGAACAAGCCCAGATCCGCGCGCGCTTTCAGATCGACATCCAGATTGACCCTCAGGTTCAGTTTGACCGGATTCAGCCGGCCAACCTCGATTTGTTTGGCGGCGGCAAGACTGCCGCTCGCATCGACCGAGGTGTGATAATAGATCGACGCGAAATTGAACCCGGACTGTTGCGGCACCGCCGCAAGGCTGCCGAACAATCCCGGCACCCAGAAGCTGACGCCGCCCTGATCGGCCACAGCCGGTTTTGCGCAGATCGCAGCCGCCCCTGCCATCGCGACCGCGATCGTCCACCGATAGATGCCTGTAACGCCGGCCCCGGTCATGGATGCCCCCATACTCATGACTTACCCGAATCATTATCGCAGCGCGCGCGAAGCGTGGGAATGGCTTCACAGCAACTCCCCCAGCCAAATCGCTCTCGCTCAAAACGGCCAGACATAGTTCACGATCGCGATCTGCCGCAGAATTACCTTGCGAATCACATGGGCGACCTTGACGCGGTCGGTAAAAATGGCGGCATCGCCGGTACTGCCCGCCGGCAGCTGGCGCGCGACTGCATCCCTGTCGAGCTTGACCCGCACCACGAAGGGCGCCGCCTCGATGGCCTTCGGTGTCGCCGCCTGACCCGATGCCTGCGTTTGCCCGCTGGAAACCGCCTGCAGGATGGATTGCACCTTGCCGGTATGGACCTGACCCGGGAAGAACTTGAACGCCACCTCCACCCGCTGGCCGGGGGCGATATAACGAGCATCGATCTGCTGGATCGTCACCACGACGATGGTCTCTGTCGATGAAGGCATCACCGGCGATAGCGGCAGATTGGCGACGCGCGCGCCCTTGCGCAATCCAAGATTGGTCACGTAACCGTCGGCGGGCGCACGAACCACGGTCTGTTCGAGATTGTACTTCGCGCCTTCGACCTGCGCCTTGAGCTGATCGACTTCGGCCTGCCGCTGCTCGACATCGAAGGCGCGGCCGGACTGCACCTTTTCCAGTTGGGTCATCTGCGAAAGCGCAACTCCTGAAACTTGAGCTGGGCCTCCAGCGCATCGACGCTTGCCTTGTACGGCACCGGATCGATCCGGAACAGCACGTCGCCGGCCTTCAGCGACATATTGGCTTTGACCGGAACGTCGGTCACTTCGCCGGCAACATTGGGAACGATCGGCACCGAATTTCGAATGACCAGCGCAGCGCCCTGCGGTGCGCCCCAGTTCATCGGAATGAACAGGCCGATCAGCAAAAGGAGCAGGACGATGACCGGCGATATCTTCCAGAACAGGTTGAAGGGGACGATCTTCAGCTTCACCAGGATGAAGAGCAGACATTGAGGAGGACGACGATCATTGCGCCGCCTCCCGTTTGCGAGCCGGAATATCGACATACGCGCAGACCACCGCCACCGGCCATAGCAGGAAGCCGAAGAACAGCGTCACCCAGCCTGCAACGGTCACGGCCTGCGCCCAGGGATGATTGCGGCTTCTGGCGATCATCCCGGGCAACATGGCCATGAAGATGATAACCGCGACGGTGCAGACGACGAGCACGACCAGGACGATCCAGGCGAAGATATCGAGTACGCCCATGCGATCGCTCCACTCAGCGGGCCGACGCTGCTACTTCGGCGCAAGTTTCAGATCGGCATCGGACACTTTCCCCCATGTCTTGTCGGGATCGAACGCGGTCATACGGGAGGCGATCCGCGCGGTATTGGGTCCGAGATCCTTCTGGAACACGACGCCCGAGTGATTGACGATGAAGGTCATCACGCCGGAATTGCCGTATTCGGCGGGATAGGCGACAAGCCCGAAGCCGCCGATCAGATTGCCTTTGACGAGATAGTTCATCGCGCCACCAGGGACATTGGCACCCTGCCCGGTCAGCACCTTGTAATAATAGCCATGATAGGGCGTGGCATCCGCGCCTGGCCGGTAGCCCTGCACGGTCGCGGACGCGAAGGCCTCACCGAGCGGGCTTTGCGGCTCGTTCGCGGCCGCCGGCCAATACAGGCCGTCCTTTTTTCCGGGCGACGAGATGATCCGCTGCGCATAGGTGTCGACCTTGGCGCCCTGCGGATTTATCGAGGCATAGTCGTTTTGCGCATCGACATAGGAAAGCGCAACCTGGATCGCGTTCAATTCGTTGCGTCCAATGCGGCGCGACAGGATTTCCCGGCGGCCGGTATCGGTATCGAATTGCCAGACGCCGGCTTTCTGCACGAGCGGGATCGGCAATTGCCAGTCGTCCGGCCCCAGCACGAGATCAGCGGCGCTATCGCCCTTTTTGACGATCTGATGCTTCTTGTCGAAAGCGATCAGGAAATCGGCGCGCGCCTTCTTGTCGGCGACGTCATCGCCGGAGAACAGAATTTCGCGGCCCGGCGTGCCCAGGATCTTCATCAGATCGCGGGAATTGTCGGAACGCGCCGCAGCGACCAGTGCCGCCACGGCGTCGTCGGGCGACTTGAACCTCTCCTGCGCGCCGGCACCGAGGGTGCCGGCCAACAAAGCTGCAACCAGCGTTGCGGTGCGGAGGGAATGAGTGTGAGCGGTCATGATATCCTCTGGAATGTTCTGAGATCGATGCCGGGCTTCGGATCAGCGGCCGCGACGACCGCCGCCCCCGCCGCGTCCACCACCTCCGCCGCCGTGACGACCTCCGCCACCGCCACCTCCAAATTGTCTGCCACCGCCACCGCCGCCGCCGCCGATATTCGGCCGTCCGCCGCCGCGATCGCCGAGACTCGCATGGCCGCGATTCGACTGCGCACGTTCGAGGCCGCCGCGATCGACATGATCGAAGGCGCCGCCCTTTTGCGGACCTTTGGGCTGCGGTCTTGGCCGATCGCCGCCACCGGGACGATCCCCACCGCCGGGCCGCGCATCCTTGCCCGGACGATCGCCGCCAGGACGCGCATCCTTGCCCGGACGGTCGCCGCCGGGACGCGCGTCTTTACCCGGTCCATCGCGATCCGGGCGATTACCGTCCGGCCGCCGGTCGCCACCGGGACGCTCGCCGGGCCGGTCCGACCCCGGTTTCAGGACCTGCTGACCGTCGCGTCCGCGGAAATCCATGCGCTGATCTTTGCCGCGGAAATCATTCTTGGAGAATTTCTGCTTCACATTATCGTTGTTGTAGCGCACGCCATGGCGATGGTCCGAGTTATGGACCCAGTTATTGCGCTTGTTGATGTCGATATCGTTGTTGATGTTGATGTTGTTGTTGCCCCAGCCGAAACCGCCGCCCCAGTAATTGCCGCCACGGGCCCAGGCGCCGACTGCGTAGCCCGCGCCGAATGCAAGACCGGTGGCGATCGCAGCACCCGCGATGTAACCCGGTGCTGGGAAGTAATACGGCGGATAAGATGGGTAAGGCCACGCACCATAAACAACGGCCGGATCGTAATAGGGAACGTACACCGTCTGCGGGGTGGCAGGCTCGATGACGATGTAATCCTTGCCGGATTGCTGGGAGGTGGTGACCTTCTGCTGCTTGTTGGTCTTCAGCTTGTCGTTAGCCTGGGCTTTCTGGCGCAAGCGCTGGATCGCATCCATCACGTCCGGCTGCTGCGCGAGCACGGCATCGCCCAGTTTCTGCGTCCAGTCGAGTTTGTCGGACAACATCGCCAGCACGTCGGGCACAGCCGTCAGCGACTTGATGCTGTCGTCCCACTTCTTCGGATCGACCGCCTTTTTCAGGGCGTCGCCCTTCAAGCTCTTGTTCTGCTGCACCCAGCGCTCGGCCTCCACCACCTCCAGCGGATAGGTCGAGGCGATCAGCACCTGGGACAGGAGCGTGTCGGGATAGAGCGCGATCGGCGCCACCAGCTGGTCGAGTTCCTCCGGCTTCAGCGTGGAAGAGGACTGCGCCAGGGCCTGACCGGCCCCGAACAGGCCGAGACCGGTTAGCGCAAGAGCAAAGAGCAGTTTTCTCATGGCGTTATCTCCCACCCTATCCACGCCTCGCCGGCGCGTAGATGCCTATGCATTTTCGGCAATTCTATTTCGGCAACGGAAAGATTGTCTTCCAGTCGTTCTTCATCGAGATCAGCGGCCAGCCCTTGACTTTGGCCTCGTCCAGCCCCTTGTCGAGCTTGCCGATCTGCGACTTGCGGTCATAGGCATATTCGCGCTCGGCATCGTCATGATGCACATAGAGCGCAAGCCGCGCGCCGGAACCCGATGAGACGTATTGCAGCATCTGCAGATCGCCGTCGGAATTGCCAAAAGATATTATAGGCCTACGTCCTATGTTTCGGTTGATGCCAACCGGCTTGCCGGGGCCGTCGTCGATGAAATCCACCTTGGCGGTCTTGAACATCTCGGACTTTCCGTCCTTCAGGAGGCGAAACTGCGTCACCCCCGACGAGCCCACCACCTGTTCGGGCGGGATGCCATAGACGGAAGGTACCCAGGGCCGCATGAAATCCATGCCGCCGCCGGAAACGATGAAGGTCTTGAAGCCGTTGGCCCGCAGATAGGCAAGGACTTCCAGCATCGGCTGGTAAACCAGCTCGGTATAGGGCCGCTTGAAGCGCGGATGTCGCGCGGTCTTGAGCCAATCGAGCACGGTGCTCTCGAAATCGGCCACGGACATGCCGGAATGGGTGGCTCCGATCACCGCGAGCAGCCCTTTCTCGCCAGCGGCGGCTGCGGTCTTCACGTCGCCCTGAAGCAGCGCCTTGAACGGCTGCTTCGTCTTCCATTCCGGATGCTGCGGCGCCATCGCCTTTACGCGGTCGAAGGCGAAGGCCATCTGAAAATAGAACGGCATTTCGCACCACAATGTGCCGTCATTGTCGAAGGTGGCGATGCGTTCGGGCACCGGCACGAAATCCGGTGAGCCCGGCGTCGTCACGCGCGCGACGAAATCGATAATCGCCTTTTTCGGCGCGCCATCGTTCCAGGACGGCAGCGGATCGGTTTGGGCCAAAGTTGCGGAGATCGCGAGCAACAGAGCGACCCCCGGCAGCAGCAGCCTCATTGCCAATTTCATAGGTCGCATGGCCCACCCATAAGATATTTGCCGCCGGCTGATTTCTCTGATCGGTATCTCGACTTGTGGTCCGCCGCCTTGCGGTCGCTGCAGCGCTTCCATGAGGCAAAGTCGGAAGGCTGGGCCGCGCCGGACAGGAATTGTGGACGGCGCGCTTCGCACGCCGTCCGCCTCGAAGTTAGTTGCCGGTCGGCATGGGCAAGCTGATACCCTGCTTCTGGAGCAATTCCCGCACGCTCTGGAATTTTTCATAATCCGACAGCGTGATGGGTCCGGTGTAGGAGCCGCTCTGTAGCTTGCGCGGCGGATATTGAAGGTAGGTCTTCATCAGCGCCTGAATGGACGCGCTGATGGTGACCATGGTCCAGGTGCGCTCGGTGTAATTGTTCATGAAGATGTCGTAGCGCTCCTGCGGGTCCTGCCACAGATCGTAGACCTGCGGCACGGTGGCGGCGTACTTCTCGGGTCCCTTCCAGCCGAGATTGGTGTCTACCGAAAGACCACCGGTGGCGATGCCGTTGTCACCGCGTAGGTTGAAGACGGCCTTGTAATTGCCGACCCGCGCCGCGCCGGGCGACAGTTCGTTCTCGGTGAAGTAGAACCATTCGGTGCGCGGCGACGGGCCGGTGCCGAACAGCACCGGGGAGATGTCGTAGCTGTCGAACATGGTCGGCTGACCGGCGCGATCCTGCGTCGGCAGCTTGATGCCGGCGACGGACGCGAAGGTCGCCATCAGGTCAAGCCCACCGACGATGTCATGGTTCTTCACGCCGGCCGCGATCTTGCCGGGCATCCAGGCGAAGGCCGGCACGCGGTTGCCGCCTTCTCGCACTGTCCCCTTGGTGCCGCGGAACGGCGTGTAACCTGCGTCGGGATACACGTCCTGCCAGGCGCCGTTGTCTGTCGTATAGACGACGAGTGTATTCTTGGCGAGCGCCGATCCGCGGATCTTGTCCATGATGCGTCCGATACGGGCGTCGAGTTCGACGACCGAATCCGCGTATTTGCTCTTGGACATGGACTTATGGATGTAATCCGGGTGCGGCATGTTCGGCTGGTGCACCTTCATGAAATTGATGCTCATGAAGATCGGCTCTTTGGAATTCGCATTGCGATCCAGATAATCCATCGCCGCCTGCTCGACATAGCCGTCGAAGAACGGAATGCCGACCACGCCTTCGCGCCCGTTGATGACGGGCGTATTGACATATTGCCCGTTGATTTTGAATTCTTCGCGTGCCGGCTGGCCTGCATTGCCCGACAGCGCGCCCTTGGTCACACGCTGAAACATGGCGCGCAGGTCGGGTGCCATGTCCGGGAACCATGTCGGATCGCCGTAGGTATAGGCGTTGAGATGATAGAGCCCGCAATACTTCATCTCATCATAGCCATGCGCGTTCGGCAGGGCATTGATTTAGCTCCTCCGTTACCGG
>CAWDOW010000032.1:0-41728 GCA_963804015.1 uncultured Pseudomonadota bacterium
TGAAGGCCTGAGGCGCGCCGTCGCAATCGGAGCGGAAGAGATTGACTATCGCAGCGCCGCGGCGTTGCGCCACCGGAAGGTCGCGGTGGCGAGGAACTCGATCGCCCGGCCTTCGAAGCGCGTATGCGAGAGGCCTGGATTGGCGTCGATGGCAAAGGCCATCAGCACGGTTTCGGTCGGCGTCATCAGCAAGGGTTGCAGGCTGCGGTAATCCTGGATGCCATAGAGCGTCGTGTTCATGAATTGCGCGACGCTCGGCGTCATGATCAGCGCGCGGATCCAGGGTCCCTCGAGGCGCGACAGCTGCCATTCACGCAATTGCGGCATGGCCGGCGCCGACTGCACTTCGGTCGGCGCATTCGGGCGCGCCTTGGAGGCGATAGTGGTGTTGGCCGCAACGGCGGCCTGGCGCGGGATCGCCACGGTGCCGGCTTTCGCGCGCTGCTGGGCTTCCGGCTCGGCCGGCGCCGCATAAGCGAGCGTCGCCTCACGCGGCTTGCCTTCGCCATAGCCGGGCGGTACGGCGAACGGACCGATCGAGCCGGTGGAGGCATCGGCGACCTGACGGTTGGCCGCATGGTCCCCCTGGCCGTCGGGCAGACCGTGCCAATAGCCGCGCGCAGAGAAGATATCGGAGGGCGAGATGCCGGCGATCGTGTAGGTGCCGGCGATCGGAGCGGCGGGCGCCGGTTGTGCGGCTGCGACCTGCGGGCCGGCGGCGAAGGGCCGGGATTTCGGAACCGGGATCGCGGCAACGGCAACCGGTTTGCTTGCTACCGCGGCGGCAGCCGGCGCGGGCTCAGGCTTCGCTTCCGGCCTGGCCGGAAGCAGGCCGGCAAAGATATTGTCGCGTGCGCGCGGTGCCGCATTGGCGACCTGCGCCGGAGCCGCGGACGGCGTTTCCGAATCGTCCTCGTCATCGGCCTTCGGCTTGAAGCCGAACAGCTTGGCGAGCGGATTGGCCGGCTTCCTGGTCTCATTCGCGGCGATGCGCGCGGCTTCGAAGGTCGAGGGCGAGGATGCGCGCTTCTCGATATCGGCCTGGGCCAGCGCGAAGCCGGCAAGCGGCTTGCCATCGACGGGCAGATGCACCGTGCGACCGTTCGGGAATACCTTGGCGAGCTGCTCGCGCGTCATGCGCGGCCACATCCGCACATTGCCGACATCCATATGCACGAACGGCGAGCCCGAAGTCGGATAGAAGCCGACACCGCCGCGCTGCAGGCGCATGCCGGCTTCGCGCAGTTGTTCCAGCGGCACGCCCGGGATGAAGAAGTCCATCGCCTTGCCCTGCATGTGCAGCGAGTGGCGGGCGACGCCGCTCGAGCGGGAACGCAGCATCGCGTTGGTCTTGGGCGAGCGGTATGATGAGACGATGTGGACGACCTTGTCCGGGCCGAATTCGCGCGCCACTTCCCACACCGCGTCGTACAATTGCGGGTCCATGGTGGTGGCGTCGTCGGTGCGCCAGTCGCGCAGGAAGTAATTGAGCTTCTTCAGGCCGTCTTCGTCGTAGCGGCCGTTGCGCTTGAAGGTGACGGTGATGGTGTCGTCACGATGGGTGTGCTGAAGCGAGATGGTGCGGGTGTCGCCATTGGCGGCTGCGGTATGCAGGCCCTCCGATCCCAGAACGACGAGGGCGGCGGCCAGCGCCAAGCGCTTCGTCGTGCGACCTGCGGTGCGGATCTGGTCCTTGCGGGCTTTACCGACTGGCACGAAGCGTTCCGTGATTGATGGCACAAAAAGCAAGTGGCCGCGTTGCGGCGCGGCAGGGCTAACGCAGTGTTACGGGGTTGAGTTAACGCGAGATTATCGTCCCCCGACGAAGTAGCGGGATCGTGATAAGAGTTGACTGTGGCAAAAAGTGGCCACTTTCCAGAAAGAAAGGCCGCCGCCACAAAGAAAGACCGCCCGCCAACCGGAATGGTTAACGGGCGGCCAAAACGTTAAAATCAGCGGCGTTTTTGAGCCTTATCGGAACAGGCGGCCGAAGAAACCATTGAAGGCGGGCTCAGCACCGCGGTTCTGGACCACGCGGTTCCCGCGCCGATCCACCTGCTGCGTTTGCGGCGGCTGGCGCGACGAGAACCAATCGGCGAACGGGCTCGCTTCTCGCGTCTGATAACGCAGCGCGTCCTGGCTGATGCCGGTCCCGGTCGGACGGCCGGGCGTCGCGATGTCGGCGACCCGGCGCTCGTCGCTGCGGAAGATCGCGATGTGGCGGGCGTCGCGGCCATAGATGTCGTCGCGGATCTGCAGCGTACCGGAATCGTCCACGAACGCGGTCTGGTAGGTCAGGTGTACCGGCAATGCCTGCGGGAAATTGATGTTGATCTCCGCCGGGCCGTACATCGAGCGCAGCTTTTCCGCGGTGTATTTCTCGTTCGGCATCACCACGCGAGAGCAGCTTCTCGCCATACAGCAGCGGGTTCTCGACCCGCATGCAGCCGTGGCTGTAGGCGCGCTTGTCATGCGCGAACAGATGCTTGTCCGGCGTGTCGTGCTGATAGACCAGGAACTTGTTCGGGAAATTGAAACGGATGCGGCCGAGCGCGTTGCGGTCGCCCGGCGGCTGATAGATCCGCACGGTGCCGTCGCGATTCTGCTCCATGCGCAGGCCCATGCGCTCGAGCACGCTCGGATCCTGCCGTACCGCCGGCAGATATTCGTTGGCGATGATCGAGGGCGGCACGTTCCAGGTCGGGTTGACGGTGATGAACTTCATCGCGCCGGCCATGATCGGTGTCGCCTGGCTCGGCTTGCCGACCACGACTTTGGTTTCCCAATACAGCTTCTGGTCCTTGAACAGACGCAGCCGATATTCAGGAATGTTGAGCATCACGTAATTCTTGCCGAGATCGCGCGGCATCCAGCGCCAGCGATCCATATTGGCGATGATGATGTCGGTCGTGCGCTCGCGCTTCTGCACGCCGTTCATGACGCGAAGCGTCGCGGGCCCCGCCACGCCGTCGCCATTCAGACCCGCGCCCTGCTGGAATTTCTTCACCGCATCGACCACGGTCTGGTCGTATTTCATCGAGGTTTCGTCGCCCTCGATCTTCAGGCGCTTGCGGAGGAGCGGCACGCGCGGATCGTCGGTGCCGAGCTTGAACTTCTGGCCGTCCGGAATTTTCACGGTCTCTTCCGGCGTCTGACCGCCGCGGCCGCGCGATTCCGCGAGCTTGGCCTTCAGCGCCTTGTATTGCGGATGCTGCGGCTGGAATGAGTCGAGCGCCACCTTCACGTCGGACCCGCCGGCGATCCGGGCGAGGATTTCGGCAGGCTCCGGCGCATCGAGCTCAAAGCCGATGTCGTTGGAGACGCGCGAGTAATGGACGCGGCCGGTCGAGGCATGCCGTGCATATTCCAGCACTTCGGCGGTCATGCGCAGTTCCGCCTCGGCAAGCGCGTCGAGATCGCCGGCCTTGAAGGCCAGCACCGGATAATCGGCAGGCTCGAGGCCGTCGGCATCCACGTTCTGCAGATATTGTGCGGCGGCGGCACCGCGCGGTGACTGCTTTGCGCTATCGACCCAGAGCGGCGCGTAATTGCGATCGCGGTAGAATGCTTCGGCCGCCTTCTGCTCGTTCGGTCGCGAGAAATAGCGGCCGGCATTGCGGCCGGAAATCAGGTCGCGCAGCTTGTCGGAAAAGGCCTGATCGGCCGAGGGCGGTGCGGGCTGCGCCGCCTGCACGGGTTGCGGGGCGGGAGCCGGCGCTGCCACCGGTTCGCGGGCCGGCTCGGAAACCGGGGCCTGCGCGGGCTCGGCCGGCGCGGCGCTGGAGGGGACCGCGTTGGTCACGTCGTTCGCGGGCTGGGCGGCCGCAACGGGCTCGGGAGCGCGCGACTGAACCTGCGGCAGGTTCTCGACGGTCTGCGCCAATGCAGGCATCGACGCACCAAGAACCAGCGCGAGCGCCGTGCTCGCGAGAATGCGGTCGAAATAGTGGCCGCGCATCACATTCTCCTCAGCCAAGTCCCGGAAAAGACGGAAATATCCACATTAAAGGGCATCATAACGGCAAGCGCCGAAAAAAACGCGATATTTCGGCTCGAAGCAATCGCGGTGCGGCAATATCGCTGCGCCATCCAGCGTTATTGCCGGACTTGTTACTCAACGGCCACGGGATCGGCCTTTTCGGACCGGTCCGTGATGTCGGTGGCGCCGAGCCCGTCCAGCTTTCGGTACAGCGTCGAGCGGCCGATTCGCAATCTGCGGGCTACCTCCGACATCTGCCCACGGTAATGGGCGATGGCATAGCGGATGATCTCGGCTTCGAGTTCTTCCAAAGGCCGGACCTGCGAAGCTGCGTCGAGCAGCGCCAGCCGGTCAGGCTGGAAGGCGGTTTCCGCCGCGGTCTCGATGTACAGGGCATTCAACTCGGGATGATCGTCGGAGGCGCGCCGCTCGCTTTGATCGGGAACCAGCGAGGCGCTGGCATCGGAAGGGGCGGGCTCGCGGCCCGCAAGCTGCGGGAATTCATGCAGACCGATCTCGTCGGTTTCGGCCAGAACCACGGCGCGGAACACGGCGTTTTCGAGCTGGCGCACATTGCCCGGCCAGGGCAGGCCTCGCAGGAATGCGATGGCCTCGCCCGATACCGCCTTCACGGTCTTGCCTTCCTCGGCGCAGAAGCGAACCAGGAAATGGCGGATCAGGCCCGGAATGTCTTCCGGCCGTTCGCGCAAGGGCGGTACCGCGATCGGGAAGACATGCAGACGATAGAACAGATCCTCGCGGAAGCGGCCCGATTTGACATCGGCCAGAAGGTTGCGATTGGTCGCCGAAATCACGCGCACGTCCACGTTCATGCTCTTGCGGGCGCCGACCGGCTCGATCTCGCCTTCCTGCAGGGCGCGCAACAGCTTCACCTGCGCCGCGATGGGCAATTCACCGATCTCGTCGAGGAACAGCGTGCCGCCATCGGCTTCCGCGAATTTGCCGACATGGCGTTCGGTGGCGCCGGTGAAGGCGCCCTTCTCGTGACCGAACAGGATCGAATTCCACCAGATTGTCGGGAATGGCGCCGCAATTGACCGCGATGAAGGGTTTCGACTTGCGCTCGCCCGAGCCGTGGATGGCGCGTGCGATCATTTCCTTGCCGACGCCGGATTCGCCTTCGATCAGCACCGGGATAGTGGAGGTCGCGGCCTTTTCGGCATTGCGCAGCACGGCGCTCATGGCGGCGCTGCGGGTGACGATATCGGCAAAGGTGAGTGTGCCGGATTGGCTGCGCTTCATGCGCTGCAACTCGCCGGCGAGTGCTCCTTGTGTCAGTGCATTCTTGAGCGAGACCTGCAGGCGCTCGGGGCTTGCCGGCTTGACGACGAAATCGGTGGCGCCGGCACGCATCGCAGAGATCACATTGTCGATGCCGCCATGCGCGGTCTGAACGATCACCGGAACCGCGTTGCCTTCGCCGCGCAGACGTCCGAGCAGGCCGAGGCCGTCGAGATCGGGCATCACCAGATCGAGGATGACGCAATCGATCGGCGCTGCGGCATCGCCATTGAGAATGCGCGCGGCCTGATCGCCGCCTTCGGCGACCACGGCCTCGTAGCCGAACCTGCGCACCATGTTTTCAATGAGCCGGCGCTGCACCGGATCGTCATCGACGACGAGAATACGCTCGGACATTTCATCCCCTCTGACGGCGCGCTGGGCTTGTGCCGTTTCGGGGCAGTGTCGGGAATTTGGCTTAACAGCCTGTTAAACCCTGAGCGTCGTGCGACAATGACGGCTCAACGCTTCTGAACCCAGAGCGAATATCCGATCATTGCCATTGTCGGCTCGGCAGCTTCCAGCGTCTGCCAGTTGTTGAAATCCGTCATCGCCCGGTCCTGCGGGAAGCGCGCCGCATAGCGCGAGGTGAAGCGTCGGTCGATGTCGAAAGCGACCGTCGCGAGCCCGGCCTCTTCAAGCGATTGCGCAAGATTGCCGAAGGTAAGCGGATCGGATTGATGCCCGAACAGCAGCGCGCGGCAGCCTTCGGTCGAATAGAATTCCTCGCAACTGGAGATCATGCGTGCGGCATGCTGCGCCGGCAATCGGAGGATATTCTGGCGCACCAGCCGGATGCCTTCCGCGTCCGGCTGATAATTGCCGGCCCGCACGATCTCCTGCGCCGCCTGCCTTGCATTGCGGCGGCCTTTGCCGTCGAACGACACCAGCATGACGCCGCGCGCGCGCAGCAGCGCGGATAGCCTGCGCAATTGCTCTCCAACATTTGCGGCCTTGCGCAGACTGCCGGTCGCATCGATGACATCGAAGGTGGCGCCGCCGCTTTCGGTCGGCGTCCAGCTGATATTGGAAATGGCGCGCCGCTGCGCTTCCCGTTCGCCAAAGGCGAGATCAACGGCGCTCGGATCGCTTGCGACGATCCTGGCGGAGGGGTGGCGTTGCGCGATTTCGATCGCGCCTTGTCCGCTGCCGCAATCGGCGACCAGAATATCGAGCGGGCCGCTCTTGCCGAGCGGCGCGATCGTTGCCTGCGGCATGGCGTTGCGCAGATGAGCCTCGATGCCGGATCTGACGGAGCTGAAGGCGAGCCCGCTCCAGCGTGGCCAGGGATTCGTCCGCTCGTCGGGCGTGGCCGGATATTTCGCGCGCAGGGCCTGCTCTTGTGCAGGTTCCTGCAATTGCTTTCGAAACAGCGCCGTTGCCGGTTCAGGGGCCGACTGCTTTTCGAGCAGGCCGGCAAAGGGCAGCATGTGAAGCGGCACATAGCAGGCAAGGGCCGCAAGCCCGAGCGGCGAGGGCGAACGTCCCGCCTGCAAGGCTGCGCCGGCTGCATGCTGCAATTCGCGGAAGCGATTCGCCTCGTCATCGGATTGCGGCCACACAAAGCCATTCAGGAAACATTGCTGCGCCAGCGCGCAGGCGAGCGGCAGAATTCCGTCTTCGGCATTGTCGCCTTGTCCCTGGGCGGCCGCCAGACATGCGAAACGCAACCCGATCAGAATCCGCTCCAGCTCGAAATCGGCGACCGGCGCGGCTTCGAGCGTGGCCAGAAGCAGCTTGTCGTTTGCGATCACCGCCATGCCGCCCGGCGGCAGCATTTCAGTCACCGGAATCGGCTGCGGCCATTGCCGGTTCACCCGTGCAATGGCGGCGGACAGAAGCGGACCGCTCTTCAGTATCGCGACGGCGACCGACGCGGACGGTTGAGCGCGCGACCAGCCCTCATTCATGGCGCGCGCGATCAGGCCGCGCATGCGTTCGTCGGTCGGAACGGAAGGCATGGTCAGCAAGCAGATTACGAACAGAGCGCGCAATTCGGGCGAGCTGGATTTTTCGATCGCGCGCAGGATGGTCTGCAGCGCCTGATCGGCGAGCCCGAGGCCGATCTGGGCGGAGGCGAGGTTGCAGATGACGTCGATCGAGTCCGGAGCCGCTTCGAGTGCCTTGTTGAGCGATGCGATCGCCTCGTCGTTCCGGCCCTGCAGCTTGTGTCCGAGACCAAGATTCATGTGCGCCAGCGCATAGGACGGCATCTTCGCAACGGCGCGCTGCCAAAGCTCGATCGCTTCGTCGATCTTGCCTTGCTCGCGCAACACCATGCCGAGATTGTTGAGCGCCGCCGCGTCCGCCGGTCTTGCATTGAGCACGCGGCGAAAATTCGCTGCCGCCTGGTCCCAGTTTTCCGCTCGTGCATGGGCATTGCCGAGTTCGAAATAGGCCTCCGCATATCCGGATTTCAGCGCAGTCGCCTTTTCAAGTTGAGCGATTGCCTCCGGTATTCGTCCGGCCGATTGCAGGATCGAACCGAGATTATAGTGATAGTCGGGATTGCGGGGCTCGATCGCGATCGCCTGATGGATCAGCGAAATCGCCTCATCGGTGCGCCCGCTCTGGTGCAGGAGCGCGCCAAGCAGGTGCAGGGCGGGCGCATTGCGCGGCTCAACCGCCAGCACGTCGCGATACAGCCGCTCGGCTTCGGAGCGATGGCCCGCCTGATGGGAGCGAAACGCACTGGCGAGCGTCGGTGCCATCGGAGACGGAGTGGGCCCGCTCCGCTTCTGTGCGGCGCGGCGTTCCTTGCGATTCATGCGGAGCGCCTTGTCGGAAAGTGTGCATGGCGGCTGTTGCCTTGGTGCCGCGAGGGCCGGGAAACTACTCGAATGCGAGGCAATTTCAAAGCTCTGCCGGGACGAAATATGACAGCCGGTTGTGCCGCGTGGCGGTTGCGAAGCGCGCCCCGGAGCGCGATATGATAGCCTTCGAGGCCAACAGCGAGCCATACCCTCCCCATGTCGTCCCGCCCCGCCGCGAAGCCGAAAAAACCCGCCGTAAAGCCGCGTCAGAAAACACAGGTTGCGCCCGATCTCGGACCGCTGCCGGAATGGAATCTCGCCGACCTCTATCCGTCCATCGACGCGCCCGAGTTCAAGGCCGATCTCGACCGTGCCGAAGCCGAGTGCATCGCGTTCGAGAAGGCCTATAAGGGCCGGCTCGAAGAACTCGCCAGCAGCACCCATGGCGGACAGTCGCTCGCCGAACCGGTGCGGCGCTACGAGGCGATCGAGGATCTGCTCGGACGGCTGATTTCGTATGCGGGCCTGACCTATTCCGGCGATACGCAGGACCCCGCCATCTCCAAATTCTACGGCGACGTGCAGGAGCGCATCACGTCGATTTCGCTGCATCTGTTGTTCTTCACGCTCGAACTCAACCGCATCGACGATCGCCTGATCGAACAGGCGATGGCGGAACCGGCGCTCGGACATTATCGTCCCTGGATCGAGGATTTGCGGCGCGAAAAGCCGTATCAGCTCGAGGACCGGATCGAGGAATTATTCCACGAAAAGTCGGTCACCAGCTCTTCGTCCTGGAGCCGATTGTTCAACGAGACGATTTCGTCGCTTCGTTTCAAGGTCGGCGGGCAGGAGCTTGCGATCGAGCCGACGCTGAATTTTCTGCAGGACGCCGACGAGAAGAAGCGCAAGGCCGCAGCCGAAGCCCTGGCGGAAACCTTCAAGGCCAATTCGCGGCTGTTTTCTCTCATCACCAACACGCTCGCCAAGGACAAGGATATTTCCGACCGCTGGCGCGGCTTTTCCGATGTCGCCGATGCGCGACATCTGTCGAACCGGGTCGAGCGCGAGGTGGTGGACGCGCTGGTCTCGGCGGTGCAGGCCGATTATCCGAAGCTATCGCACCGCTATTATGCGCTGAAAGCGAAATGGTTCGGCAAGAAGAAGCTGCCGCATTGGGATCGCAACGCGCCGCTGCCGGAAGTGAAAATGCGCACCATTGCCTGGCCGGAGGCGCGCGAAACCGTGCTCTCGGCCTATGGCGCGTTCTCGCCGGTGCTGGCGAAGATCGCCGAGCGTTTCTTCGACGACCACTGGATCGATGCGCCGGTGCGACCGGGCAAGACGCCGGGCGCCTTCGCCCATCCGACCGTGCCGTCGGCGCATCCCTATGTGCTGTTGAATTACCAGGGCAAGCCGCGCGACGTGATGACGCTTGCGCATGAGCTTGGTCACGGGGTGCATCAGGTGCTGGCAGCGCCGAACGGGCCGCTAATGGCACCGACGCCGCTGACGCTCGCCGAGACTGCGAGCGTGTTCGGCGAGATGCTGACCTTCAAGAAACTTCTCGCCGCGACCCGCAATCCGGTCGAGCGCAAGGCCATGCTCACCGCCAAGGTCGAGGACATGATCAACACGGTGGTCCGGCAGATCGCGTTCTACACCTTCGAGCGGCGCGTCCATACCGAACGCAAGAATGGCGAACTCACCGCCGAGCGGATCGGGCAGATATGGATGGAAGTGCAGACCGAAAGTCTCGGACCTGCGATCGAATTGAAGCCGGGCTATGAAGTGTTCTGGAGCTATATTCCGCACTTCATCCATTCGCCGTTCTACGTCTATGCCTATGCGTTCGGCGATTGCCTGGTGAACTCGCTCTATGCGGTTTACGAAAAGGCCGAGACCGGCTTCGCCGACCGATATCTGGCGATGCTCGCGGCCGGCGGCACCAAGCATCATTCCGAATTGCTCAAGCCGTTCGGCCTCGATGCGCGCGATCCGAATTTCTGGTCGGGCGGGCTTGGCGTGATCGAGCGCCTGATCGGAGAACTCGAAGCGCTCGATAACGTCGCCTGAGGCGCGTTCAAGGGGTCGCTAAGAAACAGCCTGGCTCGAAGCGGTGCTGAACCGGCCGTGGACGCCTGCGCGGCAGCCGCGCGTCCCGGCAGGCGAGATCGCATCGGCAAGATGCAAGGCATGCTTCCACGCGGACGCGTAAAACAGTTGTTGTACGGATTGATTTCCTGTGTTATACATTTGTATTACAGACTGGAACTCGCCCCCATGAAGATTGAAATCAAAAAGATTGGAAATTCCGACGGGCTGATCCTGCCGCGCGAGTTGATGCAACGGCTCGATCTCAAGCGCGGCCAGCAACTTCATGTCGTTGAACTGGCGGGTGGTGGCTTTCAGGTGCTGCCCTACGATCCGGATTTCGAGCAGACCATTCAAGTCGCCGACGAACTCATGGACGAGTACCGCGACACGCTCGCGGCGCTCGCCAAATGACCGAGACTCGCGAACCCCGCTGGCTGACTTACGAACAGGCATTTGCAATTCACGGCCGGCAACTCCGCCGTTTTGGTGGAGCATCGGGTTTGCGGGATGAAGGCATGTTGCGGTCGGCACTCGAGCGGCCGGTCAACAAATGGCATTACGAACAGACTGGTTTGTTTGAACTTGCCGCGGCCTATGCTTTCGGTCTGGCAAAGAACCATGCATTCGTCGATGGCAACAAGCGCATCGCCTTCCTGGCGATGGCAGTGTTCCTACGAAAGAATGATGTTCGATTCACGCCGGATCAGGCCGGCGCGACGGCTATGATGCTTGCCCTTGCGGCCGGCGAGGTCAGCGAACAAAGCCTTGCGCGCTGGATCGGCGACAATCTTGCGAAGACGTGACGGAGATCGGAATGCTCAAAGGAAAGACAGCCCTCGTCACCGGATCGACATCCGGGATCGGGCTCGGGATCGCGCGCGCGCTGGCGGCGCAGGGCGCCGACATCGTCATGAACGGCTTTGGCGATGCCGGTCAGATCGAAAAGCTGCGTGCGAGGATCGAAGGCGAATTCAAGGTGCGTGCGATCTATTCGCCCGCCGATATGGCGAAGCCGGCCGAGATCGAAGGCATGGTCAAGGAAGCGACCACGAAGCTCGGCCGTGTCGACATTCTCGTCAACAATGCCGGCATCCAGCATGTCTCGCCGATCCAGAACTTCCCGCCGGAGAAATGGGATGCGGTGATCGCCGTCAACCTGTCGTCGGCTTTCCATGCCGTCCGCGTCGCGCTGCCGCAGATGCTCGCGCGCAACTGGGGCCGGATCATCAATATCGCGAGCGCGCACGGCCTGGTCGCCAGCGTCGACAAGGTCGCCTATGTAGCGGCGAAACATGGTCTGGTCGGTCTGACCAAGGTGGTGGCGCTCGAGACCGCGCAGTCCGGCGTCACCTGCAACGCGATCTGTCCGGGCTGGGTGCTGACGCCGCTGGTGCAGGCGCAGATCGATGCGCGCGCCCGCAGCGAAAGCATTCCGGTCGAAAAGGCGAAGATGGATCTGCTCGGCGAAAAGCAGCCCTCGCTCGAATTCGTCACGCCCGAGCAGCTCGGCGGCATGGCGGTGTTTCTGTGCTCGCCGGCCGCCGACCAGCTCCGCGGTCAGGCGCTCGCGGTGGACGGCGGCTGGACTGCACAATGATGGCCCGGACTATTTGATGGCCGACAACGCCTGCGCCGCCGCGGCCAGATCGGCGTGCGCGTCGGGGTCCTTCACCGCCTCTTGCGCCTGCGACAACAGATCCGACAATTCGGTGCGCTGTTCGGGGCTTGCGACCTGGCCCCAATCCGGCACGGTCTCGCGCAATACCAGCGATACCGTCCGGGCGTTGGCGGGCTTCAAGTCACCGCCGGCGAATGCGATCGCGCCGGATACTGATTTCATGTAGCCGTCGCGAATATTTTCGAGACCCTTTTTACGCTTTGGCTGATTGCGTTCCGCCTCCGTCAGCGATTTCGCATAGGCGGTTGCGGAATTCGAGACGCGCGGAAACAGCCGCAGCATGAAATCGATCGCGGACGTGATCTCGTCCTCGTAACGCTCGACATTGGCCTGCACGCCCTGCAGATAGGTCTCGCTCTTCGGGTCGGTGCCAAAATTGATGATCGCCATGTAGACATTGCCGCTGGCGCCGAGCCATTCCGACAGCCAGGGCAGATCGGCGCCGGCCGACGGTGACAGGGAGCGCAGCGTCCTGGTGTCGAACACTTTCGAAAACAGCGGCGCCGCCGGCGCGGCCGACAGATCGAACCGTCCTTTGGCGGCCGCGGTCTTTGCGATATGGCCTTCGAGTTCCTTGCCCGCCTGTACCGCCCCGCGCGCAACCTTTGCGCCGTCCTGTGCCGAGGCCGGCAGCACAAAGCCCGAAACGACAAGGATGACGAAAGCCGCAATGACCCGCATGGTCCAGTCCCCGAATCTCATTCTTTCACGCCGGGACTTTACCGGCCAGAGACTGGCGTTTGCGACTGTGAGCGCTTAGGTCTGAACGGCATGACGGATTCCGAGGCAAACCGCTTTTCCGCCCGCGCGCGGCGCTATGCGCGCGTCGGAACCGACGTCGGGGGCGTGGCGGCACGCATCGCCGGCGCCCGCTTTTTCGGGCTCGATCTCGATCGCGGCGAAGAATGCCGCCCAGCTTGCGGCGGCACTTGGCGGGCTGAAAGGCCCGATCATGAAGGTGGCGCAGCTTCTGTCCACCATCCCGGACGCGCTGCCGCAGGAATATGTCGCCGAGCTCGCCAAGCTGCAGAGCGAAGCGCCGCCGATGGGCTGGGCCTTCGTCAAACGGCGAATGAGCGCGGAGCTTGGTCCCGATTGGCAGGCGAAATTCGCCGAATTCGAGCACAAGCCTTCCGCCGCCGCCTCGCTCGGTCAGGTGCACAAGGCGCGGTCGCATGACGGCACGCTGCTCGCCTGCAAACTGCAATATCCCGACATGCAGTCGGCGGTAGAGGCCGATCTCAAGCAGCTCAATCTGCTGTTCGCGCTGCATCGGCGCATGGAGCCGGTGATCGACACCACCGAGATCGACCAGGAGATCGGTGCGCGCATCCGCGAGGAGCTCGATTACATTCGCGAGGCGAAGCATGTCGCGCTCTATCGCGAGATGCTGGCCGGCAACGATCTCGATCCGGGTGCCGCGGGTGTGGCCGGAGCTTTCGACCGCGCGGCTGCTGACGCTCGACTGGCTCGAAGGCGGCAAGATGCTCGTCCTACAAGGACGCGCCGCTCGAGCATCGCAACCGGCTGGCGCAGGCCATGTTCACCGCCTGGTGGTTTCCGTTCAGCCGCTTCGGCGTCATTCACGGCGATCCGCATCTCGGCAATTACAGCGTGTTCGTTGCGGACGGCGTGCCGGGCGGCATCAACCTGCTCGATTATGGCTGTATCCGCATTTTCCCGCCGCGCTTCGTCGGCGGCGTGGTCGATCTCTATCACGGCCTTCGCGACGGCGACGAAGCCCTGGTGGTGAATGCCTACGAGACCTGGGGCTTCAAGAAGCTGACGCGCGAATTGATCGACATTCTCAACATCTGGGCGCGATTCATCTACGGGCCGCTGCTCGACGACCGGGTGCGCAGCATCGCCGACGGCGTCAAACCCGGCGAATACGGGCGGCGCGAGGCTTTCCGCGTGCATCAGGCGCTGAAGGAGCGGGGCCCGGTCACGGTGCCGCGCGAATTCGTGTTCATGGACCGCGCCGCCATCGGCCTCGGCGGGGTATTCCTGCATCTGCGGGCGGAGCTGAATTTCTACCGGCTGTTCAACGAGGCGATCGAGAATTTCCAGATCGCGCAGGTGGAAACGCGGCAGACGGCGGCCCTGCAGAAGGCCGGCCTGATCGCGGGGCCCGCCGCTTAGTTCTTGGGCTGCTGATCCTTGGGCTTTTTCCCGTTACCGTTGCCCTTGTGACGCAATTGCGGTAACCGGAACTGAGACGTTCGAAGCTTTTGGGGACTGCAATGGCTGACCACAGCGAAGTGGCCTACACGACCGCGGACGGCAACGACTACAAGGAGCACGAGCAGACCTATCGGATGTTCCTGACCCTGACCAAATGGGTCGTCGGCATCATCGTCTGCATCCTCGTCCTGATGGCCTATTTTCTGGTTTGACGGCCTGATTTTGGGCCGGGGGGCATCATGAAAATTGCGGTTGCTGCCGAATCCGACAAGGCCGAGCCGCGCGTGGCCGGGACGCCGGAGACGGTCAAGAAGCTGATCGGCCTCGGCGCCACCGTCGCGGTCGAACCTGGCGCCGGCCTGCAATCGGGTATTCCGGATGCCGAATATGCCGCCGCGGGCGCTGCGGTCGCGGCCGGTGCCGCCAAGGATGCCGATATCGTCCTGAAGGTCCGCCGCCCCACCGCCGACGACCTCAAGAGCTACAAGAAGGGCGCCCTCGTCGTCGCGATCATGGACCCCTATGGCAACGAGGCCGCGCTGAAGGCGATGGCCGATGCCGGGGTGACCGCCTTTGCGATGGAATTGATGCCGCGCATCACCCGTGCGCAGTCGATGGACGTGCTTTCCAGTCAGGCGAACCTCGCGGGTTATCGCGCGGTGATCGACGGCGCCGCCGAATATGGCCGCGCGCTGCCGATGATGATGACGGCGGCCGGCACCGTGCCCGCCGCCAAGGCTTTCGTGATGGGGGTCGGCGTCGCCGGCCTGCAGGCGATCGCGACTGCGCGCAGGCTCGGCGCCATCGTCACCGCCACCGACGTGCGGCCGGCGGTGAAGGAGCAGGTGCAGAGCCTCGGCGCCAAGTTCATCGCGGTCGAGGACGACGAATTCAAGCAGGCCGAGACCTCCGGCGGCTATGCCAAGGAAATGTCGAAGGAGTATCAGGCGAAACAGGCGGCGCTCGTCGCCGAGCACATCAAGAAGCAGGATATCGTCATCACCACCGCCCTCATTCCGGGCCGGCCGGCGCCAAAACTCGTAAGCAAGGAAATGGTGGCGTCGATGCGGCCGGGCTCGGTGCTGGTCGATCTCGCGGTCGAACGCGGCGGTAATGTCGAGGGCGCCAGGCTCGGCGAGGTCGCGGTCGTCAACGGTGTGAAGATCGTCGGCTTCGCCAATGTGCCGGGCCGGCTCGCCGCGTCGTCCTCGGCGCTCTATGCGAAGAATCTTCTCACCTTCCTCGAAATCCTGGTCGACAAGAAAGACAAGAAGCTCGCGATCAACTGGGACGACGAGATTTTGAAGGCCATCACGCTGACCCGCGACGGCAAGATCGTGCATCCGAATTTCCAGCCGAAGGGCTGAGGGGCGTCAAAGATGGAACACGTCGATCCCTTCGTCTTCCAGTTCTCGATCTTCGTGATGGCGGTATTCGTCGGCTATTACGTGGTCTGGTCGGTGACGCCGGCCTTGCATACCCCGCTGATGTCGGTAACCAACGCGATTTCCTCGGTGATCGTGGTCGGCGCGCTGCTCGCGGTCGGCGTGCAGATGACGACATCGGGTTCGGTGCTGGCGGTAGCACTCGGCTTCGTCGCGCTGATCTTCGCCTCGATCAATATTTTCGGCGGCTTCCTGGTCACGCAGCGCATGCTCGCGATGTATCAGAAGAAGGAAAAGAAGAAGTGAGCGCGACATGAGCCCCAACATCGCCTCGCTGCTCTATCTCGTCGCCGGCGTCCTGTTCATCTTGTCGCTGCGCGGATTGTCGTCACCGGTGACCAGCCGGCAGGGCAACCTGTTCGGCATGATCGGTATGGCGATCGCGATCGTGACCACGCTCGCGGCGCATCCGCCGGCCGGCGGTCTGTCCTGGCTGCTGGTCATTCTCGGCATTGCCATCGGCGGCGGCATCGGCGCGGTGATCGCGCGCAGGGTGCCGATGACCGCGATGCCGGAACTGGTCGCGGCCTTCCACTCGCTGGTCGGCATGGCGGCGGTGCTGGTGGCGGCCGGTGCGCTCTATGCGCCGGCGGCGTTCGGGATCGGACAGGTCGGCGCCATCAAGGGTGCGAGCCTCGTCGAAATGTCGCTCGGCACCGCGATCGGCGCCATCACCTTCACCGGTTCGATCATCGCCTTCCTGAAATTGTCCGGCCGCATGAGCGGCGCACCGATCATGCTGCCGGCGCGTCATGCCATCAATATCGCGCTTGCGGCGGCGGTCGTCGTACTGATCGCGCTGTTCGCGCGCACCGAGAGCTACAATCTGTTCTGGCTGCTGGTGGCGGCGTCGCTCCTTTTCGGCGTGCTGATCATCATTCCGATCGGCGGCGCCGATATGCCGGTCGTGATCTCGATGCTGAATTCCTATTCCGGCTGGGCCGCGGCCGGCATCGGCTTCACGCTCGGCAACACGGCGCTGATCATCACCGGCGCGCTGGTCGGCTCCTCGGGCGCGATCCTGTCCTACATCATGTGCAAGGGCATGAACCGCTCCTTCATCTCGGTCATTCTCGGCGGTTTCGGCGGCGAGGTGGCGGGACCTGCGGGCGGCGGCGAGCAGCGGCCTGTGAAACTCGGCTCGGCCGAAGACGCCGCCTACATCATGAAGAACGCGTCCAAGGTCATCATCGTGCCGGGCTACGGCATGGCGGTGGCGCAGGCCCAACATGCCCTTCGGGAAATGGCCGACCATCTCAAGAAGGAAGGCGTCGAGGTAAAATACGCCATTCATCCGGTCGCCGGCCGCATGCCCGGCCACATGAACGTGCTGCTGGCGGAAGCGAACGTGCCTTACGACGAAGTGTTCGAGCTCGAGGACATCAATTCCGAGTTTGCGCAGGCGGATGTCGCCTTCGTGATCGGCGCCAACGACGTCACCAATCCGGCCGCCGAGGACGATCCGTCCTCGCCGATCTACGGCATGCCCGTTCTTCAGGTGTGGAAGGCCGGCACCGTGATGTTCATCAAGCGCTCGCTGGCGTCGGGCTATGCCGGCATCGACAATCCGCTCTTCTATCGCGACAACACCATGATGTTGCTCGGCGACGCCAAGAAGATGACCGAGAGCATCGTCAAGGCGATGTGAGGCGCGAGCCGCAGCTCAAGAGCCTTTGCGCAGACCGGCCTGCCGCAGGATCGAATTCGCCGTGTGACGGCTCACGATGCCGACCCGTACGGGAAAATCTCGTCCGGTGACCGGGCTTTGCCAAATCTCATGACTGCCTTTGCCCTGCGAACGAGGGTGCATCCCGCCTTGCGCAACAACTCTCTGAGTTCGCGATCGAAATGCGGAGACACTCAGGCGACCGCCGGTTCGGCTTCGCGCAGCGCTGTGATTTGCAGGAACACGCATGATGGATCGACGCTCGGGTGATTGTCGGGCAGCAGATCCAGCGTCATGGCTGTCATTTTTGCCAATAGCTCATCCAGCGTCGGCGCGTCTGCGGCCGCCGGAATATCGTCGCAATGCCCGGTCCAGACCGACGCTTTGTTGTCCTAGGCGGCTGTGATCGTGAAGATGGTTGGCTTCGTCACGAGCGAAATATTGCACTAATAAGCAAAATGCGTAGAGGGCTGGCAGGAGGAATTGCTGGCAGGAAACAATGGGTAGGCGTCTGAAAACTCCGGTCGTCTCCGCGAAAGCGGAGACCCATATTCCAGAGCGGTAGTTATGGGTCCCCGCCTTCGCGGGGACGACAACAATTACCGCGCCACGATCGGCTGCGCTTCCAGCACCGGCTCGCGTATCGGCACGCCGGTGAAGGGCGAGCCTTCCTCGAACCACGACTTCGGCGCCGGATGGCCCCACAGGGTCTGGCGCTGCTTGTCCAGCAGCGTCCAGCGATAGGGCTCGAAATCCGGATCGACCGTGAGATAATCCGAGGTGAACAGCTCGACTCTGTGGCCGTCGGGATCGCGGACATAGAGGAAGAACGCATTCGAGATGCCGTGCCGCCCCGGTCCGCGCTCCATATTGTCGAGATAGCCGGACGACGCCATTACGTCGCAGATGTGAAGGATGTCGAGCGAACTCGCGGTCCACACCCCGATGTGATGCAGGCGCGGGCCGGCGCCGTTGGTGAAGGCGATGTCGTGGACATTGCCCTTGCGATGCATCCACACCGCCCAGAGCTTCGGGTCCGGTCCTTCGGTCTCGGTATATTCGGTCAGGCGGAAGCCGAGCTCGGTGTAGAAGTCGTACGAGGCCTGCACGTCCGGCGTGAAGCAGTTGAGATGGTCGATGCGCTGGATGCGCGCGCCCTTGTATTCGGCATATTTCCGCAGCATGCACTCCGCCTGGTCCATACGGAAATAGAAGTCGAGCGGCATGCCGTGCACGTCGCAGGTGCGCAGCGTGCGACCCTGATGGGCGATTTCGGGGAACGAGGTCGGATAGCCCTTGTGCGCGAACCAGAAAGCGGCGCGGTCGAGATCCTCCTCGCTCGCCAACTTGTAGCCGAGCGCTGGGATCGTGGCGTCGTTCGACTTGCGCAACACGATCGAGTGGTGGTTGCGCTCCTCGACCGCGCGCAGATAGATCGCGTCCGGGTCGTCGTCGGTAATCAAATAGCCGAGACAATCTACATAGAAAGCGCGGGAGCGGGCGAGGTCGCGCACGCCGAATTCGACATGACTGGCGCGGATGATGTTGAAAGGCGGGGCGAAATTGGGTTTGCGGATGGGCATTCTATCCTCCGGTCATTCCGGGGCGCGAGCTTCGGCTCGCGAACCCGGAATCCAGACCCGAAAGGGGTCTTGTTATTTGCTTGACTGGATTCCGGGTCGCGCCTTGGGGCGCGTCCCGGAATGACAGCGGTTAAATTGCGCCGCGCATCACGCCCCAATCTTCGGTATCTTGTGATTGTCGAGCGCGATCGCGATGTTCTTCGTCTCCATGTAGAAGTCGAAGGAATAATCGCCGCCGTCGCGGCCGATGCCGGACGACTTCACCCCGCCGAACGGCGTCGGCAGGTGGCGGACATTCTCCGAATTCACCCAGATCATGCCGGCTTCGAGCGCCTGCGCCATGCGATGCGCGCGGCCGATATCGCGGGTCCACAGATACCCGGCGAGCCCGTAGCGCACGTCATTGGCCAGCGCGATGGCTTCCTTCTCGTCGGCGAACGGGATCATGGTCAGCACCGGACCGAAAATCTCTTCCTGCGCGATCTTCATGTCGTTGCGCGCATGGGTGTAGAGCGTCGGCTCGACGAAATTGCCTTTTCCGCCATTGGCGCGGCCGCCGCCGACCGCAACCGTGGCGCCGGCCGAGCGCGCCGCATCGACATAGCTCAGCACCTTCTCGACATGGCGCGGATGGATCAGAGGTCCGATCTCGGTAGAAGGATCGAGAGGATGCCCGACCTTGATCTTCCTGACGCGCTCGGCGGCGAGCTTTGCGAATTCTTCGTATATGGACGCCTCGACCAGAGCGCGGCTGGACGAGGTGCAGCGCTCGCCGTTCAGCGAATAGATCATGAACAGGCACGCATCCAGCGCGCGATCGATATCGGCATCGCCGAACACGATCACCGGATTTTTTCCGCCGAGCTCGAAATGCACGCGCTTAAGCGTGGCGGCGCCCTGCCGCATGATCGCGGAGCCGGTCGTGCTTTCGCCGACAAAGCCGATCGCCTTGATGTCGGGATGCTCGGTCAGTGCCTTGCCGGCGTCTTCGCCGAAGCCGTGCACGACATTGAGCACGCCCGCCGGCAATCCAGCTTCCAGACAGATCTCGGCCAGGAGCGTGGCGGAGAGCGGCGACCATTCCGCCGGCTTGTGCACGACGGTGCATCCCGCCGCGAGCGCGGGCGCAATTTTCCAGGTCGACAGCATGAATGGCGTGTTCCACGGCGTGATCACGCCGATCGGCCCGATCGGCTGGCGCATGGTGTAGTTCAGATGCGTGTCGGTCGGCAGCGAAAGCCCGTCGGCGGCATTCGGGGCGCGGTCGGCATAGAAGCGGAAATTCTCTGCACCCCGCAAGGCCGCCTTCGCCATGTAGCGGATCGGCTGGCCGGTATCCATGCATTCGACGAAGGCGATTTCGTCCGCGCGCGCCTCGATCGCGTCGGCGATCTTGTGCAGGATGGCGCGCCGCTTCTCGCCCGAGGTGTGACCCCAGTTGGTGCGGAACGCTTTCCGTGCGGCTTTGGCGGCGCGGTCGATATCGGCGGCGCCGCCGCGCGCGACCTTCGCGATCGCCGCATTGTCGACCGGGGAGGCGGTCTCGAACGTCTCGCCGCTTCCGGTGTCGGCTCTGCCGTCGATCAGATGGCCGACCACGCCCTTGCGGAAGCGGGCGAGATAGCCCTCCGCCCGCGTGATGGTCTCGTCGAGATTTGAGGTCATGCCGCCTTCTCGGACTTGCGCAGCGTATCCCGGCGGAACGTGAGCTGGGTGATCTCGTGCATTTCGAGCGCGAGCTGCATCGGGTGCTGCGCCAGAACGCGATCGAGCGATTTCTCCGCCGCCGCCATCAGCATTTCACCGACCTTCTGGTAGACCTCCTTCGGGCGCCCTTCGCGCATGCGCACGATGATATGCACGAAGGCATTTTTCGGATCGAGGTCGGCGACGCAGTAATGATCGCGGCGGACGGCGCGAGTGCGGATGCCCGGCACCGGCGCGGCGCCCGAATCGATCATCGCCTGATGCAGCGCGTTGAGCAGGCCCTGAACATCCATCGAGCCTTCCAGATTGGATGAATATTCCACGATGATATGCGGCATGCTGGCATCCTCCATGGTCGCTTGCTGACGGGGTCGTTGACGCGCCCCGGCAGAAACCTTTAACATGTTAATCATTGGTCCGAGTAGCCCGTCAAGCCGCTTGTCGCAAGGAGACAAGAGCGTTCACCGCCAGCATAGATCCCTCCTCACGTCCGGGGAGGGAGGACAACCTCATGAAGCTCGCAAGCTATAATCACAACGGGCGCGCAAGTTGGGGCGTCGTCATCGGCGATGCACGCATCGTCGACGTGCGGCCGCGGCTGCCGCGCTATCACACCTTGCTCGATATCCTGCGTGCCGATGCACTCGACGAAGTGCGCGAAACCATCATCGATGTCCGGCCCGACTTCAAGGTCGGCGAAGTCGAATTGCTGCCGCCGGTGGTGGCGCCGGAAAAGATCCTCTGCATCGGCGTGAACTACGCCAACCGCAATGAGGAATACAAGGACCAGTCCGAGCTCCCGAAATATCCCTCGATGTTCTTCCGCACGCCCGGGTCCTTCGTCGGCCACGGCCGAAACCTGATCCGCCCGCCGGAATCCGAACAGCTTGATTACGAAGGTGAGATCGTGCTGATCATCGGCAAGGAATGCCATCGCATTTCGCGCCGAGCAGGCGCCCGAACACATCGCTGGCTACACGCTCTGCAACGAAGGCACCATCCGCGACTGGTTGCGGCATGCGAAGTTCAACGTCACGCAGGGCAAGAATTTCGATCGCTCCGGCTCGATCGGTCCCTGGATGGTGACGGCCGACGAGATCGAATACGGCAGGCCGATGCACCTGACCACCCGGGTCAACGGCGAAATCCGGCAGGACGACACCACCGCGAACCTGATTTTCGATTTCGGCTGCACTGCTTTCCTACATCACCATCTTCACCACGCTGAAGCCGGGCGACATGATCGTTTCCGGCACGCCGACCGGCGCAGGCGCACGGTTCGATCCGCCGAAATGGCTGAAGCCCGGCGATGAGATCGAAGTGATGGTGCCGGAAATCGGTACCCTGAAAAACGGGGTGGCGGACGGCCTATGACGTCCAGCATGCGCCCGTTCGAACGCTCTTTGCCGATGCAGCTCATGCTGGCGCGCGAAGCGGTGATGCAGCGCTTCCGTCCGCATCTGAACGCGCGCGGCCTGACCGACCAGCAATGGCGCATTGTCCGTGCGCTGAACGAAGTCGAGACGATGGAAATCGCCGATCTCGGCCGCGCCTGCTGCCTGCATGCCGCGAGCCTTTCGCGCATCCTGCCCAATCTCGAACGCGACGGCCTGATCGCGCGAAAGAACAGCAAGAACGATCAGCGACGGGTGATCGTCTCGCTGACGGCAAAGGGTCGAAAGCTGTTCGGCGAGGTTGCGCCGGAATCGGAGGCCATCTATTCGGCGCTTGCGCGCGAAATCGGGTCGGCACGGATGGATCGGATATATTCGCTACTTGATGAAGTCATCGGCATTCTGGCGCGGCCGAAAAAGCAGGCTAAGTCCGCCGCCGCGCGCGTCACGACGCAAGTCCGGCACAGAAAAATGGTGTCACGCGATGGGTGAATTTGCAGGAAAGGTGGTTGTCATCACCGGCGGCAGCCGCGGCATCGGACGCGGCATTGCGGAAGTGTTTGCGCGCGAGGGCGCGCAGACCGTGATCGCCTCGACCTCCGAGCGCAATCTTGCCGCGGCCGCCGACGCGATCGGACAGGCCGGCGGGCCAAAGCCGCTCACTGCAGCGCTCGATCTGCGCAGGCTGGAAGACTGCGAGACGCTGTATTCGCTGGTGAAGGAGAAATTCGGGCGCTGCGATGTGCTGATCAACAATGCCGGCGCGACCAGGGCCGGCAATTTTCTCGAACCTCACCGACGAGACCTGGCTCGACGGCTTCATGCTCAAGTTTTTCGGCTGCGTGCGGCTGTCGCGGCTGTTCTGGCCGATGCTGATGGAGGCGCAGGGCTGCGTTGTCAATATCGGGGGAGGTGCCGCGCGCACCCCAAGCTCCGATTTTCTGATCGGCGGTTCGTGCAATGCGGCGATGGCCAATTTCACCAAGGGCCTGTCGCGGCTCGGCATGAAGGATGGCGTCAACGTCAACATCATCCATCCCGGCCTGACCGCGACCGACCGCGTGCAGGATCTGTTCGCGCAGCGTGCCAGCGCCGCCGGCAAGACCATCGGACGAGATCAGCGCTGCTGCGGTCGCGCGCGACGGCATCAAGCGCATGGCCGAGCCCGCCGATATCGCGGAATTGACGCTGTTTCTGTGCAGCGAGAAGGGCCGGCACATCCAGGGCGCCGCGATCCCGGTCGATGGCGGTTCGACGCCGGGTATTATTGAAACGCACGCCGTTATCGTCATACCCGCGCTTGTCGCGGGTATCCACGTCTGAATCAACGAGGACGTGGATGGCCGGGACAAGCCCGGCCATGACGAGAAAGGGAATAGCCATCGTCCTCGGTGTTCTCCCGCATGCGCGGCGTATAACGTCGCCGGATCAGGGAGAACGCCATGATCGCTTACATCCGATTGTCGTTCGCCGTTGCCGCGATTGCCGGCCTGTTCCTCGCGGGCGAGGCCCTGGCGCAGGACAAGCCGGTCCGTGTGCGCGGCGAGGTGATCGCGGTCGATGGACCGATGATGACGGTCAAGTCGCGCGACGGCAAGGAACTGAAGATGCAGGCTCGCCGACAATGTCAGCGTGGCGGCCATCGTTCCGATCAAGATCGAGGACATCAAGCCGAACAGCTATATCGGCGTCTCCGCGATGCCGCAGCCGGATGGCAGCCAGCGCGCGCTGCATGTTCATATCTTCCCGGAAGCCGTTGCGCGGCGTGGCCGAGGGCTTCGGCCCCTGGGACGTGCAGCCGGGCAGCACCATGACCAATGCGACGGTTGCTGAAACGGTTGCCGGCGTCGACGGCCAGACCATCATGGTCAAATACAAGGACGGCGAGAAGAAGATCATCGTGCCGAAGGATGCGGCGCTGGTGACCTATCTGCCGGGCGACAAGGCCGAGCTGAAGCCGGGCGCGAAAATCTTCATCATCGCTGCGGTGCCGCAGCCGGACGGCACCTACAATGTCGCGCGGGTCAATGTCGGCCGCGGCATCGCTCCGCCGATGTGACGTCGCGTCAAACCTCGCGGCCGATATGCCGGGATCTGATGCGCCGCACCACCCACCAGATCGCCAGCACGGCGACCGGAACGAAGGCGGCCGTCGCCAAGGTCGGATCGATGTGAAGGCCCGCGTCATGCGCGCCCTTCACCACATATCCGAACAGCCCGACCACGTAATAGCTGATTGCCGCGACCGATAACCCTTCTACCGTCGCCTGCAGGCGCAATTGCAGGCGCGTGCGCGCATTCATCGATTTCAGCAATTCCATATTCTGCTGCTCGAGTTCGACATCGACGCGCGTGCGCAGCAGATTCGCGGCGCGTGCGAGCTTGCGCGACAGATTGGCCTGCCGCTCCTCGGTGGTCGCGCAGGTGCGGATTGCCGGCGCCATACGGCGAGCGAGGAACGACGACCAGGTCGGCAAGCCGCCGACCTTGCGCTCGCCGATGATGCGAAGCCGCGTCTGCACGATCTCGTCATAGGCGCGGCTGGCGCCGAAACGAAACAGGCTTCCGGCGGCGCCGGCTTCGAGTTCGGCGGCAAGGGCAGTGAGTTCGTCCAGCATGCGGCTGTTATCGGCAAGCGCCGACGCACTCCGCAATTCTTCGGTCAACTCCGCCATGCGCCTTTCGATGCGGTTGATCGAGGGCGCGAGTTCCTGAGCTTTCGGCAGCCCCAGCAAAGCGAGCGTGCGATAGGTTTCGAGTTCGAGAAGACGCTGCGCCAGTGCGCCGGCGCGCTCGGCACCGAGACCGCGGTCGAGTACCAGGATGCGTACATAGCCGTCGGGATCGGTCAGGAAATCGGTCGCATAGACCGCGGTGCCGTCGGAGTTTTCCGCGACCGCGAGGCTCGGCCGGTTGAAATGCCGCTCGACCGCAAGCCGGTCCGGCTTGTCGGCCATCAGATGCAGATCGATGGCGACCAGCAGCGGCCCCGGTTGCGGCACCAGCGCCATCGGCGAGGCGAGCGAGGACGCCGCCGGGTGAAACGGCATCGCCTCCGGATCGGCCGCCAGCTCGAAAGTGTAGGTGGTGAATTCGGAATGCTGCTCCCAGCGCAGCTGGGTGCCGGCGAAGCCGAGATGGAAGTGCTTGTCGGCGAGCCGAGGCGGCGCGATGCCGTACCGGGTACACAATTCGGCCAGAGCAATACGGTCGGCCTGCGCGTGCCCACCGGCGGTGTCGAAAGCAAAATGCAGGACGCGGGCGGGTGTCGACAGCGGCGTGAACGGGCGCGCATGCACTTCGCCCAGCACCGCCGCCCGCAGGCGATGCGGCTCAAGCTTCTGACCGCCGATCGCGACTTCGGAGCTCATGGCAATTCCGGTGACACGGGTCCGCGGGCTTGGCAAGCGCCGTCACGATAGCCGCGGAGGATCGAATGTAATGTTGCCGTGACCCCGTATCTTTGGGATTCCGAGCGCCGTGGACAGCAAACGCGGTGCCTGCAATTCACCCCCTCCCTGACCCTCCCCCGTAAGGGGGAGGGAACGCTCCGAGTTTGCGCGCCGCGCATGCGGCCCCTGCGCGGCAGCCATCTGTTGCAAAGCCGATCCCGCACCAGATAAGGCGTTTCTCCGAACGCTTCCCGCAAACGGCCTCCTCGTGAAAAAGTCGCCATGAAGAAATCGCCATGAAAAAAATCGGCTTCCTCTCCTTCGGCCACTGGACCCCGTCGCCGCAGTCGCAGGCGCGCTCCGGCGCCGACGCGCTGCTGCAATCGATCGAGCTTGCGGTCGCGGCCGAGGAGCTCGGCGCCGACGGCGCCTATTTCCGCGTGCATCATTTCGCCCGCCAGCTCGGCTCGCCGTTTCCGCTGCTGGCGGCGTGCGGCGCGAGGACCAAGCGCATCGAGATCGGCACCGCGGTGATCGACATGCGCTACGAGAACCCGCTCTACATGGCGGAGGATGCCGGCGCGGCCGACCTCATCGCCGGCGGGCGGCTGCAGCTCGGCATTTCAGCCGCGGCTCGCCCGAGCAGGTGATCGATGGCTGGCGCTATTTCGGCTACGCGCCGGCCGAGGGCAAGACCGATGCCGACATGGCGCGGCGCCACAGCCGAGGTGTTTCTCGATGCTGCTGCGCGGGCGAGGGCTTCGCGCAAGCCCAATCCGCGGCCGATGTTTCCGAATCCGCCCGGGCTGCTGCGCCTCGAGCCGCATTCGGAGGGCCTGCGCGAGCGCATCTGGTGGGGCGCCGGCACCAACGCCACGGCGGAATGGGCGGCCAAGCTCGGCATGAACCTGCAAAGCTCGACGCTGAAGATCGACGAGACCGGCGAGCCGTTCCACGTCCAGCAGGCCGAGCAGATCCGGACTTTCCGCGCGGCCTGGAAGGAGGCCGGCCACGCGCGCGAGCCGCGCGTGTCGGTGAGCCGCAGCATCTTCGCGCTGATCGACGATCGCGACCGCGATGTATTTCGGCGGCGACGAGCGAGAGCGAGGACCAGATCGGCTTCCTCGAGCGAGAAGGAGCGCGCGATCTTCGGCCGCAGCTACGCCGCGGAACCGGACGTGCTGATCGAGCAGCTGAAGGCAGGACGAGGCGATCGCCGAGGCCGACACGCTGCTGCTGACGGTGCCGAACCAGCTCGGCGTCGACTACAACGCCCATGTCATCGAGGCGATCCTGAAGCATGTCGCGCCGGGACTGGGCTGGCGCTGTTTCACCGCTTCAACGATATCGCGCCCGCTTATGAGTCATGCTGCGGCGCGGAGCGAAATGATCCATTTTGCTCATTCTGCGTGGTTTCCGGGTATGCAGGCACCCTGAAGCGAACGGCTCACCGTGTCGCATGGACTTGCACGCGCTTCCGGCCTAGCGTGACGTGTGGATTTAGCCCGGGCCGACGAAACGTCGAAATCGCGCCGCGCGCGTGCAACGTTCTGTTGGTCTATCCGCGCTTCGCCGGCGAGACATTCTGGAACTTCGCGGCGGCCTGCGAGATTTTCGGCGCCCGCTATCCGACTTCGCCGCTCGGCCTGATCACGGTCGCGGCGATGCTGCCGTCGTCATGGAACCTGCGGCTGCTCGACCGCAACGTCGAGGACCTCACCGACAGCGATCTCGGCTGGGCCGATCTGGTCATGACCGGCGGCATGCTGCCCCAGCATGACGACCTGCTGGAGATCATCGAATCTGTGCCGCGAGCGCGGCAAGCCGGTCGCCATCGGCGGGCCGGCGCGACCTCGGTTCCGCATTTCTACGCCAAGGCGAATTTCCAGGTGCTGGGCGAAGTCGAGGACGTGATCGACGATTTCATCGCGGCCTGGGAAGGCGGCGCGCGCGAGGGCGTGTTCACCGGCCAAGAAATTCGAGATCGATGTGCGCAAGACCCCGATCCCGCGCTTCGATCTCCTGAAGTTCGATCGCTATCTCTATGTCGGCGTGCAGTTCTCGCGCGGCTGTCCGTTCACCTGCGAATTCTGCGACATCATCGAGCTGTACGGCCGGGTGCCGCGCACCAAGTCCACGCCGCAGATGCTGGCGGAGCTCGATGCGCTCTACGCGCTCGGCTATCGCGGGCATGTCGATTTCGTCGACGACAATCTGATCGGCAACAAGAAGGCGGTGAAGGCGTTCCTGCCGCGACCTCAAGGCATGGCTCGAAGCGCACGATTATCCGTTCGAGTTCACCACCGAGGCCTCGCTCAATCTCGCCGACGACGACGAATTGCTGCGGCTGATGAACGAGGCGAATTTCGTCGGCATGTTCGTCGGCATCGAAAGCCCCGATCCCGAGACGCTGGTGCAGATGCGCAAGAAGCAGAATACGCGCCGCAGCATCCCCGACAGCGTCCACAAGATCAACGCCGCCGGCATGTTCGTGACCGCGGGCTTCATCGTCGGCTTCGACAACGAAAAGTCCGGCATGGCCGACGCGATGGTCGAGCTGATCGAGGAAGTCGGCGATTCCGGTCTGCATGGTCGGCCTGCTCTACGCGCTGCCCAACACACAGCTCACGCGCCGCCTCACCAAGGAGGGCCGGCTGCATCCGCCGCCCGAATTCGCATCGAGCCGCGCCGATCAATGCACGCTCGGCCTGAATTACGACACGCTGCGGCCGCGCAAGGACATCCTGACTCGACTACCGGGATATCCTGCAGAAGGCCTACGAGCCGGAAGCCTTTGCCGGGCGGCTGCGCAAGCTCGTCAAGCTGCTCGACAATTCCAACGCGGGCGCACCAGAGCGCGACCGGCGATACCCGGCGCAAATTCCAGAGCACGGTGGCGCGCATCGTCGAGCGGCTGCCGGGCGCGCGCGACGAGTTCAAGCAGATCCTGGTGCAATGCGCGACGACGAATCCGAGCTCACTGCGCACCATCGTGACGCTGATGGCGTTCTATCTGCATCTCGGCCCGTTCTCGCGCCATGTGATCGAGCAGATCGATCACCGGATCGCCGAGCTTGAGGTGACGAGCCGGCGCGGCGCTGCCTGCTGCCGACGGCCGCCGATCGCGATGGCGTCCAAGCGAAGCCGGCCGAATAATTTTCCGCGCCTTGACGGCGAACGCTCAAGCCTGTTCGAGTTGCGCGCCGCGATCACGTTCAGCCGTTCAAGCCGCCGATGTCATCGGCAGCAGCTACGCGGATGCAACTGCCGCGCTCGCTGAACGGCATCACGACGACGTCGCCGCCATGCAGGCGCGCGATCTGGCGCGCGATCGACAGGCCGAGGCCGGAGCCCTTGGTCTCGCCGTGGAGCCGGAAGAACGGCACGAACACGCGCTCGCGTTCGGCGTCCGGGATGCCGGCGCCGGCATCCATCACGTCGATGACCGCGTTGCCGCCATCGCGCCTCACCTCGACGCGCAACGGCGGCGCGCCGTGATGGGTCGGCATTGTCCAGGAGGTTGCGGATCAGATGACGCAGCAGCCGCGGATCGGCGGCGGCGGTGACCGCTTCGCCTTCGACCTTGCAATCGTCGTAGCGCGCGCCTTCTTCCGCCGCGAGCGCCAGCAGGTCGATCGTGCTCGCGCTGCGGCAAGCGTCTTGTTCATGTCGAGCCGGCTCGCCAGCAGGATGTCGTCGACCAGCGCGTCGAGTTCGGCGATGTCCTGTTCGAGACCTGCCTTGTATTTCGGGTCCGGGTTCTGGCTCAGCATTTCGATGCCGAGGCGGATGCGCGACAGCGGCGTGCGGATCTCGTGCGAGGCATGCGCCAGCAGCAGCCGATGCGCGTTGACCAGTTCCTCGATGCGCGCGGCCGAGCGGTTGAAGCTCTGCGCCAGCCGCGCCACCTCGTCGCGGCCCTCGCACCTTCGACGCGCGCGGTGAGATTGCCGGCGCCGAGCGTCTCGACGCCGTCCTGCAGGCGCTCGAGCCTGTCGCGTCAGTCCGCGCACCACCGGGATAGGCGCAGAGCGCGATCACCAGCGCGATGCCGCCGAGCAGCAGGATCAGGCCGATGGCGGGATGGCGTCCGCGCGGCGGCGCGCGCGCCGACGATCCAGCGTCCGTCCGGCAGCGGGATCGCCCAGGCGCCGGCGCCGGGCATGAAGCCCGGGCGGCGCGATGCGGGCGCGGGAGCGGCGCGATCGCCGTAGGAGGCGATCAGTCGCAAGTCCTTGTCGAACAGCGCGAGATTGGTGCGCAGGCGTTGCGCGAACTGCCGGATCGCGTCCTGTTGCGCCGCGGCCGGTGCGTCGGCCGGCGGCAGCACCGCCGCGAGCAAGTTCGCCCGCGACCTCGAAGCCTTCGGCGACCGGCCCGGCGGCTGCCGAAGCGCCAGATCGCCGCCGGCGACCAGCACCACCAGCAGCAGCGCGACCACGATGGTCAGATAGATTTTGTGATAGAGGCGCTTCATGCGGGCGCGCCGATCCTTCTCGCTCGTCCCCGCGAAAGCGGGCGATCCGGCGAACGAAGCGCTATCAGCGAAACGACTGCGATTCCCCGCCTTCGCGGGGAATGAGCGGAGGATCGGGTTGCGCTGCAGTGCGTCATCCGCTACTCAGTCCTGCACCTTGGCGAACACATAGCCGGCGCCGCGCACGGTGATGACGCGCTTCGGCTTTTTCGGATCGTCCTCGATCGCGGCGCGGATGCGCGAGACATGCACGTCGATCGAACGGTCGAAGGCTTCCAGCGGCTCGCTCTTCATCAGGTTCATCAGCGCGTCGCGCGACAGCACGCGGCCGGCGCTTTGCGCCAGCGCCAGCAGCAGCGCGAATTGATAGGAGGTGAGCGCGCGCTCCTCGCCGTCGAGCCGGATCTGCCGCGCGCCGGTATCGATCTCCAGCCGGCCGAAGCGCAGCACGTCCGGCCTGGCGCCGGACTTCGCGCGGCGCAGCAGCGCTCGCAACCGCGCGAGCAATTCGCGCGGCTCGAACGGTTTGGGCAGATAATCGTCGGCGCCCATTTCGAGGCCGACCACGCGGTCCATGGCGTCGCCGCGCGCGGTCAGCATCAGGATCGGGGTTTCGGATTTCTCGCGGATGCGGCGGCAGACATCGAGGCCGTCCATGTCCGGCAGCATCAGGTCGAGAATCAGGATGTCGAACGGCTCGCGGTCATGCAGCGCGATGCCGCCCATGCCGGTGCGCGACACTGCGGTCGCAAAGCCGGCTTCGCCGAGATAGTTCGACACCATCTCGGCCAGCCGCTTGTCGTCTTCGATGATCAGGATGCGGTCGGTCACAGCGGCACTTTATTACATCGGAGCATCATGTTGTCCGAAAACCGCTTCACACTTTTCGGCATGATGCTCCTGAGCAGAGAGGGGTGGGGGTCATCTGTCGAGGGGACGATAACTGACCCCCACCCGAACCTCCCCGGGCGAAGGGGAGGTAGGCGCCGGGAGGCTCAGCCGCCGGCGCCATGGCGGGCCGAAGCTGCCGACCGGGGGGATGCGGTCGTTCAGCTTGCGGCGCTGTTCGGGTGACAGCACCTCGGCGGCGTCGCCGAGCGCCTGCACGACACGCTTGGATACGGTGTCGGCGAGCGCGATCTGCTCGGCGCGCAGCTTCTCCATCGCGCCGCGATCGATAGTGGTTGCGGTCAGAAGCTCGCGCGCCTGACGGCGTGCGTTGAAGGCTTTCTCGCGCGCCGGCAGCACGTCCTTCAGCATGCCGCGCATGATGGTGCGAAGCTTCTCCTGCTGGTCGGTGGTGGCATCGAGTTCGACGCCGAGATGACGCACCATGCGGTCGGCGCGATCCTCGATCTGGGCGGGATCGAGCGGACGCGCCCCAGCGGTCCGCGCATGCCGCCGTGGAAGCCCGGTCCGAAACCGAACGGATTGCTGACCGCCTTGGTGACGGCGGCGCCGGTCAGGCCGGCGGCGACGATGAGGGTGGCGAAGAGAAGGGTGCGGCTGCGCTTGCTGCGCGGTACCGGCGGAGTGGATTGCGGGATCGGGCGATCGCCTGTGTGTTCGTGCGGGTCGGACATGGAAGGCTCCTTGATTGCATTGTGGTTCGGGGGATGACCACGAGAGCAATCTGGAACGCTGCCGTTTCGCGCGAATGTCCGGGATGTAAAGTTGTGTAAAGGCGGATGGTAAGCCGATGGGGCGGAAAACTATCCGTCGAGCGGAGAGATCTGCCTCCCCGAGCGCGCCGTCAACGAAGTCGCCTTGACGACAACCTCGCGAACACAAAAGATGCGGCTGCGCGGGTCGATGTTTCCATCACGCTTCAGCGCCAATAATTCGTCAGGCAGGGAATCCCCACGATGCGAAGTCCGTTGACGATGCCGTGCCTTGTCGCGGCCATGCTTCTGTCCCGCGCAGCGGCCCACGCGCAGGATTTCCCAACGCGGCCGATCACGATCCTGGTGGGCGTTGCGCCCGGAGGCGTCACCGATCTGGCGACCCGCGCCTATGCCAATGCGGTGGCGAAGAATACCGGCTGGAAGGTCGTGGTCGAAAACCGGACCGGCGCCGGCGGCGCGGTCGCGGCCAAAGCGGTCGAGAGCGCAGCACCGGACGGCTACACGCTGCTGACGGTGGTCGGCGCGCAGTTCGCCTCGATCCCGGCGATGCAAAGCCCATCCGCCATTCGATCCCATTCGCGGCTTCCAGCCGATCACGCTGACATTCCGGCTCGCGCAATTGCTGGCGGTGCCGGCCGAATTCTCCGGCGACGACGCTTTCGGAATTGCTCGCGCTCGCCAAGAAGAAGGACGGCGGCCTGTCGTTCGGCACGCCCGGCGCCGGCTGCTCCGGCGCATCTGCTCGGCGCCAAGATCGCGCTCGCGACCGGCACGCCGATGCAATACGTGCATTATCGCGGCGGTCCGCCGATGATCGCCGATCTCGTGACCGGACGGATCGATTTCGGCCTGTTGTCGTATATCGCGGCCAAGCCGCATATCGACGACAAGAAGCTGAAAGGTCTGGTCATCGATGCGGAGGCGCGGATCGATCAGATCCCGAATGTGCCGACCCTGATCGAGGCGGGCCTCGCCAAGGAGCGGGTGGCGAACTGGTTCGGTCTCGCGGCACCCGCCGGAACGCCGGCCGCGGTGGTGACGACAACTCAATGCCGAGTTCGTGCGGGCCGCCAAGGATCCCGATGTGATCAAGCAGCTCGAGGCGGCAGGCGCGCAGGTCGCGACCTCTACGCCGGAAGAAATGGCGCGGCTGGTGGCGGAGGAGGTTGCGTCGATGACATCGCTGATCACGGCGCTCGGGCTGCGCAAGGAATAGCAAGCAATTTGGGTCGTCCCCGCGATCGCGGGGACGCCGATATTCTCAGAGCTGGTGGTAACTGGCGTCACCCGCTAATTCGCGGGGAGCGTAAACGCTCAAAGCTTTCCAGAAGAAGTGGCCAAGCGCATGTCTCAAGAACACCATTTGCCTGTGGTACGACAAGGACGCCGAGGCTGCCGCCCGCTTCTATGCTGCGACCTTTCCCGACAGCGTGGTTCGTGCTGTGCGCCTTGCGCCCGGCGACTATCCCGGCGGCAAGAAGGGCAATGTGCTGACGGTGGAATTCACGGTCCTCGGCATACCCTGTCTCGGCCTCAATGGCGGGCCTGTGTTCACGCATAACGAAGCCTTCTCGTTCCAGATCGCGACCGAAGATCAGGAAGAGACCGACCGCTACTGGAACGCCATCGTCGGCAATGGCGGGCAGGAGAGCGCGTGCGGCTGGTGCAAGGACAAGTGGGGAATTTCCTGGCAGATCACGCCGCGCGTGCTGATCGATGCGCTTGCGGCCGGCGGCGATGAAGCAAGGCGTGCTTTCGAGGCGATGATGGAAATGGGGAAAATCGACGTCGCCGCGATTGAGGCGGCGCGGCGCGGCTGAAGGGGGCTCCGTGCATCAATTTCCAGTCGTCCCCGCGAAGCGGGGACGGCCCGGTAAGTTACCGTGCCGCCGCCTTGCGCTCGGCCATCTCCAGCACATGGGTCTCTTCCGGCACCGTCTCGGTCGCGAGCACGTTGCGGCCGATGTCGGCGATCCGGGTGACGCCGGTCAGCGCCATGGTGATGTCGAGCTCCTTGCGGATGATGTCGATCGCCGTCGTGACGCCCGCGCCGCCGAGCGCGCCGAGCCCGTAGATGTAGGCGCGGCCGATCAGGCAGCTTTTGGCGCCGAGCGCGAGCGCGCGGAACAGATCCTGGCCCGGAGCGGATGCCGCCGTCGAACATCACCTCGATGTCGTTTCCGACCGCGTCGGCGATCTTCGGCAGCATCGAGATCGAGGATGGCGCGCCGTCGAGCTGACGGCCGCCGTGATTGGACACGACGATCGCGTCGGCGCCGCTCTTGGTCGCGAGCTTCGCGTCCTCGACATCGAGGATGCCCTTGATGATCAGCTTGCCCGGCCACAGCGAGCGGATCCATTCGACGTCCTGCCAGCTCAGCGTCGGATCGAACTGGCTGTGCGGTCCATTGCGCGAGCGAATTGACGCCCTCCATGCCCTTCACGTGACCGGCGAGATTGCCGAAGGTCTTGCTCTTGGCATTCAGCATGCTCACGCCCAGCGCGGCTTGCGACATGATGTCGATGCACATTGGCGAGCTTGATCTTCGGCGGCACCGTCATGCCGTTCTTGATGTCGCGGTGGCGCTGGCCGAGCACCTGAAGGTCGACGGTGAGCACCAGCGCCGAGCAATTCGCGGCCTTGGCGCGCGCGATCAGGTCGGCGATGAAGCCGCGGTCGCGGATCACATAGACCTGGAACCAGAACGGCTTCTTGGTCGCCTCCGCCACCTGCTCCATCGAGCAGATCGACATGGTCGACATGCAGAACGGAATGCCGGCCTCGTTGGCGGCTTGCGCCGCGAGGATTTCGCCGTTGCCGTGCTGCATGCCGCACAGCCCGATCGGCGCCAGCGCGATCGGCAGCGAGGCCTTCTGCCCGACGATGGTGGTGGACAGGTCGCGCTTGTCGACATTGACCAGCACGCGCTGGCGCAGCTTGATGCGCTCCATGTCGGTGCGGTTGGCGCGGAAGGTCTCCTCGGCATAGGAGCCGGAATCGACATACTGGAAGAAGGCGCGCGGCACGCGCCTCTCGGCAAGCTGGCGCAGGTCTTCGATGCAGGTGATTGGCGTCATCGGCGTTTCCATCCCATATGCCGTTCGGAGTAGCATAGCGCGCGGGCGCGGAAAAAGCGCGGGAAACGGCGCCGATCATTTCTGCCCTTTGCCGTGCAGAAAAGGACTTGAGACATGAGCGCAGGCAAGAAGCAAAGCGGACACGAGTCCGAGCAGGAGAAAAAGGAGCGGCTGGAAAGGAGCGGCTCGACAAGGCGCTGGAGGAGGGGCTGGAGGAGAGCTTTCCGGGCTCCGATCCGGTGAATGTGACGCAGCCGGCGCCCAGCAAGAAAGACAAGGACGCGATCTGAACAGCGGCAAAAAGCGCTTTCGTGCAGGCTGTTAACGCTAATTCCGGCCGGCCGCGGCCGGCTGCAATTTTTGCTCATAACTTTTGAAGCCATTTTGGCTAGTATCCCCCTATAAGCGGACCCGAGGGTTAACTGGGCTAACGCGTGCGGGGGGTCCAGCGTGACACGTCGTTTTTTCGGAACTGACGGCATTCGCGGCCGCGCCAATGCCGTGATCACGCCCGAGCTCGCGCTCAAGGTCGGCCAGGCGGCCGGGCATCGTGTTCCAGCGCGGCGAGCACCGCCACCGCGTGGTGATCGGCAAGGATACGCGTCTGTCCGGCTACATGATCGAGACCGCGCTGGTCGCGGGCTTCACCTCGGTCGGCATGGACGTGCTGCTGTTCGGCCCGATGCCGACGCCGGCGGTCGCGATGCTGACGCGCTCGATGCGCGCCGATCTCGGCGTGATGATTTCGGCCTCGCACAACCCCTATGACGACAACGGCATCAAGCTGTTCGGACCGGACGGCTACAAGCTGTCCGACGCGGTCGAGCGCGAGATCGAAGCGCGTGATGGAGCAGGATGTCTCGCGCCGGCTTGCCAAATCCGCCGATCTCGGCCGCGCCAAGCGCATCGAGGGCGTGCAGGACCGCTATATCGAATTCGCCAAGCGCACCCTGCCGCGCGACCTGTCGCTCGACGGTCTGCGCGTGGTGGTCGATTGCGCCAACGGCGCCGCCTACGGGTCGCGCCGGAAGCGCTGTGGGAACTGGGCGCCGAGGTGATTTCGCATCGGCGTCGATCCCGACGGCTTCAACATCAACAAGGATTGCGGCTCGACCGAGCCCGCGGCGCTGTCCGCCAAGGTGCGCGAGATGCGCGCCGATGTCGGCATCGCGCTCGACGGCGACGCCGATCGCGTGGTGATCGTCGACGAAAAGGGCCATCTGGTCGACGGCGATCAGTTGATGGCGGTGATCGCCGGAAGCTGGAAGGACGACGGCCGGCTCGCCAAGCCCGGCGTGGTCGCCACCATCATGTCCAATCTCGGCTTCGAGCGGCATCTCAAGGCGATCGGCCTGTCGCTCGCGCGCACCCCGGTCGGCGACCGCTATGTGCTCGAACACATGCGCGAGCACGGCTTCAATCTCGGCGGCGAGCCATCCGGCCATATCATCCTGTCGGATTACACCACGACCGGCGACGGCCTGGTGGCGGCGCTGCAGGTGCTGGCGGTGGTGAAGCGGCAGAACAAGCCGGTCTCCGAAGTCTGCCACCGGTTCGAGCCGCTGCCGCAGGTGCTGAAGAATGTGCGCTACAAGCAGGGCAAGCCGCTCGAGGACGCCGACGGTGAAGCTCGCCATCAACGGCGCGCAGGCGCGCCTGAACGGCAACGGCCGCCTGGTGATCCGCCCCTCCGGCACCGAGCCGGTGATCCGGGTGATGGGCGAGGGCGACGACCAATATCTGGTCGAGGAGGTGGTCGACGAGATCGTCGAGGCGCTGACCCAGGCGGCGGCGTAACTCGTCTTCGGAAGCACACCAGATTTCCGCTCATTCCCGCGCAAGCGGGAATCCAGTCGCTTTTTGCGCTGGGTCCCCGCTTTCGCGGGGACGCGCTGGCGAACATTGATGCGTCGCGAACGGTCACTTTAGATAACGTATAAATTTGATGTTTCTCATTTGCGGGGCCCCGGGAGTCCCGCTATCGATGGTTTCAGATTGAACTAACCGGTCGTGCCGAAGACCTTCCGTTCATGATCGTCTGTTCCTGCAACGTCCTCACCGACAGCGCCATCCGGACGGCCTGCCATACCGAGCGTCCGCGCACGGCCGGCGAGGTCTATGGCTGCCTCGGCTGCAGCCCGCAATGCGGCCGCTGCGCGCGCACCATCAAGGGCATCATGGACGAGGCGCTGGCCGGCGCCTGCCAGGTGGGCTGCCCGGTCTGCCCGCTTACCGGGCAGCCGCTTTCCACCGAAGCCGCCTGATCCGCTGCCTTTGCTGCTCTGAGAGCGCCGCGCGGTTCCCCCGGCCGCGGCGTCGCACGCCCTTGCCGGAACCCGTCCCGCTTGTTTAGAGCTTCTCTAATCAGTTTATGCGGCATCGCAGGAGACTATCGGCATGAAGGGCGACCCCAAGGTCATCGAATATCTGAACAAGGGCCTGCGCAGCGAGCTCACCGCCATCAACCAGTATTGGCTGCATTACCGGATTCTCGACAATTGGGGCTTCCAGGATCTCGCCAAGAAGTGGAAGGAGGAATCGATCGAGGAAATGCACCACGCCGACAAGTTCACGGCGCGCATCCTGTTCCTCGACGGCTTCCCGAACATGCAGGTGCTCGACCCGCTGCGCATCGGACAGAACGTCAAGGAAGTGCTGACCTGCGATCTCGCCGCCGAGATCGACGCGCGCGCGCTCTATCAGGAGGCGGCGACCTATTGTCATTCGGTGAAGGACTATGTCTCGCGCGACCTGTTCGAAAGCTGATGAAGGACGAGGAGCATCACATCGACTTCCTCGAAACCCAGCTCGGTCTGGTCGAGAAGGTCGGCGTCGAACTCTACTCGCAGCACCATATCGGCGAGTTGAAGGACAGACTGAGAATCTGCCGAATCGCGGCAATGCGTTATTCGATGCGCGGCGGAGCGCGCATCTTCGCCGCGCAAATTTTTCGCGCCGATTCGCAACGGTTAATGAGCGGTAAATTTTTCCGGAACGCTTGCGGTACAAACCGCCAGCGCCGACGTTAGACCTTCGCGTCGCGCAATCGTTAAAAAGCACGGTTAAAAATCAAGGTTAAGCGCTGCTTAAGCAATTGCTGCGATGGTCGCCTCACCAATTCGCCGAGTGAGGACGGATCATGAGAAGTATTCAAACAAGTTTGATTGCAGGGATTGCCGCGGCAGCGGCGATGGCTGCTCCGGCGGGCGCCGCCGATATGCCGATGGTTTACAAGGCGGCGCCGGTGGTGGTCGAGCAATTCGGCGGCTGGTATCTGCGCGGCGATATCGGCATGACCAATCAGAAGGTCAAATCGATCGACAACGTGCTGTTCGACTCCGAGCGTCACGGTCCTGCAACAAGGACTTCGACACCGGCATGCTGTTCGGTCTCGGCGTCGGTTACATGTTCAACGAACTGGTTCCGCGTCGACGTGACCGGCGAATATCGCGGCAAGACCGCCTTCCGCGGCCTCGACACCTATCCGGGCGGCGCCAACGACTATTACGGCACCAAGTCGGAATGGCTGTTCCTGGCCAACGCCTATATCGATCTCGGCACCTGGTGGTGCGTCACGCCCTTCGTCGGCGCCGGTATCGGCTATTCGCGCAACACGATCGACAATTTCCGCGACGTGAACGTGCCCAATACCGGGCGATCGCCTACGCCGACAGCCAATTCGCAATGGGAAATGGCCTGGGCGCTGCACGCGGGTCTCGCCTACAAGGTCACGCAAGAACTTCACCGCGGAAATCGCCTATCGCTACGTCAATCTCGGCGATTTCCAGTCCGGCGACCTGATCACCTATACCGGCAGCAATTCGGTCTACAATCCGATGCTGTTCAACGCCGTCACCTCGCACGACATCAAGCTGGCGCTGCGCTGGAATCGCTCAACGGCGGCGACAACTATCCGCTCCGTTCGCGGTGCCGGCCTATTCGCCGCCGCCTCCGGTCTATTCGCCGCCGGCGCCGGTCTATTCGCCGCCCCCGCCGCTGATGCGCAAGGGCTGATGAAGGGCTGATTGCCTTCGGACAGGCAAGATCGGAATCGAAAAGGCGGGGCCGATGCCCCGCCTTTTTTCTTTTGATCGGAATTATTCGGCCGGTTGCAGGCGCAGCGGCTGTCCGCTTGATCAGCCGGAAGCGCTCGGGCCGTTCGAACAGGAAATTCAGCGCCGTGCCGCGCACGATCCAGTACAGGATCAGCGGCACGATCACCGCGACCGAGCGTGACGAGGGCCGCGACCGTGCCGGCATCGGTGATCCATCCGGATTTCACCAGCAGCGACGCGGGTCACCGCCATCGGCAGGAAGAAGCCGAGATAGATGACGATCGAGTTGCGCCCGCAATAGCGGATGAAATCGAGCAGGCGATATTGCGCCAGCAGCGACCGAGATCGACGATCACCGCCGCGGCGCCGGCAAAGCCGAGCGCCAGCGAGATGAACGGCAGCGTCCGCGAGATCGTGCTTGACGAGCCAGAGATTGAGCGCAGCCCCATGCCAGCAGCGTCGCGAGCGCCGGCAGCGACATGGCGAGCGCGACCTTCGGTCGGCCTCGCGCGAGGATCCAGGCCGCCGAACAGATAGCCGGCATAGAAATAGACGAAGCGCGCGGCGAATTCGTCGATCAGCGTCCAGTGGGTCTCGATCGGCGCGATTTCGAGCGCCGCGCCGATCAGCAGCATCAGCGCCGGCGGCACTTTTCGCGTCAGCCGCGTCACCAGGAAGAAGACCGGCAGCAGATAGATGAACCACAGCGTGCCGAACGGATCGATGAAGGCCAGCAGATAATTGTGCACCGCGCCGGCCACGCCGGCTTCCGCGACATAGCCCGGCGTGCGGAAGGCGAACTGGATGGTGAGCCACAGCACATAGAAATAGACGAAATGCAGCACCTTGCGATCGAGGAAGCTGCGCCAGTCCGCATCGATCGAGCGCGCACGAACAGGCCGGCGATCAGAAAGAAGGCGGGGATGCGGAACGGCTTGGCGAAGGCGACGACTTCATGCAGCCAGCCGACGTGACCGCAACGCGTCTTCGCTCGACAACGTCGAATGCATCATCACGACCAGAATGATCGAGATGCCCTTGCGCGTAGTCGACCCATTCGAGGCGTTGCTTGTGTTCTTTCATGTCACCGCTCCGACGCGGCCAAACGTTCTGCGGTCGGCAGAGGTTACAGATTAACGGTGCGTTTAGCAGCCGTTTCCGCAAGATAGAGTCAATTTCCATTCGTTAATGTCGCGGCGCGCGCCGGTTATGGTTAGCGAAGCCTTAACCAGTGGAAATTATGGTTTCCGGATTGTTGACGCCCCCGTTCGGGGCCGATGCCGGAAGGAATGCGTGATGACGCGTCGGTCGAAAGTCTGTCATCGCCCTGATTCGTCGCGCTTCGGACTGGCTATGCCGCCTCGTTCGGCATCGCGCTACCGCCGCCGACATGCCGCATGCCGCGATACCAGCCGCGCAGGCTCCGGTTCAGGAATTCGTCTCGGGCTGGTATCTGCGCGGCGATATCGGCTGGCGCACCGACAACCAAGATCGGCGACATCGTCGCCAATCCGTCGGGCCTCTACAATATCGCGCTGCCGACCAATGCCAAGCTCGACGACATCGGAATGTTCGGCATCGGCGCCGGCTACAAGTGGAGCTGGTTCCGCGCCGACATCACCACCGACTATGCCGGCAAGGCGAATTTCAAGGGCGACTACGTCGACTCCGAACGAGTTCACCGGCCGGTTCGATACCTGGACCATGCTCGCCAATGGCTATATCGATCTCGGCACCTGGAACGGCTTCACGCCCTATGTCGGCGCCGGCGTCGGCTTCGTGACCTTCCGCGCTTCCGACTATGTGTCGCCGGTCGGCGCCCTCGACCACCTCGCACCAGACCCAGACCGAACTCGCCTGGGCCTATATGGCCGGCCTCGCCTGGTGCTTCGCACCGAAATGGATGGTCGATTTCAGCTACCGCCGGCTGAATTACGGGGACGTGACTTTCAACCCGCCGCTCGCCAATCCGTTGACGCTGAAGGATTTGACGTCGAACGAATTCCGCATCGGCATTCGCTACTACCTCGATTGAGCGCGAAATCGACCAAAGATATTTCGCGCCGTCCTTGACGGCGCGCCTGTCCTTCCTTATCCCCGTCCGTGGGCCACCCCTCCCCAACGAGGGGCGTGCTATCTGGAAGGATAGACCATGACGACGACGACGCCCGGAATGCGGCCGGTTAACCCGCATTTTTCCTCCGGCCCCTGCGCCAAGCGCCCCGGATGGACCCTTCAAGCCCTCAAAGACGCCTTGGTAGGCCGCTCGCACCGCTCGAAACCGGGCAAGGCGAAGCTGAAGCTTGCCATCGATCTCACCCGCGAAATTCTGCAGGTGCCGGCCGATTACAGGATCGGCATCGTGCCGGCCTCCGACACCGGCGCCGTCGAAATGGCGATGTGGTCGATGCTGGGCGCGCGCCCGGTCACCATGCTGGCCTGGGAATCCTTCGGCGAAGGCTGGGTCACCGACGTCGAAAAGCAGCTCAAGCTGAAGGACGTCACCACCTACAAGGCGCCTTACGGCGAATTGCCCGATCTGTCCAAGGTCGACAGCGACACCGACATCGTCTTCACCTGGAACGGCACCACCTCCGGCGTTCGCGTCCCGAATGCGGACTGGATCAAGGCCGATCGCAAGGGCCTGACCATCTGCGACGCCACCTCGGCCGCCTTCGCGCAGCCGATGGATTTTTCCAAGCTCGATGTCGTCACCTTCTCCTGGCAGAAGGCGCTGGGCGGCGAGGCCGCGCACGGCATTCTCATTCTGTCGCCGCGCGCGGTGGAGCGGCTCGAGACCTACAAGCCCGCCTGGCCGCTGCCGAAGATCTTCCGCATGACCAAGGGCGGCAAGCTGAACGAAGGCATCTTCGTCGGCGAGACCATCAACACGCCCTCGATGCTGTGCGTGGAGGATTATCTCGACACGCTCGCCTGGGCGAAGTCGATCGGCGGACTGAAGGGCCTGATCGCGCGCGCCGATACCAATGCCAAGGCGATCCATGACTGGGTCGCGAAGACGCCGTGGATCGAGAATCTCGCGGTCGATCCGAAGACGCGCTCCAACACCTCGGTCTGTCTGAAGATCGTCGATCCCGCGGTGACCGCGCTTTCGGTCGATGCGCAATGGAATTTCGTGAAGGACCTGGTGGCGCTGGTCGAGAAGGAAGGCGTTGGCTTCGACTTCGCCAATCATCGCGATGCGCTGCCGGGCCTGCGCGTCTGGTGCGGCGCGACCGTCGAACGCTCCGATGTCGAGGCGCTGCTGCCGTGGCTCGACTGGGCCTATGGCAAGGCCAAGGAAGCGCAGGCG